>NZ_BLYC01000011.1 GCF_019721995.1 Bathymodiolus japonicus methanotrophic gill symbiont | reverse complement strand
AATTAATTTAACTAAAATAAGGAATCAATGTAGGGCGGACTTTAGTCCGCTAATGTAGGCAATCGATATATAAACGGACTAAAGTCCACTCTACGCGCTATTTTATATTACCAAAACATTCTCTAAAAAAGGTTAAAGCAATTTTACCGGGGTACTTAAAACACTTTACTGCAACTAGATAGAAGCCCTAACTAGAGCGACCTGGTCAGGGCTTTTTTATGAATATTGTTAATCTGGTGCTTTTAGTATCAATCGTTAGTTTCCTACTTTCTTTAAAGCTGCAATCTGGTATCTTTGTACTCTGGTCAATTGTTTGTATGCCTACAAACCATACTTTAAAGGATCTTACCTAATGGCGTCATCAAGTATACATATTCATTATTTTACCGATGTCTTATGTGTCTGGGCTTATCTGGCTCAGGTACGACTGGATGAGTTAATTAAGAACAACTCTGCTGATATAGAGATCAGCTATCATTTTATGCCTATCTTTGGCAATACCGAGCACAGGACAGGCGCGCCATGCTACCTCACGAAATTCCGGGACTCCTGTCGCCGTAATTCGTTCACCTACGCAGCGAATAGGAGATGCTCCAGCCGCCCTGCGTCCGCCACAGACTGAGCACAAAGCAGCTCAGTCATGGCTACCACAAATGGCTCTACGGCTATTCGGGATAAAATTTTAGCCTCCCTCGCGCGCTATCGCGCACTTCGGATTGGCAAATTTCCCTGCGCCTTCTGGAGACTATCAGCCCGTCCGGGGCTGACAGCGTAGGTGAGGGCTGGAAAGATAGAGGCGGGTATGCAGGATTCGGCAAGCATACTCATAAGGTCTGCACAGCCTATCCTCACCTGAGTTTGCATCAAGATGTGTGGAGAATAAATACGCCAAGAACCTCAGCAACCAGCCATTTATTTATCAAAGCGGTTCAATGCCTGGTCGATGAAGGTGTGATCAGCAATGAGGCTGATGCAGGTCTGCAGCACAGGACATTATTTGAAGAATATGTCTGGCAGGTACGCCTGGCATTTTTTCAGGATGCCAGAGATATTGGCAGCAGGACTGTGCTGATGGATATTGTCAAAACCTTACAATTACCGATCACTGAAATGGAGCGTGTGCTAGATAATGGTGCGGCTTTGGCTGCCTTGTTCCGGGATATTGAGCTAAGAGATGAGTTTCGGGTAGAGGGAAGTCCCACGTATATTCTGAATGAAGGACGACAGCGGGGAGTCGCTATTTTTGCGAAAGCTTGTTTTGGGCATCCCAGCCCAAGCAAGCAGCAAAAACTTAACGCGACCACTTATGCCTCCGGCGGCCCCGATTCGTCCTCGTCACCTCGTCCCGACCCAACAAGGGGTCGGAACATAGGCTCCAAATGACTTGACGCCGTGTCGGATGGCCTTTTATTTTGTCTCCACCTTCGCTAACGCTCAGACTCCGACAAAATAACGGCCCTACGGCTATCGCGGACTAAAAATCATCACTTCGCTTAGGCTCCGTTTCCCTGATTTTCAGCGTTGGCCTTTGATGAATCAGACCGAGCACGATCTAAGTCTACAAAACGTATTTATAAGGTTTACAAGCAGAAACACAAAGGCTCCGGCGGGTATGTTAATGGACAAACGATAGTATTATTGCTGCTAGTTACCTCATCCATTACAGTGCCTGTCGGTTTTTTCTTTTATATGCCGGATCCAGCCTTAAAGCAGTGGGATAAAGAAGATAAACGCAGGCGCGCCATGCTACCTCACGGAATTCCGGGACTCCTGTTGCCATAATTCGTTCAACTACGCAGCGGATGGGAGATGCCCTGAACGCCCTGCGTCCGCAACGACTACGCACAAAAGCCGCTTCGTCATTACTACCTCACTGGCTGGACGGCTATTCGGAATGCAATTCTTGCTCCTCTCGCGTGCTGCTAGCACACGTCGAATCAGCGAATTGCCCTGTCGCCTATCAGGGACTAAAAATCACCACTTCGCTAAGCTCCGTTTCCATGATTTTCAGCGTTCGAGTGGTGCTACCTTCAGGTAGGTTATAGGCTGCTTTGTTTAGGTGCTTCTTCTTTTAATGGGCTGAAGTTTCCCAATTATTGAGTAGCTGAAATACACAATGCTGGTGTATCGAGGTTTATTTTAGGTGGTTTTGCCATGTTTATAGCAAACCCCTACTTAATTCCCCTTAGGCAATAGCATTTGAAACGAATGAAAAGACTATTTTTTTCATATAGTTGTAGCATAGTTTCAATTTTACCATAAATAGTTATTGGGAAACTTCAGATAATGGGAACACTGATGGTTTAAGTTGTCATAACTCAACATATGCTCACAACTACTTGTCCGATCTTTGAATAAGCAGTGCTTTAATCATCGACAGGTTTGGCAACTTGCCTTACCGATGATAATTGCCAATATTTCTACACCATTATTAGGCTTGGTCGATACTGCGGTGATGGGGCATCTGGATAATGCCAATTACCTTGGTGCCGTTGCACTTGCAGGGTTGATATTCAATTTCCTTTTCTGGGGCTTCGGCTTTTTGCGCATGGGCACGTCAGGTCTTAGCGCCCAAGCATTTGGCGCTGATGATCCGGTAGAGTTACGGGCTATTTTAGTACGGGCTATGATGCTTGCCTTGTGCATATCCTTGATTATATTAGCCTGCCAGCAGCCTATCGCTACGCTTAGCTTTCATCTGATTAATAGTCACGCAAATATTGAGCCCCTGCGGGGAGTCGCTATTTTTGCGAAAGCTTGTTTTGGGCATCCCAGCCCAAGCAAGCGGCAAAAACTTAACGCGACCACTTATGCCTCCGGCGGCCCCGATTCGTCCTCGTCACCTCGTCCCGACCCAACAAGGGGTCGGAACATAGGCTCCAAATGACTTGACGCCGTGTCGGATGGCCTTTTATTTTGTCTCCACCTTCGCTAACGCTCAGACTCCGACAAAACAACGGCCCTACGGCTATCGCGGACTAAAAATCATCACTTCGCTTAGGCTCCGTTTCCCTGATTTTCAGCGGGCGCAGCAGTATTTTTTTTTACGTATCTGGAGCGCACCTGCTACTTTATGTCAGTATGTCATTTTAGGCTGGTTTTTAGGTCGACAAAATACTACTAGCCCTTTAGCCATCGTCGTCACAACTAATGTATGCAATATCTGCTTAGATCTGTTATTTGTCATGCATTACGGCATGAATACCGAGGGTGTCGCTCTGGCATCGGTATTGGCTGAATTTACTGGATTAGTCCTCGGCATATTTCTAATCACCCGGAATCTTCCAAAATGCCCTCGCTCCCTGTCATGGTCAACGCTGTTTCAGTACGACAAAATTAAAGCTATGCTGCTGATCAATAGCCACTTGTTTGTGCGAACTCTATGTCTGATTTTTACCTTTAGCTTTTTTACTGTGCAAGGTGCAAAATTTGGCAGTGCTACTCTAGCTGCCAATGCGGTTTTAATGAATTTTCAAACGTTTATGGCTTATGCTCTGGATGGCTTTGCTCACGCTGCCGAAGCGTTGATTGGCCGATCATTAGGCGCTAAAAACAAAGCCCTGTTCCAGCAATCGCTTAAAACGACAGGCCTATGGTCTTTAATGGTAGCGCTATTTTTTACCCTGACATTTAGCCTTGCGGGGAAAGATATTATTAATGCCTTAACTCATTCGCTGTCAGCCCCGGACGGGCTGATAGTCTCCAGAAGGCGCAGGGAAATTTGCCAATCCGAAGTGCGCGATAGCGCGCGAGGGAGGCTAAAATTTTATCCCGAATAGCCGTAGAGCCATTTGTGGTAGCCATGACTGAGCTGCTTTGTGCTCAGTCTGTGGCGGACGCAGGGCGGCTGGAGCATCTCCTATTCGCTGCGTAGGTGAACGAATTACGGCGACAGGAGTCCCGGAATTTCGTGAGGTAGCATGGCGCGCCTGTAACTGAGGTCCGTGACCCTGCCTATGAGTATCTACCCTGGCTTATAGCCTTGCCGCTGATATCGTTTAGTAGCTTTCTAATGGATGGCGTGTTTATCGGCGCGACTTTGTCCAGGCAGATGCGCGATTGCATTGTATTTTCGCTATTTGTAGTTTTTTTACCTGCATGGTATTACTCTCAGTCTTTGGGGAATCAAGGGCTGTAGCTGGCGCTTACTTTATTTATGCTTTGTCGCAGCCTTATCATGCTGGCTTACTTTTTATATTATCAGCGCTTGCTCTTTCAGTCGCTTTCTTTAAAATCATAAAAAAAGCACAGCTTGAAGGGTGTGGCTTGAGCCCACAAGTCCCCATCTCTTTATTAGAGGCGGACTAAAGCCGCGCCCTACGATTATTGCCAGATATATGCGCCTATTGATTCTCTGCACATGTGATATTATACGTTTTTCAATTTCAGTCTAGGCAGGCCTTATGAGCGTAAAAATTTACCATAATCCAAGATGCAGTAAATCACGTCAAACACTACAATTACTGGAAGAAAATGGCGTGCAAGCTGAAATCATTGAATATTTAGAAACCCCACCTACAGCTGAAGAGCTCGATACTATTTTGACTTTGCTGGATATGCAGCCGCGTGAATTAATGCGCAAAAGAGAAGCTGAGTATAAAGCAACCGGCATGGATAATCCTGATCTGGACCGTGATGCATTGATTGCAGGCATGGTGAGTTCTCCCAAATTAATTGAGCGTCCTATTGTGCTGGCAAATGGAAAAGCGGCAGTAGGCCGTCCACCAGAAAGCGTTTTGGCAATTTTATAAGTCTCTATTTACATAATATTCGTAGGGCGTGGCTTTAGCCCGCAGTTATTTAGATAATGGCGAGCTAAAGCTACGTCCTACCCCCCCCCTTCAGAAAAAATGGTCAATATTCTTGTTTTACTGAAGTTTCCCAATAATTATTTATGGTAAAATTGAGACTATGCTACAACTATATGAAAAAAATAGTCTTTTCATTCGTTTCAAATGCTATTGCCTAAGGGGAATTAAGTAGGGGTTTGCTATAAACATGGCAAAACCACCTAAAATAAACCTCGATACACCAGCATTGTGTATTTCAGCTACTCAATAATTGGGAAACTTCAGTTGTTTTATATTACAGCCCTAATGGCACCACCAAGACTATGGCGCAGCAAATTGCCCGGGGTATAGAGTCCGTTTCTGACGCAGAAGCCATGCTGCGTACCGTGCCTATAGTCTCAGCCGTCTGTGAACAGAGCGCTGACGTGATTCCTGAGTCGGGTTACCTTTATGCCACGCTGGATGATTTGCGACAATGCGATGGTATGGCATTAGGTAGCCCGACGCATTTTGGTAATATGGCGGCGCCGTTAAAGTACTTTATCGATAATACGACCGATGTCTGGTTTAGAGGTGCTCTAACTAACAAGCCAGCCGCAGTATTTACCTCGACAGGAAGCATGCATGGTGGCCAGGAAACAACCTTAATCTCGATGATGCTACCCTTATTACATCACGGCATGATTCTATTAGGCCTGCCCAGTAGTGAACATGCTTTACGCGAAACACAGACCGGTGGCACGCCCTATGGTGCAAGCCATGTCTCGCACGGACAACAATCATTAAGCAAAGATGAGAAAAGCCTTTGCTTTGCCCTCGGCGCACGTCTGGCACATACTGCTTTAAAATTAAAAACATCATGAATGCACGTCATTATTACACTCTTGCTCTAACGGGTTATGTGGGCTTATTTTCCCTGCTTATGCTCTGGAACACACTTATTTCGCCACCTGAAAAACTCCCCGTTGCCCTGGTACTTATTTTTACCGTGAGTCCTTTATTATTACCATTACGCGGGTTTATAAAAGGTAATTTGAAAAGCAGCTCGTGGATGGCTTATCTGAGCATGCCTTATTTTATCCATGGCAGCATTGAGGCTTATGCCCGCACAGAGCGATTATTACCCTCGCTGGAAGTGCTGTTCAGCCTGATGCTATTTTTAGGTTGCACTCTTTTTGTACGTTATGCGGCAAGAAACCAGTAATAATGGCGGAGCAAATCCCGGTACAATTTGATCTCCAGGCGGAACAATCCTTTGCCAGTTTTTACACCGCAAGTCATCAGCAAGTCATTCAACAGCTAACAGATACTGCGAGTGGACAAGGCGAGCAGCAACTCTATCTCTGGGGTAAACAAGGTTCGGGTAAATCACATCTATTACAGGCCTGTTGCCTGCGCGCCCATCAACGCAATCTAAGTGCTTTCTTTCTGCCCTTAGATAAAAACCAGCCACCTACTCCCGAAATTCTTAGCGGCCTGGAAACTTTTGATCTTATTTGTATAGATAATATTGAAGTGTGTGCAGGAAATAAAATATGGGAACTTGCTTTATTTAATTTCTATAATCGACATCGGGAAAATAATCACAAGCTGATTGTTTCGGCAGATTGTCCACCGAACTACCTGCCAATAGATTTGGCAGATTTAAAAACCCGTATGAACTGGGGCTTAACTCTAAAACTACAAGAACTTTCAGATACTGAACAGATATCAGCACTCACCTTTAAAGCGAAGAACCGAGGCTTTGAAATATCGCCACAGGTTGGTGATTTTCTACGTAAACATTATGCGCGTGACCTGCCGGAATTATGGAGCCTGTTACCAAAACTGGAACAAGCGACATTGGTTGCCAAGCGTAAATTGACCGTGCCTTTTTTAAAGCAGATTCTGGCTGAAGATACCGAGCTGTAAAACAGCTGAGATGTTGATCTAGCCTCAATTGAAACATCAATGCTTTAAGCACCTTCTACCAGCTACATCACTCACACCCCGCCAATTCCTGGTAATAATCTACAGCGCCGACAACTTCAATCCGGCTAGATAAATCCGCACTTCTTATATGCACTTCCTGTTCATAGAAAAAACCCAGATAGGTATTCGACTTTGCATAGTAACGATAGGTATAACCACCCCATTGTTGAGAGTTGCTTGAGCCTAGAGTAAATAGGTCTGGATATTGCTTTTCTGCCCACTGAAATAAACAATCTGATGTAACTGAAAAATCAGTTTTCTCCGCGAGTGTAAAAACACCAGAGCTGGTAGAGGCATATATGCTGCTGGTAGTGGTATGAAACGCTATATTATTTTCATTTTCCAGGCCTGTATTAATCCTGCTCCAGGTGCTGCCACTGTCAGTACTATGATAAACCTCGCCACTGTCTGCTTTCACCGCAAATAAGCCGCCACTATTATTGGGATCAAACACCATTTGCGGGGCCGCTGCATAATCATCTGTTAGCAATTGCTCAAGCGTAGGTTGCCAGTTTTCACCACCATCTGTTGATAACAAAATACGGCTCAATCCTCTGAAAAAAAGCAGCGTATCCGGATTAACCGAGTTAATCAGTAACTTCCATTCCCCAAACGCAGCCGTTTTTGGTTCAAAAAATACTTGCCAACTGTCACCTCGGTCGCTTGATTTAAAGATGCCTCCTGAGGCGAATGCATATAAGGAATTTGCATCAACGGGGTCAAACACAGGTAACTGCTGGAAACGATAGTCTGGGTCTACTACAGGGATTAAGCCCTGAAATGTAGGAGATTTAGGCGTGATATGGCGCTTATTGAATGGAATTCTAGGCGACTCTAACACTTGCGCAATGCGGCTTATACTCTTCCAGCTCTGCCCTGCATCTACAGTTCTGGCTATATCCCCTGCGATAAGCGTATAAATCGTGCCATCTTGTGCATAGGCTACTTGCGCATTTCTGGCAACAGACAATACTACTCAGTGTTTGCCGACATCTTTGCTTAAATATAAACCTTCATAGCTCTGACAAATAATTTCGCTATTCTGCACAGGGTTAAGCAGAAAGTTATTGCAAACTCCACTAACCGGCTCTTGTGTGGTAAAAGTTTGCCAAGACTGCCCTGCATCAATACTTTTATAGTAATGATTATAATCACTTACCAGATACATCACGCCATTATCAGCAATGCTTAATTGATTGCCAATTAGATTGATGCCTGTATTGCTTAGTACCCAGGTTTTACCGCCATCCTCACTGCGTAAAACGCCTTGCCCCTGCCCGGCTATCATTAATAATTTTTGCGTATTCTCTGCATGAATTGTAATTTCGGAGCCCGTGATATTAGGCGACACATCAATCAATTGCCATGTCTCTCCTGCGTCATAAGATTTAGCAATACGATTTGCATACATAGCTTGATCTTCGATTTTTTCAACAGTCAGATTGGCGTATAAAATCTGCGGGACTGCTGGGTCTATATGGATTCTGCTGATAATATAACTAACGAATTTTTCTGTGACCTGACCAACAAGCGCCCAACTTTCCCCACGATTAAAACTAACCATCGCGCTGCCGCTAAACGTGGCGTACAGCTTTGCATTATCATCTGCAACAATGCTCAAGCCACCCTTATATTACAACTTAGATAACCGCGCCCTGTGGGCGGGGGTAAAAAAAGCTTTGCGTAAAGATCTGCTCAAGAGTATCAAGTAGTTAAGTTGTTCCCGCAATTTAACTAGGAGAAACAAATGAGCAGATTTCAAAAATTATCACATGTCGTCTGGTTTTGCCAGTACCATATTGTTTTTGTACCAAAATATCGTTATCAAATTTTAAAAGGGCTCTTGGTAAGTATGTTTATCAAAGCATTTATGCTCATACAGAGAGAGAGAGAGCTGGATGTGAAGTTATCGAATTATCGGGGAGTCGCTATTTTTGCGAAAGCTTGTTTTGGGCATCCCAGCCCAAGCAAGCAGCAAAAACTTAACGCGACCACTTATGCCTCCGGCGGCCCCGATTCGTCCTCGTCACCTCGTCCCGACCCAACAAGGGGTCGGAACATAGGCTCCAAATGACTTGACGCCGTGTCGGATGGCCTTTTATTTTGTCTCCACCTTCGCTAACGCTCAGACTCCGACAAAATAACGGCCCTACGGCTATCGCGGACTAAAAATCATCACTTCGCTTAGGCTCCGTTTCCCTGATTTTCAGCGAATGTACAAACTAATCATGTCCACTTACTTGTAAAAATACCCCCCAAGGTTTCAGTATCAGATTTAGTTGGAAGAGTAAAAGGAAAAACTGCAATTCAAGCTTTCCAGAAATTCCGGAGCTTGCGAACAAAGAAGTATTGGGGGAATCATTTTTGGTCGGCTGGTTACTGTGTTGATACCGTAGGTATGGATGCAGAAATGATAAGAAAGTATGTAAAGTTCCAAGAAAATAAATAACCACTAAAATATTGGGAACTGAAGTTTCCTCCTGAATAAGACACTCCATAGCATCAGTGCTCCCCTATCAATTGAGGCCGTGAAACTAACCTCGCCACAAGAGAGCTCATAAAGCACTGTAAAGACATTCCTGTTATTATTGCGTTTTGAACTGCCCGAATGGTATACGAGCTGATACGAGATATTCTTGCCTGGAAAAATAATGGATTCACAAAACGATCTCGTTTTTGGGCCTGTTGCTGCCGCTGAAAATCATGGAAACGGAGCTTAGCGAAGTGGTGATTTTTAGTCCCTGATAGGCGACAGGGCAATTCGCTGATTCGACGTGTGCTAGCAGCACGCGAGAGGAGCAAGAATTGCATTCCGAATAGCCGTCCAGCCAGTGAGGTAGTAATGACGAAGCGGCTTTTGTGCGTAGTCGTTGCGGACGCAGGGCGTTCAGGGCATCTCCCATCCGCTGCGTAGGTGAACGAATTATGGCGACAGGAGTCCCGGAATTTCGTGAGGTAGCATGGCGCGTCTGTTTCACCACCCTCAGGCCCAATTCTTTGCCAATACCTTGCGTCTTCCGCTGTCAGCCCCGGACGGGCTGATAGTCTCCAGAAGGCGCAGGGAAATTTGCCAATCCGAAGTGCGCGATAGCGCGCGAGGGAGGCTAAAATTTTATCCCGAATAGCCGTAGAGCCATTTGTGGTAGCCATGACTGAGCTGCTTTGTGCTCAGTCTGTGGCGGACGCAGGGCGGCTGGAGCATCTCCTATTCGCTGCGTAGGTGAACGAATTACGGCGACAGGAGTCTCGGAATTTCGTGAGGTAGCATGGCGCGCCTGTATGGCGTAAAGGTTTGAGCTAAGAGTCAAAGAAGCAATGAATAGGCTTAGTTTTACTAATAGCGCTGTACTTGATGTTTTTTTCATACGCGGATTCATCCTGTGAATTAAAGAACCTACTGAGCCATCATCCCCTAGAACTGTATTTCCATTTTCCCGTATTGGGCAAGCGACATATCGGCTACTGTTTAGAAAAGCGAGACTATTCCATATTCCGCAAAGCCTCGGTGACTGCACGCAGATCATCCATAATCCAGGTCGGCGCATAATCAATCTGCTCTATATCTTCCTCTGTTGAAGCCCCGGTTAACACCATCAAACTGCGCATACCCGTGCGCACTGCTCCTAAAATATCAGTATCCAGACGATCACCAATAGCTATGGTGTTTTCCGCACTGCTGTTTAATACTGCCAATGCCTGCTGATAAATAATCGGCTCCGGCTTGCCTATCACTTTGGGCGTACAATCGGTTGCCGCTTGTAAAGCTGCTAAAATTGCGCCGTTACCCTGTATTAGCCCTAGCTCAGTTGGCAATGTAGTATCGCCATTAGTGGCAATAAACTCTGCACCTGCGCGTAAATTTAATGTTGCGGTAGATAGTTTGTCCCAGCTTATCGACTCGTCTTTACCACAGACAACAATATCTGCCCCCAGCCCTGGCGTATCCTCGGTATTTAACTCGAATAGCTCAGTTAGAATAAAACCCTGTTCCTCTAGTGGCTGGATTGCACCATCCTCACCTAAAACAAACACCCGCGTTTTAGCCGGATCATTATGCTGCGCTAGGTACAGAGCGGTTGCCATGCCCGAGGTCAAGATTTCCTTAGCTTCAATACTAACCCCCATGCGCGCCAGTTTTTTGATATATTGCTGATTGGTAAGGCTGGCATTATTGGTCGCCAGTACAAACGGGATTTGCTTCTCGCGTATTACCTGAAAGAAATCGTTTAATCCGGCAATAGCTTGTTCTCCATGCCATAATACGCCATCCATATCGATTATTAGCGCGTGTATATTTGTGAAAGGTGCAGTCATGTTAAGTTCTTTTTGGAAGCAAAATAAACGAATAAAAAATGCAGGCATTAGCTGCCTGTTATTAGTGCTGTTCAGTATAACAGGCTGTAGTATAAAACAACCACGCCAGGCTGCAATAGCATCAGCACACCCTCTGGCAACACAGGCAGGTTTTGAAATTTTACACCAGGGCGGCAATGTATTTGATGCCGCTGTCGCGGTGAGTGCAGCCCTGGCCGTCGTGGAGCCGTCTGGCTCAGGGCTGGGTGGCGGTGGATTCTGGTTATTACACCGGGAAAGCGATGAGCTGGATATTATGATTGATGGCCGCGAAAAAGCACCTCTAGCGGCACATAAAGATATGTTTCTTGATGCATCTGGCGAGGCAAAAAAACAACTCTCGTTAAATGGCGCTCTAGCGGCTGGAATTCCCGGCATGCCTGCAGGGCTTGTACATCTATCTGAAAAGTATGGCAAGCTACCTTTGGCAACAAGCCTGCAGCCAGCCATACGCTATGCAGAGCAAGGTTTTAAAATTGACACCAGACATCAGAAGCTATTAGGCATGCGTAGCGCTGTTCTAAATCAACACCCTGAAACGGCTGCTATTTTCTTAGATAAGGGTCGAGTACCGGAAAAGGGCAGCATACTCAGGCAAACAGACCTGGTGAAGACCTTGAAAATCATTGCGGCTCAAGGCAAGGCGGGTTTTTATGCAGGGCTTATTGCTGATAAATTAGTGATAGCAGTACAGCAGGGTGGCGGAATCTGGACACTAGACGACTTACATCATTATCAGATTGTCGAGCGGACTCCAGTCACAGGGAGTTATCAGGGCATTAAAGTCACCAGTGCTGCTCTACCTTCATCAGGCGGTATCGTTTTGCTGGAAGCGCTGAATATTCTGGAAACAGTTGACTTGGCAACGATGGATAGCATCACGCGAAAACACATGATAGTTGAAGCAATGCGCCATGCTTATCATGACCGTGCTTTATATTTAGGCGATGCCGATTTTATCGATGTGCCAGTTGAACGTTTGATTAACAAACAATATGCTTATGGCCTAGCCACGACCTTGCGTACCGACCAGGCTTTACCCAGTGAATATTTAACCGGACACACTCAAGCTAAGCAGGGCGGGCGTAATACCACGCACTTTTCTATTATAGATAATGAAGGCAACCGCGTAGCCGCTACATTAAGCATAAACTTTCCCTTTGGTGCAGGGCTAGTTGCAGAAGGCACCGGGGTAGTACTGAATAATGAAATGGATGATTTCGTCAGTGCGAAAGATAGTGGCAATGGTTACGGCTTAGTTGGCGGTGATGCCAATGCTATTGCCCCGGAAAAACGCATGTTATCCAGCATGACACCTACTTTTCTAGAAGATAGTGAACGTATTGCTGTATTAGGCACACCCGGTGGCAGCCGCATTATTTCCATGGTGTTATTAGCTACTCTGGACTTTGCTGCGGGATATTCACCAGAGTCGTGGGTGAAGGTAAAACGCTTTCATCATCAATATATCCCTGATCAGATTTTATATGAAAAAGCTGGTTTAACTAGCGAGGAAATAAATGGCCTGCAAGCCCTGGGTCACCAACTAAAGCAATATTATAATTATGGCAATATGCAGGCGGTGCAACTGAATAAAGCAACTGACAGCTTGTCCGCTGCCAGCGATCACCGAGGCGAAGGTTTAGCCAGTGTACAGCGAATTAATGAATAAACCTGAGATTAAAGTTTACTACACTGCTTCGGTATTAAGTTATACATTCAGGCTATCAGGCTATCAGGCGGTGCTGGATAAAGATGAATTAGCAACCGCTGAGCGTTTTAGTCTTCCTGAATTTAAGACACGCTATATTGTTAGCCATGGAATTCTCAGGCAATTATTAGCCGAGTTTCTGCATCAGTCAGCAGCAAACATACGCATAGCAAGAACCGACTTCGGCAAGCCTTTTTTACCCGATTATCCTGAACTAAGCTTTAATATGTCTCACTCAGGCGATATTATGGCTATTGCAATCAGCTACCAGTGCCAGCTAGGAATCGATGTGGAATGTTACAAAACACGTAATACCTGGGAAGGCCTGGTAAAGAAATGCTTTGCACCTGAGGAATCAGCTTATTGGTATAGCCTGGATACTGCCGACCGAAGTCGCGCTTTCTATCAGTTCTGGGTTAAAAAAGAAGCCTTTGTGAAGGCAGTTGGTAAAGGCATTACCCTAGGCTTAAATAAATGCGTGATAAATCCCGATAAGCTAAGCTCGTTTTTGCGTGTACCTGAATCCGGTGGCTTAGCTAAGCGATGGCAGATTTATGTTCTGGATCTAGCTGAAAATGAATTTGGTGCGGTGGTGTGTGATCGGAAAGACGCAGTATTGCACAAAATACCAATTCCCTGATGACAAATAAATCTACAACTAAATTGGAACAAAGTGCGGGGCGTAGGCAGGGGGTGAAGCTTGCGTAATCCCAGCATTTTTAGTTGCTGGTTTTCGTACCTCTACCCAGCCTACATTTACATTGGATATTTTTATCACCGCTAAAGACTACGCTGCTAGATGTCGAAATTATTTCGTATACAATCTTTTATACTCGATGTTCAAGTTTTTGATATTGAGAAGGTAAAATCAGGTATTCTGAGGTTGTTGTAATTTTATCGGTGTAAGCCCATGTTAATGAATGCCCCAGCCACCTTTATCCAAAGCTATATTGACGATTTAAATGATGCGCTCAATCAGCTAAAACCCGGAGCCGCTTTGACACGGATTCAAGCGGCTTGGTTGGGCACTTGTTTAACGGGCATACTGCTAATGAACTCTGTTTGCTGGGCTAAGTTTGAGCGAGCAAGCCTTGGAGATTGCAAAGTAGCCGCATTATCCTGGGTGTTTCGTAAAGCAAGTATACCCTGGGACTGGTTGCTACGGGAGAGTGTGGTCTTAATTTTAAAACGTTATGGCATTACTGAAGGTGTGTTGGCCTTTGATGAATCAGACCGAGCACGATCTAAGTCTACAAAACGTATTTATAAGGGTTACAAGCAGAAACACAAAGGCTCCGGCGGGTATGTTAATGGACAAACGATAGTATTATTGCTGCTAGTTACCTCATCCATTACAGTGCCTGTCGGTTTTTTCTTTTATATGCCGGATCCAGCCTTAAAACAGTGGGATAAAGAAGATAAACGGTTGAAAAAGAGCGGTATAGCAAAAAAATATCGGCCTATTAAGCCTGAACGTGACAGTGCCTACCCGACCAAAACAGAGATTGCATTAGGCTTATTAAAAGAGTTTAAAGTTGCGCATAGCCTGATTAAAATTAAAGGCGTACTGGCTTGATGCGCTGTATGGTGAAAAAGCCTTTATGGACGAAGCAGCTAAAGAATCTGGAGGCTCGCAGGTGATTAGCCAATTACGTAAAAACCAAAATATTGAATATAGAGGTAGAATAAGGTCAGTCGAGAGCTACTTTAATTCGATTAACAAAGGCATTGATCAGATAATACGTGTACGTGGCGGCAAAGAGATTAAAGTGACTGTCAGCAGTGCACGATTGAAGGTGAGTTCTCACAGTAAAAAACGCTTTGTCATTGCCTTAAAATATGACGGTGAAAACGACTATCGCTATTTAGTGGCGACAGACCTGACTTGGCGCACACAAGATATTATTCAAGCCTATACGTTGAGATGGCTGATTGAGGTTTTCTTTGAGGACTGGAAGCTTTATGAAGGATGGGGGCGTGAGGCCAAACAATTAGATGAAGAGGGATCAAGCCGTGGCCTGATTCTGAGTCTTTTGTTTGACCATTGCCTTCTCCTTCACCCAGAGCAAATAGCCCGCATTGAAAGCAAACTACCTGCGTATACCGTAGGAAGCTTACAGCGCAAGTCTCAAATGGATGTACTGCTTGAGTTCATCACGTCATTGCTAGAGTTTCCAGATCCTGGTGATAAGCTGAAAGAGTTAGGTGAATTAATAAAGGATGTGTTTCAACTGATGCCATCAGGAAAACATATGATTGGCAGAGATTTAGGGCGCTTAGAGCCAACACCATCATTAAAGTATTGTTCTGCTGGGTGAAGGTAAGAGTTTGATGGCAATGGGATGGAAAAACTTGAACATCGAGTTTATAGATAATTTTTTTAAGCACCCGATCAATCAGGAGTTCAAATGTCCGGTTTCTTTTCCAGGCAACGTGCCGTTGCCAAGCCTAATTATAATAGATGGATGGTTCCCCCAGCTGCACTGGCTGTTCATCTATGCATAGGGCAGGCATACGCTTTCAGTGTGTTTAACAGCCCATTAACGCGCATCATCGGTATTACTGAATCTGCTCCGGATGACTGGAAATTAACCTCTTTAGGCTGGATATTTAGCCTGGCCATTGTATTTTTAGGTCTATCTGCCGCTTTCGGCGGTAAGTGGCTAGAAAAAGTAGGTCCCAGGCTGACTATGTTTGTTGCTGCTTGCTGTTTTGGTGGTGGGTTTTTAGTGGCTGCATTAGGCGTTTACCTGCACCAAATCTGGATTGTTTACTTAGGTTATGGAGTAATAGGCGGGGTTGGTCTTGGGCTAGGCTATGTTTCACCGGTTTCAACCTTGATCAAATGGTTCCCCAATCGGCGTGGAATGGCAACAGGTATGGCAATTATGGGCTTTGGTGGTGGCGCTATGATAGGTGCGCCGCTATCGATTTTGTTGATGGAGCACTTCCAGTCAGCAAGCTCGGTGGGCGTTATGGAAACCTTTATCATCATGGGCTGTGTGTATTTTCTGTCGATGCTGATTGGCTCTTTTACCATCCGTACCCCTCCTGAAAACTGGCAACCGAAAGGCTGGAAACCACCTATCGTGCAAAATGACATGATCAGTCAACATCATGTGCACATTGATCAAGTCTTGAAAACACCACAATTTTATTTGCTTTGGTTAGTGTTGTGTTTAAATGTAACCGCCGGTATAGGAGTGCTAGGGCAAGCCTCGGTGATGATTCAGGAAATATTTAAAGGCACGATAAGTGCAGCCGCAGCGGCCGGGTTTGTTGGGCTCTTAAGCCTGTTTAATATGGGGGGACGATTCTTCTGGTCTTCTGCATCAGATTTTATAGGCCGTAAAAACACCTACTTTATCTTCTTTGTCTTTGGTATAGCATTGTATTCATCAGTTCCAACTATAGGCGCTTCAGGCAATATGGGATTATTTATCCTCTTATATGCACTCATCTTAAGCATGTACGGAGGCGTATTTTCCACTATCCCCGCCTATCTAGCCGATATATTCGGCACTAAATATGTAGGTGGCATACACGGTCGATTACTCACAGCATGGGCTACAGCTGGAGTGCTTGGTCCTGTTCTAATCAATTACATACGTGAATTCCAGATTGAGCAAGGCGTTGCAAAGGCCGATGCCTATAGCGTGACCATGTATATTATGGCAGGGCTTTTAAGTTTAGGCTTTATCTGCAATGCATTGATCCGGCCTGTGCATGAAAAACATCATATTAAGCAAGAGGATCTTGATGAAATAGATGGTATTTTTCCACGCTCTGATGCTAACGAATCCGAACAGACATTAACCGGGAAGAAATAACAATAGGAGCTACCATGAAAAACTCAAGAACACACAGCGTTGCTGATCTACTGCTTTTATTATTGTTCTGGCTTTATGTCAGCGTACCCCTTGCATGGGGTATCTGGTCGACCTTGCAAAAAGCACTGACCTTGTTTAATTAATTTGTATAGAAAAAATACCTGGATAATTTCGATGACTAGGACGCGGGGTCTTTAGCCCCGTATGGTACAAACGGAGCTAAAGACCCCGCTTCCTTTTGTGTGGAATTAATTTTATGTATGCTCTAAGATCATTAAAGAATAACCACCCTCCTGTAAAACGATTGTTAACCATAGAGAGTTTATTTGAATACCTACCCCATTCCAGATGAGACAAATGATTTTCTAGCAGCTTATGTATGCTTGATAGTAAAAAGCCTAAAGCAGTTTAAGGGATCGGGGAGTCGCTATTTTTGCGAAAGCTTGTTTTGGGCATCCCAGCCCAAGCAAGCAGCAAAAACTTAACGCGACCACTTATGCCTCCGGCGGCCCCGATTCGTCCTCGTCACCTCGTCCCGACCCAACAAGGGGTCGGAACATAGGCTCCAAATGACTTGACGCCGTGTCGGATGGCCTTTTATTTTGTCTCCACCTTCGCTAACGCTCAGACTCCGACAAAACAACGGCCCTACGGCTATCGCGGACTAAAAATCTTCACTTCGCTAAAGCTCCGTTTCCAGGATTTTCAGCGGAGGAGTTAACAGACTCTTCTCTAAGTATTGAAGAACAGGCAAAGCAGATTTATGAAGCTCCTTATGTGCTTTTAGCGCATAACGCAACAGTTGACCCTGTTTTCCAGTATGCCAATAAAAAAGGCCTGGAGTTATTTGAAATGAACTGGGATGAATTTACTCAGCTACATTCAAAATACTCCGCAGAACCCCAAAACCGCAAGGAACGGGAGCGACTGCTGAATGAGGTGCTATTAAAAGGCTATGCGGATAACTATTCAGGCGTGCGCATTTCAAAAACAGGCCGCAGATTTTTTATAAAAGCGGCAACAGTATGGAATATTCTTGATGATAATAATGAGAAGATTGGCCAGGCAGCATTGTTTAGACTGAAGTTTCCCAATTATTGAGTAGCTGAAATACACAATGCTGGTGTATCGAGGTTTATTTTAGGCGGTTTTGCCATGTTTATAGCAAACCCCTACTTAATTCCCCTTAGGCAATAGCATTTGAAACGAATGAAAAGACTATCTTTTTCATATAGTTGTAGCATAGTTTCAATTTTACCATAAATAATTATTGGGAAACTTCAGTTAATAAAGTGCCTTTAATATCTGCTGATACAAAATTACAGAATATTATAATACTCCCCATTGTCCAGACCAATTTATTAAATAGTTAAGATAGCCCTTCCCTTTTTATATTAATAATTTGTTATTATTGCGCCGCAGGCGTTTTGATACTACTCTTTGCCGACTGCGGTGAAATGTGGTCAAAGGGTGAATTAGTGTGGGTAAGTTCGTGGGAAACGGCTTTATCGTTTTCCATCAGCTTATCCACACGTTCCGTAGGAAATTCACGCTTTGTCCACATGGAGTCCGCCTGCAGGGACTCTCACGTATAGACCGTTTTTTTTATAATAAACCTCCGCTGGCGTTCGATAGTCCAAGGACTGATGAATTCGTCTGTGATTGTAAAATTCAAGATAGTCTTTCAGCCCTAAATATGCCATCAGTGTTCCCATTGAAAGAAGAAGTACCTAAACAAAGCAGCCTATAACCTACCTGAATGTAGCACCACTCGAATATTCCCATCTTTTTGATTTTAATCACTTATCACAGCAAATAGACACTCTGTAGGCACCGTAACCCATCTTCGTCACTATTGATGATGTAGTTGTTATAAATCAATTGGTTGAAATTTTAAAAAGTAGCCAGTTGGCACTACAGATTTTGTGTTTTTGTATAAAACGTTGGATTTTTTAGAGTATTTTTGTCGCATGTAAATTACACTCAAATAATGATGATTTTTTTGACAAAAGTCAATGAATTTATCGACAAAAATAATATAAATGGCACTACAAAACTTTCAAAAAAACACCATTGATTTTAACAGGCGCGCCATGCTACCTCACGAAATTCCGGGACTCCTGTCGCCGTAATTCGTTCACCTACGCAGCGAATAGGAGATGCTCCAGCCGCCCTGCGTCCGCCACAGACTGAGCACAAAGCAGCTCAGTCATGGCTACCACAAATGGCTCTACGGCTATTCGGGATAAAATTTTAGCCTCCCTCGCGCGCTATCGCGCACTTCGGATTGGCAAATTTCCCTGCGCCTTCTGGAGACTATCAGCCCGTCCGGGGCTGACAGCGAGAGAATTTTTCGACAAAAAATCGCTTAAACCGATGAATCAATGGCTTAGAAAGATGAAAGTGACGAAGATGGGTTAAAGCATTCCCGGAACTTGACGAATACACCATAGAAGCGGCGGATGGACATTTTATTGATCATGCCTGCCATACTGAAAAAAACAGCAATCGGGGAGTCGCTATTTTTTCGAAAGCTTGTTTTGGGCATCCCAGCCCAAGCAAGCAGCAAAAACTTAACGCGACCACTTATGCCTCCGGCGGCCCCGATTCGTCCTCGTCACCCGCTAAAAATCTTCACTTCGCTAAAGCTCCGTTTCCAGGATTTTCAGCGGGGGAAAGTTTATGCGGCCGGGGGGATTTACGCGTTGAATCTCAGAAGTGGGTTGCTCAGATTTCTTTGTCTGGTGACAAACGGAACTCAGAGACATCAAGAAATACCTGTGTTACGAGATCATATTGAAAAGCAAAACACAGGCGCGCCATGCTACCTCACAACATTCTGGGACTCCTGTCACCAACATTCATTCGCCTACGCAGCGAATGGAAGATGCCCTGGTCGCCCTGCGTCCGTCTCAACTACGCACAAAACCCTGCTCCGTTAAGACTACCTCAAATGGCTGGACGGCTATTCGGAATGCAATTCTTGCCTCCCTCGCGCGCTACTAGCGCACTTCGGATCAGCGAATTGCCCTGTCGCCTACCAGGGACTAAAAATCATCACTCCGCTTAGGCTCCGTTTCCCTGATTTTAAGCGAGGGAAATAACAGCTCTCAGAAACATCTCTATGTCTACGATAAAGCCGTCACCGACTTTGTCTGGTGGGATCGGCAGAAACGACATGCTAATTACATGATTTCAATGCTAAAAGAAAATTCAATTGCGACTCTGGTTGAGTCTATCCCTTTTGACTCCCGCCATGAGATCAATACAGGGGTTGAAGCATACAGTGTGTACGAAAACAAGGGCATCAAATTTAACGTGGTGGATTACCGTGATCCAGAAACCGGAAAACTTCACCGGTTTGTGACAACCTTGCCAATGACTATTAACCCTGGAACCATTGCCATGCTGTATTTCAAGCGATGGACGATTGAAAAGACATTCAATAACACTAAAAGTAATTTCAAGGAAACTAAAGCTTGGTCTTCCAATACCCGCTCACTTGAAAATCAAATGCGCCTGACTGCAATGAGCTATAATTTAATGCGCGTGTTTGAAGAGATTTCAAAAACACAACAGCCAGAATTGATTCATCCATCGGATAAAAAATATAGCGAGGCTCTGGAGATAAGGCAGCAACAGGCTCAAAAACGAGATCGTTTTGTGAATCCATTATTTTTCCAGGCAAGAATATCTCGTATCAGCTCGTATACCATTCGGGCAGTTCAAAACACAATAATAACAGGAATGTCTTTACAGTGCTTTATGAGCTCTCTTGTGGCGAGGTTAGTTTTACCGCCTCAATTGATAGGGGAACCAGGCGCGCCATGCTACCTCACGAAATTCCGGGACTCCTGTCGCCATAATTCGTTCACCTACGCAGCGGATGGGAGATGCCCTGAACGCCCTGCGTCCGCAACGACTACGCACAAAAGCCGCTTCGTCATTACTACCTCACTGGCTGGACGGCTATTCGGAATGCAATTCTTGCTCCTCTCGCGTGCTGCTAGCACACGTCGAATCAGCAAATTGCCCTGTCGCCTATCAGGGACTAAAAATCACCACTTCGCTAAGCTCCGTTTCCATGATTTTCAGCGACTGATGACTTAAACAGAATCAATACCAAAAATCCTGCGATACAAAACCCCATGTAGCACAACAAAAAATGGCAGAGCCCAGATCAATCCGATACCTAAAGGTATCAGGCTTAAAATGTAAATAATTCCCACCAGGGCATAGACAAAAAAGATCTTAAACCAGTGTTGATGCACTGCCTTACGCGAGGCTTCCATTGCCTGCCAAAAGTCCATGTTTTTTTCAATAATCAGCGGCATAGTAAAAACATAGGGCGCAGCTATGCCCTCTTGCAGGCTGCCTGATACCGAATTTATATTTTTATTTGGCTGCATAAATAAGCTCCAGGAAAAAAATAAAATAGCTGAGTTATAGAGTGTAGCGTAAAATACAAAAAATAAAACAGTAGCTTATTTATTGCGCGTTACCTTAAAGATAAAAAAGCATAAAAACCTTAAAAAAAGGTTGCGAACTTAAAAATGTTTTGTATAATAGTCGGCTCTTCTAAGGGTCCTTAGCTCAGTTGGTAGAGCACCGCACTTTTAATGCGATGGTCGAGCGTTCGAATCGCTCAGGACCCACCATTTATCTTAAATGGAATCAGAGACTTAGAAAGGATTTTAAGTTTTGGTAACTGTGTACTAAACAGACGACTACAGTGATAACTACAGTAGTTTAGTTTATTTCTCTTTCAAGAGGAAACACAGATGCTAAATTTTCATATCCGCAAAGTAACACTTCAAAGTGGCGATACCCGTTATCGTACAATTATTACCAAATCTGGTAAAAGTATAAAAACCAAAACATTTAGACGAAAAGCCGATGCCAAAACATGGGGTAGTCGAACTGTTTTAGATTTCCAAGAAAATGAAGCCAATCGCGGACTAAAAATCATCACTTCGCTTAGGCTCCGTTTCCCTGATTTTCAGCGAAGGTATTAAGCCTTGCACTATTACGTTTAGTCGTTTGGCAGATGAATACATGCACTGGTGGACTGGCAAAGACCATGATCGAGTTAGACTTGTTTTATGGTGGGAAAATCAATTAGGTAAAATTCTCTTATCTGAAATCACCCCTGAACTTATCCGCGAAAAACTCTCAAAGTAAAAAAATCCAAAGCCCCAGCCACATACAATAAACATTTAGCTGTTATTTCTGCAATTCTAGACTATGCTACATTACAGCAAGAAGAGGGTGATATTTCAGAACAGTATATTGATGAAAATCCTTGTAAGCGGGTTCGCTCTCTTAAAGTAAGTAATAAGCGAGTGCGTTATTTATCTGACGAGGAAAAACCGCGCCTATTAAAATCAGCTAAAGCTATTGGTGGTAAGTTTTATCTAAAAGTCTTAATGGTATTAACCACTGGTATGCGAAAAGGCGAACTAGAGAAATTATGCTGGAGTGATATAGACTTTGAACGTGGCTTAGCTTTGTTGCAAGATACCAAAAATGGTACTTCAAGACATACTCCCATTCCTGATGTAATTATGGGGGAAGTTAAAAAATATCGTGAGGTCGGTAGCGGTTTATTATTCCCTTCGACCGTGAATCCTGATAAGCCATTCGATTATAAAAAGCAGTGGGCTAATTGCCTTAAATCGGCAAATATCCAGGATTTCAGATGGCATGATATGCGTCACGATACAGCAAGTACCTTGGCGCGTGACGGAAAAACCTTAAAGGAAATAGCTGAAGTGCTAGAGCACAAATCTCTTGCTAGTACTGATCGCTATACTCATCTATGCACAGAACATAAAAGCCAATTGCTTAACGATACAATGAATAAGGCAATCAGTTTATAGTTTCTATATTATTAACCAGTGTAGGCATAGGAGGAGAATGCAAAGAGTTATTTTCTTGGTTACAAAATGGAAAAATGAATAGCTAAATCGTTTTTTAGGAATGGTGTGCTTAGCAGGCGCGCCATGCTACCTCACGAAATTCCGGGACTCCTGTCGCCATAATTCGTTCACCTACGCAGCGGATGGGAGATGCCCTGAACGCCCTGCGTCCGCAACGACTACGCACAAAAGCCGCTTCGTCATTACTACCTCACTGGCTGGACGGCTATTCGGAATGCAATTCTTGCTCCTCTCGCGTGCTGCTAGCACACGTCGAATCAGCGAATTGCCCTGTCGCCTATCAGGGACTAAAAATCACCACTTCGCTAAGCTACGTTTCCATGATTTTCAGCGAATGGATTGAGTCTAATTCGGGGAGTCGCTATTTTTGCGAAAGCTTGTTTTGGGCATCCCAGCCCAAGCAAGCAGCAAAAACTTAACGCGACCACTTATGCCTCCGGCGGCCCCGATTCGTCCTCGTCACCTCGTCCCGACCCAACAAGGGGTCGGAACATAGGCTCCAAATGACTTGACGCCGTGTCGGATGGCCTTTTATTTTGTCTCCACCTTCGCTAACGCTCAGACTCCGACAAAATAACGGCCCTACGGCTATCGCGGACTAAAAATCATCACTTCGCTTAGGCTCCGTTTCCCTGATTTTCAGCGAATGAAACTAAAGGTTTTAATCCTGAAAAGCATCTACAACGCCTTAAAAAAGAGGCAAACGGGGATATTTGGTTAAAGTTGACATGAAAAAACAAATTTGTAAATACAGTATTATTCGCTTTCAGCCTTATCCTGAAACTGAAGAATTTGCCAATATCGGTATCGTGCTTTATGTGCCCGCCTCTAAGCGCCTGGAGTTTAGATTGCTGGATAGCAAACACTATGCAAGGATTACGCATTTCTTTGACCCCGTATGCAGGCCTGTTTTTATCCAATCAAGCAAAGTAATCAGTGCTGAAATCAAACGGATTAAAGATTTTATAGGTAACACGGCTGGAACGGATATTGACTTTTACGCTGAGCTAATTCGGGACCGTGAAGATATTATTCGTTTTAGTGGTAATAGAGCTTTGCTTTGCAGCGATCCAGAAGCCGCTGTTGATAAGTTGTTTGAACACTATGTACACCGTAGTTTTCTCCATGAGCCAAGTTATGAAGAAAAAATGAAAAAACAGGTGCGTGACTTGCTTGATCAGTATCCGCTTGGAGGTAGATATAAAGAAGGTTTAATTGGAGATACTGATAAATATGAAGTAAGGTTTCCCTTTGTCAGTCAAGACGCTAAGCAAACCATTATTAAGCCTATTCACTTTAAGCATAATAAGCCTTCTCAATTGATTGACCACGGCCTTTCTTGGTTAGGTAAAATTCAGCAACTGAGTAAGCTGGGCTTTATTACTCGGGATCAGATTTTATTAACCTACAACACTCCAGATCATAATCAAAAACAGCTCTATAATGCCTTTAGTGGCATTAAGCAACAAATTGAGGCAGAAGATATTGTTATGGTTGATGTAAATAACCAGGATGAGATTATCAGGTTCGCAACTATTTAAGTTTCAAAAACTACAGTAAAAACTACAGTGGTTTATTCTGCTGCATACTATTTATAACCTGAAGTTTCCCAATAATTATTTATGGTAAAATTGAAACTATGCTACAACTATATGAAAAAAACAGTCTTTTCATTCGTTTCAAATGCTATTGCCTAAGGGGAATTAAGTAGGGGTTTGCTATAAACATGGCAAAACCACCTAAAATAAACCTCGATACACCAGCATTGTGTATTTCAGCTACTCAATAATTGGGAAACTTCAGTTATTTAACTTTAAGGACTTTAGTGCTTCCTGAGGAATCAAGCTGGCTGACCCCTTGATTCCCCCGGTCTATAGCTCTGCTTGTAAGCGCTGATAAATACCGCCAAAGCTTCCGTTGCTCATCATTAGAAAATGGCTATTAGGCGCTACTTCCTGCTGAAGTTCGTGCATAATTGCATCGATAGACGTGCAAATCTTTATATTATTTTCCGCTGTTTGTAGCGCGGTTAAGTCCCAGTCTAGCTCTTCAGGCTGATAGATAAGCGTACGGTCGGCCAGCATAAGAGATTCAGCCAGTACTTCTCGATGCACACCCATCCGCATGGTATTTGAACGTGGATCAACCACAGCAATAATTTTCTCCGCCCCCACATGCTTGCGCAGGCCCTCTAACGTCATCTGAATAGCAGTAGGATGATGTGCAAAATCATCATAGACGGTCACGCCCTTAATTTCAGCAATCACCTCCATGCGCCGTTTAACATTTTTAAACCTTGTTAATGCTGCAATTGCATCAGCAGGCAATATGCCTATATGCCGTGCAGAGGCAATTGCAGCCAATGCATTATAAACATTATGCTGGCCGGTTAATTGCCATACCACCTGGCCCTGGGTTTGCTGGTTAAATTTAATGACAAACTGACTACCATCATCTTCCAGTAATTCCACCTGCCATGCTGCATCCTGATTAATTGCAGTTAATTGCACCGGTGTCCAGCAGCCCATAGCCAAAGTATCCTGTATGTTTGCATCAGCTGCAGGGCAGATAATCAGGCCCTCACCCGGGACGGTTCTAATCAGGTGATGAAACTGCCGCTTAATGGCATCTAAATCATCAAAAATATCTGCATGATCAAATTCCAGATTATTTAATACCGTTGTACGTGGGCGATAGTGCACGAACTTTGAACGCTTATCAAAAAAAGCAGAATCATATTCATCCGCTTCAATCACAAAAAAATCAGAGCTCCCTGAGCGCGCTGAAATACCAAAATTCATCGGAATACCACCGATTAAAAACCCGGGGTTAAAGCCCTGATACTCCAGAATCCATGCGAGCATACTGCTGGTCGTCGTCTTCCCATGTGTGCCTGCAACCGCCAACACCCATTTACCCTGTAACACATATTCAGCTAGCCATTGCGGGCCTGAAGTATATTTTAGCCCTAGGTTTAGTACCGCTTCGACCTCGGGGTTACCCCGCGACATGGCGTTGCCAATCACCACTAAATCTGGTTTTATCTCTAGATTTTCAGCTTTGTAGCCCTGCATAAGCTGAATACCTTGTTCAGCTAACTGAGTGCTCATTGGTGGGTATACATTCTGGTCGGAACCGCTGACCGTATGGCCTAATTCCCTGGCAATCAAGGCAAGCCCGCCCATAAACGTACCGCAAATACCTAAAATATGAATATGCACAAGGCGCTCCTGTGTAATCGTACGAACTTAATTCAGCCTAATGCTCAGTATAGCCATCAATTTTAATTGCACTAATAATCGCCTGCAATTCTGTGTATTGCTTTACTAATGGCACTAACTGCATTTCAAGAAATGCGACATTTTCTGCAACGCCTTCTTTTGAACCGCTAATTTTCCGCAACATATGCAAGCGGCTATCTATTTGCTTTTTATGCTCTTTAATCTGCTGCCTCAAAGGTAAAAGCACGCTCTTGCTCCATTGGTTCGCATCTTGATGTGCTTGATGAAATACCTCACGAACACTGGAGATTATCAAACTATAAAGCTTTTTAATAACAATTGTTTGTTCAGTCATGGTTGTTTTGGTGCTGGAACGAAACAGCTCGCCTTCTTCCAGTATATGTTCTAACTGAAACTGGTATTCACTCATACTAAATAATTTTGGCTCCACGTTCTTAAAGCCATATTCACTGGCAAATGTTTTCTGAATCCGGTGTTTTTCAAGATAGTTTTCGCCTAAATTATTTAAGCCGCTTCATCAGTCCTGTCAGGATTTAATGAAACTGGCCCTGTAGCATCCCAGTTTCTGGTTGAGCCAGACCATCTGGAAGGTTTTTCTTTTTTCTTCTGGAGATATAATTTATCTCGCATTTCAAGAATATTTTTGTCTTTTCCTTCATGTCGTTCCGCAGGTGTGACGAATTTTATTTTGCTGTGCCAGTGCTCGTTGTTATACCATTCGACAAAGTTACCTACCCATTCTCGGGCTTCATCAAGACTATCAAAGCCACTGCCAGGCCAGTCAGGACAATACTTTACCGTTCTAAACAAAGCTTCAGAATAAGGGTTGTCATTACTCACTCGTGGGCGGCTGTATGAGCTGGTTAAGTTTAAATCATACATTTTGCTGCGCAAGGTGAGTGATTTCATTGGTGCGCCATTATCAGAATGGAGCACCAATGGGTTATACATCATTTTTTCCTTTAATAGGCTACGCTCAAGTAGTGTAGCGGCATCTTCGCCACTTTCTTGTTCATACACTTCAGCCCCGACTATTTTTCGGCTATAAATGTCCTCTATCATATATAAATAGTAGAACTGACCCACGAATGGGTGTTGGCATGTAGCTGATATCCCACGTCCATACCTGGTTCGCTTTTTCTGCGATATAACTCGTTGGCTTGGAGGTGTTTTTGCGCTCTTTAGCCCGCCCTCTATGTGTGACTTGTTCTGCTTTATGCAACACTCGATAAAATGATGATTCGGAGGCAATGTAGATGCCTTTGTCTGCCAGGATAGGGACGATTTGACTCGGTGGTAAATTGGCATACTCGTCCTCATTACAGGTCATTAAAATAGCAAGTTGCTCATATTCGCTTAATTTATTATTAGGAGATGGGCGTATGGCATCCGACCTTCTATCGGCCTCTACTCCTCCGTTAACTTGCCAGTTTTGTCAGGCGCGCCATGCTACCTCACGAAATTCCGGGACTCCTGTCGCCATAATTCGCTCACCTACGCAGCGGATGGGAGATGCCCTGAACGCCCTGCGTCCGCAACGACTACGCACAAAAGCCGCTTCGTCATTACTTCCTCACTGGCTGGACGGCTATTCGGAATGCAATTCTTGCTCCTCTCGCGTGCTGCTAGCACACGTCGAATCAGCGAATTGCCCTGTCGCCTATCAGGGACTAAAAATCACCACTTCGCTAAGCTCCGTTTCCATGATTTTCAGCGAAGGTACGAATGTTGATACCAACAATATTACAGACTTTGCCCTTTCTGGCACCTTGTTCAATAGCTTCATTGATCCATGTGACATAATTTACGCGCTCTGAGTGAGGAATTAAGCGTCCTCGTTTTCCTCCCAGAGCGCATCCAGCTTTTTTCTAAGCACCAATAAGGCCGCTGTTTCTGCAAGTGCTTTCTCTTTGCGATTAAGCTCTTTCTTTAATTTTTTGTTTTCACTACGTAATTGTTTTAATACGTTTTTATCTGTTTTTTCTTGCGTCACGTTTTGCTCTGATCCTTTAATAAAATGGGTCTTCCAGGACTCAAGCTCAGCTTTATAAAGCCCATGTGTACGACAATATTCATTACACTCTTGCTCGCTCAGGGTACTTGTTTCTATAATGGCTGATAATTTTTTCTCGGATGTCCACTGTATAGGAGAATGGCTTGTGTTTTTAGTGTTTTTGCACTTCTTATCAACATAAGTTTGCTTCCACGTATACAGCGTTCCGTAAGGAATATTTTCGGCCTTAGCTAATTCAGGTACGCTCATATTTAAGGGGGGAAGCATTTTGTTAATGATGGCATCTTTTCTTTCTTTTGGGTATTGAGTTGTCATGGTTTTATTTTTCCGCCCCTTGTTTGAGTCATTATTTTTCAAATAAGGCGAAAACTGTCCTGACACGGGGGGGGGTATCAACAGCGTCTTGCAATACATCACGTATATCTTCAAATAATATTTGAATTTTTTGCTTCATACGATAAGTTGTCAGGCTTTTAGTTAACTCGTCCTTGCTACGCTGAATGACTGCATCAACTCTCGCTGTCGATAATGAATCTACTAAAGCTCTAGCCTGAATAGCAAAAACCTGGACGCTCGCCTGAAAGTTTCCCACATTTAGCAAATAACTTTGCTGACGCTCACGGGTTTCAGCCAGCAATCTCTCCATCAACTCGGCATTATCACAATCTATTTTCTTAAATTCTTCCAGTTGCTCTAGAGCACCTTTGTATTTAGCTTCACTATGCCGTAATGATGCATTAAGTAAAAAGCCAATATTCTTTGTCAGCGCTTGCTGAAATGCCTTCCGTCGCGGCAATATAATATTATCCGACAAATAAGTTGCCAGGTTTGTTATACGGCTTTTTTTCAGCAAAGCGGCATCAGCCTTGATTTTTGCAATTAATGCCTGCTTCGCAGAGACAGGGAAAATAAGCGGGCTCACTTAACGCCAGGCACTCAGCCGATTTACGGATATGCTGTGCAATCATTCAGCACTCCCCAGCAATTCATCCCAGAGAGTATCAATCTTATTTATAACGACTACAGGCATCAGTGTTCCCCTATCAATTGAGGCCGTGAAACTAACCTCGCCACAAGAGAGCTCATAAAGCACTGTAAAGACATTCCTGTTATTATTGCGTTTTGAACTGCCCGAATGGTATACGAGCTGATACGAGATATTCTTGCCTGGAAAAATAATGGATTCACAAAACGATCTCGTTTTTGAGCCTGTTGCTGCCTTATCTCCAGAGCCTCGCTATATTTTTTATCCGATGGATGAATCAATTCTGGCTGTTGTGTTTTTGAAATCTCTTCAAACACGCGCATTAAATTATAGCTCATTGCAGTCAGGCGCATTTGATTTTCAAGTGAGCGGGTATTGGAAGACCAAGCTTTAGTTTCCTTGAAATTACTTTTAGTGTTATTGAATGTCTTTTCAATCGTCCATCGCTTGAAATACAGCATGGCAATGGTTCCAGGGTTAATAGTCATTGGCAAGGTTGTCACAAACCGGTGAAGTTTTCCGGTTTCTGGATCACGGTAATCCACCACGTTAAATTTGATGCCCTTGTTTTCGTACACACTGTATGCTTCAACCCCTGTATTGATCTCATGGCGGGAGTCAAAAGGGATAGACTCAACCAGAGTCGCAATTGAATTTTCTTTTAGCATTGAAATCATGTAATTAGCATGTCGTTTCTGCCGATCCCACCAGACAAAGTCGGTGACGGCTTTATCGTAGACATAGAGATGTTTCTGAGAGCTGTTATTTCCCTTGTTTTGCTTTTCAATATGATCTCGTAACACAGGTATTTCTTGATGTCTCTGAGTTCCGTTTGTCACCAGACAAAGGAATCTGAGCAACCCACTTCTGAGATTCAACGCGTAAATCCCCCCGGCCGCATAAACTTTCCCCTTGCTGTTTTTTTCAGTATGGCAGGTATGATCAATAAAATGTCCATCCGCTGCTTCTATGGTGTATTCGTCAAGTTCCGGGAATGCTTTAAGATAATCAATGCCTTGCGATAGCAGTGTTTCAGCGTGAAGATGATAGCTCTGCTGTTCAAATGCCTCAAGCATACTTGTTCGTCTATGCGACTTCAGTGATTTAAAATACGTTGAGTGGGGAAGCAGCTGGCCATAAATCTGTTCATTGGTTTGGAGGAAATGGCGACCACTATCGACTACACTGATACAGCGTAATAACCCAAGGCGAATAAAGTCGATATCCTTCAACTCTGGGCATGAACGAGCCCACAAAGGATGACGCTCTGCTAACAGGGCACGTTCCATACTTTCATTGCAGTGTTGGTGAATATGTTCAGAGAGTGGTAGGTCTTTAAGCATGGGTGATATCCGTTTATGAGGTGATTAAAACGGAAATTTTTAGAAAAATTTTTTCGGCAAATGCAAGCTTTATTTGAAATTATTTGTTGTTTTTTTACGGTGCCTACAGAGTGTCTATTTGCTGTTATAACTCGATGTTCAAGTTTTTGATATTGAGAAGGTAAAATCAGGTATTCTCAGGCGCGCCATGCTACCTCACGAAATTCCGGGACTCCTGTCGCCGTAATTCGTTCACCTACGCAGCGAATAGGAGATGCTCCAGCCGCCCTGCGTCCGCCACAGACTGAGCACAAAGCAGCTCAGTCATGGCTACCACAAATGGCTCTACGGCTATTCGGGATAAAATTTTAGCCTCCCTCGCGCGCTATCGCGCACTTCGGATTGGCAAATTTCCCTGCGCCTTCTGGAGACTATCAGCCCGTCCGGGGCTGACAGCGGAGGTTGTTGTAATTTTATCGGTGTAAGCCCATGTTAATGAATGCCCCAGCCACCTTTATCCAAAGCTATATTGACGATTTAAATGATGCGCTCAATCAGCTAAAACCCGGAGCCGCTTTGACACGGATTCAAGCCGCTTGGTTGGGCGCTTGTTTAACGGGCATACTGCTAATGAACTCTGTTTGCTGGGCTAAGTTTGAGCGAGCAAGCCTTGGAGATTGCAAAGTAGCCGCATTATCCTGGGTGTTTCGTAAAGCAAGTATACCCTGGGACTGGTTGCTACGGGTGAGTGTGGTCTTAATTTTAAAACGTTATGGCATTACTGAAGGTGTGTTGGCCTTTGATGAATCAGACCGAGCACGATCTAAGTCTACAAAACGTATTTATAAGGTTTACAAGCAGAAACACAAAGGCTCCGGCGGGTATGTTAATGGACAAACGATAGTATTATTGCTGCTAGTTACCTCATCCATTACAGTGCCTGTCGGTTTTTTCTTTTATATGCCGGATCCAGCCTTAAAGCAGTGGGATAAAGAAGATAAACGGTTGAAAAAGAGCGGTATAGCAAAAAAAGATCGGCCTATTAAGCCTGAACGTGACAGTGCCTACCCGACCAAAACAGAGATTGCATTAGGCTTATTAAAAGAGTTTAAAGTTGCGCATAGCCTTATTAAAATTAAAGGCGTACTGGCTGATGCGCTATATGGTGAAAAGCCTTTATGGACGAAGCCGCTAAAGAATCTGGAGGCTCGCAGGTGATTAGCCAATTACGTAAAAACCAAAATATTGAATATAGAGGTAGAATAAGGTCAGTCGAGAGCTACTTTAATTCGATTAACAAAGGCATTGATCAGATAATACATGTACGTGGCGGCAAAGAGATTAAAGTGACTGTCAGCAGTGCACGATTGAAGGTGAGTTCTCACAGTAAAAAACGCTTTGTCATTGCCTTAAAATATGACGGTGAAAACGACTATCGCTATTTAGTGGCGACAGCCCTGACTTGGCGCACACAAGATATTATTCAAGCCTATACGTTGAGATGGCTGATTGAGGTTTTCTTTGAGGACTGGAAGCTTTATGAAGGATGGGTGCGTGAGGCCAAACAATTAGATGAAGAGGGATCAAGCCGTGGCCTGATTCTGAGTCTTTTGTTTGACCATTGCCTTCTCCTTCACCCAGAGCAAATAGCCCGCATTGAAAGCAAACTACCTGCGTATACCCTAGGAAGCTTACAGCGCAATTCTCAAATGGATGTACTGCTTGAGTTCATCACGTCATTGCTAGAGTTTCCAGATCCTGGTGATAAGCTGAAAGAGTTAGGTGAATTAATAAAGGATGTGTTTCAACTGATGCCATCAGGAAAACATATGATTGGCAGAGATTTAGGGCGCTTAGGGCCAACACCATCATTAAAGTATTGTTCTGCTGGGTGAAGGTAAGAGTTTGATGGCAATGGGATGGAAAAACTTGAACATCGAGTATAAGTGATTAAAATCAAAAATATGGAAATATTCGAGTGGTGCTACCTTCAGGTAGGTTATAGGCTGCTTTGTTTAGGTACTTCTTCTTTCAATGGGAACACTGATGACTACAGGCTTAACCTTAACACGTCCACGCGCCCTGTTAACAAAGCTACGCCAAACTATTAAGTCGCTCTTGGTAACACCTCTATCAGCGGCTAGCACAAAGATAATAGCTTCGGCACGGGATAATATATTTAAGGTTAACTCAGGCTCCACACCTAGCGCACTAAGCCCCGGCGTATCCAGAATACATAAGCCTTGCTTTAACAATGGATGAGGGAGGCTGATCGAAGCATAGCGCCAGCAAGGTATCTCTACTTCTTCAGCATCCAGCAAACCAAGCTCGCTCGCCTCCCTCTCATTCCACAAACTCAGCTTGACCGCATGCTCTTTAGGCACTTTTTTAACTGCAAGCAACTCTTTAAACGCCGCCTGACTTTGATTGGGCGAATTATAATCCAGCTCAACCTGCTTCCAGCTAGCGACATTTGCCAGATACTCCACTAATGACGTACTTTCAAGCCGAGTTTCTATATCTAGCAAACGTATATAACAACTCTCGCCATTATAAAACAGCTCGGTAGGACACATCGTTGTCCGTTCTGTCGCTGCAGGTAACAGTCTTATGCCCATGTCAGTAAAAAACAAGGCATTAATCAATTCCGTCTTACCCCGCGAAACTTCTGCTGCAAAAGCCAGGGTAATACGCTCTGTACGTAAGGCATTAAGTATATTTAACCTATCTTCGTGACATATACAGTCAATTTCCCATTATTTCAATGAGTTAAATTTTCAATCGGCCCCAGTTGGCACTACAGGTTTCATATCAACGATCGTTTTAACTTTTCCAATCGGGTCGGGGTTAATATTCAACGCAGTGTATATTTGTTTTTGTCTGGTTTCTGCTTTGCTTGTGGTTCGCAGGTGAATGATTGTATCGTTATCCGTGGGTAAAGTAATGGTCATGCGTTGCTGGGTCGACATCCTGTTGCGAATGCTTTCCCAGCTTAGATGGATGTCCTGCAATCTAAGTTGATAACGCAGTACATGTACCAGGTGGTAAGCTAATAATGTGATGAATAGGTGTCCGGTAACCCGCTCTTCTTTTTTGTGATAGACAGGGCGCAAGCCTAGCTCGGTTTTCAGGCTTCTAAAGGTCGCTTCAATCTCAGTCAGCATGGTATAGGTTAGCCATAACTGTTCTTCCGACCAGTCAGGGATATTCGTTCTTAGCCCATCTTCGTCACTATTGATGATGTAGTTGTTATAAATCAATTGGTTGAAATTTTAAAAAGTAGCCAGTTGGCACTACAGATTTTGTGTTTTTGTATAAAACGTTGGATTTTTTAGAGTATTTTTGTCGCATGTAAATTACACTCAAATAATGATGATTTTTTTGACAAAAGTCAATGAATTTATCGACAAAAATAATATAAATGGCACTACAAAACTTTCAAAAAAAACACCATTGATTTTAAAGAGAATTTTTCGACAAAAAATCGCTTAAACCGATGAATCAATGGCTTAGAAAGATGAAAGTGACGAAGATGGGTTAGGCAGTAAACACCACAGTGCTTATCTTTTTGGTCACTTTCAGGTTTACGTTGCCATTCTATACCGATGGCTTTGTTTTTTTTGTCATCCGCGATAACGTTAATGGTGTAATCTGCAGCAACACGGCTATGTTTTTCACGTAGTCGTCCGATACGTTCCAGTATTTTGTCGTATTTTTTAAGGGTGCCTTTTTTGCTCAGACCTGTGTGCAGTTTTTCTAGGGCCTCTTCCAGACGAGCATGGAAGCGATTACGGATACCTTGTTCTTTTTTTGCTTTTTGTTCTGAATGACAATAGAGTCGGGTTTCCTCGGTTTCTTGATCAACTTCACGATAAACAACAACATTGCTGTCCCGGGTATCCCTGACCGCTACCGGAGTTTTCTGATCTCTTGGGTTTTTTACATGTTGTTCTCGACTGACAACGAGATAATGATAATCTTGTTCGATTAACCAGGCAATATTGTCAGCGCTGGCAATGCCGGCATCCATGATAACCACCGGCTTTATTTGATGAAAGGGATCCTTGTCTCGAAGTTCGTCAAGCATCAGTTTCAAGGTCGCGGGCTCACTGGCGTTGCCGGGAAAAACCTGACTACTCAATGGAAAGCCGTCACCATCCAGAACCAGCCCCAGAGTAACCAACGGGCAATCAGTGCGTTTCTCTTTAGAGCGACCGAATTTCGCTTTCGGGTTTCGGGCGCACTGGCCTTCAAAATAAGTATTGGTCAGATCGTACAATACAATCTTGCGGTTTAAATTGAACAACGTCTGCTCTCGGTCAGCCAGAAAATATTCAAGAGTTGCCTGATGTTTGAGTAGCTTGTCACTGACTGTATATAATCGCGTCAGGCTGGTGTTACCGTAGTCATGACCCAGTAATTCGCCCAGGCCTGTTTGATTTTGCAACCAGTCATGTGTTTGCAGTTCACTGCCGGGTGAAACCATACGTCCTATGATAGTGCCCAGGGCCGTCGCCGTATCTACTTTATTAAAGCCCAGCGCCATGAGTTTTTCGTCTAGCTGTAACTGCTGTGCGGCATGCAGTGCCAGGGTTTCAACACCAATACTACGGGCATTAATGGCTTCGACATGATTAATATCGACATGATGAAAATCTCGCGTTGTTGTTTTTGAATCTAGCGGTTGTGACAGTTTTGCAGTCATCAGTGAGCTATAGCGCTGGGCTGTTGCTTCCAGAAGTTGATTTAAATCATCGGCTAAATTGAATAGCTCTTCCTGATGTGGTTCCAAACCTTGCTGTAATTGTTCGATTCTGGCCGTCAGCAAGGGCCAGTACTTTTTATCAATCGTAACGTCCGCACCTATATTGAGCAATGTACGTTGCTTGACTTGTTTTCCTATACGCACAGATTCTACAATGCGGTACATCAATGTTCCCATTGAAAGAAGAAGTACATAAACAAAGCAGCCTATAACCTACCTGAAGGTAGCACCACCCGAATATTTCCATCTTTTTGATTTTAATCACTTATAACAGCAAATAGACACTTGGGGAGTCGCTATTTTTGCGAAAGCTTGTTTTGGGCATCCCAGCCCAAGCAAGCAGCAAAAACTTAACGCGACCACTTATGCCTCCGGCGGCCCCGATTCGTCCTCGTCACCTCGTCCCGACCCAACAAGGGGTCGGAACATAGGCTCCAAATGACTTGACGCCGTGTCGGATGGCCTTTTATTTTGTCTCCACCTTCGCTAACGCTCAGACTCCGACAAAATAACGGCCCTACGGCTATCGCGGACTAAAAATCATCACTTCGCTTAGGCTCCGTTTCCCTGATTTTCAGCGTCTGTAGGCACCGTAAAAAAACAACAAATAATTTCAAATAAAGCTTGCATTTTCCGAAAAAATTTTTCTAAAAATTTCCGTTTTAATCACCTCATAAACGGATATCACCCATGCTTAAAGACCTACCACTCTCTGAACATATTCACCAACACTGCAATGAAAGTATGGAACGTGCCCTGTTAGCAGAGCGTCATCCTTTGTGGGCTCGTTCATGCCCAGAGTTGAAGGATATCGACTTTATTCGCCTTGGGTTATTACGCTGTATCAGTGTAGTCGATAGTGGTCGCCATTTCCTCCAAACCAATGAACAGATTTATGGCCAGCTGCTTCCCCACTCAACGTATTTTAAATCACTGAAGTCGCATAGACGAACAAGTATGCTTGAGGCATTTGAACAGCAGAGCTATCATCTTCACGCTGAAACACTGCTATCGCAAGGCATTGATTATCTTAAAGCATTCCCAGAACTTGACGAATACACCATAGAAGCAGCGGATGGACATTTTATTGATCATACCTGCCATACTGAAAAAAACAGCAAGGGGAAAGTTTATGCGACCGGGGGGGATTTACGCGTTGAATCTCAGAAGTGGGTTGCTCAGATTTCTTTGTCTGGTGACAAACGGAACTCAGAGGCATCAAGAAATACCTGTGTTACGAGATCATATTGAAAAGCAAAACATCGGGGAGTCGCTATTTTTGCGAAAGCTTGTTTTGGGCATCCCAGCCCAAGCAAGCAGCAAAAACTTAACGCGACCACTTATGCCTCCGGCGGCCCCGATTCGTCCTCGTCACCTCGTCCCGACCCAACAAGGGGTCGGAACATAGGCTCCAAATGACTTGACGCCGTGTCGGATGGCCTTTTATTTTGTCTCCACCTTCGCTAACGCTCAGACTCCGACAAAACAACGGCCCTACGGCTATCGCGGACTAAAAATCTTCACTTCGCTAAAGCTCCGTTTCCAGGATTTCCAGCGAGGGAAATAACAGCTCTCAGAAACATCTCTATGTCTACGATAAAGCCGTCACCGACTTTGTCTGGTGGGATCGGCAGAAACGACATGCTAATTACATGATTTCAATGCTAAAAGAAAATTCAATTGCGACTCTGGTTGAGTCTATCCCTTTTGACTCCCGCCATGAGATCAATACAGGGGTTGAAGCATACAGTGTGTACGAAAACAAGGGCATCAAATTTAACGTGGTGGATTACCGTGATCCAGAAACCGGAAAACTTCACCGGTTTGTGACAACCTTGCCAATGACTATTACTCGATGTTCAAGTTTTTCCATCCCATTGCCATCAAACTCTTACCTTCACCCAGCAGAACAATACTTTAATGATGGTGTTGGCTCTAAGCGCCCTAAATCTCTGCCAATCATATGTTTTCCTGATGGCATCAGTTGAAACACATCCTTTATTAATTCACCTAACTCTTTCAGCTTATCACCAGGATCTGGAAACTCTAGCAATGACGTGATGAACTCAAGCAGTACATCCATTTGAGACTTGCGCTGTAAGCTTCCTACGGTATACGCAGGTAGTTTGCTTTCAATGCGGGCTATTTGCTCTGGGTGAAGGAGAAGGCAATGGTCAAACAAAAGACTCAGAATCAGGCCACGGCTTGATCCCTCTTCATCTAATTGTTTGGCCTCACGCCCCCATCCTTCATAAAGCTTCCAGTCCTCAAAGAAAACCTCAATCAGCCATCTCAACGTATAGGCTTGAATAATATCTTGTGTGCGCCAAGTCAGGTCTGTCGCCACTAAATAGCGATAGTCGTTTTCACCGTCATATTTTAAGGCAATGACAAAGCGTTTTTTACTGTGTGAACTCACCTTTAATCGTGCACTGCTGACAGTCACTTTAATCTCTTTTCCGCCACGTACACGTATTATCTGATCAATGCCTTTGTTAATCGAATTAAAGTAGCTCTCGACTGACCTTATTCTACCTCTATATTCAATATTTTGGTTTTTACGTAATTGGCTAATCACCTGCGAGCCTCCAGATTCTTTAGCGGCTTCGTCCATAAAGGCTTTTTCACCATACAGCGCATCAGCCAGTACGCCTTTAATTTTAATAAGGCTATGCGCAACTTTAAACTCTTTTAATAAGCCTAATGCAATCTCTGTTTTGGTCGGGTAGGCACTGTCACGTTCAGGCTTAATAGGCCGATCTTTTTTTGCTATACCGCTCTTTTTCAACCGTTTATCTTCTTTATCCCACGGCTTTAAGGCTGGATCCGGCATATAAAAGAAAAAACCGACAGGCACTGTAATGGATGAGGTAACTAGCAGCAATAATACTATCGTTTGTCCATTAACATACCCGCCGGAGCCTTTGTGTTTCTGCTTGTAAACTTTATAAATACGTTTTGTAGACTTAGATCGTGCTCGGTCTGATTCATCAAAGGCCAACACACCTTCAGTAATGCCATAACGTTTTAAAATTAAGACCACACTCACCCGTAGCAACCAGTCCCAGGGTATACTTGCTTTACGAAACACCCAGGATAATGCGGCTACTTTGCAATCTCCAAGGCTTGCTCGCTCAAACTTAGCCCAGCAAACAGAGTTCATTAGCAGTATGCACGTTAAACAAGCGCCCAACCAAGCGGCTTGAATACGTGTCAAAGCCGCTCCGGGTTTTAGCTGATTGAGCGCATCATTTAAATCGTCAATATAGCTTTGGATAAAGGTGGCTGGGGCATTCATTAACATGGGCTTACACCGATAAAATTACAACAACCTCAGAATACCTGATTTTACCTTCTCAATATCAAAAACTTGAACATCGAGTATTAACCCTGGAACCATTGCCATGCTGTATTTCAAGCGATGGACGATTGAAAAGACATTCAATAACACTAAAAGTAATTTCAAGGAAACTAAAGCTTGGTCTTCCAATACCCGCTCACTTGAAAATCAAATGCGCCTGACTGCAATGAGCTATAATTTAATGCGCGTGTTTGAAGAGATTTCAAAAACACAACAGCCAGAATTGATTCATCCATCGGATAAAAAATATAGCGAGGCTCTGGAGATAAGGCAGCAACAGGCTCAAAAACGAGATCGTTTTGTGAATCCATTATTTTTCCAGGCAAGAATATCTCGTATCAGCTCGTATACCATTCGGGCAGTTCAAAACGCAATAATAACAGGAATGTCTTTACAGTGCTTTATGAGCTCTCTTGTGGCGAGGTTAGTTTTACCGCCTCAATTGATAGGGGAACACTGATGATGCGGTAAGTGAAATAAGCTGAGCCGTCTTCAAGGCTTTTTGTTTTGGTTCTTCGAATATACATACCACTAGCATCGGTGAAAAACCGGGGAAAATCAAGGGGCAGAGCAAGTTAAGATGGCACTACAGAGACCCTCAAAAAAAACACCATTGATTCTAAAGGGATTTTTACGATGAATTTTTAATGCGAATTATAAATCAATGACTTGAAGAGATAAAAGTGACGAAGATAGGTTAAGAGCCTCTCGCTACTTTCTGCATCGTTTAAGCCATAACGATCACGCCAGTCACAATACATCTCAATCGACTTGGAAACGTCTTTTCGCCATTGGAAAAATTCATGCAATTGCGTTTTAAATTCCATACTTATCGCGCCTTTATTGCCAAGATTGAGTTAATTTAAATTGTAGTCTAAAAGCTGTAAAAATCACCCTACTTTCTTAACGCCGCTTAGACCTAGAAACTGCAAATGAGCACAGATTTTACGATCATTAGCGTAATATTCAGGTCCTTATAGTATTTGAGCGATCAACCGTGGGTTCTAGATTAAATATTAGATCCCAGACACCATGCCCCAGGCGCAAACCTCTTTGTTCAAATTTTGTTAAAGGTCGATAACCAGGCATGGGGCAATAACCCTGATCAGGGCTTTGGTTAGCGAATTGATCAGCAACATTTAATATTTTCAACATATGCTGGGCATAATGCTGCCAGTCGGTTGCCGCATGAAAATAACCACCAACAACCAATTTCTGCGCAATTAAATGCACAAAACTGGGCCGTACTATGCGCCTTTTATGATGCTTTCTTTTATGCCAGGGGTCAGGGAAAAATAAATGCACAGCAGACAAGCTATGCGCTGGTATACAGTTTTCTAAAACTTCTATGGCATCATGATAGAAGACCCTAACATTCCTTATTTCTTGTCTTTCCAGTTGTGCCAATAAATTTCCGACGCCGGGCTTATGCACCTCAATGCCGACATAGTCTTTATCAGGATTTTGTATAGCGGTTTTTGCCAGGCTCTCGCCATTACCAAACCCTATTTCCAGAATGATAGGCGCTGTACGCCCAAATTCTTCGGAAAAATCACACACGCGTTCATGCTCCAGACAGTATTTATCCCAGAGTGTATCCAGCGCCTGTTTTTGCGCTGCCGTCATACGTCCGATACGACGGATAAAGCTCTTTATTCTTGGCGCATCCTGTCCGTCCACTTGCACGACTTATCCGATCAAGCCATCAACAGGTGACGATGCAGAAGCAAAGCGTTTTCTTGGCATACGACCCGCCAGATAGGCTTCTCGACCCGCCTGAATACCTTTCTTCATGGCCGATGCCATTAATACCGGATGCTGCGCTGCCGCAATCGCAGTATTCATTAACACCCCATCACAACCTAACTCCATTGCAACTGCCGCATCCGATGCCGTACCAACACCTGCATCAACCAGAATCGGGACATTGGCATTTTCCACAATGGTCAGAATATTATATGGGTTTTGCACACCCAGGCCAGAGCCGATAGGAGCAGCAAGTGGCATTACTGCCACACACCCTATTTCTTCCAGGCGCCTGGCAGTAATCGGGTCGTCATTGGTATAGACCATGACATCAAAACCATCTTTAACCAGTAACTCAGCTGCAGCTAGAGTTTCAACTATTTCAGGCAGCAAGGTTTTTTGGTCTGCCAGAACTTCCAGCTTGACCAGCTTATGCCCACCCAGCAACTCACGCGCCAGACGACAGGTTCTAACTGCATCATCGGCTGTAAAGCAGCCAGCGGTATTAGGCAAGATAGTATATTTATCAGGCGAAATAACATCTAATAAATTAGGCTCGTCCGGATTCTGGCCAATATTCGTGCGCCTGATTGCCACGGTCACGATTTCCGCGCCACTTGCTTCAATTGCCAGGCGGGTTCCCTGCATATCTTTATATTTACCCGTACCCACTAATAAGCGCGATTTATATTGTTGTCCGGCAACGCTAAAATTATCGTCCTGTCCACCACCAATTGCCTGTACCACTTCCAGTTTGTCTTCTGCTTTAATACCGGTTTCAGTGTATTGATTAAAAGGCAGGATTTCTTTATTTAATTCAACAGCAATACGTTTATTGGCTAAACCTAAATCACTAACAATATCTGCCACGGTAATATTTTCTGCATACTGTCTGGATTCGCCATTTACATAAACATTCATTCTTTTGTTCCTGTTAGTTTTTTACAGTTCGTCTTTTTTGTACCGCACTAGCTAAACTCTTTAGCAACACCTCGGTATCAGCCCAGTCTATACAGCCGTCGGTAATGCTTTGTCCATAGACCAGATCATCTAAGGATTGTCCAACACTGACATCCTGCCGACCCGATTTTAAATGGCTTTCAATCATAACGCCCATAATGCGCTGATCACCACCGGCTACTTGCTCTGCCACATCTTCAGCAACCAGTAACTGGCGCTGGCATTGCTTTAAACTATTCGCATGGCTCAAGTCAATCATAATACTTGCTTTTAAATCTGCCTGCTGCATGCTGTGTGCGACCTGATCGACGCTCACGGCATCATAATTAGGGCCATCACTACCGCCACGCAGGATAATATGTGCATCTTCATTACCCGTGGTGGAAAAAATAGCAGAATGCCCTGCACTGGTCACCGACAAGAAATGATGTGGTCGCATCGCCGCTTTAATAGCATCGTTAGCAATTGCAGTTGTGCCATCGGTTGCATTTTTAAAACCAACAGGACAAGATAGGCCAGAAGCCAGCTCTCTGTGACACTGACTTTCAGTTGTTCGCGCACCAATCGCGCCCCAGGCGATCAAGTCAGAAATATACTGCGGGGTAATTAAATCCAGATATTCTGTTGCTGCAGGTACACCGAGTGTATTCAAGTCTAATAATAATTTCCTGGCAACACGCAGGCCTTTATTAATATTAAAGCTATCATCTAAATCAGGGTCATTAATCAGTCCTTTCCAGCCCACTGTCGTGCGGGGCTTTTCAAAATATACGCGCATAATAATATGCAGGTCTTGCTTTAACTCGTCTTTAACAACTTTTAGCTTTTGCGCATAATCCAGGGCTGCTTTGGTATCGTGTATAGAACATGGCCCTACAACCACGACCAGACGATCATCTTGTCCGACTAAAATATCATGCACTGCAGCGCGTGCTTCTATGGTCGTCTTGGCGGTCACTTCGGTCAATGGTAACTCTTCATGAGTTTGCACAGGCGCCATCACCTCTTTGGTCTCTCGAATTCTTAAATTATCTGTATTAAATTGACTTTGCATGAGCTATCCGAAACACGATTATCACCGATTAATTAATTGACCGCGCATTTTAACACATAAATAGTGGTAAATAAGCCTGCCTTTTTAAAACAGGAAAGGCTATAATTTTATATCCATTAAATAGGGTGAGATGTAGGGCGTGTCTTTAGCTAGCCAATATTCGAAGCTTCTAAACACGCGGGCTAGAGCCACGCCCTACAAGCGTATCCGTAACATTGTTTTGAACTGTTTCAGACACACATTTTCAGCAACCAAGGATCAATCATGCAGCATACACAAAACCTGGTACATGATACCGGACTTGGTTTACGCCGTTCTTTTATCGAGCAAGCACTGAGCGCACCCATTAAGAATGTCAGTTTTTTTGAAGTAGCACCTGAGAACTGGATGCAAATGGGCGGAAAATATGGTAAGCAATTTACTGCAATAGCTGAGCGCTACCCGATCATCTGTCATGGCTTATCGTTATCAATCGGTAGCACAGACCCACTCGATGAAGAATTCATTAACCAGATAAAAGACTTTATACAGCAGCATAAAATCAAATTTTATAGCGAGCATCTAAGCTACTGTAGCCACGAAGGACATCTCTATGACTTACTGCCCATTCCGTTCACCGAAGAAGCAGTACATCATGTCGCTAAACGCATCCAGCGGGTACAAGATATTCTGGAACAAAAAATAGCCATTGAAAATGCATCCTACTACGCAGCACCTGGCCAGGAAATGACTGAAATTGCTTTTTTCAATGCGGTAGTTGCAGAGGCAGATTGTGATGTGCTTTTAGACATCAATAATATTTACGTCAACAGCGTTAATCATGGCTATCATGCAGAGCAGTTTTTACAGGCTATTCCTGCCCAGCGCATCAGCTATGCACATATTGCCGGACACTATGTAGAAGCAGAGGATTTTCTAGTTGACACGCATGGCGCCGAAGTCGTTGACCCGGTTTGGCAATTACTCGGCAAAGCCTACGAATATCATGGCGTTTTCCCAACGCTTTTAGAAAGAGACTTCAATATTCCCAGCGTTGCCGAGCTTGAGCGTGAAGTGGCCATTATTCATTCGATACAAAACGCATGGAGCACGCATAATGAACAACTCTCTGCATAAAGTAGACTTTAAAGCTAAACAAGCGGAATTTACCTCCTATATCCGCAACCCCTCCAGCAACCCTTGCCCAGAAGGCGTGCGGGAAAACCGCATGCAAATGTATCGCGAGCTGTGCTTTAATAATGTAGAAAGCTTCCTATCCAGTAACTTCCCGGTGTTACGGAAAATCTGTAACAACGACTACTGGCAACAACTTACGCAGGATTTTTTTGCCAATCACCCAAGTACAACGCCGTATTTTTCCGAGATCCCAGAAGAATTTATCGCGTATTTGCAAAACCAAAGAAAAATCAGTGCAGATGATTACCCCTTTATGCTGGAACTTGCGCATTATGAGTGGGTGGAAATGGCTTTAACTATTTCCACCGAAGAGAGCCCTGCGACTGAAATACATCAAATCACCGACTTAACCCAATCAATTAATTTATCACCCCTAGCCTGGCCTTTAGCCTACCAGTTCCCGGTACATAAAATCTCCCCTGACTACTTGCACCAACAAACACCAAAGCAACCCAGCTATCTTGTGGCCTACCGTGATACAAAAGATGAGGTGAAATTTATTGAACTAGCGCCGTTGAGCTTTTGTCTATTGCAGACAATTCAAAACCAGCAGCCCATAAGTATCGATCTCTGTTTAACAACCGTTCTGCCCGATAATCCCAGCGAATTGTTAAAAAAATCTGCCCTAGAGGCAATACAGCAGTTTATAGATAAGCAGGTTGTATTACTTGTGTAGAATACGTTTACCGGGTTCAAGCTATAAATGCAGTACCCTGTGATATATTTAATTCATTATGGGCATTTCGCAAAAAACTTCCCAGGACGTTTTGTAGTTTAAGGTTTTTAGCAAACGGAACACTATTAATATTAAGTTTAATAAGTATTCGCTAATGCTCTTATGTTTCAAAAACTCGGAAACTTCAGTACAATAAGTATAATTATAATAATAACTGGAGTCTTAATGGACATTATTTTTTTAGGCGGTTTGAAAATTGATACAGTCATCGGTATTTACGACTGGGAGCGCGAAATCAAACAAACAGTTATCCTGGATATTGAAATGGCTCACGATATCAAAAAAGCTGCTGCAACGGATGATATTGAAGACACATTAGACTACAAAGCCGTCTCGCAACATGTTATAAACTTTGTCGAGCAAAGCGAGTTTTTCCTGGTAGAAAAGCTTGCCGAAGAAATCAACCATACCATTCGTAGCACATTTAATGTCCCCTGGGTCAAGCTGACACTCAATAAAAAGGGTGCGATCAGCGGCGCTAGCGATGTCGGCATTATTATTGAGCGCGGTACAAAGTAAACATGCCTCTGTGTTTTATCAGCATAGGTAGCAATATCAATCCAGAGCATAATATTCCTTCTGCTCTTGAGATATTACAGTGCAAATTTGGCAGCCTGACTTATTCCAGTGTTTATGAATCTGCTGCAGTTGGCTTTGCCGGTGACGCATTTCTAAATCTAGTCATTTCTTTTTACAGCGAGCATGACCCTGTGCACATCTCGCTACAGCTAAAGAACATAGAAGCAGAGCACGACCGGGTGCGGACTGAGAAAAAATTCTCTTCACGCACGCTAGACCTGGACTTGCTCTTGTATGATCAGGAAATTATCACTACCGAAGCATTAACTATCCCGCATAAGGACATTCTTGATTACGCCTTTGTACTTGAACCTTTAGCTGAAATAGCGCCAGAACGACATCATCCAGTTAAAGATGTGTGCTTCGATAAACTCTGGCAGGAATTCGATAAAAGCAAGGCTGCTCAACAAAAAATTGAACATTTATCTGGCAAAATAAGTCTAGCTGAATAAAGTTCGTCCACCGTCTACCGTCAATACCTGACCTGTCATATACTCGGCATCATTAATTAAATAAGCAATTGCCTTGGCAATATCTTCGGGGCTGCCCGTGCGTTGCAAAGCAACTTTAGCCCGAATCTCCTGCTTTTGCTGTTCATCAGACTCATATTCCGGCCATAGAATTGCGCCTGGCGCCACGGCATTCACTCTTATTTGTGGCGCCAGTTCTTTAGCGAGTATTTTGGTCAGCGCCGTGAGGCCTGCTTTAGCAATGCTATACACAGGGAACCCAGGCAAACCCCGCTCGGCATGAATATCTACGATATTCACCACACAGCCCTGTCGCTTGCTTAAGCCAGGGGCGAGCGCCTGAATCAAAAAAAATGGCGACTTTAAATTGCTCGCCAGTAAATCATCCCATTGCGATTCTGTCACCTCAGCTATGCCAGTGGCATAAAAAGCGGATGCATTATTAATTAATACATCAACCCCTCCCCATGCCTGCTCAGCCATTTCTGCCAGCTCTTGCAGTGCGTTAATATCCTGCAGTTGCGCCTGATAAATACGCACCGAATCAGCACGCAGCTCATTAAGCTCACCTGCCAAGGCCTGCGCCTCATTTTTTGAATTCCGATAATGCAAAATAATATTAGCGCCCTGCGCATGCAGATAACGCACACAATACGCACCGACTCTTTTTGCTCCGCCGGTAATTAAAATATTCTTATTCGCTAACATTATCCTAGAAAAATCATTTGACCGCTTAAGTTGCTTGCAAGCTGTTGAATATACATTATGATGTCGACTTGTTAGTTTTACCCATCGGGCGAATTAAAAACGCTTCACGGTTTTGTGGAAAATCCGTGCTCAATTGATTTTTCTAGGATTATTGGTAAGTTCTGCCCTGATATTTTAGCCAGCCAGAAATATGACGACTGCCGGGGGCTTTATGCGTCCAGTGGATAACACCGCCCTTTGCATTCCATTCATACTCGCCATAAAACTCAACGGTATCCCCTTTTTTCAGCCCAGAAAGCCTGGGTGCCAGGTCTATATTATGAGCCACCAACACGCTTTGCCCGGTATTATTGCGCAGAATAAATTTCTGGTGTTTTGAGCCCTTAGTGTCATCACGTAATACTTTTACAACCACACCAGCCCCCTGAATCTGCAGATCACTTTGCTTATTATTGAAAGCACGCTGCAGACTGTTGTTTTCGCTATTTTCAAGTGTAAAAGTTTGCAATAAATCGTCGGCGATCAGGAAATTTCCTTGCTCCTGATAGCTCTCGAAGATAATTAGCGCAACAGTGACTAATAAAATAAGGGTTTTTTTCATATTCGTAGTCCGGCCAGGTACTTGCCTATCATTATATTGATTACTTTTCCTGCAATGGCAAAGGAGTGCAATCGCTTTCGCTATGTCGGGTATAGTGGAATAAAGTTCTTAACGGTATTTAACCCCTGGTGCTGCACTAGTCTGTACCTATTTGTCGCTGCTTATCTTTTCTGACAAATAATCGTGAAAATAACAAGCCGGTTTCAAATAACAGCCAGATAGGGACTGCCAGCAAGGTCTGTGAAATAACATCGGGCGGCGTTAAAAACATGCCGATAATAAAAGCACTGACAATAATATAAGGTCGTTTTTCTGCCAGCTGCCGGGGTGTAAAAACACCGACCCAGACTAACACAATTGTGACAATGGGAACTTCAAACGCCATACCAAATGCAAAAAACATGGTCAGCACAAAGTCCAGGTACTTGGCAATATCGGTCATCACCGACACGCCTTCAGGCGCTGCCGCAGTAAGAAATCCAAACACCAGCGGGAAAACCACGTAATAAGCAAATACCATACCCAGTACGAACAACAAGGTACTAGCAATTAATAAGGGCGCAATCATGCGCCTTTCATGTGCATACAGGCCTGGCGCAACAAATGCCCAGAATTGATACAAAATAACCGGAACGGCTATAAATATTGCTGCGACTAATACTAGCTTAAACGGCGTTAAAAAAGGCGAGACCACATCGATGGCTACCATCGACGTATTTTCTGGTAAAAACTGCATCAAAGGCTGGGCTAAAAAACTATAGATCTCATTAGCAAAAGGAGCCATCGCCAGAAAAACCAGCAACACACTTAACACCACCTTTAATAATCGATTACGTAACTCGACAAGGTGAGAAATAAATGGCTGCTCCTGCTCTTCACTCTCCGCCATGTTTGTCTTTATCCATTTGTTGCTGCTTTGAATCTAAAAAATGCTCTGCCCGGCCATTCAAGCTCAGATCTTTGGTCATCGCATCTATTTTATCTTGCTGCTCTTTTAATAACTGCCTTAGTTCTTCTTCCTTAAATTCTTCTTTTATCTCTTCTTTAACCGAGGCAACCATATGCCGCGTTTTACCCACCCAGAAGCCTGCAATTCGTGCAACTTTAGGTAATTTTTCTGGACCAATAACAAGCAAGCTTACCAGGCCAATCATGCAAATCTCCCAAAAGCCGATATCAAACATGGCTTAGACTTTATCTTCTTCAGATTGCTTTTTTGTTACTTCGCCTTCAAGAATATCAGCTTCGTTTTCCTCAATTTTTGTGTCTTGCTCACCACCTTTCATTGCCGAACGAAAGCCTCTTATTGCCCCACCTAAATCACCGCCCATATTGCGCAGGCGCTTGGTGCCGAATAAAACAATCACGATGACTAATACAATTAATAATTGAGTTACGCTAATTCCCATAATAATTCCTCTTTAGGTTATTTCTGACGTTGCGCTTTTTCTTCCAGACCTGACAATCCAAAACGTCGCTGTAATTCATTTAAGACATCATCGGGATGTAAGCCCTGTTGAGCAAGTAACACCAAACTATGAAACCATAAATCCGCTGTTTCATAAATGATTTGCTGTTTATTGCCATCTTTTGCCGCAATCACCGTTTCGGTCGCTTCTTCACCAATTTTTTTTAATATGGTGTCCAGACCTTTTGCATATAAGCTCGCAACATATGAAGAATCAGCTGACTCCTGCTTGCGTTGCTCTAGAACTGCAGCTAATTCTGTTAATACTTCACTCATTCAATTTTCTCACTATTAACTCTGTAGGGCGCGGCTTTAGCCCGCCTTATACAAGCAGAATATGGCGGGCTAAAGCCGTGCCCTACATCCATTGTAATGCTTATTTATACATCTCTGCCGGGTCTTTTAAGACCGGCAAATTTTCTTTCCAGACATTATTTTCCAGAGTCCGATAAAAGCAACTTTCCCGTCCCGTATGACAAGCAATACCACCGTGCTGTTCAATTTCCAGTAACAGTACATCTTCATCACAATCCAGCTGAATACTAATGATTTTTTGCTGATTACCTGACTCTTCACCTTTGCGCCATAATCTATTGCGCGAACGTGACCAATAGACTGCATAACCATTTTCAGCAGTTAATGCCAAAGCTTCACGGTTCATCCAAGCAAACATCACTACTCGGCCTGTACCCGTCTGTTGAGCAATAACAGGTACTAAACCATCCTCTGTCCAGCGAATTTCATCTAGCCATGCATTATTCATTTAAAGCCGCACCTCGATGCCTTGATCACGCATATATTGTTTAGCTTCTTCAACGCTGTACTCAGCAAAATGAAAAATACTTGCCGCCAATACCGCATCTGCTTTGCCCTTAAGTACTCCTGCTGCTAAATGCTCCAGATTACCCACGCCACCCGAGGCAATCACCGGTACAGCTACCGCTTCGCTAACTGCCCGGGTTAATTCCAGGTCAAACCCAATTTTCGTGCCATCGCGATCCATGCTGGTCAACAGAATTTCTCCTGCGCCATAATCAACCATTTTTATAGCCCACTCGATCGCGTCTATTCCTGTTTCCTTACGCCCACCATGGGTAAAGATCTCCCAGCGATCAGACTCACCCGGCGCACTAACTTTTTTGGCATCGATGGCCACAACAATACATTGTGAACCAAATTTTTCCGCTGCCTGTTTAACAAATTCAGGATTGAACACAGCCGCACTATTAATACCGACCTTATCAGCTCCTGCATTCAGCATGCAGCGTATATCCTCCAATTTACGAATACCACCGCCTACGGTGAGTGGAATAAAGACTTCACTAGCCACCTGTTCAACCACATGCACTATCGTATCGCGGTTATCATGTGTCGCAGTAATATCCAGAAAGGTAATTTCATCCGCGCCTTCTCTATCATAACGACGGGCAACTTCAACTGGATCACCTGCATCACGGATATCTACAAACTGTACTCCTTTAACTACCCTTCCATTATCGACATCAAGACAGGGGATAATTCGTTTAGCTAAACTCATAATAACTCTTTAGGCAAATGACTTGGCAAGCTTTTCTGCCGCGACAAAATCCAGCGTACCCTCATAAATTGCCCGACCGGTAATCGCGCCCATAATGCCATCACCTGCAACAGCACCTAGCGCATGAATATCATCCATATTGGTAATACCGCCTGAAGCAATTACCGGAATTTTGATAGACCGCGCCAGTTTCGCAGTCGCTTCGACATTCACACCCTGCATCATGCCATCACGTGCAATATCAGTATAAATAATCGCTTCTACGCCATGCTCCTCAAACTTCTGCGCCAAGTCTATCACATCATGATGCGATAATTTTGACCAGCCATCTATGGCAACTTTACCGTCTTTTGCATCTAGGCCAACAATAATATGGCCAGGAAATTCAACCGCCACATCGCGCACAAAATGCGGTTCACTAACCGCCTTGGTGCCAATAATGACATATTGTACGCCAGCTTCTAAATAGCCTTGTATCGTATCTTCATCGCGTATTCCTCCGCCGATTTGCACCGGCACATCTGGATAAGCCTCGACGATTTGGTGAATAATTTCTGCATTGCGCGGCTTACCTGCAAACGCGCCGTCTAAATCGACCAGATGAATTCGCCTGGCACCAGCATCAACCCAGCGTCCGGCAACCTCTACCGGGTTATCTGAAAAGACCGTATCATCTTCCATGCGACCTTGACGCAAACGCACACATTTACCATCTTTCAGGTCGATAGCGGGGATTAACAACATTTTTCAAGCCTCAATAAGGTAATATAAATATAATGAACTCAAATTCAACACTGGCCATCCCAGTGCAAGAAGTTCTGTAGCAATTGCAAGCCAACTGCCTGACTTTTTTCTGGATGAAATTGCACTGCAAAGACATTATCCTTAGCCAATGCACAGGCAAAAGCATCAGGATACTCGGTAGTCGCTGCAACTCTATGTGACTCATCAGGCTGGGCATAGTAACTATGTACAAAATAAAAGCGACTGTCCTGCGCTATATTTTGCCACAGGGGATGCGCTACTTGTTGTACTTTATTCCAGCCCATATGCGGAATTTTTAGCTTTTTCCCTTGAGCGCCCTGCAAATCTTTTGCGAAATGCACAACTTCCCCTGGAATAAGATTTAAGCAATCGGTCCCACCATTTTCTTCACTATGGCCAAGCATCGCCTGCATACCCAGACAAACGCCTAGCAAGGGCCGAGTTTGCGCAACCTGAGTAATAACTTCGACAAGCTCGGTCGCCTCAAGTGCATGCATGCAATCACGAATTGCGCCTACCCCGGGAAAGACCACGCGATCTGCAGCTAAAATGGCCTGTTTATCGGAAACAACCCGCACATCGACATCAGGTGATGCGTGCTGTAAAGCTTTGGCGATGGAGTGTAAATTACCCATGCCATAATCTATGACTGCTACTGAAGACATTAGAATTAGAAAGTAAATCGATTAAAAATATAAAACATAATGCAAGATAACAAATCGTAGTTATCACAAAATGTCGGGTTACGTTATCTGCGCTACGCTAGATAAGCTAAGCTAACCCAACCTACAATACACCTTTTGTAGATGGCATTATCCCAGCCATACGCGGATCTTCAGTCACCGCCATACGCACCGCACGCCCCATTGCCTTAAACACTGTTTCCGCAACATGATGCGCATTCACCCCTTTCAGATTATCGATATGCAAAGAAACACCCGCATGATTCACAAAGCCCTGAAAGAACTCACGAAATAAATCCACATCAAAACTGCCTATCATGGCGCGCTTAAACTCGACCTCATAATGCAATCCCGGGCGACCTGAAAAATCGATCACGACACGCGATAAAGCTTCATCCAGTGGCACATAGGCATGACCATAGCGAAACAGGCCTTTTTTGTCACCTAAGGCCTTAGCAAATGTCTTGCCCAAAGTAATACCAATATCTTCTACAGTATGATGATCATCAATTTGCAGATCCCCTTTGCAGACGATATCCATATCGATCAGGCCATGACGCGCAATCTGATCCAGCATATGCTCTAAAAAAGGCACGCCAGTATCAAATTCAGCCTTGCCTGTGCCATCCAGGTCTATGCTTACACTTATCTTTGTTTCTAGTGTGTTGCGCTCAACACTCGCAGTTCTATTTGTCATATGTATTATCGTTCCCACGCTCAGCGTGAGAATGCCTCCGTTGATGCTCCCGCGCCCAATATACACGACGCAGGAGCATCGCTAACTGCGTTCCCTCGCGGAACTTGGGAACGATTAGGTTATTTTGCGCGCTTACGCTCAATTTCAGTTAATAAAATTTTACGCAAGCGTATCGATTTTGGCGTAACTTCAACCAGTTCATCATCACTGATAAATTCTAAAGCCTGCTCCAAAGTCATTTTTTGTATCTTGGCACAGGTCAGACTTTCATCGGTTCCTGAAGCACGCACGTTGGTTAATGGCTTAGGCTTGGTAGGGTTAACCACTAAATCGTTAGTACGAGAATGAATGCCGACCAGCATACCTTCGTATATTTCATCACCATTCACTACTAATAACTCACCACGTGCCTGCAGTGGATATAAAGAGTAATCAACCGCCTTACCCTTGGCCATGGAGACCAGTACACCACGAACCCGGTTACCCACCGCGCCCTCTTTTACAGGACCATAATGATCAAACACATGATAAAACAGACCAGATCCAGAGGTTGATGTTAGGAACTCTGTTTGAAAACCTAATAAACCACGCGAGGGCACGATATATTCCAGACGAATACGCCCTTTACCGTCGGGTACCATATCTTTCAGGTCACCTTTACGGTCACCTAGTTTTTCCATAATCGTACCCTGATGCTCTTCTTCGACCTCAATGGTTACATATTCATACGGCTCGGATTTAACACCATCAATTTCCTTGATAATCACTTCAGGACGAGAAACTCCCATCTCAAAGCCTTCACGGCGCATATTTTCGATTAATACCGATAAGTGTAATTCACCACGCCCTGACACTTTAAATTTATCCGGATCATCAGTAGGCGCAACGCGTAAGGCAACATTGTGCTGTAATTCTTTGTCCAGGCGATCACTGATTTGACGTGTGGTAATAAATTTACCTTCTTTACCGGCAAATGGTGAGTTATTCACCTGAAAAGTCATACTCACCGTGGGTTCATCAATTGACAAGGCAGGCAAGGGATCTACATTATCAGGCGCACATAGCGTTTCTGAAATTTGCAGTTTTTCTATACCACAGAAAGCGATAATCTCACCTGCACTTGCAGATTCTACTTCTACACGCTCCAGCCCATCAAAACCATATAGCTTTAGCATCCGGCCGTTACGAGTTTTACCTTCAATATCGACCAGTGTTAACGGCATATTGCGCTTAACCGTACCACGCTGAATACGCCCCACACCAATAATCCCGACATAGGAGTTGTAATCCAGGCTAATCACCTGCATTTGGAAAGGACCATCTGCATCAACAGCTGGAGGCACTACTTTGTCCACAATTGTTTCAAATAGCGGGGTCATATCACCGCCGGAAACATCATCTTCCAGACCAGCATATCCATTGATGGCCGATGCATAAACAATCGGAAAGTCTAACTGCTCATCGGTCGCCCCCAGATTATCAAATAAATCAAAGGTCTGATCAACCACCCCGTCAGGTCGCGCGCCAGGACGATCTACTTTATTAATGACCACAATCGGCTTTAAACCCAACGCAAAAGCTTTTTGCGTAACAAAGCGCGTTTGCGGCATAGGTCCATCCACAGCATCAACTAACAATAGTACGCTGTCCACCATAGATAAAACACGCTCGACTTCACCACCGAAGTCGGCGTGCCCTGGTGTGTCAACAATATTAATATGATAGCCATTCCAGTCGATAGCCGTATTTTTTGCCAGAATGGTAATACCTCGCTCTTTTTCCAGGTCATTAGAATCCATCATTCTTTCGGTAGCTTGCTCATGCTCGGCAAAGGTACCCGACTGTTCTAATAACTTATCAACCAGCGTTGTTTTACCATGATCGACGTGCGCAATAATGGCTATATTTCTTAATTTTTCTATCACTTTATTTGTACTATTTTTAATGAGTGTTATGTTTTCGGACACCGAAAACATCAGTGTTTTTTACTACTTTGATTATGGCTAAGACATAGCGCGACATCCAGGTTCAGTGTTATACGTACTAAGGTAACTCGCAACAAATAACCCACCCACCTTGCTTGTCTTTTTGTCCATCTTCTGTGTTGTAGAAATAGTTACGTAGCCTGCTATGCGCCTATTTCTACGCCTTGAAGGCGAACAAAAATCCTGCGCAATATTGGTAGGTTATTTATTGCGTGTTACCTAAATAGCCTTTTTTCGCTACGAAAAGAGTACCTAAGACTGCTCCCAGGGCAACTGAGCATAACGCCAGCCACTTAGATTGCCTCGATGCTTATTATCATCCAGATCCCCTTCAAAGCCTTGCAGAATATTTACCAGATGCGTAAAGCCTGCCTGTTGCAAAGCCTCTGCGGCAGACAGTGAGCGCGCACCACTGCGACACAAGAGCAAAACCGGACTGCCAGTATCATTTACAGCCTGCCTGACCTGAGCAATAAAATCAGGATTTAACTGCCATTCAGGGGCTTCTTTCCAGGGCACATGCACTGCATTGAGTGGGCGACCAACAAAATCATGCTCTACCTTCGTTCTAACATCAATCAATACAGCATCTGGATTAGCCTGCATTAATTCCCATGATTGTTGCGGTGTTAAATTTTCTATCATTTGCGTATTACCCTATAGCTCAATCTTTTGCCCAATAAACTGCGCTTCATTCCTTAAACCTTGCCGAACCTCGCCTAGCACTCCATTTTCCCGATAATAGACCGGCTTCAACGAAGAAAACAATGCTAATAACTCATTTTCTGCCAATAGAAAGCGCGGATTATTAGGCCCTTGTTCACAAGTTTTAAGCTGTGTATAGGTTTGGTAAAACAGCAGTCCACCAATTTTTAAACTCTCCATTATCGCATCACAAATCGAACGGTCAAGAAATCGGCTGACAACAATGACATCAAAAGTATTTGCAGAAAAACTCTGCGGGCTAATTTCCCGGGTGTATGTCTTTATGGCTAAGGCGTGAGCATCTACTTGCTGCTGTAAATGCCGCATCGCAATAGAGGATATATCCCAGGCTTGCGTGGTCAAGCCCTGCTTAGCTAATAACAGGGCATTTGCACCAAAGCCACTGGCTAAGTCCAGAGCAGTCCCTGTAGGTGGTAATAAAAATTGGTTTTCAGCTAGAATTGCTGCAGGAGCTAAAGTTGTATAATCTGGAGTAATAAGGTAGCGTTGATTCCACTTGCCAGCCAGCGGACTATTCACGTGCGGCCGTTTGTGTTCTTAACCATTCTTCAAGAAATGTCAAAAATGCCCGCACCTTGGCCGAAAGATATTTACGATGTGGGTAAACCGCATGAATATCCACAGGTGCCATCGCATAATCATCGAGTACAACCTGCAAATGACCTTTTTCTATATCTCTACTCACAATATATTCTGGCAACATCACCAGCCCTAGACCCTTCTTCGCCGCAATTCGAATAGGGTCAGCCGCATTGGCTTCCATACGCCCGTCTACCTTGATTTCCTTCTCCCCCTCTAGCCCTTTAAAACTCCATTTATTACGCGGCGGAATCGCCCAGTTAACCAGACAGCTGTGATTTTCCAGGTCTTCTGGCACTAGTGGCTTACCATGCTCTTTAAAATAGCTTGGCGAACCACACACTAACAGGGAGGAGCTAGCCACTTTTTTAGCAATATGATTGGTATCGTCCAGTCCACCAAAGGTAATCGCTATATCTATCCCCTCACCCACCAGATCGCCGATATGGCTACTCATAACCAGATTAACCGACAGTTTATTGTGTCGCTGAAGAAACTCTGCAACCGCAGGAGCAATATATAAAGCACCAATAACCGGTGGAGAGCTTATTTTCAACTTTCCTCGTGCTTCCGTATGTAGTTGCGTAACCGCACCCTCCATTTCTTCAATCTCAGACAAAACTGTACGACAGCGCTTTAAGTAAGCCGCACCTACGTCAGTCAGGCTTAAGCTGCGGGTAGTCCGATTAAGTAAGCGTGCACCTAGGTAACTTTCCAGCTGACTTATATGTTTAGTTGCCATCGCTCTGGAAATTGACATTTCACGCGCGCCACTGACAAAGCTGCCTGCCTTTGCAACACTGACAAACACCTTCATTCCTGTAAGTTTATCCATACGCTAGTCTAATAGTGTATTTAGCTGAAGTTTCTTAGAAATTCATCAAGCCACCATGCGTAGCAAAACGGTTACCACTGAATTTACAGGGGGAGCTGCTGCATTTGAGGCAAAGCTTATCAAAATCATCGGGGAGTCGCTATTTTTGCGAAAGCTTGTTTTGGGCATCCCAGCCCAAGCAAGCAGCAAAAACTTAACGCGACCACTTATGCCTCCGGCGGCCCCGATTCGTCCTCGTCACCTCGTCCCGACCCAACAAGGGGTCGGAACATAGGCTCCAAATGACTTGACGCCGTGTCGGATGGCCTTTTATTTTGTCTCCACCTTCGCTAACGCTCAGACTCCGAAAAAACAACGGCCCTACGGCTATCGCGGACTAAAAATCTTCACTTCGCTTAGGCTACGTTTCCCTGATTTTCAGCGGGGGTCAAAGTAGCTTCGACAATGATCTGCCAGATACCCAAAAAGGCAAAACTGCTTCACCCATTATTTGTCAACGCTACGGATTGGCTTTACAGCGATCTGCGTAAATCTACGTCAACGTTATTGCCATCATACATAAGTTCAAGTGATTGGTCACTGCCTATGCATTTCAACACTAGCTTTTCTCGCCGCCAATGTTTTGCTTGATCTTTTTGCAACCATGTTCGGTTTGCCATTACGCCTGATCGCTTATAGAAGCTAGCCGGATGTAACTATCGCTGAAAATCATGGAAACGGAGCTTAGCGAAGTGGTGATTTTTAGCCCCTGATAGGCGACAGTGCAATTCGCTGATTCGACGTGTGCTAGCAGCACGCGAGAGGAGCAAGAATTGCATTCCGAATAGCCGTCCAGCCAGTGAGGTAGTAATGACGAAGCGGCTTTTGTGCGTAGTCGTTGCGGACGCAGGGCGTTCAGGGCATCTCCCATCCGCTGCGTAGGTGAACGAATTATGGCGACAGGAGTCCCGGAATTTCGTGAGGTAGCATGGCGCGCCTGCGGTGTTTTTCAAGATAGTTTTCGCCTAAATTATTTAAGCCGCTTCATCAGTCCTGTCAGGATTTAATGAAACTGGCCCTGTAGCATCCCAGTTTCTGGTTGAGCCAGACCATCTGGAAGGTTTTTCTTTTTTCTTCTGGAGATATAATTTATCTCGCATTTCAAGAATATTTTTGTCTTTTCCTTCATGTCGTTCCGCAGGTGTGACGAATTCTATTTTGCTGTGCCGGTGCTCGTTGTTATACCATTCGACAAAGTTACCTACCCATTCCCGGGCTTCATCAAGACTATCAAAGCCACTGCCAGGCCAGTCAGGACAATACTTTACCGTTCTAAACAAAGCTTCAGAATAAGGGTTGTCATTACTCACTCCTGGGCGGCTGTATGAGCTGGTTAAGTTTAAATCATACATTTTGCTGCGCAAGGTGAGTGATTTCATTGGTGCGCCATTATCAGAATGGAGCACCAATGGGTTATACTCGATGTTCAAGTTTTTTAACTGGTTTATTTTATTGATAATTTTACTGACAAAGAAAGCATCAACATCATTGTAAATCAATCACTTATGAAACAAAGCCGGAAAAATTTACTTTTCTTAGCCCAGTTATAGCTGAAAACTTGAACATCGAGTTATACATCATTTTTTCCTTTAATAGGCTACGCTCAAGTAGTGTAGCGGCATCTTCGCCACTTTCTTGTTCATACACTTCAGCCCCGACTATTTTTCGGCTATAAATGTCCTCTATCATATATAAATAGTAGAACTGACCCACGATGGGTGTTGGCATGTAGCTGATATCCCACGTCCATACCTGGTTCGCTTTTTCTGCGATATAACTCGTTGGTTTGGAGGTGTTTTTTCGCTCTTTAGCCCGCCCTCTATGTGTGACTTGTTCTGCTTTATGCAACACTCGATAAAATGATGATTCGGAGGCAATGTAGATGCCTTTGTCTGCCAGGATAGGGACGATTTGACTCGGTGGTAAATTGGCATACTCGTCCTCATTACAGGTCATTAAAATAGCAAGTTGCTCATATTCGCTTAATTTATTATTAGGAGATGGGCGTATGGCATCCGACCTTCTATCGGCCTCTACTCCTCCGTTAACTTGCCAGTTTTGTAAGGTACGAATGCTGATACCAACAATATTACAGACTTTGCCCTTTCTGGCACCTTGTTCAATAGCTTCATTGATCCATGTGACATAATTTACGCGCTCTGAGTGAGGAATTAAGCGTCCTCGTTTTCCTCCCAGAGCGCATCCAGCTTTTTTCTAAGCACCAATAAGGCCGCTGTTTCTGCAAGTGCTTTCTCTTTGCGATTAAGCTCTTTCTTTAATTTTTTGTTTTCACTACGTAATTGTTTTAATACGTTTTTATCTGTTTTTTCTTGCGTCACGTTTTGCTCTGATCCTTTAATAAAATGGGTCTTCCAGGACTCAAGCTCAGCTTTATAAAGCCCATGTGTACGACAATATTCATTACACTCTTGCTCGCTCAGGGTACTTGTTTCTATAATGGCTGATAATTTTTTCTCGGATGTCCACTGTATAGGAGAATGGCTTGTGTTTTTAGTGTTTTTGCACTTCTTATCAACATAAGTTTGCTTCCACGTATACAGCGTTCCGTAAGGAATATTTTCGGCCTTAGCTAATTCAGGTACGCTCATATTTAAGGGGGGAAGCATTTTGTTAATGATGGCATCTTTTCTTTCTTTTGGGTATTGAGTTGTCATGGTTTTATTTTTCCGCCCCTTGTTTGAGTTATTATTTTTCAAATAAGGCGAAAACTATCCTGACACGGGGGGCTATATGCATTTTAGCCCAGAGTGAGGCAATCAAATTATCAATTTGCAACCCATGCTGGGCGAATAAATTGCTAATCAAGCTAGTGATATTTTAATACAGGAATTATTAGAATCGGCGGAGGGCTTGGCTCTCTCTAGCCCTCCCCAGCTAAATAGCCCAAAGGAACTGTAATGGACAACTCTCAACGTTCAGTTAGACATGTAAAAACAGAGGTTCGATGAATCAATCTGGCCAATCAAAAAAAGTGTAATGGTCAACAAAAACCGAACACTTTTTAAGACACTTTTTAAGACACTTTATCTACAACTACACTCTCAAAGGGAAACTGCTTTTTTGCTTTAAGCAAGCCAAATACAGCACTAATTTCCTCTTCAATTTGGAGTAATGGTAATCACATTTCCAATATAGCTGAACCTTACTTTTTGCACCTCAGTAAGTGCTAGAGATTTACGTAATTGTACAGGGAACGTAACTTGCCCTTTCGAGGTAATACTTGAGGTTTGCATGACTTACCCTTTATAGATGATGCAATACACTTAGGGTTGTATCCATTTCATCAGTGTTCCCCTATCAATTGAGGCCGTGAAACTAACATCGCCACAAGAGAGCTCATAAAGCACTGTAAAGACATTCCTGTTATTATTGCGTTCTGAACTGCCCGAATGGTATACGAGCTGATACGAGATATTCTTGCCTGGAAAAACAATGGATTCACAAAACGATCTCGTTTTTGAGCCTGTTGCTGCCTTATCTCCAGAGCCTCGCTATATTTTTTATCCGATGGATGAATCAATTCTGGCTGTTGTGTTTTTGAAATCTCTTCAAACACGCGCATTAAATTATAGCTCATTGCAGTCAGGCGCATTTGATTTCCAAGTGAGCGGGTATTGGAAGACCCAGCTTTAGTTTCCTTGAAATCTTCGAAGTTTCCCAATAATTATTTATGGTAAAATTGAAACTATGCTACAACTATATGAAAAAAACAGTCTTTCCATTCGTTTCAAATGCTATTGCCTAAGGGGAATTAAGTAGGGGTTTGCTATAAACATCATCAGTGTTCCCATTGAAAGAAGAAGTACCTAAACAAAGCAGCCTATAACCTACCTTCAGGTAGGTTATAGGCTGCTTTGTTTAGGTACTTCTTCTTTCAATGGGAACACTGATGGCCTACATAGTATACTTTCACAGCTTTTTCAATCTGAACTATGGATACAAAGCCATAGTTTGCAAGCCGTGTTTTTCATTAAACCCAAACATTAAGTTCATATTCTGTATCGCTTGCCCTGCCGCCCCTTTCACTAAATTATCAATCACCGACAAGACCACCACAGTATTACCGCCCTGTGGAACAACGACTGAAATCTGACAGTTATTACTCCCCCTCACATTGCGTGTATCAGGATGTACGCCGGCAGGTAAAACATCAACAAAGCGTTCATCTGCATAACGCTGCTCATAGATGGATTGTAACTGAGATGCTAAATCACCTTTTAATTGTGCATATAAAGTGGCATGGATACCCCGAATCATAGGCACTAAATGTGGTACAAAAGTTAAGCCTACTTGCTTTCCTGCAGCTAAAGACAAGCCCTGAACTATCTCGGGAAAATGTCGATGGCCTGCGGAAGCATATGCCTTAAAGCTCTCGCCAGTCTCGCTCATTAGTGTGGCAACGCTGGCTTTGCGCCCTGCGCCACTCACCCCTGACTTTACATCAGCGATCAAATGACTGCTTTCGATCAAGCCTTGCTCAATTAAAGGTAGAAAACCTAATTGCACAGCCGTAGGATAACAGCCAGGACAGGCCAATAGATTTGCCTCGCTAATTTGTGCGCGATTAATTTCTGGTAAACCATACACAGCCTCTGCAATTAAATCAGGGCAAGCGTGTTCCATGCCATACCATTTTGCCCACTCAGCCGCATCTTTAATCCTGAAATCAGCAGATAAATCGATCACTTTTACATTACGCGCCAGAAGTTGCTCAGCCATTAACATCGCCGTGCCATTAGGTGTTGCAAAAAAAACCACATCACAACTCGCTAAAGACTCTACATCCGGCTTGGTAAAACAAATCTCTATGCTTCCACGCAGGCTCGGATACAATGCATCTACGCGCATGCCATCATCAGAACGAGAGGTCACTACGGCAACCTCAACCTGGTCATGCAATGCCAATATTCGTAATAGCTCAACCCCTGTATAACCAGTCCCTCCAACAATACCCGCGCGAATCATATAAAACTCATCATAAAATAAAAATTCTATTTTACCTTAAGAAAGATAAAAATTTGGGGAATTAAGCTAACGCCCAATAAATAACCTACCTTGGATTGCGCTGGATTTTTTATTCGGCGTCAAGGCGCAAAGAAGGCAATGATGGTTCCGCAGGTATTATTTAATGGATGCTACACTAGCATTCCTGCAAAACAACTTATTCTTGCCTTGTTTCCAGGCGCGCCATGCTACCTCACGAAAGTCCGGGACTCCTGTCGCCATAATTCGTTCACCTACGCAGCGGATGGGAGATGCCCTGAACGCCCTGCGTCCGCAACGACTACGCACAAAAGCCGCTTCGTCATTACTACCTCACTGGCTGGACGGCTATTCGGAATGCAATTCTTGCTCCTCTCGCGTGCTGCTAGCACACGTCGAATCAACGAATTGCCCTGTCGCCTATCAGGGACTAAAAATCACCACTTCGCTAAGCTCCGTTTCCATGATTTTCAGCGAATGAAATAGCTCGTTTAATATAGCTAGTATTTCGTTGAGTTGTAATTGCCTATTATTCATACTCGACCTAGAAAAAAACGGTATTTCATGGCATTTCAGAGTTGAACCGACCAATAAAAACAATGTTCACACAATCATTTATATTTAATCAAATCCATATTGAAGCAGCACGCAATGCCTCGGATGATTTCAATTTGTTTCATGATAAACATAAGTGGCTGCAAATTACGCATACCCCCTTTAAGGGACCAATTGTTCTAGGCTTTCAGTTAAATGCAATGATTGAATATCAATTCCACCTGTATCGGGAGACTAATCATAAAAACCGCATAATTTCTGAAAATGGCCTGCGCTACAGTAACTATCAGATCACCTTTGTTAATGCCGTTCGACCAGACCGGGAGCTGGATATTAAAAAAACCTTAATTAAAACAATTCCAGAACTGATCTTGTCGAACCGAATTGCAATTAAGTCCAATAATAAAACCGTACTGAAGTTTCTTAGAAATTCATCAAGCAACCATTCGCAATAAAACGGCTACCACCGAATTTACAGGGGAGCTACTGTATTTGGGGCAAACCCTTTCAAAATCCGGATCCAAAGCCGCTTCGGCAATGATGCGGCGGATATCTGAAAAGGCGAAACTGGCTCGCCCCTTCACTTTGTGCCGACGTTCCGGATCGGTTTTTAAACGATCCGCGTAAATCCACGTCAGCGTTGTTGCCATCATACAGAAGTTCAAATGGTTGGTCACTGTGTGCGACGAAACACCCAGACAACCTGAACGGGTCGTTTCAATGTTTTCAGCATGACAACGCGACTATAAGCCCTGACTTCACGCTGTTTTCCATAGAGATTCACGGTATACGATCGGGCCTTTTGTTGTACTGTTTTTGCCATGTCTGTGGCTGACCCCAGACGCTGCCCGTACTTTTTATTCCGCCCCCTCTGCTTGGGTTTTCTTTTTTCTGGACGATCGTACAGTACATTATTGCACCTTAACCTAGAGAGAATATTAAACCGGCTTCCGATAGCTTTGTAAACAGGCTTCCATAGGCCATTGTTGCCAAACCAGCTATCAGTGACTGTCAATATCGGAGCGGTGGAAAAATGTTCTGCAATTGCAATCAGCATTTGAGCCGCCTGAGCCATCTTGGTCTGGAAAGGAACGACATCACCTCTTATCGTGGCGGTTTCTTTTTTTGCCTGAATTGTTTTTAAGGGTAGATAAAATCGGAAATCTAAAAATAAGCACGCCCAGCGACCTTTGACCTATTTCATCAACCCTACCGATACAATGTTTTGTGCCCATGGATATTTGCTTTGATTCGATTTGGCCGCGTGGTCAAAAATGGCTTCACAGCCGAAGATATTTTTGCCTACTTTAGTGATAATGGAGTCATCCAGTGCAACCAATATGCGCCCATCTGTTTCAGGAGACGGAATCAGCTCCCAGATAGTTTTCCACAGCCCAGCCCACGGCAAAGTTGAAGAAGCCATGAAAGTGTAAAAGCGCTTATTCTTGATCTCAAACCCAAACAACGTATCAAGGCAACTCCAAAGATTAGATGTCATCGACGACGTAAAGGGAACGATAATAGACAGGATCGTGTAAACAAACAGAGAGGCTCGTTCGCGGCCTAAAGTGGTTTCGGAAAAATGATCTTGAAGCGGGAGTAAAATATCGCGTAAAATGAACATGAATGAGGCCTAGTTTTACTGTATAATCAATGTGTTATAAACTTTCATTATACAGTAAAACTAGGCCTCATTCAAGATTAACCTGTTGTTTTTTAAAAAGAATTCAAGGCTTTAGTCAACGGAATGCCATTAATATTAGTAATATCTAATATTTCAGAAAAATAAGCATTAGCTTATATTCTTATGCTTTAAAAACTAGGAAACTTCAGAAACCGTATTACTGGGGTCTAAAAAAGAAACGGCCTCACCTTTATTTCTCGCCGACACTGATTTATCAAATCTACCTGACCTAAATACGCTCCCTGACTGTTCGACAGTTCCAGACAGCGAGTTTCTTTTGAAACGCAAATATGTCAATAACGGCAATGCCAAGAACTTCTTGTCTGGCTCCCTGGCGGAACAATCCGATTACTTTGATGAACTCGATGGACGGGTGGAGTACCCAGAAATTTTCCCCTGCAGTTTAACCTCGGGGGCATTGCTAGAAAAAGCACAGGTAGAAGACCAGCATGATTTTAAGCGTAATCCGATGGTTTATACTTCCCACAGTATTTCAGTAAACCGCGAACATTTGCGCCTGCTGAAAAACAACCATAACCCATCTTCGTTACTATTGATGATGTAGTTGTTATAAATCAATTGGTTGAAATTTTAAAAAGTAGCCAGTTGGCACTACAGATTTTGTGTTTTTGTATAAAACGTTGGATTTTTTAGAGTATTTTTGTCGCATGTAAATTACACTCAAATAATGATGATTTTTTTGACAAAAGTCAATGAATTTATCGACAAAAATAATATAAATGGCACTACAAAACTTTCAAAAAAAACACCATTGATTTTAAAGAGAATTTTTCGACAAAAAATCGCTTAAACCGATGAATCAATGGCTTAGAAAGATGAAAGTGACGAAGATGGGATAAGCTGCATATACTGGTCAAACAGCGGCACGAATCAAAATCACGCACCTTGAATAACACTAATATCATGTTACGCGTGTATGAATGTTTCGGCCTGCTGGAAGATGCCAAGGTATTATTCAGAACCCGCCTGTGCCTGGTACCGCTGGAAGACTTACTGAATAGCTTAAGCAAGCATAAATAACTTTACAGTATTGCTCAAACCGATTATTAATCAGCACTTCTTTTTATCTAACTGAACACCCCGTGGATTGGCTACCTGCGTAGCCTAACCTATCGCTAAACACCATCAGTGTTCCCATTGAAAGAAGAAGTACCTAAACAAAGCAGCCTATAACTCGATGTTCAAGTTTTTGATATTGAGAAGCTAAAATCAGGTATTCTGAGGTTGTTGTAATTTTATCGGTGTAAGCCCATGTTAATGAATGCCCCAGCCACCTTTATCCAAAGCTATATTGACGATTTAAATGATGCGCTCAATCAGCTAAAACCCGGAGCCGCTTTGACACGGATTCAAGCCGCTTGGTTGGGCACTTGTTTAACGGGCATATTGCTAATGGACTCTGTTTGCTGGGCTAAGTTTGAGCGAGCAAGCCTTGGAGATTGCAAAGTAGCCGCATTATCCTGGGTGTTTCGTAAAGCAAGTATACCCTGGGACTGGTTGCTACGGGTGAGTGTGGTCTTAATTTTAAAACGTTATGGCATTACTGAAGCTGAAGTTCCCCAATAATTATTTATGGTAAAATTGAAACTATGCTACAACTATATGAAAAAAGCAGTCTTTTCATTCGTTTCAAATGCTATTGCCTAAGGGGAATTAAGTAGGGGTTTGCTATAAACATGGCAAAACCACCTAAAATAAACCTCGATACACCAGCATTGTGTATTTCAGCTACTCAATAATTGGGAAACTTCAGTAATAAAGTAGATACGGCGACGGCCCTGGGCACTATCATAGGACGTATGGTTTCACCCGGCAGTGAACTGCAAACACATGACTGGTTGCAAAATCAAACAGGCCTGGGCGAATTACTGGGTCATGACTACGGTAACACCAGCCTGACGCGATTATATACAGTCAGTGACAAGCTACTCAAACATCAGGCAAATCTTGAACATTTTCTGGCTGACCGAGAGCAGACGTTGTTCAATTTAAACCGCAAGATTGTATTGTACGATCTGACCAATACTTATTTTGAAGGCCAGTGCGCCCGAAACCCGAAAGCGAAATTCGGTCGCTCTAAAGAGAAACGCACTGATTGCCCGTTGGTTACTCTGGGGCTGGTTCTGGATGGTGACGGCTTTCCATTGAGTAGTCAGGTTTTTCCCAGCAACGCCAGTGAGCCCGCGACCTTGAAACTGATGCTTGACGAACTGCGAGACAAGGATCCCTTTCATCAAATAAAGCCGGTGGTTATCATGGATGCCGGCATTGCCAGCGCTGACAATATTGCCTGGTTAATCGAACAAGATTATCATTATCTCGTTGTCAGTCGAGAACAACATGTAAAAAACCCAAGAGATCAGAGAACTCCGGTAGCGGTCAGGGATACCCGGGACAGCAATGTTGTTGTTTATCGTGAAGTTGATCAAGAAACCGAGGAAACCCGACTCTATTGTCATTCAGAACAAAAAGCAAAAAAAGAACAAGGTATCCGTAATCGCTTCCATGCTCGTCTGGAAGAGGCCCTGGAAAAACTGCACACAGGTCTGAGCAAAAAAGGCACCCTTAAAAAATACGACAAAATACTGGAACGTATCGGACGACTACGTGAAAAACATAGCCGTGTTGCTGCAGATTACACCATTAACGTTATCGCGGATGACAAAAAAAACAAAGCCATCGGTATAGAATGGCAACGTAAACCTGAAAGTGACCAAAAAGATAAGCACTGTGGTGTTTACTGCCTAAGAACGAATATCCCTGACTGGTCGGAAGAACAGTTATGGCTAACCTATACCATGCTGACTGAGATTGAAGCGACCTTTAGAAGCCTGAAAACCGAGCTAGGCTTGCGCCCTGTCTATCACAAAAAAGAAGAGCGGGTTACCGGACACCTATTCATCACATTATTAGCTTACCACCTGGTACATGTACTGCGTTATCAACTTAGATTGCAGGACATCCATCTAAGCTGGGAAAGCATTCGCAACAGGATGTCGACCCAGCAACGCATGACCATTACTTTACCCACGGATAACGATACAATCATTCACCTGCGAACCACAAGCAAAGCAGAAACCAGACAAAAACAAATATACACTGCGTTGAATATTAACCCCGACCCGATTGGAAAAGTTAAAACGATCGTTGATATGAAACCTGTAGTGCCAACTGGGGCCGATTGAAAAATTTAACTCATTGAAATAATGGGAAATTGACTGCATATGTCACGAAGATAGGTTAAAAACCTGGGTGGATGACGATTTGCGTCAGTCTTCCAATACAAAGCATATGATTTTCAATATTTACCAGATGATCGCCTATTTAAGCCAGTCTATGACGCTGGAGCCTGGGGATGTCATCTCTACCGGAACGCCTAGTGGCGTTGGTGTTAAGATGAAGCCGCGTGGTTATATGAAGGCCGGGCAGGTGGTTACAATCGAAATTGAAAAAATTGGCCGATTAATCAATCCTGTTATTGATGAGCCTGATGGTTTTCTAGTTAAGTAATATCATGGCTCGTATGGAGTTTGTGGAATGCTATCGCCATTTATGCCTTTCCACAGCAGCGCTTAAATTTCTTACCACCGCTGAAAATCAGGGAAACGGAGCCTAAGCGAAGTGATGATTTTTAGTCCGCGATAGCCGTAGGGCCGTTATTTTGTCGGAGTCTGAGCGTTAGCGAAGGTGGAGACAAAATAAAAGGCCATCCGACACGGCGTCAAGTCATTTGGAGCCTATGTTCCGACCCCTTGTTGGGTCGGGACGAGGTGACGAGGACGAATCGGGGCCGCCGGAGGCATAAGTGGTCGCGTTAAGTTTTTGCTGCTTGCTTGGGCTGGGATGCCCAAAACAAGCTTTCGCAAAAATAGCGACTCCCCAAACTGGCTGGACGGCTATTCGGAATGCAATTCTTGCTCCTCTCGCGTGCTGCTAGCACACGTCGAATCAGCGAATTGCCCTGTCGCCTATCAGGGACTAAAAATCACCACTTCGCTAAGCTCCGTTTCCATGATTTTCAGCGGCTGAAGTTTCCCAATTATTGAGTAGCTGAAATACACAATGCTGGTGTATCGAGGTTCATTTTAGGTGGTTTTGCCATGTTTATAGCAAACCCCTACTTAATTCCCCTTAGGCAATAGCATTTGAAACGAATGAAAAGACTATTTTTTTCATATAGTTGTAGCATAGTTTCAATTTTACCATAAATAATTATTGGGAAACTTCAGGTAAAAAGAATCAGGCTGAAAAAATCATTTTGCTGTATATTATCCACGACTTAAGCAGTCATACACTGTTTTTTTAAAATTTAAGTGAGCAAAGAATGAAAGCGGATATTGGTTTAATTGGCCTTGCGGTCATGGGGCAGAATTTGGTTTTGAATATGGATGATCATGGTTTTAAAGTTGCCGTGAATAACCGTTCAAGAGGTAAAACAGATGATTTTCTAAGTGGGCCGGCAAAGGGCACGCAAGTTGTAGGAACTTATTCGTTAGAAGAACTTGTTGATAACCTAAAAAGCCCGCGTATCATCATGCTGATGGTGAAAGCTGGTGATGTGGTCGATAGTTATATAGATAAGCTGACGCCTTTATTATCAGACGGTGATATTATCATCGATGGCGGTAATTCTTTGTTTACAGATTCTAATCGCCGTACCGAGTCATTAAAAGAAAAAAATATTCGCTTTATAGGTACAGGCGTTTCTGGTGGCGAAGAAGGCGCGCGTCATGGGCCTTCAATTATGCCAGGTGGAAATAAAGCCGCCTGGGAAACCGTACGGCCGATATTACAGGCTATTTCAGCAAAAGTAGATGGCGAGCCATGTTGTCAGTGGGTGGGTGAGAATGGTGCTGGTCATTATGTAAAAATGGTGCATAACGGAATTGAATATGGTGATATGCAGATTATCTGTGAAGCCTATCAATTGCTTTCCGAGGGTCTGGGCTTAAGTGCTAATGAAATTCAAGGCGTTTTTGCAGAATGGAATAAGGGCGTTTTAGACTCTTATTTAATTGAAATCACCACTAATATTCTTGGCTTTAAAGATGAAGATGGCGAGCCGTTAGTCGATAAAATCCTTGATACTGCCGGGCAAAAAGGTACAGGTAAGTGGACAGGAATTAATGCCCTGGATTTAGGCGCGCCACTAACCTTGATTGCAGAGTCCGTTTTTGCACGCTGTGTTTCTGCACAAAAAGAAGAGAGAGTTAGGGCGTCAAAAATCTTGCCGCAGTCTACAGCGACTTTTTCTGGCGACAAGCAAGCGATGATCAAAGCGATTGCTGAAGCGGTTTATGCTGCAAAAATTGTGTCTTATGCGCAAGGGTTCGGTCTACTACGTGCAGCAGAAAAGGAATATGGCTGGAAATTAAACTACGGTGGTATCGCGTTAATGTGGCGTGGTGGATGTATTATTCGTAGCCAGTTTCTGGGTGATATTAAACAGGCCTATGAAGCTGATCCTGAGCTGGATAATTTATTACTGGCTGATTATTTTAAAGATGCGGTGACGGCGGCTGATCAAGGCTGGCGTGAAGCGGTTATATTAGGCGTGCAACTCGGTGTACCGACACCTGCATTTTCATCTGCACTGGCGTATTACGATAGTTACCGTAGCGCGCGATTACCTGCGAATCTTTTACAGGCGCAGCGTGACTACTTTGGTGCACATACTTATGAGCGCCTGGATAAGCCTCGTGGTGAGTTTTTCCATACTGACTGGACAGGTACCGGCGGTAAGATGTCATCAACGACGTATAACGTATAGCTTTAGGCATCGTAGATGTAGGGAGTGGCTTTAGCCACTCCCTACGATTCGCTAATTGAAACAGAGTAATCATACTGGTAATTAATGATCAGGAGTTCTTATGACTGAAGTTTCTTAGAAATTCATCAAGCAACCATTCGCAATAAAACGGCTACCACCGGATTTACAGGGGAGCTGCTGTATTTGGGGCAAACCCTTTCAAAATCCGGATCCAAAGCCGCTTCGGCAATGATGCGGCGGATATCTGAAAATGCGAAACTGGCTCGCCCCTTCACTTTGTGCCGACGTTCCGGATCGGTTTTTAAACGATCCGCGTAAATCCACGTCAGCGTTGTTGCCATCATACAGAAGTTCAAATGGTTGGTCACTGCCTGCGCATTTCGACACTGACTTTTCTGACTCCCTATGTCTTGCTTGAGCTCTTTGAACCCGGATTCGATTTTCCATCGCGCACCATTTGGGTTTTCTTTTTTCTGGACGATCGTACAGTACATTATTGCACCTTAACCTAGAGAGAATATTAAACCGGCTTCCGATAGCTTTGTAAACAGGCTTCCATAGGCCATTGTTGCCAAACCAGCTATCAGTGACTGTCAATATCGGAGCGGTGGAAAAATGTTCTGCAATTGCAATCAGCATTTGAGCCGCCTGAGCCATCTTGGTCTGGAAAGGAACGACATCACCTCTTATCGTGGCGGTTTCTTTTTTTGCCTGAATTGTTTTTAAGGGTAGATAAAATCGGAAATCTAAAAATAAGCACGCCCAGCGACCTTTGACCTATTTCATCAACCCTACCGATACAATGTTTTGTGCCCATGGATATTTGCTTTGATTCGATTTGGCCGCGTGGTCAAAAATGGCTTCACAGCCGAAGATATTTTTGCCTACTTTAGTGATAATGGAGTCATCCAGTGCAACCAATATGCGCCCATCTGTTTCAGGAGACGGAATCAGCTCCCAGATAGTTTTCCACAGCCCAGCCCACGGCAAAGTTGAAGAAGCCATGAAAGTGTAAAAGCGCTTATTCTTGATCTCAAACCCAAACAACGTATCAAGGCAACGCCAAAGATTAGATGTCATTGATGACGTAAAAGGAACGATAATAGACAGGATCGTGTAAACGAACAGAGAGGCTCGTTCGCGGCCTAAAGTGGTTTCGGAAAAATGATCTTGAAGCGGGAGTAAAATATCGCGTAAAATGAACATGAATGAGGTCGTTTTATTTGTATAATCAATGTGTTATAAACTTTCATTATACAGTAAAACCAGGCCTCATTCACGATTAACCTGTTGTTTTTAAAAAGAATTCAAGGCTTTTAGCCAACGGAATGCCATTAATATTAGTATTACCTAATAGTTCAGAAAAATAAGCATTAGCTGATATTCTTATGCTTTAAAAACTAGGAAACTTCAGTTCTTATGAGTCAAGCGAGTAAAGTCAATTCGATGTCAGTCAAAGAATATCTTGCCTAGGAAGAACTGCAAGAACTGAAGTTTCCCAATTATTGAGTAGCTGAAATACACAATGCTGGTGTATCGAGGTTTATTTTAGGTGGTTTTGCCATGTTTATAGCAAACCCCTACTTAATTCCCCTTAGGCAATAGCATTTGAAACGAATGAAAAGACTGTTTTTTTCATATAGTTGTAGCATAGTTTCAATTTTACCATAAATAATTATTGGGAAACTTCAGCTGCAAGAAGAGAAGCATGAATATGTTCATGCTGAAATTTTTGCTATGGGTGGTACACTGCGCGAGCATGTACTTGTAAGCTTGAATATCGCTGCGAGCCTAAAACAGCGTTTACGCGGAACAGATTGTCGGGCTTATATGTCAGATATGAAGCTGCAAGTTAAAACCATGGATGCTTTTTATTACCCTGATGTCATCGTTTCATGCAATAAAAATGACCATCAGGCAGAGCAATACTTATCGTATCCTAAGCTAATTGTAGAAGTGTTATCGGATTCTACAGAAGCGTATGACCGGGGGGCAAAGTTTACCGCTTACCGGCAGTTAACGAGTCTTGAAGAATATGTGCTGGTGGATATTAAAGCGCGTAGTGTCGAGTGCTTTCGGCGTACCGCAGATAATGACTGGCTATTGCATGTATACACTAATACAGGCGTGTGTGATTTTGTCAGCCTGGATGTCTCAATTGAGATGCAAGAAATTTTTGAGGTTATTGTTGATCATCAACAATAACCAGACCTATTTATTTTAGCAACAATGAAAGGAACAACAGTGAAAACTGATCCCTGTACTTATGTTATTTTTGGCGCAACGGGAAATTTATCGCGCATCAAATTAATGCCGGCGCTATATCATCTGGATATTGAGAATCGTCTGGATAAGAATACCAAGATTATCGCCATCGGTCGACGGCCCTGGGATAACGACAAATGGATCTCCGAAGTGCGCATTATGCTGGAAGAAAAAGCACGCGGTGGAGTTGATGAAGAAGTATTTAAGCGTTTTGTCGGCCGATTGCACTATCATAAAGGCGATTTAAAGCAAGCTGAATGTTATAGCAGTTTGTCAACTTTACTCGATGATAAAGAATATTATCCACAGAATATTGCTTTTTATCTGGCAATTAATCCGGAAGATTTTAGTCCGGTTATTGAGCGCTTAAGCGGGCCGAATTTGCTGGAAGAAAAGCATTGCTGGCGCAGAGTTGTCATTGAAAAACCCTTTGGCACCGACCTGGAAAGTTCACGTTCATTGCAAAGTAGAATTAGCAAGCACCTGCGCGAAGAGCAGATCTACCGGATCGATCATTACCTGGGTAAAGGCATGGTGCAAAACGTGCTAGTGTTTCGCTTTTCTAATTCCATGCTTGAGCCTTTATGGAACCGGAATTATATAGATCACATTCAGATTACTCATTCCGAGCAACTAGGCATTGGTAGTCGCGGCCAGTATTATGATCATACTGGCGCGATGCGTGATATGTTACAAAGTCATTTATTGCAGTTATTGACTTTAGTCGCTATGGAACCGCCTGTATCAATGAATGCGGAAGATTTACGCGATGAAAAAGTAAAAGTTCTAAAGTCCATTCGTCCTATTCCAGAAGAAGCGGTGCACGCGCAGTCATTTCGCGCACAATATGCTGCGGGAAGTATGGACGGGGAAGATGTGAATGGTTACTTGCAAGAGGAAGGTATTCCGCAAAATAGCGTGACAGAGACCTACGCTGCCATGAAGCTGTATATAGATAACTGGCGCTGGCGTGGGGTGCCAATCTATTTGCGTACTGGCAAGCGTATGGAAAAAACGCAATCCAGTATTTCCATCTGCTTTAGGCATGCACCATCCCAGCTGTTTAAAAACACCAAAGCTGAGAGAATTAATCAGAACTGGCTGCTTTTAGGTATACAGCCTGAGGAATGTATCCGTATGGAAATGACGGTGAAAGAACCTGGTCTGGAAATGAAAACGCGCGTCAGTAACCTAAATGCCAGTTTTCGTAATGAAGACGAGCATCCTTCTGATGCTTACGAGGATTTATTGCTGGATGTTATCGAAGGCGATCGGTCATTATTCTTACGCTATGATGAAGTGGAATATGCGTGGAAAATCGTTGATCCGATTTTGAATAAATGGGCGGTTGAGCGCGATTATATCGAAACCTACCCGGCAGGTTCGTGGGGACCGAATGAGCGCCGCTTGTTTGACAAAGAAAGTCAGCATTGGCGCAATACATTGAAGGCGGAAAAATGAGCCAAAAAGTAAGCTGGAAACCCTATGATTCAATCGAATTACTAGCCGAGGCTGCTTGTCATCGCGTGCTGGATGCGGCGGACAAGGCAATTGCTGCCCATGGCTATTTTAAGCTGGTTTTAGCCGGCGGCACAGCGCCGGTTAAAGCCTATCAGCTATTAGCAACTAAACCGGCAGACTGGAGCAAGTGGCATATTTACTATGGTGATGAGCGCTGTTTGCCGGTGGAAGACAGCGAGCGTAATAGCCTGGTTGCCGAGCAGAAATGGCTGGATAAAGTTGCCATTCCGAAAGCACAGATTCATCCTATTGCTGCAGAATTAGGTGCTGAAGCAGGTGCTGAGCAATATGCTAAAGAGGTTGCCGCGGCAGGTGTTTTTGACCTGGTATTATTAGGTATGGGAGAAGACGGTCATACGGCCAGTTTATTTCCAGGCCATGTACATAATGCGGATGAGTTGACACATGCGGTGCATAATTCGCCTAAACCGCCATCGGATCGGGTAACTATCAGTGCGAAAGCATTGAGTAATACCCATGAGCTGATTTTTATTGTTTCTGGTGATAAGCAAGATGCCATAGCCGCATGGAAAAATCATCAAGACTTGCCTGTAACGCATCTATGCCCAGCTTCTGGTGTCGATGTGTTATTAAGCGTTTAATTAATAAATTTAATGTAGGGCGGCGCTTTAGCCCGCAGATTATACACCTGGCGGGCTAAAGCGCCGCCCTACAATTCGTTTGATTTTCTATTCATACTATTGCCCATATTTTTCTTATGGCAGTATTTTTAAAATAAATCAAAATAATAATAACTCTGAACAAAGGAGACAACAAATGAAAGCCTGTGAATCATCTACAACCCAGGAAGAACACCGTGTCAATATTGGCCGCAATCATAAAAGCATACCCGCATGGCGCCGTGGAGTAGGACTAGTTTTAGTCTATTTGCCCATCCTTACCTGGCCCTTTGTCATTACCAGTGCACTGTTATCGTATTATCACTTAAAAATGGTCGGTGCTGAAAACCTGAAAACCTTATTTGATTTTCTGCCTGAGCGGAAAACTCATCGTTATAACTTAAAGAACCAGATTACCATGGATGCCAGTTTTGGCCTAAGTCTGGCACAAACCAAGCTGTACTGGATACTAAACTGTACCTGGTATTGTCCGGTCAGCGTAGGCTTGTTTGAATGGCATGCCTACCTGGTAAAGTTGATTGAAAACTGGTGGTGTCCGTTTAACCACGGTAGAAAACAAGGCTATGATAATGCCAAAATAGACCAGTCGTTCTGGCATATCTATCCAGAAGACATTAAAAAGCTGGATAAAGATGACCTGGATAACCCGATCTGGAATGATCAATGTAGTCAGTGTCAAGGTGGAGCGGAGGAAAAATAAAGGAAGCTTCCTTTATTGAGAGTGAAAGTATTCATGTAGGCTGAGGTTGAGGAACGAAACCCGGCAAAGTAAAAAGCTGGGATTACGCAAGCTTCATCCCAGCCTACAGAACCCCATTACCTAGATAAATAACAAATACTTTCATGCCCTAAAGACCTGCGCTTCACTGAGTTATTTCCCTTGAATTTTTAAACAGGAGTGATAATTATGAGCAATTGTTGCAATGACCCAACAGAAATACCAAAATTAGACCCTAGAGAATTAGTGCGCGAACAAACCCGACATGGTGATTTGCTCAGAGAGCTGTTTACTGGTGATCCCGAAAAACTCATGCTGCATGAGTTGCGTGATGCAAATACCTACCTTAGAGAATTGGCTGCATTACGAGCACATTACCCATCAGTTCGCCTGGCAGCAATAGCCCTGCTAGAACAATCTAGCCTATCCATTTTGCAACGTATCGTCGATAAAGAACCTGAGTCAGGGATTGGTATAGCAGCAAACTCTCAGTTACAAAAGCTGCAATAATGATAAAGTTAATCATAACTGGCGGCACTATCGATAAACACTACAATGAGCTAAATGGTGAATTGTCTTTCCCTGAAACTCATATCCCCGCAATGCTACAACAAGCTCGTTGTACAGTAGAAATAAGCTTGCAACAGTTAATGTTAAAAGACAGCCTGGAAATGACGATAAGCGACCGAGATGCAATAAAGCAAAGTTGCATAAACAGCAATGCACAACAAATCATCATTACTCACGGTACCGACACCATGGTCGATACTGCAAAACACCTGGCTATGGCGATACAGGATAAAATCATTGTGCTGGTCGGAGCCATGATTCCCTATACAATAAAACAATCCGATGCGTTGTTTAACCTGGGTAGTGCGATAACAGCAGTGCAGTTACTACCACCTGGTATTTATATCACCATGAATGCTAAGGTATTTGATTGGGATAAAGTCAGAAAAGACAGGCCGATAGGGGAATTTAAATCTCTCTGAACAGGATTGTGTGGGTATGTGGAATAAATAGCAATCATCAGCTACTACGTTTTATCCTTCTTTGAGAAACATGCTCTTCTTTAAATATTCGACGAGAAAAATAAAATTAAGCAACTATTAGATAGTCACTGTTTTCACTGCACGTCAAATCACCCTCTCTTTGTAAAGCAAAATAGCCACGCTTTAATGCCTCTTCTTTAGCATCATCATTCATATGCAAAGCCGCTAAAGCACCTTAGGTAACTCGCAACAAATAACCCACCCACCTTGCTTGTCTTTTTGTCCGTCTTCTGCGTTGTAGAAATAGTTACGTAGCCTGCTATGCGCCGTGTCTACGCCTTGAAGGCGAACAAAAATACTGCGCAATATTGGTAGGTTATTTATTGCGTGTTACCTTACAACTTACAATCCCGATAAATTGGAAATAATTTTTTAAACTTATTAAATTTCCAGTCGAGTTTGTCCAAATCATTTATGTGCGCTTTATATTTAGTGCTTGCGAGAAATAAATAATACCCTTTTAAAACAATATATTATAGTATAATAACACCCAAAACCACTACTGAAGATTCTGAGTATCCCTTTTTGGTATTTTCATAAAAAATAGTTATACCACTGTTATTGAACAAGTATTTATTCTTACAAATCGAACTGGCAAATACTGAGCCATCAATAACAACCCAATTTTACCAAAACTTTGTATCAGATCCATGAGAAACATCATATCGTCACAACTGGAAATCGGGCAAATCGATATTACCAATATCGTCATTGATGTCACATCGCGCGATGATATCCCACTTATCCTGCTGGGTTTACAACACATCTATACAACTTTGATTTGCAAAGCACACCAGACTTATATTGACCTGGCTCAAAAATACCTGAATCGAGTCACTCAAAGTTATGAATTATTGATTGGCAAACGTTTCTTCAGCATGGCGGTCGACAAGTCGATCAGATAAGACGACGTATCATTGAGGGAGAAACTATCCCGCACGATGAAAAAGTATTTTCATTATTTCAACCGCCTACCGAATGGATCAGTAAAGGCAAAGCAGGGTACCCGTTGAACCAGGCATACGCGTCTGCATCATGGAAGACTACCATGGATTCATACTGCACCATAAGGTCATACAAAAAGAAACCGATGACAAAATAGCCCTTGAACAGGCGCGCCATGCTACCTCACGAAATTCCGGGACTCCTGTCGCCGTAATTCGTTCACCTACGCAGCGAATAGGAGATGCTCCAGCCGCCCTGCGTCCGCCACAGACTGAGCACAAAGCAGCTCAGTCATGGCTACCACAAATGGCTCTACGGCTATTCGGGATAAAATTTTAGCCTCCCTCGCGCGCTATCGCGCACTTCGGATTGGCAAATTTCCCTGCGCCTTCTGGAGACTATCAGCCCGTCCGGGGCTGACAGCGGCAGTAGAATCGGCCATAAATGCATTGCAGGGTCATGGGTTGAGTCAATGTCGCGACCATGGAATTGATGGTTTTGAGCGATATACCGCATTAGCCATATTATACTTCGCCACAAGAGAGCTCATAAAGCACTGTAAAGACATTCCTGTTATTATTGCGTTTTGAACTGCTCGAATGGTATACGAGCTGATACGAGATATTCTTGCCTGGAAAAATAATCGATTCACAAAACGATCTCGTTTTTGGGCCTGTTGCTGCCTAATCTCCAGAGCCTCGCTATATTTTTTATCCGATGGATGAATCAATTCTGGCTGTTGTGTTTTTGAAATCTATTCAAACACGCGCATTAAATTATAGCTCATTGCAGTCAGGCGCATTTGATTTTCAAGTGAGCGGGTATTGGAAGACCAAGCTTTAGTTTCCTTGAAATTACTTTTAGTGTTATTGAATGTCTTTTCAATCGTCCATCGCTTGAAATACAGCATGGCAATGGTTCCAGGGTTAATAGTCATTGGCAAGGTTGTCACAAACCGGTGAAGTTTTCCGGTTTCTGGATCACGGTAATCCACCACGTTAAATTTGATGCCCTTGTTTTCGTACACACTGTATGCTTCAACCCCTGTATTGATCTCATGGCGGGAGTCAAAAGGGATAGACTCAACCAGAGTCGCAATTGAATTTTCTTTTAGCATTGAAATCATGTAATTAGCATGTCGCTTCTGCCGATCCCACCAGACAAAGTCGGTGACGGCTTTATCGTAGACATAGAGATGTTTCTGAGAGCTGTTATTTCCCTTGTTTTGCTTTTCAATATGATCTCGTAACACAGGTATTTCTTGATGTCTCTGAGTTCCGTTTGTCACCAGACAAAGAAATCTGAGCAACCCACTTCTGAGATTCAACGCGTAAATCCCCCCGGACGCATAAACTTTCCCCTTGCTGTTTTTTTCAGTATGGCAGGCATGATCAATAAAATGTCCATCCGCTGCTTCTATGGTGTATTCGTCAAGTTCCGGGAATGCTTTAAGATAATCAATGCCTTGCGATAGCAGTGTTTCAGCGTGAAGATGATAGCTCTGCTGTTCAAATGCCTCAAGCATACTTGTTCGTCTATGCGACTTCAGTGATTTAAAATACGTTGAGTGGGGAAGCAGCTGGCCATAAATCTGTTCATTGGTTTGGAGGAAATGGCGACCACTATCGACTACTCGGGGAGTCGCTATTTTTGCGAAAGCTTGTTTTGGGCATCCCAGCCCAAGCAAGCAGCAAAAACTTAACGCGACCACTTATGCCTCCGGCGGCCCCGATTCGTCCTCGTCACCTCGTCCCGACCCAACAAGGGGTCGGAACATAGGCTCCAAATGACTTGACGCCGTGTCGGATGGCCTTTTATTTTGTCTCCACCTTCGCTAACGCTCAGACTCCGACAAAACAACGGCCCTACGGCTATCGCGGACTAAAAATCTTCACTTCGCTAAAGCTCCGTTTCCAGGATTTTCAGCGATGGAAATATTCGAGTGGTGCTACCTTCAGGTAGGTTATAGGCTGCTTTGTTTAGGTGCTTCTTCTTTCAATGGGAACACTGATGAGAAATATACAAAAAATAGGTGCCATCAAACGGGGCATGGAACGGCAACAATTGGCCGAAGAAAAAAAGCAAGCCGCTTAAGCTTAAAGAAAGTGGTCTTACTGAGCTGAAGTTTCTTAGAAATTCATCAAGCAACCATTCGCAATAAAACGGCTACCACCGAATTTACAGGGGAGCTGCTGTATTTGGGGCAAACCCTTTCAAAATCCGGATCCAAAGCCGCTTCGTCAATGATGCGGCGGATATCTGAAAAGGCGAAACTGGCTCGCCCCTTCACTTTGTGCCGACGTTCCGGATCGGTTTTTAAACGATCCGCGTAAATCCACGTCAGCGCTGTTGCCATCATACAGAAGTTCAAATGGTTGGTCACTGCCTGCGCATTTCGACACTGACTTTTATGGCTCCCTATGTCTTGCTTGAGCTCTTTGAACCCGGATTCGATTTTCCATCGCGCACCATAATACTCAATAATCTGTGTGACGGATAAACTTAGATCGGTCGTAAACAAAGCAATCCACTGTGTGCGACGAAACACCCAGACAACCTGAACGGGTCGTTTCAATGTTTTCAGCATGACAACGCGACTATAAGCCCTGACTTCACGCTGTTTTTCATAGAGATTCACGGTATACGATCGGGCCTTTTGTTGTACTGTTTTTGCCATGTCTGTGGCTGACCCCAGACGCTGCCCGTACTTTTTATTCCGCCCCTCTGCTTGGGTTTTCTTTTTTCTGGACGATCGTACAGTACATTATTGCACCTTAACCTAGAGAGAATATTAAACCGGCTTCCGATAGCTTTGTAAACAGGCTTCCATAGGCCATTGTTGCCAAACCAGCTATCACTCGATGTTCAAGTCTTTGATATTGAGAAGGTAAAATCAGGTATTCTGAGGTTGTTGTAATTTTATCGGTGTAAGCCCATGTTAATGAATGCCCCAGCCACCTTTATCCAAAGCTATATTGACGATTTAAATGATGCGCTCAATCAGCTAAAACCCGGAGCCGCTTTGACACGGATTCAAGCCGCTTGGTTGGGCACTTGTTTAACGGGCATACTGCTAATGAACTCTGTTTGCTGGGCCAAGTTTGAGCGAGCAAGCCTTGGAGATTGCAAAGTAGCCGCATTATCCTGGGTGTTTCGTAAAGCAAGTATACCCTGGGACTGGTTGCTACGGGTGAGTGTGGTCTTAATTCTAAAACGTTATGGCATTTCACTGAAGGTGTGTTGGCCTTTGATGAATCAGACCGAGCACGATCTAAGTCTACAAAACGTATTTATAAGGTTTACAAGCAGAAACACAAAGGCTCCGGCGGGTATGTTAATGGACAAACGATAGTATTATTGCTGCTAGTTACCTCATCCATTACAGTGCCTGTCGGTTTTTTCTTTTATATGCCGGATCCAGCCTTAAAGCAGTGGGATAAAGAAGATAAACGTCGGGGAGTCGCTATTTTTGCGAAAGCTTGTTTTGGGCATCCCAGCCCAAGCAAGCAGCAAAAACTTAACGCGACCACTTATGCCTCCGGCGGCCCCGATTCGTCCTCGTCACCTCGTCCCGACCCAACAAGGGGTCGGAACATAGGCTCCAAATGACTTGACGCCGTGTCGGATGGCCTTTTATTTTGTCTCCACCTTCGCTAACGCTCAGACTCCGACAAAACAACGGCCCTACGGCTATCGCGGACTAAAAATCTTCACTTCGCTAAAGCTCCGTTTCCAGGATTTTCAGCGGTTGAAAAAGAGCGGTATAGCAAAAAAAGATCGGCCTATTAAGCCTGAACGTGACAGTGCCTACCCGACCAAAACAGAGATTGCATTAGGCTTATTAAAAGGTAACTACTCAGCAAAGCTGAGTAGTTCAATGAAATTATAAAGCAAATTCAGGTAACTTTCCCTCAAAGACCAAGGTCATTGCCTGAGTTGCACTTAGACCTTGTTTACGGCACGTTGATAAATACCCTCTGACACGACAAAATATCTCTGCACCCTTGGTACTACGAAAGCAGCCGGATATTTTCTGTTGAACCTTGGTCATCCGAATCGAATTTTCTGCGGCATTATTGGTAAATGGCACCCAGGTATTTGTCATGAAGCGCAAGACATCCTCTTCATAATTAATCAGCCTTTCCAGTAAGTTTCTAGCTTTACTGCGTTTTATTCGCTCCCGTTTTACTTCTTTAGGCTTATCGGGTGGTGGGCATTCGATCTCCGCTTTGCCAAGTAATTCTCTGTATTGTACCTTCCATTTTTCTGCTTCTTTATGTAGTAGCATGCCACCTGCTTCATTGACGGCATCATTCATTTTTTCAAGTAGTCGTTTCATTTCAAGCGCCCACTCCTGTTTATCCTGCTCCCAGGCGCGCGTTAATTCCCTCAAATGATGTGCATTACAAAGCGAATGAGTACAATCATATTTATAGTAGGGCTTCCAATGATCATGACATAAAATCCCATGAAAATGGGGTAAAATACCAATGTCATTCATTGCCTCTGTGCCACGTTTGGCATGGGGAAAGAAGTGTGTCCACTGAACATTGGAGGCCCATGTAGCCAATGGCGCTTACCATTAATATTAATGCCTGTTTCATCCGCATGAATGCACGCTGATTCGACTAAGTGTTCTTTACTGATAGTTTCAAACCCAGCCAACTTCTCATAGGCCAGTTCATTGAAATTATAGATAGAGCCTTCACTAATCGGCATACCTAATTGATCAGCGAAATACTCCTGTATTCGGTTGTAGGGCAATAACTGATATTGCGAAAGATAAACCACATGGGCTTTTATCCCATTACCATATTGCGCAGCCTTAGTAACCTCATCTGGAAAAGGAGCGATAAAACACTGACCTTTTCCATTTATCAACCGTTGCGCCTGGTATTCTGTCACTACCCTTGAGATATCAATATCGAATACCTGGCGTGTTTCAAAGCCATCTGCCGTGTATCGCCCTTTTGGCAAGGTACGGCGATCAATGGTAATGATCTCGATTTCATCCGAGTCATCTATTTTTTGAAGTGTCGTGCCGACATGCGATTTTTGTCCGCCAGAAGGCTTATCTGATTTTTTTCGATTCCCTTTTTTACGGTTGGGATCACTTGCAGGTGGTTTACTGCTATTTTTGCTGTTCAGTGTCACTCGATTGAGTAATACCGTGACTAATAATAGAATCACTTCCAGTGCTGATTTTAGCGCAGGCGATATATCACGCTCAGTTTCAAGTAACTGTTTGGCATGACTGATTGCGGAATCAACATCGATGAAGTCTATTTTCAAAAGGTAACCTGTATTGCTTTAAGGACAGGCTTATTATCTCATGGGTTTTAAATCCCGAATTTTCCTTGTTTTAAGCGATTGTAAGGCGAATAAAAAAGTTCTTCGAGGTCGTAGATGTTTAAGGGGACATTTTGTGATGACTATAGCGGCGGGGAGTCGCTATTTTTGCGAAAGCTTGTTTTGGGCATCCCAGCCCAAGCAAGCAGCAAAAACTTAACGCGACCACTTATGCCTCCGGCGGCCCCGATTCGTCCTCGTCACCTCGTCCCGACAAGGGGTCGGAACATAGGCTCCAAATGACTTGACGCCGTGTCGGATGGCCTTTTATTTTGTCTCCACCTTCGCTAACGCTCAGACTCCGACAAAACAACGGCCCTACGGCTATCGCGGACTAAAAATCATCACTTCGCTTAGGCTCCGTTTCCCTGATTTTCAGCGGCGGACTAAAAATCTTCACTTCGCTAAAGCTCCGTTTCCAGGATTTTCAGCGAATGCTTGATCCTATAAAAAGCTTTGTTAAAACAATTACTTTTTATAACGGGAAAGAGTTTACCCTGCATGAAAAAATAGCAGAAGCACTAGGTTGTGATACGTATTTTTCGACTCCCTACAGCTCTTGGGAAAGAGGGCAAAATGAGAATGCTAATGGCTTATTAAGACAGTATTTCCCTAAAGTAATGGAGTTGATTGATGTTACGATAAAAGAGGTTTTTATAGCCGTTGATAAGCTAAATAGTCGCCCTAATAAAGTGTCTCAATTACAAAACACCTTATGAGGTATTTGAAGAGCTGACTGGGATAGATATGAAAAATTTATTGGGTTATGTACTTATGACTTGAATTCAGGAGAGTTTAAAGTTGCGCATAGCCTGATTAAAATTAAAGGCGTACTGGCTTGATGCGCTGTATGGTGAAAAAGCCTTTATGGACGAAGCCGCTAAAGAATCTGGAGGCTCGCAGGTGATTAGCCAATTACGTAAAAACCAAAATATTGAATATAGAGGTAGAATAAGGTCAGTCGAGAGCTACTTTAATTCGATTAACAAAGGCATTGATCAGATAATACGTGTACGTGGCGGCAAAGAGATTAAAGTGACTGTCAGCAGTGCACGATTAAACTCGATGTTCAAGTTTTTCCATCCCATTGCCATCAAACTCTTACCTTCACCCAGCAGAACAATACTTGGTAGTGGGTTAAATCTGTGTTTTTGCATGAATATCCCTGCCAAATTCCACCTTATTTATTAACAGACCAATCACAATATCATGCATTTTCTCTAACTTAGAGAAGCAGATTGTTCGACGAGTTAATCGTTTTATCCATGCTCTAAAATTCAAGTTTTTACGTTCAATTTTTTGGGTGTTTTTCTTACCTATTTCATGTTTCTCAGCATCGAGATGACGTTCATAAGCGCCCCAGTCATCGGTGTAATAACGACTGATATTTAAAGGCAAAAGTAACGCTTTTAATTCTTTGAAAACAATGTCCTTACGCTTGCCAAAAACATAAGCGAGTACCGTGTTGGTTTTATGATCAACAGCATGCCATAGCCAGCGTTGATTGCTTTTATTTCCTACAAAAGACCACTGTTCATCCATTTCGGCTTCATCACAGCAGACCTGTTCTAGTCTGACTTCCAATGGTTTCCCTTGATCAAAGGTCTGAAAAAGAGGGTTCACTTGAACAAGACTGTTTTCTTTGTTTTTTAAAGTACGAGTCACCGTATTTTTATTGATTTTAAGAACCCTAGCCGTGTCTCGAGTGCCACTACTATTGATAGCCATTTCGACAACGTGTTCTTTGGTTCCAAATTCACATGCTTTATAACAATATTCCAACATGAAGGTGTTGGTTGAGCAAGCTGTGGTCTGGCAACGATATCGCTGCACACCACGATCGCTACTACCTGATTTCATCAGGTTGGAATTAGTACAGTTAGGGCAGGTGATTTCTTGATAATATTTCATGAGGGAATTATGCAATAAATCACTTTCTTATTCTATTGCTCTCATGCTAAACACAGGTTTAACCCACTACCCAATACTTTAATGATGGTGTTGGCTCTAAGCGCCCTAAATCTCTGCCAATCATATGTTTTCCTGATGGCATCAGTTGAAACACATCCTTTATTAATTCACCTAACTCTTTCAGCTTATCACCAGGATCTGGAAACTCTAGCAATGACGTGATGAACTCAAGCAGTACATCCATTTGAGACTTGCGCTGTAAGCTTCCTACGGTATACGCAGGTAGTTTGCTTTCAATGCGGGCTATTTGCTCTGGGTGAAGGAGAAGGCAATGGTCAAACAAAAGACTCAGAATCAGGCCACGGCTTGATCCCTCTTCATCTAATTGTTTGGCCTCACGCCCCCATCCTTCATAAAGCTTCCAGTCCTCAAAGAAAACCTCAATCAGCCATCTCAACGTATAGGCTTGAATAATATCTTGTGTGCGCCAAGTCAGGTCTGTCGCCACTAAATAGCGATAGTCGTTTTCACCGTCATATTTTAAGGCAATGACAAAGCGTTTTTTACTGTGAGAACTCACCTTCAATCGTGCACTGCTGACAGTCACTTTAATCTCTTTGCCGCCACGTACATGTATTATCTGATCAATGCCTTTGTTAATCGAATTAAAGTAGCTCTCGACTGACCTTATTCTACCTCTATATTCAATATTTTGGTTTTTACGTAATTGGCTAATCACCTGCGAGCCTCCAGATTCTTTAGCGGCTTCGTCCATAAAGGCTTTTCACCATACAGCGCATCAGCCAGTACGCCTTTAATTTTAATCAGGCTATGCGCAACTTTAAACTCTTTTAATAAGCCTAATGCAATCTCTGTTTTGGTCGGGTAGGCACTGTCACGTTCAGGCTTAATAGGCCGATCTTTTTTTGCTATACCGCTCTTTTTCAACCGTTTATCTTCTTTATCCCACTGCTTTAAGGCTGGATCCGGCATATAAAAGAAAAAACCGATCGGGGAGTCGCTATTTTTGCGAAAGCTTGTTTTGGGCATCCCAGCCCAAGCAAGCAGCAAAAACTTAACGCGACCACTTATGCCTCCGGCGGCCCCGATTCGTCCTCGTCACCTCGTCCCGACCCAACAAGGGGTCGGAACATAGGCTCCAAATGACTTGACGCCGTGTCGGATGGCCTTTTATTTTGTCTCCACCTTCGCTAACGCTCAGACTCCGACAAAATAACGGCCCTACGGCTATCGCGGACTAAAAATCATCACTTCGCTTAGGCTCCGTTTCCCTGATTTTCAGCGCAGGCACTGTAATGCAGGCGCGCCATGCTACCTCACGAAATTCCGGGACTCCTGTCGCCATAATTCGTTCACCTACGCAGCGGATGGGAGATGCCCTGAACGCCCTGCGTCCGCAACGACTACGCACAAAAGCCGCTTCGTCATTACTACCTCACTGGCTGGACGGCTATTCGGAATCCAATTCTTGCTCCTCTCGCGTGCTGCTAGCACACGTCGAATCAGCGAATTGCCCTGTCGCCTATCAGGGACTAAAAATCACCACTTAGCTAAGCTCCGTTTCCATGATTTTCAGCGGATGAGGTAACTATAGTTTCTCAGATAAATAATTTCCAAATTTGGAGCGCTTAAACTTAGGCGGTAACAACGAAATCTTCCCGCAATTTTTGCATAACACAAATCACTTTACTGGCATCATGCATATAAGTGTTAAAAGTTTGCACAACTGAATCATGAAGATCTTCAAAAGTTTTAAAATACTTCATATGAGTCGAATCGCGTTTCGTATTTTTCCATAATTTCTCAATCGGATTAAAATCCGGCGAGAACGCAGGGAGACGTTCTACTGTCAAACGATCTACATTAGCTAACTTAAATTCCTTAATAACACCGCTTCCATGATACGGGGCACCATCTTCAATTAGAATAATCTTGCCTTTATAATAAGCCAGCAATTGTGTTAAAAACTCAACATAGCTTTCACCATTAAAACGCCCAGATGTTTCAGCGTGTTGTAATATCATTGGCTTATAACTCTCGATTAAGACGTTGTCGGCAATAGAATATATCGCTTCCATAAAAAGCTTCTGTGTTGGATATTTCTCATTTTTTAAGCTTTTACTCGATGTTCAAGTTTTTCCATCCCATTGCCATCAAACTCTTACCTTCACCCAGCAGAACAATACTTTAATGATGGTGTTGGCTCTAAGCGCCCTAAATCTCTGCCAATCATATGTTTTCCTGATGGCATCAGTTGAAACACATCCTTTATTAATTCACCTAACTCTTTCAGCTTATCACCAGGATCTGGAAACTCTAGCAATGACGTGATGAACTCAAGCAGTACATCCATTTGAGACTTGCGCTGTAAGCTTCCTACGGTATACGCAGGTAGTTTGCTTTCAATGCGGGCTATTTGCTCTGGGTGAAGGAGAAGGCAATGGTCAAACAAAAGACTCAGAATCAGGCCACGGCTTGATCCCTCTTCATCTAATTGTTTGGCCTCACGCCCCCATCCTTCATAAAGCTTCCAGTCCTCAAAGAAAACCTCAATCAGCCATCTCAACGTATAGGCTTGAATAATATCTTGTGTGCGCCAAGTCAGGTCTGTCGCCACTAAATAGCGATAGTCGTTTTCACCGTCATATTTTAAGGCAATGACAAAGCGTTTTTTACTGTGTGAACTCACCTTTAATCGTGCACTGCTGACAGTCACTTTAATCTCTTTTCCGCCACGTACACGTATTATCTGATCAATGCCTTTGTTAATCGAATTAAAGTAGCTCTCGACTGACCTTATTCTACCTCTATATTCAATATTTTGGTTTTTACGTAATTGGCTAATCACCTGCGAGCCTCCAGATTCTTTAGCGGCTTCGTCCATAAAGGCTTTTTCACCATACAGCGCATCAGCCAGTACGCCTTTAATTTTAATCAGGCTATGCGCAACTTTAAACTCTTTTAATAAGCCTAATGCAATCTCTGTTTTGGTCGGGTAGGCACTGTCACGTTCAGGCTTAATAGGCCGATATTTTTTTGCTATACCGCTCTTTTTCAACCGTTTATCTTCTTTATCCCACTGTTTTAAGGCTGGATCCGGCATATAAAAGAAAAAACCGACAGGCACTGTAATGGATGAGGTAACTAGCAGCAATAATACTATCGTTTGTCCATTAACATACCCGCCGGAGCCTTTGTGTTTCTGCTTGTAAACCTTATAAATACGTTTTGTAGACTTAGATCGTGCTCGGTCTGATTCATCAAAGGCCAACACACCTTCAGTAATGCCATAACGTTTTAAAATTAAGACCACACTCACCCGTAGCAACCAGTCCCAGGGTATACTTGCTTTACGAAACACCCAGGATAATGCGGCTACTTTGCAATCTCCAAGGCTTGCTCGCTCAAACTTAGCCCAGCAAACAGAGTTCATTAGCAGTATGCCCGTTAAACAAGTGCCCAACCAAGCGGCTTGAATCCGTGTCAAAGCGGCTCCGGGTTTTAGCTGATTGAGCGCATCATTTAAATCGTCAATATAGCTTTGGATAAAGGTGGCTGGGCATTCATTAACATGGGCTTACACCGATAAAATTACAACAACCTCAGAATACCTGATTTTACCTTCTCAATATCAAAAACTTGAACATCGAGTTTTAAGAATAGCTAAAAATTCTTGAGGCAGCCCAGCTTCTTTTAAAAGTCTAAGTGACTTTGGTTTTATCTCATAAGCCAATGATTCTCGGTATTGAAAACTCCCTCCTTCGAGTTCGATCGTACCAAACATTTTCAACCCTTTTCGAATCCCTGATGTTTTCACTGTGGGTTGCTCTCCTATTGGAGCCCAGGTTCGTGCCAATGAACCCCACATAGCAAATGACACCTCATCACCGAATAAAACGACACTCTTTTCTTCTACCGCCTTTTCCATAATGGCAGGCAATGTTTCTTCCAGCCACGTTTTTCTTTCAAGCTCGTACTTTTCTTCTTCTTGGCGATCAGTCACAAAACGAGCTTTTTGATATCGGGGAGTCGCTATTTTTGCGAAAGCTTGTTTTGGGCATCCCAGCCCAAGCAAAACGAATGAAAAGACTATTTTTTTCATATAGTTGTAGCATAGTTTCAATTTTACCATAAATAATTATTGGGAAACTTCAGTAATGAATCACCCGCTGATTATGTACTGCGAGTAGCACATGAAAAGTCATCTGCCATCCAGCAACAATGTGCAGAAAATAATGTGATTCTGGCAGCAGATACCTCAGTGGTTCTGAATGATACAATTATGGGCAAACCGGAAAACCTACCCCATGCCATCGAGATGTTAAGTCTGCTATCGGCCAGCACTCATCAGGTATACAGCGCGGTATCAGTACCAGGCGCGCCATGCTACCTCACGAAATTCCGGGACTCCTGTCGCCATAATTCGTTCACCTACGCAGCGGATGGGAGATGCCCTGAACGCCCTGCGTCCGCAACGACTACGCACAAAAGCCGCTTCGTCATTACTACCTCACTGGCTGGACGGCTATTCGGAATGCAATTCTTGCTCCTCTCGCGTGCTGCTAGCACACGTCGAATCAGCGAATTGCCCTGTCGCCTATCAGGGACTAAAAATCACCACTTCGCTAAGCTACGTTTCCATGATTTTCAGCGGTGGCAAGCAAATTCAGCAGATAGTCAGCATCTCGGATGTTACTTTTCGTGCCATTTCCGAGCAGGAAATTATACAATACTGGCACACAGGCGAGCCCACTGATAAGGCAGGTGCATACGCCATCCAGGGTTTAGCCAGTATTTTTGTCGCATCCATTAGCGGCAGTTTTTCAGGTATTATGGGCTTGCCCCTGTATGTGACAGCCCAACTATTAAGTAATGAAGGAATAAATATTTTCCATGAGTGAAGAAATTCTGATTAATGTTACCCCGCCGGAAACTCGCGTTGCCATCGTTGAAAATGGTGTTGTGCAGGAAGTTATTATTGAGCGGACTCGCCAACTTGGTTTAATTGGTAATATCTATAAAGGTGTTGTTTGTCGTGTGTTGCCAGGTATGCAGGCCGCCTTTATTGAAATCGGCCTGGAGCGTGCCGCATTTTTACATATCTCCGGCTTATCCAGTAAAGAGCTGGATGAAAAGGGCTCGGAAAATATCGAGCATTACCTGATTGAAAATCAGCACGTCATCGTACAGGTTACCAAAGACCCCATCGGCAGCAAAGGCGCACGCTTAACCACCGAATTATCCATTCCATCCCGTTATCAGGTATATATGCCTTATGCTGTCAAAGGTGGCGTGTCCCAACGTATAGAGCATGAGCCAGAACGCGCGCGTCTACGCTCCTTTCAGGATGCCTTTCAGGCAGAGCATCAATCAGGCGGCTTTATCGCAAGAACTGCTGCGGAATGTATAGATGAGTCTATTTTGGAATCCGACATGCTCTTTCTACTGCAACTATGGGATTCCATTCAGGAAAAAATTCCAGCAGCTGAGCCCAGGGCGCTTATTCATAATGATTTGCCCTTGAGTGTGCGCACTTTACGCGATTTATATACCGATAATATTGAAAAGGTCAAAGTGGACTCGCGCAAAACCCATCAGCGCCTGATTAGATTTGCTGAAGAATTTGTGCCTGATATCGTGCCTATCATCGAGCATTACACTCGCGAGCGGCCGTTATTTGAAATTTATAATATCGAAGACGAAATTCAAAAAGCCCTGGGGCGTAAAGTCGTCTTAAAGTCAGGAGGTCATCTGGTGTTTGACCAGACGGAAGCGATGACTACAATTGATGTTAATACTGGGGGCTATGTCGGCGGCAAGAGCCTGGAAGAGACGATTTTTAAAACCAATCTTGAAGCGGCACAGGCCATTTCACGGCAATTAAGACTGCGTAATCTAGGCGGCATTATCATTATTGATTTTATCGATATGCAAAGCGAGGAGCATAAGTCACTCGTGCTAAGTGCGCTGGAAAAAACCCTGGAAAAATGTCATTCAAAAACAAAAATTACCGAAGTTTCAGCGCTGGGTCTGGTAGAAATGACGCGCAAGCGTACCCGTGAAAGCCTGGCACATATCCTCTGTGAGCAATGTCCATCCTGCGAGGGCAGAGGTGAACTAAAAACCGCAGAAACGATCTGCCTGGAAATTTTTCGTGAAATCATTCGTGAAGTCAAGCAATACAACGTCAAAGAAATTCTGGTTCTGGCCTCCCATCCAGTGGTAGAAAAATTGCTGGATGAAGAAGCTGACGTGCTATCAGAACTAGAGGATTTTTTGAATATTCGCATTAAATTCAGATCCGAGTCCGAATATAGCCAGGAACAATATGATGTTGTTTTACTCTAACAGCACTGTGCATGAACCTTGAAGCCGCAGTTGATCGTTATTAAAATCTTAAACACCTGAATATTACACAAATGATCGTAAAAACTAATCACCTGCTGGGTGAGTGTACTCCGCTTCATGGTTTTGTGAATAAATCTAAGCACGAAATCCTGAGTTACAGCTCTTGCGTAGAGCTACGGCCATTGCCTGCGAGCGGGGCCTTGACTTTCATGCACGGATTTTCCACAAAATCCGTGCTCAACTGCAGTTTCTAGGTCAAATGTTACACCATATTAAATGGGGCTTAGTGCATATTCTGTTCTGGGCGACACTGCTTTTTGCTATCGGCATTAGCGGCCTGCGTTATGCGCTTTCCGAACTGGGTTTTTACAAAGCAGATATAGAAGCCCTTGTCAGTAAGCAACTAGGCGCGCCAGTAACTATTGCAAATATACAAGGGGTACTGAATGGATTCAAACCGGAGCTTGCGCTAAAAAATATTCAGGTACATTCTGGACAAGATCAAGCCGTCCCGGTGCAATTACAGGAAATTCACCTGGGTTTCAGCATATTCACAGCCATCCGCAAACCATTGCTGGAAGCCATACAAATATCTATTTTTCGTGCAAAACTTTCGGTAACCCGACTGCAATCTGGCGGTATCAATATTAAGGGTCTACCTAGCGCGGATGATGACCCGCAACCTACCTGGCTGTTACGCGGGAGGCAATACAAGCTAATTGATAGTGAAATACTCTGGCATGATGAAAAACGCAATGCTCTGCCAGTGCTATTGAAGCATATCAATATCACGCTGAAAAATGATGCCGACCAGCACCAGATCTATATTAAAACCGAGCTCCCCGAGTCCCTCGGAAAATCGCTATTCCTAGCGATGCATTTTCGCGGCAATATCTTTGTCCCAAAGAGTGTTAATGCGCGCTTGTTTATTCAAGGACAGGATATCCATCTGAAAAAGTTCATTACTGGCGACTTGCCCTTTGGTTTTGCATTTACTCAAGGCAGAGTTGACTTCAGTATCTGGAGCAGATGGCAGGCAGAGCAAATGACACAGATGCGCGGCAACTTAGATCTCAGCAATGCCGCGATAACTGATAAGCATAATGCTTTGGTTCCTATCAATCAGCTTGCAGTGAAATTTCTCTTGCAACAGCACCAGCAACAATGGCAACTGGGTATAAAAGACCTGCTATTGAGTTCAAAAAATAATACTGTTGCACTGGCTCAATTTGCTTTGGCACTGGAACTGGATGCAGAATCAAATTTAACCCATCTGGCACTTAACGCCCCACAGTTACTGCTGGAGCCCATTAGCAAGTTTATATTGCTAAGCAAGCTCCTGCCTAAAAAGCAGCATAAGCAATTAAAAACACTTGCTTTACAGGGGGAGGTCAAAGAGCTATTGCTACTCGCCAATCCTGCGCAACAAACCTTCGCGATTAATGGACAGTTATCAGCCATTAACAGCCAACCGATAGATGCAACCCCAGGGGTAAAAAACCTGAACCTCTATATAAAAGGCTCTGATCAGCAAGGCATGATTCAGATAGATTCACCCCAGTTTAATTTGAATGCGCCAAAAATCTTTAGAAAGCCATTACAGTTTAACCACGCCCTGGGTAATTTACATTGGCAACATGATGGCGCATGGGTACTCAGCACCCCATTACTGGAGTTAAACTCGGCCTACTTCAAAACCCGCACAAAATGTGACCTCACTTTTGCGCATGCAGACCAGCCAGCTTTTATGAGTATGCAGAACTCCTTTGATATAGGTAATGCAGCTGATGCCCCAGAGCTTATCCCTGCGGGTGTTTTAGACGAGCAAATTGTGGCCTGGGTAGACCAGGCTTTTATTAAAGGCCATGTTAAGCAAGGCGGAATATTGCTGCATGGGGCATTACCCAGTTATCCGTTCCCGCAACGCAAAGGTGTTTTTGAGGTCTTATTTGATGCCAAAGATGTAGAGCTACACTATGCGCCTGACTGGCATGATATCCAGGGAGTATTGGCAGAAGTACGCTTTTTCTCAAATAGCATGGATATTAATATTCAGCAGGGGCACGCCAATGACAGCAGCATTCAAAATATAAATGTTGCTATTGATTCTTTTAGCTCCAGTCAATATATCGACATTACCGGCAAGGTAAAAAGCAGCTTAGCCCATGCAGTGCGGTATTTATTGCAATCCCCATTCAAAGGCCTGGTAACAGCAATTGACGAAGTTGTTGGTATCCAAGGTGCAACAGATATTAATATTGACCTTAAAGTACCTCTGTATGACCAAGCTCTGCACGTAAATATAAGCGCAAAGACCAAAGATGCAAACGCCGTCATTGTGCCTTTAGACCTGGAAATCTCCAATATTAGCGGTGATTTCCTATTCACCGAGAACGGGGTCTATAGCCAGAATATCACTGCAATATCAATGGGGTCCCCTTTGACTGCCGTACTTAACACAGACGAGCAGGCGATCTCAACCAAAGTCACAGGAAAAATGTCCATTGCACAGCTAGCTAAGCAATTCCCTAATCCCTTATGGGCCCATGCTCAGGGTACCAGCACTTACCGGATCGCATTAGACTTCCCCATAGATAGTGAACAAATATGCACGATTAAATTAAACTCGGACTTGGTCGGCACAGCTATTCTGTTTGCGCCATTCTCCAAGCCTCAAATTCAGAAGCATCCCCTATCGATAAAACTAGGTATCGCGCCATCAGGTATTGATGCCTTTAATCTTACCTATGAAAACCGTCTGGCATTACAGGACCGGGTAGAAATTAAGCTGAAAAAAATCACACCACACTGGCAAGGTCTGATTCATACCCCGATCGCCAGTGGTAGTGTATTTATACCGATAGAGTTTAACCATAAAACTGAACTCAGTTTAGCACTAAAAGAACTAGACCTTAGTGCATTACAAAAGATTAAGCTGGAAACTAATGGCGAACCACTGATAGTACAAAACCTGCCGAGCATCAAACTAAAAAGTCAGGAATTGTACTGGAATAATATCAACCTGGGGAAACTGGAATTGCAGACACAACCCACTGACCTGGGCCTGGAAACCAAGCACTTTGAGATTAAATCACTGAACAGTAGTCTATCGCTGTCAGGCTACTGGCATCAGGATAATCAGCAACAATCCAGCTCCATTTCGGGAGTATTTCTCAGTGAGGATTTTGGCATGTTTCTAAAGCAAAACCAGCTTTCTAATAATATTTTAAATACAACAGCCGATCTGCAATTTGTACTTAACTGGCCATCAGCCCCTTATGATATATCGATGAGCGCTCTTTCTGGCTCCATAGACAGCCACCTGTCTGATGGCCGAATTCTTGGTGTAGATCCAGGTCTGGGAAGAGTACTAGGAGCGCTAGACATATGGAAAATAGGCAAGCGCCTACGCTTTGATTTTTCTGATATTACCGACTCAGGCTTAAGTTTTTCTGAAGCAACCGGGCATTTCAGTATTAATGACGGTTTAGTCACGACTAAATATTTAATGATTAACGCCATGCCGGCAAAAATGTATATTTCTGGCAACACTAACCTCACCACCGAGCAAATTGATCTGCAGGCAACTGTCCTACCTAAGTTCCCAATTGCTGGTACAATTATCGGCAATGTTGCCAATGCAGTGAGTAAAACCTTTGTTGGTAATGAACATGCGGGCGGCCTGATTGTAAGCCTGTTATATGAAATAAAAGGCAGCTGGGAGAATTTCAAAATCAATCGCCAGTTTAATGCCGACCTGACTGACACCCCATAACCACGCCATATTTAAGACACAGCGTTATTTGAGATAGATATATGAGTAGATGTGCCGCCATTCAAATGGCATCCAGCCCCAATATCAGTTCCAACCTGATTGAAGCCGAGCGGCTGATTAACGAAGCCGTCAATGCCGGTGCAAAATTAGTCGCCCTGCCTGAAAACTTTGCCCTTATGGGGCAGCATGAATCAGACAAGATCAGCCAGAAAGAACACGATGGTTCGGGGCCAATTCAGGACTTCCTGGCAAATACAGCTAAACGCTATGCCGTCTGGATCGTGGCAGGTACTATACCTATTGCCGACCCTGATAATGCCGACAAAGTCATGGCAGCCTGCCTGGTCTACAATGAGCTGGGCGAACGGGTTGCAAAATATGACAAAATTCACTTATTCGATGTTCACGTCCCGGGTAGTGACGAGGTATATCGCGAATCTGACACTATTTCCCAGGGCAACCAGCCTTTGGTGATCGACAGTCCTTTTGGTAAATTAGGCATTGCTGTATGTTATGACCTGCGTTTTCCCGAGCTATTTCGTACCATGCAGCAGCAAGGTATGGAAATCTTGATCTTGCCCTCCGCATTCACACATAAAACTGGCGCAGCGCATTGGGAGCTATTGCTTCGAGCACGCGCGGTCGAGAATCTATGTTATGTGATTGCTCCGAATCAGGGCGGCTTCCATGTCAACGGCCGGCAGACCTATGGTCACAGCATGATCGTAGATCCCTGGGGTGCAGTGCTGGATTGTCATAAAAGCAATGCAGGTTTTGTGACTGCAGATATAGATCTGGCACGCCTGCATAAGACACGCGAATCCTTTCCTGTGCTACAGCACCGCCAGATTATTTGTGGGTAAATAATCCTAGAAACCGCAGTTGATCCCTATCAAACACTATAAGCTACTGATTAGAATATAAAATGAATATTAATACTTATCACCTGTTAGGTGAATATACCCCGATTCACGGCTTTGTGAATAAATCTGCGCACGAAATACTGCGTTACAGCTCTTGCCAAGGACTACGGCCATTGCCTGCGAGCTGTGCCTTGTCTTTCGCACGCAGATTTTCCACAAAACCTGTGCTCAACTGCGGTTTCTAGGATAATGGACAACTCAGCTCTAAAGTTAGCCAAACAGGCTATTTTAGTTCCTGCTGGCTTACAGGAAAGTAATATCTATCGGGTTATGGATCAGTTGCTCGATGGTGCAGTTGATAATGGCGATATTTACTTTCAGTCCAGTCATTATGAATCCTGGGTACTGGAAGATGGCATTATCAAAGAAGGTAGTCATAATATAGAACAAGGTGCAGGAGTACGTGCCTTATGCGGTGAGAAAACCGGTTTTGCCTACAGCGATAAAATCGACCTGACGGAATTGCTAGCTGCAGTCAGTAATGTCCAGGCCATTGCCCGCCAGGGACAGACCGCCAGACTCGCCCTGCCCACGCATAATACTTATCCACAGTTATATGCACCGGCTAATCCACTTAAATCCTTAAGCGACCAGGAAAAAGTAGACTTCTTACGCAGAATTGATACCGAGACGCGTAAACTCGACCCACGCATCGAGCAAGTGATTATCAGCCTGGTAGGAGTACAGGATCATATTCTGATTGCTAATCAGGGCGACTCACTTGCCGGTGATGTACGCCCCTTAGTGCGTATGAATGTCAGCGTAATTGTTGCAGATAAAGACCGCCGCGAACAAGGCAGCATGGGCGGAGGTGCGCGTGCTGATTACACTTATTTTCTAGAACAGGATCGAGCAATAGGCTATGCCCGGGAAGCGGTCAGAATGGCTCTGGTTAACCTGGACGCAGTCCCTGCTCCAGCAGGAAGCATGACGGTAGTTCTAGGCTCCGGCTGGCCAGGTATTTTATTACATGAAGCCATCGGTCATGGACTAGAAGGTGATTTCAACCGTAAAGGCACTTCTGCCTTTAGTGGCCGAGTCGGTGAACGCGTCGCCTCGCCACTGTGTACTGTAGTTGATGATGGCACTTTGCAAGGCCGGCGTGGCTCGCTGCCTATAGATGATGAAGGCACACCGACTCAATGCACCACCTTAATTGAAAATGGCATTCTTAAGGGCTATATGCAGGATCGCTTGAATGCCCGATTGATGGGCGTTCAGCCTACCGGCAATGGTCGGCGTGAATCCTATGCACACACCCCGATGCCGCGTATGACTAATACTTATATGCTGGCAGGTGAAAGCTACCCGGAGGAAATCCTGCAATCAGTTAAAAATGGCTTATATGCAAAGAATTTTGGCGGCGGTCAGGTGGATATCACTTCCGGTAAATTTGTCTTTTCAGCCAGCGAAGCCTATTTAATTGAAAATGGCAAGATCACCCGGCCGGTCAAAGGCGCGACACTGATCGGAAATGGCCCAGATGTACTAACCCGCGTCAGCATGGTCGGCAACGACCTGGCTCTGGACAGCGGCGTCGGTACCTGTGGTAAAGAAGGCCAAAGTGTACCTGTGGGTGTCGGCCAGCCCACGCTGAAAATTGATGCCTTAACCGTAGGCGGTACAAATGTATAATCGTAGGCAGGCTTTTATTGAAAATCTGGATGTGAAAGCTTTCAAAGCAAGCTGTGGTTGAGGAACGAAACCCAGCAACATGAAAAGCTGGGGTTACGCTTGCGCTACACAAGCTTTATCCCAGCCTACAGAAGCCCACTTTCCGAATCAATATCTAATACTTTTATAGTCTCTTTACCTCATAGCACCGACACCGTCCCTTATTTTAAACTCAATAGATTTATGCAAACTCAAGAAGAAATCAGTCGCCTGGAAATGACCATTCACGACTTATTGCTAGAAGCAAAAAAACAAGGCGCTAGTGCTGCAGATGCGGGTCTAAGTATCGACACGGGCTTATCGGTCAATGCCCGTCTCGGTGATGTAGAAACTGTAGAACATCACTGCTCTCAAGGTCTGGGAGTAACGGTTTACTTTGGCCAGCAAAAAGGCTCAGCCAGTAGTACCGATTTATCAGCGCAATCCATTAAAGAAACAGTAACTGCAGCATGCACGATTGCGCGTTATGCCAGTGAAGACCCTTATGCAGGTTTACCAGAATCAGAAATGCTTGCTACAGAATTTAAAGACCTGGGTCTATACCATCCCTGGAATATTAGTGCTAAAGATGCGATTGAACTTGCGATAAGCTGCGAAGATAGTGCGCGTCAATATCATGCAGATATTAGCAATTCAGAAGGCGCATCGGTTGATACATACCAGGGTATACGTATCTTTGGCAATAGCCTGGGATTCTTGAACGGCTATGCATCTACCCGCCACTCCATCAGTTGCTCTGTCATAGGTGACCGCGATGGTAATATGGAGCGCGATTACTGGTACAGCGTTGCGCGCAATGCAGATGCACTGGAAAGTGCTGAATTTATCGGCAAAAAAGCGGCGCAAAGAACAATCCAGAGACTGGGAGGTCGCAGTTTAAGCACCCGAAAGTCTCCGATAATATACTCTGCCGAAATTGCCAGTGGCCTACTCAGCTCATTGCTTGGCGCTATTAGTGGTGGCAGTCTGTATCGTAAGTCCTCGTTTTTACTCGACAGCCTGGATACGCAAATTTTCCCTGATTTTATTAATATTTTCGAGCAACCTCATTTGCCAGGTGCATTAGGCAGTGCTTGTTATGATGCTGAAGGAATAAGCACCAAAGCCAATAAAATTGTCACTGATGGCATACTAAATACTTATCTATTAAGCACTTATTCCGCACGTAAGTTAGCGATGAAGTCTACTGGGCATGCAGCTGGCGTACATAATTTATGCATTAATAGCGGCAATCAAGACCTAGCCCAGTTACTAAAAACAATGGATACCGGGCTGCTAGTGACCGAATTAATGGGGCAGGGTGTAAACCCGGTTACCGGTGATTATTCCCGAGGGGCTTCCGGCTTCTGGGTAGAGCAGGGTGAGATTCAATATCCAGTACAGGAAATCACCATTGCCGGTAATCTAAAAGATATGTACCAGCAGATACTGGCAGTCGGCAATGATATAGATGAACGTGGTAATATTCGTACTGGCTCTATTTTAATTGAAGAAATGGCAATTGCCGGAGAGTAAGATGCTAGCAATGCCGAATGTTTTTTTGCCCTAAAATCACAACGAGGCTTTAGTAATGAAAATCTCCCCACAAGTAAAGAACATAGCCAAGGTCATCGCGCTCGTATTAGCCATAGGCGTGGCCGTCTATCTTAATTCCTCCGCCACAATGACTATGGGAGATTTCTCTGGCAACGGCAGATAGGTTTCTATGGTTCACTAGAAAAGCTTTTCCAATCCTGTAAAACTCAGAGTTTTATACAGTCCGCGCTGCTTACGCGTTGTGCTTGCTTTACTGCTGTCCTGAGCCATTAGCTGTTTACGCATTTCCAGCCACTCAGTACTTCCCCAAAGATAGGATCTTGCTTCCAGGTTTTCATAAACTTTACATCAGTGTTCCCATTGAAAGAAGAAGTACCTAAACAAAGCAGCCTATAACCTACCTGAAGGTAGCACCACTCGAATATTTCCATCTTTTTGATTTTAATCACTTATAACAGAAAATAGACACTCTGTAGGCACCGTAAAAAAACAACAAATAATTTCAAATAAAGCTTGCAATTGCCGAAAAAATTTTTCTAAAAATTTCCGTTTTAATCACCTCATAAACGGATATCACCCATGCTTAAAGACCTACCACTCTCTGAACATATTCACCAACACTGCAATGAAAGTATGGAACGTTCCCTGTTAGCAGAGCGTCATCCTTTGTGGGCTCGTTCATGCCCAGAGTTGAAGGATATCGACTTTATTCGCCTTGGGTTATTACGCTGTATCAGTGTAGTCGATAGTGGTCGCCATTTCCTCCAAACCAATGAACAGATTTATGGCCAGCTGCTTCCCCACTCAACGTATTTTAAATCACTGAAGTCGCATAGACGAACAAGTATGCTTGAGGCATTTGAACAGCAGAGCTATCATCTTCACGCTGAAACACTGCTGTCGCAAGGCATTGATTATCTTAAAGCATTCCCGGAACTTGACGAATACACCATAGAAGCAGCGGATGGACATTTTATTGATCATGCCTGCCATACTGAAAAAAACAGCAAGGGGAAAGTTTATGCGGCTGGGGGGATTTACGCGTTGAATCTCAGAAGTGGGTTGCTCAGATTTCTTTGTCTGGTGACAAACGGAACTCAGAGGCATCAAGAAATACCTGTGTTACGAGATCATATTGAAAAGCAAAACAAGGGAAATAACAGCTCTCAGAAACATCTCTATGTCTACGATAAAGCCGTCACCGACTTTGTCTGGTGGGATCGGCAGAAACGACATGCTAATTACATGATTTCAATGCTAAAAGAAAATTCAATTGCGACTCTGGTTGAGTCTATCCCTTTTGACTCCCGCCATGAGATCAATACAGGGGTTGAAGCATACAGTGTGTACGAAAACAAGGGCATCAAATTTAACGTGGTGGATTACCGTGATCCAGAAACCGGAAAACTTCACCGGTTTGTGACAACCTTGCCAATGACTATTAACCCTGGAACCATTGCCATGCTGTATTTCAAGCGATGGACGATTGAAAAGACATTCAATAACACTAAAAGTAATTTCAAGGAAACTAAAGCTTGGTCTTCCAATACCCGCTCACTTGAAAATCAAATGCGCCTGACTGCAATGAGCTATAATTTAATGCGCGTGTTTGAAGAGAGTTCAAAAACACAACAGCCAGAATTGATTCATCCATCGGATAAAAAATATAGCGAGGCTCTGGAGATAAGGCAGCAACAGGCTCAAAAACGAGATCGTTTTGTGAATCCATTATTTTTCCAGGCAAGAATATCTCGTATCAGCTCGTATACCATTCGGGCAGTTCAAAACGCAATAATAACAGGAATGTCTTTACAGTGCTTTATGAGCTCTCTTGTGGCGAGGTTAGTCTCACGGCATCAATTGATAGGGGAACACTGATGAAACTTTATCTAAATCGCTGAAAGCTCACCCCCCGTGTCAGGATAGTTTTCGCCTTATTTGAAAAATAATAACTCAAACAAGGGGCGGAAAAATAAAACCATGACAACTCAATACCCAAAAGAAAGAAAAGATGCCATCATTAACAGAATGCTTCCCCCCTTAAATATGAGCGTACCTGAATTAGCTAAGGCCGAAAATATTCCTTACGGAACGCTGTATACGTGGAAGCAAACTTATGTTGATAAGAAGTGAAAAAACACTAAAAACACAAGCCATTCTCCTATACAGTGGACAGCCGAGAGAAAATTATCAGCCATTATAGAAACAAGTACCCTGAGCGAGCAAGAGTGTAATGAATATTGTCGTACACGTGGGCTTTATAAAGCTGAACTTGAGTCCTGGAAGACCCATTTTATTAAAGGATCAGAGCAAAACGTGACGCAAGAAAAAACAGATAAAAACGTATTAAAACAATTACGTAGTGAAAACAAAAAATTAAAGAAAGAGCTTAATCGCAAAGAGAAAGTACTTGCAGAAACAGCGGCCTTATTGGTGCTTAGAAAAAAGCTGGATGCGCTCTGGGAGGAAAACGAGGACGCTTAATTCCTCACTCAGAGCGCGTAAATTATGTCACATGGATCAATGAAGCCATTGGACAAGGTGCCAGAAAGGGCAAAGCCTGTGATATTGTTGGTATCAGCATTCGTACCTTACAAAACTGGCAAGTTAACGGAGGAGTAGAGGCCGATAGAAGGTCGGATGCCATACGCCCATCTCCTAATAATAAATTAAGCGAATATGAGCAACTTGCTATTTTAATGACCTGTAATGAGGACGAGTATGCCAATTTACCACCGAGTCAAATCGTCCCTATCCTGGCAGACAAAGGCATCTACATTGCCTCCGAATCATCATTTTATCGAGTGTTGCATAAAGCAGAACAAGTCACACATAGAGGGCGGGCTAAAGAGCGCAAAAACACCTCCAAACCAACGAGTTATATCGCAGAAAAAGCGAACCAGGTATGGACGTGGGATATCAGCTACATGCCAACACCCATCGTGGGTCAGTTCTACTATTTATATATGATAGAGGACATTTATAGCCGAAAAATAGTCGGGGCTGAAGTGTATGAACAAGAAAGTGGCGAAGATGCCGCTACACTACTTGAGCGTAGCCTATTAAAGGAAAAAATGATGTATAACCCATTGGTGCTCCATTCTGATAATGGCGCACCAATGAAATCACTCACCTTGCGCAGCAAAATGTATGATTTAAACTTAACCAGCTCATACAGCCGCCCACGAGTGAGTAATGACAACCCTTATTCTGAAGCTTTGTTTAGAACGGTAAAGTATTGTCCTGACTGGCCTGGCAGTGGCTTTGATAGTCTTGATGAAGCCCGGGAATGGGTAGGTAACTTTGTCGAATGGTATAACAACGAGCACCGGCACAGCAAAATAAAATTCGTCACACCTGCGGAACGACATGAAGGAAAAGACAAAAATATTCTTGAAATGCGAGATAAATTATATCTCCAGAAGAAAAAAGAAAAAAAGAAAAACCTTCCAGATGGTCTGGCTCAACCAGAAACTGGGATGCTACAGGGCCAGTTTCATTAAATCCTGACAGGACTGATGAAGCGGCTTAAATAATTTAGGCGAAAACTATCTTGAAAAACACCGCTCATGTCCTTTGAAATAAAAACCAAATTCATTATTGAACAGCCTGGAACGATAATCAAAGTTTGATGTCCCAACATAGCCAACATCCCCCATAACAACAAACTTTGCATGTAACTTGCCATAATGCTGGTCACCACCCAGTAGCACTGAATCCAGTTTTCCGGTCTGGTAAATTTTTATGCGCGGGTTATTTATACTCTTTTTCCATGCCTCGCTTTCAACTAGCTCAGGATTAAACTCACCCTCATCCAGTCCTGCCAGCCATTGTTCCAATAGCTCTGGCGATAACAGTAAACGTGGTGCGGTTTCCATATCAATGACAGCCTGCGCACTAAAGTTATCACTGGTCAATACCGAATTAGTAATAAGCTCGATGTTACTATCCGGATTTTCCGCTAGCCATCGATACGCATTTTTTACCGAGTCAAAGGAGACTTCGCCTGCTTATTATCATACCTGGCCAGAAAGTAGTAAGGAGAAGTCTGGCGTAATGTTTTTACGGGCTCAATCATGTGCGTAGCCAGCGCATGACCAATATTATGAATTGAATTGAGATTATGGTGCAGGTTTTCTAGTGCATCACTCACAACATTCTCATTAGTCAAATTATCTAGCTGGTGTACCAGTTTTACCTTTGATGAGCTGTACCCTGTGTTCAAAAAGTCAGGCATTTTCGCCAGGCTTGCTTTTATAGCCGGAATATTTTTAACGAACAACAGTTTTTCCTGAGCTTTTTCTCGCTCTTCTTGATAACCCCACTGGAACCAACTGGGGCGTAGTCTTTTATTACCCGCATGCAGAGACAGCAAAGTATAGTAATGCGTGGTTAGGCTTCCAACAGTCATCGCCTCCTGTTCAGCATCTAAATCAGGCCTGAGAATAAGTTCCAGGTTCTGATATGCCGTTGGATCGGGTGAACCATCTTCATGAATACCATAATAGGATACCGATATATTACACCCACCGGTCATGATGACCGCTTTATCTGGCGCATGACCATCGCTCACGATAAGCTTGTCATGGGAGCGACGATTCATGCGCACAAATGCTTTGGACAAACGCTGAAAATCATGGAAACGGAGCTTAGCGAAGTGGTGATTTTTAGTCCCTGATAGGCGACAGGGCAATTCGCTGATTCGACGTGTGCTAGCAGCACGCGAGAGGAGCAAGAATTGCATTCCGAATAGCCGTCCAGCCAGTGAGGTAGTAATGACGAAGCGGCTTTTGTGCGTAGTCGTTGCGGACGCAGGGCGTTCAGGGCATCTCCCATCCGCTGCGTAGGTGAACGAATTATGGCGACAGGAGTCCCGGAATTTCGTGAGGTAGCATGGCGCGCCTGGCGTTAATAATAACAACTTGAACCCGAGCTTTATTAGCAGTGTCAAAACCAGCCTGATCTTTCATATAACCAGCTTCATCCGCACAGGTTTCCAGTGCTTTTAATTCCTTATGGGTAGCGTGTATCGAGCCAAGAGAATCCACCATAATACGTACATCAACGCCGCGTTTTACCGCATTACATAAAGCGCCAAGGATTGCATAGCCAACCGTATCCCGCTTGAAAATATAATAAACCAGGTCAACTGTATATTGCGCATTTTCTATCATCCAGATTTCTGCTGCCAGGGAATTTAACGCATCTTGATACGAGGGACCAATAATTTTTGTACTGGCATGGTTAACTAGTACTTCTGCCTTAGTACCTACTGCGATGGGATCAAAGAGCATGTCACTTGCTGGAACCCAGCTACGCTGCTGGTAGTTCATGGTCACAAAGTCATCGGTTTTCACAGACTCAGGAACTGTATCTGGTTTGTTGCTTAAATCCGCACAGGCACTGAGTAACAAAGCTGAAAATAGACTGATGATAATTAATTGAGCTGAATTTTTAATCACTGAAGTTTCTTAGAAATTCATCAAGCAACCATTCGCAATAAAACGGCTACCACCGAATTTACAGGGGAGCTGCTGTATTTGGGGCAAACCCTTTCAAAATCCGGATCCAAAGCCGCTTCGGCAATGATGCGGCGGATATCTGAAAATGCGAAACTGGCTCGCCCCTTCACTTTGTGCCGACGTTCCGGATCGGTTTTTAAACGATCCGCGTAAATCCACGTCAGCGTTGTTGCCATCATACAGAAGTTCAAATGGTTGGTCACTGCCTGCGCATTTCGACACTGACTTTTCTGACTCCCTATGTCTTGCTTGAGCTCTTTGAACCCGGATTCTATTTTCCATCGCGCACCATAATACTCAATAATCTGTGTGACGGATAAACTTAGATCGGTCGTAAACAAAGCAATCCACTGTGTGCGACGAAACACCCAGACAACCTGAACGGGTCGTTTCAATGTTTTCAGCATGACAACGCGACTATAAGCCCTGACTTCACGCTGTTTTCCATAGAGATTCACGGTATACGATCGGGCCTTTTGTTGTACTTTTTTTGCCATGTCTGTGGCTGCCCCCAGACGCTGCCCGTACTTTTTATTCCGCCCCCTCTGCTTGGGTTTTCTTTTTTCTGGACGATCGTACAGTACATTATTGCACCTTAACCTAGAGAGAATATTAAACCGGCTTCCGATAGCTTTGTAAACAGGCTTCCATAGGTCATTGTTGCCAAACCAGCTATCAGTGACTGT
>NZ_BLYC01000010.1 GCF_019721995.1 Bathymodiolus japonicus methanotrophic gill symbiont | reverse complement strand
ATGGCGCGCCTGACTCTTGGCTATGTAACTGAGATAGGGTTGAGGCTGCGCTTGTGCTGGACAGGGGCTCATTCTGATTAGCCGGATAGTAAGTGTTTTGGTGTAAGCTTTAAATCATATACAATAGGCAAAATTTTTAATCGATAATGAAAAGCTATGAGTAAACTTAAATGTGCTGTTATTGGGACAGGTTACCTGGGCAAGTTTCATGCGGAAAAATACGCATCACTGCCGGATTGTGAATTAGTTGCTGTTGTTGATATTAATGAGCAAGCGGCTAAGGACGTTGCTACAAAGCATGGAGCCGAAGCTTTAACAGATTATCAGTCTTTACTGGGTCATGTCGATGCAGTCAGCATTGTTGTGCCGACCACATTGCACCATCAGGTCTCCAGAGACTTTCTTCAGGCCGGTGCGCATGTTTTAGTTGAAAAGCCGATTACGGTTACCGTAGCAGAAGCAGATGAACTTATCGAGATAGCGAAACAAAAAAACATTGTATTGCAGGTCGGACATTTAGAGCGCTTTAATCCTGCGGTTATGGGGCTGGGCGATTTGGAGGATAAGCCATTATTTATCGAGTCACATCGTTTATCGCCGTTTAATCCGCGTGCCAATGATGTCAGTGTGGTGCTGGATTTGATGATTCATGATATTGATATTATTCTGGCGATTGTTGATTCTGAAGTAGATCATATTGAAGCCAGTGGTACGGAAGTTTTAACCAAAGGAACCGATATCGCCAATGCGCGGCTGACCTTTAAAAATGGCTGTGTAGCGAATGTTACCGCGAGCCGCATTAGCATGAAGATGGAGCGTAAAATGCGTATGTTCCGCCCCAATTCATATATTTCTATCGATTTTCAAAACCGTGTTTTAACCAAGCACTATGCTGGTGAAGGCGAAATGTTTCCTGGTGTGCCTAAAATCGAAACGGACAAATCCGTGTTTGAAAATGGCGATGCCCTGTTAGAAGAAATCAAGCACTTTATTGCATGCATCCAGTCGGGTAACACGCCTGATGTATCAGGCGAAGCAGGCCGACGTGCTTTAGCTACAGCGATTGAGATTACCAATTTGCTGCAATAGGGCTGATGATATGGACTCCTCTCCCACCAACAGTGTCATAATGCACCTAAGAGTAATAACGGAGCAAAGAGGAGCCCGACATGAATAATAGCGTAATTGGATTGGATATAGCAAAAAATATTTTTCACATGTATACATTTGATGAAAAAAATCAAAACCTGTTAAGAAAAAGCTAAAACGAGCTGAGCTTTTAATATTTTTTGCAAATTATCCAGTGAGCTTAATTGGAATAGAAGCCTGTGGCGGAGCTCATCACTGGGCAAGAGAGTTAACTAAACAAGGGCATGAAGTCATTTTGCTTAATGCCCGTTATGTAAAGGGTTTTGTGGTGGGGAACAAAAATGACTTTAATGATGCCGCTGCTATATTTGATGCGGTTACCCGTCCAAATAAGCGCACAGTGTCGATAAAAACGATTGAACAGCAAGACATTCAACTTGTTCATAGAATACGTGAAGGCCTTGTTGGCAAACGTACTGCGCTGGTTAATCAAGTGCGAGGGCTACTCAGTGAAAGAGGCATTGTTATTCCTACAGGCGCGCCATGCTACCTCACGAAATTCTGGGACTCCTGTCGCCATAATTCGTTCACCTACGCAGCGGATGGGAGATGCCCTGAACGCCCTGCGTCCGCAACGACTACGCACAAAAGCCGCTTCGTCATTACTACCTCACTGGCTGGACGGCTATTCGGAATGCAATTCTTGCTCCTCTCGCGTGCTGCTAGCACACGTCGAATCAGCGAATTGCCCTGTCGCCTATCAGGGGCTAAAAATCACCACTTCGCTAAGCTCCGTTTCCATGATTTTCAGCGAAGGTATAAAGAAAGTAAGAGTAGAATTACCGTTGATTTTAGAAGATAGCGACAATGATTTGACTGATTTAAGTCGAGAAATGTTTGCTGAGCAATATGAAAAACTAGTTGCACTAGATGAAGAGATTAAACAACAGGACTGACGTATTAGCTGGCTATGTAATAGCAATCAGTTAAGCCAGCGTTTTCTTGATGTGCCAGGTATTGGGGCAATAACAGCCACCACATTGCCTCAGACATAGGGACAGGTAAAAGCTATCAGAGTAGCCGAGATTATGCAGCCAGCTTAGGGATTGTTCCGAGACAACATAGCAGTGGTGATAATCAGGTTTATTTAGGAATTAGTAAGCGAGGTAACCGCTATATTCGTACGATGTTAATTCATGGAGCACGATCGGTGTTAAAGCACTGTAGTGGTAAAAAAGATAAATTAAGCCTATGGCTACAAGCACTCATTGAGCGGCGTGGATTTAATAAAGCCGCCGTTGCGCTGGCCAATAAAAATGCCCGAATACTGTGGGCGATGGCGAGTCAGGATAAAGAATATGATACAGCTCTGACATAGTTAGAGTGCATAAGCAGGGTTACCCACCCTTTGCCCACCGACTGCGAGCTAGGAGGGCTCTCGCTGAAAATCCTGGAAACGGAGCTTTAGCGAAGTGAAGATTTTTAGTCCGCGATAGCCGTAGGGCCGTTGTTTTTTCGGAGTCTGAGCGTTAGCGAAGGTGGAGACAAAATAAAAGGCCATCCGACACGGCGTCAAGTCATTTGGAGCCTATGTTCCGACCCCTTGTTGGGTCGGGACGAGGTGACGAGGACGAATCGGGGCCGCCGGAGGCATAAGTGGTCGCGTTAAGTTTTTGCTGCTTGCTTGGGCTGGGATGCCCAAAACAAGCTTTCGCAAAAATAGCGACTCCCCGATCGTCTGTGGACAAAGCGTGGATAACCCTGAGATAACCGAGTAACCAAGATTGCGGAGGCAAGTTAACCAATATTGATGACAACAACAGGTCAGACCGATACTTTTACAGAACCCTTGCAACCCAGAGAGTCCATTGCGAGACCGTTAGGCTGGTAGGGTCAAAAAGTATGCGAATAGATTCATCAGGAGTCCTGAGGCAAAAAAGCCTCTGTTAGAGACCGAATATATGGCTGCAATCTTGTTCACTGTTATTAGCATCAATTATGTAAAACTTGGCTTGCAATAAACGAGGAGTCCATATATGGGTTGTAGAGAGGTATGCTTATATTTATTACCATGAAGTTAATGAAGAGAATGGACAAAGGCCTTTTCAAATATGCTGAATAAAGATGAGTTCGATACCTTCATGGTAAAACAGAATATAGGCTGAAATCAGCCCTTGGCTGTAGAGCGGACTTTAGTCCGCTAGTATCATATTTTAATGATGTTGCTTTAATAGTCACAAACACAAACACAAACAGTATTATTTTAAAAGGTAGTGAATTATGATCCCAATGGTAAACCTGAAATCTCAGTATGCTGAAATAAAGCAAGAAGTTGAGCAGGGTCTGGCAGAAACAATAGAAAATTGCTTTTTTATTCTAGGGCCGAATGTTCAAGCTTTTGAAAAAGAAGCGGCTGAGTATCTAGGGGTTAAACATGCGATTGGCGTTGCTTCGGGTACCGATGCATTGCACCTGGCCTTGCTCGCAGAAGGAATCGGAGAGGGCGATGAGGTGATTACCACCGCATTTACCTTTATTGCGACTGCCGAAGCAATTCGTTATGTGGGGGCGAAGCCGGTTTTTGTGGATGTAGACCCTAAGACCTTTAATATTACAGCGGCTACGATTGAAGCGGCAATTACCGATAAAACCACGGCGGTTATGCCTGTGCATTTATTTGGCCAGCCAGTGGATATGGCGGCTATTCAAGCTGTGTGTGATAAGCATAATCTAAAGTTGATTGAAGATTGTGCGCAGTCATTTGGTGCACCAATCGATGGCAAACAAACGGGTAGCATAGGCAATGCAGCGGGCTATAGTTTTTTTCCGAGTAAAAATCTGGGTGCTTTTGGCGATGGCGGTTTAGTCGGCACCAATTCAGATACAACGGCAGAAATGGTCAGGCAATTACGTAACCATGGTTCAAAAGTACGTTATTACCATGATGTAGTAGGTTTTAATAGTCGATTAGATGAAATGCAAGCTGTGGTTTTACGCGCGAAATTAAAGCGTATTGATCGTTACAATGCCAGCCGCCGACATGTGGCGCATTTATATTCTGAATTAATGGCTGATTTGCCCATTGAAACACCGTATGAAGACGGCATAGGTGTGCATGTTTATCATCAATATACTCTACTATCGGATCGCCGCGATGAAATTCTTGAAGCCCTGCAAGCTAAGCAAATTGCCTGTTCGGTTTTTTATCCTGTGCCTTTGCACCAGCAAAATGTATTTAAGGATGATTGCTCGGGTTTGAGTCTGCCAGCGACCGAAGCAATTGCCGCGCGCTGTATGTCTTTGCCCATATGTTCCGAGTTAAGCGATGAGTCGGTTAAAGAGATTGTTGCTGTGATTCGTAGTGTATTTGCAGGGTAGTGATTAGATGAAGCAAGCCCCAATATATGCTCTGGATTTTGACGGTGTGATCTGTGATAGTGCAGTTGAAACCGCAATTACTGGCTGGAAAGCGGCTACTTTTGTCTGGCCTGATATGGCAAACACTGTTCCGGATCAGTCTCATATCGAGAGCTTTCGCCTATTGCGTCCAAGTCTGGAAACGGGCTATGAGGCAATTATCTTGATGCGCTTATTGCAACAAGGGGAGCCCGTAGAGAGCATTCAAGCTAATATAAGCAGCTTCATAAAGGAGCTAGGCGCGGATAGTAGTCTGTTAAAGAAAATATTTGGTGGAACGCGAGACCAATGGATTCATTATGCGCGGGATGAATGGATAACAATGAACCCTTTATTTGAGGGTGTGGACGAAAAACTGCAAAAATTAAGTGGCAAGAACTGGTATATCGTCACCACGAAACAGGAGCGCTTTGTCGAGCAAATATTACAGGCAAATCAGGTTGACCTCCCGGTTGATATATATGGACTAGATCGAAAAATGGGCAAACAGGATATACTGCTGGAGTTAATAGAGAAACATGGTGCGCATACGATTCGCTTGATTGAAGACAGACTACCCACCTTATTGGGTGTTTTAGAGAATAAACAATTAAGTGCGGTAGAGTTGCAACTGGTTGATTGGGGATATAATACCGAACAGGATAGAACGGATGCCAGAACAAAAGGGATTAAGGTGATTGGCTTATCCGAGTTTCTATTATAGTTGAAGGATAGTGGGCTTTAAAAGCTGGCTGGTGTGATATCATGTGTATAAAGTATACACCAATGAGATTTTGAAATGCGTACCAATATTGTTCTAGATGATAGCTTAGTTTCCCAAGCTCTTGCATTGACGGGCGCAAATAGTAAAAAAGAGGTTGTTAATCTAGCTTTATGTAAGTTAGTCGACTCATATAAAGAAAAAGATATTCATAGACAAAATTTTATTAAATCTTATTTTGATGAACCTATAATAACTGAAGACTTTACTCCTTTGAACAGGGATGACATTTATGCCAGATATAGTCTTTATTGATAGTAATATCTGGCTTTATGCACTGGTTCAAAGTCAAAACGATCATGGAAAAAGATTAAAAGCTAAATCTTGTATTGTGGAAGCAAATGATATTATTGTCAGTACGCAAGTTGTTAATGAGGTTTGTGTTAATTTGATGCGAAAAGCAAATAAGGATAATACTTATCTTAAACATTTTTTAAGTGATTTTGTCGTGACTTATTCTGTGTTAGCACAAACACAAGAAGATGTTTTACAAGCTGCAAGTATAAGAGAGGACTATCATTTTTCTTATTGGGATAGTTTGATTGTTGCCTGTGCTTTACGCAGTCACTGTAAAATACTTTATTCTGAGGACATGCAACATGGACTGAATATCTACCAGCAGTTGAGGATTTGTAACCCATTTTGAGCACGTACACAAAACGGAGAGCCAGATGACCGAAGCCTATACAGAAGCAGAAGTGAATAGCCGATTAAAAGCAGAGTTACCGCATTGGTACTATGAAAATGGCTGGATTCGGCGCAAGATTAAAACTAGTGGTTGGAAAGCCAGTCTTATGGTGGTTACAACAGTTGGGCATTTAGCTGAAAAAGCCTGGCATCACCCGGATTTAACAGTGTCTTATGCATTTGTGATCGTAAAATTAGTGACCCACTCAGCCAAGGGAATTACCGACAAAGATTTTTTATTGGCTAAAAAAATTGAAGAGGTAGTGATGTGGGATGCGGAGGCAACTTCGCAGGGAGTTTTTGAGGGTACGCCAGATGATCCGCGCTTTAAATATATTAAACAAGATAAATAAGGAACAGCGAGTGACTGAAATAACTGAAGTACCCAGTCCTTTTTGTGGTATTGGTACCGATGATCTGACCATTCAAGTTGATGGCTTGTCGCTAAAAGTTAGCGAAAATGGCTGTGCAGTGAATACGCCAGCGTTTGAACAAGCGATTACCGATACCAGTGCGCGCGTTGATGGTAAAGAGGTGGATCTGGAGGTCGCTGTTGCTAGAGCGGCAGAGCTATTGCGTGCGAGTAATCAACCAGTTATTGGCGGTTGCGCGACCGATGTAAATGGTATGCGCGGAGTAATGGCTTTAGCAGATCATTGTGGCGCTGTGGTTGATAATATGAATTTTACTGCTGCACGGCGAAATTTTCTAGCCCTGCAGGATACCGGCTGGATGAATACCACATTAGCGGAAATTAAAAACCGCTGTGATTTGTTATTGATTGTTGGTGTGGATCTGGAAGGCTTTGCACCGCGCTTTTTCGAGCGCTATCTTTGGAATAAAGAGTCTATGTTTCTGGAAGATACTAGTCGGCGTGAGATTGTTTATATAGGTAAAGCACCTTCAGCAGAGGCATCTACATCGCCTGCTGGGGTTAAGGCAAAAGTATTACCCTGTGACGATCAGGACCTGCCAGAAGTGATGGCAGTTTTGCGTGCTTTAGTAAAAGGTAAAAAGACTGTTGCAGAAAATATCTGTGGCATTGCATTGAGTGATTTACAGGCTGTTGCAGAGCAATTAAAAGCCGCAAAATACAGCGTAGTAACCTGGGCAGCAGGGGCTTTGAACTTTGATCAGGCTGAGCTGACAGTGCAAATGCTGTCCGAAATGGTGAAAGATATTAATACTATGGATACCCGTAGTTCTGGCTTTCCTCTAGGTGGAAAAGAAGGTGATCAAACGGCTAATCAGGTCTGTGGCTGGACTTCGGCATTCCCGGCAAGAGCACGTTTTTCCAGTGGTTTCCCTGAATATGATCCTTTTTTATATGATTCCAGCGCCATGCTGGCCAATGGCGAAGCGGATATACTGGTCTGGGTACAGGCTTTTAATGCTGCCTTCGTACCACAAAAGACAGACAAACCGACGATTGTCGTCGCGCGTTCAGGTATGGTCTTTGCTAAAGAACCCGATGTTTTTATTCCTGTCGGGACGCCGGGCATTGATCATGCGGGGCATGCTTATAGACTGGATAATGTCGTGGCCATACGCCTTAAAAAATGCCGTGATTCAGGTTTGCCGAGTACGGCAGAGGTATTGAATGCGATTGAACAAGCTTTGTAGGAATAGATAACCATGTTGATAAAATTAACAGGTGGGACGGTTTATGATCCTGCTAGCGGGATAGACGGTCAGGTACAAACGCTTTATGTTCAAGATGGCCGCTTTGTCAAACCGCCTGCCGAAGGCGTGAAGATTGACAAAGAATATGATTTAAAAGACAAAGTTGTCATGTCTGGTGCGATAGATATGCATACACATATAGGCGGTGGAAAAGGCAATATCGCACGTATGCTGATTCCCGAAGATCATCGTAAAGACCCGGTACATCGTTCTGATATTACCCGTTCTGGTTGTGGTCATGCTATGCCTAGTACGTTTACCACAGGCTATCGTTATGCCGAAATGGGCTATACGGCGGGCTTTGAGCCAGCCCTTTTGCCGATTAATGCCCGCCAGGCGCATATGGAAATGGCGGATATTCCTATCCTGGATAAAGGCGGCTATGTGATGCTCGGCAGTGATGATTATTTACTGCGTATGCTGACCGCTAAAAAAGATCAAAAAGCGATTAATGATTATGTCGCATGGACTATGAATGCAGCGAAAGCAATTGGTGTAAAAGTCGTTAATCCAGGTGGTATTAATGCCTTTAAATTTAACCAGCGCCAATTAGATTTAGACGAAAAAAATAGTCACTATCAAGTCACGCCACGTGAAATACTGCAGGTATTAGCGACTGCAGTTAAGGAAATTGGCGTTAAGCATCCCTTGCATGTACATGGCTGTAATCTGGGCGTACCAGGCAATGTAGAAACGACGCTGAATACCATGCAAGGTATCGGTGGTTTGCCCATGCATTTAACGCATATACAGTTCCACAGTTATGGCACTGAAGGGGATTTTAAATTTTCCTCGGGTGGTGCGGCGATTGCTGAAGCGATTAATAAACACAAAAATATTACGGCTGACGTAGGGCAGATTTTATTTGGCCAGACAATTACTGCGTCGGGTGATAATATGCGTCAGCATGCGAATCATGGCTTTGCAAACCCAAATAAATGGGTGTGCATGGATATAGAATGTGATGCTGGTTGTGGTGTGGTGCCGTTTAAATACCGTGATCAGAACTTTGTTAATGCCTTGCAATGGGCGATTGGTCTGGAAATATTCCTGTTAGTTGATGATCCATGGCGTATCTTTCTAACCACGGATCATCCAAATGGTGCACCGTTTACTACTTATCCGCATTTAATTCGCTTATTGATGGATAAGAGTTTCCGTAATGATATGCTGGCAACGATTCACCCTGAAGCACAGAAAATGACTACTCTGGCATCGATTGATCGTGAATACAGCTTACAGGAAATTGCAATTTTAACACGGGCAGGGGCGGCTAAACTGGTTGGCCTAGAAGATCGGGGTAGCCTGGCTGAAGGTGCCTGGGCAGATATTACGGTTTACACTGAAGATGCTGATCGCGAAAAAATGTTTGAGAAACCGGACTATGTTTTTAAAGACGGTGAGCTGGTCGTAGTTGATGGTAAGGTGGTGCACACTAAATGGGGCACTACGCATATTGTTCGGCCTGATTGGGATATCTCTGTTGAGAAAGATCTGCAAAAGTATTTTGATCGTTTTATGACCATGAAAGTGGGTAATTTTAAAATCAGTGATGATGAGATTACCGAAGATGGTCGTGGTAGTTTGACAGTACATGGTTTGAATCACGTGACATGAGTGCTTTAGCTTTTGATACGTATTCTTTTGTTCAGCGCTTGCATAATGTAGGTTTTTCTGAAGATCAGGCAGTGGTAGTAATTGAGTCGCAGCAGGAGGCAGTTAAAGCAACATTAGAGCAAGTGCATAATACTGAGCTTGCGAAAAAGCGCGACCTTGATGCGCTTGAGTTAGCTTTTAGGTCTGATGCGCAAAAATTAGAAGCTTCTTTGAAAGCTAACTTACAAGAAACTGAGTTAGCTTTAAGGTCTGATACGCAAAAATTAGAAGTTACTTTAAAAGCAGACCTGCGTGAAGCTGAGTTAAAACTTGAACTAAAAATTGCTGAAACGAATACAAAAATTGCTGAAACAAAAGCTGAATTGATACGCTGGATTGTAGGAGCAGGTTTTTTACAAACGGCCTTAATTACTGCGTTATTACTTAAGATGAGTTCTGGATTATGATTATTAATGGTGTAAGCATTGATGAAACCTTCGCGGAAGCGTTTCCAATGAAAGCAACCCGCGCAATTATCACCGCGCAAAATGAAAAGTGGGCAATGATCTCCGCGCAGGCGATGACAGGGTTTGCAACTTCGGTAATTGCCTGCGGTTGTGAGGCGGGGATAGAACGTGTTTTAGATTCTTCGGAAACGCCCGATGGACGCCCTGGCGTGTCAGTATTGATTTTCGCCATGGGTGGTAAGGGTTTAGCCAAGCAATTGGAAACTAGAGCAGGGCAGTGTGTGTTAACCTCACCTACCTCCGCTTTATTTGCCGGAATTGATGAAGGACTGCAAATTCCTTTAGGTAAAAACCTGCGCTATTTTGGTGATGGATTTCAAATCGCGAAAAAAATTGACGGTAAGCGATACTGGCGTGTGCCGGTGATGGATGGTGAGTTTTTAACCGAAGCGACCACAGGGCGTGTGGATGCGGTCGGTGGTGGTAACTTTTTAGTGTTAGCAGAATCGCAGCCACAAGCTCTGGTGGCCTGTGAAGCGGCTATTGTGGAAATGAAGAAATTACCCAATGTGATTATGCCGTTTCCTGGAGGAGTCGTTCGTTCAGGCTCTAAAGTGGGCTCAAAATACCCTGCTTTGGGTGCTTCAACTAATGATGCATTTTGTCCGACCTTAAAAGGTATCACTAAAACTGATTTATCCCCTGAAATTGAGTCGGTGATGGAAATTGTGATTGATGGCTTAACTAAAGAAGATATTGATAAAGCGATGCGTGTCGGTATCCAGGCAGTCTGTGATTTAGGTGCCGAGAATGGTATAAAGCGTATTAGTGCAGGTAATTATGGCGGAAAATTAGGGCCATTCCATTTTCATTTACAGGAGATTATGGCATGAGTGCTTTAACTTTTACGCTCAAGCAAGAAACTGCACAACGTGTTGATATGTCGCCATTGGTGTGTCAGTTATTAAAAGATGTGAGCATTGATGACATTGCGGCCATAGAATTGCAAAATGGCAAACGTAAAATACCGGTAAGCGAGTTATTTGATATTTCTGGTGCAGATACGCAAAATATTGTGATCAAAAACAGCTTTGCCAAATTAGACTTTATCGCTAAAGATCTGCAAGATGGCAGTATCACCGTAGAGGGTGAAGCGGGTGCATATCTTGCGATGGGTATGAAATCAGGCACTGTAACAGTCAATGGGGATGTCGGTCTTTATGCCGCCTGTGAAATGAAAAATGGCTTGTTGACTATACAGGGCAATGCAGGAGATTTCCTGGGTGCCGCGCTACCGGGCAATAAGCAAGGTATGAAAGGTGGGACTGTGCTGGTTAAAGGCAATGTCGGTCAGCGTGTCGGTGATCATATGCGTCGGGGCACCATGTTAATTGAAGGGTGTGCCGGAGATTACTGTGGCTCGCGGATGATTGCAGGTACGATAGCGGTGATGGGGGCTACGGGGCGGTTTTTAGGTTATGCGATGCAAAGAGGAACGATCCTGTTATGGCGGCAGCCGAAGCTATCGGCAACTTTTAATGATTGTGGTACGCATACGCTGGCATTTTTACCCATTTTGTTTAAGTCATTCAGGAAATTTGATTCCAAGTTTGCTGCACAGGCAATAGCATTCAATCGTGTGCAGCGTTATGGCGGTGATATGGCTGAAAAGGGTCGTGCCGAGATTCTGGTTAAGTTACCATCTGCAGGGCAGAATGATTCAGCATTTTCGGCGGAAAGCTTTCATTAAACGTTTTAGTCGCGTTTTATGTGCTACTGAAAAATCCTGGCAAGTGCAGAGATCAACCAGTGTACGCCCAGCTTGCAGCGTAAATATCTGCTTTCCATAGTTATATTTTGACTTATTAGGGTTTAATTCATTGACAACTGCAATTAATAATTTAGTACAAACACGTATTCCAACAGAATATGGTGAATTCGTACTACATTACTTTACTAACACCATCGATGATAAGGAGCATGTTGCTTTTGTGTTTGGTGATGTGATGCATAAGTCGCGTGTGCCAGTACGAATTCATTCAGAGTGCTTTACCGGTGATGTGTTAGGCTCAAGACGTTGTGATTGTGGTGACCAGCTGGATAAGGCACTGCAATTGATCAGTGAGCATGGTTTTGGTGTGTTGATTTATCTGCGTCAGGAAGGGCGGGGGATAGGTTTACTGAAAAAACTGCAGGCCTATAATTTGCAGGATGAGGGCATGGATACGGTAGATGCTAATCTGCACCTGGGGCACAAACCTGATGAGCGCGAGTATACAATTGCTGCGTTAATGCTGGACAACTTGCAGATTAAAACAATTGAGCTGATTACGAATAACCCTAATAAGATAGAGCAACTACAAGCCCTTGGGGTAAAGGTCGATGGGCGGATAGCAATTGAAATCGAGTCGAACTGTGATAATCGTGCCTACCTGCAGACTAAAGCACATAAGATGGACCATTTACTGACCAAGACAAAAAAATGATCGTATGCGTGATAGCTTGGCGCAGGTTATATTTAGCGCTATTTATTTCGCCAAATTAAAAGGCAAGAGTATAATAATCAATTTTTACCATCACGCTTGTGTGGTGGTTATCAGCAACACAGGTAGAATCCTACGTAGTCTATGACGCAGAAATTATTTATTTTGACCACAGGTTGTCAAATGAACGAGTACGATTCGGATAAAATGGCCGATGTACTCAAAGCCTCGCATAATATGGAAGTCACTGAAACACCCGAAGAAGCGGATGTTTTATTGTTAAATACCTGTTCAATTCGAGAAAAAGCGCAAGAAAAAGTATTTTCTTTGCTAGGCCGCTGGCGCAAAATCAAGCAGAAACGTCCGGAGATTATTATTGGCGTGGGTGGCTGTGTAGCGAGCCAGGAAGGCGAGGCGATCCAAAAACGTGCGCCTTATGTGGATATTGTGTTTGGACCGCAAACTCTGCACCGTTTGCCTGAATTGCTTAATAAATCTCGTAGCGGTGTCAAGCGGGTTGTCGATATTTCCTTTCCGGAAATTGAAAAATTTGATGCACTGCCAGAGCCTCGAGCAGAAGGCCCCAAGGCATTTGTCTCAGTTATGGAAGGCTGCAGTAAATATTGTACCTTTTGCGTGGTACCTTATACGCGTGGTGAAGAAATTAGTCGTCCGGTGCAGAGCGTGCTGGATGAAATTACTACGCTGGCCGGGCAAGGCGTACGTGAAGTCAATTTACTGGGACAAAATGTCAATGCCTACCGGGGGGAAATGGACGATGGTGACATCGCTGATTTTGCCTTGCTGCTACATTTTGTCGCTGCCATTGAAGGTATCGATCGTATACGCTTTACAACCTCTCACCCCATAGAATTCACTGATGAACTGGTGGATGCTTTCGCTGAAATCCCCGAATTAGTCAATCATCTGCATTTACCGGTACAGAGTGGTAGTGATAATATTTTAAGCATGATGAAACGCGGCCATACCCGTGCGTATTACCTGGCTACCATGGATAAAATTAAAGCAGTTCGCCCGGGTATCAGCTTGTCTTCGGATTTTATTATTGGTTTTCCAGGTGAAACTGATGCCGATTTTGCCGATACTATGGACTTGATCGAGCAAGTCGGCTTTGATTTTTCCTATAGCTTTGTCTACAGCTCTCGTCCAGGCACGCCTGCGGCGGATTTCCCTGATGACACGACTGAGGTTACAAAAAAGCAGCGGCTTAAATTATTGCAAACACGCCTGGATGAAATGACCATGGCTATATCTGCATCTATGGTCGATACGGTACAGAAGATTCTGGTTGAAGGCGTATCCAAGAAAAATCAGTTGCAGGTCACAGGTCGGACTGAAAATAACCGGGTAGTGAACTTTATTGGACATCCGCGCCTGACAGGTCAGTTTGTCGATGTATTGATTACTGAGGCTCTGCCTAATTCCTTGCGTGGCAGGATGCTAGAATCATCGCTAGACAAGATTATTCAGCAGGCAAATGGGTGAGTAGAGAAACATTACAATTAACCCTGGATCCGGTTGATAATCAGCGCCTGGCTAATCTGTGTGGACAGTTTAATGCGCATTTACAGCAAATAGAGCGACGCTTGAATGTGGAAATTGCCAACCGAGGCAATCAATTTAAAATTACCGGTCTGGTGCAGGCCATTAAAGCAACGGAAGCCATTTTACAAATGTTGTTTAATGATGCCGCAAGTGAAGAGATTACTCCCGAGCAAATTCATTTATCAATGCAGAAGGCTAATATCGAGGATATCGTACAGCCCGCGCCTGTGGATGATAGCCAGGCTGAGGTTTTTATTAAAACCAAGCGTGGTGTTTTAAAAGGGCGTGGCAGTAATCAGCGGGCTTATCTGCAAAAAATACTGGCGCATGATATTAATTTTGGCGTGGGACCTGCAGGCACCGGAAAAACTTATCTGGCTGTCGCGTGTGCAGTTGAGGCTCTATAGTCTGAACAGGTGCGGCGCATTGTGTTAGTGAGACCTGCAGTAGAAGCGGGTGAAAAGCTGGGGTTTTTGCCCGGTGATATGGCGCAGAAAGTAGATCCCTATCTACGGCCGCTTTATGATGCCCTTTATGAAATGTTAGGCTTTGAACGGACAGAGAAGTTGATTGAGCGCAAGGTTATTGAAGTGGCGCCATTGGCATTTATGCGTGGGCGAACGTTAAATGATGCTTTTATTATTCTGGATGAAGCGCAAAATACCACCAATGAGCAGATAAAGATGTTTCTAACCCAGGTCGGCTTTGGTTCAACGGCAGTGATTACCGGGGACATTACGCAAATTGATTTACCCAATGAAAAAATGTCTGGCCTTAAGCATGTGTTAAAGGTGCTGAAAGGCGTGGAGGGAATTAGCTTTACATTTTTTAGCGCCAAAGATGTGGTGCGTCACCCCTTAGTGCAGCGTATAGTGGTCGCCTACGAAAATTACGAGCGCGAGCAGGGTTGATGGCAATTCGTGATGTAGAGGTGCAGCGAATGGTCGATAGTCAATCTTTGCCGAATGATGAAGAGCTGCAACTTTGGGTCGAAAAGGCATTAAGCGATTATTCAAAAGATGCTGAAGTTGTTATTCGCATTGTAGATACTGACGAAATTTCGGGTTTAAATCAGCAATATCGGCTTAAAACAGGCCCGACTAATATTCTAAGTTTCCCATTTGAAGTGCCTGAAGGTGTGTCGGGGTTAAACCTGTTAGGTGATTTAGTTGTTTGTGCCGAGGTATTGCAGCAGGAAGCAATAGCGCAAAGAAAAACCTTAAAAGATCACTGGGCGCACATCATTATTCATGGTATTTTACATCTCATTGGTTATGATCATATTAAAGCAAAAGACGCTCTTGAGATGGAAGCAAAAGAAATTCACTTATTACAGCAACTCAGAATTGATAACCCGTATCAGGAGACAGAAGTAAATGGCTGATGAGGTCACAGGCAATAATAAATCTTCGCCAAAAAGCTGGCTGGAACGTATCGGTCAAATTATGGGGGGAGAACCTCAGGACAGAGAAGACTTGCTAGACATTTTAAGAGAGGCAGAGGAAAAACATCTTTTAGATAAATATGCACTGAAAATGCTGGAAGGTGTACTACAAGTTTCCGAGCAGCGAGCGCGAGATGTAATGGTGCCGCGCAAGAAGATGATCGTTTTAAAGAAAGATGCATCACTGGAAGAAATTTATCCGATTGTTATTGAATATGGTCACTCACGCTTTCCAGTGATTAGTGAAGATAAAAGTGAAGTTGTTGGCATTTTATTAGCCAAGGATTTACTGGCGCATGCCATAGACAGAAAAGATATAAAAGTTGCCGAGTTGATGCGTACCGCGACGGTGGTGCCTGAGAGTAAGCGCTTAAATGTACTGCTCAAGGACTTTCGTGCCAAACGTAGTCATATGGCCATTGTAGTTGATGAGTATGGGGCGGTTGCAGGTGTAGTCACCATTGAAGATGTGTTAGAGCAGATTGTCGGCGAGATTGAAGATGAGCATGACTATGCTGATGAAGAGTACATTACTAAACGTAATGATAAGGAGTATATAGTTCAGGCTCTGACGCCACTAGAAGATTTCAATGAATATTTTGCCGCTGACTTTGATACTGAAGAGTTTGATACTATTGGTGGCTTTATCGTTGGCCGTTTGGAGCATATGCCTAAAAAAGGTGAAAAAGTAGAGCAGGACAGATTTCGATTTGAAGTATTAAGAGCTGATGGACGGCGCGTACATTTGCTAAAAGTAAAAATAAGGTGATTGTCGGAAAATAATATGCCAGATTACGCAGGATTTTGTTTGTTTTCAAGGCACGACAACAGGCACATAGTTGTTCTATGTGATTTTTGTCGCAACGCAGAAGACGGGCAAAAAGACCAGTAAGGTGGTAAATTCTTTGACAGAAATCACTTAAGGAGCGAGAATTCAATAATACCCGAGTCTGACTGGTCTTTTGACTCCACAGGCGCACTAGAAAAATAGTTTCGTAGCCCCAGCTATGCGCCTATTTCCCTAGTACACCTGTGTAGCCAAAATCCTGCGTCATACTTTCGGGAATTATTAAACCCTCGCTCCTAAAGGGTACAATGAATTAGGGCAGTTACTATTAACTATTAGGATCATCAGTGTTCCCCTATCAATTGAGGCCGTGAAACTAACCTCGCCACAAGAGAGCTCATAAAGCACTGTAAAGACATTCCTGTTATTATTGCGTTTTGAACTGCTCGAATGGTATACGAGCTGATACGAGATATTCTTGCCTGGAAAAATAATGGATTCACAAAACGATCTCGTTTTTGAGCCTGTTGCTGCCTAATCTCCAGAGCCTTGCTATATTTTTTATCCGATGGATGAATCAATTCTGGCTGTTGTGTTTTTGAAAAATCTTCAAACACGCGCATTAAATTATAGCTCATTGCAGTCGCTGTCAGCCCCGGACGGGCTGATAGTCTCCAGAAGGCGCAGGGAAATTTGCCAATCCGAAGTGCGCGATAGCGCGCGAGGGAGGCTAAAATTTTATCCCGAATAGCCGTAGAGCCATTTGTGGTAGCCATGACTGAGCTGCTTTGTGCTCAGTCTGTGGCGGACGCAGGGCGGCTGGAGCATCTCCTATTCGCTGCGTAGGTGAACGAATTACGGCGACAGGAGTCCCGGAATTTCGTGAGGTAGCATGGCGCGCCTGCAGGCGCATTTGATTTTCAAGTGAGCGGGTATTGGAAGACCAAGCTTTAGTTTCCTTGAAATTACTTTTAGTGTTATTGAATGTCTTTTCAATCGTCCATCGCTTGAAATACAGCATGGCAATGGTTCTAGGGTTAATAGTCATTGGCAAGGTTGTCACAAACCGGTGAAGTTTTCCGGTTTCTGGATCACGGTAATCCACCACGTTAAATTTGATGCCCTTGTTTTCGTACACACTGTATGCTTCAACCCCTGTATTGATCTCAGGGCGGGAGTCAAAAGGGATAGACTCAACCAGAGTCGCAATTGAATTTTCTTTTAGCATTGAAATCATGTAATTAGCATGTCGTTTCTGCCGATCCCACCAGACAAAGTCGGTGACGGCTTTATCGTAGGCATAGAGATGTTTCTGAGAGCTGTTATTTCCCTTGTTTTGCTTTTCAATATGATCTCGTAACACAGGTATTTCTTGATGTCTCTGAGTTCCGTTTGTCACCAGACAAAGAAATCTGAGCAACCCACTTCTGAGATTCAACGCGTAAATCCCCCCGGCTGCATAAACTTTCCCCTTGCTGTTTTTTTTAGTATGGCATGCATGATTAATAAAATGTCCATCCGCTGCTTCTATGGTGTATTCGTCAAGTCCCTGGAATTCTTTAAGATAATCAATGCCTTGCGATAGCGGTGTTTCAGCGTGAAGATGATAGCTCTGCTGTTCAAATGCCTCAAGCATACTTGTTCGTCTATGCGACTTCAGTGATTTAAAATACGTTGAGTGGGGAAGCTGAAGTTTCCCAATTATTGAGTAGCTGAAATACACAATGCTGGTGTATCGAGGTTTATTTTAGGTGATTTTGCCATGTTTATACTCGATGTTCAAGTTTTTCCATCCCATTGCCATCAAACTCTTACCTTCACCCAGCAGAACAATACTTTAATGATGGTGTTGGCTCTAAGCGCCCTAAATATCTGCCAATCATATGTTTTCCTGATGACATCAGTTGAAACACATCCTTTATTAATTCACCTAACTCTTTCAGCTTATCACCAGGATCTGGAAACTCTAGCAATGACGTGATGAACTCAAGCAGTACATCCATTTGAGACTTGCGCTGTAAGCTTCCTACGGTATACGCAGGTAGTTTGCTTTCAATGCGGGCTATTTGCTCTGGGTGAAGGAGAAGGCATCGGGGAGTCGCTATTTTTGCGAAAGCTTGTTTTGGGCATCCCAGCCCAAGCAAGCAGCAAAAACTTAACGCGACCACTTATGCCTCCGGCGGCCCCGATTCGTCCTCGTCACCTCGTCCCGACCCAACAAGGGGTCGGAACATAGGCTCCAAATGACTTGACGCCGTGTCGGATGGCCTTTTATTTTGTCTCCACCTTCGCTAACGCTCAGACTCCGACAAAACAACGGCCCTACGGCTATCGCGGACTAAAAATCTTCACTTCGCTAAAGCTCCGTTTCCAGGATTTTCAGCGATGGTCAAACAAAAGACTCAGAATCAGGCCACGGCTTGATCACTCTTCATCCGCTGTCAGCCACGGACGGGCTGATAGTCTCCAGAAGGCGCAGGGAAATTTGCCAATCCGAAGTGCGCGATAGCGCGCGAGGGAGGCTAAAATTTTATCCCGAATAGCCGTAGAGCCATTTGTGGTAGCCATGACTGAGCTGCTTTGTGCTCAGTCTGTGGCGGACGCAGGGCGGCTGGAGCATCTCCTATTCGCTGCGTAGGTGAACGAATTACGGCGACAGGAGTCCCGGAATTTCGTGAGGTAGCATGGCGCGCCTGAAATCTGTTCATTGGTTTGGAGGAAATGGCGACCTACACTGATACAGCGTAATAACCCAAGGCGAATAAAGTCGATATCCTTCAACTCTGGGCATGAACGAGCCCACAAAGGATGACGCTCTGCTAACAGGGCACGTTCCATACTTTCATTGCAGTGTTGGTGAATATGTTCAGAGAGTGGTAGGTCTTTAAGCATGGGTGATATCCGTTTATGAGGTGATTAAAACGGAAAATTTTTTCGGCAATTGCAAGCTTTATTTGAAATTATTTGTTGTTCTTTTACGGTGCCTACAGAGTGTCTATTTGCTGTTATAAGTGATTAAAATCAAAAATATGGAAATATTCGAGTGGTGCTACCTTCAGGTAGGTTATAGGCTGCTTTGTTTAGGTACTTCTTCTTTCAATGGGAACACTGATGCATGAATCAGAATTTGCAGGTTTCGCAGAGCAATTTAGCGCTAAAAATATTCGCAGTATTGATACTGATAGCTTGTTTGCGCAACTGGATTTAGCAATTTTAAATAAAGGAGAGGCCTTTGGTCTCCTAAAGCTTATTAATCCGGGCGACCCTGATCCTGGTGCAGAGATTATTGCTATTTATACCTTTATTCCAAATATGCTAGGCCATGTCGGTGGGATTATTACTGAGCAGCCACAAACGCCTTTATCGCATATAAATTTGAAAGCGCGGCAAAATGATACGCCTAATGCCTATATGAAAAATGTGCGAGCTATACCAGAAGTCGCTGATTTGATCGGTCAGTGGGTGCATTACTCTGTAAATGATGAAGGTGTGCATATTGAGTCTGCGACTGAGCAAGAGGCTGAGCAATGGCTGGCAGGCCATTTTCCTGTAGAAGCGACGATACCGGAAAGTGATTTAAGTCTGACTGCGCCTATGCCATTAACAGCACTAAGTCATGTAGACTGGATTCGTGTTGGTGTTAAAGCAGCTAATGTTGCCGAATTAGGCAACATTCTGGCAGAGGGCATAGCACCTAAAGGCTATGCTTTGCCGTTTGCGATGTACGATGCTTTTATGCGTAGCCCGCGTTGTGTCAATGAGCCGCGTGTGCTGTGTGATAATAATGCGAGTGTGTCGTTGTATACGTATATAGAGCGATTATTAGACAATGCTGAGTTTAATGCGAGTTTGGCGGTTCGTGAGCAAAAGCTGTCAGAGTTTCGAGGTCTTATTGAACATGCTGAGGTAGAGAAATCTCTAGTTGATGAAATTGAAACGGTAAGATTATTCTGGGAACCAGAGGGCGAGCCTTTTACGCAAAAGCTGCGAGTTCGTTCCAGTACCAATAATGAAGATCTGCAGGGGTTTAGCGGGGCAGGTTTATACGGCTCTTTTACCCATAAACCCAAAGAAGGGAAGTTGATTAAAAGTATTAAAGAAGTTTGGGCTGGTTTATGGACGTTAACCCATCTTCGTCACTTTCATCTTTCTAAGTCATTGATTCATCGGTTTAAGCGATTTTTTGTCGAAAAATTCTCTTTAAAATCAATGGTGTTTTTTTTGAAAGTTTTGTAGTGCCATTTATATTATTTTTGTCGATAAATTCATTGACTTTTGTCAAAAAAATCATCATTATTTGAGTGTAATTTACATGCGACAAAAATACTCTAAAAAATCCAACGTTTTATACAAAAACACAAAATCTGTAGTGCCAACTGGCTACTTTTTAAAATTTCAACCAATTGATTTATAACAACTACATCATCAATAGTGACGAAGATGGGTTAAGAGCCTTTGAAGAACGCAGATTGCATCGCGTTGAGCATTTGAAAACCTATATGGGAGTATTGATACACCCTAATTATGGCGATGAACAGGTGAATGGTGTTGCGATTAGCAAAAATATCTATAATCGGGGCTGGAAAGGGTTTTATGTAAATGCGCAGTATGGTGAATTATCGGTCACTAATCCAGAGCCGATAGAGATATCGGCTGGCTTGATTAGTCCGGTGTCCGATGAATTCCTTATTACCCGACTTGCAGCACCCTTTAGTGGATTTACCTGGGAAACGCAATTTATCAGGCACTCAAATATAAAAGCTGAAGTTTCCCAATTATTGAGTAGCTGAAATACACAATGCTGGTGTATCGAGGTTTATTTTAGGTGGTTTTGCCATGTTTATAGCAAACCCCTACTTAATTCCCCTTAGGCAATAGCATTTGAAACGAATGAAAAGACTATTTTTTTCATATAGTTGTAGCATAGTTTCAATTTTACCATAAATAATTATTGGGAAACTTCAGATATAAAAGAAGTTTATGATACGCCGGTGATGACGGAGGACGTACGCTGAAAATCATGGAAACGGAGCTTAGGGAAGTGGTGATTTTTAGTCCCTGATAGGCGACAGGGCAATTCGCTGATTCGACGTGTGCTAGCAGCACGCGAGAGGAGCAAGAATTGCATTCCGAATAGCCGTCCAGCCAGTGAGGTAGTAATGACGAAGCGGCTTTTGTGCGTAGTCGTTGCGGACGCAGGGCGTTCAGGGCATCTCCCATCCGCTGCGTAGGTGAACGAATTATGGCGACAGGAGTCCCGGAATTTCGTGAGGTAGCATGGCGCGCCTGATGAGCTCTCTTGTGGCGAGGTTAGTTTCACGGCCTCAATTGATAGGGGAACACTGATGATCGACATATAGTTTCTCAGATAAATAATTTCCAAATTTGGAGCGCTTAAACTTAGGCGGTAACAACGAAATCTTCCCGCAATCGCTGTCAGCCCCGGACGGGCTGATAGTCTCCAGAAGGCGCAGGGAAATTTGCCAATCCGAAGTGCGCGATAGCGCGCGAGGGAGGCTAAAATTTTATCCCGAATAGCCGTAGAGCCATTTGTGGTAGCCATGACTGAGCTGCTTTGTGCTCAGTCTGTGGCGGACGCAGGGCGGCTGGAGCATCTCCTATTCGCTGCGTAGGTGAACGAATTACGGCGACAGGAGTCCCGGAATTTCGTGAGGTAGCATGGCGCGCCTGTAAGTGTTAAAAGTTTGCACAACTGAATCATGAAGATCTTCAAAAGTTTTAAAATACTTCATATGAGTCGAATCGCGTTTCGTATTTTTCCATAATTTCTCAATCGGATTAAAATCCGGCGAGAACGCAGGGAGACGTTCTACTGTCAAACGATCTACATTAGCTAACTTAAATTCCTTAATAACACCGCTTCCATGATACGGGGCACCATCTTCAATTAGAATAATCTTGCCTTTATAATAAGCCAGCAATTGTGTTAAAAACTCAACATAGCTTTCACCATTAAAACGCCCAGATGTTTCAGCGTGTTGTAATATCATTGGCTTATAACTCTCGATTAAGACGTTGTCGGCAATAGAATATATCGCTTCCATAAAAAGCTTCTGTGTTGGATATTTCTCATTTTTTAAGCTTTTAAGAATAGCTAAAAATTCTTGAGGCAGCCCAGCTTCTTTTAAAAGTCTAAGTGACTTTGGTTTTATCTCATAAGCCAATGATTCTCGGTATTGAAAACTCCCTCCTTCGAGTTCGATCGTACCAAACATTTTCAACCCTTTTCGAATCCCTGATGTTTTCACTGTGGGTTGCTCTCCTATTGGAGCCCAGGTTCGTGCCAATGAACCCCACATAGCAAATGACACCTCATCACCGAATAAAACGACACTCTTTTCTTCTACCGCCTTTTCCATAATGGCAGGCAATGTTTCTTCCAGCCACGTTTTTCTTTCAAGCTCGTACTTTTCTTCTTCTTGGCGATCAGTCACAAAACGAGCTTTTTGATAACTGAAGCCCAGTTTTTTCATTAGGCTTGATAAATAGTTCAAGTTATAACGAACTTCAAGTTTTAACCAAATAAGCTCGGCAATCATCGCAGTATTCCATATTCCACAATGAAATCCATTGTCTTCTGGGCCTTTCTTTATCAACTCAACCAACGCTGAAAATCAGGGAAACGTAGCCTAAGCGAAGTGAAGATTTTTAGTCCGCGATAGCCGTAGGGCCGTTGTTTTGTCGGAGTCTGAGCGTTAGCGAAGGTGGAGACAAAATAAAAGGCCATCCGACACGGCGTCAAGTCATTTGGAGCCTATGTTCCGACCCCTTGTTGGGTCGGGACGAGGTGACGAGGACGAATCGGGGCCGCCGGAGGCATAAGTGGTCGCGTTAAGTTTTTGCTGCTTGCTTGGGCTGGGATGCCCAAAACAAGCTTTCGCAAAAATAGCGACTCCCCGATTTATTTTTCTGGTCTTTAGTTAACTTTGACTTCCGACCACGTCCTTGATAGTGTTGCCCTATTAACCAACCGACACCTTTATCCATGAATGTTTTCAGCCGCTGAAAATCAGGGAAACGGAGCCTAAGCGAAGTGATGATTTTTAGTCCGCGATAGCCGTAGGGCCGTTATTTTGTCGGAGTCTGAGCGTTAGCGAAGGTGGAGACAAAATAAAAGGCCATCCGACACGGCGTCAAGTCATTTGGAGCCTATGTTCCGACCCCTTGTTGGGTCGGGACGAGGTGACGAGGACGAATCGGGGCCGCCGGAGGCATAAGTGGTCGCGTTAAGTTTTTGCTGCTTGCTTGGGCTGGGATGCCCAAAACAAGCTTTCGCAAAAGTAGCGACTCCCCAACAATTTATAATGGTTTTTTCACAGACTCCCATTAGGCGTGCTATTTCTTTGATTCCCATGCATTCACTGAACCAGAGTAGAGCTTGAGTTAATCGATATAAACAAATATTACTTAGCTTGAGAGCTGTCGCCATATTTTTTTTAGTCGGTCTACAATTGACTTTGAAAAAGTGAGGGATACCATTTTTGACTGTTTCCGTTAGTGTTGGGACGAAAATTATAAGCCAGTTTCCCCTCTGTCGTTTTTGTTTGTTCGGAAATTAATTTTCTGAAAGTCTATAGAGTTTAAAATTACAGAAACTGATGATGGCAGTCGAGGTAAACTGGCAATAAAACAAGCCCGCCCCTGGGTTGATTAGTTTCGATAATTGTAACTACTCAGCGTGTTTTTTAACTTTAAAATCAAATGGATATATTTTAATTTAACCTGACTTTAGTCATTTTCACCTTTAAAAAGGGGTGAAAATTGGACTAAAATTCAGAGAGATACATTAATTATTATTTTAAATCAATCTGTTATGAGTTTAAATTACGCTGAGTAGTTACCGATAATTTTTGAATACTTGCAAAGAATGAAAGGACTGCCAGTAGAGGTTGCGACTGGCAGTCTATGCTAAGGATCGCGCAGGGAATAAGTTGAGCATCTGGCGCAGGATTTTTATTCATATTCAAGGCGTAGAAACAGGCGTAAAGCCAGTTACGTAAGTTTTCTATAACGTAGAAGAGAGATAAAAAGACAAGCCAATTGTTTAAGCAATTCCGTAAACGTTGTTAAATATTTAGGTTTGTGTATCATCCATAGAAGGTGGTTCTTTCCTGTTGGTTTTGGACAAAAAGAACAAGCCTGCAAGGGTTATCGGGGCGATAATTAACGGAATTAGAATTTTACTCGGTATTGCACTTTCGTCTTCTTCCAGGCCGACAGAAAAAGGCAAGTGCGAGTCGATAGTCTCACCCTGGTTAAGCACGGTGACATGGAGTAGGTAATTGCCCTCTCCATATTGTCTAAAATCAACCTTGGCATCTATCGTTCCTTTAGTGATTTGCTCGGGGCTATGGTAATACACGCGGCTTCCCTCGGGCTCTTTGGTTACCTCAAATTCAACGGTGGTATGGCGTAGTTTTTTACCTTCATAATCTATGACAAGATCTGTCAAGCCAACTTCTGGGATAATGTGGCAGTAGCTTTTACCACCCGATAAAGCGGGGGTGTAGGCTGAAAAATGAATCACTTCTTTACCGACTGATATTCGGCAGGTATCAACCTCGCCTTTTGCTCCTCTATGGGCATTAGCGGTTAATGGTAATATCAGGATCAGGCATAAAATAGACAAAAATGCATGTGACTTATTGCTGATTATGCGTGATATGCCAGAAAAAAGTCTCGGGTTATTTTTATCTCTGTAAGTAGTATTGCGTGCTGATCTGATTAGATGCCCGGCAGTATTGCCGTGTTGAGAAAGTGTAGAAGTTAATGCAGTTTTATTCATGTCATACCCTCTTAAAATACTGAAGTTTCCTAGTTTTTAAAGCATAAGAATATCAGCTAATGCTTATTTTTCTAAAATATTAGGTATTGCTAATATTAATGGCATTCCGTTGACTAAAAGCCTTGAATTCTTTTTAAAAACAACAGGTTAATCGTGAATGAGGCCTAGTTTTACTGTATAATGAAAGTTTATAACACATTGATTATACAAATAAAACGACCTCATTCATGTTCATTTTACGCGATATTTTACTCCCGCTTCAAGATCATTTTTCCGGAACCACTTTAGGCCGCGAACGAGCCTCTCTGTTCGTTTACACGATCCTGTCCATTATCGTTCCTTTTACGTCATCAATGACCTCTAATCTTTGGCGTTGCCTTGATACGTTGTTTGGGTTTGAGATCAAGAATAAGCGCTTTTACACTTTCATAGCTTCTTCAACTTTGCCGTGGGCTGGGCTGTGGAAAACTATCTGGGAGCTGATTCCGTCTCCTGAAACAGATGGGCGCATATTGGTTGCACTGGATGACTCCATTATCACTAAAGTAGGCAAAAATATCTTCGGCTGTGAAGCCATTTTTGACCACGCGGCCAAATCGAATCAAAGCAAATATCCATGGGCACAAAATATTGTATCGGTAAGGTTGCTGAAACAGGTCAAAGGTCGCTGGGCGTGCTTATTTTTAGATTTCCGATTTTATCTGCCCTTAAAAACAATTCAGGCAAAAAAAGAAATCGCCACGATAAGAGGTGATGTCGTTCCTTTCCAGACCAAGATGGCTCAGGCGGCTCAAATGCTGATTGCAATTGCAGAACATTTTTCCACCGCTCCGATATTGACAGTCACTGATAGCTGGTTTGGCAACAATGGCCTATGGAAGCCTGTTTACAAAGCTATCGGAAGCCGGTTTAATATTCTCTCTAGGTTAAGGTGCAATAATGTACTGTACGATCGTCCAGAAAAAAGAAAACCCAAGCAGAGGGGGCGGAATAAAAAGTACGGGCAGCGTTGGGGGCAGCCACAGACATGGCAAAAAAAGTACAACAAAAGGCCCGATCGTATACCGTGAATCTCTATGGAAAACAGCGTGAAGTCAGGGCTTATAGTCGCGTTGTCATGCTGAAAACATTGAAACGACCCGTTCAGGTTGTCTGGGTGTCTCGTCGCACACAGTGGATTGCTTTGTTTACGACCGATCTAAGTTTATCCGTCACACAGATTATTGAGTATTATGGTGCGCGATGGAAAATCGAATCCGGGTTCAAAGAGCTCAAGCAAGACATAGGGAGCCATAAAAGTCAGTGTCGAAATGCGCAGGCAGTGACCAACCATTTGGACTTCTGTATGATGGCAACAACGCTGACGTGGATTTACGCGGATCGTTTAAAAACCGATCTGGAACGTCGGCACAAAGTGAAGGGGCGAGCCAGTTTCGCCTTTTCAGATATCCGCCGCATCATTGCCGAAGCGGCTTTGGATCCGGATTTTGAAAGGGTTTGCCCCAAATACAGCAGCTCCCCTGTAAATTCGGTGGTAGCCGTTTTATTGCGAATGGTTGCTTGATGAATTTCTAAGAAACTTCAGTTAGAATACAGACATTAGCATTGCTAAAAAAAGAAATACCGTCTGCTCGTAATGAAATTGAATAGTAATTCAATATCTGAAGTTTCCCAATTATTGAGTAGCTGAAATACACAATGCTGGTGTATCGAGGTTTATTTTAGGTGGTTTTGCCATGTTTATAGCAAACCCCTACTTAATTCCCCTTAGGCAATAGCATTTGAAACGAATGAAAAGACTATTTTTTTCATCAGTGTTCCCATTGAAAGAAGAAGTACCTAAACAAAGCAGCCTATAACCTACCTGAAGGTAGCACCACTCGAATATTTCCATCTTTTTGATTTTAATCACTTATAACAACAAATAGACACTCTGTAGGCACCGTAAAAGAACAACAAATAATTTCAAATAAAGCTTGCATTTGCCGGAAAGATTTTTCTAAAAATTTCCGTTTTAATCACCTCATAAACGGACATCACCCATGCTTAAAGACCTACCACTCTCTGAACATATTCACCAACACTGCAATGAAAGTATGGAACGTGCCCTGTTAGCAGAGCGTCATCCTTCGCTGAAAATCAGGGAAACGGAGCCTAAGCGAAGTGATGATTTTTAGTCCGCGATAGCCGTAGGGCCGTTATTTTGTCGGAGTCTGAGCGTTAGCGAAGGTGGAGACAAAATAAAAGGCCATCCGACACGGCGTCAAGTCATTTGGAGCCTATGTTCCGACCCCTTGTTGGGTCGGGACGAGGTGACGAGGACGAATCGGGGCCGCCGGAGGCATAAGTGGTCGCGTTAAGTTTTTGCTGCTTGCTTGGGCTGGGATGCCCAAAACAAGCTTTCGCAAAAATAGCGACTCCCCAATGTGGGCTCGTTCATGCCCAGAGTTGAAGGATATCGACTTTATTCGCCTTGGGTTATTACGCTGTATCAGTGTAGTCGATAGTGGTAGCCATTTCCTCCAAACCAATGAACAGATTTATGGCCAGCTGCTTCCCCACTCAACGTATTTTAAATCACTGAAGTCGCATAGACGAACAAGTATGCTTGAGGCATTTGAACAGCAGAGCTATCATCTTCACTCTGAAACACTGCTATCGCAAGGCATTGATTATCTTAAAGCATTCCCGGAACTTGACGAATACACCATAGAAGCAGCGGATGGACATTTTATTGATCATGACTGCCATACTGAAAAAAACAGCAATGGGAAAGTTTATGCGGCCGGGGGGATTTACGCGTTGAATCTCAGAAGTGGGTTGCTCAGATTTCTTTGTCTGGTGACAAACGGAACTCAGAGACATCAAGAAATACCTGTGTTACGAGATCATATTGAAAAGCAAAACAAGGGAAATAACAGCTCTCAGAAACATCTCTATGTCTACGATAAAACCGTCACCGACTTTGTCTGGTGGGATCGGCAGAAACGACATGCTAATTACATGATTTCAATGCTAAAAGAAAATTCAATTGCGACTCTGGTTGAGTCTATCCCTCGCTGAAAATCCTGGAAACGGAGCTTTAGCGAAGTGAAGATTTTTAGTCCGCGATAGCCGTAGGGCCGTTGTTTTGTCGGAGTCTGAGCGTTAGCGAAGGTGGAGACAAAATAAAAGGCCATCCGACACGGCGTCAAGTCATTTGGAGCCTATGTTCCGACCCCTTGTTGGGTCGGGACGAGGTGACGAGGACGAATCGGGGCCGCCGGAGGCATAAGTGGTCGCGTTAAGTTTTTGCTGCTTGCTTGGGCTGGGATGCCCAAAACAAGCTTTCGCAAAAATAGCGACTCCCCAATTTGACTCCCGCCCTGAGATCAATACAGGGGTTGAAGCATACAGTGTGTACGAAAACAAGGGCATCAAATTTAACGTGGTGGATTACCGTGATCCAGAAACCGGAAAACTTCACCGGTTTGTGACAACCTTGCCAATGACTATTAACCCTGGAACCATTGCCATGCTGTATTTCAAGCGATGGACGATTGAAAAGACATTCAATAACACTAAAAGTAATTTCAAGGAAACTAAAGCTTGGTCTTCCAATACCCGCTCACTTGAAAATCAAATGCGCCTGACTGCAATGAGCTATAATTTAATGCGCGTGTTTGAAGAGATTTCAAAAACACAACAGCCAGAATTGATTCATCCATCGGATAAAAAATATAGCGAGGCTCTGGAGATTAGGCAGCAACAGGCTCAAAAACGAGATCGTTTTGTGAATCCATTATTTTTCCAGGCAAGAATATCTCGTATCAGCTCGTATACCATTCGGGCAGTTCAAAACGCAATAATAACAGGAATGTCTTTACAGTGCTTTATGAGCTCTCTTGTGGCGAGGTTAGTTTCACGGCATCAATTGATAGGGGAACACTGATGATTTTTTTCATATAGTTGTAGCGTAGTTTCAATTTTACCATAAATAATTATTGGGAAACTTCAGTTCAATATTAATTGTGGCCGGATAGCATTATTCACTGAGTGGATTTAATGCGGTGAAGTGCCTCCCGCTCTTTTTATGCCGAAGCTATTGATTTATAAACCTGTGTTATTGACAGGTTGATGTGATCATAGGTTACAAATCTACCATCAGTCAAATACTTAAGAAATTTTATCCCCCAGAGTTTTTAGTTGTGCTACTATGCGAAAGGCTGGAATAAGGTGTCGAAGAGCGCCGTTTGTAGCCGCAGAACTATAGCGTAGCTATTTTCAACGTTAATTAAAAGTTTTACGAGGGTAGGATATGACTGAATTAATTTATGTACTGACGATACTTTACGGTTTGTATGTGATCGATAAAATGGTGGGTGACAAGCTGGTTTTATTTTTTGCTGTAACTGCGCTTGTTATCGGTGTGGTTCATTAAGGGGGTAAGATGAGCGTTGTAAGGCACGGGTTATCAATTGGCATAGAAAGAATCGGTCATGAGTTCTTTCTCTCCTTGAAAGCAACCGGAACGCTTACGCTGAAAATCCTGGAAACGGAGCTTTAGCGAAGTGAAGATTTTTAGTCCGCGATAGCCGTAGGGCCGTTGTTTTGTCGGAGTCTGAGCGTTAGCGAAGGTGGAGACAAAATAAAAGGCCATCCGACACGGCGTCAAGTCATTTGGAGCCTATGTTCCGACCCCTTGTTGGGTCGGGACGAGGTGACGAGGACGAATCGGGGCCGCCGGAGGCATAAGTGGTCGCGTTAAGTTTTTGCTGCTTGCTTGGGCTGGGATGCCCAAAACAAGCTTTCGCAAAAATAGCGACTCCCCAAGTCATGAGGATTATTTAAAAATAAATCCGATGATAGACTCTGCTTTGCAGGGTGTCAAAGACCCACAAACGCTGTCAGCCCCGGACGGGCTGATAGTCTCCAGAAGGCGCAGGGAAATTTGCCAATCCGAAGTGCGCGATAGCGCGCGAGGGAGGCTAAAATTTTATCCCGAATAGCCGTAGAGCCATTTGAGGTAGCCATGACTGAGCTGCTTTGTGCTCAGTCTGTGGCGGACGCAGGGCGGCTGGAGCATCTCCTATTCGCTGCGTAGGTGAACGAATTACGGCGACAGGAGTCCCGGAATTTCGTGAGGTAGCATGGCGCGCCTGTAAAGGTCTTTATCGACGGCTCCGAGCTACAGGGCTGGGAATTAAGAGCAGCATGGGATGACTTTAAACTGGGCTTAAAACATGGTAACGAGTTTAGTGAAATTGCTATTTTTGGTAATAAAAAATGGCAGGAATACACTGCAAAAATAGCTTCGTGGTTTATTTCAGGCGAAGTTAAATACTTTGAAGATTCTGACCAGGCACTGGCCTGGCTACAGGAATAAGTCTTACCATTAGTTAGGCTCTGTTTATATTAACGCTAAATATGATTGCCTAGCGCATTAATTTAAGCATTCAATAAACTCAAAAAAGTAAGTTATCCATTTTCCAATTTTACATTCATTTTATGTCAAGTATACAAGCCCCTTCTCGTACCACTCCTGAAACGCATCAGCGGAATGCTGAAAAATTATCCAGAATCCCTGTCAAGGTAGTGCCCGGAAAATCGGTTTTGCGCAAACCTGACTGGATTCGGATTAAGTTAGCAGGAAATGAAGATGTGGTACGTATTAAAAAGACATTGCGTGAAAATAAATTACACAGTGTTTGTGAAGAAGCGGCCTGCCCAAACTTAAACGAGTGCTTTAGTCTGGGTACGGCAACTTTTATGATTATGGGGGATTTATGTACCCGGCGCTGCCCTTTTTGTGATGTAGCACATGGCAGGCCTGAGCCTCTGGATTCGTCTGAACCTATCAATCTAGCTAAGACGATTAAACAATTAGCACTGAGATATGTGGTGATTACTTCGGTAGACCGGGATGATTTAAGAGATAGCGGGGCAGGGCATTTTTCCGCCTGTGTGGATGCTATTCGGGAGAAATCGCCTGATACAAAAATTGAAGTTCTAGTGCCTGATTTCAGGGGGCGTGTAACAGTTGCTCTAGATATTTTACAGTCTAGTCCTGTGGATGTATTTAATCATAACCTGGAAACTGTTCCGCGGCTTTATAAGCAGGCCAGGCCAGGTGCTCACTATCAACAGTCACTGGATTTATTAAGAGCACATCATGAGAGATTGCCACAAATACCGACAAAATCCGGGTTGATGTTAGGTATAGGTGAAACCCGGGAAGAAGTGCTAGAAGTTATGCGCGACCTGCGCGAGCATCATTGTTCAATTTTAACCCTGGGACAGTATTTGCAACCGAGCACAGATCATTTGGCGGTACAGCGTTATATCACACCAGAGGAGTTTGATGAATATGCTGTATTAGCTAAACAGGTGGGGTTTAAACAAGTTGCCAGTGGGCCTATGGTACGCTCGTCATATCATGCTGATGAGCAGGCTCGGGAGTTATTAGTCTAGGTTAGGGAGATGGAAACGCACATCATCCAAAAAACTGCTGGTCTTTTTTCCGTCTTCTGCGATGTAGTAACTTTACGTAGCCTGCTATGCGCCTGTTGTTACTACGTCTTGAATACGAACAAAAATCCTGCGCCATACTTTCAGGTATTATTAAATCCTCGCTCTTTAGATAAGAATTCAGCGGGTGCCAAACGCAACAATGGTTTTGCCATGAGCCGAAATTAATTGCTTGTCTTCCATTTCTTTTAAAATACGTCCGACCATTTCTCTGGAGCAACCGACAATGCGGCTAATCTCCTGACGCGTTGTATGTAACTGCATACCCTCCGGGTGCGTGATAGCATCGGGCTCTTTAGTTAAATCCAGCAATGTGCGGGCAATACGCCCTTCAACGTCCATAAAGGCCAAGTCGCAATATTTTCTACTGGTAATCAGCAGACGACACGCGAGTTGTTCGCCAAATAAAGACAGTAAGTAGACTGACTGGTCGGCAAGTTCATTATGCATCGCCTGATGCAGGCGAACGTAACTGATTTCTGCGAGCTTGCAGGCGACCCGAGTTCTAACGGTGACTTGTCGATCACCGGGTGGTTTAAATACCCCAATTTCTCCAATAAAGTCATTCTTATTCAGATAAGCCAGAATAAGTTCATGACCTTCATCATCCTCAGCGCAGACGCTGGCGGAACCTTCAACAATATAATGCAAGGTATCACCTTTGTCGCCAGGGCGAATGATAGTCGTCTTGGCTGGATAACTACGCACATGACACAGGGTAAGCATCTTGGCGATAGCAGCGGTTTGTTCAGGACTTATTGGTTGGTTGTTGATCATAAATACATATACCTGTTTTCATGCTTTGAAAAAGAACTTACTCTGAAATTTAACGAAATCATACTTAGCCCGGAGCAGAGTCGTAAGTACCTATAAAGAATTATTTTTAACCTTTGTATTTAAATAAATTGCATAGGATGGGTAGAGAATATTTTTACGCAACCCATCATTTTATGTACACTGTGATGGGGTTTCACTGTGTGCCCAAAAAACAAGCACTACGTTGTACCCATTTTATACAAAGTGTTAAGTTGTTTGTAACTACTCAGCGTACGCTTAAAATCAGGGAAACGGAGCCTAAGCGGAGTGATGATTTTTAGTCTCTGGTAGGCGACAGGGCAATTCGCTGATCCGAAGTGCGCTAGTAGCGCGCGAGGGAGGCAAGAATTGCATTCCGAATAGCCGTCCAGCCATTTGAGGTAGACTTAACTGAGCAGGGTTTTGTGCGTAGTTGAGTAGTTGAGACGGACGCAGGGCGACCAGGGCATCTCCCATTCGCTGCGTAGGCGAATGAATGTTGGTGACAGGAGTCCCAGAATGTTGTGAGGTAGCATGGCGCGCCTGAATAATTAAAAAAGTTCTTGACAGGGTTTTAGTCTGGTTTTTGTGATTTTTAGTAAACTGCCCAACAGTCGATTAATCCACGCTTTATTGCTTCTATCGCTATAGTCATCACAAAATGTCCCCTTAAACATCTACGACCTCGAAGAACTTTTTTATTCGCCTTACAATCGCTTAAAACAAGGAAAATTCGGGATTTAAAACCCATGAGATAATAAGCCTGTCCTTAAAGCAATACAGGTTACCCTTTGAAAATAGACTTCATCGATGTTGATTCCGCAATCAGTCATGCCAAACAGTTACTTGAAACTGAGCGTGATATATCGCCTGCGCTAAAATCAGCACTGGAAGTGATTCTATTATTAGTCACGGTATTACTCAATCGAGTGACACTGAACAGCAAAAATAGCAGTAAACCACCTGCAAGTGATCCCAACCGTAAAAAAGGGAATCGAAAAAAATCAGATAAGCCTTCTGGCGGACAAAAATCGCATGTCGGCACGACACTTCAAAAATAGATGACCCGGATGAAATCGAGATCATTACCATTGATCGCCGTACCTTGCCAAAAGGGCGATACACGGCAGATGGCTTTGAAACACGCCAGGTATTCGATATTGATATCTCAAGGGTAGTGACAGAATACCAGGCGCAACGGTTGATAAATGGAAAAGGTCAGTGTTTTATCGCTCCTTTTCCAGATGAGGTTACTAAGGCTGCGCAATATGGTAATGGGATAAAAGCCCATGTGGTTTATCTTTCGCAATATCAGTTATTGCCCTACAACCGAATACAGGAGTATTTCGCTGATCAATTAGGTATGCCGATTAGTGAAGGCTCTATCTATAATTTCAATGAACTGGCCTATGAGAAGTTGGCTGGGTTTGAAACTATCAGTAAAGAACACTTAGTCGAATCAGCGTGCATTCATGCGAATGATGCCGTCAATGAAGCAGGTGGCATGCTACTACATAAAGAAGCAGAAAACAGGCGCGCCATGCTACCTCACGAAATTCCGGGACTCCTATCGCCGTAATTCGTTCACCTACGCAGCGAATAGGAGATGCTCCAGCCGCCCTGCGTCCGCCACAGACTGAGCACAAAGCAGCTCAGTCATGGCTACCACAAATGGCTCTACGGCTATTCGGGATAAAATTTTAGCCTCCCTCGCGCGCTATCGCGCACTTCGGATTGGCAAATTTCCCTGCGCCTTCTGGAGACTATCAGCCCGTCCTGGGCTGACAGCGATGGAAGGTACAATACAGAGAATTACTTGGCAAAGCGGAGATCGAATGCCCACCACCCGATAAGCCTAAAGAAGTAAAACGGGAGCGAATAAAACGCAGTAAAGCTAGAAACTTACTGGAAAGGCTGATTAATTATGAAGAGGATGTCTTGCACTTCATGACAAATACCTGGGTGCCATTTACCAATAATGCCGCAGAAAATTCGATTCGGATGACCAAGGTTCAACAGAAGATATCCGGCTGCTTTCGTAGTACCAAGGGTGCAGAGATATTTTGTCGTGTCAGAGGGTATTTATCAACGTGCCGTAAACAAGGTCTATAGACTTTCAGAAAATTAATTTCCGAACAAACAAAAACGACAGAGGGGAAACTGGCTTATAATTTTCGTCCCAACACTAACGGAAACAGTCAAAAATGGTATCCCTCACTTTTTCAAAGTCAATTGTAGACCGACTAAAAAAAAATATGGCGACAGCTCTCAAGCTAAGTAATATTTGTTTATATCGATTAACTCAAGCTCTACTCTGGTTCAGTGAATGCATGGGAATCAAAGAAATAGCACGCCTAATGTGAGTCTGTGAAAAAACCATTATAAATTGGCTGAAAACATTCATGCATAAAGGTGTCGGTTGGTTAATAGGGCAACACTATCAAGGACGTGGTCGGAAGTCAAAGTTAACTAAAGACCAGAAAAATAAATTGGTTGAGTTGATAAAGAAAGGCCCAGAAGACAATGGATTTCATTGTGGAATATGGAATACTGCGATGATTGCCGAGCTTATTTGGTTAAAATTTGAAGTTCGTTATAACTTGAACTATTTATCAAGCCTAATGAAAAAACTGGGCTTCAGTTATCAAAAAGCTCGTTTTGTGACTGATCGCCAAGAAGAAGAAAAGTACGAGCTTGAAAGAAAAACGTGGCTGGAAGAAACATTGCCTGCCATTATGGAAAAGGCGGTAGAAGAAAAGAGTGTCGTTTTATTCGGTGATGAGGTGTCATTTGCTATGTGGGGTTCATTGGCACGAACCTGGGCTCCAATAGGAGAGCAACCCACAGTGAAAACATCAGGGATTCGAAAAGGGTTGAAAATGTTTGGTACGATCGAACTCGAAGGAGGGAGTTTTCAATACCGAGAATCATTGGCTTATGAGATAAAACCAAAGTCACTTAGACTTTTAAAAGAAGCTGGGCTGCCTCAAGAATTTTTAGCTATTCTTAAAAGCTTAAAAAATGAGAAATATCCAACACAGAAGCTTTTTATGGAAGCGATATATTCTATTGCCGACAACGTCTTAATCGAGAGTTATAAGCCAATGATATTACAACACGCTGAAACATCTGGGCGTTTTAATGGTGAAAGCTATGTTGAGTTTTTAACACAATTGCTGGCTTATTATAAAGGCAAGATTATTCTAATTGAAGATGGTGCCCCGTATCATGGAAGCGGTGTTATTAAGGAATTTAAGTTAGCTAATGTAGATCGTTTGACAGTAGAACGTCTCCCTGCGTTCTCGCCGGATTTTAATCCGATTGAGAAATTATGGAAAAATACGAAACGCGATTCGACTCATATGAAGTATTTTAAAACTTTTGAAGATCTTCATGATTCAGTTGTGCAAACTTTTAACACTTATATGCATGATGCCAGTAAAGTGATTTGTGTTATGCAAAAATTGCGGGAAGATTTCGTTGTTACCGCCTAAGTTTAAGCGCTCCAAATTTGGAAATTATTTATCTGAGAAACTATAAGACCTGTTAATACAATGTCCTCTAGGGCAGAGTGGTTTATTAATATGTTTTAAAAAAATGATACTGGATTCACAAAAATCTCCCTGATTTAGCTAGAATAAAAATAGAAATACAGAGATAGTGATATATTGTAACCTGTTGATAATATAGTTATTTACATCTTAAGTGCGTGCTGTTCGTGTAACATGCATTTTATTTATGGCATACAATTATTCAACTAATTCAGGTTAGGAAGTACTAACGTTTCGGTTTAGTCTACAACATTAGAAAGCTAAACACCTGACCCAAACGGGTCAAGATTACACTTAATTTTTTGTTTAACTAAAAATATTTAATTTATATGTCAACGCCTGTTTCTCTTCCATAAACAGTATTTAAAGGGGGCGTATGATATCTACTAGTATCAAAGATGCTATAAATATGCGCAGGAGTATTTTATTGACAATTAAAAAACAAAAGAGGGTAGGCGGTTAGCGCCACCAAAAGCAAGATGTGGATTATTGCTTGCAATGTCCTGTGAAGAAAAGTTGCGTAGTAACTTGTATTCATTGGCTTAATTCCATCTTTCTTATTGAGTGGCTCAATTAATGATCTGAAGTTTCCCAATAATTATTTATGGTAAAATTGAAACTATGCTACAACTATATGAAAAAAATAGTCTTTTCATTCGTTTCAAATGCTATTGCCTAAGGGGAATTAAGTAGGGGTTTGCTATAAACATGGCAAAACCACCTAAAATAAACCTCGATACACCAGCATTGTGTATTTCAGCTACTCAATAATTGGGAAACTTCAGTTAATGATGATCCAATATGTTGGGGTTAGTGGCGCTAACCGCCTATCATCTTAAAAATAATATAAAAATCAGATTATTTCGTAAATAAGGAATGACGAAAAGAGTAATGTAGATTAAAATAATCTGTTGATTTACAGCATGGCATTAGGCTAATGCTGTACTAGTTTCTAAAAAATACATTCCTCAGTTTTCAGAACTTTTAATGACAAAATTTATATTTATTACAGGTGGTGTTGTTTCATCTCTTGGCAAAGGAATTGCGGCCTCATCTTTAGCGGCTATTCTGGAAGCGCGTGGTTTAAAAGTAACCATGACAAAACTGGATCCTTATATTAATGTGGATCCGGGTACTATGAGCCCGTTTCAGCATGGTGAAGTGTTTGTTACCCAGGATGGGGCAGAAACAGATTTAGATCTGGGGCATTATGAGCGTTTTTTACAAACGCGGCTAACCAAGAAAAATAACTTTACCACCGGCCAAGTCTACGAAAGTGTGTTACGCAAAGAGCGTAAAGGTGAGTACTTAGGCGCAACGGTACAGGTTATCCCGCATATTACCAATGAGATTAAGCGCCGCATCTATGCCAGTGCAGAAGGTATGGATGTTGCCATTATTGAAGTAGGTGGTACGGTTGGCGATATCGAGTCTTTGCCTTTTCTGGAAACCATTCGTCAGATTGGTATTGAATTAGGCCTTGACCGGGCGCTGTTTATCCATCTTACCCTGGTGCCTTATATTAAGACTGCGGGTGAAATTAAAACCAAACCAACCCAGCACTCGGTTAAAGAATTACGCACTATCGGAATACAGCCGGATATCTTAATCTGTCGTTCTGAGCAGTGGATTCCTGCAGCAGAGCGGCGTAAAATTGCCTTATTTACCAATGTACCTGAACATGCGGTGATTTCGGCGATTGATGCCGATACGATTTATCTTATTCCTTTATTACTCAATGAACAGGGACTGGATGATATCGTGGTTAAGCAACTGCGCCTGGATGTTCCTACTGCTGATTTATCTGAGTGGGAAGCCGTTGTCGATGGCGTAACCCATCCGCATGATTCAGTCACGATTGCTATTGTAGGCAAATATGTGGGGCATAGCGATGCCTATAAATCACTGGGCGAGGCTTTGACTCATGCCGGGATTAGTACGCGTAACACGATTAAAATCAAATATGTTGATTCTGAAATTATCGAGCATGATGGTGTGGCTCCGTTAAAAGATGTTGATGCAATTTTGGTGCCTGGTGGTTTTGGCGAACGGGGCGTAGAAGGCAAGGTTGCTACGGTGCGTTATGCTAGAGAAAATAAGATTCCTTATTTGGGGATTTGCCTGGGCATGCAATCTGCTGTTATTGAGTTTGCACGTAATGTTGCTGGTCTGGAAGGGGCGCATAGTACTGAATTTTTGCCGAATAGCCCGCACCCTGTGATTGGCTTGATTATCGAATGGCAGAACCATGAAGGACAGACCGAAACTCGCGATGAAAATTCGAATTTAGGCGGCACCATGCGCTTAGGGGCACAGAAATGCCGACTCCAGCCTGACTCCCGAGTATTTGAGATGTACCAGAAAGATGTGATTACCGAGCGGCATCGTCATCGCTATGAATTTAACAATAATTATATAGAAGCACTGGAACAGGCAGGGCTGCGCTTTACCGGTAAATCTATGGACGGGCGCTTAGTCGAAGTCGTCGAGGTGCAGGATCATCCGTGGTTTATCGCCTGTCAATTTCACCCGGAATTTACGTCAACACCTAGAAAAGGGCATCCTCTATTTTCTGGCTTCGTTGTTGCAGCAGCAAAACACAAACAGGATATGAATAAATGAAATTATGTAATTTTGAAGTCGGCCTAGATCAGCCTTTCTTTCTGATTGCTGGCACCTGTGTTATTGAAAGTGAGCAAATGACACTGGACACAGCAGGTTTTCTAAAAGAATTAAGCACAAAGTTAAAAATTCCTTTTATTTATAAGTCCTCATTTGATAAAGCCAACCGTTCTTCACATGCCAGTTATCGTGGCCCAGGTGTAGAAGAAGGCTTGAAAATTCTGCAGAAAGTTCAACAGCAAATTGGTGTGCCGGTACTTACCGATGTACACGAAGATACGCATTTAAACGAGGTAGCCAGTGTGGTTGATGTCATGCAGACACCTGCTTTTTTATGCCGCCAGACTAATTTTATCCAGGCAGTTGCCGAGCAGGGTAAACCGGTTAATATTAAGAAGGGGCAGTTTTCAGCGCCCTGGGATATGGTGCATGTGGTTAATAAAGCCAAGGCAACAGGCAATCAGAACATTATGGTTTGTGAGCGCGGCGCATCGTTTGGTTATAATAATCTGGTCTCTGATATGCGCTCATTGGCAGAAATGCGTAATACTGATTGCCCGGTGGTTTATGATGCGACTCATTCTGCACAGCTTCCAGGCGGGCAGGGGACTTCATCGGGCGGGCAGCGCCAGCATGTTCCTGTTTTAGCAAGGGCTGCAATAGCTGCAGGTGTTTCAGGCTTGTTTATGGAAACTCACCCAGACCCTGATAAGGCATTGAGTGATGGCCCAAACTCATGGCCATTACATCGTATGCAGGAATTACTAGAAACTTTAATGGCTATCGACCATGCTGTTAAACAGAATGCATTAATAGAAAATACTTTATAAGTGCCTGACAGCTGCCTGGGCATTAAGCGCAGTGGTGTTAGACACAGACATACAAAAATATTTAATTTAACCAATATAGGAAAAAAGAATGGCTAAAATCGTCGATATTAAAGCAAGAGAAATTTTAGATTCACGAGGGAACCCGACTATTGAGGCGGATGTTGTTTTAGCGTCAGGTCATACTGGTAGTGCAATGGTTCCATCTGGCGCATCGACAGGTGAGCGTGAAGCAATCGAATTACGTGATGGCGATAAATCACGTTATTTAGGTAAAGGCGTATTAAAAGCAGTAGAATTTGTCAACACCGAAATTCGCGCTGCTGTTGTAGGTCTTGATGCTGCTGATCAAACAGCGCTAGATCAGGCCATGATGGATTTAGATGGTACAAAGAACAAGGGTCGTATTGGTGCTAACGCTATACTAGGCGTTTCTTTAGCAGCAGCACGCGCTTCTGCGTTAGATGCAGGCGTTCCTTTGTACCGTTACCTGAATAATAGCGGTGAATTCGTGATGCCAGTACCGATGATGAATATTATCAATGGCGGCTCACATGCTGATAATAGTGTTGATCTACAGGAATTCATGATTTTACCTGTCGGTGCTCCTACATTTCGTGAAGCGATTCGGTATGGCGCAGAAGTTTTCCATAATTTAGCTAAAGTTTTAAAAGCTAAAGGCCTGGCGACGACTGTCGGTGATGAAGGTGGATTTGCTCCGAATTTATCATCTAATGAAGAGGCGATTGAAGTGATTCTGGAAGCCATCGTTAATGCAGGTTATAAGCCAGGAGAAGATATATTCCTGGGTATGGATGCGGCCGCTTCTGAATTTTATAAAGACGGTAAATATGAGCTGACTTCTGAAGGCAAAACTTTAACAGCGGGCGAAATGACTGATCTATTCGCTGACTGGGTAGCAAAATATCCTATTATCTCAATTGAAGATGGTTTGTATGAAAATGACTGGGATGGCTGGAAAGAGCATACTGATCGCTTTGGTGATAAGGTTCAGTTAGTGGGTGATGATTTATTTGTAACTGACACAGCAACTTTAAAAGACGGCATAGCCAAAGGTGTTGCTAACTCTATTTTAATTAAAGTTAATCAGATCGGTACTTTAACTGAAACTCTGGAAGCTATTAACACGGCTCACGCAGCAGGTTACACAGCGGTTGTTTCGCATCGTTCGGGTGAAACTGAAGATACTACAATTGCTGATTTATGTGTTGCAACCGGCACAGGGCAAATTAAAACTGGCTCGTTAAGCCGCTCTGACCGTGTTGCTAAATATAACCGCTTAATGAAAATTGAAGAAGAGCTAGGTGCGGCGGCAAAATATGCTGGACGTAGCGCATTTAAAAAGTTGTCATAATACGTTGATTTGATTCAGAGTGGGTAAATTGCCCACTCTGAGTTGCTTGCCTGATAGGTGACTTATCAAAATTCTTATTGCCTTGCTGATTGTTCTGATTGTACTTTTACAATATCGCTTATGGTATGGTGATGCTGGCTATCAACAAATACAGAGATATCAGCAGCAACTTGATCAGTTACAGCAGCAGTTAGCTATAAAGCAACTGCGTAATAAAGCACTGGAAGCCGAAGTGCTGGATTTGCGTAAGGGCAAAGAGGCGATTGAAGAAACTGCGCGACATGACTTAGGTTTGATCAAGCAGGATGAAACTTTTTTTCAAGTCATTGAATAATTCCTATGACCGAATCAAATAAATACTGGGGAATTGTACCCGCTGCAGGTGTTGGTAAGCGCATGCAGGCTGATCGTCCTAAACAGTATCTGCAATTAAATGTACACACAGTTATCGAACAGACCTTAACGCGCTTATTAAGTGTTAAGCAATTAACTGCGGTTGTGGTGGCTATTTCTAAGCAAGATCCATATTGGCCGGAACTGGAAGTCTCAAAAAATCCGCGCATTATCACGGCTGCGGGGGGTAAGGAAAGGGCAGATTCTGTGCTATCTGCACTTAACAGCATTAGCGATAAAGCCTCTGATAATGACTGGGTGCTGGTACACGATGCGGCACGTCCCTGTATTGCTCAGAGTGATGTCGAACATTTAATTGATGAATTACAAGAGCATCCGGTGGGTGGGATTTTGGCACTGGCTTCGCATGATACCTTAAAATCGGTTAACACTGAGCTGGCTATTACGGATACCGTGGATCGAAGTAAAATATGGCGTGCTTTAACCCCGCAGATGTTTCGATACAGCGCCTTAAAACATGCTTTACAGGAAGCTGCAGATAAAGGCTGGATTATGACGGATGATGCCAGTGCGATGGAATTACAAGGTCTGCATCCGAAAATTATCGCTGGCCGCTCGGATAACCTAAAGATTACCCGGCCTGAAGATTTAGCTTTAGCACAATTTTATTTGGAGCAACAATGATACGAGTTGGACAAGGTTATGATGTACATCGTTTTATCGACCAGGGTGATGTCATTCTAGGTGGCGTAAAAATTGACTACGAACAGGGTTTAGAAGCTCATTCTGATGGTGATGTCGTGTTGCATGCATTATGCGATGCATTATTAGGTGCTGCTGCTTTAGGTGATATAGGTAAGCATTTCCCCGATACCGACCCTGAATTTAAAGGTGCAGATAGTCGTGTTTTATTGCGCCATGTGTATGGCATAGTACAGCAAAAAGGCTACAGCCTGGTGAACGCTGATATTACAATTATTGCACAGGCACTTAAGATGGCACCTCATATCGTTGCCATGTGTACAAATATTGCTAAGGACTTATCTATTGATATTGATTGCATTAATGTCAAAGCAACTACTACCGAAAAGCTGGGCTTTGAAGGTCGCAAAGAGGGTATTGCAGTGCAAGCGATAGTACTTATTACCAAATAGAGATGTACTGTAGGGCGTTGCTGAAGCCACGCCCTACGCAGACTATATACTTCATTATATTTTCAGTTTTTGAACTCTAAACTAACCCTACACGACTGGGCACACGCCTTTGGTGAAGCTCAAAGCCTGGGTATTATTCGCACGACTCCCGATGATTTTATCGTCAATGAAATTCAGTCATTTGAACTTTCAGGTAAGGGTGAGCACGCTTTTTTATTAATCGAAAAATGCTCGGAAAATACCGATTATGTTGCTCGATTACTCGCACGTTTTGCTGGCGTTCGCCAAAGAGATGTTAGTTACGCTGGCCTAACCCATCTTCGTCACTATTGATGATGTAGTTGTTATAAATCAATTGGTTGAAATTTTAAAAAGTAGCCAGTTGGACTACAGATTTTGTGTTTTTGTATAAAACGTTGGATTTTTTAGAGTATTTTTGTCGCATGTAAATTACACTCAAATAATGATGATTTTTTTGACAAAAGTCAATGAATTTATCGACAAAAATAATATAAATGGCACTACAAAACTTTCAAAAAAAACACCATTGATTTTAAAGAGAATTTTTCGACAAAAAATCGCTTAAACCGATGAATCAATGGCTTAGAAAGATGAAAGTGACGAAGATGGGTTAAGGTGATAACTAATTAACCATAAAATAAACTAAATTTTTTTGTTATGTGGTGAGTGTCTTGCTGCTCACTATGATCGATAGCTGGGCTAGCCCGTTTTTTCATGAGAGTGGTGGGTATTCTGTGTTTTCAGTAGATAATCAAACAATGGGTATGATATGCACCAGTTAGTATCTGAACTTACTAAATGGTGCTGATAATGCCAAGGTAGGTATATTTTGCCCAGTTAACATCTATATGCGCTTTACGGTGTAAATAGTAATACACACATACCGAGACAGTTATACCCCAGGCATAGCCATTCAGAAACCAGAAAAAAGGGGCATTTAAAATTAAGATACCACATAAAACCAGTATTTCTTTTGCCTGACTATTCCAGAGTTCTGGACGCTTCTTGTAGCCCGGATCCAGCATATTTAATTGTGCAGCAATATGATGGTGCTGGTAAATATGGTATGCCCAGAAGCTATCCACATTTTTCCCCAATCCATGCAACAGATAGCGATGAATCAGCCATTCACCCGCATTTGCAATTATTAATCCAGAGAAAAATTGTAATCCCCATACGAACATTATTTTATAAGGCCTCTGTAAATAGGTGGTTTAACCTGGTAATTGATTTTTAGGTATTGTATTTGGTTTCAATAATCCCACCACCTAAGCAAACTTCTCCCGCATAAAATACCACTGATTGGCCTGGAGTAATCGCACGTTGTTGTTGTGCAAAGACTACTTTTACTCTGTTTTCTGGCAAAGGGATTACTGTACAAGTCTGGTCTTCCTGACGATAGCGAGTCTTAGCGGCGCATTGGATCGTTTCTGTAAGCGGTCGGTTACTGCACCAGTCTAGTTGATTGGATTCCAAAGTATTATGTAACATTGAAGGGTGATTATGCCCTTGTCCGACTATTAATATATTATTGTCCAGATCTTTATCCAGTACATACCATGGCTCATCCGATGCATTTTTTACGCCACCGATACCAAGCCCTTGGCGTTGACCAAAGGTGTAATACATTAAACCCGAGTGCTGGGCAATATACTGCCCTTCCGGTGTACGCATTTCGCCAGGCTGAGTGGGTAGATAGCGCTGTAGAAATTCGGTGAACTTTCGCTCACCTATAAAGCATATTCCGGTACTATCTTTTTTATGATGATTTGCGAAGCCATATTTCTCAGCCATTTTTCGAATTTTGGTTTTATGTAAATGGCCAATCGGAAATAAGGTTTTGCATAAGGCTTGCTGGCCCAGCGTGCATAAAAAATAGCTTTGTTCTTTACTGGGATCCAGTCCTTTAAGCAAAAAATATTCCCCATCTTTTTCGCTGATACGCGCATAGTGACCGGTTGCGATATATTCAGCACCCAGGTCTACAGTGGCATAATCCAGGAATGCCTTAAATTTAACATGCTTATTACACAGTATGTCCGGGTTGGGTGTGCGCCCTGCAGCAAATTCAGCGAGAAATACTTCAAATACTTCATCCCAGTATTCACTGGCAAAATTCACTGTTTTTAATTCGATACCCAGGGTATCACAGACCTGCTGCGCATCAGCAAGATCTTCCAGCGCCGTGCATTCTTCAGTACCATCATCTTCATCCCAGTTTTTCATAAATACACCGGTGACCTGATGGCCTTGCTCTAATAATAATGCGGCGGTAACAGAGGAATCAACGCCACCTGACATGCCAACAATAATATTTTTACTCATTATTCTATATCTATAAATGTTTTCAAAAGGGCAAGCGGGTAATGTTCACCTTGCAGATACTGGTCTATCGTTGTTAACACCAGTAGGCTGCGTAATTGCGATGTTTTAGCGACTACTTCATCACGAGTGAGCCAATGTGTAGCTATAATTCCGTCATCTAATGGTTGTTGCGGCTCATGATCATGGCAACTACCTGCAAAGCAGACTCTAAGAAAGCTGGGGGATTCGGGAGTCTTGCGCCAAAGCTGTATAGAAATAATATATTCTGGTGTAAACTGCCATGCAGTTTCTTCATTTACCTCGCGCTTTACCGCATGCATAAGACTTTCACCTGCTTCTAGGTGTCCCGCAGGCTGGTTGTAAGCTAGGCCATTTGCAGTGTGTTCTTCAACTAAAAGAAATCGACCTTCACGCTCTATAATAGCAGCAACAGTCACATGAGGTTTCCAGAGCATAAATTTACTTTAGGTTTTTAAAAAGGCAGTAGTCTTCTCAATCAAAGGGTATTATACTTTATAACAAATTGAAAATTGAGGATTACGCCTCAATATTTAAAGTTAGATTATTATTTAAAGTGTAGAAAACGATGAGTGACGTTAATCCATCCATAGACCATGATGATGCGCTAGCAGTACAGGAAGCAAGAACAAAATTAAACAAGCCGCCATTATTTAAAGTTATTTTACTGAACGATGACTTTACGCCTATGGATTTTGTTATTGAAGTATTAGTAGATTTTTTTGCCATGAATGAAGACGCAGCAACACAGGTTATGTTACATGTACATACACAGGGTATAGGAGTTTGCGGGGTATTTTCCAAGGATGTAGCAGAAACAAAAGTTGAGATAGTTAATAATTATTCTCGAGAAAATCAACACCCGCTTATGTGTGCAATGGAAGAAGCCTAAACGGCTTAAGGAGATATTATGTTAAGTAAAGATCTTGAAGTGACATTGAATCTGGCTTTTGTTTCAGCACATGAGAAACGTCATGAGTTTATTACAGTCGAACATTTATTATTAGCGTTACTCGATAATGACAGTGCACTGCAAGTGCTATCAGTATGCGCGTGCGATGTGGCTAGTTTGCGTGGCGAGATAACCCAGTTTATTGATGAAACAATTAGCTTATTATCCGTTGAAGGAAGGCGTGAAGCGCAACCCACACTAGGTTTTCAGCGAGTTTTGCAGCGTGCTGTTTTTCATGCCCAGGCACCTGATAAAAAAGAAGTCGATGGCGCTAATTTATTGGTCGCCTTGTTTAGCGAACAGGATTCACATGCTGTTTATTTATTAAATAAACAGGATATACAACGTCTGGATGTGGTCAATTTCCTATCTCATGGAATATCCAGGACGGATCAGGAAGTTCCGGAGCAAAAAGATAGCACAGGAAATATTGAGCCGGAAGCAGCAGAAAGCCCACTCGATAAGTACACAACTAATCTTAATCAGGAAGCTATTGAAGGAAAAATTGACCCACTGATCGGCCGCGAACTGGAATTGGAACGCACGGTGCAGGTTTTATGTCGTCGGCGTAAAAACAATCCCCTTTTAGTAGGTGAAGCAGGTGTGGGGAAAACAGCTATTGCTGAAGGTCTGGCAAAGAAAATTGTCGAGGAAGAAGTGCCCGAATTTTTGCAGGACTGCGTTATTTATTCACTGGACCTTGGCTCTCTGGTAGCCGGAACTAAATATCGAGGCGATTTTGAAAAGCGGCTTAAGGCGTTAATGAACCAGTTAACACAAGATTCTAAAGCTATTTTATTTATTGATGAAATTCATACTATCATCGGTGCGGGATCCGCTTCTGGTGGGGTTATGGATGCTTCAAACCTAATCAAGCCCGCTCTGGCATCTGGTAAATTGCGTTGCATAGGCTCTACGACTTATCAGGAGTATCGGGGTATTTTTGAAAAAGACCATGCACTCGCTCGACGCTTTCAGAAAGTAGATGTAATGGAACCCTCCGTAGATGAAACTTACCTGATATTAAAAGGCTTACAGAGCCGTTTTGAGGAATATCACGAGCTTAAATACAGTCTGGATAGTTTACGTGTTGCTGCAGAATTATCAGACCGACATATCAGTGATCGTTTCTTACCTGATAAAGCAATAGATGTGATTGATGAAGCCGGTGCCAAGCAGCGTCTGATGCCTGAAGGGGAGCGAAATAACCTGATTGATACGCATGAAATAGAAGAGGTGGTTGCAAAAATTGCACGCATACCCCCTAAATCAGTTTCCAGTAATGACCAGGATAAATTAAAAAACCTTGAGAAGAACCTGAAAATGCTGGTTTTTGGCCAGGATGAAGCAATAGCATCGCTATCCTCTGCGATTAAACTCTCCCGGGCAGGCTTGCGCGATATCAGTAAAACCATAGGTTCATTCTTATTTGCAGGTCCCACAGGCGTAGGTAAAACAGAAGTGACCAAGCAACTAGCTCACCTGATGGGTGTAGAGTTAATTCGCTTTGATATGTCCGAATATATGGAAAGTCATACGGTGTCGCGCTTGATTGGTGCTCCTCCCGGTTATGTCGGTTATGATCAAGGGGGATTACTAACCGAACAGGTTAATAAGCATCCTCATGCAGTGCTGTTATTAGATGAGCTGGAAAAAGCGCACCCTGATGTGTTTAATCTACTCTTACAGGTTATGGATCATGGTACTTTAACGGATAACAATGGCCGTAAAGCGGACTTTAGAAATATTATCCTGGTGATGACAACCAATGCCGGGGCAGAAGAGGAAAGTCGAGCATCGATAGGCTTTACGCAACAAGAGCATTTCAGTGATAGCATGCGGGTGGTGGAAAAAACCTTTTCCCCGGAGTTTAGAAACCGCCTGGATACGATTATTCAATTTAAGCCGCTAGATATCGCAATCGTAGGGAATGTGGTCGACAAGTTTATATTTGAACTGGAAACTTTATTACTCGAGAAAAATGTGACTTTCAGCCTTGATGCGGAAGCCAGACTCTGGTTAGCTGAACATGGCTGTGACCCTAAAATGGGGGCAAGACCAATGGCGCGTCTTATTCAGGATAAAATCAAAAAGCCACTGGCCAATGATTTATTATTCGGCAAACTAGAGCAGGGCGGGCATGTCCGCGTGACCGTGCAGAATAATGAATTAGCGTTTACGATAGAAAGTAAACAGCTGAGTATTCCGGAAAGTAATTAGTATTGAAGTATGCGTTAAGCGGAAGGCTTAGCGCATACGAAATGTTATGCGACCTTTTGTTAAGTCGTAAGGTGTCATTTCTACCTTAACTTTATCACCGGTCAGGATGCGTATGTAATGCTTACGCATTTTACCAGAGATATGCGCAGTAATTACATGACCATTTTCTAACTCAACTCTAAACATGGTATTCGGGAGGGTCTCGGTAATCGTACCATCCATTTCTATTTGATCTTCTTTTGCCATCTGTTTTCTATATTCTAATTTATCAGTAAATTTTTTATTCTAGCAGTTTTTATTTGCTAAAGACAGTAATAATAAAGCATAGACAAAACTGACTCTGTCTATGCTCTTTATATTTATGTTTTGGAAAAACAAAGTTTCAATTAATTTTTCTTGGCCGTTAGTCTTCAGTATTAGTTACAGTAGTATTAGGTTTTGACTCTGATGACGTCTTAGCGGCAGAAATATTTTTTTGATGATTTGCAGCATAAGACTGACTATCGCTGTTTTTATCTATGTTCACACTTGTTTCTTTTTGCGTCTGCTGGTTATTCGCTTTGCCACTATCTGCTGGCGTGTCAACTGAGTTATTTTCTTCGATCCCTTGCTTTGCAACTCTAGGCTTGCGGTTATATCCTCGGGGGTTAGGCTTGCGGTTCTGATTTCTAGGTTTAGACTCGGATGTTTCAGTATTACTTGCAGCTGTAGACTCGCTATTCTTAGCAGGGGCTGGTTTTTGCGTATCAGCAGGCTTCTTAGCTTGCGATTTATTGCGATCCCGGTTATTTGCGTTTTTATTGCGATTTCTGTTATTCGAGTTGCGACGGTTATTAGGATTTCTACGGTTGTTCTGCGGTTTGTCGCTTGTGGTTCTTGCCGGTTTTTCACCTTTGCCAGAGGTTTCGGCCGATTCTTCCTGGGCACTCGAACCGCCTATGAGTTTAGTCCAAAAGCGATTTATTAAACCTGCAGAGGTTTTTTTGTTCTGCACAGGCGCGGGTGCATCAGGCAAAAATTCTTTAATAGCAGCCTGCTCAGCTTGAGGTGCTGCTTGCCTGGCAAATTCCGGCAAAGAAGTATCCTCTGCTTTTATTTTGGTATAGCTAGCTACTTCTTCAGAGCCATCCTCATCTTTAGATTTAATGCGTTCTATATCATATGCCGGTGTTTCCAGATGTTTACTGGGTAATACTATAATTCGCACGTTTAAGCGCGACTCAATTTGATCGATAGAAGGACGTTTTTCATTCAGTAGGAAGGTAGCACACTCTATTGGTAAATGAGCAATGACTTTTTCCGTGCCGTTTTTCATGGCTTCTTCTTCAAGAATACGCAAGACAGATAAAGCAACAGACTCAACATTACGAATCTCACCCTGCCCATTACAACGGGGGCAGGTAAGCTGGGTTGTGTCACCTAGGGAAGGGCGCAATCTCTGCCGCGACATCTCCAACAAACCAAAGCGAGAAATACGGCTGGTTTGCACACGCGCACGGTCAATTTTTAGCGCATCACGCAATCTGGTTTCTACTGCACGCTGATTTTTATTGGCCAGCATATCAATAAAATCGATCACGAATAGACCTCCTAGATCACGCAGCCTTAGTTGACGCGCAATTTCATCTGCTGCTTCCAGGTTGGTATTTAAGGCAGTTTCTTCAATATCACTACCTTTAGTTGAGCGTGCAGAGTTGATATCGATAGAGGTCAGTGCTTCAGTATGATCAATTACCAATTCACCACCCGAAGGTAGCGCAACTTCACGGCTATAGGCGGTCTCAATCTGGGTTTCAATCTGATAGCGGTTAAACAGCGGCACATCGTCGCAGTATAACTTGGCTTTGTTTAGATAATGCGGCATAACCTGTTTGAGGAAGTTATGCACTAACTTAAAAGACGATTCCTTATCAATTAGAATTTCATCTATATCGGCACGTAGATGGTCACGTAGGGCACGAATAATAACATTGCTTTCCTGGAAAATAAGGAATGGCTGACTCTGCTCTTTAGATGACCGGTCTATCGCTTCCCATAACTGTAGCAAGTAATTTAAGTCCCACTGCAATTCTTCAGTGCTTTTTCCACAACCAGCGGTACGTACAATAAGCCCCATGTTTTCAGGGACTTCCAGTCCTACCATGGCGTCACGCAGTTCATTGCGTGTTTCACCTTCTATACGTCGGGAAATGCCGCCGGCCTTCGGGTTATTAGGCATTAACACCAGGTAAGTCCCGGCAAGGCTAATATATGTAGTTAGCGCCGCACCTTTATTGCCACGCTCTTCCTTTTCAATCTGGACAATGACTTCCTGTCCTTCCCGTAATTGTTCTTTAATTTTTGCGCGACTTAGATTTAAATCATCTGAGTACACTGCGCTAGGTGAAACTTCTTTGAGAGGTAAAAAACCATGTTTATCTACACCATAGTTAACAAAGGCTGCTTCCAGACTTGGCTCAATACGGGTAATAATACCTTTATAGATATTAGATTTTTTTTGTTCGTGTGAAGGGTGTTCTATGTCAAAATCATACAGTTTTTGACCATCTACCAATGCAACACGCAGTTCTTCAGACTGCGTTGCGTTGATAAGCATTCTTTTCATTAATTTATCCTTGCTTGATCCTGATGTTCCGTGCAGAAGATAAAAAAGACTTTTTCGTATGGGTTACTAGCAATACAAGCAGCTAATAATGACCACAGCAGAGACGATCTACTATAGTTCAGAGCGTGTTATTGCATAGCAAAGCTATGTCTGATTACACAATGAAAATATATAGCAAGACCCAAAGTTGGGTGCTTATAACATCATTTTCTGGCGGCGTTTATTGCATCATAGCAATAACACCTTAAAATGTAGGCTTTCAATCACATCATTGACTGTTTTACTGAAAACGCATGTCCAGGAGAATTTATAGTACTATGGCGCTCTACTGGTGTTTAAACTCCAGGTATTACAGTCTGGATTAATCAAACGTAAAACACGGTCTTTTTTATCGTTCGGCCTTTATCAGGTCGAGTATCGCTCGTCATGGGTCGAGCGTAAAAACCCAAAATCTGTTTTGCTATATTATTCCGTTTAAAGTAACTATTCAATTGAGGCGGGTATTGAATTACGCGATACCCTGTGTAAATGCAACAATTGATGAATTATGCCGTGTACGGTCTTATTGTATTCATCTTGATTAGTGACTCTTGAATAACAAGCAGCGCATAAACTGCAATTACAGCTTATAGCTTTACAATTATAACCTGTTACGCTCTAGATTGTAATATTCTTAATAAAATACACAACCGCACCCGCTAAAACGTTTAATTTGGCCTGTCATAACCTTCCTAAACCCTGAATTTAATCTCGACTCTCCACACGAAAACCTTCTATGGATAGCGCTCGGTGAACCAGCGAAAATCCTGTGCTCGCTTGCCCCACAGACCAAGATAGTTTTCCGGGGGAATTTCAAAAAAATCCAAACAGTCCGGAATGCCCGCCGCAGACCTAATCCGGCTCCGTCTAGATGTTGATTGTTCATGACGGGAATCTCATCCTCGATTTTTTTTTAGAAAATCATTCTCTACTTTCAGTTGCCCTATCTGCTTGTACAGATCGTCAACTAAAGCCTGCTGGTCATTATCCTGTTGTTTCCTTTTAGTCGAGAATGCTTCAGGAATAACCTCTAATACAGCTTTTTTCCAATTGTTGATTTGTGTTGCATGAATACCATATTTCGCGGTAATTTCAGCTCTTGTCTTTTCCCCTTTTAGTACGTCTAATACCACTTTTACTTTGGTTTGCGTACTATGCTTCTTCCGATTTATGGTCATTTCTTAATCCTCAGTTTTGAGGGCAAGATTCTATCTTAAATGCTGGTCTAGTTTTTGGGGATCATTATACTTTTGATGCGGTTGATGTCGCCGTGCCACTTGAAAGGCAACAGGAAAGCCTTAATCGTATTGTAGAGCTGGTAAATATGCAGTATCACTTTAATGATAAAGATGCGGTGCGCGATTACTTTACACAATTAACCGGCTTATTTAAAAACTTGAATTATTCACCCAGCAATCGCTGAAAATCCTGGAAACGGAGCTTTAGCGAAGTGAAGATTTTTAGTCCGCGATAGCCGTAGGGCCGTTGTTTTGTCGGAGTCTGAGCGTTAGCGAAGGTGGAGACAAAATAAAAGGCCATCCGACACGGCGTCAAGTCATTTGGAGCCTATGTTCCGACCCCTTGTTGGGTCGGGACGAGGTGACGAGGACGAATCGGGGCCGCCGGAGGCATAAGTGGTCGCGTTAAGTTTTTGCTGCTTGCTTGGGCTGGGATGCCCAAAACAAGCTTTCGCAAAAATAGCGACTCCCCGATCGCCTGAATTCGTATAATAAGTGCATAACCCTCTGCAAGTATTGGCTAGACTAACACCTGTTGAATTAAGACAAGACATAGGTGTAAAGTAAACAGCTACCAAACAATTTACAGAGGCTACAAATGAGCTATACACACCTATGTCCTGAAGAAAGATATTATATAGAAATTGAATTAAAAAAGGGAACTTCACAGAATAAAATAGCAGAAGCCTTAGAACGAAGCCAAAGCAATATTTCACGCGAGATTAAACGCAATACAGGTCAAAGAGGCTACAGGCATAAACAAGCAGAAGATTTTGCCCAAGAACGACACAAAAACAAGCCTAAAGAGGTTAAATTAACGGATGAAATAAAAGGCATTGTTAATGTTCGCATTGAGGATGACTGGAGTCCTGAGCAGATTGCAGGGCGGTTAAAACAAGAAGGTATAATTAGTCTTCATCCGCTGAAAATCCTGGAAACGGAGCTTTAGCGAAGTGAAGATTTTTAGTCCGCGATAGCCGTAGGGCCGTTGTTTTGTCGGAGTCTGAGCGTTAGCGAAGGTGGAGACAAAATAAAAGGCCATCCGACACGGCGTCAAGTCATTTGGAGCCTATGTTCCGACCCCTTGTTGGGTCGGGACGAGGTGACGAGGACGAATCGGGGCCGCCGGAGGCATAAGTGGTCGCGTTAAGTTTTTGCTGCTTGCTTGGGCTGGGATGCCCAAAACAAGCTTTCGCAAAAATAGCGACTCCCCGAATGAAACAATCTACCAGCATATTCTGGCGGACAAAAAGGCAGGGGGTGAACTATACAAGCATCTTCGGCATCAGAACAAAACCTATCGCAAGCGGTATGGGTCAGCCCATAATAGGACAGGAATCCCTAATAGAGTCGATATAGATGAGCGTCCTGAAGAGGTCAACAACCGTAAGCGTATAGGTGATTGGGAGGCAGATACAATCATTGGGAAAAATCACAAAGGGGCGATTGTAACGCTGGATGAGCGAGTCTCTAAATTACGGTTGGCCTTCCCTTTAGCGGGGAAAAAGGCTCAATATGTATTAGACGCAACTATTTTAATGCTTGATCCTATAAAAAGCTTTGTTAAAACAATTACTTTTGATAACGGGAAAGAGTTTACCCTGCATGAAAAAATAGCAGAAGCACTAGGTTGTGATACGTATTTTTCGACTCCCTACAGCTCTTGGGAAAGAGGGCAAAATGAGAATGCTAATGGCTTATTAAGACAGTATTTCCCTAAAGTAATGGAGTTGATTGATGTTACGATAAAAGAGGTTTTTATAGCCGTTGATAAGCTAAATAGTCGCCCTAAAAAGTGTCTCAATTACAAAACACCTTATGAGGTATTTGAAGAGCTGACTGGGATAGATATGAAAAATTTATTGGGTTATGTACTTATGACTTGAATTCAGGTCGAATGAATATAGTGATTACAGTGAAAAAATAGAGCAGTTAAGCAAGTCGGTCATGCACGAATAGCAACAGGCTATTTAGCAATGTCAGTAAGTTCAAACTATTAAGTTTTACAAGTAAAAAGTTTAAGCATGTTAAAATGATACTCTATCAGAGCCGGCTTTATAGGGTCGGCTTTTTTCATGATTAATATCAGTGGAACAAAATAGCGTGTACACAATTTCCAAGCAATTTAATTTTAGTGCAAGTCATATTATTGAGGGACTACCAGAGCAACACCCCTGTAGCCGATTGCACGGGCATAATTATGTTGTCGAACTGGTTCTGGCCGCAGAAGAACTCAATGCAACCGGATTTGTGGTTGATTATAATGAACTAATTGTTTTTAAAAAAATGATTGATGAGACGCTGGATCATCGTCACCTTAATGATGTCTTAACAGGTTCTACCACAGCAGAAAGTATAGCCAAATATCTATACGATCATGCCAGGCAGATCTGGCAGGAAGTCATTTCAGTCAGTGTCAGCGAGACACCGAAAACTAATGCTACGTATTGCCCCTGACATCTAATAAAAATAACAATAATAAATAGTCACTATGCAGCGTAATGATTTTTCCAATCTACAATTTTTAAAAGACAGTATAAAGCGAATTCTACCCAATTCGCAAGCAGTGGCTTTAGCGATTATTTTAATCGTTGGATTCTTGTTAATTACATCTCTGGCTGATGTATTAATGCCGGTTTTTATTGCCATTGTATTAGCCTACTTATTAGAAGGCATGGTCAAAAAGCTAGAGCATAAACTAAAGCGTCTACCTGCTGTATTAATTGTGTTTTCAGGGTTTATGGGTGCTTTTAGTTATTTATTATTTGGCCTGATGCCTATGCTATATAAGCAGCTAAAACAGCTCTTGCAGCATACACCGGACATTATAAAAAGCTCGCAAGCAGAAATTTTGAAATTGCCGGAAGCCTATCCGCAAATTATATCTGCTGATAAATTGCGTGAACTCATGTTTGCTATTCAGCAAGAGGCATTGAGCTATGGCCAGGACTTATTAAGCTTTTCCGCCTCATCGGTAGTAGGCATTATCAGTGTCTTAGTCTATTTGATTTTGGTTCCGGTGCTAATCTTTTTCTGTTTGAAAGATAAGAAAATTTTATTAGACTGGTTTGCTAAGTTTTTACCCCGGGATAGGTTGTTATCTGTCAATGTCTGGGTCGAAGTAGATATGCAATTGGGTAACTATATACGTGGGAAATTTGTCGAGGTTTTAATACTTGGTATTGTCAGTTATATGACATTTTCTGCGTTAGGGCTTAATTATGCGGTATTGTTGTCTGTGTTTATGGGGCTGCAAGTGATTATCCCATACGTAGGTGCTACGCTAGTGACTTTTCCTGTTTTGGGCGTGGCCTTTTTTCAATGGGGGTTTGGCGGCGATGAATTTATGTACACGGTAATTGCTTATTCAATCATACAGGCTATTGATGGTGTGGTTTTAGTACCACTGCTTTTCTCGGAAGCGGTTAACCTGCATCCGGCTGCCATTATCGTTGCTATCTTGTTTTTTGGTGGACTTTGGGGGTTTTGGGGCGTCTTTTTTGCTATTCCTCTTGCTACTCTGGTTAAAGCAGTGGTATCAGCCTGGCCACGCCTGGATGATAAAATGAACACCTATGAAATGTAGTGACTATGAAAAATATGCAGCAGTTAAGAGATCCGCAAACCGGTTGTTCATGGGATAAAAAGCAGGACTTTAGCAGTCTGATTCCCTACACGCTGGAAGAGGCGTATGAAGTTGTCGATGCGATTGAACGCGGTGATATGCAGGATCTTAAATCTGAATTAGGTGACTTGTTGTTCCAGGTAGTGTTCCATGCCCAGCTTGCAGCAGAGCAGGGACTATTTGATTTTGAACAGGTTGCAGCGGGTATTACTGACAAATTAGTTCGCAGACATCCACATGTCTTTGCGGACGTAGTTTATGCCAATGAAGCTGAGCAACATCGGGCATGGGAAACATTTAAATCTTCCGAGAGGGAGGCAAAAGAAGTAGCAAACCATACTATATTATCTGGTGTGGCAAAAAATCTACCCGCTCTAGTGCAGTGCAAGAAAATTCAGGATCGAGCTGCACATCATGGTTTTGGCTGGGTGGCAGTTGAGCCTGTTTACGATAAAGTTCTGGAAGAACTAGACGAAGTTAAAGAAGCCTGGGAGTCAGGCGACAAGCAGCATATAGAAGAGGAGATAGGCGATTTATTGCTGGTTGCTGTTAATCTCGCTAGACATATGCAGATTGATCCCGAACAGGCACTCAAAAAAAGCACCCGGAAATTTACCCAGCGCTTTGAATATATAGAAAATAAAGTGCTGCAATCTGGACGGGAAGTTAAACAATGTGAGCTAGATGAATTAGATGGCTTATGGAATGAAGCAAAACTTACTCTGAAGAAAATATAAGCTGTAGCGCGGACTTTAGTCCGCAATTATTGATTTAGAAGCAGAATTTTTAATACTCGAAACTATATATTCCGTAGGATGTGCTTCGTTCCTCAGCGCATCCTACAGCTTTCGGGTTTAATTTAATTTTCAACCCTTAGAGTAGCGGACTAAAGTCTACTCTACATCGAGTTTTTCACTCCCTGATTTCCCCAAATAAAATAAGACTATGACCGTGCAACGCATTATTGCAATAGAAACCAAAATTGCCTATCAGGAAGATACCATTGCCCAACTTAATGAGGTGGTATGTAAGCAGCAAACCCAGATAGATGCATTAGAACTCCTAACACAGCAATTGATCGGCCGGGTACGTGATTTATCGGAAGCGTCAGCGCAATCTGCAGGTGCATTTTCGGCTGCGGATGAACGTCCACCGCATTATTAATGAATAAGTTGATTCAGCAATGACTAATAACGATGTTTTACGGCGTATCCGTTACACTTTTGATTTTAATGATACCCGCATGATTGCATTATTTGCGCTGGCGGATCATCAGGTGTCGCGGCAGCAGATCAGCGCCTGGCTAAAAAAAGATGACGATCCTGAGTACCAGGCATGTAGAGATACTGAACTGGCAATTTTCCTGAATGGTTTGATTAACCATAAACGTGGCAAGAAGCCTGGCACGCAACCCAAGCCAGAGCAGCGGCTGACGAATAATATTATCTTTAGAAAATTAAAAATCGCGTTAAATCTTAAGGATGACGATATTCTGGCGATCATGCAACTCGTTGACTTTCGCTTGAGCAAGCATGAGTTAAGTGCATTTTTTCGTAAGCCAGAACATAAAAATTATCGTGAATGTAAAAATCAGATTTTGCGTAATTTTTTAGCCGGAATGCAGCTTAAATACCGGAAAAAGGCTGATCGTATCTCCTAATATAAATGTTTCGAGTAGTTGATGAAAAAAACAAGACTCACCATGAAGGTCATGAAGAAAAACAAAATAACCTTCGTGTCCTTCATGGAGAAAATACAAGTTAAAAAATGTCGTTCACAATTAAAAGGCTTCCTCAAGCTACCTGATATACAGTTGGGGTTTGACTAAACGTGAATAAGTGTGTCATTAATCCTCCGGTGAAAAAGGACAGCATAAGCTGCTCATTCAACCATTTATATTATCTGCACTTTGATATTACCAGCTACCGGTATTTTCCATAGAAGCCCAGGGTTCAGTAGGGCTTAGCGGCTCACCTTTTTGCAATAGTTCAATGGAAATCAGATCGGGCGAGCGGATAAAGGCCATATAACCATCGCGTGGTGGCCGGTTAATAATTACACCACTCTCCAGTAGTTTTTGGCAAGTAGCGTAAATATCATCGACTTCAAAAGCCAGGTGGCCAAAATTTCGTCCATCGGCGTACACTTCAGTATCCCAGTTATAGGTTAACTCCAGTAACGGCGCCTGGGTGTTTTTTGCCAGCTCGGAATCTGCCGGGGCATTTAAGTACACGAGTGTGTAACGACCAGCTTCATCGTCAAATCGATGTGATTCCTGGATGCCTAATTGCTGGCAGTAAAAATGTAGGGCTGCGTCCAGGTCTTGTACTCTGACCATGGTATGTAAATAGCGCATATGTATTCTTCCTTATTCAGGTTTAAGTATTTACTTAATGTGGGTTCTAATGATTCAAAATTGCCGGTAAAAAAAACTCACTAACCAATAGCGGGTGATGATGAATGGCATAAATGGTTCTACGTCCCCATAGGGGTTGTGTAACCAGCATCATCTGTTGTATAGATGACCGCCAGCTATGCACGGGGACCTGTGTAATTTCCAGTGCCAGGCGTTCTAATCTGGGGTATGAAAAAATCACTTCGCCCAGAGGACGATTACCCAGGTGCGACAGGTTTCGATGTGCGCTACTGATAGTCTGTTTAGGCAGGATAGTTCGTGCGAGTACCAGAGGAATATCATCAGCATACAGCAGTACTTCTCGGGTCAGAGTATATTTTATGGGTGACGTTTTTAGTAGCTTGCTTTCGGATATAAATGCTCTTTGCCATTGGTTTTTAAGCACCTGCACACGCACGCGCGAGCCATAGTAGTCTCGAAGTCTTTGGGTAATAGAGCCGGGCTCGTAAATCCACGAAGCAGCATTATCAGGGATGTTTAAACGACTTTTTAAGCGATTACAGAACCAGGTTGGCTCTTTTGGATATAAGCTGCTTTTATTGTTCAATATTATCAAACCTCTGCATATTTCGTTGTCGATCCTAACCAGCGCTCAACCAGCGGCTGAATATTTTCGGGATAGTTTTGCTGGATAAGATTGACTGCTATGTCGACCTGATCCAGTAAATCAATATCGTTCTCCAGGCTGGCAATTTTAAATTGCATTTGCCCGGTTTGCCTGGTGCCCATCATCTCACCCGGGCCGCGTAATTCTAAGTCTTTTTCGGCAATAATAAAACCATCACTGGTTTCGCGCAAAATATTAAGTCGCTCGCCAGCTGTTTTTGATAAGGGCGATTGATACATTAACAGGCAGAAACTATCATCACTACCACGGCCAACACGCCCGCGTAACTGGTGTAGCTGAGAGAGGCCCAGTCGCTCAGGGTTTTCGATAATCATCAGTCCGGCATTAGGCACATCAACGCCGACTTCGATCACTGTGGTTGCAACCAGTAGATCCAGTTGATGCTTTTTAAACGCTTGCATCACCTGGTCTTTATCCGCTGCTTTCATGCGTCCATGCACCAGGCCTATACGTACCTCTGGCAGTATTTCGACTAAATGTGCAGCCGTTTTCTCTGCCGCTTCACACTGTAATGCTTCGGATTCTTCGATTAAGGTACATACCCAGTAGCTTTGTCTGCCTTGCTGTATCCAGTTGTTGATTTTGGCAATGACCTCGCTACGCCGCTGTGCAGAAATAGCGCGGGTAACAACCGGAATTCTGCCAGGAGGCAGTTCATCAATAATGGAAATATCCAAGTCTGCATAATTAAGCATTGCGAGGGTTCGAGGGATAGGCGTTGCAGTCATAATTAACTGATGCGGCTTGTTGTTTTTATGCTGGCCTTTATCTCGCAATGCCATGCGCTGATTAACACCGAAGCGGTGTTGCTCATCAATAATGATCAGCCCCAAGCGGGCAAATACAACTGCATCCTGAAATAAGGCATGGGTGCCGATAATAATACCGGCACTGCCATCTGCTATTGCTTCCAGTGCTTGCTGGCGTTTTTTGCCTTTTAGCTGTCCGGTTAGAAAGATAATATGAGTATCAAAGCACTTAAACCAAACACTAAAATTGCGTAGATGCTGTTCAGCCAGCAATTCGGTAGGTGCCATAATAGCTACTTGATATTGACTACTTAAGGCAAGCAAGGCAGCGTATGCAGAGACTACGGTTTTTCCTGAGCCTACATCGCCTTGTATTAAGCGTAACATCGGAGAGTTGCTGGCACAATCAGTTGTGATTTCAGCAATAACCCGCTGTTGGGCATTAGTTAGCTTAAAACTGAGGCTAGCTAGAAACTGTCTGGCTTGCTGTTTGCTACATTCTAAGACGGGAGCCTGCCAGTGCTTATCTGCCGATTTTCGTTGCAGCTGACTTAACTGATGGGCAACGAATTCTTCAAAAGCCAGACGTTTTAATGCCGGGTTAGGGTAGTTGACTAAGGTATCAAGCGATATGCCTGGGGCTGGCGTATGCAGGGTATTTAATGCATCAATTAAAGTGGGATATTGAAATTTGCGTAATACCGCCGCAGGTAATAAATCGGGAAGTGAGTCGGGGGCATTGTTGTACAAAGTTAACGCCTGCTCTACCGCTTTTCTAATACTGCTCTGGCGTAGCCCTTCAGTAAGTGGGTAGATTGCGCTCAGGGTATCTTTGGTGATGCAGTCATCAATTTGCTGGATGACTTTATATTCAGGGTGGATCATTTCATGGCCCGAGTAGCCATCTTTAATTTCCCCAAAGCAGCTGATTAATGTTCCCGAACTAAGGCTATTGTATTGCTTGGCTGTAAAATGAAAAAAGCGCAGCCCTAGATAGCCGGTTTCATCGCTGATCTGACAGACTAATGTGCGCCGGCCCCGATTTAGAATGCTGCTGGAAACGACTTTCGCGCAGATTAAGGCGACACTACCCGGGGTGAGCTCATTTATTGCCTGAACACGGGTGCGATCTTCATAACGCAAGGGCAGGTGAAAGATTAGATCACGAATCTGGCGAATAGCTAATTTTTCCAGGCGGCCTACTGTTTGCCCACCGATACCTTTGAGTGATGCGACAGATTGGTTTAGAATGCCCTGTGAATCCATGGTAAGTCATTAACTTTAGCAGTAGGAGTGGCTCGGAATTAGGCCGCTAATGTTTTAAAATGTTAAAAAAGGGGGGTTAATAATTATACTGAAGTTTCCCAATAATTATTTATGGTAAAATTGAAACTATGCTACAACTATATGAAAAAAACAGTCTTTTCATTCGTTTCAAATGCTATTGCCTAAGGGGAATTAAGTAGGGGTTTGCTATAAACATGGCAAAACCACCTAAAATAAACCTCGATACACCAGCATTGTGTATTTCAGCTACTCAATAATTGGGAAACTTCAGTAATTATACTCAGGCGACTTTAATTCCATCACCGCATCCATTTCTACGCTAACACCTTTAGGTAATGCAGCAACACCGATGACTGCACGGGCAGGGTAGGGCTGGTTAAAATACTGCCCCATTATTTCATTCACGATAGGAAAATAAGACAAGTCGGTGAGGAAAACATTCAATTTAACAACATCCTGCAATTCACCACCAGCCGCCTGTGCGACAGCCGTTAAATTATCAAACACCTGTTTGATATGTGCGCTGATATCACCTGTTACGACTTCCATTGAGACGGGATCCAGTGGGATTTGTCCTGACAGGTAGATCGTTGTCCCTACTTTAACTGCCTGAGAATAAGTGCCAATTGCCTGGGGTGCAGATTCAGTGTGGATACTCTCTTTTTGCATAAATATTTCTAGCCTCTTGTGCGGGTAATTTTTAGAACAATAAATAACTTTTTAAGCTGGCGCATGATATTTGCCAGATGTAATCTATCTTTAACTGTCAGGGTAATGTAATCAACAGAAACGCGTCCATCCTGCTCGGCAATGTTGATATTTTCTATATTGGATTCTAACTTTGAAATTGTTGATACAATGGTAGCTAAAGTCCCCGGCTGATTCAATAATTCCAGGCGTATTTCAGTTGGATATTCGCCAGTTGTATCATTGCTCCACTCAACTTCTAGCCAGTCGGTGGTTTTTTTGCGTTCATTAGTACTATTCCGGCATTCATGATGATGCACTACGATCCCTTTGCCTGGATTGAAATAGCCGACTATAGGATCGCCCGGAATAGGACGACAGCATTTTGCGATAGTGACCACCATGCCTTCAGAGCCCTTTATAGCCAGCGGAGTTTCTTTACGTATTTCGGTGTCCTCCAGTTTTAAAGAGGCACTGACATCAGCTTGATTGAGCTGCTTGGCAATTAAAAAGGGCATTTTATTGCCCAGACCAATTTCTTCATATAGCTCATCCGTGCTGGCAAGGTTAATCGCTATTAATAGCTGATTTTGCATGGACTCCGAAATATCTTCAAGAGATTTTCCTATATCTTGCAGCTCTTTTTCCAGCAGGCGCCGTCCCAGACTAATAGCTTCCTGCTGCTTAAAATGTTTCAGATAGGAGCGTATACCTGCGCGCGCCTTAGTAGTGACTACATAATTTAACCAGAGTGGATTAGGTCTTGCCCAGGTAGCCCTAATAACTTCAACAGTTACACCGTTTCCCAGTTTCGCCTGTAAAGGTGCCAGGCGTTTATCGATACGCGCTGAGACACAGGAATTGCCTATGTCTGTGTGCACTGCATAGGCAAAATCGACCACACTGGAATTTCGTGGCAGTTTTACAATATTACCTTGCGGCGTAAAAACAAAAATTTCCTGGGGGAATAAATCAATCTTTAAATTATCAATAAATTCCAGTGAATTACCCGCTGTTTTCTGAATTTCCAGTAAGTCACGTACCCATTCATTAGCACGATATTTAGAATTGAAGTGCTCTTCGTCATCAGACTTATAAAGCCAGTGAGCAGCAATGCCTGATTCAGACATGCGATGCATTTGATGTGTACGAATCTGGATTTCCAGAGGCACACCGTAAGGTCCGATTACAATAGTATGCAAAGACTGATAGCCATTTGCCTTGGGTAAGGCGATATAGTCTTTAAATTTCCCGGGAATAGGCTTGAAGAGATTATGTACTATGCCTAAAACCCGATAGCAGGTATCGACATTATCGCAATGAATGCGAAAAGCGTAGACATCAAAAATATCCGAGAAAGACAGTTTTTTTGCCAGCATTTTCTTGTAGATACTGTACAGGTACTTTTCACGGCCTTGTACATCACAGCTCACATGTTCCTGATGCAGGCGAGTTTTTAAGGAATTTGTAATGGTTGCAACAATTTCATTGCGATTGCCTCGCGCTTTTTTTACCGCATTTTTTAAAATCCGGTAGCGCATGGGGTGCATTGCTTCAAAGCATAATGATTCCAGCTGATGGCGGATATTATTCATGCCCAGGCGATTAGCAATAGGCGTGTATATATCCAGGGTTTCTTTGGCTATGCGGCGCTTTTTATCCGGGCGCATAACACCGAGTGTCTGCATATTATGCAAACGATCGCCCAGCTTGACCATAATCACACGCATGTCTTTAGCCATTGCCAGACACATTTTACGCACATTTTCTGCTTGTGCCTCAGCTTGAGTCTTGCAATTTAACTGGGTTAGCTTGGTAACACCATCGACTAATTCAGCGACATCCTCGCCAAATAATTCAAGGATCTCCTGTTTGCTAACATCGGTGTCTTCAATAAGGTCATGCAGAATAGCAGCCATAATGCCATGCACATCCATGCGCATTTTAGCGAGAGAAATTGCAACAGCAAGTGGGTGGCAAATATAAGCCTCGCCGGTTTTACGAAACTGCCCCTGATGGTGTTTGGCACCGTATCGATAAGCTTGGTAAACCTGATCAATGTGGGCTGAATTTAAATATTTACTTAGTAAGGTATTTAGTTTTTCGAACAGGAGCTGCTCAGGTTGCTCGGAGATTGCTGTGGAGACCTGAGCGCTCATACATTCAATTTAATGTAGTCTGGAAGGCATCAAGAGGCTCAGCTACTTGGTGTAGTGCATCTATGTTTTCTTTGGTCACATGACCTTCCGCTATTTCGCGTAAGGCAACAACGGTGCATTTATCTTTTCCACGTGTAACAAATTCATCAGCGCCTTTTTCTAGTTGCCGAGCTCTTTGTGCCGCCAGTAAGACTAGCTCAAAGCGATTTTCAACATTATCTAGACAATCTTCGACAGTAACTCGTGCCATTATTAAACCTTCAGGGTGGATATTAAAAAATAATTGACTATTATATTGGAGTTTTAAGTTCTTATAAAACTTTCCTTGATAAAAAGTCAGCATTAGTGATGGTTTGCGTGCAATAAAAACGACACGCAAACCATCTTTGCTTTAATTAAGCTAGCTATTCTTGGCTTCAAGTGCAGTAATAGCTGGCAGTTCCTTGCCTTCTAAAAATTCCAGGAATGCGCCACCTCCGGTAGAGGTATAGGACACTCTGTCTTTAATTTCATATTTATCAATAGCTGCCAGAGTATCGCCACCACCGGCAATAGAGAACGCATCACTATCAGCGATAGCCAGAGCTAATGTTTTTGTACCTTCGGCAAATTGGTTAATTTCAAAAACACCGACCGGCCCATTCCAGACGATAGTTTTAGCTGACTTTAGAATCTCTGCATATTGTTTGGCAGTTTCTGGGCCGATATCCAGCACCATATCATCTTCGTCTATATCGCTCACATTTTTGATCGTCGCTACAGCAGACTCCGAAAATTCTTTTGCACACACCACATCAACAGGTACAGGAATATCTGAATTATTGGCTTTAGCCGCTGCAATTAATGCCTTAGCATCGTCAATTAAATCAGCTTCATAAAGCGATTTGCCCACTGAATAACCGGCTGCGGCAATAAACGTATTGGCAATTCCACCGCCGACTATGAGTTGATCAACTTTATCTGCCAGGGTTTTGAGAACAGTCAATTTAGTTGAAACCTTAGAGCCGCCAACTATGGCAACCACCGGGCGTTCAGGGTTATTCAGAGATTTGCCCAGAGCTTCTAGTTCAGCTGATAACAATGGCCCAGCGCAAGCAATCCTGGCATGTTCGATTACACTATGCGTTGACGCCTGTGCTCTATGTGCAGTACCAAAAGCATCCATCACAAAAATATCGCATAAAGCGGCCATTTTTTTGCCCAGTTCAGGACTGTTCTCTTTTTCGCCAATATTAAAGCGTACGTTTTCGCATAATACGACTTCACCAGGCTTGATATCGATACCATCAATCCAGTTTTTTTCTAGGCGAACCGGCGTGCCAAGCAACTCTGATAAACGTTGCGCAACTGGCTGCAAAGAAGCCGCTTGATCAAACTCCCCTTCAGTAGGGCGACCTAAATGCGACATTAGCATGACGGCGGCGCCGGCATCCAGGCCAAGCTTGATAGCAGGTAAACTGGCACGGATACGGATATCACTTGTAATTTTGCCATCTTGAACCGGTACATTAAGGTCCTGGCGAATTAAAATTCGTTTTCCATTTAAATCTAAATCAGCCATTTTTGTTACTGGCATTGCTATCTCCGATAATTGAGTGTGAATTTAAAGAGTGCGCTAGGTATATCAAACGGGTAAATTTAGCGTGTAATAGAAAAATATTATACCTTAAGTCTGTCTTGTGATTAAATTAAGCTTGCATATTCACTTTTAAGATTAAATCAGCGAGTGACTTTTGAATTAGGGCAGTAAAATTGAGGTAATAAATGGCTATTGGAAATCAGGAATTTAAAGACACACTTAAGCTTTGGGCGAGTGGTGTATCGGTTGTTACCGCACAATCAGAAGATGAGAAATTAGGCATGACTGCAACGTCATTTGCCAGTGTTTCTATGGATCCGCCACAAATTCTAGTGTGCCTTAATGAAACAACAGAAACCGGTGCTGCGATTCTGCAAAATAAAAAGTTTGCAGTAAATATCTTAACCAGCGAGCAGCAACAGGTATCAAACCAATTTGCGGGTGGCTCAAGTATGGATGAGCGCTTTAAAAATGTCGTCTGGCATAAGGGTGAATTAGGCGTGCCAGTTTTAGATGAATCTCTCGCCATTATGGAATGTACCGTTGTGCATCAGTTCAAAGCTGGTACGCATTGGGTGGTTGTGGGAGAGATTCAACATAATCAGTGCAATACTGGTGGTCCTTTACTTTATTTCAATTCAGCCTATCAGCAAGTAGCAGAGTAGCTTTGGGGAGTCGCTATTTTTGCGAAAGCTTGTTTTGGGCATCCCAGCCCAAGCAAGCAGCAAAAACTTAACGCGACCACTTATGCCTCCGGCGGCCCCGATTCGTCCTCGTCACCTCGTCCCGACCCAACAAGGGGTCGGAACATAGGCTCCAAATGACTTGACGCCGTGTCGGATGGCCTTTTATTTTGTCTCCACCTTCGCTAACGCTCAGACTCCGACAAAATAACGGCCCTACGGCTATCGCGGACTAAAAATCATCACTTCGCTTAGGCTCCGTTTCCCTGATTTTCAGCGTTAGCTAGCAGCTTCAGGGTATAAATCAAAGATTTATACCCTGAGGTTTTTTATGTAATACATAGCACATCCCTCAGCAGTCCAGGCTTGCGGAAAATTCTTTATATTGCTTATTATCTGAAGTTTCCCAATAATTATTTATGGTAAAATTGAAACTATGCTACAACTATATGAAAAAAATAGTCTTTTCATTCGTTTCAAATGCTATTGCCTAAGGGGAATTAAGTAGGGGTTTGCTATAAACATCATCAGTGTTTCCCTATCAATTGAGGCCGTGAAACTAACCTCGCCACAAGAGAGCTCATAAAGCACTGTAAAGACATTCCTGTTATTATTGCGTTTTGAACTGCCCGAATGGTATACGAGCTGATACGAGATATTCTTGCCTGGAAAAATAATGGATTCACAAAACGATCTCGTTTTTGAGCCTGTTGCTGCCTTATCTCCAGAGCCTCGCTATATTTTTTATCCGATGGATGAATCAATTCTGGCTGTTGTGTTTTTGAAATCTCTTCAAACACGCGCATTAAATTATAGCTCATTGCAGTCAGGCGCATTTGATTTTCAAGTGAGCGGGTATTGGAAGACCAAGCTTTAGTTTCCTTGAAATTACTTTTACTCGATGTTCAAGTTTTTTAACTGATTGATTTTATTGATAATTTTACTGACAAAGAAAGCATCAACATCATTGTAAATCAATCACTTATAAAACAAAGCCGGAAAAATTTACTTTTCTTAGCCCAGTTATAGCTGAAAACTTGAACATCGAGTTTTAGTGTTATTGAATGTCTTTTCAATCGTCCATCGCTTGAAATACAGCATGGCAATGGTTCCAGGGTTAATAGTCATTGGCAAGGTTGTCACAAACCGGTGAAGTTTTCCGGTTTCTGGATCACGGTAATCCACCACGTTAAATTTGATGCCCTTGTTTTCGTACACACTGTATGCTTCAACCCCTGTATTGATCTCATGGCGGGAGTCAAAAGGGATAGACTCAACGAGAGTCGCAATTGAATTTTCTTTTAGCATTGAAATCATGTAATTAGCATGTCGTTTCTGCCGATCCCACCAGACAAAGTCGGTGACGGCTTTATCGTAGACATAGAGATGTTTCTGAGAGCTGTTATTTCCCTTGTTTTGCTTTTCAATATGATCTCGTAACACAGGTATTTCTTGATGTCTCTGAGTTCCGTTTGTCACCAGACAAAGAAATCTGAGCAACCCACTTCTGAGATTCAACGCGTAAATCCCCCCGGCCGCATAAACTTTCCCCTTGCTGTTTTTTTCAGTATGGCAGGCATGATCAATAAAATGTCCATCCGCTGCTTCTATGGTGTATTCGTCAAGTTCTGGGAATGCTTTAAGATAATCAATGCCTTGCGATAGCAGTGTTTCAGCGTGAAGATGATAGCTCTGCTGTTCAAATGCCTCAAGCATACTTGTTCGTCTATGCGACTTCAGTGATTTAAAATACGTTGAGTGGGGAAGCAGCTGGCCATGAATCTGTTCATTGGTTTGGAGGAAATGGCGACCACTATCGACTACACTGATACAGCGTAATAACCCAAGGCGAATAAAGTCGATATATCCTTCAACTCTGTGCATGAACGAGCCCACAAAGGATGACGCTCTGCTAACAGGGCACGTTCCATACTTTCATTGCAGTGTTGGTGAATATGTTCAGAGAGTGGTAGGTCTTTAAGCATGGGTGATATCCGTTTATGAGGTGATTAAAACGGAAATTTTTAGAAGAATCTTTTCGGCAAATGCAAGCTTTATTTGAAATTATTTGTTGTTTTTTTACGGTGCCTACAGAGTGTCTATTTGCTGTTATAAGTGATTAAAATCAAGAAGATGGAAATATTCGAGTGGTGCTACCTTCAGGTAGGTTATAGGCTGCTTTGTTTAGGCACTTCTTCTTTCAATGGGAACACTGATGGTGCGTATAGGAAAACAAGTCAAGCAACGTACATTGCTCAATATAGGTGCGGACTTTACGATTGATGAAAAGTACTGGCCCTTGCTGACGGCCAGAATCGAACAATTACAGCAAGGTTTGGAACCACATCAGGAAGAGCTATTCAATTTAGCCGATGATTTAAATCAACTTCTGGAAGCAACAGCCCAGCGCTATAGCTCACTGATGACTGCAAAACTGTCACAACCGCTAGATTCAAAAACAACAACGCGAGATTTTCATCATGTCGATATTAATCATGTCGAAGCCATTAATGCCCGTAGTATTGGTGTTGAAACCCTGGCACTGCATGCCGCACAGCAGTTACAGCTAGACGAAAAACTCATGGCGCTGGGCTTTAATAAAGTAGATACGGCGACGGCCCTGGGCACTATCATAGGACGTATGGTTTCACCCGGCAGTGAACTGCAAACACATGACTGGTTGCAAAATCGAACAGGCCTGGGCGAATTACTGGGTCATGACTACGGTAACACCAGCCTGACGCGATTATATACAGTCAGTGACAAGCTACTCAAACATCAGGCAACTCTTGAATATTTTCTGGCTGACCGAGAGCAGACGTTGTTCAATTTAAACCGCAAGATTGTATTGTACGATCTGACCAATACTTATTTTGAAGGCCAGTGCGCCCGAAACCCGAAAGCGAAATTCGGTCGCTCTAAAGAGAAACGCACTGATTGCCCGTTGGTTACTCTGGGGCTGGTTCTGGATGGTGACGGCTTTCCATTGAGTAGTCAGGTTTTTCCCGGCAACGCCAGTGAGCCCGCGACCTTGAAACTGATGCTTGACGAACTGCGAGACAAGGATCCCTTTCATCAAATAAAGCCGGTGGTTATCATGGATGCCGGCATTGCCAGCGCTGACAATATTGCCTGGTTAATCGAACAAGATTATCATTATCTCGTTGTCAGTCGAGAACAACATGTAAAAAACCCAAGAGATCAGAAAACTCCGGTAGCGGTCAGGGATACCCGGGACAGCAATGTTGTTGTTTATCGTGAAGTTGATCAAGAAACCGGGGAAACCCGACTCTATTGTCATTCAGAACAAAAAGCAAAAAAAGAACAAGGTATCCGTAATCGCTTCCATGCTCGTCTGGAAGAGGTCCTGGAAAAACTGCACACAGGTCTGAGCAAAAAAGGCACCCTTAAAAAATACGACAAAATACTGGAACGTATCGGACGACTACGTGAAAAACATAGCCGTGTTGCTGCAGATTACACCATTAACGTTATCGCGGATGACAAAAAAAACAAAGCCATCGGTATAGAATGGCAACGTAAACCTGAAACTCGATGTTCAAGTTTTTCCATCCCATTGCCATCAAACTCTTACCTTCACCCAGCAGAACAATACTTTAATGATGCTGTTGGCCCTAAGCGCCCTAAATCTCTGCCAGTCATATGTTTTCCTGATGGCATCAGTTGAAACACATCCTTTATTAATTCACCTAACTCTTTCAGCTTATCACCAGGATCTGGAAACTCTAGCAATGACGTGATGAACTCAAGCAGTACATCCATTTGAGACTTGCGCTGTAAGCTTCCTACGGTATACGCAGGTAGTTTGCTTTCAATGCGGGCTATTTGCTCTGGGTGAAGGAGAAGGCAATGGTCAAACAAAAGACTCAGAATCAGGCCACGGCTTGACCCCTCTTCATCCGCTGAAAATCAGGGAAACGGAGCCTAAGCGAAGTGATGATTTTTAGTCCGCGATAGCCGTAGGGCCGTTATTTTGTCGGAGTCTGAGCGTTAGCGAAGGTGGAGACAAAATAAAAGGCCATCCGACACGGCGTCAAGTCATTTGGAGCCTATGTTCCGACCCCTTGTTGGGTCGGGACGAGGTGACGAGGACGAATCGGGGCCGCCGGAGGCATAAGTGGTCGCGTTAAGTTTTTGCTGCTTGCTTGGGCTGGGATGCCCAAAACAAGCTTTCGCAAAAATAGCGACTCCCCAATAATTGTTTGGCCTCACGCCCCCATCCTTCATTAAAGCTTCCAGTCCTCAAAGAAAACCTCAATCAGCCATCTCAACGTATAGGCTTGAATAATATCTTGTGTGCGCCAAGTCAGGTCTGTCGCCACTAAATAGCGATAGTCGTTTTCACCGTCATATTTTAAGGCAATGACAAAGCGCTTTTTACTGTGAGATCCCACTTTTAATCGTGCACTGCTGACAGTCACTTTAATCTCTTTGCCGCCACGTACACGTATTATCTGATCAATGCCTTTGTTAATCGAATTAAAGTAGCTCTCGACTGACCTTATTCTACCTCTATATTCAATATTTTGGTTTTTACATAATTGGCTAATCACCTGCGAGCCTCCAGATTCTTTAGCGGCTTCGTCCATAAAGGCTTTTCACCATACAGCGCATCAGCCAGTACGCCCGCTGAAAATCATGGAAACGTAGCTTAGCGAAGTGGTGATTTTTAGTCCCTGATAGGCGACAGGGCAATTCGCTGATTCGACGTGTGCTAGCAGCACGCGAGAGGAGCAAGAATTGCATTCTGAATAGCCGTCCAGCCAGTGAGGTAGTAATGACGAAGCGGCTTTTGTGCGTAGTCGTTGCGGACGCAGGGCGTTCAGGGCATCTCCCATCCGCTGCGTAGGTGAAAGAATTATGGCGACAGGAGTCCCGGAATTTCGTGAGGTAGCATGGCGCGCCTGCTTTACTCAAGTACTGCTGTTTCTGTTGTAATCAGTCGCCGTGCCCGACTCATGAAACAAGATCGCAGCAATGTTTCTTCCGCTTTGATCATGGCGACTGCTATGATGTATCTTAGGTTGTTGGTTATTATTTTCTTCCTGGATAGCACAGCAGGTAAAAGCCTATTATTAGCCTTTGCCGTTCTAATTATCCTTTCCTGTCTGCTTGTTGTGGGTTTACTTCACCCGCTGAAAATCCTGGAAATGGAGCTTTAGCGAAGTGAAGATTTTTAGTCCGCGATAGCCGTAGGGCCGTTGTTTTGTCGGAGTCTGAGCGTTAGCGAAGGTGGAGACAAAATAAAAGGCCATCCGACACGGCGTCAAGTCATTTGGAGCCTATGTTCCGACCCCTTGTTGGGTCGGGACAAGGTGACGAGGACGAATCGGGGCCGCCGGAGGCATAAGTGGTCGCGTTAAGTTTTTGCTGCTTGCTTGGGCTGGGATGCCCAAAACAAGCTTTCGCAAAAATAGCGACTCCCCGATGGACAACAATAGTGCTGCCATACCTGCAAGTAATACAACGCAACATCCTCTGGAGCTATCAACAGCAATATTTTGTTTGCTTTTATGTTTGTATTCTTTTCTTTTATCACCCAATATGTCATCGGGAATTTTGGTAATAATGGACTTAACTTTTTGTCTACTGAAGTTTCCCAATAATTATTTATGGTAAAATTGAAACTATGCTACAACTATATGAAAAAAACAGTCTTTTCATTCGTTTCAAATGCTATTGCCTACGCTGTCAGCCCCGGACGGGCTGATAGTCTCCAGAAGGCGCAGGGAAATTTGCCAATCCGAAGTGCGCGATAGCGCGCGAGGGAGGCTAAAATTTTATCCCGAATAGCCGTAGAGCCATTTGTGGTAGCCATGACTGAGCTGCTTTGTGCTCAGTCTGTGGCGGACGCAGGGCGGCTGGAGCATCTCCTATTCGCTGCGTAGGTGAACGAATTACGGCGACAGGAGTCCCGGAATTTCGTGAGGTAGCATGGCGCGCCTGAAAATAGCGACTCCCCGCATTGATTTTAAAGAGAATTTTTCGACAAAAAATCGCTTAAACCGATGAATCAATGGCTTAGAAAGATGAAAGTGACGAAGATGGGTTAGCAGAGCGTCATCCTTTGTGGTCTCGTTCATGCCCAGAGTTGAAGGATATCGACTTTATTCGGCTTGGGTTATTACGCTGTATCAGTGTAGTCGATAGTGGTCGCCATTTCCTCCAAACCAATGAACAGATTTATGGCCAGCTGCTTCCCCACTCAACGTATTTTAAATCACTGAAGTCGCATAGACGAACAAGTATGCTTGAGGCATCTGAACAGCAGAGCTATCATCTTCACTCTGAAACACTGCTATCGCAAGGCATTGATTATCTTAAAGCATTCCCGGAACTTGACGAATACACCATAGAAGCAGCGGATGGACATTTTATTGATCATGCCTGCCATACTGAAAAAAACAGCAAGGGGAAAGTTTATGCGGCCGGGGGGATTTACGCGTTGAATCTCAGAAGTGGGTTGCTCAGATTTCTTTGTCTGGTGACAAACGGAACTCAGAGACATCAAGAAATACCTGTGTTACGAGATCATATTGAAAAGCAAAACAAGGGAAATAACAGCTCTCAGAAACATCTCTATGTCTACGATAAAGCCGTCACCGACTTTGTCTGGTGGGATCGGCAGAAACGACATGCTAATTACATGATTTCAATGCTAAAAGAAAATTCAATTGCGACTCTCGTTGAGTCTATCCCTTTTGACTCCCGCCATGAGATCAATACAGGGGTTGAAGCATACAGTGTGTACGAAAACAAGGGCATCAAATTTAACGTGGTGGATTACCGTCGCTGAAAATCAGGGAAACGTAGCCTAAGCGAAGTGATGATTTTTAGTCCGCGATAGCCGTAGGGTCGTTGTTTTGTCGGAGTCTGAGCGTTAGCGAAGGTGGAGACAAAATAAAAGGCCATCCGACACCGCGTCAAGTCATTTGGAGCCTATGTTCCGACCCCTTGTTGGGTCGGGACAAGGTGACGAGGACGAATCGGGGCCGCCGGAGGCATAAGTGGTCGCGTTAAGTTTTTGCTGCTTGCTTGGGCTGGGATGCCCAAAACAAGCTTTCGCAAAAATAGCGACTCCCCGAGATCCAGAAACCGGAAAACTTCACCGGTTTGTGACAACCTTGCCAATGACCATTAACCCTGGAACCATTGCCATGCTGTATTTCAAGCGATGGACGATTCAATAACACTAAAAGTAATTTCAAGGAAACTAAAGCTTGGTCTTCCAATACCCGCTCACTTGAAAATCAAATGCGCCTGACTGCAATGAGCTATAATTTAATGCGCGTGTTTGAAGAGATTTCAAAAACACAACAGCCAGAATTGATTCATCCATCGGATAAAAAATATAGCGAGGCTCTGGAGATAAGGCAGCAACAGGCTCAAAAACGAGATCGTTTTGTGAATCCATTATTTTTCCAGGCAAGAATATCTCGTATCAGCTCGTATACCATTCGGGCAGTTCAAAACGCAATAATAACAGGAATGTCTTTACAGTGCTTTATGAGCTCTCTTGTGGCGAGGTTAGTTTCACGGCCTCAATTGATAGGGGAACACTGATGATAAACATGGCAAAACCACCTAAAATAAACCTCGATACACCAGCATTGTGTCTTTCAGCTACTCAATAATTGGGAAACTTCAGTTTGTCTATTGTGGTGGGCTTTACTGATATCGACCCCTCTATTTTATCATTGTTGTCAGGGAAATTTTCAGTTACAGAAAATGCAATTGTTTCTGCCATCATTGTTGCCAGTGGCAGTAATAATTTATTAAAGGCAATATACGCAACTATCCTGGCTCGCAATCGCTCAGTCATAGTGGCTGTCGTCTGGCTATTACTGTTGTTTGTTATTTCGCTTTTCTATGCTTTTTACTTTGTTTAATCTACAGGCGCGCCATGCTACCTCACAACATTCTGGGACTCCTGTCACCAACATTCATTCGCTTACGGAGCGAATGGGAGATGCCCTGGTCGCCCTGCGTCCGTCTCAACTACGCACAAAACCCTGCTCCGTTAAGACTACCTCAAATGGCTGGACGGCTATTCGGAATGCAATTCTTGCCTCCCTCGCGCGCTACTAGCGCACTTCGGATCAGCGAATTGCCCTGTCGCCTACCAGGGACTAAAAATCATCACTCCGCTTAGGCTCCATTTCCCTGATTTTAAGCGTATGTGCTGTTGCCGACCAGCTGATGATATGTTTTAAAGGTAGCCTACATTTAAGTTTTTCTATCGCTTGTAAAGCTTTTTCTGTTTCCTCGTAAAACTCAATAATCAAGGGTAATTCCAAAGATAGGTTCAGTAACGATGAGGTATGAATTTCTTTGTTTTCACCAAAACCGGCAATACCGCGAATAACGGTGGTGCCATGAATACCCTCCTCATCATGCAATATATTAAGAGCCTGGTCCATTTGATTATGTCCTTCCAAAATATAAACTCTGACAACCGTCACACTCACGCTGTCAGCCCCGGACGGGCTGATAGTCTCCAGAAGGCGCAGGGAAATTTGCCAATCCGAAGTGCGCGATAGCGCGCGAGGGAGGCTAAAATTTTATCCCGAATAGCCGTAGAGCCATTTGAGGTAGCCATGACTGAGCTGCTTTGTGCTCAGTCTGTGGCGGACGCAGGGCGGCTGGAGCATCTCCTATTCGCTGCGTAGGTGAACGAATTACGGCGACAGGAGTCCCGGAATTTCGTGAGGTAGCATGGCGCGCCTGTACTCATATGTGTTTTCCTAGCATTAATCCAATCCATAAAGATAAACCGCAAACAGCCAAGTTACTTATAAAAACCCCCGCCATAGCGTTTAAATCTGATTTAAACGTATGTCCGCTTTCTATTAAATATAATATCAGATATAAACTGGAGCAGGTAACAAATATGCCAACCATTATTGTCACCAGTGATGCCCGATATTCCAGGGACAGATCATTTTTTTGAATGAGAATAGTACTGATAATGCCAATAATAAAGGCGCCCATAGCATTAACCAGTATCAGTGCATAAGGGAAACCCCAGCCCATCCAGCGCACCACGCCGCCGGAATACAAAAACAGGGTTCTGCCTAATAACAAGCCCAACCACACTGCAAATAAACAAGCAAAAACACTGATCAGTACATTTAATGAGGCCTTTAAAAGATTCCCTTGCTCAATCAGATAAAGGGTTTCCAGCGAAAATGTGGAAAATGTGGTAAATGATCCAAACACACCGACCAGAAGAGCAGCTCGATATTCCATGGTGATGGCAATACGCTGTAAGATCAGTGCTTCTGTCATCAGACCAATTAAAAATGAACCTAAAATGTTAACGCTTAATGTCCCATAGGGAAAACCACGTCCTAACCATTGGTAAACTCCGCTGGATACCAAAAAACGTAATGATGCGCCCAAAGCACCGCCCAAAGCGACTGCGATTAAATGATTCATATTCAAATTTAAAAAAATGTTCCCGTAGTGCAGGAACATCAAGATTGCGATAATGAAAATAATTTTACAGTTTTTGCATAAGTAAGATACAAAAAAACGCCTGTTCTGGCAAATACTGTACCTACAAATAGATGATTTATTTTTTTGCACCCAGTGTTTTAAAAACTGAAGTTTCCCAATTATTGAGTAGCTGAAATACACAATGCTGGTGTATCGAGGTTTATTTTAGGTGGTTCTGTCATGTTTATCATCAGTGTTCCCATTGAAAGAAGAAGTACCTAAACAAAGCAGCCTATAACTCGATGTTCAAGTTTTCAGCTATAACTGGGCTAAGAAAAGTAAATTTTTCCGGCTTTGTTTTATAAGTGATTGATTTACAATGATGTTGATGCTTTCTTTGTCAGTAGAATTATCAATAAAATCAATCAGTTAAAAAACTTGAACATCGAGTATAACCTACCTGAAGGTAGCACCACTCGAATATTTCCATATTTTTGATTTTAATCACTTATCACAGCAAATAGACACTCTGTAGGCACCGTAAAAAAACAACAAATAATTTCAAATAAAGCTTGCAATTGCCGAAGAAATTTTTCTAAAAATTTCCGTTTTAATCACCTCATAAACGGATATCACCCATGCTTAAAGACCTACCACTCTCTGAACATATTCACCAACACTGCAATGAAAGTATGGAACGTGCCCTGTTAGCAGAGCGTCATCCTTTGTGGTCTCGTTCATGCCCAGAGTTGAAGGATATCGACTTTCGCTGAAAATCAGGGAAACGGAGCCTAAGCGAAGTGATGATTTTTAGTCCGCGATAGCCGTAGGGCCGTTGTTTTGTCGGAGTCTGAGCGTTAGCGAAGGTGGGGACAAAATAAAAGGCCATCCGACACGGCGTCAAGTCATTTGGAGCCTATGTTCCGACCCCTTGTTGGGTCGGGACGAGGTGACGAGGACGAATCGGGGCCGCCGGAGGCATAAGTGGTCGCGTTAAGTTTTTGCTGCTTGCTTGGGCTGGGATGCCCAAAACAAGCTTTCGCAAAAATAGCGACTCCCCGAATTCGCCTTGGGTTATTACGCTGTATCAGTGTAGTCGATAGTGGTCGCCATTTCCTCCAAACCAATGAACAGATTTATGGCCAGCTGCTTCCCCACTCAACGTATTTTAAATCACTGAAGTCGCATAGACGAACAAGTATGCTTGAGGCATTTGAACAGCAGAGCTATCATCTTCACGCTGAAACACTGCTATCGCAAGGCATTCGCTATCAGCCCCGGACGGGCTGATAGTCTCCAGAAGGCGCAGGGAAATTTGCCAATCCGAAGTGCGCGATAGCGCGCGAGGGAGGCTAAAATTTTATCCCGAATAGCCGTAGAGCCATTTGTGGTAGCCATGACTGAGCTGCTTTGTGCTCACAGTCTGTGGCGGACGCAGGGCGGCTGGAGCATCTCCTATTCGCTGCGTAGGTGAACGAATTACGGCGACAGGAGTCCCGGAATTTCGTGAGGTAGCATGGCGCGCCTGGATTATCTTAAAGCATTCCCGGAACTTGACGAATACACCATAGAAGCAGCGGATGGACATTTTATTGATCATGCCTGCCATACTGAAAAAAACAGCAAGGGGAAAGTTTATGCGGCCGGGGGGATTTACGCGTTGAATCTCAGAAGTGGGTTGCTCAGATTTCTTTGTCTGGTGACAAACGGAACTCAGAGACATCAAGAAATACCTGTGTTACGAGATCATATTGAAAAGCAAAACAAGGGAAATAACAGCTCTCAGAAACATCTCTATAGACTTTCAGAAAATTAATTTCCGAACAAACAAAAACGACAGAGGGGAAACTGGCTTATAATTTTCGTTCCAACACTAACGGAAACAGTCAAAAATGGTATCCCTCACTTTTTCAAAGTCAATTGTAGACCGACTAAAAAAAATATGGCGACAGCTCTCAAGCTAAGTAATATTTGTTTATATCGATTAACTCAAGCTCTACTCTGGTTCAGTGAATGCATGGGAATCAAAGAAATAGCACGCCTAATGTGAGTCTGTGAAAAAACCATTATAAATTGGCTGAAAACATTCATGCATAAAGGTGTCGGTTGGTTAATAGGGCAACACTATCAAGGACGTGGTCGGAAGTCAAAGTTAACTAAAGACCAGAAAAATAGATTGGTTGAGTTGATAAAGAAAGGCCCAGAAGACAATGGATTTCATTGTGGAATATGGAATACTGCGATGATTGCCGAGCTTATTTGGTTAAAATTTGAAGTTCGTTATAACTTGAACTATTTATCAAGCCTAATGAAAAAACTGGGCTTCAGTTATCAAAAAGCTCGTTTTGTGACTGATCGCCAAGAAGAAGAAAAGTACGAGCTTGAAAGAAAAACGTGGCTGGAAGAAACATTGCCTGCCATTATGGAAAAGGCGGTAGAAGAAAAGAGTGTCGTTTTATTCGGTGATGAGGTGTCATTTGCTATGTGGGGTTCATTGGCACGAACCTGGGCTCCAATAGGAGAGCAACCCACAGTGGAAACATCAGGGATTCGAAAAGGGTTGGTACGATCGAACTCGAAGGAGGGAGTTTTCAATACCGAGAATCATTGGCTTATGAGATAAAACCAAAGTCACTTAGACTTTTAAAAGAAGCTGGGCTGCCTCAAGAATTTTTAGCTATTCTTAAAAGCTTAAAAAATGAGAAATATCCAACACAGAAGCTTTTTATGGAAGCGATATATTCTATTGCCGACAACGTCTTAATCGAGAGTTATAAGCCAATGATATTACAACACGCTGAAACATCTGGGCGTTTTAATGGTGAAAGCTATGTTGAGTTTTTAACACAATTGCTGGCTTATTATAAAGGCAAGATTATTCTAATTGAAGATGGTGCCCCGTATCATGGAAGCGGTGTTATTAAGGAATTTAAGTTAGCTAATGTAGATCGTTTGACAGTAGAACGTCTCCCTGCGTTCTCGCCGGATTTTAATCCGATTGAGAAATTATGGAAAAATACGAAACGCGATTCGACTCATATGAAGTATTTTAAAACTTTTGAAGATCTTCATGATTCAGTTGTGCAAACTTTTAACACTTATATGCATGATGCCAGTAAAGTGATTTGTGTTATGCAAAAATTGCGGGAAGATTTCGTTGTTACCGCCTAAGTTTAAGCGCTCCAAATTTGGAAATTATTTATCTGAGAAACTATAGTGCATTTCCAGGTTTTAGAGTATTTATCCCTTTGCAATAAATACAGCGATACTCCGGCTGCTATTGCAAACTATCTGGGTATGACACGGGGAACTGTATCGCAGACGCTGATTATTTTTGAAAAAAGAGCATATATAAAAAAATCAGGATCAGCTGGATAAACGTGTTTATCATATTCAGTTACTTGACAAAGGGAGAAATATCTTAAACAAGGCAAAACCCACTGATTTATTTAAAAAAGCGGCGTAACTACTCAGCGTAATTTAAACTCATAACAGATTGATTTAAAATAATAATTAATGTATCTCTCTGAATTTTAGTCCGATTTTCACCCATTTTTAAAGGTGAAAATGACTAAAGTCAGGTTAAATTAAAATATATCCATTTGATTTTAAAGTTAAAAAACACGCTGAGTAGTTACAAAGCGGCTACAATACTACAAGCAAATGCTTCAATCCTTCCAGAAAACGAAATTTTTACTGAGGCGCTGAGAGCGCTGCAAAAAGCAAATAACTCAAATTCTTTTGGCGTCTGTAAAACATGTAAAAACTTTAGCAAAAGATCCTTTGGTTTTTTCTGTGAGTTAACCGAAGAAAAATTAACTAAAAGTGATAGTAATAAAATTTGCCAGGAACATATCCCACTATAATCCTAGAAAAATCAGTTGAGTGCGGAATTATAGTGCAAGATATTGGTTTCACAGTGATTTGAAAAAAATCTTAGCTTCACCATAGGTTAAGCGGGTATTTTTTTGAAGTGCTGTGGAGTCAATAGCTTATGCTAGAAACCGTGAGCAACCGCTGTCAGCCCCGGACGGGCTGATAGTCTCCAGAAGGCGCAGGGAAATTTGCCAATCCGAAGTGCGCGATAGCGCGCGAGGGAGGCTAAAATTTTATCCCGAATAGCCGTAGAGCCATTTGTGGTAGCCATGACTGAGCTGCTTTGTGCTCAGTCTGTGGCGGACGCAGGGCGGCTGGATCATCTCCTATTCGCTGCGTAGGTGAACGAATTACGGCGACAGGAGTCCCGGAATTTCGTGAGGTAGCATGGCGCGCCTGTGATTTTTTTAATATAATATAGCGTTATTGCCAAACATATTTTTACAGGATTAAAGAAAACATGATAAAGAAGCCATTGTTAACGGAAAATGACTTGCTATTGAATTATAAAGCTAGTTTTCGTTACGACCTTCCAGCAAGCATCGTCGTTTTTGTATTAGCCTTACCACTGTGTTTAGGTATTGCACTGGCATCAGGGGCGCCACTGTCTGCGGGGTTAATTGCCGGGGTTATCGGTGGCATCGTGGTTACTAGCCTAAGTGGCTCTTCATTAGGGGTGAGTGGGCCAGCTGCAGGTATGGCGGTTATTGTATTTTCTGCTATTGCAGAAATAGGCTTTGAAGCTGTGTTGCTTGCAGTCGTTCTCGCAGGCGTTCTGCAGTTTATTCTCGGTAAACTGGGTGCTGGAGTGATCGGCTATTATTTCCCGTCAGCGGTGATTGCCGGCATGTTGTCCGGGATTGGAATTATTATTTTTCTTAAACAGATTCCGCATGCAGTTGGTTATGACCAGGATTATGAAGGTGATCTCTCGTTCGTTCAGGGTGATGACTATACAACGTTGTCGGAACTGGGGCATATGGTTGATTTTATCGCTCCAGGCGCAGTTGTTATCAGCCTGCTTAGCCTGGGGTTAATATTATTATGGGAAACTGACTGGATTAAACAATATCGTTTCCGGCGCTGGTTGCATGGTTCTGTAATGGCGGTTGTTGTGGGGGGCATATTAAATCAGTTATTTATCTATTTTTATCCTGCCTGGGCCTTGGGTGTAAGCCACCTGGTCAACTTACCTGTAGTGGAAACGTACGGCGATATCATGAACTTAATCACCTTGCCAGATTTTAGTCAGATCGATAATCCAGCGATTTATCCTGTAGCGTTTACCATTGCCATTGTCGCAAGCCTGGAAACTTTATTATGTGTAGAGGCGGTTGATAAGCTGGATCCTTATACGCGCGTTACTTCAAATAATCGGGAGCTTAGAGCGCAGGGTATCGGTAATATCTGTTCGGGTTTATTAGGCGGTTTGCCTATGACGCAATTAATTGTGCGTAGTTCGGCTAATATTCAGATGGGTGGGCGTACAAAAATGGCTGCTTTGATACAGGGTTTGTTCTTATTAATCGCTGTACTACTTATTCCTGAATTAGTAAATAAAATCCCACTGGCCAGTTTAGCAGCTATTTTGTTAGTGGTTGGTTATAAGTTAGCCCAGCCTGCATCATTTAAAACCATGTATCAGGTTGGTTATTTTCATTTTCTTCCCTTTACGGCAACGATTTTCGGTCTTATTTTTTCAGATATGTTGACAGGTATCAGCATAGGTATGGCGTTTGCGCTATTTTTTATTTTGCTAGAAAATTTACAAGTGGGATTTCATTTGCATGAACAGCACAAGTTAAACAAAACGGTAATTACCTTATCGGAAAATGTGTCTTTTTTGAATAAATCAAAAATCCTGCATATATTGAGTAATTTACCTGCTAAATCTAATGTGGTGATTGATGCAACCTACGCTAAATATATTGATTATGATGTTTACGAGATGATTCAAAATTTTAAAGTTGAGGCAAGACGCAAAAAAATCAAGTTGGTTATCCAGAATTTGCGGGGCTTTGGCTTTTTAGAGCCGGTTGAGCGTGCTTTGCCGATTACTAAAGAGTCTCAACAGGCATTATCACCAAAGGATGTACTGGAGATATTGAAATCAGGTAATACCCGTTTTGTTAATAGCCTAAGAAATAATCGTAACCTCTTAGAGCAAGCTAATGAGAGTGTAGGAGGGCAGTTTCCTATTGCCATTATCTTAAGCTGTATAGACTCACGAACCTCGGCAGAATTGATTTTTGACCAGGGACTGGGTGATATCTTCAGTGTTAGAGTTGCTGGAAATGTGGTGAATGATGATATTCTGGGCAGTATGGAATATGCCTGTAAAGCAGCCGGATCTAAATTGGTCGTGGTGTTAGGACATACCCATTGTGGTGCTATTAAAGGTGCATGTTCGGGAATCGAGCTAGGAAATCTGACTAACTTACTAGATAAAATTCAGCCTGCAGTTGCATTCGTTAAAAGTGGAAAGCATACTACAAACATTAGCTTAGACAACTCTCTGGAAGAGAAGGTAGCGGAGCGGAATGTGGAAATAATGGTCGAACAAGTTAAGCAGCGGAGTGAAGTCTTAGTGCAATTAGAATCCGCTGCTGAGATAGCTATCGTTGGTGCAATGTATAATATAGAAACCGGAATTGTAGAGTTTTTTGATTAAGTGACTTCATTCTAGGCTGCCTAATCTACAGGCATTTCTGATTTACTCACATCTGAATAAGGAAATCGCGTAGAATACCCCACATTTTAGGTGATTGTCGGAAAAGAATATTCCAGATTGCGCAGGATTTTTGTTTGTCTTCAAGGCGCGATAACAGGCACATAGTCGTTCTATGTAACTGCTGTCGCAACGCAGAAGACGGACAAAAAGACCAGTAAGATGGTCTATTCTTTGACAGAAATCACCTTAAATAGTTATCTGCTAGAACAGCATCATTCCGTGAATGGCATTTCAGACAGACGGGATTGTTGTGCCTGCCCAAACCTAAAATATAAATATGCTTACAACTGCAAATATCACTATGCAATTTGGCGCCAAGCCACTTTTTGAAGACGTATCCGTTAAATTCGGTAATGGAAATCGTTATGGGCTGATTGGAGCTAATGGTTGTGGTAAATCAACCTTTATGAAAATTTTGGGTGGTGATCTGGAAGCTACATCGGGCAATCTTTCCAAAGATCCTAATGAGCGAATCGGCAAGTTACAACAGGATCAGTTTGCTTACGAGCAATATGCCGTAGTGGATACCGTGATTATGGGGCATGAGGAGCTCTGGAAAGTAAAATCAGAGCGTGATGCCATTTATGCAAACCAGGAAATGACGGAAGAAGAAGGGATGCGTGTTGCTGAGCTTGAGTCCGAGTTTGCCGAGATGGATGGTTATACTGCAGAGGCGCGTGCAGGGGAGTTACTCGCCGGAGTGGGTATTCCACTGGATCAGCATTATGGGCTTATGAGTGCAGTCGCACCCGGCTGGAAGCTACGCGTATTATTGGCACAAGTGCTGTTTTCCGATCCGGATATTATGCTCTTAGATGAGCCTACGAATAACCTGGATATTAATGCCATTCGCTGGTTGGAGGGGATATTAAATGAGCGTCAGTGCACCATGGTTATTATCTCGCATGATCGACACTTCCTAAATAGCGTGTGTACGCATATGGCAGATCTGGATTATGGTGAAATTCGCCTTTATCCAGGTTCCTATGATGATTATATGACTGCTGCCACTATGGTCACCGAACAGTTACAAGCGGACAATGCAAAAAAACAGGCAAAAATTTCAGAACTCAAAGCGTTTGTCAGCCGTTTTTCTGCGAATGCTTCAAAATCGAAACAGGCGACTTCTCGCGCTAGGCAGTTGGAAAAAATTGACTTGGCCGAGATCAAGCCTTCAAGCCGGAAAAATCCGTTTATTCGCTTTGAGCAAAACAAGAAACTGCACAGACTGGCATTAGAAATAGCAGGGCTTGCTAAAAGCTATGATGAGGAGCTCTTTGCCAATTTTGACCTGATGGTACAGGTGGGCGAGCGTATTGCTATTATCGGGCCAAACGGTATAGGTAAAACGACGTTACTCAAATGTATGGCAGGGGAAATTGAACCCACAGCCGGTAAGATGAAGTGGTCTGAAAATGCGGATATAGGCTATTGTGCACAGGATCATGCGGCAGATTTTGCTGAGCCGAAATTATTATTTGATTGGATGGAGCAGTGGCGTCAGCCGAGTGATGATGACCAGGTGATACGCGGAACGCTAGGAAGACTGTTGTTTTCTCAGGATGATATTCATAAAAAAGTCAGCGTGCTGTCGGGGGGTGAAAAAGGCCGTATGATCTTCGGTAAATTAATGCTCCGCCGTAACAATGTACTTTTGCTGGATGAGCCTACTAATCATCTGGATATGGAATCGATAGAATCATTAAATCTGGCGCTGGAAAATTATCCTGGAACCTTGATTTTTGTCAGCCATGATCGTGAGTTTGTGTCCAGTATAGCCACGCGCATCCTGGAATTAACACCGACAGGGGTTGTGGACTTTCATGGCACCTACGAAGAATACTTAGCAAGTCAGGATTTAGGTTAAAAGTAAGCATCCGGATACCCTCGCTGCCAGCCATGGAGAGCGAAAGCGAGGGCTGGTAGTCCCCAGAAGGCGTAGGGCCGTTGTTTTGTCGAAATCGTAGCGCTAGCGTAGGTGTAGACAAAATAAAAGGCATTCCGAAACGCCGTCCAGTCATTTGAGGGAGTGTTACGAAGCCAGCACCGAGTTTACGATGGTAATGGCGAAGTGGCACGTACGCAGGACGTCTGGGGCGCCGAAGGCATTAGTGGTCGCGTTAAGTTTTTGCCGCTTGCTTGGGCTGGGATGCCCAAAACAAGCTTTCGCAAAAATAGCGACTCCCCGAGTAGGGCGGACTTTTTCCGCTAATTGAGTCGTGAGAAGAGGGATGTTTGAGTGAGGCTAAGCGCAAGTTTTACACACACGCTGAAAATCATGGAAACGGAGCTTAGCGAAGTGGTGATTTTTAGTCCCTGATAGGCGACAGGGCAATTCGCTGATTCCAGGCGCGCCATGCTACCTCACGAAATTCCGGGACTCCTGTCGCCGTAATTCGTTCACCTACGCAGCGAATAGGAGATGCTCCAGCCGCCCTGCGTCCGCCACAGACTGAGCACAAAGCAGCTCAGTCATGGCTACCACAAATGGCTCTACGGCTATTCGGGATAAAATTTTAGCCTCCCTCGCGCGCTATCGCGCACTTCGGATTGGCAAATTTCCCTGCGCCTTCTGGAGACTATCAGCCCGTCCGGGGCTGACAGCGGACGTGTGCTAGCAGCACGCGAGAGGAGCAAGAATTGCATTCGCTGAAAATCAGGGAAACGGAGCCTAAGCGAAGTGATGATTTTTAGTCCGCGATAGCCGTAGGGCCGTTATTTTGTCGGAGTCTGAGCGTTAGCGAAGGTGGAGACAAAATAAAAGGCCATCCGACACGGCGTCAAGTCATTTGGAGCCTATGTTCCGACCCCTTGTTGGGTCGGGACGAGGTGACGAGGACGAATCGGGGCCGCCGGAGGCATAAGTGGTCGCGTTAAGTTTTTGCTGCTTGCTTGGGCTGGGATGCCCAAAACAAGCTTTCGCAAAAATAGCGACTCCCCAACCGAGTAGCCGTCCGGCCAGTGAGGTAGTAATGACGAAGCGGCTTTTGTGCGTAGTCGTTGCGGACGCAGGGCGTTCAGGGCATCTCCCATCCGCTGCGTAGGTGAACGAATTATGGCGACAGGAGTCCCGGAATTTCGTGAGGTAGCATGGCGCGCCTGAAAAAGCCCTGCTGATTGTGCTAACCAGCAGGGCTTTTTTTACAAGATTTTAGATTAAGCTAACTTACGTTTTCTTAAGCTCAATCCAGCTAAACCCAAGCCAAATAAAGCTAAAGTAGCGTGCTCTGGAACTGTAACATCCTTAATGAATTTATCTTTGACAGCAGCGTCAAAATCCCCACTTTCAAAACCTGTAGACTGTACACAGGCATTATTTACAACGTTGTCGGTGTAATACCCGCCGGCAAGACATGCATCCTGGAAACTTCCATCATCAACTGCTAGACCATTAACAATAATACCCGCTGCTGTAGCTAGGTCGCGTTGATCTCTTACAGCCTCATCTCGTCCAGCTTGGTCATTGGTATAGCCACCAATATTAACATTTTGGTCACCGTCACCGGAAACATCCATCACTAGGGCGCCGCCCTCTTTATCATTGCCAGTCAGCCAGGTATTTGCTAATTTCATGGCAGCTACAATATTTGTACGGGCACCAATAGTACCAAGTCTTGCAATTGCATCAATCGCGGTTGCAAAATTCATTGCATCAGTAGCTGTTACTAGCAAAGCCTCAATACTACCTATGGCAGAAGAAGAAAAGAATAGCTTTACTGCAAACCCACCAGCTATGCCCTCAATCCTATCTTGAATGTCAACATCACTAAACGCATTGACATAACCTTGCATTTGTGCTTCAAATTCAGTATTAGTGATGCTGCCAGAAGAATCTATAACCACTGCAAGCTCAACGCCTACCGGTACAGCCATTGCTTCAGTGCCAGCAAAAAGCAGCAGCGAAGCAACAACCCCGGTTAAAATTTGTTTTAAGGTTTTCATTTTTTTTACCCTCTAGGTGTAAATGAATATTATTGTAAAATGTTACATAATAATTTTGCGAATGTTCTATATTGTTTTTGAGGTAATTATTAAAAGCTAATTACCGTATTAACTAATACTGCAAAATCATATTAAAAGCAGCAAGTAGTATGCTACTTTGGTTAAGCCATTGATATGCATGTATTTTATTTATTTTGGTGTTGAGCCTAAGTATACAGGTGTAAAAAAAGCTGACAATATTAAGTGCCGCTCAGTTTAAAGTCGAGCAATAATCTTCAGCTGATTCAATATGTTAGGGTAGTGTCTTTGGTGCTTAGAATAGCCATCTATTCTATCAATGATGGAGTCGTTGGTGTTCTCGGGGGCATCGGGCTGACACGTATGGCTTATGAAAAAATCATCCCCTATGTCGATGTAACCGCAAAATTATTAGGCACAGCATTGAATAACAGGTAAGCATCCCCATCATAAAAGCAGTTTTTTGTAATTATTCAGTAGTAGTATTTACATACTGTTTGTAGGGCGTGGCTTTAGCCCGCTAAAATAATCGAAAGTATGCTAAAAGCGGGCTAAAGCCACGCCCTATAGCTGTTTTTAACTTATTGAATAATGGTAAATTTTAATGTTATACCCATATTTTCTGGAGCAAATTAAATGAGTAAAGATCAGCCATCCGCAGAGGTTCAATTAGACCGTGAATTGCTTGAAGACGTTCTTGAGCAGGTCGATGAACTTGATAATGAATCAGCAGAGTTAGAAGACGAAATTCAGACGGAGCTTTCCGTTGAAGATTTGCAGAAGAAATTGGCAAAGGCAGAGAGTAAAGCCGCTGAAAACTGGGATAAAGTCTTGCGTATACAGGCAGAAATGGACAATCTTAAAAGACGCACCCAAAAAGACCTGGATAGCGCGCATAAATATGGCCTGGAAAAATTTGCCAAAGAATTGCTCAGCGTCATTGATTCGCTGGAGCTGGGTATCCAGGCGGCTACGAGTGACTCCCCTGAAGTCGTTAAATTAAAGGAAGGTAGCGAACTAACAGTAAAGCAATTTGAATCAGTGTTCGAGAAATTTAATATTGAGGCAATTGACCCACTAGGGCAGCCGTTTGATCCTGAATTCCATCAGGCCATGTCTATGGTGCCAACTGAGGATGCAGAGCCAAATACAGTAATTAATGTATTTCAAAAGGGATATATATTAAATGGTCGCCTGATTCGCCCTGCAATGGCTGTTGTTGCTCAAGCTGTTGCATAAATTCAGCCGTTTTACTGGCGGTGCTGCACCTGCTCTTTACATATTGATGAATAAATGAATGAAGTTTGTGAGTTAAATCAAAGAGTTTAAGGCGACTCTAACTAGTAAAGTTAAATAGGCATTGCACAAGGCTTGAAAAAAAAATTAACAACCACATATCAGACTTAACTTTTAAATATATAAACCTTTTTGGAGCATTCAATGGCTAAAATGATTGGAATTGATTTAGGAACGACCAACTCTTGTGTTGCCGTTCTGGAAAATGGTAAAGCACGAGTTATCGAAAACAGCGAAGGCGCACGTACTACGCCATCAATTATTGCATTTACTAAAGATGATGAAGTTTTGGTAGGTCAGTCTGCAAAACGTCAGGCGGTCACTAATCCGGAAAATACCTTATTTGCTATTAAGCGTTTAATCGGACGTCGCTTTAAAGATGATGTGGTACAAAAAGACATCAAAATGGTGCCTTATAAAATCATCGAAGCAGAAAATGGCGATGCATGGGTAGAGTGTCACGGTAAAAAGATGGCAGCCCCTGAAGTTTCTTCACGTGTGTTGATGAAACTAAAAAAAGATGCGGAAGCCTTTCTAGGCGAAGAAGTTAATGAAGCGGTCATTACCGTACCTGCTTACTTTAATGATTCACAGCGTCAGGCAACTAAAGATGCCGGTCGTGTAGCGGGGCTTGATGTTAAACGTATTATTAATGAGCCAACAGCGGCTGCATTAGCCTTTGGTATGGATCAAGCACCAGGCGATTCGACTATTGCTGTATATGACTTAGGTGGTGGTACTTTTGATATTTCCATTATCGAAATAGCCGAAGTGGAAGGCGAGCACCAGTTTGAAGTATTAGCGACTAATGGTGATACATTTCTGGGTGGTGAAGATTTCGATTTAAGAATTATTGATTACCTGGCAACTGAATTTAAAAAAGACAATGGTATAGACTTACATAATGACCCATTGGCTTTACAACGCTTAAAAGAAGCAGCAGAAAAATCAAAAATTGAATTGTCTTCTGCTGAGCAGACAGATGTGAATCTACCTTATGTGACAGCTGATGCGTCAGGTCCTAAGCACTTAAATGTTAAATTAACCCGTGCTAAATTAGAGTCTCTGGTTGATGACTTAGTCCAGCGTACTAAAGGCCCATGTGAAACAGCATTAAAAGATGCTGGTTTGTCGGCAAAAGACATTAACCATGTCATATTAGTTGGCGGTCAGTCACGTATGCCGAAAGTACAGGAAGTGGTACAAGGCATTTTCGGTAAAGAGCCACGTAAAGATGTAAACCCAGATGAAGCGGTAGCGTTAGGTGCTGCGATTCAGGCGGGTGTTCTAGGTGGTGATGTTAAAGACGTATTATTACTTGATGTAACACCACTGTCTCTGGGTATTGAGACTATGGGTGGCGTGATGACTAAGTTGATCGAGAAAAACACTACGATTCCAACCAATGCATCCCAGGTATTTTCTACTGCTGATGATAATCAAACAGCGGTTACTGTGCATGTTATGCAAGGTGAGCGTGAAGTTGCTGCGGGGAACAAGTCATTAGGACGTTTTGATCTGTCTGATATTCCACCGGCCCGTCGCGGCGTACCACAAATTGAAGTTACTTTTGATATTGATGCCAATGGTATTTTGAATGTTTCTGCCAAAGACAAAGCAACAGGTAAAGAGCAGTCGATTATTATTAAGGCATCGAGTGGCTTATCGGATGATGAAGTTGAACGCATGATAAAAGATGCTGAAGCGCATGCAGAAGAAGATAAGAAGCTAACTGAGCTGGTTTCAGCACGTAATACTGCCGAAAGCATGATCAATGTCACCGAGAAATCAATTGAAGAACTTGGTGAGCAAGTAACTGCTGAAGAAAAAACGGCTATTGATGTGGCTATCGAAGAGCTAAAAGAAACACTGAAAGGTGATGACAAAGAAGCGATCGAAGCGAAAACAACGGCATTAACTGAGTTATCAGGCAAACTAGCTGAGCGTGCTTATGCACAGCAGGCAGGTGCTGAAGGTACGCCAGATATGGGGGGCTCTACAGAGCAGCCAGCAGCAGAGGCTGATGGCAGTGTTGTTGATGCTGAATTTGAAGAAGTAAAAGACGATGATAAGAAATAAGTTGTCATAAACCATTTAAAAAATGGGAGCGCCTCGCCACGGTGAAAAACTGTGACGGGGCGTTGTTGTATCACATAGTAGACTTCGCGTGGCTAGGTAAATGGCTGTGTGCGAAACAAGTGTAAAAGTAATTTCATAGTAACTGGGGTTAAGCCCCGGCAATGATAGGGTGTGGACTGAAAAATGGCAAAAGAAGATTTTTATAAGCTACTGGGTGTAAGTAAAAATGCAAGTGAAACAGAAATAAAGAAAAGCTATCGCAAGATGGCAATGAAATTCCATCCGGATAGAAATAAAGACAAGCCAGAGATTGCTGAGATAAAATTCAAGCAGATTAAAGAGGCGTACGAAATATTATCCGATGCGCAAAAGCGCTCTGCCTATGACCAGTTCGGACATGCCGGTGTCGATAATTCAGTGGGCGGCGGTTTTGGTGGTGGCGCGGAAGGCTTTGGGGATATCTTTGGAGATGTTTTCGGCGATATCTTCGGTGGCGGTGGCGGGGGGCGCCAGCGTAGCAATGTGCAACGCGGTGCCGATTTAGGCTACAACCTGGAACTTACCCTGGAAGAAGCGGTCGCAGGAACCGAAGCTAAAATTAGAGTACCTGTACTAGCCACTTGCGGCGAGTGTAGCGGTTCCGGCGCCAAGAAAGGATCTAGCCCGGTAACTTGTACAACCTGTCAGGGACATGGACAAGTCAGAATGCAGCAAGGTTTCTTTTCTGTGCAGCAAACCTGCCCGACCTGTCACGGTACAGGTCAGCAAATAAAAGATCCTTGTCATAAATGTCATGGACAGGGACGGTTACAAGAAAATAAGACCTTATCAGTCAAGGTTCCCAAAGGTGTTGATAGTGGTGACCGTATTCGCCTCGGTGGAGAAGGGGAAGCCGGAGCACATGGTGGCCCTGCAGGGGACTTATATGTCCAGGTACAGGTAAAAGATCACCCTATTTTTACCCGTGATGGTGAAAATTTGTACTGTGAAGTGCCAATTAGTTTTCCGGTTGCCTGCTTAGGTGGGGAGTTGGAAGTGCCTACCTTAAGTGGCAAAGTTAAATTAAAAATCCCGGCAGAAACCCAGACTGGAAAATTATTCAGGTTGCGTGGCAAAGGTGTTAAACCGGTGCGCGGGGGTGCTGTAGGCGATTTGATGTGTCGTGTGCAAATAGAAACACCAGTACGTCTGACAAAAGAACAAAAAGCACTGATTGAGCAGTTTCGCGAATCACTATCCACAGGTGGCAAGCACCATAGCCCACAAGAGCACTCATGGGTGGATGGCGTAAAAGGTTTTTTTGATAAATTAACAGGGTAATAGCCATGATTAGAGTTGCGGTTGTTGGTGCATCAGGGCGGATGGGCTTATGCCTGATTAAAGCCGCAGAGTTGGCTGAGAAAACTACATTGAGCGCAGCCATATCGCGTAGTGGTAGTGGCAAAGATGCGGGTGATTTAGCGGGTATTAGTGCATTAGGTATTTGTATCCGAGAGGATCTTGCGAGCGTGCTGGATCAGTTTGATGTGTTAATTGATTTCACCCGTCCAGAGCCTTCTATGCAATATATAGAGCTTTGCCGCCAGGCAGGTAAAAAGCTGGTGATTGGCACTACAGGTTATTCTGAAAAGCAAAAAGAACAGATTGCAGCAGCGGCTAAAGATATTGCCATCGTGATCGCACCCAATATGAGTGTTGGCGTGAACCTATCGCTAAAATTGCTGGAAATGACTGCAAAAGTGATGGGCGACACGACCGATATCGAAGTGATCGAAGCGCATCACCGACACAAGGTTGATGCACCATCAGGTACTGCTTTACGTATGGGTGAAGTTATTGCAGATACATTAGGACGTGACCTGAGAGAATGCGCTATCTACGGCCGCGAAGGTGATACGGGAGAGCGCGAGCGGAAAATCATTGGCTTTTCTACTATTCGCGCAGGCGATATAGTCGGCGAGCATACCGTTATGTTTGCGGATGAAGGTGAGCGCTTAGAAATTACCCATAAAGCAACCAGCAGAATGACTTTTGCTAATGGTGCGGTACGCGCCGCAGTCTGGCTGGAAAGTCAGAATAATGGTTTATATGATATGCAGGATGTTTTGGGTTTAAAGGATATTTAGGTACCTAGCAAATACCCCAGTCATCTTACTGGTCTTTTTAATCATCTTCTGCGTTGTGGGAACGGTTATATAGCTGGCTATGCGCCTGTTCCCACGCCTTGAATACAAATAAGCTAGCTGGCTTATTTATTGCCAGTTGCCTTAGTCATTCTAGGATAGCTATTTCACACGATTAATATCTCCACCCACTTTAGCAAAGTGCATTAATGAGGCTATATTCAATGCTCGGTCTGCTATTTTCTCTAAACGGCGTAATGTAAACATAACCGCTTGATATTCGTTAGAAAGCTGAATATCATTACTGATTTTTTTTAACAAGCTCTTTTCAATAATTTTGTAAAATTCATCGTTCTTCTCTTCTTCAATCACAACCGTTTTGTAAAGTTCCGCTACCTCAGATTTATCATCTATAGAAAAAAGAGCTAAAGCACTTTCTACTGAAACTACACAGGTTTTCTGTAAAGGAATGGCATATTCAAGAATAAAATATTGATCAATTTCTTTTGATAAAACATAGGGAAAATCTCGAATAAAAGACCGACTGGTATTAACAGTACGATCTAGTTCATTAGTGATTTTTAAAAAGGCGATTAATTGCCTTAAATCACGAGCCTCTGGAGTGTACAAAGCAAAAACATGAATAATTTGCGTATCAATTTTAGCAATATCCGCCCGCCAATTCTTTTTAGAATAAAACTTTGAGTGGGGAAGCAGCTGGCCATAAATCTGTTCATTGGTTTGGAGGAAATGGCGACCACTATCGACTACACTGATACAGCGTAATAACCCAAGGTGAATAAAGTCGATATCCTTCAACTCTGGGCATGAACGAGCCCACATTGGGGAGTCGCTATTTTTGTGAAAGCTTGTTTTGGGCATCCCAGCCCAAGCAAGCAGCAAAAACTTAACGCGACCACTTATGCCTCCGGCGGCCCCGATTCGTCCTCGTCACCTCGTCCCGACCCAACAAGGGGTCGGAACATAGGCTCCAAATGACTTGACGCCGTGTCGGATGGCCTTTTATTTTGTCTCCACCTTCGCTAACGCTCAGACTCCGACAAAACAACGGCCCTACGGCTATCGCGGACTAAAAATCTTCACTTCGCTAAAGCTCCGTTTCCAGGATTTTCAGCGAAGGATGACGCTCTGCTAACAGGGCACGTTCCATACTTTCATTGCAGTGTTGGTGAATATGTTCAGAGAGTGGTAGGTCTTTAAGCATGGGTGATATCCGTTTATGAGGTGATTAAAACGGAAATTTTTAGAAAATTTTTTTTCGGCAAATGCAAGCTTTATTTGAAATTATTTGTTGTTTTTTTTACGGTGCCTACAGAGTGTCTATTTGCTGTTATAAGTGATTAAAATCAAAAATATGGAAATATTCGAGTGGTGCTACCTTCAGGTAGGTTATAGGCTGCTTTGTTTAGGTACTTCTTCTTTCAATGGGAACACTGATGCATTGCGTGCTGTTTAATGACTAATGTTTGACCTAACGCTAGAGTGGTATTGAGCCCAATCTGATTCCACTGGGCAATATCTTTACTATGTAAGCCCAGTTTTCTAGCAATGCCCCATAAACTATCGCCTGATTTAACTGTATAGCTAGATTTATTGTAAATAGGCATTTTAGCCGTGGCCTGGGTAAACGAGGCCTGAGTCCCCTGGCTACGGGGGACAGGGATAAGCAACTGAGCACCCGCACGAATATTATTATTTGTTAAATGATTAACTTCACGGATGGATCTTATATGGGTTTTATAGTGACGAGCAATCGCCCATAGGTTCTCGCCGGGTTTAATCTGGTGTGTTTGCCATTGTACGCGCTGGGCTACGGGTAGAGCGGCCAGGTTCTTTTTAAATAGTTCGGCATTTGCGATTGGAATCAATAGACGGTGAGGGCCTTTTGGGGGGGTATAGCCGCGACTCAGTCCTGGGTTTAGATGTAATAATTGCTTAACTGTGGTGTTAGACAATTGCGCAGCTTTTGCCAGTTCAAGCTGAGAACCTATATTAATTGCCATAAAGGCGGGCTCATGCGTCTGGGTTTTTAAGCTGATACCATAATGATCTGCATGAGCGAAAATTTTTGCCAATGCAAGTAGACGCGGCACGTAATTTCTGGTTTCTTTAGGTAATTTCAGCGACCAAAAGTCGGATGCCTTGTTTTGGGAGGCATTGCGCTTGACTGCTCTGCCGACGGTTCCCATGCCGGCATTATATGAAGCAAGGGCGAGTAGCCAGTCATTATTAAAAATACCGCCCAGTTTTTTCAGGTAACTAGTTGCTGCATCGGTAGAGGCATAGACATCGCGCCGGCCATCGTACCACCAGTTTTGATCCAGGCCATACAGTCTTCCAGTAGAAGGTATAAACTGCCACAAGCCTGATGCCCGTGCCCGCGAATAGGCATGTGCTTTAAATCCACTTTCTACCGCAGGAAGCAAGGCGAACTCACCCGGCAAGCCCTTTTCTTCTATCTGTTTAATAATATTATATAAGTAAGGTTGCGCCCGTGTCTGAATGGTTGCTATATATTCTGGACGAGCCAGATACCAGTCCAGCTGTTTTTGAATTAGAGCATCATCAACTTCAGGAATGGCAAACAGGGAAATTAGATATTGCCAGCTATCATTGGTCTGGGCAAAGTTGCGTTTAGCTCGAATTGATGCGGCAGGCAAGTCTAGCCCGGCTTGTTGTGCCAGTTCACTAAGAGACTTATTTTGTTGCTTATTTTCTACCTGATTGGGATTTTTGAGGCTACAACCCTGGATAAAAAGCAGCATCAAAAAAAACAAAATGGAAAAACGTCTATTAATTTCTTGCATAATAAAAAATGAGCGTTAGACTTTAATTTATAATTACACTGTATTGTACTGTATTCTATGGGGATTTAACACTCAGAATATGTGCAAAAAAACTTATTTAGGAAACTTAAATCAGTAAAAAATAGTAAATTTATAGCCGTTAATTGTCTGAGGCGTTATTTTTGATTTTAGCATTCAACAAATTACCTTATAATAAGCAACTCATTTTTACGTCACACAATTAGGATTAAATATGAAAAAAATTTCTTTACTTGCATTATTCTTGTTTTTATTTAGTGCGATTTCTTTTGCACATGGCCCTGTTAGAGGAAAAATGACAGCAAAAGTTGCAATTGATGCGCCTGCTGAAGAAGTCTGGGACGTAATTAAAAACTTTGATGATATGTCCTGGCACCCAGGAATTAAAAGCACTGATGGAAAGGGTGGTAATGAAAAAGGTGCTACGCGTGTTTTAACACTACCTGGTGGTGGCACAATCACAGAATTTCTGAAAAAGTATGATGATAAGAAAATGTCATATACTTATAAGATCACTGACATGAGTATTGTAAAAACAATTCAGCACTCAGGTCAGGATGAAGACGTGCCAGTTCTTGCTGTTGATAATTACCAGGGTAAGTTGACAGTTAAGAAAAAAGGTAGCGGCTCTGAAGTAATTTGGGTCGCAACGTATTATCGAGGTTATATGAACAATAATCCACCGGTAGAATTAAACGAAGAAACAGCGGATAAGCAAGTAACGGCAGTATTAAAAGAAGGCTTAACAAGCTTGTTAAATAAATTTGAGCCTGCCGCTTCACCAGAAACGATTACATTTGAAATGAAAAGATAAGCTTCTTTTTAGTTGTTCGTCTAGGCAGTACTTGAAAGTGGGTCACAATGTACGCCTCTAGTCTACTTAGCTGGTATGACAATTAGATAGATAGTACCTGTTCGTTATTGAGAGGGACTAAGGGGAGGTTTATACTTCGCGTGGACACGACTGCGGATTTCTAACGACTGAGTTTTTGTCGATAGCGGCGTTGCTAAAACACTTGCGTAGCCAGTTTTAGCGCCTTGCCCTCGACAAAATCAGTGCACTATAAATTCTGCATCCGTGACCGCGCGAAGTATAGTAAAAACGCCACTCAGTCCCCCGCTGAAAATCAGGGAAACGTAGCCTAAGCGAAGTGATGATTTTTAGTCCGCGATAGCCGTAGGGCCGTTGTTTTGTCGGAGTCTGAGCGTTAGCGAAGGTGGAGACAAAATAAAAGGCCATCCGACACGGCGTCAAGTCATTTGGAGCCTATGTTCCGACCCCTTGTTGGGTCGGGACGAGGTGACGAGGACGAATCGGGGCCGCCGGAGGCATAAGTGGTCGCGTTAAGTTTTTGCTGCTTGCTTGGGCTGGGATGCCCAAAACAAGCTTTCGCAAAAATAGCGACTCCCCGATTTTCATAAGAGGGTGTGCACTACTTTCTTAATCGTCCAAGAGCGCATGCTTGCAAAACAAAATCAACGTCAGCATTATATGCCATTCAAATACACCTTCCAGATAATATATGTACTTTTGTTACTTACTAATAGTTCTTTTCTATTAGCGCAGCCCTATGCATTTATCACGAATCAATTAGATAACAGCATTGCGGTAGTTGATGTCGCGACTAATCAGGTCATTAAAACCATTGCCGTTGTTGGTAAACCTGTGGGTGTGGCAGTTAATCATCGATTAGGCAAGGTTTATATTAGCACCCCTGAAGGTGATGGCTTTGCTGTGATAGATGCGCAAAGTTTGCAACAAACAAACCATGTAACAGTCGGTGGTGCATCGGTTGGTATAGCTGTTAGCCCAGATGGGCAGCGTATTTTTGTTGCTGACTGGTATGAAAACAGTGTATCGATTTTTAATAGCGCTGATCTAGAACTAATCAAAAAACTAATAGTTGGCAAATCACCATCAGGTCTGGTAGTCAGCCCTGATAATCGCTGGCTATATGTTGCCAACCGCATGGATGACACATTATCTCAAATTGATTTACGCAGCTTTAAAATTAGAAATACGACTAAAGTTGGCGCTCACCCTTTTGGCATCATCCTGGATAAAAAAGGCGAGTACATTTATAGCGCGAATGTAGAAAGTAATGATGTCTCTGTTTTAAGTGCGCAAAATTTAAAACGCATCTCGCGCATTAAAGTGGGTGGTCGACCTTATGCACTCGCTTTAGCATTAAATGAAAAATTATTATTTGTTACCAACCAGGATGACAATACTGTTTCTGTTATTGATACGCAGACATTAAAAGAAATCAGCCAGATAGAAGTGGGCGAAAAACCGGAAGGCATAAGTACACACTCTGATGACCGCCATGTTTATATTGCTAACTGGTTCGATGGCACTGTCACAGTGATTGATGCTCAAACATTGAGCGTAGTAGAAACGATAGAAACAGGTGATGGTAGTCGTGCATTTGGTGATTTTATCAGTAAATAACCCTAAGAATAACTTGCGGCTTTAGCCCGCGAATACTTTAGGGTTGCGGATTAAATAATGCCTAAAACCTGTAGGATGTGCTGAGGCACGAAGCGCATCCTATAAAATATATAGTTTCAGATATTAATAAACTGAAGTTTCTTAGAAATTCATCAAGGAACCATTCGCAATAAAACGGCTACCACCGAATTTACAGGGGAGCTGCTGTATTTGGGGCAAACCCTTTCAAAATGTCCGGATCACAAAGCCGTTCGGCAATGATGCGGCGGATATCTGAAAAGGTGAAACTGGCTCGCCCCTTCACTTTGTGCCGACGTTCCGGACGGTTTTTAAACGATCGCGTAAATCCACGTCGCGTTGTTGCCATTCATACAGAAGTTTCAAATGGTTGGTCACTGCCTGCGCATTTCGACACTGACTTTTCTGACTCCCTATGTCTTGCTTGAGCTCTTTGACCCGGATTCGATTTTCCATCCGCGCACATTGGGTTTTCTTTTTCTGGACGATGACAGTACATTATTGCACCTTAACCTAGAGGAGAAATATTAAACCGGGCTTCCGATAGCTTTGTTAAACAGGCTTCCATAGGCCATTGTTGCCAAGCCAGCTATCAGGACTGTCAAATATTCGGAGCGGTGGAAAAATGTTCTTGCAATTGCAATCAGCCATTGAGGCGCCGAGTCATCTGGTCTGGAAAGGAACGACTTCCCCTCTTACGTGGCGGTTTCTTTTTTTGCCTGAAATTGTTTTTTAAGGGTAGATAAAATCGGAAATCTAAAAAATAGGCACGCCCAGCGAACCTTTGACCTGTTTCAAGCAACCCTACCGATACAATATTTTGTGCCCAGGATACGAGTTTTCAAGGATAGTTTTCGCCTAAATTTATTAAGCCGCTCATCAGTCCTTCAGGATTAATGAAAACTGCCCCTGTAGCATCCCAGTTTCTGGTTGAGCCAGACCATCTGGAAAGGTTTTTCTTTTTTCTTTGGAGATATAATTTTATCTTCGCACGCTGTCAGCCCGGACGGGCTGAAGTCTCGAAGGCGCAGGGAAATTTGCCAATTCCGAAGTGCGCGATAGCGCGCGAGGGAGGATAAAATTTTATCCCCGAATAGCCGTAGAGCCATTTGGGTAGCCATGATGAGCTGCTTTGTGCTCAGTCTGTGGCGGACCGCAGGTGGGCTGGAGCATCTCCGATTCGCTGCGGTAGGTGAACGGAATTATGGCGACAGGGTCCAGAATTTCGTGAGGTAGCATGGCGCGCCTGGAAAATAGCGACTCCCCGAGCCTGTCGGTTTTCTTTTATATGCGGATCCAGCCTTAAAGCAGTGGGATAAGAAGAAAAACGGTTGAAAAAGAGCGTATAGCAAAAAAAATATAGGCCTATTAGCCTGAAACGTGACAGTGCCTACCCGACCAAAACAGAGATTGCATTAGGCTTATAAAAGAGTTTAAGTGAGCATAGCCTGATTAAAATTAAGGGCGTACTCGTGATGCGATGTATGGTGAAACAAGCCTCTAGGGCGAAGCCGCTAAAGAAATGGAGGCTCGCAGGTGATTAGCCAATTACGTAAAACCAAAAAATTGAATATAGAGGTAGAATAAGGTCCGTCGAGAGTACTTTAATTCGATTAACAAAGGCATTGATCAGATAATACGTGTACGTGGCGGAAAAGAGATTAAAGTGACTGTCAGCAGTGCACGATTAAAGGTGAGTTCACACAGTAAAAAACGCTTTGTCATTGCCTTAAAATATGACGGTGAAAACGACTATCGCTATTTAGTGGCGACAGACCTGACTTGGCGCACACAAGATATTATTCAAGCCTATACGTTGAGATGGCTGATTGAGGTTTTCTTTGAGGACTGGAAGCTTTATGAAGGATGGGGGCGTGAGGCCAAACAATTAGATGAAGAGGGATCAAGCCGTGGCCTGATTCTGAGTCTTTTGTTTGACCATTGCCTTCTCCTTCACCCAGAGCAAATAGCCCGCATTGAAAGCAAACTACCTGCGTATGCGGGGAGTCGCTATTTTTGCGAAAGCTTGTTTTGGGCATCCCAGCCCAAGCAAGCGGCAAAAACTTAACGCGACCACTAATGCCTTCGGCGCCCCAGACGTCCTGCGTACGTGCCACTTCGCCATTACCATCGTAAACTCGGTGCTGGCTTCGTAACACTCCCTCAAATGACTGGACGGCGTTTCGGAATGCCTTTTATTTTGTCTACACCTACGCTAGCGCTACGATTTCGACAAAACAACGGCCCTACGCCTTCTGGGGACTACCAGCCCTCGCTTTCGCTCTCCATGGCTGGCAGCGACCGTAGGAAGCTTACAGCGCAAGTCTCAAATGGATGTACTGCTTGAGTTCATCACGTCATTGCTAGAGTTTCCAGATCCTGGTGATAAGCTGAAAGAGTTAGGTGAATTAATAAAGGATGTGTTTCAACTGATGCCATCAGGAAAACATATGATTGGCAGAGATTTAGGGCGCTTAGGGCCAACAGCATCATTAAAGTATTGTTCTGCTGGGTGAAGGTAAGAGTTTGATGGCAATGGGATGGAAAAACTTGAACATCGAGTAATAGGCTACGCTCAAGTAGTGTAGCGGCATCTTCGCCACTTTCTTGTTCATACACTTCAGCCCCGACTATTTTTCGGCTATAAATGTCCTCTATCATATATAAATAGTAGAACTGACCCACGATGGGTGTTGGCATGTAGCTGATATCCCACGTCCATACCTGGTTCGCTTTTTCTGCGATATAACTCGTTGGTTTGGAGGTGTTTTTGCGCTCTTTAGCCCGCCCTCTATGTGTGACTTGTTCTGCTTTATGCAACACTCGATAAAATGATGATTCGGAGGCAATCAGGCGCGCCATGCTACCTCACGAAATTCCGGGACTCCTGTCGCCGTAATTCGTTCACCTACGCAGCGAATAGGAGATGCTCCAGCCGCCCTGCGTCCGCCACAGACTGAGCACAAAGCAGCTCAGTCATGGCTACCACAAATGGCTCTACGGCTATTCGGGATAAAATTTTAGCCTCCCTCGCGCGCTATCGCGCACTTCGGATTGGCAAATTTCCCTGCGCCTTCTGGAGACTATCAGCCCGTCCGGGGCTGACAGCGAAAGTATGGAACGTGCCCTGTTAGTAGAGCGTCATCCTTTGTGGGCTCGTTCATGCCCAGAGTTGAAGGATATCGACTTTATTCGCCTTGGGTTATTACGCTGTATCAGTGTAGTCGATAGTGGTCGCCATTTCCTCCAAACCAATGAACAGATTTATGGCCAGCTGCTTCCCCACTCAACGTATTTTAAATCACTGAAGTCGCATAGACGAACAAGTATGCTTGAGGCATTTGAACAGCAGGGCTATCATCTTCACGCTGAAACACTGCTATCGCAAGGCATTGATTATCTTAAAGCATTCCCGGAACTTGACGAATACACCATAGAAGCATCGGGGAGTCGCTATTTTTGCGAAAGCTTGTTTTGGGCATCCCAGCCCAAGCAAGCAGCAAAAACTTAACGCGACCACTTATGCCTCCGGCGGCCCCGATTCGTCCTCGTCACCTCGTCCCGACCCAACAAGGGGTCGGAACATAGGCTCCAAATGACTTGACGCCGTGTCGGATGGCCTTTTATTTTGTCTCCACCTTCGCTAACGCTCAGACTCCGACAAAACAACGGCCCTACGGCTATCGCGGACTAAAAATCTTCACTTCGCTAAAGCTCCGTTTCCAGGATTTCCAGCGGCGGATGGACATTTTATTGATCATGCCTGCCATACTGAAAAAAACAGCAAGGGGAAAGTTTATGCGGCCGGGGGGATTTACGCGTTGAATCTCAGAAGTGGGTTGCTCAGATTTCTTTGTCTGGTGACAAACGGAACTCAGAGGCATCAAGAAATACCTGTGTTACGAGATCATATTGAAAAGCAAAACAAGGGAAATAACAGCTCTCAGAAACATCTCTATGTCTACGATAAAGCCGTCACCGACTTTGTCTGGTGGGATCGGCAGAAACGACATGCTAATTACATGATTTCAATGCTAAAAGAAAATTCAATTGCGACTCTGGTTGAGTCTATCCCTTTTGACTCCCAGCATGAGATCAATACAGGAGTTGAAGCATACAGTGTGTACGAAAACAAGGGCATCAAATTTAACGTGGTGGATTACCGTGATCCAGAAACCGGAAAACTTCACCGGTTCGTGACAACCTTGCCAATGACTATTAACCCTGGAACCATTGCCATGCTGTATTTCAAGCGATGGACGATTGAAAAGACATTCAATAACACTAAAAGTAATTTCAAGGAAACTAAAGCTTGGTCTTCCAATACCCGCTCACTTGAAAATCAAATGCGCCTGACTGCAATGAGCTATAATTTAATGCGCGTGTTTGAAGAGATTTCAAAAACACAACAGCCAGAATTGATTCATCCATCGGATAAAAAATATAGCGAGGCTCTGGAGATAAGGCAGCAACAGGCCCAAAAACGAGATCGTTTTGTGAATCCATTATTTTTCCAGGCAAGAATATCTCGTATCATCTCGTATACCATTCGGGCAGTTCAAAACGCAATAATAACAGGAATGTCTTTACAGTGCTTTATGAGCTCTCTTGTGGCGAGGTTAGTTTCACGGCCTCAATTGATAGGGGAACACTGATGATGTTTATAGCAAACCCCTACTTAATTCCCCTTAGGCAATAGCATTTGAAACGAATGAAAAGACTATTTTTTTCATATAGTTGTAGCATAGTTTCAATTTTACCATAAATAATTATTGGGAAACTTCAGTTTTGTTAATGATGGCATCTTTTCTTTCTTTTGGGTATTGAGTTGTCATGGTTTTATTTTTCCGCCCCTTGTTTGAGTTATTATTTTTCAAATAAGGCGAAAACTATCCTGACACGGGGGGGGGGATATTTGCTTTGATTCGATTTGGCCGCGTGGTCAAAAATGGCTTCACAGCCGAAGATATTTTTGCCTACTTTAGTGATAATGGAGTCATCCAGTGCAACCAATATGCGCCCATCTGTTTCAGGAGACGGAATCAGCTCCCAGATAGTTTTCCACAGCCCAGCCCACGGCAAAGTTGAAGAAGCCATGAAAGTGTAAAAGCGCTTATTCTTGATCTCAAACCCGAACAACGTATCAAGGCAACGCCAAAGATTAGATGTCATCGACGACGTAAAGGGAACGATAATAGACAGGATCGTGTAAACAAACAGAGAGGCTCGTTCGCGGCCTAAAGTGGTTTTGGAAAAATGATCTTGAAGCGGGAGTAAAATATCGCGTAAAATGAACATGAATGAGGTCGTTTTATTTGTATAATCAATGTGTTATAAACTTTCATTATACAGTAAAACTAGGCCTCATTCACGATTAACCTGTTGTTTTTAAAAAGAATTCAAGGCTTTTAGTCAACGGAATGCCATTAATATTAGTAATACCTAATATTTCAGAAAAATAAGCATTAGCTGATATTCTTATGCTTTAAAAACTAGGAAACTTCAGTTAATAAATCCAGGTTCCTAAATAGAATTCAATTTATTAATGGTAGACTATGCATCAATTCATTTTTTTGGAGTAAGTAATGCTCAATAAAGTAACTTTAATAGGAAATTTGGGGGCTGATCCAGAGGTGCGTTATATGCCTACTGGGGGAGTAGTTGCTAATGTAACCCTGGCAACAACCTTTCGCTGGAAAGATAAGCAATCGGGTGAACGCAAAGAAAAAACTGAATGGCATCGAGTGGTGTTCTTTAATCGCCTGGCAGAAATTGTCGGCGAATATTTACGCAAAGGTAGCCAGGTTTATGTAGAAGGGCGTTTGCAAACACGTAAATGGCAAGATCAGAGCGGTCAGGATAAATATACTACTGAAATAGTTGCTACAGAAATGAACATGCTAGGTAGCCGTTCTGGAGGGACAGCACCGTTAGCAAGTAATGCTGCCAATGCTCCTGCAAGTCCACAGAGTCATGCTACTCCTGCTCCAGCACAAACAGCACCAAATTCACCACCGCCTGCGGAGTATGAAGATTTTGATGATGATATTCCATTTTAGCTATCTGTAGGTTGGGATAAAGCGAGCGTAATCCCAGCTTTTCACAGGCTTCGTTTGTGACTTAAATATCTATTTGCTGGGTTTCGTACCTCAACCTCAGTCTACACTGAACAGCCTTAAGAAACTATTTTATAGCAGGGCACATAGGTTGTTCCGGGCAATTTCATGCGTTTCTGGCTAACAAATGCTGCAAGTAACTCATCACCGGTTGCATGATTTCTTTATCGCCACTGATTTCAAAATGTCCATTTTTTTCTATAGCCCGGATTCCCTCGCTGTCAGCCCCGGACGGGCTGATAGTCTCCAGAAGGCGCAGGGAAATTTGCCAATCCGAAGTGCGCGATAGCGCGCGAGGGAGGCTAAAATTTTATCCCGAATAGCCGTAGAGCCATTTGTGGTAGCCATGACTGAGCTGCTTTGTGCTCAGTCTGTGGCGGACGCAGGGCGGCTGGAGCATCTCCTATTCGCTGCGTAGGTGAACGAATTACGGCGACAGGAGTCCCGGAATTTCGTGAGGTAGCATGGCGCGCCTGCGTCTTTAACATTACCAGCCACTATGCCAGAAAAAACCCGGCGTAAATTTGCGGCTAATTGATGTTTTGCCTGGTCTTTATGTAATTCCAGCCCTGCCATATTTTCGTGAGTAGGGGTAAATGGTTGCTGAAACTCAGTAGCGATTTTTAAGCTCCAGTTAAAATAATAGGCATCGGCTTTACTCTTACGGAATTCGCGTACTTGCCGTATTCCTAAGCGCATTTATCGGGCAACTCTGGCCGGATCATCGATGATAATCTTGTAGCGCTGCTGTGCTTCAAAACCTAATGTTTCACCTATAAAGGCATTGATCTGCCTAAAGTAATCTGCTGATGATTCAGGTCCGGAGAAAATGAGCGGGAATGGGGTTTCTGCATTCTCTGGATGTAATAAAATCCCCAATACATATAAAATTTCTTCAGCGGTTCCGGCGTCTCCTGGGAACACGATAATACCGTGTCCGATACGCACAAATGCTTCCAGGCGTTTTTCTATATCCGGTAAAATTACCAAGTTATTTACAATTTCTGTGATGCCGATATAATGCCCGTGGTTGATGCGTTGTTTTGTATGGCCAATCGTTGCACCTTTCATAGGGCCTTTCATTGCGCCAGGGCCACAGCCGGTACAGATATTCATACCACGTAAGCCTATCTCGTAGCCTACTTCCGCTGAAAATCAGGGAAACGGAGCCTAAGCGAAGTGATGATTTTTAGTCCGCGATAGCCGTAGGGCCGTTATTTTGTCGGAGTCTGAGCGTTAGCGAAGGTGGAGACAAAATAAAAGGCCATCCGACACGGCGTCAAGTCATTTGGAGCCTATGTTCCGACCCCTTGTTGGGTCGGGACGAGGTGACGAGGACGAATCGGGGCCGCCGGAGGCATAAGTGGTCGCGTTAAGTTTTTGCTGCTTGCTTGGGCTGGGATGCCCAAAACAAGCTTTCGCAAAAATAGCGACTCCCCGATTTCGTATAAGTATATTCTTCGCGCGCTGAAAATCAGGGAAACGGAGCCTAAGCGAAGTGATGATTTTTAGTCCGCGATAGCCGTAGGGCCGTTATTTTGTCGGAGTCTGAGCGTTAGCGAAGGTGGAGACAAAATAAAAGGCCATCCGACACGGCGTCAAGTCATTTGGAGCCTATGTTCCGACCCCTTGTTGGGTCGGGACGAGGTGACGAGGACGAATCGGGGCCGCCGGAGGCATTAGTGGTCGCGTTAAGTTTTTGCTGCTTGCTTGGGCTGGGATGCCCAAAACAAGCTTTCGCAAAAATAGCGACTCCCCGTCGAAATGGAATGTCCACCCCAGAAAACAACCAGTTTAGGTTCGGTACTCTGGTGAATAATATTGGCATTGCGTAAAATATGAAATACTGAATTGCTTATGCCTTCCGAGCTTTGCAAGTCGAATTTAGGGTTATCATTTATTTCATCGCTAACGTAAACAATATCACGCAATACAGCAAATAAATGCTCGCGTATGCCTTTAATCATTTCTCCATCGACAAAAGCGGTTGCCGGTGCGCTTTTCAGATCCAGCTTAATACCCCCGCTGAAAATCATGGAAACGTAGCTTAGCGAAGTGGTGATTTTTAGTCCCTGATAGGCGACAGGGCAATTCGCTGATTCGACGTGTGCTAGCAGCACGCGAGAGGAGCAAGAATTGCATTCTGAATAGCCGTCCAGCCAGTGAGGTAGTAATGACGAAGCGGCTTTTGTGCGTAGTCGTTGCGGACGCAGGGCGTTCAGGGCATCTCCCATCCGCTGCGTAGGTGAACGAATTATGGCGACAGGAGTCCCGGAATTTCGTGAGGTAGCATGGCGCGCCTGTTCTCTGGATTGGGCGATTCAAAACGGAGTTGCTGAATGGGGCGTTACGCTATTAGCAGCTCAGGAAGAAATGGATATGGGCGATATCTGGGCGACAAAAACCTTTCCTATGCGCAATGCCACAAAAAGTAGCCTATTTAATCGCGAAGTGACGCAGGGTGCTGTGGACTGTTTATGGGAGGCGCTCAGCTATTTTGATGCGCCTGACTTTAAGCCTGTTCCGCTGGATTACAATAACCCAATGGTTAAAGGCAAGCTTCAGCCGATGATGAAACAGGCTGATCGTGCGCTTAACTGGAAAAAACAATCAACTGATGAGATTTTGCGACATCTGCATCAGGCGCGCCATGCTACCTCACGAAATTCCGGGACTCCTGTCGCCATAATTCGTTCACCTACGCAGCGGATGGGAGATGCCCTGAACGCCCTGCGTCCGCAACGACTACGCACAAAAGCCGCTTCGTCATTACTACCTCACTGGCTGGACGGCTATTCGGAATGCAATTCTTGCTCCTCTCGCGTGCTGCTAGCACACGTCGAATCAGCGAATTGCCCTGTCGCCTATCAGGGACTAAAAATCACCACTTCGCTAAGCTACGTTTCCATGATTTTCAGCGGCGGCAGATGGTAGCCCGGGGGTGCTGGATGAAATCTATGGGGGACCTGTGTTTTTATACAATGTGCATAAAGAAGAGCAGTTAACAGGAAAAGCCGGTGACATTATTGCTGCGGCAAATCAGGCTATTTGTAGAGCGACTATAGATGGCGCTATCTGGATAGGTCATTTAAAACCTAAGCTGGCGGCTAGTGAAAAAGGCATCAAGTTACCTGCAACGGTTGTTTTAAAAGATGAATTAGCACTTGCTGAAAAACCGGCTTCGATCGTAGCAAATCTTTTTTCTAAATCCATCATCAGTGTTCCCATTGAAAGAAGAAGTACCTAAACAAAGCAGCCTATAACCTACCTGAAGGTAGCACCACTCGAATATTTACATCTTTTTGATTTTAATCACTTATAACAGCAAATAGACACTCTGTAGGCACCGTAAAAAAACAACAAATAATTTCAAATAAAGCTTGCAATTGCCGAAAAAATTTTTCTAAAAATTTCCGTTTTAATCACCTCATAAACGGATATCACCCATGCTTAAAGACCTACCACTCTCTGAACATATTCACCAACACTGCAATGAAAGTATGGAACGTTCCCTGTTAGCAGAGCGTCATCCTTTGTGGGCTCGTTCATGCCCAGAGTTGAAGGATATCGACTTTATTCGCCTTGGGTTATTACGCTGTATCAGTGTAGTCGATAGTGGTCGCCATTTCCTCCAAACCAATGAACAGATTTATGGCCAGCTGCTTCCCCACTCAACGTATTTTAAATCACTGAAGTCGCATAGACGAACAAGTATGCTTGAGGCATTTGAACAGCAGAGCTATCATCTTCACGCTGAAACACTGCTGTCGCAAGGCATTGATTATCTTAAAGCATTCCCGGAACTTGACGAATACACCATAGAAGCAGCGGATGGACATTTTATTGATCATGCCTGCCATACTGAAAAAAACAGCAAGGGGAAAGTTTATGCGGCTGGGGGGATTTACGCGTTGAATCTCAGAAGTGGGTTGCTCAGATTTCTTTGTCTGGTGACAAACGGAACTCAGAGGCATCAAGAAATACCTGTGTTACGAGATCATATTGAAAAGCAAAACAAGGGAAATAACAGCTCTCAGAAACATCTCTATGTCTACGATAAAGCCGTCACCGACTTTGTCTGGTGGGATCGGCAGAAACGACATGCTAATTACATGATTTCAATGCTAAAAGAAAATTCAATTGCGACTCTCGTTGAGTCTATCCCTTTTGACTCCCGCCATGAGATCAATACAGGGGTTGAAGCATACAGTGTGTACGAAAACAAGGGCATCAAATTTAACGTGGTGGATTACCGTGATCCAGAAACCGGAAAACTTCACCGGTTTGTGACAACCTTGCCAATGACTATTAACCCTGGAACCATTGCCATGCTGTATTTCAAGCGATGGACGATTGAAAAGACATTCAATAACACTAAAAGTAATTTCAAGGAAACTAAAGCTTGGTCTTCCAATACCCGCTCACTTGAAAATCAAATGCGCCTGACTGCAATGAGCTATAATTTAATGCGCGTGTTTGAAGAGAGTTCAAAAACACAACAGCCAGAATTGATTCATCCATCGGATAAAAAATATAGCGAGGCTCTGGAGATAAGGCAGCAACAGGCTCAAAAACGAGATCGTTTTGTGAATCCATTATTTTTCCAGGCAAGAATATCTCGTATCAGCTCGTATACCATTCGGGCAGTTCAAAACGCAATAATAACAGGAATGTCTTTACAGTGCTTTATGAGCTCTCTTGTGGCGAGGTTAGTCTCACGGCATCAATTGATAGGGGAACACTGATGAAATCCATACAAAATATAGCTATTAATTATACCAAAGCGGGGCTGTATCCTCCTTGTCAGGAGGTCTGGTATCATACGAAAAACCGGGTCGCTTACCTGCATTCATCCTTTCATAATGGCGGTATGAGTACCGAGCAGTGCAGATTGCTACTCAGCGTTTATCAACATGTTAGTACCCTGGATATCGATGTGATTGTGTTAATGGGCGGGGAAGAGTCCTGGTCTAACGGTATACATCTCAATATAATCGAAGTTGCAGATGAGCCGGCGAAAGAATCGTGGCTTAATTTTATGCGATCGATGACATAATCCTGCAAATAATCAACACGCTGGATAAAGTGACAATCTCTGCTGTTACTGCTAACGCTGGCGCGGGAGGGGCAATATTAGCACTTGCGGCGGATAGAGTATTTGTCAGAGAAGGCGTGATATTCAATCGCTGTCAGCCCCGGACGGGCTGATAGTCTCCAGAAGGCGCAGGGAAATTTGCCAATCCGAAGTGCGCGATAGCGCGCGAGGGAGGCTAAAATTTTATCCCGAATAGCCGTAGAGCCATTTGTGGTAGCCATGACTGAGCTGCTTTGTGCTCAGTCTGTGGCGGACGCAGGGCGGCTGGAGCATCTCCTATTCGCTGCGTAGGTGAACGAATTACGGCGACAGGAGTCCCGGAATTTCGTGAGGTAGCATGGCGCGCCTGTTTCCAAGGAATAGTAATTAACTAAAATGCGCTTCGGCTAATTCAGCTGCAGCTATATAGTTAATTTTCCCAGTTGCCAATACAGGGACTTTCTCCACGGCGATAAATTTCTTTGGTAAATTAATGCTGGACACGCCTTTGGCAAGTGCGATCAGTTCTTTGCTATTAGCATTTTCCTGTGTGGTAATCAGGATTAATTGTTCACCTTTTCTTTCATCTGGAATACAGACCACAACATGCTGTGCATCTGGCCAGATTTCATTGATTAATTGCTCAGTAGCGGTCAGGGAAACCATTTCTCCGGCAATTTTTGCAAAGCGCTTACTACGTCCACGAATGGAGACATAGCGCTCCTCATCGACATGCACTATATCCCCGGTATCATACCAGCCATCGCCATAGATAGAATGGGGGGGTACTAATACTCCCGGATTATCGGCTAGCAAATAGCCTTGCATAATGTTTTCCCCGTAAAGGTGCAGTTTTCCAGCATTTTCAATGCCGGGAATGTTTTCTAATTTGTATTCCATTCCCGGCATTAAGCGCCCCACTGTCCCGTTTTTACAAAACATGGGGGTATTAACTGCAGCAACAGGGCTGGTTTCAGTCGCACCGTAGCCTTCTAATATACGAATGCCAAATTTATCTGCCCACAATTGCCGAGTGTTTTCATGCAGCTTTTCAGCACCTGCGACAACATAGCGTATATTGAAAAAATCATAGGGATGCGCCTTTTTTCCATAGGCGGCTAAAAAGGTATTGGTACCAAAGATAATAGAGGAATTGGTTTCATAAGCCATTTCAGGAATAATGCTGTAATGCAATGGCGATGGATAGAAGAAGGTGGTCATGCCATTCATAATAGGTAGCATAGTGCCAACGCTAAAACCAAAGGAATGAAACATGGGTAAGAAATTTAATACGGTATCCTGGGCATTAAAGTTAATTCGCGCTGAAATCTGCTTATGATTTGCCAGGATATTTTTATGCGATAGTACAACACCTTTAGGTGCACCTTCTGAACCTGAAGTAAAAAGCACAACGGCTGGGCTATCTGGGGAGCATTGTGTACGTGGATACCATAAATGGGTGGTTTTTGCCTGTATTAAAGCTGTGAGCTTATTGATAGTGCTTATATCTTTGGCTAAATCTTCCAGATAAATGAGGTTAATATTTTCCGCGAGTGTATGCGCATCTTCAGCAAATTTCCCTAGTTCAATAAAACGGTGTGAGGTCAGAACCGTGGTGATTTTTGCAGTATGACAGGCAGACAGCATTCCGGTAGCGCCTATAGAATAATTCAACATGGCGGGTACGCGTTCATGCAATTGCAAGCCTAGAACAACATTCAGTGTCTTACTATTATTCGGTAAATAGACCCCAACATTCTCACCTTTGGCAGTGATTTTTTTCAATGCATTACCTATCGCAATAGATCGGGTAATCAGTGTGTTATACGAAACAGGGATTCTGTCTAAATCTTCTGCAACACGGTGTTTACCACCGTGGATCTTTTTAGCATCCAGCATGGCTGAAAAAATTGTTTGTTGATAGTGACTGGTTGTATACATCATATTGCTCATGATGTCGGTTAAAATCAGACCACTGACATGGCGGCGCGCTTTTCCACGCAAATCTTTATCCACCTCAATTTTTGTTGGTGGTAGAATTTGCAGGGCGATTTTAGGAAAAAAACGTAGGCGAACTATTCTATGTAAACGAGAGAAATGTGTATATTGCGCGCCTTCTATACGGATAGGTAGAATTGTCGCTCCAGATTTATCGGCGACCATTCCAGTGCCGTCGTATATCTTCATCATCGAGCCAGTGACGGTAATCCGGCCTTCAGGGAAAATAACGGTTTTACTGGGTTTTTGTAAGAAATGAATCAGGTTTTTCAAGGATATCGGGTGGGTCGGATCCATGCGAAAAACATGCGACAATCTAAGAAATGGCCTTAACCACCAGAGTTCGGCAATATGGCTGTTAATTGCAAAAGTAATTCTATCTGGCAGGAATACACCTAATATTAATGGGTCTAAAAAAGAGCTGTGATTGGCAATAATCAGTACACGGTCACCAGCCTGCTTATAATTATCTAAACCTTTTACTTCAATTCTATAAAGAAAAGTCAGTAGCCATCTTAAAAATATTTTTAGCATGGGAGTCTTGGTATGTTGGATGGATAAAACTATGTGGTCATCAGGATAAGGGGGCTGCAAGCCTATTTATGTTTTTTGCAGCATAGCTGATACAGATAAATATAAAAAATTGTACACCAAAAGTTAAATTTGCCATTAATAAATGTATGGGTTGTGCGACAGGAGGCATGCCCAGATGATCTAAAGACATGCCCGCAAGAATTGCAGAAATAATTAGACCGACTAAGACCAAGGCAAGACGAAATAATAAGCTGCTTTTATCGACTGACTGGTAGACTTTCCATGCTAACCATAGGTTAGTGAAGAGTATCACTGCTGAAAATGATCGGTGTATGTAAAAAATAAGCGGAAAGCTATCGCGCCAGTATTCACGGTCTATATAATTATGATGTGTGGCAATTAAATCCACTGCTTCTCTAACCTGAGTGCCCATGCCGACTTGCAGTAAAGTAAAGCCCATAGCGACAATCAAGACAGTTTTAAATGTTGCAGGCAATGCAGAAATATCAATCTGGCGTAATAAATCATTTTGTGAGCGGGCAATGACATAGATTAATAAGGCGACAATAAACAGCGCGAGTAGCATATGTGCCGTGATCATCAACGGGTGCAGATGGGTTTTTACCACGATGGAACCCAGCCAGCCCTGAAAGCCCACTAACAGAAATACAGTCAGGGATAAATAAAACACTGCTTTATCTGTTTTCAGGTAGGCGCGTGATGCCCAGAGTGTTAAGAAAATTAAAAAACCGATTGTCACCCCGGTAAGGCGGTTCAGGTATTCAGTCCAGGTTTTGATGACATTAAAATCGGTATTGGTATAGCCAACAGCATAGATTTCATGATAATTGGCGGGCAGCTGAGCTTCGCTAGTTGGCGGGATTAGCTGTCCAAAACAGGTAGGCCAGTCAGGGCAGCCCATGCCGGCTCCAGATGCACGGACAATACCGCCTACTAAAATAACAAAATAGACGGCGAAAATTGTCAGTGTACCTAAGCGCCTAAAGCGTCGTGCAATGTCAGGGTTCATTTGTATTGTGCGGCTTTCATTATGATGTTAATTCAGAGTAATTTTATCGCAGGATTGATTAGCAAGTTGGAGATTTACATCATTAACTGCCTGATCATGCAGTACCACTAATAGCTGAGTTATATTGTCTTGCACTGCAACTAATACGACCATGCCCCGTACCTTAGACTCATTATCAGTAACTGAACAGCCAGGGCTAATTTCAGCAGCCGTAGCACAGCGTGCTTGATACATGGTGCGCTTATTCTTGCCTAAATAGTGTGTGCGAGCTACGATTTCCTGGCCGGTGTAGCAGCCTTTTTCAAAGCTGATCGCACCCAGTTTATCCAGGTTAAGCATTTGTGGCACAAATTCTTCACTAGTCCGTGTATATAGCCAGGGAATCCCCGCCTGAATATCCAGGCCTAACCAGGCGCTAGAGCTGATTAAGCTTATGTCTAGCTGCTGGCTTAGCTCTAACCAGAATAAGCGGCTTTGTTCGGGGGCGCCGATAAACAGAAAGCTGTTTTCTAGTTGCGGGTATGGGTATAACAGCTCTTGTGGATTCAGTTTGATATTTGCAATACCACTAATACATAAGTCATCACTATGATCTGTCATTTTTACGTCAGAACGTAACACATACATTTGCAGCTTTTTTCTAACCGATTCGAGTAACTCGTGCGTAAGGATGAGCTGAAATGAATCTTGATGCCGGATAATGATAAAGCTACTGATTGTACGACCTTTGGCATTGCAATATGCACCCAAAACAGGCTGCGCATCAAGCAATGCTTTAATATCACATGTTGTTTGACCTTGTAAAAAATCTGCCGCATCTTTCCCCGAAACCGTTAATATGCCTAAATGCGTAAGTGGCGCTAAGATTGCCTGCTTATCGGTTGGTACAAAGCTTAATAGTTTTTGTGTAGCCAGGTAGTCTATCCAGTCAGCATGCATAATAGTGTTCTAGGAATTCTTAATAAGTTCATAATAGAGGTCAATATTATAACGGGATATGCTTTTTATTGCCGCGAATTCCTGGCCGTGTAGTCACATAATAATCGAACAAGCAGGAGTAAAAAACTTTAGATTTTTTACTCTGGGTTATTATTAAGAAAAATACGCTTAACTGAAGTTTCCCAATAATTATTTATGGTAAAATTGAAACTATGCTACAACTATATGAAAAAAACAGTCTTTTCATTCGTTTCAAATGCTATTGCCTAAGGGGAATTAAGTAGGGGTTTGCTATAAACATGGCAAAACCACCTAAAATAAACCTCGATACACCAGCATTGTGTATTTCAGCTACTCAATAATTGGGAAACTTCAGCCCTTAAAAACAATTCAGGCAAAAAAAGAAACCGCCACGATAAGAGGGGAAGTCGTTCCTTTCCAGACCAAGATGACTCAGGCGGCTCAAATGCTGATTGCAATTGCAGAACATTTTTCCACCGCTCCGATATTGACAGTCACTGATAGCTGGTTTGGCAACAATGGCCTATGGAAGCCTGTTTACAACATCAGTGTTCCCATTGAAAGAAGAAGTACCTAAACAAAGCAGCCTATAACCTACCTGAATGTAGCACCACTCGAATATTTCCATCTTTTTGATTTTAATCACTTATCACAGCAAATAGACACTCTGTAGGCACCGTAAAAAAACAACAAATAATTTCAAATAAAGCTTGCAATTGCCGAAGAAATTTTTCTAAAAATTTCCGTTTTAATCACCTCATAAACGGATATCACCCATGCTTAAAGACCTACCACTCTCTGAACATATTCACCAACACTGCAATGAAAGTATGGAACGTGCCCTGTTAGCAGAGCGTCATCCTTTGTGGGCTCGTTCATGCCCAGAGTTGAAGGATATCGACTTTATTCTCCTTGGGTTATTACGCTGTATCAGTGTAGTCGATAGCGGTGTTTTTCAAGATAGTTTTCGCCTAAATTATTTAAGCCGCCTCCGCTGAAAATCCTGGAAACGGAGCTTTAGCGAAGTGAAGATTTTTAGTCCGCGATAGCCGTAGGGCCGTTGTTTTGTCGGAGTCTGAGCGTTAGCGAAGGTGGAGACAAAATAAAAGGCCATCCGACACGGCGTCAAGTCATTTGGAGCCTATGTTCCGACCCCTTGTTGGGTCGGGACGAGGTGACGAGGACGAATCGGGGCCGCCGGAGGCATAAGTGGTCGCGTTAAGTTTTTGCTGCTTGCTTGGGCTGGGATGCCCAAAACAAGCTTTCGCAAAAATAGCGACTCCCCAATTTTCCTTTAATAGGCTACGCTCAAGTAGTGTAGCGGCATCTTCGCCACTTTCTTGTTCATACACTTCAGCCCCGACTATTTTTCGGCTATAAATGTCCTCTATCATATATAAATAGTAGAACTGACCCACGATGGGTGTTGGCATGTAGCTGATATCCCACGTCCATACCTGGTTCGCTTTTTCTGCGATATAACTCGTTGGCTTGGAGGTGTTTTTGCGCTCTCGCTGAAAATCATGGAAACGTAGCTTAGCGAAGTGGTGATTTTTAGTCCCTGATAGGCGACAGGGCAATTCGCTGATTCGACGTGTGCTAGCAGCACGCGAGAGGAGCAAGAATTGCATTCCGAATAGCCGTCCAGCCAGTGAGGTAGTAATGACGAAGCGGCTTTTGTGCGTAGTTGTTGCGGACGCAGGGCGTTCAGGGCATCTCCCATCCGCTGCGTAGGTGAACGAATTATGGCGACAGGAGTCCCGGAATTTCGTGAGGTAGCATGGCGCGCCTGTTAGCCCGCCATCTATCGCTGAAAATCAGGGAAACGGAGCCTAAGCGAAGTGATGATTTTTAGTCCGCGATAGCCGTAGGGCCGTTGTTTTGTCGGAGTCTGAGCGTTAGCGAAGGTGGAGACAAAATAAAAGGCCATCCGACACGGCGTCAAGTCATTTGGAGCCTATGTTCCGACCCCTTGTTGGGTCGGGACGAGGTGACGAGGACGAATCGGGGCCGCCGGAGGCATAAGTGGTCGCGTTAAGTTTTTGCTGCTTGCTTGGGCTGGGATGCCCAAAACAAGCTTTCGCAAAAATAGCGACTCCCCGAGTGTGACTTGTTCTGCTTTATGCAACACTCGATAAAATGATGATTCGGAGGCAATGTAGATGCCTTTGTCTGCCAGGATAGGGACGATTTGACTCGGTGGTAAATTGGCATACTCGTCCTCATTACACTCGATGTTCAAGTTTTCAGCTATAACTGGGCTAAGAAAAGTAAATTTTTCCGGCTTTGTTTTATAAGTGATTGATTTACAATGATGTTGATGCTTTCTTTGTCAGTAAAATTATCAATAAAATCAATCAGTTAAAAAACTTGAACATCGAGTTACAGGTCATTAAAATAGCGAGTTGCTCATATTCGCTTAATTTATTATTACTCGATGTTCAAGTTTTTCCATCCCATTGCCATCAAACTCTTACCTTCACCCAGCAGAACAATGACGCAACGACTACGCACAAAAGCCGCTTCGTCATTACTACCTCACTGGCTGGACGGCTATTCGGAATGCAATTCTTGCTCCTCTCGCGTGCTGCTAGCACACGTCGAATCAGCGAATTGCCCTGTCGCCTATCAGGGACTAAAAATCAACACTTCGCTAAGCTACGTTTCCATGATTTTCAGCGGTAGCAACCAGTCCCAGGGTATACTTGCTTTACGAAACACCCAGGATAATGCGGCTACTTTGCAATCTCCAAGGCTTGCTCGCTCAAACTTAGCCCAGCAAACAGAGTTCATTAGCAGTCATCAGTGTTCCCATTGAAAGAAGAAGTACCTAAACAAAGCAGCCTATAACCTACCTGAAGGTAGCACCACTCGAATATTTCCATCTTTTTGATTTTAATCACTTATAACAGCAAATAGACACTCTGTAGGCACCGTAAAAAAACAACAAATAATTTCAAATAAAGCTTGCAATTGCCGAAAAAATTTTTCTAAAAATTTCCGTTTTAATCACCTCATAAACGGATATCACCCATGCTTAAAGACCTACCACTCTCTGAACATATTCACCAACACTGCAATGAAAGTATGGAACGTGCCCTGTTAGCAGAGCGTCATCCTTTGTGGGCTCGTTCATGCCCAGAGTTGAAGGATATCGACTTTATTCGCCTTGGGTTATTACGCTGTATCAGTGTAGTCGATAGTGGTCGCCATTTCCTCCAAACCAATGAACAGATTTATGGCCAGCTGCTTCCCCACTCAACGTATTTTAAATCACTGAAGTCGCATAGACGAACAAGTATGCTTGAGGCATTTGAACAGCAGAGCTACCATCTTCACTCTGAAACACTGCTATCGCAAGGCATTGATTATCTTAAAGCATTCCCAGAACTTGACGAATACACCATAGAAGCAGCGGATGGACATTTTATTGATCATGCCTGCCATACTGAAAAAAACAGCAAGGGGAAAGTTTATGCGGCCGGGGGGATTTACGCGTTGAATCTCAGAAGTGGGTTGCTCAGATTTCTTTGTCTGGTGACAAACGGAACTCAGAGGCATCAAGAAATACCTGTGTTACGAGATCATATTGAAAAGCAAAACAAGGGAAATAACAGCTCTCAGAAACATCTCTATGTCTACGATAAAGCCGTCACCGACTTTGTCTGGTGGGATCGGCAGAAACGACATGCTAATTACATGATTTCAATGCTAAAAGAAAATTCAATTGCGACTCTGGTTGAGTCTATCCCTTTTGACTCCCGCCATGAGATCAATACAGGGGTTGAAGCATACAGTGTGTACGAAAACAAGGGCATCAAATTTAACGTGGTGGATTACCGTGATCCAGAAACCGGAAAACTTCACCGGTTTGTGACAACCTTGCCAATGACTATTAACCCTGGAACCATTGCCATGCTGTATTTCAAGCGATGGACGATTGAAAAGACATTCAATAACACTAAAAGTAATTTCAAGGAAACTAAAGCTTGGTCTTCCAATACCCGCTCACTTGAAAATCAAATGCGCCTGACTGCAATGAGCTATAATTTAATGCGCGTATTTGAAGAGATTTCAAAAACACAACAGCCAGAATTGATTCATCCATCGGATAAAAAATATAGCGAGGCTCTGGAGATAAGGCAGCAACAGGCTCAAAAACGAGATCGTTTTGTGAATCCATTATTTTTCCAGGCAAGAATATCTCGTATCAGCTCGTATACCATTCGGGCAGTTCAAAACGCAATAATAACAGGAATGTCTTTACAGTGCTTTATGAGCTCTCTTGTGGCGAGGTTAGTTTCACGGCCTCAATTGATAGGGGAACACTGATG
>NZ_BLYC01000009.1:147500-163413 GCF_019721995.1 Bathymodiolus japonicus methanotrophic gill symbiont | reverse complement strand
TCAGTGTTCCCCTATCAATTGAGGCCGTGAAACTAACCTCGCCACAAGAGAGCTCATAAAGCACTGTAAAGACATTCCTGTTATTATTGCGTTTTGAACTGCCCGAATGGTATACGAGCTGATACGAGATATTCTTGCCTGGAAAAATAATGGATTCACAAAACGATCTCGTTTTTGAGCCTGTTGCTGCCTTATCTCCAGAGCCTCGCTATATTTTTTATCCGATGGATGAATCAATTCTGGCTGTTGTGTTTTTGAAATCTCTTCAAATACGCGCATTAAATTATAGCTCATTGCAGTCAGGCGCATTTGATTTTCAAGTGAGCGGGTATTGGAAGACCAAGCTTTAGTTTCCTTGAAATTACTTTTAGTGTTATTGAATGTCTTTTCAATCGTCCATCGCTTGAAATACAGCATGGCAATGGTTCCAGGGTTAATAGTCATTGGCAAGGTTGTCACAAACCGGTGAAGTTTTCCGGTTTCTGGATCACGGTAATCCACCACGTTAAATTTGATGCCCTTGTTTTCGTACACACTGTATGCTTCAACCCCTGTATTGATCTCATGGCGGGAGTCAAAAGGGATAGACTCAACCAGAGTCGCAATTGAATTTTCTTTTAGCATTGAAATCATGTAATTAGCATGTCGTTTCTGCCGATCCCACCAGACAAAGTCGGTGACGGCTTTATCGTAGACATAGAGATGTTTCTGAGAGCTGTTATTTCCCTTGTTTTGCTTTTCAATATGATCTCGTAACACAGGTGTTTCTTGATGCCTCTGAGTTCCGTTTGTCACCAGACAAAGAAATCTGAGCAACCCACTTCTGAGATTCAACGCGTAAATCCCCCCGGCCGCATAAACTTTCCCCTTGCTGTTTTTTTCAGTATGGCAGGCATGATCAATAAAATGTCCATCCGCTGCTTCTATGGTGTATTCGTCAAGTTCTGGGAATGCTTTAAGATAATCAATGCCTTGCGATAGCAGTGTTTCAGAGTGAAGATGGTAGCTCTGCTGTTCAAATGCCTCAAGCATACTTGTTCGTCTATGCGACTTCAGTGATTTAAAATACGTTGAGTGGGGAAGCAGCTGGCCATAAATCTGTTCATTGGTTTGGAGGAAATGGCGACCACTATCGACTACACTGATACAGCGTAATAACCCAAGGCGAATAAAGTCGATATCCTTCAACTCTGGGCATGAACGAGCCCACAAAGGATGACGCTCTGCTAACAGGGCACGTTCCATACTTTCATTGCAGTGTTGGTGAATATGTTCAGAGAGTGGTAGGTCTTTAAGCATGGGTGATATCCGTTTATGAGGTGATTAAAACGGAAATTTTTAGAAAATTTTTTCGGCAATTGCAAGCTTTATTTGAAATTATTTGTTGTTTCTTTACGGTGCCTACAGAGTGTCTATTTGCTGTTATAAGTGATTAAAATCAAAAAGATGGAAATATTCGAGTGGTGCTACCTTCAGGTAGGTTATAGGCTGCTTTGTTTAGGTACTTCTTCTTTCAATGGGAACACTGATGATGAAGACAATACTACATATACTTCGCGCGGTCACGACTGCGGATTTCTAACGACTGAGTTTTTGCCGATAGCGGCGTTGCTTAAACAGTTGCGTAGCCAGCTATGCGCCTGTTTTAGTGCCTTGCCCTCGACAAAAATCAGTGTACTATAAATTCCGCATCCGTGACCGCGCGAAGTATACCTTCAATTTCGTAACTACTCAGCTTCGCTGAGTAGTTCAATGAAATTATAAAGCAAATTCAGGTAACTTTCCCTCAAAGACCAAGGTCATTGCCTGAGTTGCACTTAGACCTTGTTTACGGCACGTTGATAAATACCCTCTGACACGACAAAATATCTCTGCACCCTTGGTACTACGAAAGCAGCCGGATATTTTCTGTTGAACCTTGGCCATCCGAATCGAATTTTCTGCGGCATTATTGGTAAATGGCACCCAGGTATTTGTCATGAAGCGCAAGACATCCTCTTCATAATTAATCAGCCTTTCCAGTAAGTTTCTAGCTTTACCATCAGTGTTCCCATTGAAAGAAGAAGTACCTAAACAAAGCAGCCTATAACCTACCTGAAGGTAGCACCACTCGAATATTTCCATATTTTTGATTTTAATCACTTATAACAGCAAATAGACACTCTGTAGGCACCGTAAAAAAACAACAAATAATTTCAAATAAAGCTTGCAATTACCGAAAAAAATTTTCTAAAAATTCCCGTTTTAATCACCTCATAAACGGATATCACCCATGCTTAAAGACCTACCACTCTCTGAACATATTCACCAACACTGCAATGAAAGTATGGAACGTGCCCTGTTGCCCTGTTAGCAGAGCGTCATCCTTTGTGGGCTCGTTCATGCCCAGAGTTGAAGGATATCGACTTTATTCGCCTTGGGTTATTACGCTGTATCAGTGTAGTCGATAGTGGTCGCCATTTCCTCCAAACCAATGAACAGATTTATGGCCAGCTGCTTCCCCACTCAACGTATTTTAAATCACTGAAGTCGCATAGACGAACAAGTATGCTTGAGGCATTTGAACAGCAGAGCTACCATCTTCACTCTGAAACACTGCTATCGCAAGACATTGATTATCTTAAAGCATTACCGGAACTTGACGAATACACCATAGAAGCAGCGGATGGACATTTTATTGATCATGCCTGCCGTACTGAAAAAAACAGCAAGGGGAAAGTTTATGCGGCCGGGGGGATTTACGCGTTGAATCTCAGAAGTGGGTTGCTCAGATTTCTTTGTCTGGTGACAAACGGAACTCAGAGGCATCAAGAAATACCTGTGTTACGAGATCATATTGAAAAGCAAAACAAGGGAAATAACAGCTCTCAGAAACATCTCTATGTCTACGATAAAGCCGTCACCGACTTTGTCTGGTGGGATCGGCAGAAACGACATGCTAATTACATGATTTCAATGCTAAAAGAAAATTCAATTGCGCCTCTGGTTGAGTCTATCCCTTTTGACTCCCACCATGAGATCAATACAGGGGTTGAAGCATACAGTGTGTACGAAAACAAGGGCATCAAATTTAACGTGGTGGATTACCGTGATCCAGAAACCGGAAAACTTCACCGGTTTGTGACAACCTTGCCAATGACTATTAACCCTGGAACCATTGCCATGCTGTATTTCAAGCGATGGACGATTGAAAAGACATTCAATAACACTAAAAGTAATTTCAAGGAAACTAAAGCTTGGTCTTCCAATACCCGCTCACTTGAAGATCAAATGCGTCTGACTGCAATGAGCTATAATTTAATGCGCGTGTTTGAAGAGATTTCAAAAACACAACAGCCAGAATTGATTCATCCATCGGATAAAAAATATAGCGAGGCTCTGGAGATAAGGCAACAACAGGCCCAAAAACGAGATCGTTTTGTGAATCCATATTTTTCCAGGCAAGAATATCTCGTATCAGCTCGTATACCATTCGGGCAGTTCAAAACGCAATAATAACAGGAATGTCTTTACAGTGCTTTATGAGCTCTCTTGTGGCGAGGTTAGTTTCACGGCCTCAATTGATAGGGGAACACTGATGAGCTTTACTGCGTTTTATTCGCTCCCGTTTTACTTCTTTAGGCTTATCGGGTGGTGGGCATTCGATCTCCGCTTTGCCAAGTAATTCTCTGTATTGTACCTTCCATTTTTCTGCTTCTTTATGTAGTAGCATGCCACCTGCTTCATTGACGGCATCATTCATTTTTTCAAGTAGTCGTTTCATTTCAAGCGCCCACTCCTGTTTATCCTGCTCCCAGGCGCGCGTTAATTCCCTCAAATGATGTGCATTACAAAGCGAATGAGTACAATCATATTTATAGTAGGGCTTCCAATGATCATGACATAAAATCCCATGAAAATGGGGTAAAATACCAATGTCATTCATTGCCTCTGTGCCACGTTTGGCATGGGGAAAGAAGTGTGTCCACTGAACATTGGAGGCCCCATGTAGCCAATGGCGCTTACCATTAATATTAATGCCTGTTTCATCCGCATGAATGCACGCTGATTCGACTAAGTGTTCTTTACTGATAGTTTCAAACCCAGCCAACTTCTCATAGGCCAGTTCATTGAAATTATAGATAGAGCCTTCACTAATCGGCATACCTAATTGATCAGCGAAATACTCCTGTATTCGGTTGTAGGGCAATAACTGATATTGCGAAAGATAAACCACATGGGCTTTTATCCCATTACCATATTGCGCAGCCTTAGTAACCTCATCTGGAAAAGGAGCGATAAAACACTGCCCTTTTTCATTTATCAACCGTTGCGCCTGGTATTCTGTCACTACCCTTGAGATATCAATATCGAATACCTGGCGTGTTTCAAAGCCATCTGCCGTGTATCGCCCTTTTGGCAAGGTACGGCGATCAATGGTAATGATCTCGATTTCATCCGGGTCATCTATTTTTTGAAGTGTCGTGCCGACATGCGATTTTTGTCCGCCAGAAGGCTTATCTGATTTTTTTCGATTCCCTTTTTTACGTTTGGGATCACTTGCAGGTGGTTTACTGCTATTTTTGCTGTTCAGTGTCACTCGATTGAGTAATACCGTGACTAATAATAGAATCACTTCCAGTGCTGATTTTAGCGCAGGCGATATATCACGCTCAGTTTCAAGTAACTGTTTGGCATGACTGATTGCGGAATCAACATCGATGAAGTCTATTTTCAAAGGGTAACCTGTATTGCTTTAAGGACAGGCTTATTATCTCATGGGTTTTAAATCCCGAATTTTCCTTGTTTTAAGCGATTGTAAGGCGAATAAAAAAGTTCTTCGAGGTCGTAGATGTTTAAGGGGACATTTTGTGATGACTATAGCGATAGAAGCAATAAAGCGTGGATTAATCGACTGTTGGGCAGTTTACTAAAAATCACAAAAACCAGACTAAAACCCTGTCAAGACTTTTTTAATTATTCAGGCGCGCCATGCTACCTCACAACATTCTGGAACTCCTGTCACCAACATTCATTCGCCTACGCAGGGAATGGGAGATGCCCTGGTCGCCCTGCGTCCGCCTCAACTACTCAACTACGCACAAAACCCTGCTCAGTTAAGTCTACCTCAAATGGCTGGACGGCTATTCGGAATGCAATTCTTGCCTCCCTCGCGCGCTACCGCTGAAAATCCTAGAAACGGAGCTTTAGCGAAGTGAAGATTTTTAGTCCGCGATAGCCGTAGGGCCGTTGTTTTGTCGGAGTCTGAGCGTTAGCGAAGGTGGAGACAAAATAAAAGGCCATCCGACGACACGGCGTCAAGTCATTTGGAGCCTATGTTCCGACCCCTTGTTGGGTCGGGACGAGGTGACGAGGACGAACCGGGGCCGCCGGAGGCATAAGTGGTCGCGTTAAGTTTTTGCTGCTTGCTTGGGCTGGGATGCCCAAAACAAGCTTTCGCAAAAATAGCGACTCCCCGAACTTTTTTAATTATTCAGGCGCGCCATGCTACCTCACAACATTCTGGGACTCCTGTCACCAACATTCATTCGCCTACGCAGGGAATGGGAGATGCCCTGGTCGCCCTGCGTCCGCCTCAACTACTCAACTACGCACAAAACCCTGCTCAGTTAAGTCTACCTCAAATGGCTGGACGGCTATTCGGAATGCAATTCTTGCCTCCCTCGCGCGCTACCGCTGAAAATCCTAGAAACGGAGCTTTAGCGAAGTGAAGATTTTTAGTCCGCGATAGCCGTAGGGCCGTTGTTTTGTCGGAGTCTGAGCGTTAGCGAAGGTGGAGACAAAATAAAAGGCCATCCGACACGGCGTCAAGTCATTTGGAGCCTATGTTCCGACCCCTTGTTGGGTCGGAACGAGGTGACGAGGACGAATCGGGGCCGCCGGAGGCATAAGTGGTCGCGTTAAGTTTTTGCTGCTTGCTTGGGCTGGGATGCCCAAAACAAGCTTTCGCAAAAATAGCGACTCCCCGATAGCGCACTTCGGATCAGCGAATTGCCCTGTCGCCTACCAGAGACTAAAAATCATCACTCCGCTTAGGCTCCGTTTCCCTGATTTTAAGCGTACGCTGAGTAGTTACTCAATTTCTTCATGGTTGACAAATAATAATTTTAAACTCAACTCATTTATGAACTGAAGTTTCCCAATTATTATTTATGGTAAAATTGAAACTATGCTACAACTATATGAAAAAAATAGTCTTTTCATTCGTTTCAAATGCTATTGCCTAAGGGGAATTAAGTAGGGGTTTGCTATAAACATGGCAAAACCACCTAAAATAAACCTCGATACACCAGCATGGTGTATTTCAGCTACTCAATAATTGGGAAACTTCAGATTTATGAACTTACGCCGCTTTATCTGGAATACGTCTTTAATATCGGATAAACAAAGAATCCAGTGGTTTCCTGCTTTTTGGTTAATGCGCATTAAAGTACTGGAATTATCTCCAGACTGGCGACATATTAAAATTCGCCTGCCTCATAGCTGGATTGCTACTAATATAGGTGGCAGTATGTATGGCGGCTTTCAGGCAAATCTTGCCGATCCCATTGCAGCGATGGCCTGTACTAGAATATTTCCTGACTATGCGGTCTGGACACGCTCGCTACATCTGGATTTCAGGGCACAAGGCTTAACTGACCTGGAACTACGCTTTCATATCCCCGCAGAAATCGAGCAGCAAATCCGTGATGACCTGTCACGCAAAGGCAGAAGTACGCCCTTGTTTGAATATGGCTATTATCAAGAAGATGACTCTTTATGTACGCTTGTCCAGGCAAGAGTGGCAATTCGCCCGGCTGGCTATAAGAAATTATAACGTACAACTCGATGTTCAAGTTTTTTAACTGATTGATTTTATTGATAATTTTACTGACAAAGAAAGCATCAACATCATTGTAAATCAATCACTTATAAAACAAAGCCGGAAAAATTTACTTTTCTTAGCCCAGTTATAGCTGAAAACTTGAACATCGAGTACAAAGAGAAAACTAGTGATAGTCACACCTAGTTGTCTATTGATGACGTAATAAAAACAAACCGGCCAAGCTTATCAGCAACTAGCTATTCAAAGGCAGTAATAAAGTCTTGATAACATATATAACTGAAGTTTCCTAGTTTTTAAAGCATAAGAATATCAGCTAATGCTTATTTTTCTGAAATATTAGATATTACTAATATTAATGGCATTCCGTTGACTAAAAGCCTTGAATTCTTTTTAAAAACAACAGGTTAATCGTGAATTAGGCCTAGTTTTAGTGTATAATGAAAGTTTCTAACACATTGATTATACAAACAAACCGGCCTCATTCATGTTCATTCGCTGAAAATCATGGAAACGGAGCTTAGCGAAGTGGTGATTTTTAGTCCCTGATAGGCGACAGGGCAATTCGCTGATTAGACGTGTGCTAGCAGCACGCGAGAGGAGCAAGAATTGCATTCCGAATAGCCGTCCAGCCAGTGAGGTAGTAATGACGAAGCGGCTTTTGTGCGTAGTCGTTACGGACGCAGGGCGTTCAGGGCATCTCCCATCCGCTGCGTAGGTGAACGAGTTATGGCGACAGGAGTCCCGGAATTTCGTGAGGTAGCATGGCGCGCCTGAAGATCATTTTTCCAAAACCACTTTAGGCCGCGAACGAGCCTCTCTGTTTGTTTACACGATACTGTCTATTATCGTTCCCTTTACGTCGTCGATGACATCTAATCTTTGGCGTTGCCTTGATACGTTGTTTGGGTTTGAGATCAAGAATAAGCGCTTTTACACTTTCATGGCTTCTTCAACTTTGCCGTGGGCTGGGCTGTGGAAAACTATCTGGGAGCTGATTCCGTCTCCTGAAACAGATGGGCGCATATTGGTTGCATGGATGACTCCATTATCGCTAAAGTAGGCAAAAATATCTTCGGCTGTGAAGCCATTTTTGACCACGCGGCCAAATCGAATCAAAGCAAATATCCATGGGCACAAAATATTGTATCGGTAAGGTTGCTGAAACAGGTCAAAGGTCGCTGGGCGTGCTTATTTTTAGATTTCCGATTTTATCTCCCCTTAAAAACAATTCAGGCAAAAAAAGAAACCGCCACGATAAGAGGTGATGTCGTTCCTTTCCAGACCAAGATGGCTCAGGCGGCTCAAATGCTGATTGCAATTGCAGAACATTTTTCCACCGCTCCGATATTGACAGTCACTGATAGCTGGTTTGGCAACAATGGCCTATGGAAGCCTGTTTACAAAGCTATCGGAAGCCGGTTTAATATTCTCTCTAGGTTAAGGTGCAATAATGTACTGTACGATCGTCCAGAAAAAAGAAAACCCAAGCAGAGGGGGCGGAATAAAAAGTACGGGCAGCGTCTGAGGTCAGCCACAGACATGGCAAAAACAGTACAACAAAAGGCCCGATCGTATACCGTGAATCTCTATGGAAAACAGCGTGAAGTCAGGGCTTATAGTCGCGTTGTCATGCTGAAAACATTGAAACGATCCGTTCAGGTTGTCTGGGTGTTTCGTCGCACACAGTGGATTGCTTTGTTTACGACCGATCTAAGTTTATCCGTCACACAGATTATTGAGTATTATGGTGCGCGATGGAAAATAGAATCCGGGTTCAAAGAGCTCAAGCAAGACATAGGGAGCCATAAAAGTCAGTGTCGAAATGCGCAGGCAGTGACCAACCATCGCTTAAAATCAGGGAAACGGAGCCTAAGCGGAGTGATGATTTTTAGTCTCTGGTAGGCGACAGGGCAATTCGCTGATCCGAAGTGCGCTAGTAGCGCGCGAGGGAGGCAAGAATTGCATTCCGAATAGCCGTCCAGCCATTTGAGGTAGTCTTAACCTATCTTCGTCACTTTTTATCTCTTCAAGTCATTGATTTATAATTCGCATTAAAAATTCATCGTAAAAATCCCTTTGGAATCAATGGTGTTTTTTTTGAGGGTCTCTGTAGTGCCATCTTAACTTGCTCTGCCCCTTGATTTTCCCTGGTTTTTCACCGATGCTAGTGGTATGTATATTCGAAGAACCAAAACAAAAAGCCTTGAAGACGGCTCAGCTTATTTCACTTACCGCATTGTAGAATCTGTGCGTATAGGAAAACAAGTCAAGCAACGTACATTGCTCAATATAGGTGCGGACTTTACGATTGATAAAAAGTACTGGCCCTTGCTGACGGCCAGAATCGAACAATTACAGCAAGGTTTGGAACCACATCAGGAAGAGCTATTCAATTTAGCCGATGATTTAAATCAACTTCTGGAAGCAACAGCCCAGCGCTATAGCTCACTGATGACTGCAAAACTGTCACAACCGCTAGATTCAAAAACAACAACGCGAGATTTTCATCATGTCGATATTAATCATGTCGAAGCCATTAATGCCCGTAGTATTGGTGTTGAAACCCTGGCACTGCATGCCGCACAGCAGTTACAGCTAGACGAAAAACTCATGGCGCTGGGCTTTAATAAAGTAGATACGGCGACGGCCCTGGGCACTATCATAGGACGTATGGTTTCACCCGGCAGTGAACTGCAAACACATGATTGGTTGCAAAATCGAACAGGCCTGGGCGAATTACTGGGTCATGACTACGGTAACACCAGCCTGACGCGATTATATACAGTCAGTGACAAGCTACTCAAACATCAGGCAACTCTTGAATATTCTCTGGCTGACCGAGAGCAGACGTTGTTCAATTTAAACCGCAAGATTGTATTGTACGATCTGACCAATACTTATTTTGAAGGCCAGTGCGCCCGAAACCCGAAAGCGAAATTCGGTCGCTCTAAAGAGAAACGCACTGATTGCCCGTTGGTTACTCTGGGGCTGGTTCTGGATGGTGACGGCTTTCCATTGAGTAGTCAGGTTTTTCCCGGCAACGCCAGTGAGCCCGCGACCTTGAAACTGATGCTTGACGAACTGCGAGACAAGGATCCCTTTCATCAAATAAAGCCGGTGGTTATCATGGATGCCGGCATTGCCAGCGCTGACAATATTGTCTGGTTAATCGAACAAGATTATCATTATCTCGTTGTCAGTCGAGAACAACATGTAAAAACCCAAGAGATCAGAAAACTCCGGTAGCGGTCAGGGATACCCGGGACAGCAATGTTGTTGTTTATCGTGAAGTTGATCAAGAAACCGAGGAAACCCGACTCTATTGTCATTCAGAACAAAAAGCAAAAAAAGAACAAGGTATCCGTAATCGCTTCCATGCTCGTCTGGAAGAGGCCCTGGAAAAACTGCACACAGGTCTGAGCAAAAAAGGCACCCTTAAAAAATACGACAAAATACTGGAACGTATCGGACGACTACGTGAAAAACATAGCCGTGTTGCTGCAGATTACACCATTAACGTTATCGCGGATGACAAAAAAAACAAAGCCATCGGTATAGAATGGCAACGTAAACCTGAAAGTGACCAAAAAGATAAGCACTGTGGTGTTTACTGCCTAAGACATCAGTGTTCCCCTATCAATTGAGGCCGTGAAACTAACCTCGCCACAAGAGAGCTCATAAAGCACTGTAAAGACATTCCTGTTATTATTGCGTTTTGAACTGCCCGAATGGTATACGAGCTGATACGAGATATTCTTGCCTGGAAAAATAATGGATTCACAAAACGATCTCGTTTTTGAGCCTGTTGCTGCCTTATCTCCAGAGCCTCGCTATATTTTTTATCCGATGGATGAATCAATTCTGGCTGTTGTGTTTTTGGAATCTCTTCAAACACGCGCATTAAATTATAGCTCATTGCAGTCAGGCGCATTTGATTTTCAAGTGAGCGGGTATTGGAAGACCAAGCTTTAGTTTCCTTGAAATTACTTTTAGTGTTATTGAATGTCTTTTCAATCGTCCATCGCTTGAAATACAGCATGGCAATGGTTCCAGGGTTAATAGTCATTGGCAAGGTTGTCACAAACCGGTGAAGTTTTCCGGTTTCTGGATCACGGTAATCCACCACGTTAAATTTGATGCCCTTGTTTTCGTACACACTGTATGCTTCAACCCCTGTATTGATCTCATGGCGGGAGTCAAAAGGGATAGACTCAACCAGAGTCGCAATTGAATTTTCTTTTAGCATTGAAATCATGTAATTAGCATGTCGTTTCTGCCGATCCCACCAGACAAAGTCGGTGACGGCTTTATCGTAGACATAGAGATGTTTCTGAGAGCTGTTATTTCCCTTGTTTTGCTTTTCAATATGATCTCGTAACACAGGTATTTCTTGATGCCTCTGAGTTCCGTTTGTCACCAGACAAAGAAATCTGAGCAACCCACTTCTGAGATTCAACGCGTAAATCCCCCCGGCCGCATAAACTTTCCCCCGCTGTCAGCCCCGGACGGGCTGATAGTCTCCAGAAGGCGCAGGGAAATTTGCCAATCCGAAGTGCGCGATAGCGCGCGAGGGAGGCTAAAATTTTATCCCGAATAGCCGTAGAGCCATTTGTGGTAGCCATGACTGAGCTGCTTTGTGCTCAGTCTGTGGCGGACGCAGGGCGGCTGGAGCATCTCCTATTCGCTGCGTAGGTGAACGAATTACGGCGACAGGAGTCCCGGAATTTCGTGAGGTAGCATGGCGCGCCTGTTGCTGTTTTTTTCAGTATGGCAGGCATGATCAATAAAATGTCCATCCGCTGCTTCTATGGTGTATTCGTCAAGTTCTGGGAATGCTTTAAGATAATCAATGCCTTGCGATAGCAGTGTTTCAGAGTGAAGATGATAGCTCTGCTGTTCAAATGCCTCAAGCATACTTGTTCGTCTATGCGACTTCAGTGATTTAAAATACGTTGAGTGTGGAAGCAGCTGGCCATAAATCTGTTCATTGGTTTGGAGGAAATGGCGACCACTATCGACTACACTGATACAGCGTAATAACCCAAGGCGAATAAAGTCGATATCCTTCAACTCTGGGCATGAACGAGCCCACAAAGGATGACGCTCTGCTAACAGGGCACGTTCCATACTTTCATTGCAGTGTTGGTGAATATGTTCAGAGAGTGGTAGGTCTTTAAGCATGGGTGATATCCGTTTATGAGGTGATTAAAACGGAAATTTTTAGAAAACCTTTTTCGGCAATTGCAAGCTTTATTTGAAATTATTTGTTGTTTTTTACGGTGCCTACAGAGTGTCTATTTGCTGTTATAAGTGATTAAAATCAAAAATATGGAAATATTCGAGTGGTGCTACCTTCAGGTAGGTTATAGGCTGCTTTGTTTAGGTACTTCTTCTTTCAATGGGAACACTGATGGCCTAAGAACGAATATCCCTGACTGGTCGGAAGAACAGTTATGGCTAACCTATACCATGCTGACTGAGATTGAAGCGACCTTTAGAAGCCTGAAAACCGAGCTAGGCTTGCGCCCTGTCTATCACAAAAAAGAAGAGCGGGTTACCGGACACCTATTCATCACATTATTAGCTTACCACCTGGTACATGTGCTGCGTTATCAACTTAGATTGCAGGACATCCATCTAAGCTGGGAAAGCATTCGCAACAGGATGTCGACCCAGCAACGCATGACCATTACTTTACCCACGGATAACGATACAATCATTCACCTGCGAACCACAAGCAAAGCAGAAACCAGACAAAAACAAATATACACTGCGTTGAATATTAACCCCGACCCGATTGGAAAAGTTAAAACGATCGTTGATATGAAACCTGTAGTGCCAACTGGGGCCGATTGAAAAGTTTAACTCATTGAAATAATGGGAAATTGACTGCATATGTCACGAAGATAGGCTAAGCTGATAGATATTGCCTTCAAGCCGGCTATCGGCACGAAGGTGTAGTTTGCCTTTTCTAAGTTCAACGCCTTCCAACTCTTTATTTTGCGAGTAAGTGATTAATTGTGTCTGGCCATTTACTAGCACTTGCCCCAGTCTGGTTTCGGCAAGGCTTCGGGGAGTCGCTATTTTTGCGAAAGCTTGTTTTGGGCATCCCAGCCCAAGCAAGCAGCAAAAACTTAACGCGACCACTTATGCCTCCGGCGGCCCCGATTCGTCCTCGTCACCTCGTCCCGACCCAACAAGGGGTCGGAACATAGGCTCCAAATGACTTGACGCCGTGTCGGATGGCCTTTTATTTTGTCTCCACCTTCGCTAACGCTCAGACTCCGACAAAACAACGGCCCTACGGCTATCGCGGACTAAAAATCATCACTTCGCTTAGGCTACGTTTCCCTGATTTTCAGCGATCGAGTCGCCAGCCGTGTGTAATTTGGCCATTAATCTGGTCTTGTACAGTGTAGCCAGTGCCGTCAAAGTCAAGCCATAGTTCGCGTGAGATAGATAAGTTATTAGGTTCGGGCTGAGGGTCACCGCGCCTAACTATCTTAAATTGCATCTTGTCGCCTTGCTTAACACTCGATGTTCAAGTTTTTCCATCCCATTGCCATCAAACTCTTACCTTCACCCAGCAGAACAATACTTTAATGATGGTGTTGGCCCTAAGCGCCCTAAATCTCTGCCAATCATATGTCTTCCTGATGGCATCAGTTGAAACACATCCTTTATTAATTCACCTAACTCTTTCAGCTTATCACCAGGATCTGGAAACTCTAGCAATGACGTGATGAACTCAAGCAGTACATCCATTTGAGACTTGCGCTGTAAGCTTCCTACGGTATACGCAGGTAGTTTGCTTTCAATGCGGGCTATTTGCTCTGGGTGAAGGAGAAGGCAATGGTCAAACAAAAGACTCAGAATCAGGCCACGGTTTGATCCCTCTTCATCTAATTGTTTGGCCTCACGCCCCCATCCTTCATAAAGCTTCCAGTCCTCAAAGGAAACCTCAATCAGCCATCTCAACGTATAGGCTTGAATAATATCTTGTGTGCGCCAAGTCAGGTCTGTCGCCACTAAATAGCGATAGTCGTTTTCACCGTCATATTTTAAGGCAATGACAAAGCGTTTTTTACTGTGAGAACTCACCTTTAATCGTGCACTGCTGACAGTCACTTTAATCTCTTTGCCGCCACGTACACGTATTATCTGATCAATGCCTTTGTTAATCGAATTAAAGTAGCTCTCGACTGACCTTATTCTACCTCTATATTCAATATTTTGGTTTTTACGTAATTGGCTAATCACCTGCGAGCCTCCAGATTCTTTAGCGGCTTCGTCCATAAAGGCTTTTTCACCATAAAGCGCATCAGCCAGTACGCCTTTAATTTTAATCAGGCTATGCGCAACTTTAAACTCTTTTAATAAGCCTAATGCAATCTCTGTTTTGGTCGGGTAGGCACTGTCACGTTCAGGCTTAATAGGCCGATCTTTTTTTGCTATACCGCTATTTTTCAACCGTTTATCTTCTTTATCCCACTGCTTTAAGGCTGGATCCGGCATATAAAAGAAAAAACCGACAGGCACTGTAATGGATGAGGTAACTAGCAGCAATAATACTATCGTTTGTCCATTAACATACCCGCCGGAGCCTTTGTGTTTCTGCTTGTAAACCTTATAGATACGTTTTGTAGACTTAGATCGTGCTCGGTCTGATTCATCAAAGGCCAACACACCTTCAGTAATGCCATAACGTTTTAAAATTAAGACCACACTCACCCGTAGCAACCAGTCCCAGGGTATACTTGCTTTACGAAACACCCAGGATAATGCGGCTACTTTGCAATCTCCAAGGCTTGCTCGCTCAAACTTAGCCCAGCAAACAGAGTTCATTAGCAGTATGCCCGTTAAACAAGTGCCCAACCAAGCGGCTTGAATCCGTGTCAAAGCGGCTCCGGGTTTTAGCTGATTGAGCGCATCATTTAAATCGTCAATATAGCTTTGGATAAAGGTGGCTGGGGCATTCATTAACATGGGCTTACACCGATAAAATTACAACAACCTCAGAATACCTGATTTTACCTTCTCAATATCAAAAACTTGAACATCGAGTTAAACCAAAGTTGTTGGTTTTTTATAGTAGGGTAGGCAATGCTCTTATTAAGAACTCGGACTGAAATAATGCCCGTAAGTGTGGGGATAGCAAGACTTTCAGGGGTATGGTCCCAAAAAAATGAAGCTTGTATCTGGTAGTGTCCAGCATCAAGCTTGATGGCAGGATTATTGTTGTAACTGATGACTAAGGCGGGTTTATTGTTAACAGTTACATTTTGGGGCCAATGATCAGGATTGCCAGGTAAGGTGATATAGCTTTTATTGTAAATCTGCCAGTTACTGGTAAATTTACCCTGCTGCTTTTGTATATCAAGATTAAGTTGACTAGGCCACGCACAGTATTTTGTCTTTGTATCATTATAAAAGAAAGGACAATGCAGCTGAGTGTCATCTTCAAGCACCCAGTCTACCCAGGGTTGTAATGGCTTTGGGACTTTTTCAGCTGGTAAGGCGTTTACACTTAGAGGCGTCAGAGTTAGTAAACTGAAGTTTCCCAATTATTGAGTAGCTGAAATACACAATGCTGGTGTATCGAGGTTTATTTTAGGTGGTTTTGCCATGTTTATAGCAAACCCCTACTTAAATCCCCTCAGGCAATAGCATTTGAAACGAATGAAAAGACTATTTTTTTCATATAGTTGTAGCATAGTTTCAATTTTACCATAAATAATTATTGGGAAACTTCAGTTAGTAAAACAAACAGCCAGATAGTACGTGTCATAGCAAGTCCCTCTATAAAAACAGTCTAAGACTCGATGTTCAAGTTTTTTAACTGATTGATTTTATTTATAATTTTACTGATAAAGAAAACATCAACATCATTGTAAATCAATCACTTATAAAACAAATCCGGAAAAATTTACTTTTCTTAGCCCAGTTATAGCTGAAAACTTGAACATCGAGTAAAAGTAATTCTAACCTAATCATAGGCAATATAGGAAAGAATAAGAAAAAATATATTTCTATAAAATCAGTGACTTGAAAAATAATTGGAAGATAGGGTGTTATTAAAACAATAAA
>NZ_BLYC01000009.1:0-145000 GCF_019721995.1 Bathymodiolus japonicus methanotrophic gill symbiont | reverse complement strand
GTAAAGTAACTTAATAATTTATTATTAAAGTTAAGGTGATTATTGAAAGATAATCAAACTAGCAAAAATTATAAACCAAAAAAGTTTCAAACGAGTTTAAAAGCGACGAAGCGACACCGAAGCGAAAGCCCAAAGTGAAGCGGAGTCAACTATTAAATGAGTTCTCAAGCAGAAAAAGCGAAAATGTCAGTGAACATATAATTCAGACGTGCGAAAAGCGCGAGCTGTGTAAGACGTATTTGGGTTATATGGTCAAGTGAATAAGCGCATACGGTGGATGCCTAGGCGATAAGAGGCGAAGAAGGACGTTGTAGGATGCGATAAGCCGCGGAGAGTTTTCAAGCAAACTTTGACCCGCGGATTTCCGAATGGGGAAACCCAATGACCATAAGGTCATTATCATACTCTGAATACATAGGAGTATAGAAGCGAACCGGGAGAACTGAAACATCTAAGTACCCCGAGGAAAAGAAATCAATTGAGATTCCCTAAGTAGCGGCGAGCGAACGGGGACCAGCCGAACAGAATAGAGTTAGTGGAAGCGTATGGAAAGTCGCGCGATACAGGGTGATAGCCCCGTACACGAAAACTCTTTTTTGACATATTAAGTAGGTCGATGCACGTGAAACGTTGACTGAAGATGGGGGGGACCATCCTCCAAGGCTAAATACTCCTTATCGACCGATAGTGAACTAGTACCGTGAGGGAAAGGCGAAAAGAACCCCGGAGAGGGGAGTGAAATAGATCCTGAAACCGTATGCGTACAAGCAGTAGGAGCCCCGCCCCTAAATTACTTTAAAAAAGGAAGCTGATGCATTATTTTTATGTGTTGCAAAGTATAGAAGATAAAGGGAAGTTTTATTATGGATGCACAAGCGACTTGCGAGAAAGACTAAAGTCACATAACGCAGGAAACAACAAAGCAACCCAAAGTAATCAATGGCGAGTAGTCTATTATGAAGCGTTTTTAACACTCAGTGGAGCAAGAAAGCGAGAATATCGCATCAAGCATCACGGAAGTGGGAAGCGAAATCTAATGGACAGAATCAAACCAACTCTAGAGTAATTTAGGGGCGGGGTGACTGCGTACCTTTTGTATAATGGGTCAGCGACTTACATTTTGTGGCAAGCTTAACCGAGAAGGGGAGGCGTAGCGAAAGCGAGTCTTAATAGGGCGTATAGTCGCAAGGTGTAGACCCGAAACCGGGCGATCTATCCATGGCCAGGTTGAAGGTGGGGTAATACCTACTGGAGGACCGAACCGACTTATGTTGAAAAATGAGCGGATGAGCTGTGGATCGGAGTGAAAGGCTAATCAAGCCCGGAGATAGCTGGTTCTCCTCGAAATCTATTTAGGTAGAGCCTCGTGTATAACTGTTGGGGGTAGAGCACTGTTACGGCTAGGGGGTCATCCCGACTTACCAAACCGTTGCAAACTCCGAATACCAACAAGTTTCAGCACGGGAGACACACGGCGGGTGCTAAGGTCCGTCGTGAAAAGGGAAACAGCCCAGACCGTCAGCTAAGGTCCCAAAATCTATGCTCAGTGGGAAACGATGTGAAAAGGCCCAGACAGCCAGGAGGTTGGCTTAGAAGCAGCCATCCTTTAAAGAAAGCGTAATAGCTCACTGGTCGAGTCGGTTTGCGCGGAAGATTTACCGGGGCTAAGCATAGTACCGAAGCTACGGATCGACGTTTATTTATAAACGGAGGTGGTAGAGGAGCGTTCCGTACGCCTGCGAAGGTTAACTGAGAAGTTGGCTGGAGGTATCGGAAGTGCGAATGCTGACATGAGTAACGATAATGGGGGTGAAAAACCCCCACGCCGAAAACCCAAGGTTTCCTGCGCAACGCTAATCGACGCAGGGTTAGTCGGGACCTAAGGCGAGGCCGAAAGGCGTAGTCGATGGAAAACAGGTTAATATTCCTGTACTTGTTCTAACTGCGATGGGGTGACGGAGAAGGCTAGATCAGCTTACTGTTGGAAATGTAAGTTTAAGCGTGTAGGCAGAGAGTTTAGGAAAATCCGGACTCTTAATGCTGAGGCGTGATGACGAGTTTTTCCTTGTGAAAAACGAAGTGATTGATGCCCTGCTTCCAAGAAAAACCTCTAAGCATCAGGTTAAAACAACCCGTACCCCAAACCGACACAGGTGGGTGGGATGAGAATTCTAAGGCGCTTGAGAGAACTCGGCTGAAGGAACTAGGCAAAATGGAACCGTAACTTCGGGAGAAGGTTCACCTTTTGTATGTGAAGCCCCTGCGGGTGGAGCAGAAGAAGGTTGCAATAAATTGGTGGCTGCGACTGTTTATCAAAAACATAGCACTCTGCAAACACGAAAGTGGACGTATAGGGTGTGACGCCTGCCCGGTGCCGGAAGGTTAATTGATGGGGTTATCTTCGGAGAAGCTCTTGATCGAAGCCCCGGTAAACGGCGGCCGTAACTATAACGGTCCTAAGGTAGCGAAATTCCTTGTCGGGTAAGTTCCGACCTGCACGAATGGCGTAACGATGGCCACACTGTCTCCAGCCGAGACTCAGTGAAATTGAAATTGCGGTGAAGATGCCGTATACCCGCGGCTAGACGGAAAGACCCCGTGCACCTTTACTATAGCTTTACACTGGACTTTGAACCTACTTGTGTAGGATAGGTGGGAGACTATGAAACCATGTCGCTAGATGTGGTGGAGTCACCCTTGAAATACCACCCTGGTATGTTTGAAGTTCTAACCTAGGCCCCTTATCGGGGTTGGGGACAGTGTATGGTGGGTAGTTTGACTGGGGCGGTCTCCTCCCAAAGAGTAACGGAGGAGCACGAAGGTACCCTAATCCTGGTCGGAAATCAGGAGTTTAGTGCAATGGCATAAGGGTGCTTGACTGCGAGACGGACAAGTCGAGCAGGTACGAAAGTAGGTCATAGTGATCCGGTGGTTCTGAATGGAAGGGCCATCGCTCAACGGATAAAAGGTACGCCGGGGATAACAGGCTGATACCGCCCAAGAGTTCATATCGACGGCGGTGTTTGGCACCTCGATGTCGGCTCATCACATCCTGGGGCTGAAGCAGGTCCCAAGGGTATGGCTGTTCGCCATTTAAAGTGGTACGCGAGCTGGGTTCAGAACGTCGTGAGACAGTTCGGTCCCTATCTGCCGTGGGCGTTTGAGATTTGAGGGAAGCTGCTCCTAGTACGAGAGGACCGGAGTGGACGAACCACTGGTGTTCGGGTTGTCATGCCAATGGCATTGCCCGGTAGCTACGTTCGGACAGGATAACCGCTGAAAGCATCTAAGCGGGAAGCCCCTCCCAAGATGAGATCTCACTGGAACTTAAAGTTCCCTGAAGGGTTGTTGAAGACTACAACGTTGATAGGCTAGGTGTGGAAGCTCAGTAATGAGTGAAGCTAACTGGTACTAATTGCCCGTGAGGCTTGACCATATAACACCAAATAGGTTTTACCTGTTTGAGTTATATGAAAGCGACAAGACGTTTTTACTGTAAGAGAGCGAAGACTCTTAAACTCAGACACAGATTTCCAATTATTTAGCCACAAGCTGAATAAGAGACGATTGATAGCGAGAGACATACCGCACAAGGTAAACATCAAAGCTAGTCAATCAACACCGATTGCTTGGTGACCATAGCGAGCGTGAACCACCCGATCCCATCTCGAACTCGGAAGTGAAACCGCTTAGTGCCGATGATAGTGTGGATTTATCCATGTGAAAGTAGGGAATTGCCAAGCTCTTAATATTAAAACCCATTCTTTAACCAGAATGGGTTTTTTTTTGCTTCGAACTTTGTTGTACAATATCAAACAGTACCTTGTAGGGCGTGGCTTTAGCCAGCCTTTATTATGTTTGCAGCGATTGGGCCGGCTAAAGCCGCGCCCTACGAAAATATTCAGGCTGGTTTATATGCAAGATGAAACATTATCAAGCCGCTTAGATTATGCTTTTGCCAGGTTTCTAACTCAATTAAGTGTCTTAGATTCTGAACAATCAAAACAGTTTAAAGCTATTATTGCGCAGCTATCTTATGCTCAAAGCCAGGGACATAGCTGTATTGAGTTAAGTGAAACTGATCAAAAAATTGTATTGGCATCAGGTATGGCTGATGAATCTGGAAAGCACCCTTTAGTGATGGAAAACAACAGGTTGTATCTGCAGCGCTACTGGAGCTACGAGTGTCAATTGGCTGACAAAATCATTACCCTGAGTAGTGGCAATAGCCTATCAACAGAGCTGGAAAATATCATTGAACAGTATTTTCCAAATAATGCTGATGATATCGACTGGCAAAAAAAAGCTGCACTACGGGCGGTTCAATATCCTTTTACAATCATTACAGGTGGCCCGGGAACTGGAAAAACTACCACGGTGGTTAAAATTCTTGCGTTATTGCAAGAGTTATCGCCTCAGCCACTGAATATTGCATTAGCTGCTCCCACAGGAAAAGCCGCGATGCGGCTGCAAGAGTCTATCGGCCAAAGCAAAAAATCATTACCCTGCTCTGAATTAATTAAGCAGGTTATCCCTGATCAGGTGTCTACGCTGCATCGCTTATTAGGTGCAAGGCCAGCCTCACCATATTTTAAATATAATATTGATAACCCCCTGCCCTTTGATATAGTCGTGATCGATGAAGTATCGATGATAGACTTAGCGCTTATGAGTAAATTAGTTAGTGCGTTAAAACAAGGTAATCGATTGATTTTATTAGGGGATAAGGATCAGCTGGCATCAGTTGAAACAGGAGCGGTGTTGGCTGATTTAACGTTTGCATTACCAGAGTACACACAGGAACTTAAAAAATCCTATCGGTTCTCAGGTTATATAAAAACATTTTCAGATGCAGTTAATCAGCGACGTGAGCAGGATGCATGGGAGTTACTGGCACAAGACACAGCTCAGCTATGTTTATTAAAACAGGATTTAATCGATTATATAAGTCATCATCAAACAGCCTATTTACAGTTAATAACGGAAGGAGCCGAGTATAAACATTGTTTTTCTGCATTTAATGAATTTCAGGTGCTATGTGCAACGCGTCAGGGTGTGAATAGTGTCGCTGATATTAATCACCGTGTTGTGCAGCAGCTAAGAGCTAGAAAACTCATTAAAAGTAGTGGGGAGTGGTATAGTGGTCGCCCCGTTATGATTGCTCACAATGATCCGGCATTGCGTTTGTATAACGGCGATATAGGTGTCTGTATGCCAGATACTGAATGTGGTGGGCAATTAATGGTGTTTTTCTTAATGCCAGATGGTGCAGTAAAAAAATATGTGCCTGCCCGGCTACCATATTGTGAAACTGTGTACGCGATGACCATACATAAAAGTCAGGGCTCCGAGTTTAATGAGGTGTTACTGGTATTACCTGAGTCTATCAACCCTGTGTTAACCAAGGAGCTAATTTATACAGGCATTACCCGAGCCAAGGAATCACTAAAGATATTAGCTAACAAGGAGGTGTTTTTAGCAACGCTACAACGCAAGGTTGAGCGTTCCGGTGGTTTAGCGCAGAGGATTATGCAAATGAAATAAGGCATTTGCTATGCATAGTATGGAGCGAACACACAGCACACATTCGCTCCAGCTGTCTTTTACTTATTTGGCTTGGTAATAAGTTGTTGCTCCATTTCTGCAACACGCTGTTCAAGGTCTTCAAGTTTTGAGCGTGTTTTGGCTAAGACACCTTTTTGTACTTCAAATTCCTCGCGAGTCACTAAGTCCATCTTGCCTAAGGCGCTTTGTAAAATAGCGCGGAAATTTTTCTCCATATCTTCTTTTAGGTTAGAAAGGCCTGGTGGAATGGCGTCACTTAGACGCGAGGCGATATCATCAATAGATTGTGGATCAAACATTTTAATTCCTAAATAATTAAGTAAATAAAGTCTAGTGCTTAGACTAGGCCAGAATTGGTAACAGAGATATATTCACGACAAATTTTTTCTATATCATCCTGCTGTAGAGGTTGCTGCATTAATAAGCAATAGTAATGGTCATCTTGTTCACTGAAGGTAATACAGTTCTTGCATTGGCCAAAATTACTTGTGCCATTGACATTTTGTAAGGCGACCAATGCTTCATAAAGAGCGGCACTGATAGAGTCAAACTGCTTATTGGCAATGGCCTGTTCGGCTTTGGTAAATACGTCAAAAGGAGTGATACTTTTGAGTAGCTCCTGCCCTGGTGTTAATATTTTCAGGTGCACGATGCGTTTATCGACGGTGTCTTGTTGTTTTTCCAGGTAACCCTTACGCACAAGCACCTGAAGGGTTTGCGACACGGTACCTTTAGTTAAACCGAGGTAATCGGTAACCGCAGCGGGTGTATCACTAAATCGATTGCAACTGGCTAAATAGTCAAGGGTCTGGACATGCACGGGTTGCAGTCCTAAAGCTGAATATTTCTTGCGTTGCTCAGCCCTCAGCAAGGTACTGATACGTTCAATTAATTTTAGCGTTGTTAGTTCCGGCATGCAGGTATCTTATCACTACTGAGAGCAGGCATAAAATAAACTGGGCAAAACTTTTACAGGTTTTTACCTTTGCGAAATATCACTTAATAAGAACCTGGTCGGTGCTATAAAATTACTGGACTGATCTCAGTTGTCAGGAAAGCTTAAATGTTTATAACTGCCTTTACGGATATTGAAAAAAGCCAGCTCAGGCAGGCTCATTATCATGCCCATTACACCACTTTTTAATGTGGTGCCCGAGTCGAAAGGAGACGAAAGACTGCCATAGATACTAACAGTTGTAGCAGTTAGTAAATTAAGTGCTCCTAATAGAGGTCGATCCCAGATTTTGTCATCAGTAAAAAATAGAAATGCAGAATCCTGGTCATTAAATTTGTAATCTTGTGCACTCAGGGTATTAAATTCGCGTAAATACACCAAGAGATCATTTTCTTGCTGGTACATGTCTACTAGTTTCTGGTGACGGAAGGAAGGTAATGTGAGCCTGCGGTAGTTGGTTGAAAGGCTATGAAATGAACCGAAAGGTATAAAAGCTATTAGGTTAGTATCAGCTAATTGTTCTATTTCGTGTATGTATTTATCATCAATATTAGCTTTATCTATTGTGCTAAAAATTTCGGTCACGCAGTTACGTGTGAATAAATCATAGTGATACAACGCATTCATTTGTCGGGATATATGTTGTTGATAATGCGCTAGTCTTTGTAAAGCATTCCTTGATTGATCTGATGTCAGTGTAGTAAATAGATGACCAGGTAAAGGGATGGATTTTGTGGGTAATAATTGTTCGCCAGTAACTTTGATGCTATGGTTTTCTGCTAGACCGCGTTCGCGTTCATAATAGCGGTTACTCAACATTTCAAGGCGGCTGTAATCTTTTTCTGTAATAGCTAGAGGTGCAGTAAAAAATTGACCTTTGCGATGAACAAACCTGGTTAAGGCCTGATTTTTTTGCTCTATTAATAAGGTTCTATAATTATTTACTTCAGCATAAGGGATGCTATAGCTTTCATCAGGGAAACTATCCAGGAAAACGAAGCTGCCTGAATCGATAGTAAGCGAGAGACTTAATATACGGGCATAAAGAGTAAAAGCGGCACTACCCCAGTCAGGGCGCCTGGAATTTAGTAAGTCAATTAAGTTGTTGACTAATGTATTTTGAAATATTGTTAATTGAGCTAATTCAGATTGAGATAGTGTAAAGCTGGGCTGTTCAGGAATAAAATAGTGATTTTTATCTAAGGGAAATCTTTTATTAATGGTATGTAAAAATAACAGTTTACTAACGATGTCTATATGTTGGCTGGCAAAAGAATAAGGGGCAGGTAAAAAAGAATTGTCACTTAGTTGCAGTGAATCTTTAGGCCAGGGTTGAGGTTGCAGGGTCAATAGCTCTGCTTCAAGGTGTTGTATTTGTTTAGAGAGAAATGCAGCACCATATTTTTGCGTTATCTTTTTATGAAGACTATGGATGGTAGAAGCTTCTATTTCACGCGGCACAGCATTATTATCAAACAGGCCTGCACCTTTGATGCTTAATAAAGGATTCTCGGCTTGTTTTTCTAACAAAACTATATTCAGGTTAATTTCATTGAGTAAATTATCTTGTTGTTTTTGTTGCAATAAATGCCGGTTAAAATAATGGCGTAATTGCTTGTAGTGGTCATCATTTAGTTCTACCGTTGCCTGGTGTATGGTTCTATTGTCTAAATAACGATAATGGAAGTTGAAATCAATACTAGCTTGTTTAACTAGGCGAATAATACCACCATTATAATGCTGAAAATGGAAGGTCACATCATCGAAACGTAACGCAGTATGTCCCCCACTAGCGAGGCCTTCACGGGCATTAATATAAAGATAGTGTAGAGGTTTTGCTGTGAGAGTAGAAATGCAGAATAAGTAAAAAAACGGGCCTAATAATAGGCGCAAGTAAATGCTCTGTTGATTAGGCACGTTTTTGAATAGTAGTTAATGCTTATTACTGATCATACCCTTTCTGAATTATACCCATTGCAAGTGGGTTAGCATCTGCTATGCTGCTTTTATACGTCTGGTAGACCCCCTCTGAAAGATAAGCTTCTTTTAAACCGCGCCCAATGGCGATAAGAGTTGCTTCATCATGCTCCCATGAGGTAACTCCATTTGCGGCTGCAATTTCACTGATTCCTTTACCAAATGTGGAGCGGTCAAATGCTTCGCTGTCTAGATAAGCAGTCGTGTAATCAATGATGTCTTCTTGATATCTTTCCTCATCAGTTAAGGACGATGATGGGCTGCTAGAGCTCGAGAAACTGGATTTAGAACTACTTGCGGAGCTTTTAGAAGAGCTCTTGGAGCTATATGAAAAAGAGCAGCCTTGTGCAAGACCAATAATAATGAAAGAGATTAAAAAAGATTTAATTTGCATGCCAACATCCTTAGTTTTGAGGGAGAGAGTTACATGATTTGATAAACAGACGTATTATGACAAAAACCACAAAAAAATACATTGATACTTGAATGAAATATCAATAATTTTTCTGCTTATTCGCCTTTATTGCATGTCATAGCCTTTTTGTATGTTTAATAATCTAAATTCGTTAGAGCCTGCTATACTTTTCTTGTATGTCTCATAGACACTGCCGGTCATTCCTGATTTTCTTAATCCCCGACCTATACCTATCATGGTTATTTCATCGCCTTCCCAGTTAGTCATTCCATTTTCAGAAATGCCTTTTAAAAAAGCAAAACGGTCATATTCAGCGATGCTTAGATAGGCCATCAGTGTTCCCCTATCAATTGAGGCCGTGAAACTAACCTCGCCACAAGAGAGCTCATAAAGCACTGTAAAGACATTCCTGTTATTATTGCGTTTTGAACTGCTCGAATGGTATACGAGCTGATACGAGATATTCTTGCCTGGAAAAATAATGGATTCACAAAAGGATCTCGTTTTTGGGCCTGTTGCTGCCTAATCTCCAGAGCCTCGCTATATTTTTTATCCGATGGATGAATCAATTCTGGCTGTTGTGTTTTTGAAATCTCTTCAAACACTCGCATTAAATTATAGCTCATTGCAGTCAGGCGCATTTGATTTTCAAGTGAGCGGGTATTGGAAGACCAAGCTTTAGTTTCCTTGAAATTACTTTTAGTGTTATTGAATGTCTTTTCAATCGTCCATCGTTTGAAATATAGCATGGCAATGGCTCCAGGGTTAATAGTCATTGGCAAGGTTGTCACAAACCGGTGAAGTTTTCCGGTTTCTGGATCACGGTAATCCACCACGTTAAATTTGATGCCCTTGTTTTCGTACACACTGTATGCTTCAACTCCTGTATTGATCTCATGCTGGGAGTCAAAAGGGATAGACTCAACCAGAGTCGCAATTGAATTTTCTTTTAGCATTGAAATCATGTAATTAGCATGTCGTTTCTGCCGATCCCACCAGACAAAGTCGATGACGGCTTTATCGTAGACATAGAGATGTTTCTGAGAGCTGTTATTTCCCTTGTTTTGCTTTTCAATATGATCTCGTAACACAGGTATTTCTTGATGTCTCTGAGTTCCGTTTGTCACCAGACAAAGAAATCTGAGCAAACCACTTCTGAGATTCAACGCGTAAATCCCCCCGGCCGCATAAACTTTCCCCTTGCTGTTTTTTTCAGTATGGCAGGCATGATCAATAAAATGTCCATCCGCTGCTTCTATGGTGTATTCGTCAAGTTCCGGGAATGCTTTAAGATAATCAATGCCTTGCGATAGCAGTGTTTCAGCGTGAAGATGATAGCTCTGCTGTTCAAATGCCTCAAGCATACTTGTTCGTCTATGCGACTTCAGTGATTTAAAATACGTTGAGTGGGGAAGCAGCTGGCCATAAATCTGTTCATTGGTTTGGAGGAAATGGCTACCACTATCGACTACACTGATACAGCGTAATAACCCAAGGCGAATAAAGTCGATATCCTTCAACTCTGGGCATGAACGAGCCCACAAAGGATGACGCTCTGCTAACAGGGCACGTTCCATACTTTCATTGCAGTGTTGGTGAATATGTTCAGAGAGTGGTAGGTCTTTAAGCATGGGTGATATCCGTTTATGAGGTGATTAAAACGGAAATTTTTAGAAAACCTTTTTCGGCAATTGCAAGCTTTATTTGAAATTATTTGTTGTTTTTTTACGGTGCCTACAGAGTGTCTATTTGCTGTTATAAGTGATTAAAATCAAAAAGATGGAAATATTCGAGTGGTGCTACATTCAGGTAGGTTATAGGCTGCTTTGTTTAGGTACTTCTTCTTTCAATGGGAACACTGATGTGATAGGCTGTAGTATAGTCCATTATTTGATCTTCATACGCTGAAAATCAGGGAAACGGAGCCTAAGCGAAGTGATGATTTTTAGTCCGCGATAGCCGTAGGGCCGTTATTTTGTCGGAGTCTGAGCGTTAGCGAAGGTGGAGACAAAATAAAAGGCCATCCGACACGGCGTCAAGTCATTTGGAGCCTATGTTCCGACCCCTTGTTGGGTCGGGACAAGGTGACGAGGACGAATCGGGGCCGCCGGAGGCATAAGTGGTCGCGTTAAGTTTTTGCTGCTTGCTTGGGCTGGGATGCCCAAAACAAGCTTTCGCAAAAATAGCGACTCCCCGTTCTTTTTCATCTTCGGATGAAGAGCTACTGGTACTTGAGGAAGAAGAATCTGAACTACTGCCTGAACTATCAGATGAGCTCTCTGAACTTGTTGAACTGGCAGAAATTGAGCAGCCGTTTATAAGAGGAATGACAAAAGTAACTACTCAGCGTACGCTTAAAATCAGGGAAACGGAGCCTAAGCGGAGTGATGATTTTTAGTCTCTGGTAGGCGACAGGGCAATTCGCTGATCCGAAGTGCGCTAGTAGCGCGCGAGGGAGGCAAGAATTGCATTCCGAATAGCCGTCCAGCCATTTGAGGTAGACTTAACTGAGCAGGGTTTTGTGCGTAGTTGAGTAGTTGAGACGGACGCAGGGCGACCAGGGCATCTCCCATTCGCTGCGTAGGCGAATGAATGTTGGTGACAGGAGTCCCAGAATGTTGTGAGGTAGCATGGCGCGCCTGAATAATTAAAAAAGTTCTTGACAGGGTTTTAGTCTGGTTTTTGTGATTTTTAGTAAACTGCCCAACAGTCGATTAATCCACGCTTTATTGCTTCTATCGCTATAGTCATCACAAAATGTCCCCTTAAACATCTACGACCTCGAAGAACTTTTTTATTCGCCTTACAATCGCTTAAAACAAGGAAAATTCGGGATTTAAAACCCATGAGATAATAAGCCTGTCCTTAAAGCAATACAGGTTACCCTTTGAAAATAGACTTCATCGATGTTGATTCCGCAATCAGTCATGCCAAACAGTTACTTGAAACTGAGCGTGATATATCGCCTGCGCTAAAATCAGCACTGGAAGTGATTCTATTATTAGTCACGGTATTACTCAATCGAGTGACACTGAACAGCAAAAATAGCAGTAAACCACCTGCAAGTGATCCCAACCGTAAAAAAGGGAATCGAAAAAAATCAGATAAGCCTTCTGGCGGACAAAAATCGCATGTCGGCACGACACTCCAAAAAATAGATGACCCGGATGAAATCGAGATCATTACCATTGATCGCCGTACCTTGCCAAAAGGGCGATACACGGCAGATGGCTTTGAAACACGCCAGGTATTCGATATTGATATCTCAAGGGTAGTGACAGAATACCAGGCGCAACGGTTGATAAATGGAAAAGGTCAGTGTTTTATCGCTCCTTTTCCAGATGAGGTTACTAAGGCTGCGCAATATGGTAATGGGATAAAAGCCCATGTGGTTTATCTTTCGCAATATCAGTTATTGCCCTACAACCGAATACAGGAGTATTTCGCTGATCAATTAGGTATGCCGATTAGTGAAGGCTCTATCTATAATTTCAATGAACTGGCCTATGAGAAGTTGGCTGGGTTTGAAACTATCAGTAAAGAACACTTAGTCGAATCAGCGTGCATTCATGCGGATGAAACAGGCATTAATATTAATGGTAAGCGCCATTGGCTACATGGGGCCTCCAATGTTCAGTGGACACACTTCTTTCCCCATGCCAAACGTGGCACAGAGGCAATGAATGACATTGGTATTTTACCCCATTTTCATGGGATTTTATGTCATGATCATTGGAAGCCCTACTATAAATATGATTGTACTCATTCGCTTTGTAATGCACATCATTTGAGGGAATTAACGCGCGCCTGGGAGCAGGATAAACAGGAGTGGGCGCTTGAAATGAAACGACTACTTGAAAAAATGAATGATGCCGTCAATGAAGCAGGTGGCATGCTACTACATAAAGAAGCAGAAAAATGGAAGGTACAATACAGAGAATTACTTGGCAAAGCGGAGATCGAATGCCCACCACCCGATAAGCCTAAAGAAGTAAAACGGGAGCGAATAAAACGCAGTAAAGCTAGAAACTTACTGGAAAGGCTGATTAATTATGAAGAGGATGTCTTGCGCTTCATGACAAATACCTGGGTGCCATTTACCAATAATGCCGCAGAAAATTCGATTCGGATGACCAAGGTTCAACAGAAAATATCCGGCTGCTTTCGTAGTACCAAGGGTGCAGAGATATTTTGTCGTGTCAGAGGGTATTTATCAACGTGCCGTAAACAAGGTCTAAGTTCAACTCAGGCAATGACCTTGGTCTTTGAGGGAAAGTTACCTGAATTTGCTTTATAATTTCATTGAACTACTCAGCTTCGCTGAGTAGTTACTGACAAAAAAACAAGACAGTAGTAAAGGTCTAAATTGCATGCTAATATCCTAACACTCGATGTTCAAGTTTTTCCATCCCATTGCCATCAAACTCTTACCTTCACCCAGCAGAACAATACTTTAATGATGCTGTTGGACCTAAGCGCCCTAAATCTCTGCCAATCATATGTTTTCCTGATGGCATCAGTTGAAACACATCCTTTATTAATTCACCTAACTCTTTCAGCTTATCACCAGGATCTGGAAACTCTAGCAATGACGTGATGAACTCAAGCAGTACATCCATTTGAGACTTGCGCTGTAAGCTTCCTACGCTGAAAATCAGGGAAACGGAGCCTAAGCGAAGTGATGATTTTTAGTCCGCGATAGCCGTAGGGCCGTTATTCTGTCGGAGTCTGAGCGTTAGCGAAGGTGGAGACAAAATAAAAGGCCATCCGACACGGCGTCAAGTCATTTGGAGCCTATGTTCCGACCCCTTGTTGGGTCGGGACGAGGTGACGAGGACGAATCGGGGCCGCCGGAGGCATAAGTGGTCGCGTTAAGTTTTTGCTGCTTGCTTGGGCTGGGATGCCCAAAACAAGCTTTCGCAAAAATAGCGACTCCCCGACGGTATACGCAGGTAGTTTGCTTTCAATGCGGGCTATTTTCTCTGGGTGAAGGAGAAGGCAATGGTCAAACAAAAGACTCAGAATCAGGCCACGGCTTGACCCCTCTTCATCTAATTGTTTGGCCTCACGCCCCCATCCTTCATAAAGCTTCCAGTCCTCAAAGAAAACCTCAATCAGCCATCTCAACGTATAGGCTTGAATAATATCTTGTGTGCGCCAAGTCAGGTCTGTCGCCACCGCTGTCAGCCCCGGACGGGCTGATAGTCTCCAGAAGGCGCAGGGAAATTTGCCAATCCGAAGTGCGCGATAGCGCGCGAGGGAGGCTAAAATTTTATCCCGAATAGCCGTAGAGCCATTTGTGGTAGCCATGACTGAGCTGCTTTGTGCTCAGTCTGTGGCGGACGCAGGGCGGCTGGAGCATCTCCTATTCGCTGCGTAGGTGAACGAATTACGGCGACAGGAGTCCCGGAATTTCGTGAGGTAGCATGGCGCGCCTGTAAATAGCGATAGTCGTTTTCACCGTCATATTTTAAGGCAATGACAAAGCGTTTTTTACTGTGAGAACTCACCTTTAATCGTGCACTGCTGACAGTCACTTTAATCTCTTTGCCGCCACGTACACGTATTATCTGATCAATGCCTTTGTTAATCGAATTAAAGCAGCTCTCGACTGACCTTATTCTACCTCTATATTCAATATTTTGGTTTTTACGTAATTGGCTAATCACCTGCGAGCCTCCAGATTCCTTAGCGGCTTCGTCCATAAAGGCTTTTTCACCATCGCTGAAAATCAGGGAAACGTAGCCTAAGCGAAGTGATGATTTTTAGTCCGCGATAGCCGTAGGGCCGTTGTTTTGTCGGAGTCTGAGCGTTAGCGAAGGTGGAGACAAAATAAAAGGCCATCCGACACGGCGTCAAGTCATTTGGAGCCTATGTTCCGACCCCTTGTTGGGTCGGGACGAGGTGACGAGGACGAATCGGGGCCGCCGGAGGCATAAGTGGTCGCGTTAAGTTTTTGCTGCTTGCTTGGGCTGGGATGCCCAAAACAAGCTTTCGCAAAAATAGCGACTCCCCGAACAGCGCATCAGCCAGTACGCCTTTAATTTTAATCAGGCTATGCGCAACTTTAAACTCTTTTAATAAGCCTAATGCAATCTCTGTTTTGGTCGGGTAGGCACTGTCACGTTCAGGCTTAATAGGCCGATCTTTTTTTGCTATCGCTGTCAGCCCCGGAAGGGCTGATAGTCTCCAGAAGGCGCAGGGAAATTTGCCAATCCGAAGTGCGCGATAGCGCGCGAGGGAGGCTAAAATTTTATCCCGAATAGCCGTAGAGCCATTTGTGGTAGCCATGACTGAGCTGCTTTGTGCTCAGTCTGTGGCGGACGCAGGGCGGCTGGAGCATCTCCTATTCGCTGCGTAGGTGAACGAATTACTGAAACGAATGAAATCTCATCCTATATCGTGTTCTAACATATACAAACTATTCTTTAATCTGAAGTTTCCCAATAATTATTTATGGTAAAATTGAAACTATGCTACAACTATATGAAAAAAAATAGTCTTTTCATTCGTTTCAAATGCTATTGCCTAAGGGGAATTAAGTAGGGGTTTGCTATAAACATGGCAAAACCACCTAAAATAAACCTCGATACACCAGCATTGTGTATTTCAGCTACTCAATAATTGGGAAACTTCAGTTCTTTAATTTCATAAAGGTAATAATATGACTGATTCTGCTAGTTTATTTTCCGAAGCGAAAACCGTTATACCTGGTGGTGTTAATTCACCTGTACGTTCCTTTAGTGGTGTCGGAGGTACACCTGTTTATATAGATCATGCCAAAGGTGCTTATGTATATGACTCGGAGGGTAAACAATATATAGACTATGTAGGTTCCTGGGGGCCGATGATAGTAGGTCATGCGCATCAGGATGTGCTAGATGTTGTTAATGAAACGGCAGCAAAAGGACTTAGTTTCGGAGCGCCCACTGAGCTAGAAACATTAATGGCAAAAAAGATCTGTAAATTAGTGCCATCGATTGAACAGGTACGTATGGTGAGTTCTGGCACAGAGGCAACTATGAGTGCCATTCGTCTTGCGCGAGGGCATACTGGGCGGGATAAGATTGTTAAATTTGAGGGCTGTTATCATGGTCATTCAGATTCTTTATTAGTTAAAGCCGGTTCCGGTGCATTAACGTTAGGCGTACCTAGTTCACCAGGGGTTCCTGCTGCGGTGGCAGAAGATACGATTACCCTGACTTATAATGATAGTGACTCGGTTAAGCAAGCATTTGCACAAATGGGTGAGCAAATTGCTGCAATCATTGTTGAGCCAGTTGCCGGAAATATGAACTGTATTCCTCCGGCTGCTGGCTTTCTGCAAACATTGCGCGAGGTTTGTGATCAATATGCAACGATTCTGATTTTTGATGAGGTGATGACTGGTTTTAGAGTTGATAAACATTGCGCTCAGGGCTTATATAATATTAAGCCTGACTTGACTACCCTAGGGAAAATCATCGGTGGCGGAATGCCGGTAGGTGCTTTTGGTGGTACACATAAAATCATGTCATCGCTGGCACCTGTAGGTGCAGTCTATCAGGCAGGAACCTTATCCGGAAATCCGGTTGCCATGGCTGCAGGCTATAAAACGCTGGAATTAATATCGGCGGCCAATTTTCATCAGCAACTGGCTGAAAAAACACGTACACTGGCCGAAGGCATACAGGCAAAAGCGATTGCTGCAAATATTGGCATGTCTATAAATATCGTAGGTGGAATGTTTGGCTTGTTTTTTACTCAGGAGGATAATATCAGCAGCTTTTCTCAGGTTATGCAGTGTGATCAGGAACTATTCAAGCAATTTTTTCATGGCATGCTGAGTGAAGGTGTGTATTTTGCACCATCAGCTTTTGAAGCTGGCTTTGTTTCATCTGCGCACAGTGAGGCAGATATCGCTGCAACCATAGCTGCGGCTGAACGCGTATTTAACCAGTTATAGAGATCATTCCTGGGCTCTTCGCGCAAGCTTTAATATGCCTAGCTACCACCCTTCAACAGCCGACTTATTTGCGCGCTTTGCAGAAAAAGAATGTGCCTTAATTCAGCGAGCAATTGCGCTAGTTGAAGACTATGAGGATGTTGAGTCCAATCGTCCTCATGGTGTTGATGTTGCATTAAATTTACTTAGCCTGAATGTTGATTTAGAAACCATATTAGCAGCGATCTTAAGTGATTCACGACTATTAGACTATTCGCTGCAAGCTGAGTTTGGAACAGTCGTTGCCAGCTTAGTGAGTAATGTCAGGGAAATTAACTCGCTTAAAGTTTACTCCAGAAATATATCAACACAGGCCTCGCAAGTAGAAATTGTCAGGCGCATGTCGCTGGCCACCGCTGACGATGTTCGAGCACTATTGATCAAGCTGGCTTATCGCTTGGCGAGATTAAAAAAATTAGCTCAGGAAGAGCCGGAAATGCGTCACTTTATCGCTCAGGAAACCCTGGATTTGTATGCACCTATTGCAAATCGCCTGGGGAAAGGGCAATTAAAATGGGCGCTGGAGGATTATGCTTTTCGCTATTTAGAGCCAGAAAACCACTTATTTGTCGCCAGAGAATTAGAGAATAAACGTGCACACCGGGAAGAGTGTATCGATACATTTATCCAGCAATTGCAACAGACAGTGGGTGGCAGCGGCATGTGCGTGGAAATCAAAGGTCGTCCCAAGCATATTTATAGTATCTGGCAAAAGATGCAGCGTAAAAACTTACCCATAGACGAGCTATATGACTTATTAGCAGTGCGGGTGATTGTGCAGGAAACAGCGCACTGCTATGAGATACTGGGGCTAGTGCATCAACACTGGACATCGATTCCTAAAGAATTTGATGATTATATTGCCAACCCTAAAAATAATGGCTATCAGTCTTTGCACACGGTTATTTTAGATGCTGAAAATAACCGCATAGAAGTTCAGATACGTACTAAAGAGATGCACGACTTTGCAGAACTTGGGGTCGCGGCACACTGGCGCTATAAGGAAGGTAGCAAACAGGATATCGCCACTGAAAAAAGTATAGCGTCTTTAAGGCAATTGCTCGAAGAAAAAGATGGCGATACTTTGCTGGCAAATTTTCGTACCGAGTTATTTGCCGACCGAGTATACGTGTTAACTCCCACAGGCCAATTAATTGACCTAGTTAAAGGTGCAACTCCGCTGGATTTTGCCTATGCAATTCATACTGATGTCGGACATCGCTGTCGCGGTGCTAAAGTTAATGGGTCTATCGTTCCTTTAACCTATCCGTTGCAAACCGGAGAGCAGATTGAAATTCTTACCGCGAATGAAATTGCCCCCAATCCGAACTGGATTGATCCTAATCTGGCATATTTAAAAACGCCACGCGCTATTCAAAAAGTAAAAGCCTGGATTAAACAACAAGGGAAAGAACAGCATCTATTGATGGGGCAGCAACTGTTAGAAAAAGAAGTACATCGCCTGGGGCTAACAAAAGATTACCAGCTCAAACTATTACAGCACTTTAAGCTGCCTGATATGAACAAGTTATATATTGCTCTGGGTCGTCATGTCATCAATAGTCGGCAATTAAACTATGCCTTGCTTGAAAACGGGCGAAAGAAAAGGCAGGTAAAAGCTAAGCAGGCCGCTTCAGCACAGACTAATATACTGGAAATCACCGTAGCCGGAACAGATAATATTCTGACCCATTTTGCACAGTGCTGTCAGCCACAGACGGGGGATGATTTAACCGGCTTTATTACGCATAGCAATGGTATCGCCATTCACAAAGCAGATTGTGAAAATATCAGCAAACTAAATGACGAGCAGAAAAAACAGATCGTTGTGGTGAGTTTGAAAGTAAATAGTCTCTAGGTCATCAGTGTTCCCCTATCAATTGAGGCCGTGAAACTAACCTCGCCACAAGAGAGCTCATAAAGCACTGTAAAGACATTCCTGTTATTATTGCGTTTTGAACTGCTCGAATGGTATACGAGCTGATACGAGATATTCTTGCCTGGAAAAATAATGGATTCACAAAACGATCTCGTTTTTGGGCCTGTTGCTGCCTTATCTCCAGAGCCTCGCTATATTTTTTATCCGATGGATGAATCAATTCTGGCTGTTGTGTTTTTGAAATCTCTTCAAACACGCGCATTAAATTATAGCTCATTGCAGTCAGGCGCATTTGATTTTCAAGTGAGCGGGTATTGGAAGACGGAGCTTTAGTTTCCTTGAAATTACTTTTAGTGATATTGAATGTCTTTTCAATCGTCCATCGTTTGAAATATAGCATGGCAATGGCTCCAGGGTTAATAGTCATTGGCAAGGTTGTCACAAACCGGTGAAGTTTTCCGGTTTCTGGATCACGGTAATCCACCACGTTAAATTTGATGCCCTTGTTTTCGTACACACTGTATGCTTCAACTCCTGTATTGATCTCATGCTGGGAGTCAAAAGGGATAGACTCAACCAGAGTCGCAATTGAATTTTCTTTTAGCATTGAAATCATGTAATTAGCATGTCGTTTCTGCCGATCCCACCAGACAAAGTCGGTGACGGCTTTATCGTAGACATAGAGATGTTTCTGAGAGCTGTTATTTCCCTTGTTTTGCTTTTCAATATGATCTCGTAACACAGGTATTTCTTGATGTCTCTGAGTTCCGTTTGTCACCAGACAAAGAAATCTGAGCAACCCACTTCTGAGATTCAACGCGTAAATCCCCCCGGCCGCATAAACTTTCCCCTTGCTGTTTCTTTCAGTATGGCGGGCATGATCAATAAAATGTCCATCCGCTGCTTCTATGGTGTATTCGTCAAGTTCCGGGAATGCTTCAAGATAATCAATGCCTTGCGATAGCAGTGTTTCAGAGTGAAGATGATAGCTCTGCTGTTCAAATGCCTCAAGCATACTTGTTCGTCTATGCGACTTCAGTGATTTAAAATACGTTGAGTGGGGAAGCAGCTGGCCATAAATCTGTTCATTGGTTTGGAGGAAATGGCGACCACTATCGACTACACTGATACAGCGTAATAACCCAAGGCGAATAAAGTCGATATCCTTCAACTCTGGGCATGAACGAGCCCACAAAGGATGACGCTCTGCTAACAGGGCACGTTCCATACTTTCATTGCAGTGTTGATGAATATGTTCAGAGAGTGGTAGGTCTTTAAGCATGGGTGATATCCGTTTATGAGGTGATTAAAACGGAAATTTTTAGAAAAATTCTTCGGTAAATGCAAGCTTTATTTGAGATTATTTGTTGTTTTTTTACGGTGCCTACAGAGTGTCTATTTGCTGTTATAAGTGATTAAAATCAAAAAGATGGAAATATTCGAGTGGTGCTACCTTCAGGTAGGTTATAGGCTGCTTTGTTTAGGTACTTCTTCTTTCAATGGGAACACTGATGACTAAATCAGCATTAGTAAATGTTGAGTGTTGTAAGGAAGAGCCAGAAAAATTTGCTTTATACTCGATGTTCAAGTTTTTGATATTGAGAAGGTGAAATCAGGTATTCTGAGGTTGTTGTAATTTTATCGGTGTAATCCCATGTTAATGAATGCCCCAGCCACCTTTATCCAAAGCTATATTGACGATTTAAATGATGCGCTCAATCAGCTAAAACCCGGAGCCGCTTTGACACGGATTCAAGCCGCTTGGTTGGGCACTTGTTTAACGGGCATACTGATAATGAACTCTGTTTGCTGGGCTAAGTTTGAGCGAGCAAGCCTTGGAGATTGCAAAGTAGCCGCATTATCCTGGGTGTTTCGTAAAGCAAGTATACCCTGGGACTGGTTGCTACGGGTGAGTGTGGTCTTAATTTTAAAACGATATGGCATTACTGAAGCTGAAGTTTCCCAATTATTGAGTAGCTGAAATACACCATGCTGGTGTATCGAGGTTTATTTTAGGTGGTTTTGCCATGTTTATCATCAGTGTTCCCATTGAAAGAAGAAGTACCTAAACAAAGCAGCCTATAACCTACCTGAATGTAGCACCACTCGAATATTTCCATCTTTTTGATTTTAATCACTTATAACAGCAAATAGACACTCTGTAGGCACCGTAAAAAACAACAAATAATTTCAAATAAAGCTTGCAATTGCCGAAAAAATTTTCTAAAAATTTCCGTTTTAATCACCTCATAAACGGATATCACCCATGCTTAAAGACCTACCACTTTCTGAACATATTCACCAACACTGCAATGAAAGTATGGAACGTGCCCTGTTAGCAGAGCGTCATCCTTTGTGGGCTCGTTCATGCCCAGAGTTGAAGGATATCGACTTTATTCGCCTTGGGTTATTACGCTGTATCAGTGTAGTCGATAGTGGTCGCCATTTCCTCCAAACCAATGAACAGATTTATGGCCAGCTACTTCCCCACTCAACGTATTTTGAATCACTGAAGTCGCATAGACGAACAAGTATGCTTGAGGCATTTGAACAGCAGAGCTATCATCTTCACGCTGAAACACTGCTATCGCAAGGTATTGATTATCTTAAAGCATTCCCGGAACTTGACGAATACACCATAGAAGCAGTGGATGGACATTTTATTGATCATGCCTGCCATACTGAAAAAAACAGCAAGGGAAAGTTTATGCAGCCGGGGGGATTTACGCGTTGAATCTCAGAAGTGGGTTGCTCAGATTTCTTTGTCTGGTGACAAACGGAACTCAGAGGCATCAAGAAATACCTGTGTTACGAGATCATATTGAAAAGCAAAACAAGGGAAATAACAGCTCTCAGAAACATCTCTATGTCTACGATAAAGCCGTCACCGACTTTGTCTGGTGGGATCGGCAGAAACGACATGCTAATTGCATGATTTCAATGCTAAAACTCGATGTTCAAGTTTTTTAACTGATTGATTTTATTGATAATTTTACTGACAAAGAAAGCATCAACATCATTGTAAATCAATCACCTATAAAACAAAGCCGGAAAAATTTACTTTTCTTAGCCCAGTTATAGCTGAAAACTTGAACATCGAGTAAAAGAGAATTCAATTGCGACTCTGGTTGAGTCTATCCCTTTTGACTCCCGCCATGAGATCAATACAGGGGTTGAAGCATACAGTGTGTACGAAAACAAGGGCATCAAATTTAACGTGGTGGATTACCGTGATCCAGAAACCGGAAAACTTCCATCTTTTTGATTTTATCACTTATAACAGCAAATAGACACTCTGTAGGCACCGGAAAAAAACAACAAAAATTTCAAATAAAGCTTGCAATTGCCGAAAAAATTTTCTAAAAATTTCCGTTTTAATCACCTCATAAACGGATATCCCATGCTTAAAGACCTACCACTTTCTGAACATATTCACCAACACTGCAATGAAAGTATGGAACGTGCCCTGTTAGCAGAGCGTCATCCTTTGTGGGCTCGTTCATGCCCAGAGTTGAAGGATATCGACTTTATTCGCCTTGGGTTATTACGCTGTATCAGTGTAGTCGATAGTGGTCGCCATTTCCTCCAAACCATGAACAGATTTATGGCCAGCTACTTCCCCACTCAACGTATTTTGAATCACTGAAGTCGCATAGACGAACAAGTATGCTTGAGGCATTTGAACAGCAGAGCTATCATCTTCACGCTGAAACACTGCTATCGCAAGGTATTGATTATGCCTTCACTAATCGGCATACCTAATTGATCAGCGAAATACTCCTGTATTCGGTTGTAGGGCAATAACTGATATTGCGAAAGATAAACCACATGGGCTTTTATCCCATTACCATATTGCGCAGCCTTAGTAACCTCATCTGGAAAAGGAGCGATAAAACACTGACCTTTTCCATTTATCAACCGTTGCGCCTGGTATTCTGTCACTACCCTTGAGATATCAATATCGAATACCTGGCGTGTTTCAAAGCCATCTGCCGTGTATCGCCCTTTTGGCAAGGTACGGCGATCAATGGTAATGATCTCGATTTCATCCGGGTCATCTATTTTTTGAAGTGTCGTGCCGACATGCGATTTTTGTCCGCCAGAAGGCTTATCTGATTTTTTTCGATTCCCTTTTTTACGTTTGGGATCACTTGCAGGTGGTTTACTGCTATTTTTGCTGTTCAGTGTCACTCGATTGAGTAATACCGTGACTAATAATAGAATCACTTCCAGTGCTGATTTTAGCGCAGGCGATATATCACGCTCAGTTTCAAGTAACTGTTTGGCATGACTGATTGCGGAATCAACATCGATGAAGTCTATTTTCAAAGGGTAACCTGTATTGCTTTAAGGACAGGCTTATTATCTCATGGGTTTTAAATCCCGAATTTTCCTTGTTTTAAGCGATTGTAAGGCGAATAAAAAAGTTCTTCGAGGTCGTAGATGTTTAAGGGGACATTTTGTGATGACTATAGCGATAGAAGCAATAAAGCGTGGATTAATCGACTGTTGGGCAGTTTACTAAAAATCACAAAAACCAGACTAAAACCCTGTCAAGAACTTTTTTAATTATTCAGGCGCGCCATGCTACCTCACAACATTCTGGGACTCCTGTCACCAACATTCATTCGCCTACGCAGCGAATGGGAGATGCCCTGGTCGCCCTGCGTCCGTCTCAACTACTCAACTACGCACAAAACCCTGCTCAGTTAAGTCTACCTCAAATGGCTGGACGGCTATTCGGAATGCAATTCTTGCCTCCCTCGCGCGCTACTAGCGCACTTCGGATCAGCGAATTGCCCTGTCGCCTACCAGAGACTAAAAATCATCACTCCGCTTAGGCTCCGTTTCCCTGATTTTAAGCGTACGCTGAGTAGTTACCCCCTACTTAATTCCCCTTAGGCAATAGCATTTGAAACGAATGAAAAGACTGTTTTTTTTCATATATAGACTTTCAGAAAATTAATTTCCGAACAAACAAAAACGACAGAGGGGAAACTGGCTTATAATTTTCGTCCCAACACTAACGGAAACAGTCAAAAATGGTATCCCTCACTTTTTCAAAGTCAATTGTAGACCGACTAAAAAAAAATATGGCGACAGCTCTCAAGCTAAGTAATATTCGTTTATATCGATTAACTCAAGCTCTACTCTGGTTCAGTGAATGCATGGGAATCAAAGAAATAGCACGCCTAATGGGAGTCTGTGAAAAAACCATTATAAATTGGCTGAAAACATTCATGGATAAAGGTGTCGGTTGGTTAATAGGGCAACACTATCAAGGACGTGGTCGGAAGTCAAAGTTAACTAAAGACCAGAAAAATAAATTGGTTGAGTTGATAAAGAAAGGCCCAGAAGACAATGGATTTCATTGTGGAATATGGAATACTGCGATGATTGCCGAGCTTATTTGGTTAAAACTTGAAGTTCGTTAAAACTTGAAGTTCGTTATAACTTGAACTATTTATCAAGCCTAATGAAAAAACTGGGCTTCAGTTATCAAAAAGCTCGTTTTGTGACTGATCGCCAAGAAGAAGAAAAGTACGAGCTTGAAAGAAAAACGTGGCTGGAAGAAACATTGCCTGCCATTATGGAAAAGGCGGTAGAAGAAAAGAGTGTCGTTTTATTCGGTGATGAGGTGTCATTTGCTATGTGGGGTTCATTGGCACGAACCTGGGCTCCAATAGGAGAGCAACCCACAGTGAAAACATCAGGGATTCGAAAAGGGTTGAAAATGTTTGGTACGATCGAACTCGAAGGAGGGAGTTTTCAATACCGAGAATCATTGGCTTATGAGATAAAACCAAAGTCACTTAGACTTTTAAAAGAAGCTGGGCTGCCTCAAGAATTTTTAGCTATTCTTAAAAGCTTAAAAAATGAGAAATATCCAACACAGAAGCTTTTTATGGAAGCGATATATTCTATTGCCGACAACGTCTTAATCGAGAGTTATAAGCCAATGATATTACAACACGCTGAAACATCTGGGCGTTTTAATGGTGAAAGCTATGTTGAGTTTTTAACACAATTGCTGGCTTATTATAAAGGCAAGATTATTCTAATTGAAGATGGTGCCCCGTATCATGGAAGCGGTGTTATTAAGGAATTTAAGTTAGCTAATGTAGATCGTTTGACAGTAGAACGTCTCCCTGCGTTCTCGCCGGATTTTAATCCGATTGAGAAATTATGGAAAAATACGAAACGCGATTCGACTCATATGAAGTATTTTAAAACTTTTGAAGATCTTCATGATTCAGTTGTGCAAACTTTTAACACTTATATGCATGATGCCAGTAAAGTGATTTGTGTTATGCAAAAATTGCGGGAAGATTTCGTTGTTACCGCCTAAGTTTAAGCGCTCCAAATTTGGAAATTATTTATCTGAGAAACTATAGTTGTAGCATATTTTCAATTTTACCATAAATAATTATTGGGAAACTTCAGTTACTGAAGGTGTGTTGGCCTTTGATGAATCAGACCGAGCACGATCTAAGTCTACAAAACGTATTTATAAGGTTTACAAGCAGAAACACAAAGGCTCCGGCGGGTATGTTAATGGACAAACGATAGTATTATTGCTGCTAGTTACCTCATCCATTACAGTGCCTGTCGGTTTTTTCTTTTATATGCCGGATCCAGCCTTAAAGCAGTGGGATAAAGAAGATAAACGGTTGAAAAAGAGGGGTATAGCAAAAAAAGATCGGCCTATTAAGCCTGAACGTGACAGTGCCTACCCGACCAAAACAGAGATTGCATTAGGCTTATTAAAAGAGTTTAAAGTTGCGCATAGCCTGATTAAAATTAAAGGCGTACTGGCTTGATGCGCTGTATGGTGAAAAAGCCTTTATGGACGAAGCCGCTAAAGAATCTGGAGGCTCGCAGGTGATTAGCCAATTACGTAAAAACCAAAATATTGAATATAGAGGTAGAATAAGGTCAGTCGAGAGCTACTTTAATTCGATTAACAAAGGCATTGATCAGATAATACGCGTACGTGGCGGCAAAGAGATTAAAGTGACTGTCAGCAGTGCACGATTAAAGGTGAGTTCTCACAGTAAAAAACGCTTTGTCATTGCCTTAAAATATGACGGTGAAAACGACTATCGCTATTTAGTGGCGACAGACCTGACTTGGCGCACACAAGATATTATTCAAGCCTATACGTTGAGATGGCTGATTGAGGTTTTCTTTGAGGACTGGAAGCTTTATGAAGGATGGGGGCGTGAGGCCAAACAATTAGATGAAGAGGGATCAAGCCGTGGCCTGATTCTGAGTCTTTTGTTTGACCATTGCCTTCTCCTTCACCCAGAGCAAATAGCCCACATTGAAAGCAAACTACCTGCGTATACCGTAGGAAGCTTACAGCGCAAGTCTCAAATGGATGTACTGCTTGAGTTCATCACGTCATTGCTAGAGTTTCCAGATCCTGGTGATAAGCTGAAAGAGTTAGGTGAATTAATAAAGGATGTGTTTCAACTGATGCCATCAGGAAAACATATGATTGGCAGAGATTTAGGGCGCTTAGAGCCAACACCATCATTAAAGTATTGTTCTGCTGGGTGAAGGTAAGAGTTTGATGGCAATGGGATGGAAAAACTTGAACATCGAGTTATAGAAGTTAACATTTGTAAAGGTGCTGTTTTCCAGATTATAATTTTTGTATTCTTTATTTCGCAGGTTAAGATAATCCTTCTTAGACTTACCTTCGATGTATTGGTTAGGGACATTCAGCTGACTATATCGAATAATTGTTTTTATTGTAGTGGTAGCTATATTTGCTTTGTTTGTTGCATTTTTTCTGTCTTCCTTTTCTGCCATAGCTGATAGGTCTTTTTCTCCTAAGGAAGAGTCGCTAAGGCTTGAGAAGTGTTGGCGAATCTGTAATAGGAAAGGTAATGCTTCATTATCATAGACGGCTAAAGAACGAATGCGTTGCTCAATAACTGCCTGCGTATCTTTTTTCTCAGGTGAGATAATAGAAGAAAAAATTTTTACCATGTGTTTTAAATGTTCTGTCCTGAATTCAAGTCATAAGTACATAACCCAATAAATTTTTCATATCTATCCCAGTCAGCTCTTCAAATACCTCATAAGGTGTTTTGTAATTGAGACACTTTTTAGGGCGACTATTTAGCTTATCAACGGCTATAAAAACCTCTTTTATCGTAACATCAATCAACTCCATTACTTTAGGGAAATACTGTCTTAATAAGCCATTAGCATTCTCATTTTGCCCTCTTTCCCAAGAGCTGTAGGGAGTCGCAAAATACGTATCACAGCCTAGTGCTTCTGCTATTTTTTCATGCAGGGTAAACTCTTTCCCGTTATCAAAAGTAATTGTTTTAACAAAGCTTTTTATAGGATCAAGCATTAAAATAGTTGCGTCTAATACATATTGAGCCTTTTTCCCCGCTAAAGGGAAGGTCAACCGTAATTTAGAGACTCGCTCATCCAACGTTACAATCGCCCCTTTGTGATTTTTCCCAATGATTGTATCTGCCTCCCAATCACCTATACGCTTACGGTTGTTGACCTCTTCAGGACGCTCATCTATATCGACTCTATTAGGGATTCCTGTCCTATTATGGGCTGACCCATACCGCTTGCGATAGGTTTTGTTCTGATGCCGAAGATGCTTGTATAGTTCACCCCCTGCCTTTTTGTCCGCCAGAATATGCTGGTAGATTGTTTCATGATGAAGACTAATTATACCTTCGCTGAAAATCATGGAAACGGAGCTTAGCGAAGTGGTGATTTTTAGTCCCTGATAGGCGACAGGGCAATTCGCTGATTCGACGTGTGCTAGCAGCACGCGAGAGGAGCAAGAATTGCATTCCGAATAGCCGTCCAGCCAGTGAGGTAGTAATGACGAAGCGGCTTTTGTGCGTAGTCGTTGCGGACGCAGGGCGTTCAGGGCATCTCCCATCCGCTGCGTAGGTGAACGAATTATGGCGACAGGAGTCCCGGAATTTCGTGAGGTAGCATGGCGCGCCTGCTTGTTTTAACCGCCCTGCAATCTGCTCAGGACTCCGGTCATCCTCAATGCGAACATTAACAATGCCTTTTATTTCATCCGTTAATTTAACCTCTTTAGGCTTGTTTTTGTGTCGTTCTTGGGCAAAATCTTCTGCTTGTTTATGCCTGTAGCCTCTTTGACCTGTATTGCGTTTAATCTCGCGTGAAATATTGCTTTGGCTTCGTTCTAAGGCTTCTGCTATTTTATTCTGTGAAGTTCCCTTTTTTAATTCAATTTCTATATAATATCTTTCTTCAGGACATAGGTGTGTATAGCTCATTTGTAGCCTCTGTAAATTGTTTGGTAGCTGTTTACTTTACACCTATGTCTTGTCTTAATTCAACAGGTGTTAGTCTAGCCAATACTTGCAGAGGGTTATGCACTTATTATACGAATTCAGGTGTTTCCATTTCCCCGTCAGCAATTTTTATAGCGTTTTCTTGTTGGGCGTCGGCAATTAATTTGGCATTTTTCTGCTGCCCGATGGCAAGTTTTTCAGCACTAGCGACTTGCTGATTATTAATTGAAATGGTTGCAAATATACTAACAGCGGCCACTGTTAATGGAAGTAAAAATGTGGAGCAGAATAAGAAAGACTTAGATTTTTTTCTTCATGCTCATGCGCTTTGTTTAGAAATGCTGCGTAATCTCTTAGCGTTTCGCGATCCAATATTAAAGTACGTCGGTCATTTCCCTTGCGGCGAGCCTGTTTAGTTCTTTTATTATTTCCTACTGAATGAATCTTATTTGCTTGCCTTCTATCGGTAGAGGGTAAGCGCCTATCTTTTGCGGCTATGCGTCTTTCAATAAGTGGAAAATACATCTTTATCTCCTCAAAAATGCGTGCAGTTATTGTTATGCAGTCAACTTACTTTGTATCGCTAGGGCTGGATAAAAGTCTGATATGTATTGATAAAAATGAATTTGATACCAACAAATAGCCTGAAGTGTCAACATTATTCCGGACACAAGGTTTCACAGTTTATGCTGAATGTCGCAAGCGAGCTAATAGCCAGGCCGGAAGGGTTAAAGTGCCGTATGACTCTCTTAGATCCAACTAATAAGTAGGCTTCAGAGTTAAATCAGCTATAAATTATGTGAACTTCATCACAGATAATAGCTTAGTTCACTGTTAGGTATCAGTCAAATAATGCTATGAACTCTTAACAGCTGGATTGATGGCTTTGAGACAAGGCAGTCAGCAGGACATCGGAAGTTACATTTTCATAGCTAGTTTTTTAAACTTAATCTATTTCGTACAGCCCCTGGATTAGTTTGAATAGAAATTAAGCTTGCGGATAAAGGCATGGGCGCCACCCTCAGTATCCTTGGTATTCATTTGAAAAGCGATGGCGGTAAGAGGAGGAATTTTATCTTTTTTAAACTGCTTAACCTATCTTCGTCACTTTTATCTCTTCAAGTCATTGATTTATAATTCGCATTAAAAATTCATCGTAAAAATCCCTTTAGAATCAATGGTGTTTTTTTTTGAGGGTCTCTGTAGTGCCATCTTAACTTGCTCTGACCCTTGATTTTCCCTGATTTTTCACCGATGCTAATGGTATGTATATTCGAAGAACCAAAACAAAAAGCCTTGAAGACGGCTCAGCTTATTTCACTTACCGCATTGTAGAATCTGTGCGTATAGGAAAACAAGTCAAGCAACGTACATTGCTCAATATAGGTGCGGACTTTACGATTGATAAAAAGTACTGGCCCTTGCTGACGGCCAGAATCGAACAATTACAGCAAGGTTTGGAACCACATCAGGAAGAGCTATTCAATTTAGCCGATGATTTAAATCAACTTCTGGAAGCAACAGCCCAGCGCTATAGCTCACTGATGACTGCAAAACTGTCACAACCGCTAGATTCAAAAACAACAACGCGAGATTTTCATCATGTCGATATTAATCATGTCGAAGCCATTAATGCCCGTAGTATTGGTGTTGAAACCCTGGCACTGCATGCCGCACAGCAGTTACAGCTAGACGAAAAACTCATGGCGCTGGGCTTTAATAAAGTAGATACGGCGACGGCCCTGGGCACTATCATAGGACGTATGGTTTCACCCGGCAGTGAACTGCAAACACATGACTGGTTGCAAAATCGAACAGGCCTGGGCGAATTACTGGGTCATGACTACGGTAACACCAGCCTGACGCGATTATATGCAGTCAGTGACAAGCTACTCAAACATCAGGCAACTCTTGAATATTTTCTGGCTGACCGAGAGCAGACGTTGTTCAATTTAAACCGCAAGATTGTATTGTACGATCTGACCAATACTTATTTTGAAGGCCAGTGCGCCCGAAACCCGAAAGCGAAATTCGGTCGCTCTAAAGAGAAACGCACTGATTGCCCGTTGGTTACTCTGGGGCTGGTTCTGGATGGTGACGGCTTTCCATTGAGTAGTCAGGTTTTTCCCGGCAACGCCAGTGAGCCCGCGACCTTGAAACTGATGCTTGACGAACTGCGAGACAAGGATCCCTTTCATCAAATAAAGCCGGTGGTTATCATGGATGCCGGCATTGCCAGCGCTGACAATATTGCCTGGTTAATCGAACAAGATTATCATTATCTCGTTGTCAGTCGAGAACAACATGTAAAAAACCCAAGAGATCAGAAAACTCCGGTAGCGGTCAGGGATACCCGGGACAGCAATGTTGTTGTTTATCGTGAAGTTGATCAAGAAACCGGGGAAACCCGACTCTATTGTCATTCAGAACAAAAAGCAAAAAAAGAACAAGGTATCCGTAATCGCTTCCATGCTCGTCTGGAAGAGGCCCTGGAAAAACTGCACACAGGTCTGAGCAAAAAAGGCACCCTTAAAAAATACGACAAAATACTGGAACGTATCGGACGACTACGTGAAAAACATAGCCGTGTTGCTGCAGATTACACCATTAACGTTATCGCGGATGACAAAAAAAACAAAGCCATCGGTATAGAATGGCAACGTAAACCTGAAAGTGACCAAAAAGATAAGCACTGTGGTGTTTACTGCCTAAGAACGAATATCCCTGACTGGTCGGAAGAACAGTTATGGCTAACCTATACCATGCTGACTGAGATTGAAGCGACCTTTAGAAGCCTGAAAACCGAGCTAGGCTTGCGCCCTGTCTATCACAAAAAAGAAGAGCGGGTTACCGGACACCTATTCATCACATTATTAGCTTACCACCTGGTACATGTACTGCGTTATCAACTTAGATTGCAGGACATCCATCTAAGCTGGGAAAGCATTCGCAACAGGATGTCGACCCAGCAACGCATGACCATTACTTTACCCACGGATAACGATACAATCATTCACCTGCGAACCACAAGCAAAGCAGAAACCAGACAAAAACAAATATACACTGCGTTGAATATTAACCCCGACCCGATTGGAAAAGTTAAAACGATCGTTGATATGAAACCTGTAGTGCCAACTGGGGCCGATTGAAAAATTTAACTCATTGAAATAATGGGAAATTGACTGTATATGTCACGAAGATAGGTTAAGGTACCTTGGGTCAACTTTGATTGTTGACTTAATAGGCTTTTTCGAGCCTGTAGTGGTTGCTGCACAGATATAACGTCCGCCTTTCTTATACTCGATGTTCAAGTTTTTTAACTGATTGATTTTATTGATAATTTTACTGACAAAGAAAGCATCAACATCATTGTAAATCAATCACTTATAAAACAAAGCCGGAAAAATTTACTTTTCTTAGCCCAGTTATAGCTGAAAACTTGAACATCGAGTTATAGAGTTTTCCGGTATATACTTTGCCGGGTGTTTCTTTAAGACCGATAAACGGGCTTAGAAAATAAGGCGCTGAATTTATGCCGAAGGGTAAGCCGCTGCTGATTTTTTCCGTACCGAAGAAAAACATCAGCGCAATAGGCACCCGGTTATTGCCACTTTCCCAGTTTGCACCTGTCGGTTGTCTAATAACTCCCCACTCTATCTCAATAGCGGTGATATTTTGCAGATAATTTTCTGGCGCTAATTTTAAGCCAAAAAGTGCGGTTTTTTGTTGTGTCGTCGCAAAATTTAACTGCTTGTCTTTGAAAGTAACGTCAATATCATCGGCATCGAGTTTGAAAATATAGCCTTTTTTTTCCAGCCAGGGCAGCGCATCTGCATCAGGCTGACTGGAAAAATCTATACTATATACCAGGGTTTTTTCAGCACTACAGATATTGGAAATACTAAGTAACTGAAGTTTTCCAATAATTATTTATGGTAAAATTGAGACTATGCTACAACTATATGAAAAAATAGTCTTTTCATTCGTTTCAAATGCTATTGCCTAAGGGGAATTAAGTAGGGGTTTGCTATAAACATGGCAAAACCACCTAAAATAAACCTCGATACACCAGCATTGCGTATTTCAGCTACTCAATAATTGGGAAACTTCAGCTAAGTAATGCGCACAGAGTTAAAGCGCGAAATAGCCAGCTTATCTGGCCTGATCTATTGTTCGTTGTCTGCATGGCATTCACCATAGGTAATATGTCCAGCGCCGGTGGTAATAGATGAACTATATAATTGACCATTATTCAGGTCGATAACCGCATTCCATGAACGATAGGTATTATCGACCCCATGCCCTATACCGTGTAAATAGATCAAGTCATTCGCTTAAAATCAGGGAAACGGAGCCTAAGCGGAGTGATGATTTTTAGTCCCTGGTAGGCGACAGGGCAATTCGCTGATCCGAAGTGCGCTAGTAGCGCGCGAGGGAGGCAAGAATTGCATCCCGAATAGCCGTCCAGCCATTTGAGGTAGTCTTAACTGAGCAGGGTTTTGTGCGTAGTTGAGACGGACGCAGGGCGACCAGGGCATCTCCCATTCGCTGCGTAGGCGAATGAATGTTGGTGACAGGAGTCCCAGAATGTTGTGAGGTAGCATGGCGCGCCTGTTCTTCTTCCGCCGCTGTCAGCCCCGGACGGGCTGATAGTCTCCAGAAGGCGCAGGGAAATTTGCCAATCCGAAGTGCGCGATAGCGCGCGAGGGAGGCTAAAATTTTATCCCGAATAGCCGTAGAGCCATTTGTGGTAGCCATGACTGAGCTGCTTTGTGCTCAGTCTGTGGCGGACGCAGGGCGGCTGGAGCATCTCCTATTCGCTGCGTAGGTGAACGAATTACGGCGACAGGAGTCCCGGAATTTCGTGAGGTAGCATGGCGCGCCTGTACTGAATCAATCTCAGAGTAAGAGAGAATTTTTGTTGCAGAAAATGATTTAACTTTGCGTTCTGCAAGATTGATTGAGATCTGCACCTCTCCAAATGAGCGGATAATCGGGATCGTCATGCACGATTGTTCATCGGGCTCGCAACGAAACAATTTTGTTGGTATGCTGGTGTAATGCTGCGGCTTTCGCGTAGATTCTATTGCACAGCCAGATAAGCTAATTAGTAGAGCCGTGAGAATGGAAAAGAATATTATTATCTTCAGTTTTCTCATCAGTGTTGGCCATCAAGAATATTAAAATTTAAAACTGTGAAAAACCTTATGATTACAATTATCCTTGAAAAATCAGTTGCTCACGGTTTCTAGCACTAGCTCTTGATTCCATAGCACTTCCAGAAAATACCCTATTAACCTAGGGGTGAATCTAAGATTTTTTGAAAGCACTGTGAAACCAATATATTGCACTATAATTCCGCGCTCAACTGATTTTTCTAGGATTATGCTTAGAATTATGCTAACAGATGAATAAGCCAAGCTTAATTAATCAATAAGGTGCCAACTCCCTGGTCGGTAAATAGCTCCAGCAATACCGCGTGTTGAACCCGGCCATCAATAATATGCACACTGTTTACGCCACCTTTCAGGGCATCCGTTCCACACCGTGTTTTCGGAATCATACCTCCAGAAATCGTACCATCTGCAATTAACAAATCAATATCCTCAAGAGTTAAACCGGTGAGTAAATTATTCTGCTTGTCTAAAATACCTGGAATATTAGTCAGTAACATTAATTTTTCAGCATTTAATACCTCGGCAACTTTACCTGCAACCAGATCCGCATTGATATTATAAGAGCGTGCATCATCACCTACACCTATCGGGGCAATGACCGGGATAAAGTCACTTTGGCTAAGCATTTCCACGACGGAAGGGTCTATCGAGATGACTTCTCCAACATGACCTATATCAATGATTTCAGAAGCTCCAGATGCTTTATTAAATTGCTGCATGTCTATCTTTCGGGCGCGGATGAAATCACCGTCTTTACCCGTTAAGCCGACTGCTTTTCCGCCGGCCATATTAATCAGATTGACAATATCTTTATTGACCTGACCACCCAATACCATTTCGACAATATCCATGGTTTCACTGTTGGTAACTCGCATGCCATTAACAAATTCGGTATCAATATTCAGACGCCCAAGTAAATTTCCTATTTGCGGACCGCCACCATGCACAACTATAGGGTTAATGCCGACCAGCTTCATCAATACGATGTCCTGTGCAAAGCAGGCCTTCAGGTTTTCATCGATCATGGCATTTCCGCCATATTTGATAACAACGGTTTTGCCCTTAAACTTCTGGATATAAGGTAAGGACTCTATCAGGACATGGGCGATGCCCTTAGCAGTTTTTTCTTTCATGGAATAGTCAGGTTTTGGTATCAAAATACACCTAATAAACAGGAGTAAACAAGCTTTAGCTTTTTTCTAGTAACAGTAGTGGCTAAAGCTATTGTACTCCTTATGTCTACAATGCAGTAAGTTAAAAAGGTTTGGGGAGTCGCTATTTTTGCGAAAGCTTGTTTTGGGCATCCCAGCCCAAGCAAGCAGCAAAAACTTAACGCGACCACTTATGCCTCCGGCGGCCCCGATTCGTCCTCGTCACCTCGTCCCGACCCAACAAGGGGTCGGAACATAGGCTCCAAATGACTTGACGCCGTGTCGGATGGCCTTTTATTTTGTCTCCACCTTCGCTAACGCTCAGACTCCGAAAAAACAACGGCCCTACGGCTATCGCGGACTAAAAATCTTCACTTCGCTAAAGCTCCGTTTCTAGGATTTTCAGCGGTAGCGCGCGAGGGAGGCAAGAATTGCATTCCGAATAGCCGTCCAGCCATTTGAGGTAGACTTAACTGAGCAGGGTTTTGTGCGTAGTTGAGTAGTTGAGGCGGACGCAGGGCGACCAGGGCATCTCCCATTCGCTGCGTAGGCGAATGAATGTTGGTGACAGGAGTCCCAGAATGTTGTGAGGTAGCATGGCGCGCCTGAATAATTAAAAAAGTTCTTGACAGGGTTTTAGTCTGGTTTTTGTGATTTTTAGTAAACTGCCCAACAGTCGATTAATCCACGCTTTATTGCTTCTATCGCTATAGTCATCACAAAATGTCCCCTTAAACATCTACGACCTCGAAGAACTTTTTTATTCGCCTTACAATCGCTTAAAACAAGGAAAATTCGGGATTTAAAACCCATGAGATAATAAGCCTGTCCTTAAAGCAATACAGGTTACCCTTTGAAAATAGACTTCATCGATGTTGATTCCGCAATCAGTCATGCCAAACAGTTACTTGAAACTGAGCGTGATATATCGCCTGCGCTAAAATCAGCACTGGAAGTGATTCTATTATTAGTCACGGTATTACTCAATGGAGTGACACTGAACAGCAAAAATAGCAGTAAACCACCTGCAAGTGATCCCAAACCGTAAAAAAGGGAATCGAAAAAAATCAGATAAGCCTTCTGGCGGACAAAAATCGCATGTCGGCACGACACTTCAAAAAATAGATGACCCGGATGAAATCGAGATCATTACCATTGATCGCCGTACCTTGCCAAAAGGGCGATACACGGCAGATGGCTTTGAAACACGCCAGGTATTCGATATTGATATCTCAAGGGTAGTGACAGAATACCAGGCGCAACGGTTGATAAATGGAAAAGGTCAGTGTTTTATCGCTCCTTTTCCAGATGAGGTTACTAAGGCTGCGCAATATGGTAATGGGATAAAAGCCCATGTGGTTTATCTTTCGCAATATCAGTTATTGCCCTACAACCGAATACAGGAGTATTTCGCTGATCAATTAGGTATGCCGATTAGTGAAGGCTCTATCTATAATTTCAATGAACTGGCCTATGAGAAGTTGGCTGGGTTTGAAACTATCAGTAAAGAACACTTAGTCGAATCAGCGTGCATTCATGCGGATGAAACAGGCATTAATATTAATGGTAAGCGCCATTGGCTACATGGGGCCTCCAATGTTCAGTGGACACACTTCTTTCCCCATGCCAAACGTGGCACAGAGGCAATGAATGACATTGGTATTTTACCCCATTTTCATGGGATTTTATGTCATGATCATTGGAAGCCCTACTATAAATATGATTGTACTCATTCGCTTTGTAATGCACATCATTTGAGGGAATTAACGCGCGCCTGGGAGCAGGATAAACAGGAGTGGGCGCTTGAAATGAAACGACTACTTGAAAAAATGAATGATGCCGTCAATGAAGCAGGTGGCATGCTACTACATAAAGAAGCAGAAAAATGGAAGGTAGAATACAGAGAATTACTTGGCAAAGCGGAGATCGAATGCCCACCACCCGATAAGCCTAAAGAAGTAAAACGGGAGCGAATAAAACGCAGTAAAGCTAGAAACTTACTGGAAAGGCTGATTAATTATGAAGAGGATGTCTTGCGCTTCATGACAAATACCTGGGTGCCATTTACCAATAATGCCGCAGAAAATTCGATTCGGATGGCCAAGGTTCAACAGAAAATATCCGGCTGCTTTCGTAGTACCAAGGGTGCAGAGATATTTTGTCGTGTCAGAGGGTATTTATCAACGTGCCGTAAACAAGGTCTAAGTGCAACTCAGGCAATGACCTTGGTCTTTGAGGGAAAGTTACCTGAATTTGCTTTATAATTTCATTGAACTACTCAGCTTCGCTGAGTAGTTACGTCTATGCTTAATTCCGGTGTATTAGGGCTATCAGGAAATTCGGCAAAAACCATGGCACTGGTGCGTGTTTCTGTCGCCAGTATTTCAACTAGCCGTGCTGCAGAATATAAGCCATCATCAAAGCCAAACCAGCGGTCATTAAAAAACAGATGACCACTCATTTCTCCTGCAAAAATAGCGTTATTTTCCTTAAGCTTGGCTTTCATCAGCGAGTGCCCGGTTTTCCAGATAGTGGGTGTGCCGCCATTTCTTATTATTTGCGCTGGTAAATTACGGCTACACTTTACATCATAGATAATTTCAGCTCCGGGTTTTTTAGCCAGAATAAATTTGCTAAACAGCATCATTTGCCGATCTGGCCAAATAATTTTTCCATAGCTATCCACGACACCCAGTCGGTCTCGATCTCCATCAAAAGCAAGTCCCACATCGGCCTGATGCTTTTCAACTGCTGCAATTAAATCAACCAGGTTTTTAGGATTACTCGGATCGGGGTGGTGATTTGGAAAAGTACCATCTATGTTGCAAAACAACTCAACCACTTCACAGCCCAGGGTTCTAAATAATATTGGCGCTATTTTACCGGCAACACCATTGCCTGCATCGATCACTACTTTTAAGCCGCGGGCAAGTTTAATACTGAAGTTTCCCAATTATTGAGTAGCTGAAATACACAATGCTGGTGTATCGAGGTTTATTTTAGGTGGTTTTGCCATGTTTATCATCAGTGTTCCCATTGAAAGAAGAAGTACCTAAACAAAGCAGCCTATAACCTACCTGAAGGTAGCACCACTCGAATATTTCCATCTTTTTGATTTTAATCACTTATAACAGCAAATAGACACTCTGTAGGCACCGTAAAGAAACAACAAATAATTTCAAATAAAGCTTGCAATTGCCGAAAAAATTTTCTAAAAATTTCCGTTTTAATCACCTCATAAACGGATATCACCCATGCTTAAAGACCTACCACTCTCTGAACATATTCACCAACACTGCAATGAAAGTATGGAACGTGCCCTGTTAGCAGAGCGTCATCCTTTGTGGGCTCGTTCATGCCCAGAGTTGAAGGATATCGACTTTATTCGCCTTGGGTTATTACGCTGTATCAGTGTAGTCGATAGTGGTCGCCATTTCCTCCAAACCAATGAACAGATTTATGGCCAGCGGCTTCCCCACTCAACGTATTTTAAATCACTGAAGTCGCATAGACGAACAAGTATGCTTGAGGCATTTGAACAGCAGAGCTATCATCTTCACGCTGAAACACTGCTATCGTAAGGCATTGATTATCTTAAAGCATTCCCGGAACTTGACGAATACACCATAGAAGCAGCGGATGGACATTTTATTGATCATGCCTGCCATACTGAAAAAAACAGCAAGGGAAAGTTTATGCAGCCGGGGGGATTTACGCGTTGAATCTCAGAAGTGGGTTTCTCAGATTTCTTTGTCTGGTGACAAACGGAACTCAGAGACATCAAGAAATACCTGTGTTACGAGATCATATTGAAAAGCAAAACAAGGGAAATAACAGCTCTCAGAAACATCTCTATGTCTACGATAAAGCCGTCACCGACTTTGTCTGGTGGGATCGGCAGAAACGACATGCTAATTACATGATTTCAATGCTAAAAGAAAATTCAATTGCGACTCTGGTTGAGTCTATCCCTTTTGACTCCCGCCATGAGATCAATACAGGGGTTGAAGCATACAGTGTGTACGAAAACAAGGGCATCAAATTTAACGTGGTGGATTACCGTGATCCAGAAACCGGAAAACTTCACCGGTTTGTGACAACCTTGCCAATGACTATTAACCATGGAACCATTGCCATGCTGTATTTCAAGCGATGGACGATTGAAAAGACATTCAATAACACTAAAAGTAATTTCAAGGAAACTAAAGCTTGGTCTTCCAATACCCGCTCACTTGAAAATCAAATGCGCCTGACTGCAATGAGCTATAATTTAATGCGCGTGTTTGAAGAGATTTCAAAAACACAACTGCCAGAATTGATTCATCCATCGGATAAAAAATATAGCGAGGCTCTGGAGATAAGGCAGCAACAGGCTCAAAAACGAGATCGTTTTGTGAATCCATTATTTTTCTAGGCAAGAATATCTCGTATCAGCTCGTATACCATTCGGGCAGTTCAAAACGCAATAATAACAGGAATGTCTTTACAGTGCTTTATGAGCTCTCTTGTGGCGAGGTTAGTTTCACGGCCTCAATTGATAGGGGAGCACTGATGCATCTGCCAGAACCTTACTAAAGTCTGGGCTGGATATGCGACCATCTTTGGCAGTAACAAGAGTTTTAATGCCTTTATCTACTGCTTCGCTGCCTAGAGCCCGGCCTATATCGTAGATAATCTCTGTAGTCAGCGTTTTATCAACGATACCGCGGATATCATAAGCGCGAAAAATAACATCCGTTGGACTGGATTTTTTCACTGCAACGGCTTGTTCGGTTTTGGGCAGAGGGCTTAAAGTCGGTTCAATTTTAGTGTTTGTGCAGGGCTTTTTATGGGTAAATTCAGGTAGCGAAATGATGGCTTAGGCCTCTTCGCCTTGCACATCCTTTACTTCAATTCCGACTAGTTGCGTGTCAAGAAAAGGCGTATCGGTTTCCTGAGTGTGGATCTCAAATGCTTTTGGGGTATTCGTGCCGGCGATGTCGTTTTCTCGCTTAAACTGAATAATGGAAGAAATAAAACTGCCCATCACTTTCAACTTAACCGGGTAGTTACCATTTGCATGTCCTAGTAATAAATCCTTAGTAGCTTGCAGAATAGAGTGCTGGTCGGTAATTAATAATGAGCGTAATTTTCTATAGCCTAGATAGCAAGTAAGAGCTGAAATAATAGCGGCAAAAAATATAATTCCCGGAACGGTGTACGCGAGCGTTAAATCAAGGCTGTCCTGATACCAATACGAGATAGTCCAGGCAGTATTTTTTACTTTGAATTCGTGATGCCTTGCTGATGATTTTAGAGCCGCTTTGCCATGAGAAAATAGCACGACATTGGCCTGCTTCAGTTCGATATAAGTCTGCTCATCGGTGAGTATTTTAAAATTTTGTTGCAGATCTTGAAAATCGACACTTGCCAGAATTACCGTAATAACCTGTCCATCCTGCTCGATACCATGGGTAATTGCCAAGTGACTATTTTCGCCCTGCTCGCCTTGAATTAAAGGGTGTTGCGGCTTTTGAAAAGTATTTTTTACCAGGTCTAAATCCGCATAGCCCATATGCGGGGTAATTGAATTATCCGGTTTATTGTCGGAGGGTAGCAATAATCTGAAGGCCATTGCATCCGGCAAATAGGCGCTCATCTGTTGCACCTGGACTTTAGCGCGTGGCAGATCCGATCGATTCAATGTATTAACAATCTCGGGTGATTGAGCTATATTACGTAGGGTTTCGCTTAATAACTGAGTGCGGGTAGATATGCTTTGTGCAATGCCTTTTACTAATCCATTTAAGGCGGTAGCTTTTATCTGATCATCGTGGGCTTGTGCGAGATAGAAAACACCAGCGCCGGTCAGTGTCGTTATTAGAATAACGGCTATGGCGATAAAAGAAAAAATACGTCCCATATATACTGATACCTGTAGTTTAAGCTAGTGCAGCATTCATTGACTGCTATGTTCCGCAGATAATAAATGTATTTGCCTCTTCTACTTCCTGCTCCTAGTGGATGAATTAAACGTTTGTTAATGACGCCCCGTATGCCCAAAGCCGCCAGCGCCACGCTCTGATTGCTCAAATTCAGTAACTATTTCAAAGTCAGCCTGTACTACTGGTACAAATACCATCTGGGCAATCCGTTCGGCTATTTTAATGGTAAACGCTTGCTGTCTTCGATTCCAGCAGGAGACAAATACCTGACCCTGGTAATCAGAGTCAATCAGTCCGACCAGGTTGCCGAGTACGATACCATGCTTATGTCCTAGACCAGAGCGTGGTAATAAAACTGCTGCAAGCTGAGGGTCATCGATATGCAGGGCGATACCAGTGGGAATTAGTATTGTTTCGCCTGGCTGTAGAAGCGTATCGGCCTGCAGACAGGCACGCAAATCAAAGCCTGCAGAGCCATTAGTCGCATAAGCGGGCATAGGAATTTCATTACCCAGACGTGCGTCCAGTATTTTAAGCTGTATTTTTTGCATGTAATCTCTCGGCAATTAAAGTCAATAGCTGACTGGCAAGCTGTGGTTTATCCGTCATAGCGAGTGTTTTCTGGCCGTTTTGCCAATACACTTGTAATGCATTATGATCAGAGTCAAAGCCCCCTTCTGCCAGGCCGACCCAGTTAGCAGCAATCATATCCAGGTTTTTACGCTTTAACTTGGTTTTGGCGTAGTGCTTCAGATCCTGGGTTTCTGCAGCAAAGCCAACGCTAAATGGCGGATTGTCTAAATTAGCTACACTGGCAACGATATCTTTGGTTTTGACTAAGTTTAGTTCAGTTTGCTCATTTTGTTTTTTGATTTTTTCCGGCTGTACATTTTCTGGGGTGTAATCCGCGACGGCAGCAGCGGCAATCATAATATCTTGTCCGATAATATGCTGCATGACAGCGTTATACATATCGGCGGCGCTCTCTATTAAAATGGTATTAACATGCCTTGGCGCCGAAAGTGCAACCGGGCCACTGATCAGAGTAACTTGTGCACCGAGACGTTGTGCCTGCTCTGCCAATGCATAACCCATTTTTCCAGAGCTGTGATTACTAATATAGCGTACTGGGTCTAATCGTTCACGGGTGGGGCCTGCTGTAATCAGGACGTTTTTTCCTTGTAAAAGGGCAGGAGCACTCTGTGCCATTATATGTTGCAAAATGGCTTGCGGCTCTCTCATGCGCCCGGGACCTACATCCCCACAGGCTTGACTACCTTGGTCTGGGCCAATAAATATCACGCCATGGCTGCTTAAGCGCTGAATATTTTCCTGCGTTGCAGGTTTGAGCCACATTGCCTGGTTCATTGCGGGGGCTATATAAACCGGACATGTAACTGCAAGATATAAAGTGCTTAATAAATCATCTGCCAGCCCATGGCTGAACTTCGCCATGCTGTTTGCTGTTGCTGGGGCAATTAATAGCAGATCTGCCCAGCGTGCCAGATTGATATGTCCCATGGCATTTTCCTGATCCGCGTCCAGCAACTGAGTGTGCACGGGGTGAGCAGATAGGGCCTGAAAAGTCAGCGGGCTAATAAACTGGGTCGCAGATGCGCTCATAACGACTCTGACATCATAGTTATGCTGGGTTAATAGCCTAAGCAATTCGGCTGACTTATATGCGGCAATACCACCAGTGATACCTAAGAGGATGCGCTTCAATGAGAAATACCCTGAAATATTTAAAGTTGGTATTATGGCAAGACTTGGGTTTTTCTTCTATGCTTAAATCAATAAATTAACGTTGTTGCAGTAAATGTATTCAATGTATGGGAATTAAAGACTGGCCTGCCGATCAGCAGTCTAGAGAAAAATTATTGGCTCATGGCACTAAAGAATTAACCGACGCGGAACTATTGGCGATATTCCTGCTTACTGGGAGTCCGGGAAAATCAGCGGTAGATTTAGCGCAGGATTTATTACTTGAATTTACCTCCTTGCGCGCCTTGATGCAGGCCGACTGTGCCACTTTTACTCAGGCTAAAGGGCTGGGTAATGCAAAATATGCACAATTGCAGGCAGTATTGGAAATGGCGCGAAGGCATACTTTTGAAGAGCTGGATCATGGCGATGTATTAACCAGCCCAGAAGCGACGGGTGCTTATCTAAGTAATCAGTTAAGGCATTATCCGCATGAAGTGTTTGCCTGCCTGTTTTTAGACAATCAGCACCATATCCTGAAATTTGAGGAATTGTTCAGCGGGACAATTGATGGTGCCAGTGTCTATCCCCGTGAAGTCGTCAAAAAAGCCCTGCAGCATAATGCCGCCGCAGTAATTTTTGCGCATAATCACCCGTCCTGAATTTCCGAACCTAGTCAGGCTGACCAGATGATTACGGCTAAATTAAAAGATGCTTTAGCATTAATGGACTGAAGTTTCCCAATTATTGAGTAGCTGAAATACACAATGCTGGTGTATCGAGGTTTATTTTAGGTGGTTTTGCCATGTTTATAGCAAACCCCTACTTAATTCCCCTTAGGCAATAGCATTTGAAACGAATGAAAAGACTATTTTTTCATATAGTTGTAGCATAGTTTCAATTTTACCATAAATAATTATTGGGAAACTTCAGTTAATGGATATACGCGTACTGGATCATTTTATTATTGGTGATGGTATGCCGTATTCATTCGCAGAGCATGGATTATTGTAGGGCGGTATAACGTAGCGTTTTCCGCCCTTTATGCAGCATTGAGTTGTATTAGATGGAGTCTAACGCATTTAATCGTTCGGATTACTGCCGGAAAACGTTACGCTATTCCAGCCTACGCGCTAGCGGTTAATTTAAGCTCTGCTTCATGGTATTTCTGGCTACTGATTGCGGCAATCTCATCCGGTAATTTAGGTCCTGGTGCAGTTTTATCCCAGTCTAATGTTTCTAAATAATCACGGATAAACTGCTTGTCAAAGCTGGGTGGGCTGATACCTGGCCGGTATTGATCTGCAGGCCAGAAACGTGAGGAGTCAGGGGTTAATGCCTCATCTATTAAATAAAGAGTGCCTTTATCATCCAGGCCAAATTCAAATTTGGTATCTGCAATAATAATGCCGCGCTGTTTTGCGTATGCAGCAGCAGTGGTATAAAGCTCTAGGCTAATATCCCGTACTTGTGTTGCTAATGCTTCGCCTAATAAGTGGATGGTTGCTGCAAAAGATATATTTTCATCATGATCACCAACCGCTGCTTTGGTTGATGGTGTATAAATTGCAGCAGGTAATTGTTCTGCCTGTTGTAGTCCTGGGGCTAGTTTAATACCACAGACACTGCCAGTTTGCTGATAGTCTTTCCAGCCAGAGCCAATTAAATAGCCGCGTACTATCGCTTCTACCGGAAGTGGCTGCAATTTTTTGACAATAATGGCGCGACCCTCGATTTGTGCACGCTCATTTGCATCGGGAACAACGTCCTCTAATTTAAGGTCAGTCAAATGATTGGGAATAATACCCTGCATTTTGTTAAACCAGAAATTAGATACCGATGTCAGAACCCGACCTTTGCCTGGAATGGGGTCAGGTAAAACCACGTCAAATGCCGATAAACGATCAGTAGTGACGATTAGCAGGTGATGCTTGTCTACATCATAAATATCACGCACTTTTCCGCGCGCACGTAATTTAAGATTAGAGATAGACGATTCAAATAAAGCCGCAGGTGCATGCATATTGATCTGATGGGATTAAATAAAAGAATGCGCACTATTTTATATGATTATCCGGTTTGCAGCTAAAAAATGCGCTTTTCTGGCTTGCCTGATAGACAGGCATCGGCCTATTACAGGTATGGGGTGTGTCGTGATCTAACTTACGTTAGGTGAAACAGCCTAGTGTGGAGAGGGGCGCTTGAATTCAGCGAAAGCTTAGTCAAGTCAGGCGATTTAATTTTTACTGCTATGCGCCGGGCAGAAGTGACAGTACACTGGGTATTAAGCAACAAAACAGAATAAGCTTTCATATAAGCGCTTTTTTTTCCAGCCAGCAAACTGACTATCATCAAAAGGCAGGTCATTATCAATGGCATATTCATAACAGCTTCTGAATAAACGCGCGGTTCTAAAAGCATGTAACTCGTCATCAGGGCTAATAGTGTTGACATTGCCAACCTGAAAAGTTTTATTTTTAGCTTTGCCGTCACAAACCCAGAAAACGGTGTAGCACAGATAGCTTTTATCTTTTCTACGGTCGAACTTAATGGTTCTGGAGACGCCGGTTAATCCGGTTGTGGTTTTATTCTTGGCTTTAAAAAACGGGGCTTGCTACCTTTTAAAACAATTAACATTTGATCACGCCACGCAATAGCAGCTTTTATGGATTTTCCCTTGCCACCCCAGAGCTTATGTGAAAAATATCGGCTATTTTCTTTACCGCGTCTTACAATTCGAACCTGAAACCCCAAAGGATCCGGCTCGGTAATATGTTTCTGCTTTATCATAATAAGCTGAAGTTTCCCAATAATTATTTATGGTAAAATTGAAACTATGCTACAACTATATGAAAAAAATAGTCTTTTCATTCGTTTCAAATGCTATTGCCTAAGGGGAATTAAGTAGGGGTTTGCTATAAACATGGCAAAACCACCTAAAATAAACCTCGATACACCAGCATTGTGTATTTCAGCTACTCAATAATTGGGAAACTTCAGATAATAAGTTCACCTAGCGCAATTAAGTTACTTTGTCGATAAATCATGTTGTAGTGTTTCCTTGTTGTATCTGGTTTATTTCTACGGTATTTATCGGTAAAGACAGCTATCCTTTGCTGTCATAAAAATTGTCACATGGCGATTATCTTCGGGGAGTCGCTATTTTTGCGAAAGCTTGTTTTGGGCATCCCAGCCCAAGCAAGCAGCAAAAACTTAACGCGACCACTTATGCCTCCGGCGGCCCCGATTCGTCCTCGTCACCTCGTCCCGACCCAACAAGGGGTCGGAACATAGGCTCCAAATGACTTGACGCCGTGTCGGATGGCCTTTTATTTTGTCTCCACCTTCGCTAACGCTCAGACTCCGACAAAACAACGGCCCTACGGCTATCGCGGACTAAAAATCTTCACTTCGCTAAAGCTCCGTTTCCAGGATTTTCAGCGAATGTTTCCAGATAAAAATAAGAAAGGGCTTGCTGTTTTGTGAGCGACTCCGAGAATTTTTTTCTGTTTTGTGAAATACCTAGCATTTTAGTGTAGAATTTCACAATCCCACTTTAAGAGTGGGCATGATTTTTGAACATATTCACGAGCATTAAACTTAGGAGAAACACATGAGTGTATTAGTAGGTAAGCAAGCACCAGATTTTACGGTTCCTGCTGTTTTAGGTAACGGCGAAATTGTTGACTCTTTCAGTTTTTCTGAAGCAACACAGGGTAAATATGCGGTTGTGGTGTTTTATCCATTAGACTTCACGTTCGTTTGCCCTAGCGAATTAATCGCACTGGATCATAGAATGGACGAATTTACGAGTCGCGGGGTAGAAGTGATTGCGGTTTCAATTGACTCGCATTTTACGCATAATGCATGGCGTAATACACCGATCAATGACGGTGGTATTGGCCAGGTTCGTTACACAATGGCAGCGGATATGGCACATTCAATTGTTAAAGATTACGATGTAGAATGTGATGCACCTGCGGTAGCTTATCGAGGTAGTTTTTTAATTGATAAAGAAGGGTTGGTTCGTCATCAAGTTGTTAACGACTTACCTTTAGGACGTAATATTGATGAAATGTTGCGCATGGTTGATGCGCTGCAATTCCATGAAGAGCATGGTGAAGTTTGCCCCGCAGGCTGGAGCAAAGGTGATGCAGGTATGGACGCATCGCCAGCGGGTGTTGCTTCATATCTAAGTGAAAATTCAGACAAACTATAAATCAGTTTATAGTAAATAACTGAAGTTTCCCAATTATTGAGTAGCTGAAATACACAATGCTGGTGTATCGAGGTTTATTTTAGGTGGTTTTGCCATGTTTATAGCAAACCCCTACTTAATTCCCCTTAGGCAATAGCATTTGAAACGAATGAAAAGACTATTTTTTTTCATATAGTTGTAGCATAGTTTCAATTTTACCATAAATAATTATTGGGAAACTTCAGTAAATAATAAAGCGGGCTATTTTTTATAGCCCGCTTTTTTTGTGCCAGCAAGATACTCATAGTAAGCAAAAAAAGAATTAAGCTGGTATGTTCTTTGACAGAAACCACCTAAGTGCTTTTGGTTTTAGTCAGCATTTTTAATAGCTGTCCACGTGTAAAGTAAACGCCGATACAGGCAAGTACGATAGAAATAAGCGTTTCGCCTATCACTGTCATGGAAATGGCAAAGCCCAGGGTAAATCCAATAAAGCCTATTAAGGCCCATTTAAAGCCATTTTCCCCGTGACGCTTGCCGGTCTGGAAAAAGATGATGACGGTGGCAATTGCCGCTAGCTTAATTAAAATTAACATTTTCAATTCCTAATTTTTGTCGTCATGAAAAATTTTCTGATAAACAGAGTGTTTTTTTGAAGTCTAAATAATTGGGTAGTTTATAATGTCAAATAGAACTTGCATAGAACTGTTTATCAAAAGAATTCAATAGCTGCGCTCATAAACAGTATAGCCAGGCAATGGAACTGCGCCGCGAGATATGTGCAGTCGTTTTAAAAACTTAGCATTAATTCCGGGAGATAAGTGATGGGAAAGATACTTAAAGGTATTTTAATATTTGTTTTTGCACTGGTATTCCTGATCGTTTCTGCGGCAATCATTATTCCATTAGTAGCCGATTTAAACGATTATAAAACTGAAATGGAAGTTGCTGTGCATGAGCAAACAGGACGAAACCTAAAGATAGAAGGTGAGCTGGATTTATCTGTATTTCCATGGCTAGGTGTATCTACGGGAAAAATAATTTTAAGTAATGCAGCCGGGTTTGCAGGCCAGCCTTTTGTCATAATTGGCGAGGCGGATATTAAAGTCAAATTACTGCCGTTATTTTCCAAACATATAGAAGTAAGTACCGTGGTATTAAAAGGCCTGGAATTACATCTGGAAAAAAACCAGCAAGGCATGGCTAACTGGGAAGACCTAGGAGCACAAAATACGGGCGATGAACAGCCAGCTGAGCTAACTGAAAAGGAGGTCAGCAAAGCAAAGTCAGCTGGTGTGCAGGCACCAGAGCAGGAAATGGCGACAGAAGAAGCGGCTATAGATTTAACTGCAATCAAAATTGGCGGACTTGTTATACAAGACTCTCTGGTCAGCTGGGATGACCAGCAAGCGGGACAACATATCGTTGTTAAAGAATTTAACTTTAGTTCTGGCGCCGTCGTTTTTAATCAACCTATCGCCCTTAAAATGGGGTTTTTGCTGGAAAATGCCGACCCTGCAGTAACCGAGCGATTAACGCTATCGACCAGCCTGGTTATTGATGAGGCATTACAGAAAATTCAACTGGCAAATTTTCATCTGGATTCTGCGACCAAAGGCGAGTCTATTCCGGGGGGGCAAATAGATACACAGCTGGAATCCGAGTTTAGTCTGGATCTGCAGGCACAAACACTAGCTGTAAAAAATATACAGCTAGCCACAAATTTAATGCAATTAACGGGCGAATTAAATGCCAGCAAGCTAAACACTGATTTGCAATATACTGGAGCTATACAGATTGCACCTTTTAGCCCTAAAAAGCTGATGCAGCAATTAGCGATAGATGTACCTGAAACAAGTGATAAACAGGTGTTACAACAGTTTGCAATGGGTTTTGACTTACAAGGTAGCGCGGACTCGGTAGTGCTGGAAAGTCTAAAAATCATCCTGGATGATACGAATATTAAAGGCTCTGTAAGTGTTCGGCAATTTAACCAGCCAGCCATTACATTTCAGTTAGCGGTAGATAATATTGATGTTGACCGTTACTCTGCGCCCAAGCAGAAATCCAGTCCGGCAAAAACATCACCAGCGGTGAAACGCAAAGCACATGCTACTGAAACTGACTTGCTACCAATGGACACCCTGCGCACACTCGATATCAATGGCGACTTAAAAATCGCCAGACTAAAAGCAGCGCAATTAAACATGGCGGGAGTCAGCTTAAATCTACAGGCTAGGCAGGGAATATTAAAGACCCGACAAACGATTGATCAGCTTTATCAAGGAAATTATAAGGGGCAAATCACTATCAATGCCAAGGGAAAAATGCCGGTCATTTCTCTTAATGAAAAAATTGCCAATGTTCAGTTAGAGCCTTTGTTAACGGATCTGCAGCCCAATAGCAAAGCAAAAATAAAAGGTCTTGCGAATATTGCCGCTAAACTAAGAACCACTGGTAATACTATGCCGGCGATAAAATCTGCACTGGGCGGTACGCTGAATTTTTCATTAGATAAAGGCGCGGTCAGAGGGTTTAACCTGCAAAAAATAATAGACTTGGGCAGACTTGCTGCCCAAGGTAAGAAAATGCGGCAGAGCTATGCTGATGAACAAACCCTGTTTACTGTTATTAAAGGCTCCGCGACGATTAAAAAGGGCATAATTAATAACCCCGATTTCCTGGCAGAATCCTCAACCATAGAAGTTAAAGGCGGAGGAACAGCAAACTTAGTTAATGAAGCACTGGATTATAGGGTTGTTGCAAAAGCTAAAAAAGGCGGTAAGAATATTGCTAACCGCCCAGTTGCTATAAAGGTAGGGGGGACATTCTCAGAACCGAATTATGTAGTCGATTTAACAGCGATAAACGAAATGATGACCGATGAAGAAAAACAAAAAGTGAACAAATTTATCGATAAACGCGAAAAAGAAATCGATAAAGCTCTGGGAGAAGGCACCGGTAAAGCCGTTAATAAATTATTAAAAGGCTTTTTTAACTAGTGTCGCAGCTATTTTGATGAATAGGATGATTATAAGCTGTTGATTATAAAAAACAGCACAATGAACAATTGAATCATCCAGTACGGTGCTGCACTATGTTGATTTGATGGGGGGGGCTGAGATTTGCTGATCTAGCTACGCCCCCAAAAAAATAATTAAATCCCATATTGCCGCTGATATGCTTTGATCGCAGCAATATTTATATTATAAGATTTATCGGCAGCAATAAATTCAATAATATGCTCTAGGGCAACTATTGAGATAACCGGCATGGCAAAGCGCTCGCTCACTTCCTGTATCGCAGAAATATCATTTTCGCCTTTTTCCTGTCTATCCAGCGCAATTAATACGCCTGCGGGCGTTGCTCCAGCATCATTTATGATGATTACTGACTCGCGTACAGACGTTCCTGCCGTAATGACGTCATCCAGAATCAGTACATTGCCTTTTAAAGGTGCGCCAACCAGACATCCCCCTTCGCCATGATCTTTGGCTTCTTTACGGTTAAAGGCAAACGGAATATCGCTGTCCTGGATTTGTGCATATGCGATAGCGGCCGCACTGACTAATGGAATTCCTTTATAAGCGGGGCCATATAAAATATCCACTTTTATACCTGAATGTATTAGTGCCTGCGCGTAAAATTGTCCAAGTTTAGCTAATTGCGCACCGCTGTTAAATAGACCCGTATTAAAAAAATAAGGGCTGGTACGCCCAGATTTTAATTGAAATTCGCCAAATTTTAAGACCCCGCAATCCAGCGAATATTGAATAAATTGTTTTTGATAATCAAGCATCTGTAGTATCCGTGCCAAGAAAGTTTTCTAAAATATTGTCCAGAAAATGCCAGCCTTTTTCTGAGCACTGGTAGTAGTGTTGTTGGTGTTCTAGTAGCAGCTCTTGCTGCAGACAATTTGTCAGAGCCGGCTGTAGGGATTGTGCAGGTAGCCCTGTTCTTTGCATATACGTGGCAAGACTAAAGCCCTGTTTTAAGCGCAAGTGATTCATAATAAATTCCAGTGGCAAGTCACCCTGCTTAATTTCCTGGCATAGTCTATCATCTTTAATTTGCCTGAGATATTGCTCCGGCTGTTTCGGTTTTGAGGTACGTACGATGTTGTTTGGCAAGCTGCGCGTAATTTTGCCATGCGCGCCTGCGCCTATGCCTAAATAATCACCGAAAGACCAGTAGTTAAGATTATGTCTGCATTGCTTACCCTTTTTTGCATAGGCAGAAATCTCATATTGCTGATAACCGTGTTCAGCTAATAGCTTTTGACAAGCGAGTTGCTGGTTAAAAATAGCATCATCACCCGGTAATACCGGCGGGTATTTATGAAAATAGGTATTTGGCTCCAGCGTTAGCTGATAAAAGGAAATATGCGCTGGTTGTAGTTCTATGGCTTGTTGTACATCATGCAAGCTATCATGCTCCTCACTCTCTGGCAGGCCAAACATTAAGTCCAGATTAAAATTATCAAAGCCTGCCTGCCTGGCGATTGCTACTGCGTGAATAGCTTCGTCTGCTGAATGCACTCGTCCCAGGCGTTTTAAATGTGCATCGTTAAAGCTCTGTATCCCAATTGATAAGCGGTTAATGCCAATCGCCCGGTAATCAGTAAATTTATCACTTTCAAAAGTGCCTGGATTAGCCTCCAGGGTAATTTCTATATCATCGGCAAACACTAGATACTGTTGCATAGCTGTTAGCAAACGGTCTAGCTGATTGGCTGAAAACAGGCTAGGCGTTCCCCCACCCATAAAAATGCTTTGAATAGGTCGTGCTTCATGGAACTCGGCGATATCCTGATCCAGGTCGTTAAGCAGCGCATCAATATAATGAACTTCTGGCAAGTCACCTTTAACCGCATGTGAGTTAAAATCACAATAAGGACATTTTTGAATACACCAGGGAAAGTGTATATACAAACTAAGCGGCGGTAAGGGGGTGTTTTGCATAAAGTGATGATAATATTGCAGCAAATACTGCGCTAGCATGCGTTTACTGGCAGTTATACAGGCGTATTAAATTTTTCTGATTATACGCAAATTATGTAGCTGAAGCGTAATAATGATCAGCTTGTTTTTTGATCAATTTAAAGCATAAGAGTCTAGTTTAAATTTCTTATCGATAAATACTGAAATATATATGCCCAGCATATATACTCATATGTTCTGACTGTTCTTAATCTATGTACAAGGTCCTCAATGAATATTCATGAATTTCAGGCTAAGCAGCTATTTAGAGACTACCTGATTCCTGTTCCCGACAGTATTGTCGTGACGACTGCCGATGCGGCATCTACTGCTGCACAAACTTTAGCCGGCGATAGCTGGGCAATTAAAGCGCAGGTGCATGCCGGTGGGCGTGGCAAAGTAGGAGGTGTGAAAATTGCGCAAACGGCGGTAGCGGCAAGCGAATTAACCGCAGCAATGCTGGGCCAACGTCTAGTAACCAAGCAAACTGGCACGGAAGGTCTGCCCATTAATTCAGTGTTAGTAGAGAAAACCTCGGACATTAAACGTGAATTTTACCTTAGTTTACTAGTCGACCGGCAAAAGGAAAAGCTCTGTTTTATTGCCTCTGCATCAGGTGGAATGGATATCGAAGCCGTTGCCGAGCAAAATCCGGAAAAAATCATCAGCGTATTTATTAATCCGGCTGCTGGTCTGCAGCCTTATCAGTGCAGGCAAATAGCCTTTGCACTTTCCTTGCAAGGCTTACAAATAAAAGCTCTGCACAGCATTATGTCCGGTATGTTAAGGCTGTTGCTGGATAAAGATGCTAGTCAAATAGAGATCAATCCCTTAGTTGAAATAGCAGACGACAGCCTTATTGCCCTAGATGCTAAAATCAATTTCGATGATAACGCACTGGCCTTGCATAAGGACATCACGGCATTACGCGACACCACTCAAGAGGATGAAAAAGAAAACAAGGCAAAGCAATTTGACCTTAGCTATATTACTCTGGACGGCAATATAGGCTGCATGGTTAACGGCGCAGGTCTTGCGATGGCTACCATGGACCTAGTAAAGCTTAAAGGTGGGACACCTGCCAATTTCCTGGATGTCGGTGGTGGGACTAACATAGAAAAAGTTACCGAGGCATTTAAGCTGATTGTCTCGGATAAAAATGTACAGGCGGTACTGGTGAATATATTTGGTGGTATCGTGCATTGTGATGTTATTGCCCAGGGTATTCTTGGCGCGTTACAGCAAATTAAAACTAACTTGCCGGTTATAGTCCGGCTGGAAGGAACCCACGCAGAAGAAGGACGTTTGCTATTGCAGGGGGCCGCGCCAAATATATTTTCTGCGGATAATCTGGATCATGGAGCCGAACAAGCGGTCAGCCTTGCAGGAGCACGTTTATGAGTATTCTGATTGACGAGCACACCAAAGTTATTTGCCAGGGCTTTACCGGCAAGCAAGGCACCTTTCACTCGCAGCATGCTTTAAACTATGGGACCAAATTGGTTGCAGGCGTGACTCCAGGGCGAGGTGGTTCCGAGCATTTAGGCTTACCAGTATTTGATACAGTACAACAAGCCTATGCAATCACTAAGCCTGATGCCAGCGTTATTTATGTACCGCCATTTTTTGCTGCGGATGCTATTTTAGAAGCGGTAGATGCAGACATTAAATTAATCATCTGCATTACCGAAGGCATTCCAGTATTACAAATGTTGCGGGTCAAAGCGGCAATGGCAACAAGCGATGCGTTGCTCATCGGCCCTAACTGCCCAGGTATTATCACCCCTGAAGCCTGCAAAATAGGTATTATGCCCGGCAGTATACATCTGCCCGGATCTATCGGCATCGTCTCCCGCTCCGGAACATTAACTTACGAAGCTGTGCATCAGACTACCCAGCAAGGCCTGGGGCAAAGTACCTGTGTCGGTATCGGCGGCGATCCTATCCACGGCATGAATTTTATTGATGTAATCAGCCGCTTCCAGGCAGATGACTCGACTCAGGGTATTATTATGGTCGGTGAAATTGGCGGTGGCGAAGAGGAAGAAGCGGCCGAATATATTAAAAATCATGTGACTAAGCCTGTGGTAGCCTATATTACCGGCTTAACCGCGCCAGCAGGCAAACGCATGGGACATGCAGGCGCTATCGTCACCGGCGGCAAGGGAACAGCAGAAGGTAAAGTTTCTGCATTAAAAGCGGCAGGAGTTGAGGTGGTTAATTCACCTTCAAAAATGGGCATAGCCATGAAAGAACTTATTTCAAATGGCTAACAGTATAAATAACATCAGTGTTCCCATTGAAAGAAGAAGTACCTAAACAAAGCAGCCTATAACCTACCTGAAGGTAGCACCACTCGAATATTTTCATCTTTTTGATTTTAATCACATCATAAACGGATATCACCCATGCTTAAAGACCTACCACTCTCTGAACATATTCACCAACTCGGGGAGTCGCTATTTTTGCGAAAGCTTGTTTTGGGCATCCCAGCCCAAGCAAGCGGCAAAAACTTAACGCGACCACTAATGCCTTCGGCGCCCCAGACGTCCTGCGTACGTGCCACTTCGCCATTACCATCGTAAACTCGGTGCTGGCTTCGTAACACTCCCTCAAATGACTGGACGGCGTTTCGGAATGCCTTTTATTTTGTCTACACCTACGCTAGCGCTACGATTCCGACAAAACAACGGCCCTACGCCTTCTGGGGACTACCAGCCCTCGCTTTCGCTCTCCATGGCTGGCAGCGACTGCAATGAAAGTATGGAACGTGCCCTGTTAGCAGAGCGTCATCCTTTGTGGGCTCGTTCATGCCCAGAGTTGAAGGATATCGACTTTATTCGCCTTGGGTTATTACGCTGTATCAGTGTAGTCGATAGTGGTCGTCATTTCCTCCAAACCAATGAACAGATTTATGGCCAGCTGCTTCCCCACTCAACGTATTTTAAATCACTGAAGTCGCATAGACGAACAAGTATGCTTGAGGCATTTGAACAGCAGAGCTATCATCTTCACGCTGAAACACTGCTATCGCAAGACATTGATTATCTTAAAGAATTCCAGGAACTTGACGAATACACCATAGAAGCAGCGGATGGACATTTTATTGATCATGCCTGCCATACTGAAAAAAAACAGCAATCGGGGAGTCGCTATTTTTGCGAAAGCTTGTTTTGGGCATCCCAGCCCAAGCAAGCAGCAAAAACTTAACGCGACCACTTATGCCTCCGGCGGCCCCGATTCGTCCTCGTCACCTTGTCCCGACCCAACAAGGGGTCGGAACATAGGCTCCAAATGACTTGACGCCGTGTCGGATGGCCTTTTATTTTGTCTCCACCTTCGCTAACGCTCAGACTCCGACAAAATAACGGCCCTACGGCTATCGCGGACTAAAAATCATCACTTCGCTTAGGCTCCGTTTCCCTGATTTTCAGCGGGGGAAAGTTTATGCGGCCGGGGGGATTTACGCGTTGAATCTCAGAAGTGGTTTGCTCAGATTTCTTTGTCTGGTGACAAGCGGAACTCAGAGACATCAAGAAATACCTGTGTTACGAGATCATATTGAAAAGCAAAACAAGGGAAATAACAGCTCTCAGAAACATCTCTATGTCTACGATAAAGCCGTCACCGACTTTATCTGGTGGGATCGGCAGAAACGACATGCTAATTACATGATTTCAATGCTAAAACTCGATGTTCAAGTTTTTCCATCCCATTGCCATCAAACTCTTACCTTCACCCAGCAGAACAATACTTTAATGATGGTGTTGGCTCTAAGCGCCCTAAATCTCTGCCAATCATATGTTTTCCTGATGGCATCAGTTGAAACACATCCTTTATTAATTCACCTAACTCTTTCAGCTTATCACCAGGATCTGGAAACTCTAGCAATGACGTGATGAACTCAAGCAGTACATCCATTTGAGACTTGCGCTGTAAGCTTCCTACGGTATACGCAGGTAGTTTGCTTTCAATGTGGGCTATTTGCTCTGGGTGAAGGAGAAGGCAATGGTCAAACAAAAGACTCAGAATCAGGCCACGGCTTGATCCCTCTTCATCTAATTGTTTGGCCTCACGCCCCCATCCTTCATAAAGCTTCCAGTCCTCAAAGAAAACCTTAATCAGCCATCTCAGCGTATAGGCTTGAATAATATCTTGTGTGCGCCAAGTCAGGTCTGTCGCCACTAAATAGCGATAGTCGTTTTCACCGTCATATTTTAAGGCAATGACAAAGCGTTTTTTACTGTGAGAACTCACCTTTAATCGTGCACTGCTGACAGTCACTTTAATCTCTTTTCCGCCACGTACACGTATTATCTGATCAATGCCTTTGTTAATCGAATTAAAGTAGCTCTCGACTGACCTTATTCTACCTCTATATTCAATATTTTGGTTTTTACGTAATTGGCTAATCACCTGCGAGCCTCCAGATTCTTTAGCGGCTTCGTCCATAAAGGCTTTTTCACCATACAGCGCATCAAGCCAGTACGCCTTTAATTTTAATCAGGCTATGCGCAACTTTAAACTCTTTTAATAAGCCTAATGCAATCTCTGTTTTGGTCGGGTAGGCACTGTCACGTTCAGGCTTAATAGGCCGATCTTTTTTTGCTATACCGCTCTTTTTCAACCGTTTATCTTCTTTATCCCACTGCTTTAAGGCTGGATCCGGCATATAAAAGAAAAAACCGACAGGCACTGTAATGGATGAGGTAACTAGCAGCAATAATACTATCGTTTGTCCATTAACATACCCGCCGGAGCCTTTGTGTTTCTGCTTGTAAACCTTATAAATACGTTTTGTAGACTTAGATCGTGCTCGGTCTGATTCATCAAAGGCCAACACACCTTCAGTAATGCCATAACGTTTTAAAATTAAGACCACACTCACCCGTAGCAACCAGTCCCAGGGTATACTTGCTTTACGAAACCCCCAGGATAATGCGGCTACTTTGCAATCTCCAAGGCTTGCTCGCTCAAACTTAGCCCAGCAAACAGAGTTCATTAGCAGTATGCCCGTTAAACAAGTGCCCAACCAAGCGGCTTGAATCCGTGTCAAAGCGGCTCTGGGTTTTAGCTGATTGAGCGCATCATTTAAATCGTCAATATAGCTTTGGATAAAGGTGGCTGGGGCATTCATTAACATGGGCTTACACCGATAAAATTACAACAACTTCAGAATACCTGATTTTACCTTCTCAATATCAAAAACTTGAACATCGAGTAAAAGAAAATTCAATTGCGACTCTGGTTGAGTCTATCCCTTTTGACTCCCAGCATGAGATCAATACAGGAGTTGAAGCATACAGTGTGTACGAAAACAAGGGCATCAAATTTAACGTGGTGGATTTCCGTGGTCCAGAAACCGGAAAACTTCACCGGTTTGTGACAACCTTGCCAATGACTATTAACCCTGGAACCATTGCCATGCTGTATTTCAAGCGATGGACGATTGAAAAGACATTCAATATCACTAAAAGTAATTTCAAGGAAACTAAAGCTCGGTCTTCCAATACCCGCTCACTTGAAAATCAAATGCGCCTGACTGCAATGAGCTATAATTTAATGCGCGTGTTTGAAGAGATTTCAAAAACACAACAGCCAGAATTGATTCATCCATCGGATAAAAAATATAGCGAGGCTCTGGAGATAAGGCAGCAACAGGCGCAAAAACGAGATCGTTTTGTGAATCCATTATTTTTCCAGGCAAGAATATCTCGTATCAGCTCGTATACCATTCGAGCAGTTCAAAACGCAATAATAACAGGAATGTCTTTACAGTGCTTTATGAGCTCTCTTGTGGCGAGGTTAGTTTCACGGCCTCAATTGATAGGGGAACACTGATGATGAATAATGTAATTAACTAATCATTTAGATATCGAGGATAACATGAAAAAAACGACCCAAACTTTAACAACTATCGGTTCTGCAGTTGCTGCAACATTCGCGGCAGGTGCTGTTAATGCAGAGAGCAACCCATTTGCCATGAGTGAACTGAGCAGTGGCTATATGCAACTTGCAGAGTCGGATAAAGCGGGCGAAATGAAGTGGGGTTCTAAAATGAACATGAACAAGCAAAAAGAAGCTTCGTGTGGTGAAGGTTCATGTGGCAGCATGATGGAAAATGGCAAAATGAAAAAAGGTCTGGAAAATGCCTGTGGCGCAATGATGAAAGGCAAAGAAGGTGCTTGTGGCGATATGCAAGGAAAACCAGCCGCTAAAAAAGTAAAAAATAAAGGCTATTCAGTCAGTAAAACAGGCTGGGGTAAAAAATCCACATCTGATGACATGCAAAAAGGCATGGACATGAAAGGTATGGAAGGAAAATGCGGGGAAGGAAAGTGCGGCGGCATGATGCAGGGTGGACAAATGAAAAAGGGCATGGAAGGCTCATGCGGTGACATGATGAAAGGCAGTGAAGGTAGTTGTGGCGCGATGATTTCACCTGAAAAAGCAGCGGGTGAGTAAATTAAGAGTATTCCACATAAATTGATTTATCCGTCAGGTTTTTAATGTAAAGTTTGTTTGGAATCTAAGTTAAAAGCCCGGCTTGATTACAACCGGGCTATTTTTTGTCTATTACTCGATGTTCAAGTTTTTCCATCCCATTGCCATCAAACTCTTACCTTCACCCAGTAGAACAATACTTTAATGATGCTGTTGGCCCTAAGCGCCCTAAATCTCTGCCAATCATATGTTTTCCTGATGGCATCAGTTGAAACACATCTTACGCTGAAAATCATGGAAACGGAGCTTAGCGAAGTGGTGATTTTTAGTCCCTGATAGGCGACAGGGCAATTCGCTGATTCGACGTGTGCTAGCAGCACGCGAGAGGAGCAAGAATTGCATTCCGAATAGCCGTCCAGCCAGTGAGGTAGTAATGACGAAGCGGCTTTTGTGCGTAGTCGTTGCGGACGCAGGGCGTTCAGGGCATCTCCCATCCGCTGCGTAGGTGACGAATTATGGCGACAGGAGTCCCGGAATTTCGTGAGGTAGCATGGCGCGGCCTGAATGCCGCTTGATATGGTTGGCTATTCCATGTAAGAGGGCCGACTGCAGGGAAGAGTGTACTACCGCAGTTTCTGCCTTGCTTACGCGCCTGATTAATGAGATGTAGTATCTCGGATTTAGAACTGGCTTCGATACTGTCGTCAGTTTCATCATCATTGTCATCGCCGTTATTGTCTCCCCAGCTATAATTAACTGAGGCTACACCAGACTGATAACCAAAGGCTTTCATGGTTAGGTTGACGGTTGTAGCCCCGGTAAATTTGATATATTCTTTGCCTGGATTTGAGCCATCGCCGTTATATCCAGACCACTCTATGTCTATGCCCTGGTAAGTGATTGATGCTGCTGAACTGCCATGTAAAAGCCCATTGGGCCAGGCGATAATAGCGGAACTCGTCGCTGTATCATAGAGCTGGATATCCACATCCGACTGTGCATCCATGTCAATTTTAAGATTGTTGACCCCTGTGGGTATATCACCAACCTTTACGGTGGCATCTTTTGCAATTTGCTGCTGAAAAGAACCATTGCCACTAGCAGGCGTATCACAATTTGTCCCTCCCCAGGAATAATTAACATTTGCAATACCAGCATGATAACCAAAAACTTTCATAATAAAAGCCCGGCTTATTGGGGCTGATGGATCGTTGTTATCAGATAACTTTATAAATTCATTGCCAACTCCGGTATCATCGCCATTATATCCTGACCATTCAATTTTAATTCCATGGTATACGGTACTTTGATGTCCCGAACCAGATAAAATTCCATTAGACCAATGAATGGTTTTCTCTCCCGTTTTCTTATCGTAGAGCTGAATATCAATATCTACCGTAGCCGTTAAAAAAAATCAATTACTGAAAGTCCAATAGGTACTTCTCCTATTTCAACAATACCGTTTAATGGAATTTCTTGCTGAAAAGCCCCGCTTCCTCTTCGGCATTATGATTTTCAGGGCAAAAATCAAATGCAGCATTAGCCGCATTTGGAGTTAGTAAAAACAGGTAAATAAGTGAATATAAAAATAATTTTAGTTGCATAACAGCCCTCTTTTAACCCATCTTCGTCACTATTGATGATGTAGTTGTTATAAATCAATTGGTTGAAATTTTAAAAAGTAGCCAGTTGGCACTACAGATTTTGTGTTTTTGTATAAAACGTTGGATTTTTTAGAGTATTTTTGTCGCATGTAAATTACACTCAAATAATGATGATTTTTTTGACAAAAGTCAATGAATTTATCGACAAAAATAATATAAATGGCACTACAAAACTTTCAAAAAAAACACCATTGATTTTAAAGAGAATTTTTCGACAAAAAATCGCTTAAACCGATGAATCAATGGCTTAGAAAGATGAAAGTGACGAAGATGGGTTAATAAGTTGAGCCTAGGGCTCTAACTCAGATTCTAGTTAATGATGTAGTGCATCATTCGCTGAAAATCAGGGAAACGGAGCCTAAGCGAAGTGATGATTTTTAGTCCGCGATAGCCGTAGGGCCGTTATTTTGTCGGAGTCTGAGCGTTAGCGAAGGTGGAGACAAAATAAAAGGCCATCCGACACGGCGTCAAGTCATTTGGAGCCTATGTTCCGACCCCTTGTTGGGTCGGGACGAGGTGACGAGGACGAATCGGGGCCGCCGGAGGCATAAGTGGTCGCGTTAAGTTTTTGCTGCTTGCTTGGGCTGGGATGCCCAAAACAAGCTTTCGCAAAAATAGCGACTCCCCGAAGTATTAAGCAATTACTATGCCAATATGACTGTATGTCAATGCTGTTTGTAATCTTATTGATTCTCTGCATATTTTAATAAGCTGAAAGGAATGGGTTGATATCAACTTGTCTAATATGCCCGACAAATGCTTAACTTTTCTAGCAGTGTATAAAATGTGATGGAAGTTAATGTTATGTCATACTTTGAAATAAAAAGAAAGATAGAGGTCTTGTAGATGAAATAATCTAATTTTTTCTTGTCATATACAAGCGACGAGCTCAGGGGTAGAGCTAATGATTTCCAATTAAGCTAAAACATCAGTTGAGCACGCTGTTGAGCAGCATCTGGGCGCGAAAGACAAAACAGGCGCGCCATGCTACCTCACGAAATTCCGGGACTCCTGTCGCCGTAATTCGTTCACCTACGCAGCGAATAGGAGATGCTCCAGCCGCCCTGCGTCCGCCACAGACTGAGCACAAAGCAGCTCAGTCATGGCTACCACAAATGGCTCTACGGCTATTCGGGATAAAATTTTAGCCTCCCTCGCGCGCTATCGCGCACTTCGGATTGGCAAATTTCCCTGCGCCTTCTGGAGACTATCAGCCCGTCCGGGGCTGACAGCGAAAGCTTGAAGAGAATGGCCTCGGTCCTTGTCGAGATCTATCGCTGAAAATCCTGGAAACGGAGCTTTAGCGAAGTGAAGATTTTTAGTCCGCGATAGCCGTAGGGCCGTTGTTTTGTCGGAGTCTGAGCGTTAGCGAAGGTGGAGACAAAATAAAAGGCCATCCGACACGGCGTCAAGTCATTTGGAGCCTATGTTCCGACCCCTTGTTGGGTCGGGACGAGGTGACGAGGACGAATCGGGGCCGCCGGAGGCATAAGTGGTCGCGTTAAGTTTTTGCTGCTTGCTTGGGCTGGGATGCCCAAAACAAGCTTTCGCAAAAATAGCGACTCCCCGATCTGCAAGATTTTGTATGCAGATTGCTTTACAAAACCTGAAGTGGGTTCGACTCACTAAATGGGTGAGTGGGGAAAAGTTGATTAGACTCAATATGCAATAACTTATGCAGTTAGTTAGTGTTTAACTGATCTTTTATACTCGATGTTCAAGTTTTTGATATTGAGAAGGTAAAATCAGGTATTCTGAGGTTGTTGTAATTTTATCGGTGTAAGCCCATGTTAATGAATGCCCCTGCCACCTTTATCCAAAGCTATATTGACGATTTAAATGATGCGCTCAATCAGCTAAAACCCGGAGCCGCTTTGACACGGATTCAAGCCGCTTGGTTGGGCACTTGTTTAACGGGCATACTGCTAATGAACTCTGTTTGCTGGGCTAAGTTTGAGCGAGCAAGCCTTGGAGATTGCAAAGTAGCCGCATTATCCTGGGTGTTTCGTAAAGCAAGTATACCCTGGGACTGGTTGCTACGGGTGAGTGTGGTCTTAATTTTAAAACGTTATGGCATTACTGAAGGTGTGTTGGCCTTTGATGAATCAGCCCGAGCACGATCTAAGTCTACAAAACGTATTTATAAGGTTTACAAGCAGAAACACAAAGGCTCCGGCGGGTATGTTAATGGACAAACGATAGTATTATTGCTGCTAGTTACCTCATCCATTACAGTGCCTGTCGGTTTTTTCTTTTATATGCCGGATCCAGCCTTAAAGCAGTGGGATAAAGAAGATAAACGGTTGAAAAAGAGCGGTATAGCAAAAAAATATCGGCCTATTAAGCCTGAACGTGACAGTGCCTACCCGACCAAAACAGAGATTGCATTAGGCTTATTAAAAGAGTTTAAAGTTGCGCATAGCCTGATTAAAATTAAAGGCGTACTGGCTGATGCGCTGTATGGTGAAAAGCCTTTATGGACGAAGCCGCTAAAGAATCTGGAGGCTCGCAGGTGATTAGCCAATTACGTAAAAACCAAAATATTGAATATAGAGGTAGAATAAGGTCAGTCGAGAGCTACTTTAATTCGATTAACAAAGGCATTGATCAGATAATACGTGTACGTGGCGGCAAAGAGATTAAAGTGACTGTCAGCAGTGCACGATTGAAGGTGAGTTCTCACAGTAAAAAACGCTTTGTCATTGCCTTAAAATATGACGGTGAAAACGACTATCGCTATTTAGTGGCGACAGACCTGACTTGGCGCACACAAGATATTATTCAAGCCTATACGTTGAGATGGCTGATTGAGGTTTTCTTTGAGGACTGGAAGCTTTATGAAGGATGGGGGCGTGAAGCCAAACAATTAGATGAAGAGGGATCAAGCCGTGGCCTGATTCTGAGTCTTTTGTTTGACCATTGCCTTCTCCTTCACCCAGAGCAAATAGCCCGCATTGAAAGCAAACTACCTGCGTATACCGTAGGAAGCTTACAGCGCAAGTCTCAAATGGATGTACTGCTTGAGTTCATCACGTCATTGCTAGAGTTTCCAGATCCTGGTGATAAGCTGAAAGAGTTAGGTGAATTAATAAAGGATGTGTTTCAACTGATGCCATCAGGAAAACATATGATTGGCAGAGATTTAGGGCGCTTAGGGTCAACAGCATCATTAAAGTATTGTTCTGCTGGGTGAAGGTAAGAGTTTGATGGCAATGGGATGGAAAAACTTGAACATCGAGTTATAGGAATAATGGCTTATTGCTTTTTAATACGCTCAATTGTAGTCGTAGTCGATTTGCCAGCTACAAAATCAAGAATTTCAACTTTGCCGCCTGCGGTAATTACAGCTTCTGCGCCGACAACGTCTTCAGGCTTATAGTCACCGCCTTTTACCAGCACATCCGGTAAAAATTTATGATAAATACGTTCTGGGGTTTCCTCAAAGAATGGAATCACCCAATCCACACAACCTAGTGCAGCAATAATAGTCATTCGGTCGGCTAATTTATTAATCGGGCGCGACTCGCCTTTTAATTGCTGTACTGATTCATCGGAATTGATGGCGACTACCAGTCGGTCACCTAGTAGCCTGGCTTGCTCAAGATAGGCAACATGGCCAGCATGTAAAATATCAAAGCAGCCATTGGTCATCACGACTTTTTCACCGCTATGCTGGGAAAAGTTGATTTCTTTTTGTAATTCATCTTCAGTGACCACACCGCTAATATTTTCCTTATCGCCATGCAAGGCTCGATTAAGTTCATGGCTACTCACGGTCGATGTTCCAAACTTCCCTACGACGATCCCTGCCGCCATATTTGCCAGGTGCATGGCATGTTGTAAGTCTAAACCTGAAGCCACTCCTAGCGCCATGCTGGAGATTACGGTGTCTCCTGCGCCTGTAACGTCAAAGACTTCCCGTGCATGGGTGGGTAAAAAATGCGCTGCATCTTGTTTAATTAATGCCATGCCATGCTCACTTAAAGTGACCAACAAGGCATCGATATTATATTGTGTTAATAAAGTCTGGCCTTTGCTGACTAGTTGCTTATTGTCCTGACATTCGCCTACAACTGCCTGAAATTCAGCCCGATTGGGTGTGATTAATGTGGCTCCCTGATAACGGGAAAAATCGCTACCTTTTGGATCGACAAAACTTTGCACACCTTGTTTATTCGCAAGTTCCAGTAATTGTGGAATATGCGCTAAAACACCTTTAGCATAATCTGAAAAGATAACTACATCTACGGTTGTCAGTGCTTTACTATAGTGTTCTAGCAATTCTGCATAGTTAAAGTCGACTAATGACTCTTCAAAGTCCAGGCGTATTAGCTGCTGATGCTGGGCAACGATACGTAATTTACATGTGGTAGGTGCATGAGTACTTTTAATAAAATCACAGGAAACCCCCTTTGCTGCTAGCAAATTTTCTAGCTCTCCAGCTTTGGTATCATTTCCAACAATGCCCAATAGCTTCACATTAGCTGCTAAGGAGGCAATATTTAATGCGACATTTCCGGCACCGCCTGCGCGTGCATCTTTCTTGGTGACTTTGACGATAGGGACAGGCGCCTCTGGCGATACGCGTGAGGTTTGGCCTGACCAGTAATAATCCAGCATTAGGTCGCCGACCACCAGGATATTCAAGCCTTTAAAGTCAGGTATTTCACTAATCATTATCGACCTCGTTCATTTTCAATTTCATCTACCATTTCACACCACCAGTGGTAAATTAATTGGTGTGCTTCCTGAATACGTGCGGTAGTTTTGGACGGTATAACAATTGCCATATCGACCTGCGCTTTTAAGCGCCCACCATCACCGCCCATTAAACCAATGACTGACATGTTTTGTTGTTTTGCAGCAAGGCTCGCCTGAATAATATTTTCGCTATTACCTGAAGTTGAAAAGGCAATTAAGCAATCGCCTTCCGCACCCAGCGCTGCAACCTGACGGGAATACAGGCTATCAAAGCTGAAGTCATTGGGGTGTGCGGTTAGTATTGAGGTATCAGTAGTCAAGGCAATAGCTGGATAAGCGCGGCGATTTTTATGGTAACGAATTACTAGCTCGGCAGCAAAATGTTGGCAATCTGCCGCGCTACCGCCATTACCGCAGAGCAGTATTTTGTGGCCGGAAATCAGGGTGCTGATAATCAGCTTGGATGCGGCGCTGATCAGTGGCTTATAGTCAGCTAACTGCTTAATCAGTTGCTGGTGTTCTTGTAGAACATCAGTAAAGTCATTTGTTACTGTCGACATTTGAATCCTGATTGTTTGGTTTGAGACGTGTAATTAGCACTATAGATTTCTGCTGCTTAGCGATTTACCGTTCTGATAAGCGGCATACTTATGTTATTTACTGATAATATAGTATTACGTGCAGGACAGGATATCAGCATTGCCGACTAAAGATTATGGGATAATATTTGTGCTTGAATTATAACACCTTAAGCTATGACCCAAAAATACATAGAAAAAATTTTACGTTCCAAAGTATATGATGTCGCCATAGAGAGTCCGCTGGATTTCGCACCGGCCTTGTCGAAGCGCTTTAATAATCAGATTTTATTAAAGCGTGAAGACCTGCAAGCGGTCTTCTCATTTAAATTGCGTGGTGCCTATAATAAAATTGTATTTCTTAGTGACCACGCCAAACAGCGCGGTGTAATAGCGGCGTCAGCAGGAAATCATGCCCAGGGTGTGGCATTATCCGCGCATAAGCTCGGCATTAAAGCGCTGATTGTCATGCCTATAACAACACCCGAAATCAAGGTGAATTCAGTACGTTCGTGGGGGGCAAAAGTCGTTCTGTATGGCGATTCATTTGATGATGCCTATACGCATGCACTGGAGTTGGCAACGCAGAAACAGCTAACTTTTATACACCCTTACGATGATTCCGATGTGATAGCCGGGCAAGGCACAGTGGCGATGGAAATATTGCGCCAGAAAACAGATACGATAGACGCGATTTTTGTGCCTGTAGGCGGGGGTGGTTTGATTGCAGGTATAGCGGTGTATGCAAAATTTGTTCGCCCGGATATTAAGATTATCGGGGAGTCGCTATTTTTGCGAAAGCTTGTTTTGGGCATCCCAGCCCAAGCAAGCAGCAAAAACTTAACGCGACCACTTATGCCTCCGGCGGCCCCGATTCGTCCTCGTCACCTCGTCCCGACCCAACAAGGGGTCGGAACATAGGCTCCAAATGACTTGACGCCGTGTCGGATGGCCTTTTATTTTGTCTCCACCTTCGCTAACGCTCAGACTCCGACAGAATAACGGCCCTACGGCTATCGCGGACTAAAAATCTTCACTTCGCTAAAGCTCCGTTTCCAGGATTTTCAGCGTTGGTGTCGAGCCGGATGATGCCGATTGTTTAAATCAGGCACTTAAGGCAAACAGGCGGGTGACTCTAAAGCAGGTTGGGCTGTTTGCCGATGGCGTGGCAGTCAAGCAGATAGGTAAAGAGCCGTTTCGCTTGGTCAGAAACCTGGTAGATGAAGTGATTACGGTTAATACCGATGAAATTTGTGCGGCTATTAAGGACATTTTTGATGATACCCGTTCCGTCTCGGAGCCTGCTGGTGCGCTAGCAGTCGCAGGCTTAAAAAAATATATCGAAACAGAGCGGGTAAATGATAAAAGCCTGGTTGCCATAGAAAGCGGAGCAAATATGAATTTTGATCGCTTGCGTTATGTTGCGGAGAGAGCTCAGGTCGGTGAGCATAGAGAGATACTATTGGCGGTCACTATACCCGAGCACCCCGGGAGCTTTCTGGCTTTTTGTAAATTATTAGGCAAACGCAGTATTACCGAATTTAACTATCGCTATTTTGATTCAGCATCAGCACAGATCTTTGCCGGTATTTCCAGTAGAGGTATTGATGCAGATAAAGCGGAAATTATTAGCCAGTTGCAAAGCAGAGGCTTTGCTGTCACCGATATGACGCATAATGAGCTGGCAAAAGAACATATTCGTTATATGGTCGGAGGTCATGCGCCTCGTGCATTAAATGAAGTGATTTTCAGCTTGCAGTTCCCCGAACGGCCAGGTGCATTACTGCGCTTTTTAAGCGCTTTGGGGAGTCAATGGAATATCAGTTTATTTCATTATCGTAATCATGGCGCGGCTTTTGGCAAGGTTTTACTCGGGGTGCAAATCGCAAAGTCCGAGCAAGCTGCGCTGCAATTATGCTTTGATGCCTTGGCCTTTCGTTATACCGAGGAAACCAGCAACCCCACAACCCCACATATCAATTGTTTACTGGTGGACAGGGTTAGGCTTTAGGATTCCAGTATTTGCTTTAACGCAGAATGGCCCTGCTTAAATACTGGCCAGCCATCACCCGTTAATACAGTACCTATCGCTGATAGATTTGCAAGGCGCGTGACGGATTGTAGAGCTAGGTTCCGGTCAGATAGTTTTGCATCGGGTAGCAAGCATAGTTCTCCAGCGATGTGCGAGCGGATTAAGTCGCCCGTTATCAGCGTACTATCGTCTAGCACTAAAGCGAGTTCACCCGGGGTTTTAGAGCCGTTCAGTTGATAAGCAATGAGTTCTGAAACAATTTCTTCATTATCAGTAATCCAGCGCTCACAGGCGATAGGAAATGTTTCGCGCTCCCCTATCGGACCGACAATTGTAGCCCCAGTTTGCGTAGCAATATTTAGCGCATCGCGGCAATGATCGCTGTTCGTTATAACGATAATACTCGCACCGCCTAATGCTTGCAGGTGTTTAAAATCATGCTCCGATAGTTCTATTGGGTCAATCAGCACATTGCCTGACACACGTACCCAGAGGACACTGTGAAAATCCAGGTTGCGTTCCTGATTAAATTCGGACCAGCCAAACAGGTCCTTTCTATGTAGTTGTTTCATATTTAATTCTCATTATTTAGGGAGTAAAAAAGCTTTAGCTTTTTTCAATGACAGAAAGAACTAAAGCGATCATCAGTGTTCCCCTATCAATTGAGGCGGTAAAACTAACCTTGCCACAAGAGAGCTCATAAAGCACTGTAAAGACATTCCTGTTATTATTGCGTTTTGAACTGCCCGAATGGTATACGAGCTGATACGAGATATTCTTGCCTGGAAAAATAATGGATTCACAAAACGATCTCGTTTTTGAGCCTGTTGCTGCCTAATCTCCAGAGCCTCGCTATATTTTTTATCCGATGGATGAATCAATTCTGGCTGTTGTGTTTTTGAAATCTCTTCAAACACGCGCATTAAATTATAGCTCATTGCAGTCAGGCGCATTTGATTTTCAAGTGAGCGGGTATTGGAATACCAAGCTTTAGTTTCCTTGAAATTACTTTTACTCGATGTTCAAGTTTTTGATATTGAGAAGGTAAAATCAGGTATTCTGAGGTTGTTGTAATTTTATCGGTGTAAGCCCATGTTAATGAATGCCCCAGCCACCTTTATCCAAAGCTATATTGACGATTTAAATGATGCGCTCAATCAGCTAAAACCCGGAGCCGCTTTGACACGGATTCAAGCCGCTTGTTTGGGCACTTGTTTAACGGGCATACTGCTAATGAACTCTATTTGCTGGGCTAAGTTTGAGCGAGCAAGCCTTGGAGATTGCAAAGTAGCCGCATTATCCTGGGTGTTTCTTAAAGCAAGTATACCCTGGGACTGGTTGCTACGGGTGAGTGTGGTCTTAATTTTAAAACGTTATGGCATTACTGAAGGTGTGTTGGCCTTTGATGAATCAGACCGAACACGATCTAAGTCTACAAAACGTATTTATAAGGTTTACAAGCAGAAACACAAAGGCTCCGGCGGGTATGTTAATGGACAAACGATAGTATTATTGCTGTTAGTTACCTCATCCATTACAGTGCCTGTCGGTTTTTTCTTTTATATGCCGGATCCAGCCTTAAAGCAGTGGGATAAAGAAGATAAACGGTTGAAAAAGAGCGGTATAGCAAAAAAAGATCGGCCTATTAAGCCTGAACGTGACAGTGCCTACCCGACCAAAACAGAGATTGCATTAGGCTTATTAAAAGAGTTTAAAGTTGCGCATAGCCTGATTAAAATTAAAGGCGTACTGGCTGATGCGCTGTATGGTGAGAAGCCTTTATGGACGAAGCCGCTAAAGAATCTGGAGGCTCGCAGGTGATTAGCCAATTACGTAAAAACCAAAATATTGAATATAGAGGTAGAATAAGGTCAGTCGAGAGCTACTTTAATTCGATTAACAAAGGCATTGATCAGATAATACGTGTACGTGGCGGAAAAGAGATTAAAGTGACTGTCAGCAGTGCACGATTAAAGGTGAGTTCTCACAGTAAAAAACGCTTTGTCATTGCCTTAAAATATGACGGTGAAAACGACTATCGCTATTTAGTGGCGACAGACCTGACTTGGCGCACACAAGATATTATTCAAGCCTATACGTTGAGATGGCTGATTGAGGTTTTCTTTGAGGACTGGAAGCTTTATGAAGGATGGGGGCGTGAGGCCAAACAATTACAGGCGCGCCATGCTACCTCACGAAATTCCGGGACTCCTGTCGCCATAATTCGTTCACCTACGCAGCGGATGGGAGATGCCCTGAACGCCCTGCGTCCGCAACGACTACGCACAAAAGCCGCTTCGTCATTACTACCTCACTGGCTGGACGGCTATTCGGAATGCAATTCTTGCTCCTCTCGCGTGCTGCTAGCACACGTCGAATCAGCGAATTTCCCTGTCGCCTATCAGGGACTAAAAATCACCACTTCGCTAAGCTCCGTTTCCATGATTTTCCATCAGTGTTCCCATTGAAAGAAGAAGTACCTAAACAAAGCAGCCTATAACCTACCTGAAGGTAGCACCACTCGAATATTTCCATATTTTTGATTTTAATCACTTATAACAGCAAATAGACACTCTGTAGGCACCGTAAAAGAACAACAAATAATTTCAAATAAAGCTTGCAATTGCCGAGAAAATTTTTCTAAAAATTTCCGTTTTAATCACCTCATAAACGGATATCACCCATGCTTAAAGACCTACCACTCTCTGAACATATTCACCAACACTGCAATGAAAGTATGGAACGTGCCCTGTTAGCAGAGCGTCATCCTTTGTGGGCTCGTTCATGCCCAGAGTTGAAGGATATCGACTTTATTCGCCTTGGGTTATTACGCTGTATCAGTGTAGTCGATAGTGGTCGCCATTTCCTCCAAACCAATGAACAGATTTATGGCCAGCTGCTTCCTCACTCAACGTATTTTAAATCACTGAAGTCGCATAGACGAACAAGTATGCTTGAGGCATTTGAACAGCAGAGCTACCATCTTCACTCTGAAGCACTGCTATCGCAAGACATTGATTATCTTAAAGCATTCCCGGAACTTGACGAATACACCATAGAAGCAGCGGATGGACATTTTATTGATCATGCCTGCCATACTGAAAAAAACAGCAAGGGGAAAGTTTATGCGGCCGGGGGGATTTACGCGTTGAATCTCAGAAGTGGGTTGCTCAGATTTCTTTGTCTGGTGACAAACGGAACTCAGAGGCATCAAGAAATACCTGTGTTACGAGATCATATTGAAAAGCAAAACAAGGGAAATAACAGCTCTCAGAAACATCTCTATGTCTACGATAAAGCCGTCACCGACTTTGTCTGGTGGGATCGGCAGAAACGACATGCTAATTACATGATTTCAATGCTAAAAGAAAATTCAATTGCGACTCTGGTTGAGTCTATCCCTTTTGACTCCCGCCATGAGATCAATACAGGGGTTGAAGCATACAGTGTGTACGAAAACAAGGGCATCAAATTTAACGTGGTGGATTACCGTGATCCAGAAACCGGAAAACTTCACCGGTTTGTGACAACCTTGCCAATGACTATTAACCCTGGAACCATTGCCATGCTGTATTTCAAGCGATGGACGATTGAAAAGACATTCAATAACACTAAAAGTAATTTCAAGGAAACTAAAGCTTGGTCTTCCAATACCCGCTCACTTGAAAATCAAATGCGCCTGACTGCAATGAGCTATAATTTAATGCGCGTGTTTGAAAAGATTTCAAAAACACAACAGCCAGAATTGATTCATCCATCGGATAAAAAATATAGCGAGGCTCTGGAGATAAGGCAGCAACAGGCCCAAAAACGAGATCGTTTTGTGAATCCATTATTTTTCCAGGCAAGAATATCTCGTATCAGCTCGTATACCATTCGGGCAGTTCAAAACGCAATAATAACAGGAATGTCTTTACAGTGCTTTATGAGCTCTCTTGTGGCGAGGTTAGTTTCACGGTCTCAATTGATAGGGGAACACTGATGTGATTTTCAGCGGATGAAGAGGGATCAAGCCGTGGCCTGATTCTGAGTCTTTTGTTTGACCATTGCCTTCTCCTTCACCCAGAGCAAATAGCCCGCATTGAAAGCAAACTACCTGCGTATACCGTAGGAAGCTTACAGCGCAAGTCTCAAATGGATGTACTGCTTGAGTTCATCACGTCATTGCTAGAGTTTCCAGATCCTGGTGATAAGCTGAAAGAGTTAGGTGAATTAATAAAGGATGTGTTTCAACTGATGCCATCAGGAAAACATATGATTGGCAGAGATTTAGGGCGCTTAGGGCCAACAGCATCATTAAAGTATTGTTCTGCTGGGTGAAGGTAAGAGTTTGATGGCAATGGGATGGAAAAACTTGAACATCGAGTATAAGCAATACGCTGAATTTTATATTGCTGACGTAGATATTCTATGGCGATACCACAGTCGTTAAACACACAAAATCCTGCTGCGATATTTCGGCGCGCATGATGCAAGCCCGCAATCGGAATAAACGCGCGCTGGTATTCATTGCGCATAATGCGATCTACTGCAGCACAAACTGTACCGGCGACGAATGAAGCGGCTTCATACATACCAGTAAATGCGGGCGTGTCACCCTGATCTGGGTATCCTGTACCCAGTATTGATTGCTGCTTTACCTGTTCGACATAAGCATGGGTGTGAAATAATTCCAGCACTTTTTGACCTATTGTCTGTGGGGGCAGTATATCAACTTTTTCTTGTAGCGATTGCCGGTAGAATTCCTGCTCAAAGACATGATGTCGCATAGGACCGAAAGGATGGTCATTGCCAAAACCATACGCCGCTAGCTCATTGCCTAGATATACGCAGCAGGAATGTTGGATCATCTTTATGCTGTGTCCAATTTAAGCTGGCGTTTATTCATCTGCATTATGAAACTCAGGTACTAATTGCTTTAACTGTGCCTGAATTTCTGCATCGTTGCGGGTTTTGCAGGCGGCTAATAAATTTGCCATTTGCTGCTCCCAGACATCCTGCTCATAGCGCCTGGCTTTTGCTAAAAACAGCTTTTCAAAGCCGGTGCCGAGTAATTGCTCCTGCTCGTGAAATAATTCTTCATGTAATTTCTCACCTGCGCGTAGGCCGATATATTCTATTTTAATATCTGAGCCGACACTTAAGCCGCTTAGCTGTATCATTTCCTCTGCCAGGTAACTGATCTTTATTGCCTTGCCCATATCCAGTACATAGATTTCGCCACCTGCGCCGACAGCTTCGGCATTCATAATCAGCCGGCAGGCCTCGGGTATCGTCATAAAGAAACGGGTGACATCAGGGTGAGTCACGGTAACAGGCCCGCCCGCTTTAATTTGCTCTCTAAATAAAGGCACGACACTACCGGCTGAATCCAGTACATTGCCAAAGCGTACGGTGATAAAAGATGTGTTTTCTGCCAGTGTATTCAAGTTCTGGCATAAAATTTCGGCGGCTCGCTTGGTTGCACCCATGATATTGCTGGGATTAACCGCCTTATCGGTAGAGATTAAAACAAAGCGCTCAATATTTTTAGCCAGGGCAACTTCCGCGACATTTTTTGTACCGATTAAATTATTGGTCACTGCAGCCAGTACCTGCTCTTCTAATAATGGCACATGTTTATAAGCCGCCGCATGAAAGATAACGTCCGGCTTTTCATTGCGAATTAGCTCCTCTACAGCAGTACGGTCAACCACATCACCTAATACAGCACTGAGCTTTAAGTCAGGAAAGCTTCTCCGCAAATTTGAGTGAATTTGATATAAATTAAATTCAGAGTGCTCGTAAATAATTAGCGCTGCAGGTGCCACTCCGGCAAGTTGACGACACAATTCAGAGCCGATAGAGCCACCTCCGCCAGTAATTAGAATTCTCTTGCCCGAGAGACTGGATTTAATCTGTTTCCAGTTCAGGTTGACTGGCTCACGACCTAGAATATCATCAATAGCAACGTCGCGCAGATTGCCCCTGGAGATAGTATTAGAGAGTAGCTCTTTAACTGAAGGCAGGGTTTTAAATGGGGTTTGGGCGCGCTCACACGACTCCACCATACGTCTCATTTCCAGGTCAGAAGCTGATGGAATCGCAATTAGAATAATATCGGCATTCAATCTAGTGGTATATTCTACAATTCTGCTGGTATCAAAAAGAACTTGCAGACCACGTATTGAACGGCCTTTTTTGCGCTTATCATCGTCCACAAAAGCGATGGGTAATAAAGAGACTTCATCCTGCAATAAATCTCTGGCCAGCATCTCTCCAGCAGCACCTGCACCGATAATCAGAGCGCGCTGGGCAGCAGATTCATGTTTTACCCAGTCCTTGTAGTAGCGGTAGAATAGCCGTGGAATGCTAAGAAACAGCAACAAAAAGCTGGTATATAGTGGTAATACCGAGCGCGGCATAAATTCCATGCGGTTATAAACGAACAGGCTACCGGCAAGAAAGAATACACCGAAAAAAACTGCCTTAAAGATCCTGATTAAATCAGGTAAGGAGGAAAAACGCCAGACCCCCATATATAGGCCGAAATACCAGAAAATAACGGACTGGCTGATAATAACATAGGGTAAATAGGCCAAGGCATTATTAAGGTAGTCGCTAGGAATAAGTTCTAAATCAAAGCGAAGCCAGAAAGCAAGTAGCCAGGCACATGCGACCATAAAAGCATCATGGCTAGCAATGGTTAAGCGTGATCTAAATGCAAAGTTACTATTGAGCACTTAATGCCTCGGTAAGTTGTAGGTGGTTATATGACTATGTTGTAATAATTATAGCGGTGACAAAGCAAAGACTATATTGGCATTGAATAGGTAGATAATCAATAAAATTCAATTTGCTTAATAAAGTTTCATTACTGAAGTTTCTTAGAAATTCATCAAGCAACCATTCGCAATAAAACGGCTACCACCGAATTTACAGGGGAGCTGCTGTATTTGGGGCAAACCCTTTCAAAATCCGGATCCAAAGCCGCTTCGGCAATGATGCGGCGGATATCTGAAAATGCGAAACTGGCTCGCCCCTTCACTTTGTGCCGACGTTCCGGATCGGTTTTTAAACGATCCGCGTAAATCCACGTCAGCGTTGTTGCCATCATACAGAAGTTCAAATGGTTGGTCACTGCCTGCGCATTTCGACACTGACTTTTCTGACTCCCTATGTCTTGCTTGAGCGCTTTGAACCCGGATTCTATTTTCCATCGCGCACCATAATACTCAATAATCTGTGTGACGGATAAACTTAGATCGGTCGTAAACAAAGCAATCCACTGTGTGCGACGAAACACCCAGACAACCTGAACGGGTCGTTTCAATGTTTTCAGCATGACAACGCGACTATAAGCCCTGACTTCACGCTGTTTTCCATAGAGATTCACGGTATACGATCGGGCCTTCGCTGAAAATCATGGAAACGTAGCTTAGCGAAGTGGTGATTTTTAGTCCCTGATAGGCGACAGGGCAATTCGCTGATTCGACGTGTGCTAGCAGCACGCGAGAGGAGCAAGAATTGCATTCCGAATAGCCGTCCAGCCAGTGAGGTAGTAATGACGAAGCGGCTTTTGTGCGTAGTCGTTGCGGACGCAGGGCGTTCAGGGCATCTCCCATCCGCTGCGTAGGTGAACGAATTATGGCGACAGGAGTCCCGGAATTTCGTGAGGTAGCATGGCGCGCCTGTAGCTTTGTAAACAGGCTTCCATAGGCCATTGTTGCCAAACCAGCTATCAGTGACTGTCAATATCGGAGCGGTGGAAAAATGTTCTGCAATTGCAATCAGCATTTGAGCCGCCTGAGCCATCTTGGTCTGGAAAGGAACGACATCACCTCTTATCGTGGCGGTTTCTTTTTTTGCCTGAATTGTTTTTAAGGGGAGATAAAATCGGAAATCTAAAAATAAGTACGCCCAGCGACCTTTGACCTGTTTCAGCAACCTTACCGATACAATATTTTGTGCCCATGGATATTTGCTTTGATTCGATTTGGCCGCGTGGTCAAAAATGGCTTCACAGCCGAAGATATTTTTGCCTACTTTAGCGATAATGGAGTCATCCAGTGCAACCAATATGCGCCCATCTGTTTCAGGAGACGGAATCAGCTCCCAGATAGTTTTCCACAGCCCAGCCCACGGCAAAGTTGAAGAAGCCATGAAAGTGTAAAAGCGCTTATTCTTGATCTCAAACCCAAACAACGTATCAAGGCAACGCCAAAGATTAGAGGTCATTGATGACGTAAAAGGAACGATAATGGACAGGATCGTGTAAACGAACAGAGAGGCTCGTTCGCGGCCTAAAGTGGTTTTGGAAAAATGATCTTGAAGCGGGAGTAAAATATCGCGTAAAATGAACATGAATGAGGTCGTTTTATTTGTATAATCAATGTGTTATAAACTTTCATTATACAGTAAAACTAGGCCTCATTCACGATTAACCTGTTGTTTTTAAAAGGAATTCAAGGCTTTTAATCAGCGGAATGCCATTAATATTAGTAATATCTAATATTTCAGAAAAATAAGCATTAGTTGATATTCTTATGCTTTAAAAACCAGGAAACTTCAGTTTCATTATAATAGTGCAAAAAAGTAACTAAGGGATTTAAGCAATGATTTTTGTAACAGGCGGTGCTGGTTTTATAGGTGCAAACTTTGTGCTGGATTGGCTGGTTGAAAATGATGAGTCAGTGGTGAATATCGACAAGCTCACTTATGCAGGAAACCTCGAAAGCCTGGCTTCATTGGAGAGTGATAAGCGGCATATCTTTGTACAGGGCGATATAGGCGATGCTAGCTTAATGGCGGAGTTGCTGGAAAAACATCACCCGCGCGCAGTGATTAATTTTGCTGCCGAATCTCATGTAGACCGGTCGATTCACGGCCCTGAAGCATTTGTACAAACCAATGTTGTCGGTACATTCCATTTACTAGAAACGATACGTGCCTACTGGAATAAACTTGAGGGAGATAATAAAGCTGATTTTCGCTTGCTACATGTCTCTACAGATGAGGCCTATGGCTCATTGGCAAAGGATGATCCTGCATTTACTGAAATGCATCGGTATGAGCCGAATAGTCCTTATTCAGCCAGTAAGGCAGCGAGTGATCACCTGGTTCGCTCATACCATCATACTTATGGCCTGCCGGTGCTCACGACCAATTGTTCCAATAATTATGGGCCGTATCATTTCCCCGAAAAGCTGATCCCGTTAATCATTGTTAATGCACTGGCTGGTAAGCCTTTACCTGTTTATGGTGATGGCCAGCAGATACGTGACTGGCTATATGTAAAAGATCATTGCAGTGCCATCCGGCGAGTTTTGTCTGCAGGGACGACAGGTGAAACCTATAATGTTGGCGGCTGGAATGAAAAGCCTAATCTTGAGATAGTGTATACCGTTTGTAGTTTACTAGACGAATTACGCCCGCGCGCAGATAAACAAAACTATGCCGAGCAAATTAGCTTTGTCACTGATCGCCTGGGGCATGATCGGCGCTATGCTATTGATGCGCGGAAAATCGAGCATGAATTGGGCTGGAAACCTGCAGAAACTTTCGTTACCGGAATACGTAAAACAGTGCAGTGGTATTTAGATAATCAGCAGTGGGTCGTAAATGTGCAATCGGGTGCTTATCGAGACTGGCTGGAAACAAACTATCAGGATTAAGCCGTGAAAATACTTTTACTAGGTAAAAACGGACAGGTGGGCTGGGAGCTTCATCGCAGCCTGGCTCCTCTAGGTGAGTTGACCGCTTTAGATAGAAACAGCAAGAACTATTGTGGCGATTTATCAAACCTTTCGGGTTTGGCAGATTCTATTAGAGCTATTCGGCCTGATATTATTGTTAATGCTGCAGCGTATACCGCTGTAGATAAAGCCGAAGATGACATCGAGCTAGCACAAACAATTAATGCCTCTGCAGTTGCTGTGCTGGCTGCAGAGGCAAAGGCTCAGGGTGCATGGCTGGTGCATTACTCGACAGATTATGTTTTTGCAGGGGATGGGACAAAGCCGTGGCAGGAAAGCGATGCAACCGGACCGTTAGGCATTTATGGCGCAACTAAATTGGCTGGGGAGCAAGCGATACAACAGTCTCACTGCAAACATCTTATTTTTCGTACCAGTTGGGTTTATGGGGCACGGGGCAATAATTTTGCTAAAACAATGCTGCGCCTGGCCGGAGAACACGATAGCCTAACGGTGATTAATGACCAGATTGGCGCGCCCACCGGGGCTGATTTACTGGCGGATGTAACTGCCCATGCAATTCGCGCGGTATACTCACAACCTGAATTAGGCGGACTGTATCACTTGGCCGCCGCAGGTGAAACGTCATGGCATGGCTATGCGAGCTATGTGGTCGATACCGCGCAAAAAATGGGACATCCTTTAAAAACGGGACTTGATGCTATTAAGCCAGTGCCAACCAGCGCATTTCCTACGCCAGCCAAACGACCTAATAATTCCCGCTTGAATACCGCCAGGCTACAAGCTAAATTTGCGTTAACGCTACCACCTTGGCAGGTAGGTGTATCGCGTATGTTAACTGAATTTTTAGAAAAATAAGCTGATGCATTATCCTAGAAAAATCAGTTGAGCGCGGACACTAGTGCAAGATATTGGTTTCGCAGTGCTTTCAAAAAATCTTAGATTCACCTATAGGATAATTGGACATTTTTTGAAAGTGCTGTGGGATCAATAGTTTGTACTAGAAACCGTGAGCAACTGATTTTTTAGGATTATGCCTGGCAAAGGCTAGCTGCTCGAAGAGCAGCATATCTTCTATGCAATTACTTTAAAACTGTATGTTATGAAAATTATCCAGACTAATATTCCCGATGTTATTATTCTTGAACCTAAAGTCTTTGGCGACAGCCGAGGTTTTTTCTTTGAAAGTTTTAACCAGCAGGCATTTAACCAGGCAACTGGTTTAGATGTGCAATTTGTTCAGGATAATCATAGCCGTTCTGCACAAGGAGTTTTGCGCGGCCTGCATTACCAGGTTCAGCAAGCACAGGGAAAATTGGTGCGCGTTACCAGTGGCTCAGTCTACGATGTAGCCGTAGATATTCGTCAATCGTCTCCGACGTTTGGTCAGTGGGAAGGGGTGGAATTAAATGCAGAGAACCATCGCCAGCTCTGGGTGCCAGCAGGATTTGCGCATGGCTTTGTGGTGTTAAGCGAGAGTGCTGATTTTCTGTATAAAACCACCGATTATTATGCACCGGAATATGAGCGTTGTATTGCCTGGGATGACCCTGCTATTGGTATAGACTGGCATTTTGATGGGGAGCCGCTGCTTTCAGGAAAAGATCAGCAAGGGGCATTATTAAAAGACGCTGAGCTTTTTGCTTGAGCAGTAGATAAAAATATAATAGTGTAGGGCGTGGCTTTAGCCTGCAAATATGCTGGGGTTATGAGTGGCAGGCTAAAGTCACGCCCTACTCTGAAGTGTAAGCAAAGCAAGGATTAGTTAAATGAGTGCGGAAAAAATATTAGTTACAGGCGGTGCAGGCTATATTGGTAGCCATGCCTGTGTTGAGCTACTACAGGCCGGTTATGATGTAGTGGTTATCGATAATTTATCCAATAGTAAACCTGAGTCTTTAGTACGGGTAGCAAAAATTACAGGCAAAGTGTTGAACTTTGTAGAAGCGGATATTTGCGATAAGCAGGCGTTAAGGGATATTTTTAGCCAGCATAAAATATATGCAGTGATGCATTTCGCGGGGCTTAAAGCGGTAGGCGAATCCTGTGAGCAGCCGATCAAATATTATCAAAATAATGTGTACGGCACCTTGGTTTTAACCGAAGTAATGCAGCAATTTGGCGTTAAAAAAATTATATTTAGTTCCTCTGCAACAGTTTATGGCGAGCCAAATACAGTCAAATATACGGAAGACCTGCCGGTGTTCGGTGCAACTAACCCTTATGGCAAATCGAAAGCAATGGTCGAAGATATGTTACAGGATCTGCCTGTAGCGGATGCTTTGTCTAAAAGCAGAGACCCTTGGAAAATTATCTTATTGCGCTACTTCAATCCGATCGGTGCGCATATTAGCGGCTTGATCGGTGAAGATCCTAATGGCATTCCCAATAATCTGGTACCTTATGTTTCGCAGGTTGCAGTGGGTAAACTGGAGCAATTATCTGTATTTGGGGATGATTATCCAACCCTAGATGGAGCCGGGGTGCGCGATTATGTCCATGTTGTGGATCTGGCAAAAGGGCACTTAAATGCACTGCAGGCCTTAAACAAAATTACTGGCTGCAAGGCCTATAATCTCGGGGCTGGTAAAGGTTACAGTGTACTGGAAATAATCGCTGCCTTTGAGCGTATTACCGGAAAATCTATTAGCTATAAAATTGTCGAGCGCCGTGTAGGAGATATTGCCGAGAATTATGCGGACCCCGGTTTGGCTTTGCGCGAACTAAACTGGCAAACAGAAAAAAACCTGGATGATATGGTTGCAGACACCTGGCGCTGGCAAAGTGCCAACCCGAATGGATATGAGTAGCAGTGATGGCTATAGAAATCGAACGTAAATTTTTACTCGCAAATGATAACTGGCGCGCCTTAGTCTCAAAATCAATCAACTATCGCCAGGGCTATTTAAATAGTGACCAGCATAGTTCGGTCAGGATTAGAGTCAGTGATGACACCGCTAAGATCAATATTAAAAGCGCGACTATCGGCGCTCAGCGTCATGAATATGAGTACGATATACCGGCGCAAGATGCGCATGAGCTTTTAAATACCCTGTGCCATCAGCCGCTGGTAGAAAAAACTAGACGCCTTGTTGTAATTAATCAACATACCTGGGAGATTGATGAATTTGCAGGTGAAAATCAGGGCTTGATTGTTGCAGAAATTGAGCTATCAGATGTCAATGAGACATTTGAGAAGCCTGGCTGGGTAGGCAAAGAGGTCACAGAAGATGTGCGCTATTACAATAACCAGCTAGCCAAACAGCCATATACGCGCTGGTAGCTGTGTCTTTTTTGCAACCGCTGTCAGCCCCGGACGGGCTGATAGTCTCCAGAAGGCGCAGGGAAATTTGCCAATCCGAAGTGCGCGATAGCGCGCGAGGGAGGCTAAAATTTTATCCCGAATAGCCGTAGAGCCATTTGTGGTAGCCATGACTGAGCTGCTTTGTGCTCAGTCTGTGGCGGACGCAGGGCGGCTGGAGCATCTCCTATTCGCTGCGTAGGTGAACGAATTACGGCGACAGGAGTCCCGGAATTTCGTGAGGTAGCATGGCGCGCCTGAAATGTTGTAAAAATGTAAATTAGCAATTATACTTATTCTCATGAAACAGATAATTGCTATATTCTTTTTGCTTTCGCTAACCTTAATGCCGAGCCTTGTTAATGCTGACACGTTAGCGCTATCCGTCGCTGAAAATCATGGAAACGGAGCTTAGCGAAGTGGTGATTTTTAGTCCCTGATAGGCGACAGGGCAATTCGCTGATTCGACGTGTGCTAGCAGCACGCGAGAGGAGCAAGAATTGCATTCCGAATAGCCGTCCAGCCAGTGAGGTAGTAATGACGAAGCGGCTTTTGTGCGTAGTCGTTGCGGACGCAGGGCGTTCAGGGCATCTCCCATCCGCTGCGTAGGTGACGAATTATGGCGACAGGAGTCCCGGAATTTCGTGAGGTAGCATGGCGCGCCTGTCGCGGCCATGGCTTTAGCATCTAAAGTAATATCACCTAACGGCGTTCTGAATGCCTCGGCATGAAAAAGTGACAGCCCGGTAAAAGCGACGGTATGAGACGGACCTAATAATAGTACCCGCTTGATACTGCTACATTGGGGTTGCAGACGGGCATAAGCAAAGCACATGCAGCGATCGCGCCTGAATAAATATAGCCTGCATGCGGTACGATAATCGCTGGTGGTGCTTTATCTACTGGAGAAACTTTCAGCAGGTAGTCAGCAATCATGGCTTTTAAAATGTCCGGATTATCAGGATAAAACGAGCCAGCGACTGCAGGTTGACGTATACGCTTCATATTTTTTTCCCTGTAATTATTCTCTTTATTTTTTAACTATATAGGCTAATTGATGTTAAATTACAAGTTCCTAAGTAGGAGTTTATGATAAACAATGTTGGAGGGGAGTTATGCATACTAAAGAAAATGATACAACAGTCATCGCAACCCACTACTGGCATGACCTGGGTGATGGGCGCATACAATGTGACTTGTGTCCTCGGTTTTGTAAATTACATGAGGGACAGCGAGGCTTGTGTTTTATGCGCCCAAATCAAGGTCAGCAAATTGTCCTGACCAGTTATGGACGCTCTAGTGGTTTTGCCATTGACCCGATTGAAAAAAAGCCACTGAATCATTTTTATCCAGGCTCCTCAGTACTTTCATTTGGTACGGCAGGTTGTAATCTGGCCTGTAAATTCTGCCAAAACTGGGATATTAGTAAGTCACGCGAAATGGACTCGATAATGAGCATTGCCGGGGCTGAAAAAATTGCCCAGAAAGCGGCCGAACTCGGTTGTTTAAGTGTTGCCTATACCTATAATGATCCGGTTATCTTCCACGAATACGCTATTGATACGGCAATAGCCTGTCGCGAATTAGACATCAAATCCGTTGCTGTTTCAGCAGGCTATGTATGTCCAGAACCCAGAGCCGAGTTTTATCAAGTGATGGATGCGGCAAATATAGACTTAAACTCGATGTTCAAGTTTTTGATATTGAGAAGGTAAAATCAGGTATTCTGAAGTTGTTGTAATTTTATCGGTGTAAGCCCATGTTAATGAATGCCCCAGCCACCTTTATCCAAAGCTATATTGACGATTTAAATGATGCGCTCAATCAGCTAAAACCCAGAGCCGCTTTGACACGGATTCAAGCCGCTTGGTTGGGCACTTGTTTAAGGGGCATACTGCTAATGAACTCTGTTTGCTGGGCTAAGTTTGAGCGAGCATGCCTTGGAGATTGCAAAGTAGCCGCATTATCCTGGGTGTTTCGTAAAGCAAGTATACCCTGGGACTGGTTGCTACGGGTGAGTGTGGTCTTAATTTTAAAACGTTATGGCATTACTGAAGGTGTGTTGGCCTTTGATGAATCAGACCGAGCACGATCTAAGTCTACAAAACGTATTTATAAGGTTTACAAGCAGAAACACAAAGGCTCCCGCGGGTATGTTAATGGACAAACGATAGTATTATTGCTGCTAGTTACCTCATCCATTACAGTGCCTGTCGGTTTTTTCTTTTATATGCCGGATCCAGCCTTAAAGCAGTGGGATAAAGAAGATAAACGGTTGAAAAAGAGCGGTATAGCAAAAAAAGATCGGCCTATTAAGCCTGAACGTGACAGTGCCTACCCGACCAAAACAGAGATTGCATTAGGCTTATTAAAAGAGTTTAAAGTTGCGCATAGCCTGATTAAAATTAAAGGCGTACTGGCTGATGCGCTGTATGGTGAAAAAGCCTTTATGGACGAAGCCGCTAAAGAATCTGGAGGCTCGCAGGTGATTAGCCAATTACGTAAAAACCAAAATATTGAATATAGAGGTAGAATAAGGTCAGTCGAGAGCTACTTTAATTCGATTAACAAAGGCATTGATCAGATAATACGTGTACGTGGCGGCAAAGAGATTAAAGTGACTGTCAGCAGTGCACGATTGAAGGTGAGTTCACACAGTAAAAAACTCTTTGTCATTGCCTTAAAATATGACGGTGAAAACGACTATCGCTATTTAGTGGCGATAGACCTGACTTGGCGCACACAAGATATTATTCAAGCCTATACGTTGAGATGGCTGATTGAGGTTTTCTTTGAGGACTGGAAGCTTTATGAAGGATGGGTGCGTGAGGCCAAACAATTAGATGAAGAGGGATCAAGCCGTGGCCTGATTCTGAGTCTTTTGTTTGACCATTGCCTTCTCCTTCACCCAGAGCAAATAGCCCGCATTGAAAGCAAACTACCTGCGTATACCGTAGGAAGCTTACAGCGCAAGTCTCAAATGGATGTACTGCTTGAGTTCATCACGTCATTGCTAGAGTTTCCAGATCCTGGTGATAAGCTGAAAGAGTTAGGTGAATTAATAAAGGATGTGTTTCAACTGATGCCATCAGGAAAACATATGACTGGCAGAGATTTAGGGCGCTTAGGGCCAACAGCATCATTAAAGTATTGTTCTGCTGGGTGAAGGTAAGAGTTTGATGGCAATGGGATGGAAAAACTTGAACATCGAGTTATAACTTTAAAATCGAAGGCCGGGCTAACTCATGACTAGTTGCCAGATTTCAGTAACCTGTTTGCGTATGTCAACAAGTTCATCTTGATTTATGATGGGTTTATTCCCTTGCAAGGTTGCTTTATGACCACGATCACGAAAAATAACATAGGCTTGCCTGAGTGTATCAACATACTCCTGGCTGAGTAACTGCAGTCCTGCCAAGGTATTTAATAAACGTACGTTATCGGTAAACTGGGTTAATTCGGGGTGGTTTTCCGAGTAAGCTAGTACATAGTACTGTACGATAAACTCTATATCGGTAATGCCACCAGTCCCTTGTTTTAAGTAAAAGATATTCTGGTCGCTCTTATCCAGAGATGCGCGCATTTTTTCGCGCATTTCACGTACTTCCTGTTTTAAATCAGCCGTATTTCTAGGTAAACATAAAACTCTCTGCCGAATCGCAGTGTATTTTTCCTGTGTTGCTGGGTCGCCAGTAACAAACCGTGCGCGAACCAGCGCCTGGTGCTCCCAGGTCCAGGCATCTTTGTTCAGGTAACTCTCATAGCTATTTAAAGGCGAAGCCAGTAAGCCGGAATCACCATTTGGGCGCAAACGCATATCTATTTCATAGGTCATGCCGGATAACAATTGCGTGTTAAGCAGGCTGCGGATACGCTGGCTTAAGCGAGCATAAAATTGCGCGCTACTGATTTGCTTAGCACCATTGGTCAAGGCATTGGCATCAGGGTAGTCGTAAATAAAAATTAAATCCAGATCAGACGTATAGCTGAGTTCCATGCCACCCAACTTGCCAAACCCTACGATGCCAAAGCGTATATTATCCTTATTGGTTCCGAGAGGTATACCATGTTTTTCCGCTAACAAGCCCCAGGCAATATTGACTGTCTGCTGCAAAATAACGTCAGCGATATAGCTTAAATAATCACTCACCACCATTAACGGCGCAGCGCCCATAATATCGGCAGCAGCGACACGAAGTACATTAATCTGCTTGAATTTACATAGCGCGATCATCAGTTGCTCTATATCAGCCTGAGCTATTTTTGCCAGTAGTTCGACTAATTGCTGCTCTAATTCGGCCCTGTCTAATGGGTCATACAGTGAGCGTGTGTCCAGTAACTCATCAAATAATGCCGGATATTTGGATAAATACTCACTAATCCATGAGCTGGATGCTGTCAGTTCAATTAATTGCTGCAGAGCATGTTCATTTTCTGCTAATAAGGATAAATAAACGTTTCGCCCGGCCATGGTTTTAAATATGCTGCACAAGCGCTGTAAGATGATGTGGGCGTTGTTAGTATGCGCAAGGGAAGCAAGTATTTGTGGCACTAACTTGTCCAGTGTCTGCATTCCTTTACTGGATAAGCGCTTTATAGCCGAACTGCTTTTAAGTTGTTGCAGGATATTTAAAATTGTCTCCGGCTTACGATAGCCCAGTTCTGCTAACAGGTTTAAACTGGTTTCCTCGTCGGCTTTGCCCATCCAGATTTTCTCACTGCTGGTAGGCGGAGCGACCGATTCCTGTATGGAAAACACCTCGACAAATACATTCTCTACTTGTTCGCGGACTAGCTCTAGGTCAGTTTTAAAACTGTGCCAGTCAGGATAACCCAGAGAAAAAGCTAAAATAGCCTTACCCTGTTCAGAGCTGGGTAAGTTGTGCGTCTGTTTGTCCTGAAATTCCTGAATATGGTTTTCAACGCGGCGCAGAAAACGATAGGCGCTACGTAATTGCGCGCTTTCTTCGCTAGAGATTAAGTTCTTTTCGCCTAATAGCCTAAGAATAAGCTGGATACGACGCTCTTGTAATTCAATATCCTGTCCGCCACGGATAAGTTGAAATGCCTGGCCTATAAACTCGATTTCACGAATACCACCAGGGCCTAGCTTAATATTATCCAGGCTATCTTTACGTTGTAATTCCTGAGTAATTTGCAGTTTCAGTGTGCGTAACTCTTCAAATGCACCATAGTCCAGGTAGCGACGATACACAAACGGCTTGATCATTGCCATAAACTGCTTACCACCCTGCTTATCGCCTGCGACGGGGCGAACTTTGACCATAGCATAGCGTTCCCATTCGCGCGCCTGTGTTTGGTAATAATGAACCAGCCCATCAAATGTCATGATCACCGGACCACTATCACCAAACGGGCGTAGGCGTATATCGGTTCTGAACACAAACCCATCAGCAGTAATTTCATCCAGAATTTTAACCAGTTGCCGACAGATACGGCTAAAAAATTCGCCATAGCTGGTTGTTTTGCGGTCTGCTAAAACACCGTCTTGTTGGTAGGCAAAAATAAGATCTATGTCTGACGAATAATTAAGTTCCCAGGCACCCAGTTTGCCCATGCCTAAAACCACCAGCCCTTGCTCAGTGCCGTCGGTTAAAACCGGAGTACCAAATCTATTGCAAGCCTGCTGATATAAAAAATCGAGGGTAAATTGAATACAGCTTTCGGCTAATGCAGTTAAATCAGACAGCGTTTCATCCAGCTCAGACCAGTCAGCTAAGTCACGCCAAGCGATGCGTAGCATTTTCTTATTGCGGAACTGGCGTAGCAGTTGCATCAATGCTGCGTCATTCTGAATCGTGTTGCTGTCGAGCAGGCTTTTATACTGACCACATACATCAGCATTAAATAAGTCTCCACTGTTAATTAAATCCAGCAGAAACTTAGGTTGACGCATACAAGTCTGGGCAACATATTCGCTACAACAAAAGATCTTAGGTAGTGTGCTGATGACTTGCTGGTTTTCAGGTAACTCAAGCGAGAGCCGCTGCAGTGAATCAGCGAAATGCTGGATATGCAGGTTTGTAGTATCGTGCAGTTGGGAGGGAATATTTTCCAGGGAAAACATGAGCTTCTCTATGTTAAATACTGTACGCAGTGGCATGTCTAGCGGACTTTAGTCCGCTAGACAAAATATACAGCAAGCATGCGGACTAATTCCGCTCTACGCCAGTTTGTTAATTGTTAAGAAGATTTACTTCTACGCGGATTTCTACGTGGTTTTTTATCCGCTTTGCCCACGCTTCTACGTGAATCTTTATTCTGCCTGGGGACTTCGCCTTCTTTAACTGGAGAGATATTTAATTTTTGTCCGGCTACACGGGGAGCTTGCAAGCCTTGAAAAACCTCGGCCGGCATTCCTTTAGGTAAATCTACGATGCTAAAGTCAGCGTGCATATCAATCTGGCCGATTTCCTTGCCATTTAACCCTGCTTCATTAGCAATTGCACCCACGATATTACCCGGTTTGGCACCATGGTCTTTACCTACTTCTATACGGTAACGCTGCATACTACCCTGTAATGTTGCGCCGCCTTTACGCTTGACTGAGCCCCTGTCACGCTCTCGTCCGGCCCGCTCTTTAGTTTTTGCAGGTTTTTTCAGCAATAAAGGTTCGTCACCCTGTACTAGTTTCGCCAGGGCAGCTGCAACTTCAATTGCCGGAACATCATGTTCAGCTTCGTATTGCTCAATTATGTTAGTGTAGAATTCTAATTCTTCATTAGCCAGGGTGTCGGTAATTTGCTGCTTAAACCGGTTAACGCGCTTGTCGTTAATCATCTCGGTCGAAGGCATTTCCATGAGTTCGATACGTTGCTTGGTCGCACGCTCTATTGCGCCTAGCATGCGCTTCTCTCGGGGCGCGACAAACAAGATCGCATCTCCGGTTCTACCGGCACGACCGGTACGGCCTATACGATGTACATAGGCTTCGGTATCGTAAGGAATATCATAGTTTATCACGTGGCTAATACGTTGCACATCCAGGCCTCGTGCAGCGACATCGGTAGCAATAAGGATATCCAGCTTGCCATTTTTTAATTTAGCGATGGTTTTTTCACGCTGGCTTTGTGCTAAATCGCCATTAATCGCAGCAGCAGAAAAACCGCGTGCGGCTAGTTTTTCAGCCAGTTCGATAGTTGAGTTTTTAGTGCGCACAAAAATAATCATGCCATCAAAGGTTTCAGCTTCCAGGATACGCGTGAGCGCATCAAGTTTATGCATGCCACTGACAGTCCAGTATCGCTGGCGTATGGTTTCAGCGGTAGTCGTTTTGACTTTAATAGTGACGTGTTCAGGGGCGCGCAAATAATTATTCGCAATACGGCGAATCGCGGTTGGCATGGTAGCTGAAAACAGGGCAATCTGGCGTTGCTCGGGCAATTGCTCTAAGACCCATTCGACATCATCGATAAAGCCCATGCGTAACATTTCGTCCGCTTCATCCAGAACCAGGCATTTTAAGTTATTCAGCTTTAAAGTCCCTTTGCGCATATGATCCATCACTCGACCCGGTGTACCTACCACGACATGTGCACCGCGTCGTAGCATGCGCAGTTGTCCTGAGTAATCCTGGCCGCCATAAATGGGCGCGACATGAAATCCTTTAATAAATTTAGCGTATTTTTGAAATGCTTCAGCAACCTGTATCGCCAGTTCACGGGTAGGGGCTAAAACTAATACTTGAGGGTCTTTTTGTTGCAGGTCTAGATTTGACAATAACGGCAAGGCAAAGGCGGCTGTCTTACCGGTTCCGGTCTGCGCCTGGCCCAGCACATCCCTGCCTTGCAGAATTAATGGAATTGTCAGTGCCTGAATCGGTGAAGGCGTTTCATAGCCTACCGCATCCAGAGCTTTAAACAGTGGATCAATAAGTTTTAAATCGGAAAATTTTGGAAGTGATGGTACTTCGGAGGTCATTAAGCGTTCCTACTTGTGCAGCATCTATATTGGATAGATGCGTAAATGGTTATAATTTTAATTTAATATCAATGGGGTATACAAATAACTCTATCTATTAGGGCTACGCGGTGCAGTACTAGTGTGTTTGAGTCAACATGGTTTATAGAATCCTGTGGCGATGTATGATGAGTGTCGCGTGGCAGAATAAAAAAAGCTACCAGATATTAAAATGTTACTCATTATGATACCCTACATACTCGTTTTATGCGCGGCTTATTATAGAAACGATGCTGGGCAAGCTATTTTTGCTAACGGGTTCATCAGTGTTCCCCTATCAATTGAGGCCGTGAAACTAACCTCGCCACAAGAGAGCTCATAAAGCACTGTAAAGACATTCCTGTTATTATTGTGTTTTGAACTGCCCGAATGGTATACGAGCTGATACGAGATATTCTTGCCTGGAAAAATAATGGATTCACAAAACGATCTCGTTTTTGGGCCTGTTGCTGCCTTATCTCCAGAGCCTCGCTATATTTTTTATCCGATGCAGGCGCGCCATGCTACCTCACGAAATTCCGGGACTCCTGTCGCCGTAATTCGTTCACCTACGCAGCGAATAGGAGATGCTCCAGCCGCCCTGCATCCGCCACAGACTGAGCACAAAGCAGCTCAGTCATGGCTACCACAAATGGCTCTACGGCTATTCGGGATAAAATTTTAGCCTCCCTCGCGCGCTATCGCGCACTTCGGATTGGCAAATTTCCCTGCGCCTTCTGGAGACTATCAGCCCGTCCGGGGCTGACAGCGGATGAATCAATTCTGGCTGTTGTGTTTTTGAAATCTCTTCAAACACGCGCATTAAATTATAGCTCATTGCAGTCAGGCGCATTTGATTTTCAAGTGAGCGGGTATTGGAAGACCAAGCTTTAGTTTCCTTGAAATCTGAAGTTTCCCAATAATTATTTATGGTAAAATTGAAACCATGCTACAACTATATGAAAAGAATAGTCTTTTCATTCGTTTCAAATGCTATTGCCTAAGGGAAATTAAGTAGGGGTTTGCTATAAGCATGGCAAAACCACCTAAAATAAACCTCGATACACCAGCATTGTGTATTTCAGCTACTCAATAATTGGGAAACTTCAGCTTGAAATTACTTTTACTCGATGTTCAAGTTTTTCCATCCCATTGCCATCAAACTCTTACCTTCACCCAGCAGAACAATACTTTAATGATGCTGTTGGCCCTAAGCGCCCTAAATCTCTGCCAATCATATGTTTTCCTGATGGCATCAGTTGAAACACATCCTTTATTAATTCACCTAACTCTTTCAGCTTATCACCAGGATCTGGAAACTCTAGCAATGACGTGATGAACTCAAGCAGTACATCCATTTGAGACTTGCGCTGTAAGCTTCCTACGGTATACGCAGGTAGTTTGCTTTCAATGCGGGCTATTTGCTCTGGGTGAAGGAGAAGGCAATGGTCAAACAAAAGACTCAGAATCAGGCCACGGCTTGATCCCTCTTCATCTAATTGTTTGGCCTCACGCCCCCATCCTTCATAAAGCTTCCAGTCCTCAAAGAAAACCTCAATCAGCCATCTCAACGTATAGGCTTGAATAATATCTTGTGTGCGCCAAGTCAGGTCTGTCGCCACTAAATAGCGATAGTCGTTTTCACCGTCATATTTTAAGGCAATGACAAAGCGTTTTTTACTGTGAGAACTCACCTTTAATCGTGCACTGCTGACAGTCACTTTAATCTCTTTGCCGCCACGTACGCGTATTATCTGATCAATGCCTTTGTTAATCGAATTAAAGTAGCTCTCGACTGACCTTATTCTACCTCTATATTCAATATTTTGGTTTTTACGTAATTGGCTAATCACCTGCGAGCCTCCAGATTCTTTAGCGGCTTCGTCCATAAAGGCTTTTTCACCATACAGCGCATCAAGCCAGTACGCCTTTAATTTTAATCAGGCTATGCGCAACTTTAAACTCTTTTAATAAGCCTAATGCAATCTCTGTTTTGGTCGGGTAGGCACTGTCACGTTCAGGCTTAATAGGCCGATCTTTTTTTGCTATACCGCTCTTTTTCAACCGTTTATCTTCTTTATCCCACGGCTTTAAGGCTGGATCCGGCATATAAAAGAAAAAACCGACAGGCACTGTAATGGATGAGGTAACTAGCAGCAATAATACTATCGTTTGTCCATTAACATACCCGCCGGAGCCTTTGTGTTTCTGCTTGTAAACTTTATAAATACGTTTTGTAGACTTAGATCGTGCTCGGTCTGATTCATCAAAGGCCAACACACCTTCAGTAATGCCATAACGTTTTAAAATTAAGACCACACTCACCCGTAGCAACCAGTCCCAGGGTATACTTGCTTTACGAAACACCCAGGATAATGCGGCTACTTTGCAATCTCCAAGGCTTGCTCGCTCAAACTTAGCCCAGCAAACAGAGTTCATTAGCAGTATGCCCGTTAAACAAGTGCCCAACCAAGCGGCTTGAATCCGTGTCAAAGCGGCTCCGGGTTTTAGCTGATTGAGCGCATCATTTAAATCGTCAATATAGCTTTGGATAAAGGTGGCTGGGGCATTCATTAACATGGGCTTACACCGATAAAATTACAACAACCTCAGAATACCTGATTTTACCTTCTCAATATCAAAAACTTGAACATCGAGTTTTAGTGTTATTGAATGTCTTTTCAATCGTCCATCGCTTGAAATACAGCATGGCAATGGTTCCAGGGTTAATAGTCATTGGCAAGGTTGTCACAAACCGGTGAAGTTTTCCGGTTTCTGGATCACGGTAATCCACCACGTTAAATTTGATGCCCTTGTTTTCGTACACACTGTATGCTTCAACTCCTGTATTGATCTCATGCTGGGAGTCAAAAGGGATAGACTCAACCAGAGTCGCAATTGAATTTTCTTTTACTCGATGTTCAAGTTTTTCCATCCCATTGCCATCAAACTCTTACCTTCACCCAGCAGAGCAATACTTTAATGATGCTGTTGGCCCTAAGCGCCCTAAATCTCTGCCAGTCATATGTTTTCCTGATGGCATCAGTTGAAACACATCCTTTATTAATTCACCTAACTCTTTCAGCTTATCACCAGGATCTGGAAACTCTAGCAATGACGTGATGAACTCAAGCGCTGTCAGCCCCGGACGGGCTGATAGTCTCCAGAAGGCGCAGGGAAATTTGCCAATCCGAAGTGCGCGATAGCGCGCGAGGGAGGCTAAAATTTTATCCCGAATAGCCGTAGAGCCATTTGTGGTAGCCATGACTGAGCTGCTTTGTGCTCAGTCTGTGGCGGACGCAGGGCGGCTGGAGCATCTCCTATTCGCTGCGTAGGTGAACGAATTACGGCGACAGGAGTCCCGGACTTTCGTGAGGTAGCATGGCGCGCTTGGGCTTGACCCCCTCTTCATCCGCTGAAAATCATGGAAACGTAGCTTAGCGAAGTGGTGATTTTTAGTCCCTGATAGGCGACAGGGCAATTCGCTGATTCGACGTGTGCTAGCAGCACGCGAGAGGAGCAAGAATTGCATTCCGAATAGCCGTCCAGCCAGTGAGGTAGTAATGACGAAGCGGCTTTTGTGCGTAGTCGTTGCGGACGCAGGGCGTTCAGGGCATCTCCCATCCGCTGCGTAGGTGAACGAATTATGGCGACAGGAGTCCCGGAATTTCGTGAGGTAGCATGGCGCGCCTGAACGTTTTAAAATTAAGACCACACTCACCCGTAGCAACCAGTCCCAGGGTATACTTGCTTTACGAAACACCCAGGATAATGCGGCTACTTTGCAATCTCCAAGGCTTGCTCGCTCAAACTTAGCCCAGCAAACAGAGTTCATTAGCAGTATGCACGTTAAACAAGCGCCCAACCAAGCGGCTTGAATACGTGTCAAAGCCGCTCCGGGTTTTAGCTGATTGAGCGCATCATTTAAATCGTCAATATAGCTTTGGATAAAGGTGGCTGGGGCATTCATTAACATGGGATTACACCGATAAAATTACAACAACCTCAGAATACCTGATTTTACCTTCTCAATATCAAAAACTTGAACATCGAGTAACACTAAAAGTAATTTCAAGGAAACTAAAGCTTGGTCTTCCAATACCCGCTCACTTGAAAATCAAATGCGCCTGACTGCAATGAGCTATAATTTAATGCGCGTGTTTGAAGAGATTTCAAAAACACAACAGCCAGAATTGATTCATCCATCGGATAAAAAATATAGCGAGGCTCTGGAGATAAGGCAGCAACAGGCTCAAAAACGAGATCGTTTTGTGAATCCATTATTTTTCCAGGCAAGAATATCTCGTATCAGCTCGTATACCATTCGGGCAGTTCAAAACGCAATAATAACAGGAATGTCTTTACAGTGCTTTATGAGCTCTCTTGTGGCGAGGTTAGTTTCACGGCCTCAATTGATAGGGGAACACTGATGAATTTTTTGTGGATAAAGTCAGCTCATAAATCAACAGCAAATCGGTTCCTGGGTACTTGAGTTCTGTTTGATTCAGTTGTTCAAATAACTTTTCTATAGACTTTATTACTTATGAGTAGAGAAGTACAATGTATGCAAATTAGAAGCTATTTCTTCACTTTTTCGGGCAATATATCTGCTTCTGTCACAAACAACGATTGTCATAGCTGCCTTGCCATTGGAAAATCGATTGTCGATGAAGTCAGCCGGGCAGCCATTGTGCAAACTTATCTTCAACTCTCAACTCTTTCCAAGCCATGTGCAGGGGTATTCAACCTAAAAACCACCAAACACCTGCTCGTCTATTTCCTTGCGCAGGTGATTCAGCACGACCTTTCCCGATCCAGGTGAAAACACCGCCAGATCCAGTGCTTTCTGCGGCATTAAAATAGCCCTTTTGTTTAGTAATTTTTTTAATTGTAATTTTTCATTACTGCTAAAGCGCCATTGGGCGGCAACTTCATCAAAGTAACTTTCTTTAACTTGTTTATCCAGCAGAGCTAATTGACGTAGCTGCTGATTATATTCTTCTATCATTGGCAAAGCACTCTGTATCCAGAGGCTAACCTGAGCAGCTTTGATTTGTCCGGTGTGATTGAGCTTATTATCTGAAATAACTTTTATGCACTGGATTAATTCGCTAGAACTAAAACGCATTGCTGTTTCATAAAAAGCGGCGGCCTCCATTTCATACAGCGATGCGGACGGGTAGTCCGACTGTGGTCTGGAAACCGTGGTAACAGTGAGAGTGGAACAAGGCGGTGTAGCGACTAATTGCGGATAATAACTACGCCCACTATCCTGATCGACAATTTTGTCAGCAGAAAAAACACTGCCTAATGCATGCATACCATGCCCTGCAATACCGATATTAAGTAACACCGGCAAAGCAGGGCTGGGAAATAACGCCAGGCAATAGGCCACACCAGCGGCCATTGCTGATTTACCAATACCGGTTACTGTTACTGTTACTGTTACGGTGAAATTGTTATTTCTATAAATACCAAACGCAGTGGTCGACAGGTCTTTTTTTAACTTAAAATGCTCGATTAACGGCTTCGCTTCACAGGGCAAGGCAACGAAGATATAGCAAAAGGGATCAGACATAGTATCTTAGAGCGACTAGTGCAGCACCGTGTTGAATAAATGAACACATAGGTGAAACATTAATGTTAAATCAACAACATAAAAAACCTATCTATCAAAGAAAAACAGGTGCTGCATTAAATAAACCCATGTTTTGTAACCGCGACCGAAATAATATAGCCAAAACAGGCTAAGGCCAGTACAAAAGCAGCCCAGCGTTTTATGCCCGTACTGCGCATTGCCATCACCCCAAAGCCTATATAGGCGATTAACATCACTAACTTCGTCAAAATCCAACCAAATTCACCTGCCATCCAGTTGCGCTGAAAGACCAGACCAATACCACTCAACAATAAAATTGTATCAATCACATGCGGGGCAATTTTAGCTATCTTAGGCTGCAACCAGGAAGGTTTAAATTGCACCAGAATAATACGGGTGATAAAGCCGCCAACAGACAGCACGATAAAAAGCATATGTATAGATTTAAGCATCGATTTTCCTCAGAGAAAGTTGCCTGCACACCAATCTGTCAATATAGGTGCACAGCTAAAATTTATTTCATTTTTTTATATAGCCAGTCAAAACCATCTTTTATCATTGCAAATAATTTAGGAAAAAACTCTAACCTGATTATTCTTCCTATAACTCGATGTTCAAGTTTTCAGCTATAACTGGGCTAAGAAAAGTAAATTTTTCCGGCTTTGTTTTATAAGTGATTGATTTACAATGATGTTGATGCTTTCTTTGTCAGTAAAATTATCAATAAAATCAATCAGTTAAAAAACTTGAACATCGAGTATAACTGAAGTTTCCCAATTATTGAGTAGCTGAAATACACAATGCTGGTGTATCGAGGTTTATTTTAGGTGGTTTTGCCATGTTTATCATCAGTGTTCCCCTATCAATTGAGGCCGTGAAACTAACCTCGCCACAAGAGAGCTCATAAAGCACTGTAAAGACATTCCTGTTATTATTGCGTTTTGAACTGCCCGAATGGTATACGAGCTGATACGAGATATTCTTGCCTGGAAAAATAATGGATTCACAAAACGATCTCGTTTTTGAGCCTGTTGCTGCCTAATCTCCAGAGCCTCGCTATATTTTTTATCCGATGGATGAATCAATTCTGGCTGTTGTGTTTTTGAAATCTCTTCAAACACGCGCATTAAATTATAGCTCATTGCAGTCAGGCGCATTTGATTTTCAAGTGAGCGGGTATTGGAAGACCAAGCTTTAGTTTCCTTGAAATTACTTTTAGTGTTATTGAATGTCTTTTCAATCGTCCATCGCTTGAAATACAGCATGGCAATGGTTCCAGGGTTAATAGTCATTGGCAAGGTTGTCACAAACCGGTGAAGTTTTCCGGTTTCTGGATCACGGTAATCCACCACGTTAAATTTGATGCCCTTGTTTTCGTACACACTGTATGCTTCAACCCCTGTATTGATCTCATGGCGGGAGTCAAAAGGGATAGACTCAACCAGAGTCGCAATTGAATTTTCTTTTAGCATTGAAATCATGTAATTAGCATGTCGTTTCTGCCGATCCCACCAGACAAAGTCGGTGACGGCTTTATCGTAGACATAGAGATGTTTCTGAGAGCTGTTATTTCCCTTGTTTTGCTTTTCAATATGATCTCGTAACACAGGTATTCCTTGATGCCTCTGAGTTCCGTTTGTCACCAGACAAAGAAATCTGAGCAACCCACTTCTGAGATTCAACGCGTAAATCCCCCCGGCCGCATAAACTTTCCCCTTGCTGTTTTTTTCAGTATGGCAGGCATGATCAATAAAATGTCCATCCGCTGCTTCTATGGTGTATTCGTCAAGTTCCGGGAATGCTTTAAGATAATCAATGCCTTGCGATAGCAGTGTTTCAGCGTGAAGATGATAGCTCTGCTGTTCAAATGCCTCAAGCATACTTGTTCGTCTATGCGACTTCAGTGATTTAAAATACGTTGAGTGGGGAAGCAGCTGGCCATAAATCTGTTCATTGGTTTGGAGGAAATGGCAACCACTATCGACTACACTGATACAGCGTAATAACCCAAGGCGAATAAAGTCGATATCCTTCAACTCTGGGCATGAACGAGCCCACAAAGGATGACGCTCTGCTAACAGGGCACGTTCCATACTTTCATTGCAGTGTTGGTGAATATGTTCAGAGAGTGGTAGGTCTTTAAGCATGGGTGATATCCGTTTATGAGGTGATTAAAACGGAAATTTTTAGAAAATTTTTTTTCGGCAAATGCAAGCTTTATTTGAAATTATTTGTTGTTTTTTTTACGGTGCCTACAGAGTGTCTATTTGCTGTTATAAGTGATTAAAATCAAAAATATGGAAATATTCGAGTGGTGCTACCTTCAGGTAGGTTATAGGCTGCTTTGTTTAGGTACTTCTTCTTTCAATGGGAACACTGATGATGTTTATAGCAAACCCCTACTTAATTCCCCTTAGGCAATAGCATTTGAAACGAATGAAAAGACTATTTTTTTCATATAGTTGTAGCATAGTTTCAATTTTACCATAAATAATTATTGGGAAACTTCAGTTCTATAAAAGCCAGGCTATTTATAGAACTGAAGTTTCTTAGAAACTACCCACATAAAGGCGAATGAAGCGCCCATGCCAACACCTGCGACCATTATCAAAGAAGCAAACATCGGCGATAACTTAGTTAACCACCAGGATAGAATATCAACAATCAGGAACGCATACGGCATGCTAATAGCAACACTTTTGTAAAAAGTTGAAGCCGTAGTAGAAAAGCTAAAAATCAGCCCGACAAACATAAAAATAAAGCTGATACCAAATAAATGAATATGCGACACCCGGGTTAATGAGCTAAATGTTGCGCCTTCATCCTGTTTTGCAAGTTCTTTGATATTTTCAAATTTAGTAAAGTCAGGAATCCCTGATGCGCCTTCGTTATGGCACATTTGACACTTCGCTTCAATAATTTTCTGCGGCTTTAGATGTGTGAATTCCTTCTCTAATGCACCATCGCGCACCCATTGCATCAAGGTAAACCGTTCTTGCTCGGTGGCTTTATCTTTCATAGAACCATTGAGCTTAGTCTCCAAAACAGTTCCCGAGGGGTTACCATAATAACTGTAAACAATCTGAAGTTTCTTAGAAATTCATCAAGGAACCATTCGCAATAAAACGGCTACCACCGAATTTACAGGGGAGCTGCTGTATTTGGGGCAAACCCTTTCAAAATCCGGATCCAAAGCCGCTTCGGCAATGATGCGGCGGATATCTGAAAATGCGAAACTGGCTCACCCCTTCACTTTGTGCCGACGTTCCGGATCGGTTTTTAAACGATCCGCGTAAATCCACGTCAGCGTTGTTGCCATCATACAGAAGTTCAAATGGTTGGTCACTGCCTGCGCATTTCGACACTGACTTTTCTGACTCCCTATGTCTTGCTTGAGCGCTTTGAACCCGGATTCGATTTTCCATCGCGCACCATAATACTCAATAATCTGTGTGACGGATAAACTTAGATCGGTCGTAAACAAAGCAATCCACTGTGTGTGACGAAACACCCAGACAACCTGAACGGGTCGTTTCAATGTTTTCAGCATGACAACGCGACTATAAGCCCTGACTTCACGCTGTTTTCCATAGAGATTCACGGTATACGATCGGGCCTTTTGTTGTACTGTTTTTGCCATGTCTGTGGCTGCCCCCAGACGCTGCCCGTACTTTTTATTCCGCCCCCTCTGCTTGGGTTTTCTTTTTTCTGGACGATCGTACAGTACATTATTGCACCTTAACCTAGAGAGAATATTAAACAGGCTTCCATAGGCCATTGTTGCCAAACCAGCTATCAGTGACTGTCAATATCGGAGCGGTGGAAAAATGTTCTGCAATTGCAATCAGCATTTGAGCCGCCTGAGTCATCTTGGTCTGGAAAGGAACGACATCACCTCTTATCGTGGCGGTTTCTTTTTTTGCCTGAATTGTTTTTAAGGGCAGATAAAATCGGAAATCTAAAAATAAGCACGCCCAGCGACCTTTGACCTGTTTCAGCAACCCTACCGATACAATATTTTGTGCCCATGGATATTTGCTTTGATTCGGCCGCGAGGTCAAAAATGGCTTCACAGCCGAAGATATTTTTGCCTACTTTAGTGATAATGGAGTCATCCAGTGCAACCAATATGCGCCCATCTGTTTCACTCGATGTTCAAGTTTTTGATATTGAGAAGGTAAAATCAGGTATTCTGAGGTTGTTGTAATTTTATCGGTGTAAGCCCATGTTAATGAATGCCCCAGCCACCTTTATCCAAAGCTATATTGACGATTTAAATGATGCGCTCAATCAGCTAAAACCCGGAGCCGCTTTGACACGGATTCAAGCCGCTTGGTTGGGCACTTGTTTAACGTGCATACTGCTAATGAACTCTGTTTGCTGGGCTAAGTTTGAGCGAGCAAGCCTTGGAGATTGCAAAGTAGCCGCATTATCCTGGGTGTTTCGTAAAGCAAGTATACCCTGGGACTGGTTGCTACGGGTGAGTGTGGTCTTAATTTTAAAACGTTATGGCATTACTGAAGGTGTGTTGGCCTTTGATGAATCAGACCGAGCACGATCTAAGTCTACAAAACGTATTTATAAGGTTTACAAGCAGAAACACAAAGGCTCCGGCGGGTATGTTAATGGACAAACGATAGTATTATTGCTGCTAGTTACCTCATCCATTACAGTGCCTGTCGGTTTTTTCTTTTATATGCCGGATCCAGCCTTAAAGCAGTGGGATAAAGAAGATAAACGGTTGAAAAAGAGGGGTATAGCAAAAAAAGATCGGCCTATTAAGCCTGAACGTGACAGTGCCTACCCGACCAAAACAGAGATTGCATTAGGCTTATTAAAAGAGTTTAAAGTTGCGCATAGCCTGATTAACCCATCTTCGTCACTATTGATGATGTAGTTGTTATAAATCAATTGGTTGAAATTTTAAAAAGTAGCCAGTTGGCACTACAGATTTTGTGTTTTTGTATAAAACGTTGGATTTTTTAGAGTATTTTTGTCGCATGTAAATTACACTCAAATAATGATGATTTTTTTGACAAAAGTCAATGAATTTATCGACAAAAATAATATAAATGGCACTACAAAACTTTCAAAAAAAACACCATTGATTTTAAAGAGAATTTTTCGACAAAAAATCGCTTAAACCGATGAATCAATGGCTTAGAAAGATGAAAGTGACGAAGATGGGTTAAAATTAAAGGTAACTACTCAGCGTACGCTTAAAATCAGGGAAACGGAGCCTAAGCGGAGTGATGATTTTTAGTCTCTGGTAGGCGACAGGGCAATTCGCTGATCCGAAGTGCGCTAGTAGCGCGCGAGGGAGGCAAGAATTGCATTCCGAATAGCCGTCCAGCCATTTGAGGTAGACTTAACTGAGCAGGGTTTTGTGCGTAGTTGAGTAGTTGAGACGGACGCAGGGCGACCAGGGCATCTCCCATTCGCTGCGTAGGCGAATGAATGTTGGTGACAGGAGTCCCAGAATGTTGTGAGGTAGCATGGCGCGCCTGAATAATTAAAAAAGTTCTTGACAGGGTTTTAGTCTGGTTTTTGTGATTTTTAGTAAACTGCCCAACAGTCGATTAATCCACGCTTTATTGCTTCTATCGCTATAGTCATCACAAAATGTCCCCTTAAACATCTACGACCTCGAAGAACTTTTTTATTCGCCTTACAATCGCTTAAAACAAGGAAAATTCGGGATTTAAAACCCATGAGATAATAAGCCTGTCCTTAAAGCAATACAGGTTACCCTTTGAAAATAGACTTCATCGATGTTGATTCCGCAATCAGTCATGCCAAACAGTTACTTGAAACTGAGCGTGATATATCGCCTGCGCTAAAATCAGCACTGGAAGTGATTCTATTATTAGTCACGGTATTACTCAATCGAGTGACACTGAACAGCAAAAATAGCAGTAAACCACCTGCAAGTGATCCCAAACGTAAAAAAGGGAATCGAAAAAAATCAGATAAGCCTTCTGGCGGACAAAAATCGCATGTCGGCACGACACTTCAAAAAATAGATGACCCGGATGAAATCGAGATCATTACCATTGATCGCCGTACCTTGCCAAAAGGGCGATACACGGCAGATGGCTTTGAAACACGCCAGGTATTCGATATTGATATCTCAAGGGTAGTGACAGAATACCAGGCGCAACGGTTGATAAATGGAAAAGGTCAGTGTTTTATCGCTCCTTTTCCAGATGAGGTTACTAAGGCTGCGCAATATGGTAATGGGATAAAAGCCCATGTGGTTTATCTTTCGCAATATCAGTTATTGCCCTACAACCGAATACAGGAGTATTTCGCTGATCAATTAGGTATGCCGATTAGTGAAGGCTCTATCTATAATTTCAATGAACTGGCCTATGAGAAGTTGGCTGGGTTTGAAACTATCAGTAAAGAACACTTAGTCGAATCAGCGTGCATTCATGCGGATGAAACAGGCATTAATATTAATGGTAAGCGCCATTGGCTACATGGGGCCTCCAATGTTCAGTGGACACACTTCTTTCCCCATGCCAAACGTGGCACAGAGGCAATGAATGACATTGGTATTTTACCCCATTTTCATGGGATTTTATGTCATGATCATTGGAAGCCCTACTATAAATATGATTGTACCCATTCGCTTTGTAATGCACATCATTTGAGGGAATTAACGCGCGCCTGGGAGCAGGATAAACAGGAGTGGGCGCTTGAAATGAAACGACTACTTGAAAAAATGAATGATGCCGTCAATGAAGCAGGTGGCATGCTACTACATAAAGAACAGGCGCGCCATGCTACCTCACGAAATTCCGGGACTCCTGTCGCCGTAATTCGTTCACCTACGCAGCGAATAGGAGATGCTCCAGCCGCCCTGCGTCCGCCACAGACTGAGCACAAAGCAGCTCAGTCATGGCTACCACAAATGGCTCTACGGCTATTCGGGATAAAATTTTAGCCTCCCTCGCGCGCTATCGCGCACTTCGGATTGGCAAATTTCCCTGCGCCTTCTGGAGACTATCAGCCCGTCCGGGGCTGACAGCGGCAGAAAAATGGAAGGTACAATACAGAGAATTACTTGGCAAAGCGGAGATCGAATGCCCACCACCCGATAAGCCTAAAGAAGTAAAACGGGAGCGAATAAAACGCAGTAAAGCTAGAAACTTACTGGAAAGGCTGATTAATTATGAAGAGGATGTCTTGCGCTTCATGACAAATACCTGGGTGCCATTTACCAATAATGCCGCAGAAAATTCGATTCGGATGACCAAGGTTCAACAGAAAATATCCGGCTGCTTTCGTAGTACCAAGGGTGCAGAGATATTTTGTCGTGTCAGAGGGTATTTATCAACGTGCCGTAAACAAGGTCTAAGTGCAACTCAGGCAATGACCTTGGTCTTTGAGGGAAAGTTACCTGAATTTGCTTTATAATTTCATTGAACTACTCAGCTTCGCTGAGTAGTTACAATTAAAGGCGTACTGGCTGATGCGCTGTATGGTGAAAAAGCCTTTATGGACGAAGCCGCTAAAGAATCTGGAGGCTCGCAGGTGATTAGCCAATTACGTAAAAACCAAAATATTGAATATAGAGGTAGAATAAGGTCAGTCGAGAGCTACTTTAATTCGATTAACAAAGGCATTGATCAGATAATACGTGTACGTGGCGGCAAAGAGATTAAAGTGACTGTCAGCAGTGCACGATTAAAGGTGAGTTCTCACAGTAAAAAACGCTTTGTCATTGCCTTAAAATATGACGGTGAAAACGACTATCGCTATTTAGTGGCGACAGACCTGACTTGGCGCACACAAGATATTATTCAAGCCTATACGTTGAGATGGCTGATTAAGGTTTTCTTTGAGGACTGGAAGCTTTATGAAGGATGGGGGCGTGAGGCCAAACAATTAGATGAAGAGGGATCAAGCCGTGGCCTGATTCTGAGTCTTTTGTTTGACCATTGCCTTCTCCTTCACCCAGAGCAAATAGCCCGCATTGAAAGCAAACTACCTGCGTATACCGTAGGAAGCTTACAGCGCAAGTCTCAAATGGATGTACTGCTTGAGTTCATCACGTCATTGCTAGAGTTTCCAGATCCTGGTGATAAGCTGAAAGAGTTTGGTGAATTAATAAAGGATATGTTTCAACTGATGCCATCAGGAAAACATATGATTGGCAGAGATTTAGGGCGCTTAGGGCCAACAGCATCATTAAAGTATTGTTCTGCTGGGTGAAGGTAAGAGTTTGATGGCAATGGGATGGAAAAACTTGAACATCGAGTTTCAGCAACCTTACCGATACAATATTTTGTGCCCATGGATATTTGCTTTGATTCGATTTGGCCGCGTGGTCAAAAATGGCTTCACAGCCGAAGATCTTCTTGCCTACTTTAGTGATAATGGATTCATCCAGTGCAACCAATATGCGCCCATCTGTTTCAGGAGACGGAATCAGCTCCCAGATAGTTTTCCACAGCCCAGCCCACGGCAAAGTTGAAGAAGCCATGAAAGTGTAAAAGCGCTTATTCTTGATCTCAAACCCAAACAACGTATCAAGGCAACGCCAAAGGTAAGAGGTCATTGATGACGTAAAAGGAACGATAATAGACAGGATCGTGTAAACAAACAGAGAGGCTCGTTCGCGGCCTAAAGTGGTTTTGGAAAAATGATCTTGAAGCGGGAGTAAAATATCGCGTAAAATGAACATGAATGAGGTCGTTTTATTTGTATAATCAATGTGTTATAAACTTTCATTATACAGTAAAACTAGGCCTCATTCACGATTAACCTGTTGTTTTTAAAAAGAATTCAAGGCTTTTAGCCAACGGAATGCCATTAATATTAGTAATATCTAATATTTCAGAAAAACAGGCGCGCCATGCTACCTCACGAAATTCCGGGACTCCTGTCACCATAATTCGTTCACCTACGCAGCGGATGGGAGATGCCCTGAACGCCCTGCGTCCGCAACGACTACGCACAAAAACCGCTTCGTCATTACTACCTCACTGGCTGGACGGCTATTCGGAATGCAATTCTTGCTCCTCTCGCGTGCTGCTAGCACACGTCGAATCAGCGAATTGCCCTGTCGCTTATCAGGGACTAAAAATCACCACTTCGCTAAGCTCCGTTTCCATGATTTTCAGCATAAGCATAAGCATAAGCATAAGCATAAGCATAAGCATTGGCTGATATTCTTATGCTTTAAAAACTAGGAAACTTCAGTAATATTAATTAGGAGTAGGTAATGGGCTTGTTAGATATGTTATGGTTGATGTTTTTATTTTTCTTGATGATCGCCTGGATATGGGTAATTATCGGAGTGATTAGCGATATTTTTCGCAGCAAGGACTTAGGTGGTTGGGGTAAGGGCTTCTGGGCATTGTTTATTATCATTCCCTGGCTGGGAGTCTTGTGCTATCTGATTGCCAGAGGCTCGGAAATGCATGAGCGCTCTCTGCATATGCTGGCCGAATCTGAAAAAATACAGCGGGCACTCCCTCTGTTGCTGATGAACTTGCCAAGCTAGCAGAGCTTAAAGATAAAGGCGTTATTAGCGAAGCAGAGTTTAACGCGCATAAAGCCAAATTGCTTGCCTGATTTACAAAACTAGAGTTTTAATATGTGGTTAGTAGTGTCTGGAATAGCAGGTTTATTTGCAATTTCAGATACTGTTTTTTCTTTTAGCTGCTGCAGCCGCTTTCATTTTATTAATCGCAGCTTGGCGTTTTTCTGCTTTGGCTTGTTTATCTTGCGCTTCTTTTGCTCTGCGTTGCTGCTGATTTTGATAGCGTTTTTTTGCTAAACTAGTCTGAGTTGACTGTTGATCTTTAATAATCAGCTCACCTTTTGCGCTGCGAAAAAATTGTACTAAGGGAATATGGCTAGGGCAGACTATATCGCAACAGCCGCATTCTATGCAATCAAATAACTGGTGGTCCTGACATTGCTCTAATTGCCTGGAGCGGCTATACCAGTATAGTTGTTGCGGCAGTATTTCAACCGGGCAAACACTTGCGCAATCACCACAGCGGATGCAAGGCATAGGTGCTTGGCTTTGTACAAGTTCACTAGTCGTCATTGCTAACAGACAGTTAGTCGTCTTGGTTACGGCAATATCATCAGTACTCAATGCGATGCCCATCATCGGGCCACCCATAATAAGGCGTTGTACATTGGGGTTGTACCCGTTGCATTGTTCGATTAAGTGCTTTATCGGCGTGCCAATTCTTGCGCGTATATTTTTAGCCTGCTTTATCCCTGCGCCGGTGACGGTAATAATGCGCTCAATTAACACCAGGCCTAAACAAATAGCCTGATAGACAGCGTAAGCCGTGCCTACATTCTGACAAACAATACCATGCTCTGAGGGGAGTGCGTTTGCGGGTATTTTTTGTCCGGTTAATACATTAATTAATTGCTTTTCGCCGCCCGTGGGATAAATAGCTGGAACTGTGGCTATTTGAATGCCTTGTCTGCTGGCCGCCTCAAGCAAAGCTTGCCGGACTGCTGGCGGGGTATTTTCTATGGCAATCATGCAGCGTTTAGCTTGCAAGATATACTGTATGATTAAAGCACCCTGTATAACTTGCTCAGCATGGGCTTGCATTAAACTGGCATCGCAACTGATATAGGGTTCGCACTCTGCGCCATTGATAACCAGGGTATGTATAGACTGGCCAGTGGCTAACTTTTCAGCTGTAGGAAAAGCAGCCCCGCCTAACCCGACGATACCGGCTTGAGCGACTTTATTGCGTAACTCATCGGGAGTTTCGAGTTTATAATCAAGACAGGGGGTTAGAGGATTCGCTTCATCCATTCCATCAGTTTCGATGATAATGCAGGTATCCTCCAGGCCAGAGGGGTGTGCGATGATACGCGATGCAATTGCTTTTACTATGCCCGAGCTTGCCGCATGGATTGGGGTAGCAAAAGGGCTTTGAGGGGTGGCAATAATTTGTCCTTTAAGTACTCGTTGCCCAGGCCCAACTATAGGTTGGGCATAGTTGTCTGAGCGTTGTAATAAAGGATAAATTAATTCCGGCGGTAGCGTAGGTTCACTAATTTCAGTGACCTGTTTATGGCCTTCCAGAGCTATCCCCCCAGGAAACGACCATTGTTTAATCATCAGCTGATTTCCATTGCCATAACTCAGGGCTGTTTTCCAGCGGTTGCATAATAATGCAATCAACAGGGCAAGGCGCAATACAGAGTTCGCAACCTGTACATTCAGAGGCGATGACTGTGTGCATCTGTTTAGAAGCCCCTAAAATAGCATCAACCGGACAAGGGGGGATACATTTAACACAGCCTATGCAGTCCTGTTCAATGATAAAGGCAACAGCAGGAGCGCTGGTTTTGCCAAATTCTGAATTTAATGGTTTGACTTCTACACCTAGCAAATTTGCTAGTGCAGCGACTGCTTCTTCGCCTCCTGGTGGGCATTGGTTGATATCAGCTACACCACTGGCAAGCGCTTCAGCATAAGGGCGACAACCCGGGTATTTACATTGCCCGCATTGAGTCTGGGGTAATAAGGCATCAATTTGCTCAATCAGAGGATCCCCCCGCACTTTTAAATGCCTGGCTGCAAAGCCTAAGCCTAGGCCTAGTAGGGCAAATAAAATACACAGATATAGCATTAGGCGAGGCCAATAAATCCCATAAAAGCCATCGACATTAAGCCTGCTGTAATCAGCCCTATCGATGCGCCCTGAAAAGCAACGGGAACATCGGCGACATCAATACGTTCGCGTAGGGCGGCAAATAAAACTAACACTAGTGTAAAGCCCATTGCAGTGCCTATACCAAAAAGTATAGATTCAATAAATGTGTGCTCAGCCTGAATATTTAATAATGCGACGCCTAAAACCGCGCAGTTAGTGGTGATTAACGGTAAATACAAACCTAATAAGCGGTGTAGTGTTGGACTGAGTTTATGCAATAAAATTTCAGTAAACTGTACCACGACAGCAATGACTACGATAAAACTAATGGTACGCAGGTATTGAAGCTCTAGTGGTAATAGCAGATATTCATATAATAAATAACTACTGACTGAAGCCAGGGTTAAGACAAAAGTGGTTGCCATCCCCATGCCTATCGCTGATTCTAATCTCCTGGACACGCCCAGAAAGGGACATAGCCCGAGGAATTTTACCAGCACAAAGTTATTAACCAGAATAGTACTGAGTAGTAGCAGTAGGTAGTGCTTCATACCTTATGTTTATCGACAATATTTCAGCAATAATTGATTAGTTTCCCTTCTGCTTACATAGGCAGGATCAAATTCACCGCCAAGCCACTCAAGCATTTCTGTATATGCTCCATGCTCAGGGTCCTTCAGAACCTCCAGTAAATCAGCATAGCCCCAGGTACCTCCACAATCTTCAGGAGGGCAAGCGCGTTTGCTAGTAATACAGTAGGGAAGTTTTTTGTCAGGATCAAAAGCTAATATTTTTTTCCAGGGTAATTTTATGCATCCAGCCATCACCAAAATCATATTCATAGATTATGTGGTCTTTCTCTGCTTTGAGTAGCTGTGACAAGCGTGTCGTTGTTTTATCTTGAATTTCAAAGCCCTCGATTGCAAAATCAGCATCTTTGATGCCATAAAATTTCTGATCTTGAGAAATAAACTGGTGTAAGTGTGAATTTGTCCAGCCCATAGCTATCTGCAGTGCCAGGTGGAAGGTATCCAGCTTAATATCACTATTGACTAGCAAGCGTCGCCAGATAGGCGGTTTTGTACCTTCCAGCGAGATTTTTAACTGATACGTGGAGCGTAGCTGTTTAATATTCATTAATCAGGTGCCTGTGTTAATGCAAATGCGAAGCCAGCCAGCGCTCTGCTGCTTCTATAGTTAATCCTTTGCGTTTAGCATAATCTTCCAGTTGCTCGGGGGTGATTTTTCCGACATTAAAATATTGCGAATCAGGATGAGCAAAGTACCAGCCACTTACTGCCGCTGTGGGATACATGGCGAAACTGTCGGTTAATTCAATCGTTGTATTGGCCTTTACATCCAGTAGTTCAAATAGTTTTGCTTTCTCTGTATGGTCTGGGCAGGCAGGATAACCCGGTGCTGGGCGTATGCCTTTATAAGACTCTTTAATTAGCTGCTCATTACTCATCTGTTCATCATCAACATAACCCCAGTGATTTTTACGTACCTCAAGGTGCATGTATTCAGCTAATGCCTCTGCCAAGCGGTCAGCCAGGGCTTTGAGCATAATGGAGTTATAGTCGTCATGGTCTTTTTCAAATTCGGTCAATTTTTCTTCTATGCCTATGCCAGCAGTCACGGCAAAGCCGCCTATATAGTCTTCTAGGCCACTCTCTACAGGCGCAATAAAGTCAGACAAACAGTAATTAGGTCGCCCCGGGGCTTTAATATTTTGTTGACGTAAGTGATGCAAAACGTCTAACTGTTGGTTACGTGATTCATCTGTATAAAGAATAATATCATCACCGTCGCTATTCGCAGGGAAAAAGCCAATTACTGCTTTTGCCTCTAGCCACTGTTCAGCAATGATTTGCTTAAGCATTTGTTGCGCATCTGTAAATAAATTACGCGCATGTTTGCCTACCAGTTCATCTTCCAGAATCTTTGGGTATTTCCCGGCTAATTCCCAAGTCTGGAAAAAAGGGGTCCAGTCTATATAATCCACTAGTTTTTCCAGCGGGAAATGGTCGATGACTTCGACACCTAATTTTTTAGGCGGTATCGGGCTGTGATTTTTCCAGATAAATTTATTAGCGCGAGCAGCCTGTAGGTTATGCTGCTTGGTTTTTGCCTTACGGCCTTTATGACGTTCACGTACGACCTCGTATTCCTCTTTGATACCTTTAACATAAGCATCTCTATGCTCGTCACTCAATAAATTAGAGGCAACACCTACCGCGCGGGAGGCATCAGGTACATAGATGGTTGCACCCGAGTAATGCTCTTCAATTTTAACCGCAGTATGTGCGCGTGAAGTGGTGGCGCCGCCAATTAATAGAGGAGCGGTGAAGTTAAGGCGTTGCATTTCTTTAGCCACATGCACCATTTCTTCCAGTGAGGGCGTAATCAGTCCGCTTAAGCCGATAATATCAACATTTTTCTCTTTGGCTACTTGTAGTATTTGCGGTGTAGGCACCATTACGCCTATATCAATCACATCATAGTTATTGCACTGTAAAACTACGCCAACGATATTTTTACCAATATCATGTACATCTCCTTTTACAGTTGCCATCAGAATTTTACCGTTGCTCTGAATATCACCTGATTTTTCGGCTTCCATAAATGGCATTAAATAGGCCACAGATTTTTTCATTACCCGTGCAGATTTTACTACTTGAGGTAAAAACATTTTTCCTGCGCCGAACAAGTCTCCTACAACATTCATACCATCCATGAGGGGGCCTTCGATTACATGTAGGGTTTTTTCGGCTTGTAGGCGAGCCTCTTCAGTATCTTCGATGATAAAGTCGGTAATGCCTTTGACTAAAGCATGTTCTAGGCGTTTATTCACCGGCAGATTACGCCATTCCAGGTCTTCGACCTTATTAACAGCGGCATCACCACGATATTTTTCAGCGACTTCCAGAAGTTTATCAGTGCCTTCAGCATCGCGGTTAAGCACGACGTCTTCGACGGCATTGCGTAATTCATCAGGAATATCCGCGTAGATAGCGAGCTGTCCAGCATTGACAATCCCCATGTCCATGCCTGCTTGCACTGCATGGTAAAGAAATACGGCATGAATGGCTTCACGTACCAGGTTATTTCCGCGAAAGGAAAAGGAAACATTGGATACGCCGCCTGAAATCATCGCATGAGGGCAAGTGCGTTTGATTTCACGTGTTGCTTCGATAAAGTCTACGCCATAATTATTATGTTCTTCTATGCCGGTTGCGATAGCAAAGATATTAGGGTCGAAAATAATATCCTCAGGGGGGAAGCCCACTTGCTCGATCAGAATTTTATAGGCACGCTGACAGATATCGACTTTTTTATCAAAGGTATCGGCTTGTCCTTGTTCGTCAAAGGCCATGACGATAACTGCTGCACCATATCGGCGGACAAGTTTTGCCTGCTGAATAAAGTTGTCTACCCCTTCTTTCATAGAAATGGAATTAACAATCCCTTTTCCCTGTATGCACTTTAATCCGGCCTCAATAATTTCCCACTTAGATGAGTCGATCATAATAGGGACTTTGGAGATATCCGGCTCGGAAGCGATTAGGTTAAGAAAATGCACCATTGCTTCTTTGGATTCCAGCATGCCTTCATCCATGTTGATATCGATGATTTGCGCACCATTAACCACTTGCTCGCGCGCGACATCCAGTGCAGTGTCGTAATCTTCTTCAACAATTAGTCGTTTAAAGCGTGCAGAACCTGTGACGTTAGTACGTTCGCCCACATTAACAAATAACGAGTCACTGTCTATGGAAAAAGGCTCAAGTCCTGCAAGCTGGCAGCGCGTTCCGATCTCGGGTATTTTTCGGGGCGCATAAGGGCTTACTGCATCAATAATTGCTTTAATATATTCAGGAGAGGTGCCACAGCAGCCGCCAATAATATTTAGATAACCATTTTTTGCCCAGTCGGCAATTTCTGCCGCCATATCTTCTGGCAATTCATCATATTCACCAAATTCATTGGGCAGGCCTGCATTGGGGTGAGCTGAGACATAAGTATTTGCATGGTCTGCTAACTCCTCCACGTATTGGCGCATTTTCTGTGCACCTAATGCACAGTTAAAGCCAATGGATATGGGGTTTATATGGTTAAGTGAGTTCCAGAATGCAAGCGCAGTTTGACCGGATAGTGTACGGCCTGACGCATCGGTAATGGTGCCAGAAATCATTACCGGTAATTCGATATTATGCTCTCCAAAATAGCTGTCGATAGCAAAAATTGCGGCTTTAGCATTGAGTGTATCAAATACGGTTTCAATCAATAAGATATCGGTGCCACCGTCAACCAGCCCTTTTACGGCTTCGCTATACGCCTCTACTAATGCATCAAAGCTGATATTGCGAAACGCAGGCGCATTGACATCAGGTGACATCGAGGCCGTTCTATTGGTTGGACCCAATGTGCCAGCTACAAAACGAGGTTTGTCGGGTGTTTCCCTGGTTGCTTCTTCTGCCGCCTGTTTTGCAATTTTTGCTGACTCAAAATTAATCTCATACGCCAGTGACTGCATATTGTAGTCAGCCATTGCAATAGTTGTGGCGTTAAAGGTGTTGGTTTCGATAATATCGCAACCAGCATCCAGATAAGCCTTGTGAATCGCTTTGATAATATCTGGCTGAGTCAGCGACAGTAAATCATTATTACCTTTTAAATCAGAATCCCAATCTTTAAAGCGCTCCCCTCTATAGTCTTGTTCTTCCAGATGGTAGTCCTGAATCATAGTGCCCATTGCGCCGTCTAAAAATAAAATGCGTTGAGCAAGTTGCTGGGTTAAAAATTCTTTTTTATTCATGTGGATCACTTGACGTTGTAGCTATTAGGTTTGCTTGCTAAGGCTAAAGATGGTTTACTAAGTAACGTTGATAATATTACTCTACTGAAGTTTCCCAATTATTGAGTAGCTGAAATACACAATGCTGGTGTATCGAGGTTTGTTTTATGTGGTTTTGCCATGTTTATAGCAAACCCCTACTTAATTCCCCTTAGGCAATAGCATTTGAAACGAATGAAAAGACTATTTTCTTCATATAGTTGTAGCATGGTTTCAATTTTACCATAAATAATTATTGGGAAACTTCAGTTACTCTATATGTATGGAGGGTTCATGTTTAAGCCTACACTTAAACAAGTTATTCAAAGCGTATTAGCAGCGGCTATTGGTGTGCAAAGTAACGCAAATCGTGAGAGAGATTTTGAACAGGGTTCATTAACTAGTTATCTGGTTGTTGGTGCAATTGCGACAGTACTGTTTATCGTAATATTGCTCTCCATTGTATCGCTTATTCTTTAAGTCGTGTTTTCGATACATGCACTCTTTATGCTTAAAAGTAAAAAGCCCAGCTAGAAACTGGGCTTTTTTGTTATACGCTATGTGTGAAGCTTAGTCAGATGTCTTGAAGCTGTTTATAATGCCGACAAAAACATCAGATATGCCACTGACAAGATTTGCAACGTTTAAATCCTCTTTTAAAATGTACTTTGTTCTAACAAAGGCAACGCTTAACCAGCCCATAAGCAGAGGCAAAAGTTCAAATAGAATACCTAATACGGAGCCAAAGAAGCCTTCTTGAAGACCGCCACTACCACCACTGCTTGTTACTCGGTCGCCAATGTCGGTTAGATCGCGCTCATATTCACCACCTATATCATTGCCAAAACCATCAATAATAAATATATTTAAATTATAAAACAGTACCTGCACAACAATAAATAATACCGCTGCACCTGCTGTCCAGTATAGGACGTTACCTGCTTTTGCGCGCACTGTTGTTCTATATATCCAGATTGCAATCAAAATTGTTAATACGCCACCAAACATTATTATCCCCTTGTGTTTTTGTTATTTTTTAAACCCGAATCCTACTAAATTATTTTTATTCTGTGTAATGCTGACGACACAGTTTCAAAGCAACTAGTATTATAAACATCTAAACATTATTATGACAATTTATCAGGAAAAAATATAGCAGCCTGACAAGATTAGCGACTACGTCTTAAGGTTCAAAGTAGAAAACTGAAACAAGATTGTTGCTGTGGAATAGTAAGAAATTCTTGACTTCAAAAAATCATTCCGTATCATATAACGTTCATTTACTGTCATATTTTGACGTAATAACTATTAATAAATCACAAGAAGGTAGAACACTCATGGGTGCAATATTAGACGTTACTGAAATGTTAAAAGAGCCAGAAGGTATGGCTATCGCTGCAGTAGTTATCGCTGCAGGTTATTTCTTCGTAAAGTGGGTTTTCGCAGAGCATGAAGACGACGAATAAGTAAAAAGCTTTTTAGCATTACTTACTATAAAACCTGTGAGTTTCTTAACTTGCGGGTTTTTTATGGCTGTCACTTTTTAACATGTAAATTCTAGTCGCAGGTTTTGAAGGCTCCCATTTATGCCTGTTCTAGTCACGCGCTGTCACAGTACTTTACATCTTTAGTTTCCCCGCCCCTGCTATTTATTTTTGCGAAAGCGAACGCAGGTTGTTGTGTCTTTACTACCCTGTGCATCAGTGTTCCCCTATCAATTGAGGCCGTGAAACTAACCTCGCCACAAGAGAGCTCATAAAGCACTGTAAAGACATTCCTGTTATTATTGCGTTTTGAACTGCTCGAATGGTATACGAGCTGATACGAGATATTCTTGCCTGGAAAAACAATGGATTCACAAAACGATCTCGTTCGCTGAAAATCATGGAAACGGAGCTTAGCGAAGTGGTGATTTTTAGTCCCTGATAGGCGACAGGGCAATTCGCTGATTCGACGTGTGCTAGCAGCACGCGAGAGGAGCAAGAATTGCATTCCGAATGGCCGTCCAGCCAGTGAGGTAGTAATGACGAAGCGGCTTTTGTGCGTAGTCGTTGCGGACGCAGGGCGTTCAGGGCATCTCCCATCCGCTGCGTAGGTGAACGAATTATGGCGACAGGAGTCCCGGAATTTCGTGAGGTAGCATGGCGCGCCTGTATAAGTGATTAAAATCAAAAAGATGGAAATATTCGAGTGGTGCTACCTTCAGGTAGGTTATAGGCTGCTTTGTTTAGGTACTTCTTCTTTCAATGGGAACACTGATGACCCTGTGAGTAAAATTCCATTATAATTTGTACTCTTATTACCGATAGGCGAGTATCAAATGCTAAGCATGGTTTCACAAATTATTGAGCGCTATCATCGGCGCCGAGCTCCTGCCTTTATCATTGGCATGTTTCGTATTCTCTATGGCATGGTTGTGCTCCAGGAAGTAATATTCCTACTCTATTTTAATCATCTTATCTTTGACCCTGTCCCTTATATAGATGTAGAGTTCCCGATGATCCCGTTGTTTCTGGGCTTGTGGGCGATAGTTGCTGGCTGCATTATCCTGGGATATAAAACGCAAACAACCATTATTGCAAACTATATTTTCTGGATAGTCTTCGTTAATTTCACGCCCATGCAGCGGGATTTTGATGGAGGCTTTGATTTATTTATGGTCGGTATCGGCTTTTTCCTGATCTTTATGCCGATAGGGCGAGCCGTATCTATTGACAATTTAGTTTATAAATTGCAATTCAAATTTCAGCATCAGCCTGCACTGCCTAAAACCTGTAGTGCATTGAGTTTATTGTTTCCGGTGCTGATTTGCCTGGGCTTTTTATATCTGGATTCGGCAATTCATAAATTATTTGCACCGCACTGGCTTAATGGCCTAGGTGCGTGGCTGCCATCTACCATGCCCTATTATGTGTCGGCACTGGATTTATCGTGGATGTTGAATCAGCAGGTTTTACAAAAATTCATTGGTTATCTAATACTGGTTTTTCAATTTAGCTTTATGTTTTTTTTCTATCGGCGCTGTTTTCGTCCCATATACTTGCTAGTGGGTGCGGGCTTGCATATAGGCATTAGCATTAGCCTAAATATTTACCCCTTTGGTCTGGGTATGCTAGCTGTGTATATACTAATGGTGCCATTTTCCTGGTGGCAGGCATTGGCAGACCAGTTTATCTATCAGAAGTCAGCGCTAGCTGTTTTTTATGATGGCGATTGTCCTTTGTGTAATCGCACCGCCACAATTATTAATCACTTTGATGTATTGCAAGGCGTGGTTTTTAAAGATCTGCAGACCCAGGCAGATTCTGCGCCACAGTTGCAGGTCTATGATCAGCAGGTTTTATTAGCGGATTTATATGCAGTTGATTTGCAAGGTAAGGTTTATTCCGGGGTTGATACTTATATTCAGATTTTCCATAAAATGCGTTATATGGCGATATTTTCTTGGCTTATGCGTGTGCCGGGGATTTATCATTTGGCGCGAGCAATATACCGCCGCATTGCCGATAATCGTGCGCGCAATGCCTGCTATGAATTTTGTTTGCCAGCAGTTGCCGAAAAATCCTATCCGCTGGATTTGTATACCCGTATCTTTGAAAATTATGCGCAACATAAGCCTCGGCAATTCAGGTTCAGAATGGCCAAGATTTTTATGGTGCTGGTGATATTGCAGCTTAATAGCAGTATTCATTATGGGTTTTTATATCGCTTTTACGATTTATCCCGTATCGAAAGCCCGCTGGTTAATCAGGCTCGCTTGCTGAGTAATTCGGTATTAATGCTATCGACTACCTTTTTAGGTATTACTCCACATGCGCTTTATTTGCATGACCACTTTGAGGGGTATGAGGATTTGCTGGCAATCAGCTATATTGATGCACAAGGGCATGAGCAGTGGTTGCCGTTTATTAATGAGCAGGGACGAATGTTGGCGCCGAACTGGGGGAGAGTGCATTCGATGTGGGCTAATATTGCAGTGACGCCGAATATCAATACTGACAGATTGAGTAAGTTTATTATGAAAGTAACTGCATTCTGGGGAGCTAAAGTAGGCCTGGACCTAAATCAGGCGCAGTTTATTATTAAGCATAAAAAAATTAAATCGCCGCAGCAGTGGGTGTTTAATTTGCGCAAAGAGAACTTATCTGGAGCCTGGACAAATATAGGTACAGCAACCTGGACTAATAAGCATTATCAGCTGGAATTGCAAACTATTAAATAGCATTATTAATAATTTCAATGGTCTATGGGTTTTATGAGATGGTGCGTGATGTTTTTAATAGTCAACTTATACGACTTAAGAGATAAAATTCAAAAAAATGGTGTTGCATCAAAACTATTGCCGTGATATAAATTGTCCCGTGCTTTTAATTAGTACGAAACAACAATAATAATTTCTATCCTGAGGAGGATTACATGAAAAAAGTATTATCACTAATAGCTATCTCTCTAATGTTAATCGGCGGAACTGGTTGCATGGATGATCCAGATATGAGTAGACAAAAAGTTTCTAGCTCTATCTCTTTGTAAGAAATTTTTATAGAAGAGCCTGGGGAAGCTTTCCGGGCTTTTTTATGTTAAAAAAGCCGTAAGGCTTATGCTAATTGATTTCGCAATTAGTTCTAAATTCTAGTAGTACCCCGTCATTTCAGTAGCAACACATTGCTTGGTCGCACTATCAGTGAGACTAATAGAAAACACATCTTCTATGCAAATAATTTATTCGTTATAAAAAAGTTAAAATTCAGAGTTAAAATAACTGGGTAGGTCGTTGTGAGACACAAGAGGAGTGTAATACTCGATGTTCAAGTTTTTCCATCCCATTGCCATCAAACTCTTACCTTCACCCAGTAGAACAATACTTTAATGATGCTGTTGGCCCTAAGCGCCCTAAATCTCTGCCAATCATATGTTTTCCTGATGGCATCAGTTGAAACACATCCTTTATTAATTCACCTAACTCTTTCAGCTTATCACCAGGATCTGGAAACTCTAGCAATGACGTGATGAACTCAAGCAGTACATCCATTTGAGACTTGCGCTGTAAGCTTCCTACGGTATACGCAGGTAGTTTGCTTTCAATGCGGGCTATTTGCTCTGGGTGAAGGAGAAGGCAATGGTCAAACAAAAGACTCAGAATCAGGCCACGGCTTGATCCTTCTTCATCTAATTGTTTGGCCTCACGCCCCCATCCTTCATAAAGCTTCCAGTCCTCAAAGAAAACCTCAATCAGCCATCTTAACGTATAGGCTTGAATAATATCTTGTGTGCGCCAAGTCAGGTCTGTCGCCACTAAATAGCGATAGTCGTTTTCACCGTCATATTTTAAGGCAATGACAAAGCGTTTTTTACTGTGAGAACTCACCTTTAATCGTGCACTGCTGACAGTCACTTTAATCTCTTTGCCGCCACGTACACGTATTATCTGATCAATGCCTTTGTTAATCGAATTAAAGTAGCTCTCGACTGACCTTATTCTACCTCTATAGTTTCTCAGATAAATAATTTCCAAATTTGGAGCGCTTAAACTTAGGCGGTAACAACGAAATCTTCCCGCAATTTTTGCATAACACAAATCACTTTACTGGCATCATGCATATAAGTGTTAAAAGTTTGCACAACTGAATCATGAAGATCTTCAAAAGTTTTAAAATACTTCATATGAGTCGAATCGCGTTTCGTATTTTTCCATAATTTCTCAATCGGATTAAAATCCGGCGAGAACGCAGGGAGACGTTCTACTGTCAAACGATCTACATTAGCTAACTTAAATTCCTTAATAACACCGCTTCCATGATACGGGGCACCATCTTCAATTAGAATAATCTTGCCTTTATAATAAGCCAGCAATTGTGTTAAAAACTCAACATAGCTTTCACCATTAAAACGCCCAGATGTTTCAGCGTGTTGTAATATCATTGGCTTATAACTCTCGATTAAGACGTTGTCGGCAATAGAATATATCGCTTCCATAAAAAGCTTCTGTGTTGGATATTTCTCATTCGCTGAAAATCAGGGAAACGTAGCCTAAGCGAAGTGATGATTTTTAGTCCGCGATAGCCGTAGGGCCGTTGTTTTGTCGGAGTCTGAGCGTTAGCGAAGGTGGAGACAAAATAAAAGGCCATTCGACACGGCGTCAAGTCATTTGGAGCCTATGTTCCGACCCCTTGTTGGGTCGGGACGAGGTGACGAGGACGAATCGGGGCCGCCGGAGGCATAAGTGGTCGCGTTAAGTTTTTGCTGCTTGCTTGGGCTGGGATGCCCAAAACAAGCTTTCGCAAAAATAGCGACTCCCCGATTTTAAGCTTTTAAGAATAGCTAAAAATTCTTGAGGCAGCCCAGCTTCTTTTAAAAGTCTAAGTGACTTTGGTTTTATCTCATAAGCCAATGATTCTCGGTATTGAAAACTCCCTCCTTCGAGTTCGATCGTACCAAACATTTTCAACCCTTTTCGAATCCCTGATGTTTTCACTGTGGGTTGCTCTCCTATTGGAGCCCAGGTTCGTGCCAATGAACCCCACATAGCAAATGACACCTCATCACCGAATAAAACGACACTCTTTTCTTCTACCGCCTTTTCCATCAATTTATTTTTCTGGTCTTTAGTTAACTTTGACTTCCGACCACGTCCTTGATAGTGTTGCCCTATTAACCAACCGACACCTTTATGCATGAATGTTTTCAGCCAATTTATAATGGTTTTTTCACAGACTCCCATTAGGCGTGCTATTTCTTTGATTCCCATGCATTCACTGAACCAGAGTAGAGCTTGAGTTAATCGATATAAACGAATATTACTTAGCTTGAGAGCTGTCGCCATATTTTTTTTTAGTCGGTCTACAATTGACTTTGAAAAAGTGAGGGATACCATTTTTGACTGTTTCCGTTAGTGTTGGGACGAAAATTATAAGCCAGTTTCCCCTCTGTCGTTTTTGTTTGTTCGGAAATTAATTTTCTGAAAGTCTATAGCAGCAATAATACTATCGTTTGTCCATTAACATACCCGCCGGAGCCTTTGTGTTTCTGCTTGTAAACCTTATAAATACGTTTTGTAGACTTAGATCGTGCTCGGGCTGATTCATCAAAGGCCAACACACCTTCAGTAATGCCATAACGTTTTAAAATTAAGACCACACTCACCCGTAGCAACCAGTCCCAGGGTATACTTGCTTTACGAAACACCCAGGATAATGCGGCTACTTTGCAATCTCCAAGGCTTGCTCGCTCAAACTTAGCCCAGCAAACAGAGTTCATTAGCAGTATGCACGTTAAACAAGTGCCCAACCAAGCGGCTTGAATCCGTGTCAAAGCGGCTCCGGGTTTTAGCTGATTGAGCGCATCATTTAAATCGTCAATATAGCTTTGGATAAAGGTGGCAGGGGCATTCATTAACATGGGCTTACACCGATAAAATTACAACAACCTCAGAATACCTGATTTTACCTTCTCAATATCAAAAACTTGAACATCGAGTAATAGCATAGCTCTTTCGTTATTGCAGTTAAAAAGCTAAAGCTTTAATATTCCTGTGTTGGAGTAATCAGTGGCTGGAACTAACAGACATCGGAAAATGGCAACCCATTTTTTATAGAATGCCTGCATTGCATAAAAAATGGGTCGAAGCTTTTGTGTTTCGCCTTGCGCTGATATTTACTCTTATCTTTGAAAATAATGGCCTTGTTAAAAGAATGTGCATATTTAGCGACCAGATTTCTGGCCTCTGGAGCACTGTTTTTCTGTTGCTTTTTGCGTTTCTTCATAGCATCGCTCCTGCTAGTTTGGTGATAAAATCATTTCTTTTGTGCAAAACTCCCGCGAACAAATTAAAATACTTGTTTGATCAATTTTAAGACAAGTCTGTGTTATTTACAAAAGAATTTGATGTCATTATTATCGGGGGCGGTCATGCGGGTACTGAAGCTGCATTGGCCGCTGCACGCACCGGGGCGCAAACGCTATTATTAACGCAAAGCATTGAAACTTTGGGGCAAATGAGTTGTAACCCTGCGGTAGGGGGTATCGGTAAAGGACATTTAGTTAAAGAAGTGGATGCGCTAGGCGGGGTCATGGCGCGTGCAATCGATCATGCGGGCATACATTTTCGTATATTAAATGCTAGTAAAGGCCCTGCCGTGCGGGCAACCCGTGGGCAGGCTGACCGAGAGTTATATAAGCAATTTATTAGAAATACCCTGGAAAACCAGCCAAAGCTGATGCTATTTCAGCAGGTGGTGTCGGATTTACTGGTTGAGTCTGGAGCGGTGGTCGGAGTGGAAACCCAAATGGGTTTGCAGTTCAGGGCAAAGTCTGTGGTGTTAACGGCGGGTACTTTTCTAGGAGGTAGAATTCATATCGGCCTGCAGAACTATACCGGTGGGCGCGCAGGCGATGCCGCATCGATTGCTTTGGCGGAGCGCTTACGCGAGCTACCTTTTAAAGTGGCTCGCTTGAAAACTGGAACGCCGCCACGGATTGATAGGCGCACGATTGATTTTTCTAAATTAGAGCAGCAGCATGGCGATACGCCGGTGCCGGTTTTTTCCTTTATGGGAAAAGCCAGTGATCATCCGCAGCAGGTTCCGTGCTATATAACCCGTACTAATGAACAGACGCATGATATTATTCGTGGCGGACTGGATCGGTCGCCTATGTATGCCGGTGAGATCGAAGGTGTTGGGCCGCGCTATTGTCCCTCGATAGAAGATAAAGTCGTGCGCTTCGCCGAGCGGACTTCGCATCAGATTTTTATCGAGCCTGAAGGCTTGAATACCAATGAATATTACCCAAATGGTATTTCAACCAGCTTGCCCTTTGATGTGCAGTATCAATTTGTACGCTCTATGCAGGGTTTTGAGCAGGCGGAAATTGTGCGCCCGGGTTATGCGATAGAATATGATTTTTTTGACCCCAGAGATTTAAAGACATCTTTAGAAACAAAACATATGCCAGGGCTATTTTTTGCTGGGCAGATTAATGGTACAACGGGCTATGAAGAAGCGGCAGCGCAAGGCTTGATAGCAGGGTTGAATGCTGCCCGCAAAGCACAGGATAAAGAAAGCTGGTGTCCGGGACGGGATGAAGCCTATATTGGCGTGATGATTGATGATTTAATTGCCAACGGAACCATAGAGCCTTATCGAATGTTTACCAGTCGTGCTGAATATCGTTTATTATTGCGTGAAGATAATGCTGATTTGCGCTTAACTGAGAAGGGGCGGGAATTAGCTTTAGTCAGTGATGCGCAATGGCAGTTTTTTAATGAAAAGCAGGCGAGTATCACTAATCTTCAGCAACAGCTAAAAGCAAAGTGGATAAGAAAAGCAAGTCCAGAAGCTGAGAAGGTTGCAGCAATCTGGGGTAAGCCTTTATCGAAGGAGGCTAATTTAATGGGTCTATTAAGCCGGCCTGAAGTGGATATTATTCGGTTGATGCAGTTTTCAGGTGTGTCGGGCATGACTGAGCAGGTTGCTCAGCAGGTTGAGATACAGGCGAAGTATGCGGGATATATAGAACGACAACAGCAGGATATTGATAAAGCAAGGCGCTATGATCATTTGCAGATTCCGGGGGATTTAGATTTTAATCTGGTTAAAGGCTTATCTAATGAGGTGCGAGAAAAATTCAATACGCAGCGCCCTGAAACGCTGGGACTGGCTTCCAGAATACCTGGCATTACGCCTGCGGCTATTTCCTTGTTGCTTATTTATATGAAAAAGAAAAATGGTTGATGCTCGTCAGCTACTATGCGCAGGAATGGAGCAGTTAGGGATAGCCGCAACGGCGGAGCAAGTGGATTTATTGCTGGCCTTTGTCGGTCTGATCGAGAAGTGGAATAAAGCATATAATCTCACGGCGATACGCAATCGTGATGAAATGCTGCGCTTGCATATATTGGATAGCCTGTCGATCTTGCCTTATATTTCGGGGCAAAAAATTATTGATGTGGGCACGGGAGCGGGTCTGCCGGGTATTCCTCTTGCGATTTTTATGTCTGATGTGCAGTTTACTTTGCTGGACAGTAATTCCAAGAAGACGCGCTTTGTACAGCAAGTGATATTGGAATTAAAATTAAGCAATGTAGAAGTTGTACACAGCCGGGCTGAAAATCTGGGACGAGAGGGAGAATATGGCGCGGTATTGAGCCGGGCTTTTGCTAGTGTAAATGACATTAAAAATTTAACCGAATATTTGTTACAGCCCGAGGGTGTTTTAATCGCCATGAAAGGCCAGGTTCCTGAGGTAGAATTAAAAAAAATTAAGCAAAACTATACAGTGAATTCTATTGTACTCCCGGGTGTTGAGGCGGAGCGGTGCGTGCTACGGATAAATAAAACATGACAAAAATAATTGCAGTAACCAATCAGAAAGGCGGCGTAGGTAAAACCACCACGAGTGTAAATCTAGCTGCATCTTTAGCCGTTGCTAAGCGTAAAGTGTTGTTAATTGACCTAGATCCACAGGGCAACGCTGCAATGGGTTGTGGTATTGATAAATCTAATGTTGCCTATTCAAGCTGTGATTTGTTAATTGAAGATATGCCCATATCGGAAATAATTATTCATATGCCAGAAGTGGGTTTTGATGTCATTGCGGGAAATGCCGATTTAACCATGGCCGAAGTGCAGCTAATGAAGATGACTCAGCGTGAGCGTCGTCTGGCAAGCGCATTGCAGCAGGTTCGGGGTGTGTATGATTATATTCTGATTGATTGTCCGCCTTCCTTGAATATGCTGACCTTGAACGCCATGGTTGCAGCGGATAGTGTTTTAGTTCCTATGCAGTGTGAGTATTATGCCCTGGAAGGTTTGTCGGCGCTGATGGATAGTTTGCGCAATATCCAGGAAACTGCGAACCCAGGTTTATATCTGGAAGGTATCCTGCGTACTATGTTTGATAATCGTAGTCGTTTAACAAAGGATGTCTCTGAGCAGTTACTTGAATATTTTGATGATAAAATTTTTCGCACCTGTGTGCCAAGAAATATAAGGCTAGCTGAAGCGCCGAGCCACGGTATGCCAGTTTTGCAATATGATAAAAATTCGCGTGGAGCGATTGCGTATATTGCGCTGGCTGGTGAGTTAATTAGAAAAGAAAATAAATAAGCTTATGGCAGAAAAGAAAAGAGGATTAGGCAAGGGGCTGGGTGCTTTAATGGGCGAGCTGGGAGGTGGTGCAAAGGAGCAGGAAAAAAATAATGCATCTACTTTGCCTGTAGAGCATCTGCAACGCGGAAAATACCAGCCGAGAAAAGATATAGACCCTGAGCGCTTGCAAGAGCTTGCTGAGTCGATCAAGGTCCAGGGCATAGTGCAGCCTATTGTGGTTAGAGAGGTTGGTTATAACCGCTATGAAATTATTGCCGGTGAGCGTCGCTGGCGAGCCGGGCAGTTAGCTGGTTTGGCCGATGTGCCCGTACTGATAAAGGACATTGATGATCGTGCCGCAATCGCAATTTCTTTGATAGAAAATATTCAGCGTGAAGACTTAAATCCTCTGGAAGAGTCAGGCGCGTTTCATAGGTTGATAGACGAATTTGATTTAACCCACCAGCAAGTTGCAGAAGCAGTAGGCAAGTCAAGGGCTGCGGTGACAAACTTGTTGAGGCTTAATGATTTGCAGTCTGAAGTTAAGGGTCTGCTGACAGAAGGAATGCTAGGTATGGGGCATGCGCGTGCCTTATTGAGCCTGGAGCCTGAAAAGCAGATTGTTCTGGCGAAAAGAGTCGCGGAAGAAAGCTTGTCGGTACGTGTGACAGAAAAATTAGTACACGATGCGCAACAAGATAAGCCTGAAAACAACGCGCATATTAGTGTGCAGGGGCATGAAAGGGTAATAGACCGAGATACACGGCGATTGCAAGAGGCAATGACTGACTTTCTGGGTGCTAAAACCACCATTAAGCATAAGCAAAATGGACAGGGCTCTGTGGTTATCAGCTATAACAGTCTGGATGAATTAGATGGTATCGTTTCGCGCTTCGATATAAATACTGATAGCTGAGTTGTTGCAGCGTGCCAACTTTAGCGTCTTGCTTAGAACAAGAACCAGCTTGCTTTGTACGCGATATATTTAAGCCCGGAAAATCCATCCTTGCTAAAATTTGTTCTGAAAGATATAATTCCTCTATTATTTTATCGGGTTTTGTGTGAGAAAAATACAAAAGCTCTCAGTTGTAAACATGATTCTTGTTGGGCAAGCACTTATTATTTTGCTTGTTATTGCAGGATTTTTTATGCTGGGTGATGGTTTAAGTGCTAAATCTGCTTTTTATGGTGGCTTAGCAGCATTAATTCCTAACTGGTATTTTGCACGTAAAATCAAGCAACACAATGGTCAGGAAGCCAGAATAATAGTCCGGGCGTTTTATGCTGGTGAATCTGGCAAGTTAATACTTACAGCAATACTATTTGCACTGATTTTACAGGATCCAAGAATAGATTTTATGGCTGTATTAACAGGCTATATGGCAGCATTAACAGTTTTTTGGTTTGCGTTATTTATACGCAAATATTAATTATTTTGAAAGCGAGGAAAAATGGCTTCTGAAGAACACGCGGCGGAAGGCGCAACAGGATATATTGTCCACCATCTAACACCGTTGTCAGTAGGTGAAGGTTTCTGGGCTTTACATTTAGATACCTTGTTTTTCTCTGCCGTTTTAGGTGCGCTATTTATCTGGTTTTTCAAAACAGCGGCTGAAAAGGCAACTATCGGAGTGCCGGGAACAGTGCAATCCATAGCTGAAATGCTGGTCGAGTTTGTCGATCAGCAAGTTAAAGATACTTTTCATGGTAAAAGCGCACTAATTGCGCCGCTGGGACTGACGATTTTTGTCTGGGTATTCTTGTGGAATTTTATGGATTTATTTCCGGTCGATATATTGCCTTTGGTCGCTGGCATGATGGGCATGGAATATATGCGCGTGGTTCCCAGTACTGATTTAAACGCGACCTTTGCGCTTTCAATCAGTGTGTTTATCCTGATTATCTTTTACAGTATTAAAATTAAAGGTGTTTTTGGTTTTGCCAAAGAGCTGACCTGTACGCCTTTTGGTCCATGGATGATGCCATTCAACTTGCTATTAAAGCTGGTTGAAGAAATAGCAAAACCTATTTCACTTGCTTTACGACTCTTTGGTAATTTATATGCGGGCGAGCTGATCTTTATCCTGATCGCTTTGCTACCCTGGTATATACAGCCACTGTTAAGTTTTCCGTGGGCTATCTTTCATATTCTGATTATTACTCTGCAAGCGTTTATCTTTATGGTATTAACTATCGTATACCTAAGTATGGCGCATGAAGATCATTAATATAAGAACAACACTAACTATTCAACTTTAAATATAACAATACTTTTGGAGGTATTATGGAACTTGCAGCGTTGATTGCTGATGTACAAGGTATGACTGCTATTGCAGTAGGTCTGGTTTTAGGTATGGGTGCGATGGGGACTGCGATAGGCTTTGGTCTATTGGGTGGTAAGTTCCTTGAAGGCGCTGCTCGTCAACCAGAAATGGTACCTATGTTACAAGTTAAAATGTTCGTTGTTGCGGGTCTATTGGATGCGGTAACTATGATTGGTGTTGGTATGGCGTTATTCTTCACATTCGCTAACCCATTCCTGTCTGCTGTTGAAGCGGTTGCAGGATAAGACACTCGCGTAAGTTATTTTAACCGCAACATGAGGAAGGCTAGTGAGTATTAATGCTACGCTAATCGGTCAAATGATAACCTTTACACTTCTGGTATGGTTTACCATGAAGTATATTTGGCCACCACTAATTGGCGCTATCGAAGAACGTAAAGAAAAAATTGCCGAAGGATTGGCAGCGGCAGAAAAAGGCCAGGAAGATATGGAACGCGCAGCAAAAAGAGCTGCAAGCGTTTTGAAAGAAGCCAAGCAACAATCAGCTGATATAGTGAATCTTGCGCAAAAGCGGGCGAATGAGATCGTAGAAGAATCAAAAGATACCGCTAAAAAAGAAGGCGAGCGGTTGCTTGAAGCGGCTCAGGCGCAGATTGCCCAAGAAATGCAAAGAGCGCAAGAGCAAATGCGTAAAGAAGTCTCTGCGCTAGCGTTAAAAGCAGCAGGACAGATTCTATCGCAGGAAATTGACAAAGCTAAGCACAAAGAGCTACTCGGCAAAGTATCTGAGCAATTAGGTCAAGCGTAATGAGTGAACTAGCAACTTTGGCAAGACCCTATGCAGAAGCCGTATTTAAAAGAGCAAAGGAAACAGGCAATTCTGAGGAATGGTCTGATACTTTAGCTTTTCTAACGGCAATTATGCAGGACGAGAGCTTGGCTGCAATTGTGAATAACCCACGAGTTGACGAAGATAAATTAAAGGCACTATTGCTGGATATTTGTCAGGATCAAACCACTGAAGAAGCTAAAAACTTACTTAATCTATTAATCGAAAATGGCAGGTTAAATTTAGTGTCACATATTGCGGAATTATTCGAGAAATATAAGGCTGAAGATGAAGGTTATGTCGATGTTGATGTGATAACGGCTTATGCTTTAACCAAAGTAGAAGAGAAAAGTTTTGCGACATCACTACAAAAGAAATTCAATAAAAAAGTAAATATCACAGCAAGTATTGATAAAACTTTAATGGGTGGCTTTTTAGTAAAAGCAAGTGACCGTGTGATTGACGGCTCAATCAGTGGTCAACTTCAACAACTAGCTAAAAGGATCTAACAGCTTAGACTGAGAAAAAATATGCAATTAAATCCATCTGAAATAAGTGATCTGATTAAGAAACGGATCGAAAATTTCGACGTTAACGTCGAAGCGCATACGGAAGGTACCGTAGTCAGTGTGACTGACGGTATTTTAAGAGTGCATGGTTTGTCTGAAGTGATGCAGGGCGAAATGCTTGAATTCCCTGGTGACTCTTATGGTATGGCTCTGAACCTAGAAAGAGATTCTGTGGGTGTGGTAATGCTAGGTGCTTACCAGCATATCACTGAAGGCGATATTGTTAAATGTACCGGTAAAATTTTAGAAGTACCCGTCGGTGAAGCATTACTAGGGCGTGTCGTAGATGCACTAGGTAATCCTATTGATGGTAAAGGTGAAATTGATACGGAGCTATCATCACCGGTAGAAAAAATTGCTCCGGGCGTTATTGCCAGACAATCAGTTGATCAACCAGTACAACTAGGTTTGAAATCTATTGATTCGATGATTCCGGTAGGTCGTGGACAGCGCGAATTAATTATTGGTGACCGCCAGACTGGTAAAACAGCGATTGCGATTGATGCGATTATCAATCAAAAAGGCACAGGTATTAAATGTATCTATGTAGCCATTGGTCAAAAGCGATCTTCAGTTGCCAATTTGGTACGTAAATTAGAAGAGCATGGCGCGATGGATCATACCATCATCGTTTCTGCAACGGCTTCTGAATCAGCTGCTTTACAATTCATTGCGCCTTATACAGGGTGTTCAATGGGTGAGTTCTTTAGAGATAAAGGCGAAGATGCGCTAATTATTTATGATGATTTGACTAAACAAGCCTGGGCTTATCGTCAAATGTCATTATTATTACGTCGTCCACCAGGCCGTGAAGCCTATCCTGGAGACGTTTTCTATATCCACTCGCGTTTATTAGAAAGAGCATCACGTATTAATGTGGATGAAGTAGAAAAGCTAACCGGCGGTAAAGTTAAAGGTAAAACGGGCTCATTAACAGCCTTACCTATTATTGAAACGCAGGGTGGTGATGTATCTGCATTCGTCCCTACCAACGTTATTTCAATTACTGATGGACAGATTTTCCTTGAGTCTGATTTATTCAACTCAGGTATACGTCCAGCGGTTAATGCGGGTTTATCTGTCTCTCGAGTGGGTGGTGCAGCGCAAACTAAAATCATCAAGAAATTAGGTGGTGGTATTCGTCTTGATTTAGCTCAATACCGTGAATTAGCAGCGTTTGCTCAATTCGCCTCGGACCTGGATGAAGCGACACGTAAGCAAATTGAACGTGGACAGCGCGTTACCGAGCTAATGAAGCAGGATCAGTATTCACCGATGTCTGTTGCGCAAATGGCTGTTTCATTATATGCCGCAAACGAAGGATTTCTGGATGACTTAGAAGTCAATAAAGTCCGTTATTTTGAAGATGCATTGCAGTCATACATGGGCTCAGAGCAATCTGCGCTAATGGCGAAAATTAATGAGAAAGGCGATTTTAGTGATGAAATCAAGCAGGGTATTCGTACTGCGATAGAAAGTTTCATTAAAACAAGTAGCTGGTAAAAAGGGTCGCAAATGGCTGTTGGTAAAGAAATACGTACCCAGATCTCGAGTATTAAAAATACTCAGAAGATCACGCGAGCAATGGAAATGGTTGCTGCAAGTAAAATGCGTAAGACAAGGGAAAGGATGGAGGCAACACGCCCCTACTCAAAAAAGATTAGTCAGATTATTAAACATCTGGCACATGCTAATCCTGAGTACAAACACCCTTTTCTGGTTGAGCGTGAAGTAAAGCGGATTGGTGTTATTATTGTTAGTTCTGACCGGGGCTTATGTGGTGGTCTGAATTCAAATTTATTCAGAAAAACCCTAAGGCAGTTAACCCAGTGGGATGGTGATAATATCGAAGTCGATATTTGTACGATAGGTGGCAAAAGCGCAAGTTTTTTTAGCCGCTTAGATACAAATATGGTTGGACAGGCTGCTAAATTAGGTGACACGCCACATTTAGATGACGTTATCGGTGTCATTAAAGTGATGCTGGATGCCTATCATGTGGGCACCATTGATGAACTATATGTTATGTACAATGAGTTCGTTAACACCATGACACAAGAGCCTACCGTTAGCCAATTACTTCCTGTTGTAGCAACTGACTTAGAAGATGACACACTAAAAGGTCACTGGGATTATTTATATGAGCCAGATGCCAAAGAAGTTTTAGAAAATCTTTTAACACGTTATATAGAATCCATTGTTTATCAAGGCTTGGTTGAGAATAACGCCTGTGAACAGGCAGCCAGAATGGTTGCAATGAAAAGTGCTTCAGATAACGCGGGGAACCTTATTGATGAATTGCAACTTGTTTATAATAAAGCAAGACAGGCGGCGATTACTCAGGAAATTTCAGAAATTGTTGCTGGTGCTGCGGCAGTTTAATGCTTGCAGAGCAATTTAGTATTTAAGAGGACGACACAATGAGTTCGGGTAAAATCGTTCAAATTATTGGTGCGGTAGTGGATGTTGAATTTCCACGGGAAGCGTTACCAAAAGTTTATGACGCACTAAATGTAGAAAGTGCAGGGCTGACTTTAGAAGTTCAGCAACAATTAGGTGATGGTATAGTTCGCTCTATTGCCATGGGTACTACAGATGGTTTAAGCCGTGGATTGGAAGTTAGCAATTCTGGCGAAGCAATCAAAGTGCCGGTAGGAACAAAAACTTTAGGACGTATTATGGACGTGCTGGGTAATCCTATTGATGAAAAAGGCCCTATTGGCGAAAAAGACAAATGGGTTATTCATCGTGAAGCACCTTCTTATGAAGACCAGGCTCCGGCTAACGAGCTTTTAGAAACAGGTATCAAGGTTATCGACCTGGTTTGCCCGTTTGCTAAAGGGGGTAAGGTTGGACTGTTCGGTGGTGCCGGTGTGGGCAAGACCGTAAATATGATGGAGTTAATCCGTAATATTGCGATTGAGCACAGTGGTTACTCAGTATTTGCCGGTGTTGGAGAGCGTACTCGTGAGGGTAATGATTTCTACCACGAAATGACAGATTCAAACGTAATTGACAAGGTATCGTTAGTTTACGGTCAGATGAATGAGCCACCAGGAAACAGATTACGTGTTGCCCTTACGGGTTTAACTATGGCGGAATACTTCCGTGAAGAAGGCAATGATGTACTCTTCTTCGTGGATAATATATACCGTTATACACTAGCGGGAACTGAAGTATCGGCGCTACTAGGTCGTATGCCATCAGCGGTAGGTTACCAGCCTACACTAGCTGAAGAAATGGGCGTACTACAAGAGCGTATTACTTCGACTAAGACAGGTTCAATTACTTCAATCCAGGCGGTCTACGTACCGGCGGATGATTTAACCGATCCATCACCTGCAACAACGTTTGCTCACTTAGACGCCACCGTTGTACTTTCTCGTCAGATTGCCGAGCTAGGTATTTATCCAGCGATTGACCCTCTGGATTCAAATAGTCGCCAGTTAGATCCATTAGTGATTGGCCAAGATCATTATGACGTAGCTCGTGGTGTACAAGGTATCTTGCAGCGCTATAAAGAATTACGCGATATTATTGCGATTCTGGGAATGGACGAATTATCTGAAGAAGATAAGTTAACCGTCACCAGAGCACGTAAAGTACAGCGTTTCTTATCGCAGCCTTTCTTTGTTGCTGAAGTCTTTACAGGCTCGCCAGGTAAGTACGTAACACTAAAAGATACAATTGCGGGTTTCAAAGGTATTATTGATGGTGAATATGACGAACTTCCTGAGCAGGCTTTCTATATGGTGGGTACCATAGATGAAGCGGTTGAGAAAGCGAAAGGAATGTAATCTGTTGATTAATAGGAAACATTATGGTTATGCAAGTACATGTTGATATAGTAAGCCCAGAGAAAGAAATTTTCTCTGGGCTTGCAGAAATGGTTTTTGCACCAGCTGAACTGGGAGAAGTAGGTATTTCACCTCGTCATGCGCCATTAATATCTAAACTAAACCCAGGGGAAGTTCGCGTCAAAGTAAGCGATAAAGAAACCCATGAGTTTTTTGTTTCCGGTGGGTTATTAGAAGTACAGCCACATTTAGTGACGGTACTCGCTGATGCTGCAATCAGAGCAAAAGATATTGATGAAGCCGCTGCATTAGAAGCAAAAGCTAAGGCAGAAGAAGTACTAGAAGATAAGTCTGGTAAGATTGATTATGCAACCGCTCAGGCGCAACTAGACGAAGCGATGTTGCAATTAAGAGCACTGGATAGACTTAGGAAACGTGCTTCGTAAGTAATTCGTACGTTTTAAACACAAAAGCCCGATAATGGAAACGTTATTGGGCTTTTTTTGTTTTTGGGAAGACGTTAAATATATTCCTGAATCCAGTTAATTAGTTTATAATTTTTATAGTGTGTAGAATACACACAATGAACAGTCGAGAGATTATTAAAAAGTTAAAGAATGATGGCTGGGTACTTTACCATGTGAAAGGTGATCACCATCAATTTAAACACCCAGAGAGACAGGGAAAGTGTAATGGTCAACAAAAACCGGACACTGTTTAAGACACTTTCCTATAAAATCCACTCTCAAATTGTAATGGTGATTGATAACCTAATTTTGAGTGAGCACGTTTACCGTTATAAAAAGCTACACATCAATAATGCTATTGATTGCTGCTTCTTTGGTTCTAAAGTTTTGGTCATTTAACTCCTCATGCTTAAGGCTGCGGAAAAAGCGTTCTGTTGGCGCATTGTCCCAACAGTTACCTTTTCGACTCATACTCTGCTGCATTTGCATGATATTCAGGTGTTGACGATACTCATTGCTTGCATATTGGTGGCCTCTATCCGAGTGGTGCAATACACCGGGCGCGGGTTTTCTTCCCCCGCTGTCAGCCCCGGACGGGATGATAGTCTCCAGAAGGCGCAGGGAAATTTGCCAATCCGAAGTGCGCGATAGCGCGCGAGGGAGGCTAAAATTTTATCCCGAATAGCCGTAGAGCCATTTGAGGCAGCCATGACTGAGCTGCTTTGTGCTCAGTCTGTGGCGGACGCAGGGCGGCTGGAGCATCTCCTATTCGCTGCGTAGGTGAACGAATTACGGCGACAGGAGTCCCGGAATTTCGTGAGGTAGCATGGCGCGCCTACCCCCCCCGCTGTCAGCCCCGGACGGGATGATAGCCTCCAGAAGGCGCAGGGAAATTTGCCAATCCGAAGTGCGCGATAGCGCGCGAGGGATGCTAAAATTTTATCCCGAATAGCCGTAGAGCCATTTGTGGTAGCCATGACTGAGCTGCTTTGTGCTCAGTCTGTGGCGGACGCAGGGCGGCTGGAGCATCTCCTATTCGCTGCGTAGGTGAACGAATTACGGCGACAGGAGTCCCGGAATTTCGTGAGGTAGCATGGCGCGCCTGCTCAAATTCACGACTCAGCGTATTCGGTGAAATGGAATGGTTATGATCACTGTCAGTTGTCACTTTAACTACTTAGGGTAGCGTACTTCCAGGCCTAGCCGTGCCATTGCTTGTCTGACTTTATAGCGTCCCGCATTAATACCTGATTTTTTCAATTCTTTAGAGATGCGACGTGACCCATAGATTTTTCTGTTCCCTTAAAAAAATATCGCGTACTTTAATATCAAACTCTGTCAGCCCCGGACGGGCTGATAGTCTCCAGAAGACGCAGGGAAATTTGCCAATCCGAAGTGCGCGATAGCGCGCGAGGGAGGCTAAAATTTTATCCCGAATAGCCGTAGAGCCATTTGTGGTAGCCACAGACTGAGCTGCTTTGTGCTCAGTCTGTGGCGGACGCAGGGCGGCTGAAGCATCTCCTGTTCGCTGCGTAGGTGAACGAATTACGGCGACAGGAGTCCCGGAATTTCGTGAGGTAGCATGGCGCGCCTGCGCCTCTCTTTTCCTGGCTTTATCTGTCATTTCAGGGGTTGTCGATTCCACGTATAAAAAGCACGGCTACTCACTCTCATACGCTGTCAGCCCCGGACGGGCTGATAGTCTCCAGAAGGCGCAGGGAAATTTGCCAATCCGAAGTGCGCGATAGCGCGCGAGGGAGGCTAAAATTTTATCCCGAATAGCCGTAGAGCCATTTGTGGTAGCCATGACTGAGCTGCTTTGTGCTCAGTCTGTGGCGGACGCAGGGCGGCTGGAGCATCTCCTATTCGCTGCGTAGGTGAACGAATTACGGCGACAGGAGTCCCGGAATTTCGTGAGGTAGCATGGCGCGCCTGGCTCGACATAACGCCGTAACAGGGCAGGTCTTCTGTTGCTCTCGAATAAAAACATACTTTACTCGACTTCTTTCGCAAAGAAGACCGCTGCCTTTTTTAATATTTTGCGCTCCATACGCAATTGCTCAACTTCCTTACGTAACCTGACTAATTCGGTCTGACCACATAAGCCAGGCGTTGATTTTGTTTCAACTGTTGGGCCTTGTTCTGCTCTAACCCAGCGCCTAATCGCACTTAAGGAGACGCCTAAGCTGTCTGCGGCTTGTTGCTGGGTATATCCTTTCTTAATAACTAATTTGGCTGCATCTTGTTTGAATTCAAGATTATATACAGGTCTTTTTGGTTTATTTTGCTTACTCATATTCACCTCTAATGATATTATAAATCTGTCTTTAGAAGTGTCCTGTTTTATTAAACCATTTCAAAGCAGCATGGGCAGAACGCCCTAATGAACAGTTCATTAGGGCGTTCTCTGTCAAAGGGACCGTTTATGTCACAACGCTAATGGATGCCAACATTTACCCCAAACAATCCCTAGCTGGACTATATCAGCAGCGCTGGCAAATCGAGGGGATTTTAGAACCATAAAAACACAGATGGGGATGGAGATGTTACGCTGCAAAACAGCAGAAATGATTAAGCAGGAGAATGCAGTGCATCTCTTGGCCTATAATCATATACGTGCAAATATTGCCAGGGCTGTCTGTCTCAATGACAAGGAGCCACGCCACCTCAGCTTTATGGCGGTTGTTCTGCTGATGCGTAATACTGCAAGCTTGTGTATTACGCTAACGGGAGCGGCTTTAGGGAAAATAGTACACCCTCTCATAATAGCTATGGCTCAAACGGAAATTGGGCAACGAACTAGACCAAATCAACCAAGAGTTGTTAAGCGAAGACCGAAGAGCTATTCATGCATGACCAAACGAAGAAGTGAGTATGCATGTGGTTGATTTAGAAAAATTAGTGTGACTGGTAGCGGTATTTAACTCTGCCCCCTTGACTCTTTTTTAAGCACTTACCTCTTGTTACAAGGCAAACAACTCACGCATTTTAGCACCGGGCTGTGCTGCCCGCATAAAAGCTTCGCCTACTAGAAATGTGTAAATACCATTATCCATCATTAAGCGCACATCTTCAGACGTGTGTATACCACTTTCAGTAATCACCAGGCGATCATCTGGCACCATCTTCTGCAGGTCTAGCGTGGTTTGTAGCGAGGTTTCAAAGCTGCGTAAATTGCGGTTGTTAATACCCATTAATGGCGTATCCAGTTTTAAGGCTCGCTCCATTTCCGCCTGATCATGCACCTCAACCAGTATATCCATACCCAGCTCCTTGGTAGTATCGGCTAGCTCATGCATTTGCGTATCCGCTAATGCAGAAACAATCAATAAGATACAATCCGCACCTAAAGCGCGTGACTCATGTATCTGGTATGGGTCAATCATAAAGTCCTTACGTAAAACAGGGATAGGGCAGGCCTGTCTAGCGAGCTGCAAATTAACTTCACCGCCTTGAAAATATTCTTTGTCAGTCAGTACAGAAAGACAGGTCGCGCCGGTCATCGCATAGTCCTGTGCAATTTCTACTGGCTTGAAATTTTCCCTAATCACCCCTTTGCTCGGCGATGCTTTCTTCACTTCTGCAATTATAGCTGGTTTTTTAGTGGCAGCTTTTTCTTGTAATGCCCGGGCAAAACCGCGTGGCGTTTCGGTATCGCTGATTATTCCAGCTAAATCAGCAATGCTCATACGTAACTTACGCTTTGCGACTTCTTCTGCTTTAGTGGCCAGTATTTTTTTTAAAATATCAGGGGTATCTGTCATAGTGTATTTTATGGTTGTACTGTAGGGCGTAGCTTTAGCCCGCTTGTATCTCAAGTCATGTTTAAGGCGGGCTGAAGCCACGCCCTACAGGTAATATTAGAAATATCGCGATTAAGCAGGTTTAAAATCAATTAATGCATTTAGCTTGTCTTTTGCTGCACCTGATGCAATAACATCATCTGCTTTAGCTATTCCCTCTGCAAGTGAAGCTACCAGGTTTGCGGTATAAATTGCTGCTCCTGCATTTAATACCACAATATCTCTTGCCGGACCCGGTTGATTATCCAGTACAGCTTGCAGCTTGGTTAAGCTATCTTGCACATTAATCACTGCCAGCGTAGATAAATCCGCACGTTGCAGGCCAAACTGTTCAGGGTTTATGCAATATCGATTAATTATGCCGTCTTTTAATTCGGCAACCGAGGTGCTGCTGGCAATGCTGATTTCATCCAGACCATCGTCTGCATTAACCACCAGAACATGCTCACTGCCTAGAGCTTGCAGCGCCTTTGCAAGTGGCTCTACCCAGTGCTGGTCAAAAACGCCAATCAGCTGATTCGCAGCGCCAGCAGGATTTGCCAGAGGGCCAAGTAAATTAAACAAGGTCCGCAAGCCCATTTCTTTACGTGGCGCGGCAACATGCTTCATTGCGCCATGATGCTTTTGCGCAAATAAAAAGCCTACACCTATTTCGTTCACACATTGCGCGACCTGTTCTGCAGATAAATCTAAATTCACTCCCGCCGCTTCCAGCACATCGGCACTGCCCGAGCGACTGGAAACTGAGCGGTTGCCATGTTTGGCAACAGTGCCACCCGCTGCTGCAACGACAAAAGCGCAGGTAGTAGAAATATTAAAGGTATTCGCACCATCACCACCGGTACCACAGGTATCAATAATATGCTCACCCTGTATATCCACTTTCGTGGCAAGCGCGCGCATGACTTCGGCAGCGGCAATAATCTCATCGACTGTTTCACCTTTGCAGCGCAGGGCGATTAAAAACCCTGCTATTTGCGCAGATGTCGCCTTGCCGCTCATAATGCTATGCATTACATCGCGCATTTCCTGGCGAGTAAGGTCTTGTTTATCCAGAACTGTCTGTAGGGCTGTTTGTATATTCATTTTTTGGTAGGGTGCGTTTTACGCACCGTTTTTTACGCAAACGATAAGGAGGCGCAGTTACATTTATTTCTCGAGAAAATTACGCAGCATATCGTGACCATGCTCGGTCAAAATAGATTCAGGGTGAAACTGCACCCCTTCTATATCTAACCCTTTATGGCGCACACCCATAATTTCATCCATATTTCCCTGCTCATCCTGTGTCCAGGCCGTAACTTCCAGGCAATCGGGTAAAGTTTGCTGATCGATCACCAGAGAATGATAGCGCGTTGCCGTAAACGGGTTATTCAAGCCTTTAAATACGCCGCTATTACTATGGTAAACAGGTGATACTTTTCCGTGCATAATGCTCTTTGCATGCACAATATTTCCGCCAAAAGCATGGCCTATACTTTGATGCCCCAGACATACGCCAAGAATAGGGGGCTTGCCAGCAAAGTCCAGAATAGTAGCAACTGAAATACCCGCTTCTTTTGGCGTACAAGGCCCGGGAGAAATAACTATCTTATCGGGATTTAGCGCACGTATATCATCAACACTGACCTCATCATTACGCACCACCACAACATCGGCTCCTAATTCGCCTAAATACTGCACCAGATTATAAGTAAATGAATCGTAATTATCGACCATCACAACTTTACATGTACTCATAAGCCGCCTCTGTTTAATCCAGCTTCGGCCATAGTGACTGCACGGAATATTGCGCGTCCTTTATTCATGGTTTCATCCCATTCATTCTGGGGTACTGAATCATAAACGATGCCTGCTCCAGCTTGTATATGTAAGGTTTTATCTTTAATCACTGCAGTTCTAATAGCAATTGCTGTATCCATATTTCCAGACCAGGAAATATAGCCTATCGCGCCTGAATACACGCCACGCTTGACAGGCTCAAACTCATCGATGATTTCCATTGCCCGTATTTTAGGCGCGCCACTCACTGTGCCGGCAGGAAAAGCCGCTGCCAATACATCAAATGCATCCTTACCCGCTTGTAATTCTCCCGTGACATTAGAAACTATATGCATAACATGCGAATAACGCTCTATCATCATGGTATCTGTGAGTTCAACTGTGCCAATCTTTGCCACACGCCCAGCATCATTGCGTCCTAAATCAATCAACATCAAATGTTCTGCTAACTCTTTTGGATCGGCCAATAAGCCCTTTTCCAGCGCCACATCTTCAGCAGGCGTTTTGCCACGTGGGCGCGTGCCCGCTATCGGTCTGACTGTTACCATCTCATCTTCCAGTCGCACCAGAATTTCAGGTGAAGAACCAACGATATGAAAATTCTCTAAATTCAAATAATACATATAGGGCGATGGATTTAAGCAACGTAAGGCGCGATATAAATCCATTGGCGCGGCGTTAAAAGGAATCGATAAGCGTTGCGATAACACCACCTGCATAATATCGCCGGCAATTATATATTCCTTCGCTTTTAATACTGCTTCTTTAAACCCTTCTTCAGTAAAGCCTGAGACAAAGTCGGCCTCATTTACCTGCTTAGGGGTATGCTCGGTTTTGATTTCTTCTTTTAACTCACGTAACTTAATGATCAGCTCATCAAGGCGCGCCTGTGCATTTTCATAGGCGTTTGCTTGCTCAGGATTCGCATGCGTTAATAACATTAATTTACCTGATAGATTATCGAAAACTAATATTTCTTCGGAGACCATCAATAAAATATCGGGGCTGCCGATAGGGTCATCTTTTGCAGTTGCTTTTAAGCGTGGCTCTATATAACCTATGGTTTCATAACCAAAATAACCGACCAAACCACCATTAAAGCGCGGTAACGCATCAATATCAGGCACTTTAAAGCGCTGCTTAAATTCTTCTATCCAGAGCAGTGGATTATCATGTTCGAAGCTCTCCACAAGCTTGCCAGATTCTTCGATGTGAATTTCATTGCCAAAGATTTTTATAATAGACTGGCATGGCAGACCGATAATGGAATAGCGCCCCCATTGCTCGCCGCCATGTACCGATTCAAATAAATAAGAATAAGCGCCATCAGCTAATTTAAGGTACGCGCTCAGAGGGGTATCTAAATCTGCCAGCACTTCTCGTGCGATAGGAATGCGGTTATAGCCTTGCTCGGCATATTGCTTGAATTGTTCTGGTGTCATGTGGGGGTGTATAGTCTATTGGAGACACGGGGGCCTAGGTAATGCTGCACCTGGGTATAAATCTAACTACCTGGATAAAAAACTAGTATTTTAAACGAATGTCGCTGTATTTAATAATGTTATTCAATATATTCTGGTTGCAGTCTTTAGCTGCGATACTGATACTCGCTAATTTCCCAATATTTGCTAAAAATACTGCTAGAACCCTGCCAGCCTTTTGCCCGTAATTGCCTGGCAATAAAGTTGTTGAAAATACTATGCCCGACCAAGACCAGCGTATGATTGCATCGTGCTAGACTATGCAATGTATCTGCTGCATTATAGGCTCTCTGTCGCGCCAACGTTTTAGATTCACAATTGCCCGCATAGCCCATAAACCAGAGAATTCTAAACCCTAGCGCCCAGATAGCCGGAGATAGTTTAGGCGATGGTAGTATGCAATAAGGGAGTTCCACCTCACGAAATAATGCATCTACATACTCTATATTCCGCGCGCGCAGTAGCTTTGCTGATTCAATCGAGCGCCTCAAGTCACTACAGACTAGAACATCACTCTCAAGTACTAGCGTAATTAGCTGCTCAGGGAGAACTGGGGGTTTAGCAAGACTCGCGTTATTATATGCCTCAATCCAGCGTTGAAATTCACTGGCACTCAGCTTGCCTAATTCTGGCACTTTGGGCTTGCCATGCCTGATAAAGATAATTTTCATCTGCTTCAGAGTTAAATCCGCCGAACTATAGCGCTGGCTTCAAGGTATTAATTCACCCCACCAGCAGCCAGATGTTTGGGCTCCAGAATTTTCTCCAGTTCAACGCGTGGAATATCGGTCATCTCTTCTGCCACATCAATAATCGCACGCCCTTGCTTATATGCAGATTTAGCTATTTCGGCGGCTTTTGCGTAACCGATGATCGGATTTAGCGCAGTCACCAGTATCGGATTTCTGGCCAGAGCTTGCTGTAAATTATCTTCACGCACTATAAAGTCAGCTATCGCCTTATCCGCAAGAGCGAGACTAACCTGACTGATAATTTCTATACTTTGCAAGATGTTGTAGGCAATAACAGGCAGCATTACGTTCAACTGGAAAGAGCCAGCCTGCCCCGCTATGGTAGTCGTGGCATCATTGCCTATCACCTGCGCGGCAACCATCGCCGTTGCTTCGGGAATCACTGGATTCACTTTGCCCGGCATAATACTGCTCCCTGGTTGCAGCGCAGTTAATTCAATTTCTCCCAGTCCAGCTAAAGGGCCACTGTTCATCCAGCGCAAATCATTGGCAATTTTCATTAAACTCACGGCAATGGTCTTTAATTGTCCGGATAATTCAACAATGGAATCCTGGCAGCTTAAGCTTTCAAAGAAAGAGTCATTTGGACTAAAGCTAATACCTGTCGCGTCACTCATAGAGCTAGCAAATTTTTGTGCAAATTCAGGATGTGCATTAATTCCAGTCCCAACAGCAGTCCCACCCTGCGCCAGCTTTTGAACTCTGGGCAAAGCGCTATTAATCCGCGCAATGCCATTACGAATTTGCAGCGCCCATGCACCCAACTCCTGTGCCAGCGTCATCGGCATGGCATCCATTAAATGCGTGCGCCCGGTTTTAGTATACTCGTTACACGAGCTAGCTTTGCTTTCGATGGTTTTAGCTAAATGCTCTAAAGCAGGTAATAACTGACGATGGCACTCTATTGCAGTACTGATATGAATCGCAGTAGGAATCACATCATTGCTGCTCTGCCCCATATTTACATGGTCGTTTGCTCCAACGGCTTCAGGGCTAATTTCTGAAGCGAGGTGTGACAAGACTTCGTTGACATTCATATTGGTACTGGTGCCCGAACCCGTCTGAAAAATATCCACAGGAAACTGATCGGCATGCTCACCCTGAATAATCTGCTCGGCAGCCTGAATAATCGCCTCACCTCTTACTGTATCTAATACTCCCAGACCTATATTCACTTTAGCTGCAGTTTGTTTAATTAAAGCCACGGTTTTAATAAAAGCAAGCGGTAGCGCTAGGCCGCTAATAGGAAAATTATTAATAGCACGCTGGGTTTGCGCGCCATATAAAGCGCTTGCTGGGACTGGTAATTCGCCCATACTATCTTTTTCAATTCGGTAATTATTATTCATGTCTTCAACGTATGTAGGGCGGACTTAAGTCCGCTAGCCTGGGGAATCGAGGATCATACAAACGAACTAACACCGCTACAGGGCAATAAAATTCGTTTATAAATTAATAAACGGATTGAGAACTTTAGTCCCACCTATTTGTTGCCCATGTTGCATATCTTCTGAATATAAAATAGTGCAACTGGTTTTTTGAGCCATCCTGATAATCAGTGAATCCCAAAATGAAAAACTGTGCAAACGGTGTATATCTATTGCCTGTACAATGTCAGCATGTTCAATACTGACTATATCCAAATGTGCCAATAGTTCTATTTTTCGTTGTGCTGTTTTTGGTGAGACTCCAAGTTTACGAGTACTTGCTGCAAAGTACTCTTGTAAAACCTGGGTAGAAAGTACTATATTTCCACTATTCCAGCCTTCTTCTAAAAGCTGTATTGCTATAAACTGTTTTTCTGGAAAAGCACTATCATCCGTATAAATCAGAATATTTGTATCAATAAAAACTACGTTCTTTCATGTAGCTCGTCTCGACCAAACTTCCAGCCTCTGGAGTCCCCTTGCCCTGTTAAGCCTTTCAATTCTTCCAATGCGCTATTGCGACTATTCTTGTGCGTTAGTCGTTCGAGGTCTTCACGAATTATTTGATTTAAGCTTTTTCCCATTAAGACAGCAACTTTTCGCGCCTCAATAACAATTTTTTCATCAACAGAAAGTGTAATGTTCATAACCCATATCCTGTGTACACATAATGCGTGTTGATCTTAACATGATAGATTAAGCTACTTCAAGTCACTTTAGCTCTACGAAAACCTGAATATCTCATCAGTGTTCCCCTATCAATTGAGGCCGTGAAACTAACCTCGCCACAAGAGAGCTCATAAAGCACTGTAAAGACATTCCTGTTATTATTGTGTTTTGAACTGCCCGAATGGTATACGAGCTGATACGAGATATTCTTGCCTGGAAAAATAATGGATTCACAAAACGATCTCGTTTTTGAGCCTGTTGCTGCCTTATCTCCAGAGGCTCGCTATATTTTTTATCCGATGGATGAATCAATTCTGGCTGTTGTGTTTTTGAAATCTCTTCAAACACGCGCATTAAATTATAGCTCATTGCAGTCAGGCGCATTTGATTTTCAAGTGAGCGGGTATTGGAAGACCAAGCTTTAGTTTCCTTCGCTATCAGCCCCGGACGGGCTGATAGTCTCCAGAAGGCGCAGGGAAATTTGCCAATCCGAAGTGCGCGATAGCGCGCGAGGGAGGCTAAAATTTTATCCCGAATAGCCGTAGAGCCATTTGTGGTAGCCATGACTGAGCTGCTTTGTGCTCAGTCTGTGGCGGACGCAGGGCGGCTGGAGCATCTCCTGTTCGCTGCGTAGGTGAACGAATTACGGCGACAGGAGTCCCGGACTTTCGTGAGGTAGCATGGCGCGCCTGGAAATTACTTTTAGTGTTATTGAATGTCTTTTCAATCGTCCATCGCTTGAAATACAGCATGGCAATGGTTCCAGGGTTAATAGTCATTGGCAAGGTTGTCACAAACCGGTGAAGTTTTCCGGTTTCTGGATCACGGTAATCCACCACGTTAAATTTGATGCCCTTGTTTTCGTACACACTGTATGCTCCAACTCCTGTATTGATCTCATGCTGGGAGTCAAAAGGGATAGACTCAACCAGAGTCGCAATTGAATTTTCTTTTAGCATTGAAATCATGTAATTAGCATGTCGTTTCTGCCGATCCCACCAGACAAAGTCGGTGACGGCTTTATCGTAGACATAGAGATGTTTCTGAGAGCTGTTATTTCCCTTGTTTTGCTTTTCAATATGATCTCGTAACACAGGTATTTCTTGATGCCTCTGAGTTCCGTTTGTCACTAGACAAAGAAATCTGAGCAACCCACTTCTGAGATTCAACGCGTAAATCCCCCCGGCCGCATAAACTTTCCCCTTGCTGTTTTTTTCAGTATGGCAGGTATGATCAATAAAATGTCCATCCGCTGCTTCTATGGTGTGTTCGTCAAGTTCCGGGAATGATTTAAGATAATCAATGCCTCGCGATAGCAGTGTTTCAGCGTGAAGATGATAGCTCTGCTGTTCAAATGCCTCAAGCATACTTGTTCGTCTATGCGACTTCAGTGATTTAAAATACGTTGAGTGGGGAAGTAGCTGGCCATAAATATGTTCATTGGTTTGGAGGAAATGGCGACCACTATCGACTACACTGATACAGCGTAATAACCCAAGGCGAATAAAGTCGATATCCTTCAACTCTGGGCATGAACGAGCCCACAAAGGATGACGCTCTGCTAACAGGGCACGTTCCATACTTTCATTGCAGTGTTGGTGAATATGTTCAGAGAGTGGTAGGTCTTTAAGCATGGGTGATATCCGTTTATGAGGTGATTAAAACGGAAATTTTTAGAAAAATTTTTTCGGCAATTGCAAGCTTTACAGGCGCGCCATGCTACCTCACGAAATTCCGGGACTCCTGTCGCCATAATTCGCTCACCTACGCAGCGGATGGGAGATGCCCTGAACGCCCTGCGTCCGCAACGACTACGCACAAAAGCCGCTTCGTCATTACTACCTCACTGGCTGGACGGCTATTCGGAATGCAATTCTTGCTCCTCTCGCGTGCTGCTAGCACACGTCGAATCAGCGAATTGCCCTGTCGCCTATCAGGGACTAAAAATCACCACTTCGCTAAGCTCCGTTTCCATGATTTTCAGCGTTTGAAATTATTTGTTGTTTTTTTACGGTGCCTACAGAGTGTCTATTTGCTGTTATAAGTGATTAAAATCAAAAAGATGGAAATATTCGAGTGGTGCTACCTTCAGGTAGGTTATAGGCTGCTTTCGCTGTCAGCCCCGGACGGGCTGATAGTCTCCAGAAGGCGCAGGGAAATTTGCCAATCCGAAGTGCGCGATAGCGCGCGAGGGAGGGCTAAAATTTTATCCCGAATAGCCGTAGAGCCATTTGTGGTAGCCATGACTGAGCTGCTTTGTGCTCAAGTCTGTGGCGGACGCAGGGCGGCTGGGGCATCTCCTATTCGCTGCGTAGGTGAACGAATTACGGCGACAGGAGTCCCGGAATTTCGTGAGGTAGCATGGCGCGCCTGGTTTAGGTACTTCTTCTTTCAATGGGAACACTGATGATTCTGTACGTAATTTTCATGTCTTCAAAGTCCGCTCTACAGTTCAGTAAGCACGACCTGAATATCTGCAATAGTAAATGGCCAGCATAGCTCTTTTTTTTCTTCAACATTAAGCAACACCGGAATTTTATTTGCATAGCGTTCCTGCCACTGCTCTTGTTCGGCTATATCAATTTTTTCATAGACGATATCAAGCTGCTGTAATAACTCTTCCGCCTGCTCACATAAATGACAGGCAGATGTGCCCAGGAGTATTGGTTCAATCACTGCTTTAATTTTTCCAGATAACCCATCAGAAAAGCGGATAGCACAAAGGTAAGATGAATCAGCACATACCAGGTCAATTTATCATTCGCAATTTGCTCTACATTCATAAACACTTTTAATAAATGTATCGATGAAATCGCCACAATCGATGAGGCGACTTTCATTTTTAGCGAGCCATAATCATGCGTGCCCAGCCAGGATAGTTTTTCCGTTCCTTCCGCTACATCCAGACGCGAAACAAAATTATCATAGCCACTAAACATCACGATTATAGTCAGGCTGCCGACCAAAGTTAAATCGATAAAGGTTAGTAGCTTTAGAATTAACTGGTTGTCTTCTATCGCTAAAATCAGTGGAATAAAGTGATATAACTCCTGAAAGAATTTAACCGTTAAAGCCATCAGTGCAAAACTCATACCTAGATAAATAGGCGCCAATAGCCAGCGGCTTGCATAGATTAAACGTTCAATATAAGTTTCCATTACCCCAGGTTACTATGTAAAGGCTGTTCAGGTGTTTTGTTTAGCATAGGAAGTGTGATTAACCGCTTCACTTACCTTCCAGCATAGCGGCAACATCGTTTTCAACGGTATCTATGCCTTTAACAGCCAGGTCATCGGTTAATTTTTGTAAAATTCCTGCACTGAAAAATGGCGGCAAGGTAGGGCCTATACGCAGATTTTTAACACCCAGGGCAAACAGCGCCAGCATCATTAAAATAGTTTGCTGCTCATACCAGGCAATATTAAATGCCACCGGCAATTGGTTAATATGCTCCAGTTGCATGGTTTTTTGTAGCTGCGCTAAAAAGGTAATTACCGCATAAAAATCTTGCGCCTGCCCTGCATCTAATAGGCGCGGTATACCGTTAATTGTACCTAAGACCAGATTATGAAACCGGTATTTAGTATCGCCCGCAGTTAGTATCAGCGTATCTGCAGGCAAGGCCTCAACCAGCTGTGTGTAATAGCGGCGCTCCTTATGCCGCCCGTCGCAGCCTACTAACACAATAATTCGCTGTATATCACCAGCCTTAATAGCTGCCGCAACAGTCTCTGTTAAAGACAGTAGAGCCTCGCGTCCATAGCCCACGCTGACACTTCCTGCAGTTAAAGGCAATGGCGGCTCACACTGTAGTGCCTGCTGAATGATTTTAGAAAAACCTTTGGCCTCATCAGTTCTGCGTTTAGTGATATGCGCAACATCAGGCCAACCCACCATACCCGAAGTATAGGCTTTTTCGATGTAGCCTTTTTTCGGTTGCTGTAAGCTGTTGCTAGTCACCAGCACAGGCCCCTGAAATTTACCAAACTGAGTTTTTTGATCCTGCCATGCGCCGCCATAATTCGCGACCAGGTTAAAATATTTTTTAAATGCTGGATAACCGTGAGCGCTAATCATTTCACCATGAGTATAAATATCGACACCTGAACCTGCGCTTTGTTCTAGCAAGTCCTGTAAATCCTGAAAATCATGTCCGGATACCAGAATCCCTGGCTTATCCCAGGTGTCTAGGTGTACCGTTGTTGCCGAGGGCTGGCCAAACTTTTCGATATTGATACGCTCTAACACAGCCATTGCCCGTATAGACTGCTCGCCGCATTTATAATTTTTAACAAGCACATCATTTAAACTGCGCTCTTTTTGCAAAGTATAGGCAACGGCTTCGTGCATAAACACATATAGTTCTGGCTCATAAACACCCAGCACCTGTATATGCTCTAATAATGCACCCAGGCCTTTAGCTGCATAGATCAGCATTTCACGGGCGGCATGTAAATCAGCCGCATCGCCGGATAACTCTCCAGCTGCATTAACTCCAACTGTTTCGCCTTTTTTTACAAAAGCTGTTAGTTCAATACTGTCATATTGCCACTGAGCTTCAGCAGGCTCCTGCTCCTTGATATCAACGCCTTTAGTATTTAATATTCGCTTTAAATATTCACGCCGCTGCACCGTTTCAGCAATTAATTGCACAAAGGTTTGCGGGTCGAAATTTACATTGGTGACCATTGAATACAATGCACGCGCAGCGAATTTATCTATATTTTCGTCAGCAATGCCAGCCGCAGCTGCCTTTACCGCATAAAAAGACAAGCCCTTTAGAACATAGCTTAATAAATCATGCAAGCTAGAAACATCTGCTTTTTTTCCACAAATTTCCATCAGTGTTCCCATTGAAAGAAGAAGTACCTAAACAAAGCAGCCTATAACCTACCTGAAGGTAGCACCACTCGAATATTTACATCTTTTTGATTTTAATCACTTATAACAGAAAATAGACACTCTGTAGGCACCGTAAAAAAACAACAAATAATTTCAAATAAAGCTTGCAATTGCCGAAAAAATTTTTCTAAAAATTTCCGTTTTAATCACCTCATAAACGGATATCACCCATGCTTAAAGACCTACCACTCTCTGAACATATTCACCAACACTGCAATGAAAGTATGGAACGTTCCCTGTTAGCAGAGCGTCATCCTTTGTGGGCTCGTTCATGCCCAGAGTTGAAGGATATCGACTTTATTCGCCTTGGGTTATTACGCTGTATCAGTGTAGTCGATAGTGGTCGCCATTTCCTCCAAACCAATGAACAGATTTATGGCCAGCTGCTTCCCCACTCAACGTATTTTAAATCACTGAAGTCGCATAGACGAACAAGTATGCTTGAGGCATTTGAACAGCAGAGCTATCATCTTCACGCTGAAACACTGCTGTCGCAAGGCATTGATTATCTTAAAGCATTCCCGGAACTTGACGAATACACCATAGAAGCAGCGGATGGACATTTTATTGATCATGCCTGCCATACTGAAAAAAACAGCAAGGGGAAAGTTTATGCGGCTGGGGGGATTTACGCGTTGAATCTCAGAAGTGGGTTGCTCAGATTTCTTTGTCTGGTGACAAACGGAACTCAGAGGCATCAAGAAATACCTGTGTTACGAGATCATATTGAAAAGCAAAACAAGGGAAATAACAGCTCTCAGAAACATCTCTATGTCTACGATAAAGCCGTCACCGACTTTGTCTGGTGGGATCGGCAGAAACGACATGCTAATTACATGATTTCAATGCTAAAAGAAAATTCAATTGCGACTCTCGTTGAGTCTATCCCTTTTGACTCCCGCCATGAGATCAATACAGGGGTTGAAGCATACAGTGTGTACGAAAACAAGGGCATCAAATTTAACGTGGTGGATTACCGTGATCCAGAAACCGGAAAACTTCACCGGTTTGTGACAACCTTGCCAATGACTATTAACCCTGGAACCATTGCCATGCTGTATTTCAAGCGATGGACGATTGAAAAGACATTCAATAACACTAAAAGTAATTTCAAGGAAACTAAAGCTTGGTCTTCCAATACCCGCTCACTTGAAAATCAAATGCGCCTGACTGCAATGAGCTATAATTTAATGCGCGTGTTTGAAGAGAGTTCAAAAACACAACAGCCAGAATTGATTCATCCATCGGATAAAAAATATAGCGAGGCTCTGGAGATAAGGCAGCAACAGGCTCAAAAACGAGATCGTTTTGTGAATCCATTATTTTTCCAGGCAAGAATATCTCGTATCAGCTCGTATACCATTCGGGCAGTTCAAAACGCAATAATAACAGGAATGTCTTTACAGTGCTTTATGAGCTCTCTTGTGGCGAGGTTAGTCTCACGGCATCAATTGATAGGGGAACACTGATG
>NZ_BLYC01000008.1:42500-165712 GCF_019721995.1 Bathymodiolus japonicus methanotrophic gill symbiont | reverse complement strand
TGAACATCGAGTGGAAAATAATGGATTCACAAAACGATCTCGTTTTTGAGCCTGTTGCTGCCTTATCTCCAGAGCCTCGCTATATTTTTTATCCGATGGATGAATCAATTCTGGCTGTTGTGTTTTTGAAATCTCTTCAAACACGCGCATTAAATTATAGCTCATTGCAGTCAGACGCATTTGATCTTCAAGTGAGCGGGTATTGGAAGACCAAGCTTTAGTTTCCTTGAAATTACTTTTAGTGTTATTGAATGTCTTTTCAATCGTCCATCGCTTGAAATACAGCATGGCAATGGTTCCAGGGTTAATAGTCATTGGCAAGGTTGTCACAAACCGGTGAAGTTTTCCGGTTTCTGGATCACGGTAATCCACCACGTTAAATTTGATGCCCTTGTTTTCGTACACACTGTATGCTTCAACCCCTGTATTGATCTCATGGCGGGAGTCAAAAGGGATAGACTCAACCAGAGTCGCAATTGAATTTTCTTTTAGCATTGAAATCATGTAATTAGCATGTCGTTTCTGCCGATCCCACCAGACAAAGTCGGTGACGGCTTTATCGTAGACATAGAGATGTTTCTGAGAGCTGTTATTTCCCTTGTTTTGCTTTTCAATATGATCTCGTAACACAGGTATTTCTTGATGTCTCTGAGTTCCGTTTGTAAACAGACAAAGAAATCTGAGCAACCCACTTCTGAGATTCAACGCGTAAATCCCCCCGGCCGCATAAACTTTCCCCTTGCTGTTTTTTTCAGTATGGCAGGCATGATCAATAAAATGTCCATCCGCTGCTTCTATGGTGTACTCGTCAAGTTCCGGGAATTCTTTAAGATAATCAATGCCTTGCGATAGCAGTGTTTCAGCGTGAAGATGATAGCTCTGCTGTTCAAATGCCTCAAGCATACTTGTTCGTCTATGCGACTTCAGTGATTTAAAATACGTTGAGTGGGGAAGCAGCTGGCCATAAATCTGTTCATTGGTTTGGAGGAAATGGCGACCACTATCGACTACACTGATACAGCGTAATAACCCAAGGCGAATAAAGTCGATATCCTTCAACTCTGGGCATGAACGAGACCACAAAGGATGACGCTCTGCTAACCCATCTTCGTCACTTTCATCTTTCTAAGCCATTGATTCATCGGTTTAAGCGATTTTTTGTCGAAAAATTCTCTTTAAAATCAATGGTGTTTTTTTTGAAAGTTTTGTAGTGCCATTTATATTATTTTTGTCGATAAATTCATTGACTTTTGTCAAAAAAATCATCATTATTTGAGTGTAATTTACATGCGACAAAAATACTCTAAAAAATCCAACGTTTTATACAAAAACACAAAATCTGTAGTGCCAACTGGCTACTTTTTAAAATTTCAACCAATTGATTTATAACAACTACATCATCAATAGTGACGAAGATGGGGTAACAGGGCACGTTCCATACTTTCATTGCAGTGTTGGTGAATATGTTCAGAGAGTGGTAGGTCTTTAAGCATGGGTGATATCCGTTTATGAGGTGATTAAAACGGAAATTTTTAGAAGAATTTTTTCGGCAATTGCAAGCTTTATTTGAAATTATTTGTTGTTTTTTTACGGTGCCTACAGAGTATCTATTTGCTGTTATAAGTGATTAAAATCAAAAAGATGGAAATATTCGAGTGGTGCTACCTTCAGGTAGGTTATAGGCTGCTTTGTTTAGGTACTTCTTCTTTCAATGGGAACACTGATGAGATTCACCGAAAAATAAAACAACGCAAAGTAGACCAGTAACACTGACAGAATTAACGGAAATCAGGCGCGCCATGCTACCTCACAACATTCTGGGACTCCTGTCACCAACATTCATTCGCCTACGCAGCGAATGGGAGATGCACTGGTCGCCCTGCGTCCGTCTCAACTACGCGCAAAACCCTGCTCAGTTAAGACTACCTCAAATGGCTGGACGGCTATTCGGAATGCAATTCTTGCCTCCCTCGCGCGCTACTAGCGCACTTCGGATCAGCGAATTGCCCTGTCGCCTACCAGGGACTAAAAATCATCACTCCGCTTAGGCTCCGTTTCCCTGATTTTAAGCGAAAGCCTCTGTCCCACGAAATAATAAATATATTAGACCTTCGATAATAAGAAATAAAACACATAACTGCTTAAAACTAAGCATCAGACCTTTTTATTTTACAAGGAGTTAACATATCGTATAAGCCATCATAATGGCATCTTCGCGCTCACCATTCTCGGCTTTGTAATACCCCGGCCTGACACCCACTTCATTAAAACCCATGCTTTCATACAGAGCGATACCGGCCTTATTCGAGGGGCGCACTTCCAGGAAAACACTCTCTGCATTTCTTGCCCGCGCAACATCAATCACATGCTGCATAAATTTACGCCCCAGCCCTTGCTTACGTACTACCGGATCTATACACAGATTTAGCACAGTCGCTTCACCCACGGCTGTGGAAACTATGCAAAATGCGCTGATCTGGCGATCAGTATCCTCACACACCCAGCAATCATAATGCGCGGCATTTAAGCAGTCATGAAATATCGGCTCTTTCCACGGATAATTATATCCCTGCCCTTCTATCTCCAGTATTCTTGGTAAATCAGCTTTGCTCATTTTACGAAAGCGCATCAAGTCTACCTGATCCAGAGATTCGGGGAATACTTTGGCATAAAACTCCCGGTCAGCATCATAGCTAACTAAGCTCTTAAGCTGGTTCAATACTTGTTTTATCATTATTTTTTGTTTTATTGACAAGAGTTAAGGCTATCTGCATATCATGCCACGCTTTCGGTTTTTCTGTTAGAACACGTAACAAATAGGCAGGGTGATAGATGGCAATTAGCGGGATACCAGAAAACTGATGTTCGACGCCCCTTAATTCAGCTAGCGGAGCTTTACTTTGCAATAATTTGTGTGCCGCTATGCGCCCGACAGCAATTAATACTTTAGGTTGAATCAAGGCAATTTGACGTTGCAAAAAGTCTGCACACGCGACTAATTCTAGTTGTTTTGGGTCACGATCTTCAGGTAGGCGGCATTTGACAATATTAGTAATAAAAACCTGCTCCCTACTAAGCTGCATTGCACGTAACATTTCGCTGAATAGTTCAGCTGAAGCATCTACAAATGGCTGCCCTTGCCGATCATCTTCCATGCTGGGTGCTTCAGTTATCCATAGATAATCTGCTTGTTGATTACCTACACCGACAACCACCTGCTGGCGTGACTGACATAAATCACATTGCTGACAGGCAAGCATTTCAGCGTTCAGACTTCCCCAGTCATCATCAACTGGCGCATCGACTCTGGGTACCCAGACATCAATTCCCAAGGCTGTTAAATACTGTAATCGTGTTGCATTATCCATAACCGACCTTAGCAGTTCTGCGCAAAGAAAACCGTAGGGCGTGATTTTAGATCCCCGTTATTAGACGGTTCAAATATTAGCAGGATAAAGCCACGCCCTACGTTCAGTTTTATTGTTTATACTCGATGTTCAAGTTTTTCCATCCCATTGCCATCAAACTCTTACCTTCACCCAGCAGAACAATACTTTAATGATGCTGTTGGCCCTAAGCGCCCTAAATCTCTGCCAATCATATGTTTTCCTGATGGCATCAGTTGAAACACATCCTTTATTAATTCACCTAACTCTTTCAGCTTATCACCAGGATCTGGAAACTCTAGCAATGACGTGATGAACTCAAGCAGTACATCCATTTGAGACTTGCGCTGTAAGCTTCCTACGGTATACGCAGGTAGTTTGCTTTCAATGCGGGCTATTTGCTCTGGGTGAAGGAGAAGGCAATGGTCAAACAAAAGACTCAGAATCAGGCCACGGCTTGATCCCTCTTCATCTAATTGTTTGGCCTCACGCCCCCATCCTTCATAAAGCTTCCAGTCCTCAAAGAAAACCTCAATCATCCATCTCAACGTATAGGCTTGAATAATATCTTGTGTGCGCCAAGTCAGGTCTGTCGCCACTAAATAGCGATAGTCGTTTTCACCGTCATATTTTAAGGCAATGACAAAGCGTTTTTTACTGTGTGAACTCACCTTTAATCGTGCACTGCTGACAGTCACTTTAATCTCTTTGCCGCCACGTACACGTATTATCTGATCAATGCCTTTGTTAATCGAATTAAAGTAGCTCTCGACTGACCTTATTCTACCTCTATATTCAATATTTTGGTTTTTACGTAATTGGCTAATCACCTGCGAGCCTCCAGATTCTTTAGCGGCTTCGTCCATAAAGGCTTTTTCACCATACAGCGCATCAGCCAGTACGCCTTTAATTTTAATCAGGCTATGCGCAACTTTAAACTCTTTTAATAAGCCTAATGCAATCTCTGTTTTGGTCGGGTAGGCACTGTCACGTTCAGGCTTAATAGGCCGATCTTTTTTTGCTATACCGCTCTTTTTCAACCGTTTATCTTCTTTATCCCAATGCTTTAAGGCTGGATCCGGCATATAAAAGAAAAAACCGACAGGCACTGTAATGGATGAGGTAACTAGCAGCAATAATACTATCGTTTGTCCATTAACATACCCGCCGGAGCCTTTGTGTTTCTGCTTGTAAACCTTATAAATACGTTTTGTAGACTTAGATCGTGCTCGGTCTGATTCATCAAAGGCCAACACACCTTCAGTAATGCCATAACGTTTTAAAATTAAGACCACACTCACCCGTAGCAACCAGTCCCAGGGTATACTTGCTTCAGGCGCGCCATGCTACCTCACGAAATTCCGGGACTCCTGTCGCCATAATTCGTTCACCTACGCAGCGGATGGGAGATGCCCTGAACGCCCTGCGTCCGCAACGACTACGCACAAAAGCCGCTTCGTCATTACTACCTCACTGGCTGGACGGCTATTCGGAATGCAATTCTTGCTCCTCTCGCGTGCTGCTAGCACACGTCGAATCAGCGAATTGCCCTGTCGCCTATCAGGGACTAAAAATCACCACTTCGCTAAGCTCCGTTTCCATGATTTTCAGCGTACGAAACACCCAGGATAATGCGGCTACTTTGCAATCTCCAAGGCTTGCTCGCTCAAACTTAGCCCAGCAAACAGAGTTCATTAGCAGTATGCACGTTAAACAAGTGCCCAACCAAGCGGCTTGAATCCGTATCAAAGCGGCTCCGGGTTTTAGCTGATTGAGCGCATCATTTAAATCGTCAATATAGCTTTGGATAAAGGTGGCTGGGGCATTCATTAACATGGGATTACACCGATAAAATTACAACAACCTCAGAATACCTGATTTTACCTTCTCAATATCAAAAACTTGAACATCGAGTTATAGCAAAAGATAATCAACTACACCTGCGGGTGTTTCTTTTCACCTTTATCTTCTAGCTTATTCAAAGCATTGATATACGCTTTAGCCGAGGCAATAACAATATCTGTATCCGCTCCTAAGCCATTGACAACCCGGCCGCCTTTTTCCAAACGAACGGTCACTTCACCCTGGGCATCAGTGCCATTAGAGATACTGTTAACCGAATAAAGCTCTAAAGAAGTTGCTGAATTAACAATAGAGTCAATCGCCTTTAAGCTGGCATCCACTGCACCACTGCCTTCCGAACCAGCCCTGAATTCCTGCTCGCCTATTTTAACTGTCACTGTTGCACTCGGCGTTTCCCCCGTTTCAGAACAGACTTTTAAGGCGATTAATTTATAATGCTCTTCTTGATTACCGGTATTGACCTCGGTAATCAAGGCCTGCAAGTCTTCATCAAAAATCTCATGCTTTTTATCCGCTAACTGCTTAAAGCGCATAAAAGCATCGTTGAGTTCCGACTCGCTATTAAACTCAAAGCCCAATTCAGTCATGCGACTTTTAAACGCATTACGCCCTGAGTGCTTACCTAAGACCATACGACTAGCCGACCAACCGACATCTTCAGCACGCATAATTTCGTAGGTTTCACGGTGCTTTAAAACGCCATCCTGATGAACACCTGACTCATGCGCAAACGCATTCGCGCCGACGATGGCTTTATTAGGCTGTACCGGAAAACCGGTAATACTGGAAATTAATTTTGAGCAGGTAACAATTTCCCGGGTATCCAAACGCGTATCACAGGCAAATACATCATGGCGGGTTTTAATGGCCATAACGATTTCTTCTAACGCGGCATTACCTGCCCGCTCGCCTAATCCATTGATGGTACATTCAACCTGTCTTGCACCATTCATCACAGCGGACAAGGAATTTGCCACTGCCAATCCTAAGTCATTATGACAATGCACCGAAAAAATCGCTTTATCTGCATTCGGAATGCGCTGTCTTAAATTAGCAATCATCGCGCCAAAATCTGCTGGGATGCTATAGCCCACGGTATCGGGGATATTTAAGGTAGTCGCACCGGCATCAATCACCGCTTCCAGGATACGACATAAAAAATCTTCTTCTGAACGACCGGCATCTTCGGGAGAAAATTCAACATTATCGGTATATTGTCGTGCGCGCTTAACTGCTTTTACTGCATGCTCGATTACCTGTTCAGGCGACATTTTCAACTTCATTTGCATATGAATCGGCGATGTCGCAATAAAGGTATGGATACGCGAACTCTCAGCATGCTTTAAGGCTTCCCCTGCACGATCTATATCCCGATCTAGTGCTCTCGCTAAACCACAGATAGTACTTTCTTTAACCGCCTCGGCCACTGCCTGCACAGCCGCGAAGTCGCCATCACTTGCCGCTGGAAATCCGGCTTCAATGACATCGACTTTTAGTCTTTCCAAAGCGCGGGCAATTCTTACTTTTTCATCACGCGTCATTGACGCACCAGGACTTTGCTCACCATCACGCAAAGTCGTATCAAATATTATTAATTTATCTTTCATGGGAAATTCCATTCATGGTGGCTGCTTAGCCAACAATTAGTATGATGCGGATTCTTAAATATGAGTAGCGCGCCTAGCTTATTATTTAGGTATTCCCTGCTCGTGCATGCCTGAGCAGAGTACGTTTATCGCGCTGGATCCGTATCGAGATGTATTTTTAGGGGATATTAGAGAGATGCCCGGCAGGGCAGATGGCGACCCAGGCAGCTAGCGGAGTGATAAAAAGGTATTGCCTGGTGTTTGCTGATCATAATCGTGTGTTGCTTTTCTTTTTTGTTCATTTTAGTTCAAGCGTTCATGACGCTTACGACGTAATAATAACATAGTCATAATAGGTCCTGACAAGGCATAACCAAAGAAAAATATAAATAAAATCGTCGCAGGGTTGGATAAGGTAATGGCAAACCCTAACATCACGCCAATTACCACTACGAAAGGCACTTTTCCGCGTAAATTAATATCCTTAAAACTATAATAACGAAAATTGCTGACCATTAATAAACCAGTAGCTACTGTCACGATTAACACTAACCACGGCCAGCTATCGACACCATAATCATACTTTTCACTAATCCAGACCAGACCCGCTAAAATTGCGGCTGCCGCCGGACTAGGCAAACCCTGAAAATAGCGTTTATCCTGGGTAGCCAGCTGGGTATTAAACCGTGCCAGGCGTAATGCGCCACCGGCTAAATGCACAAAGGCGCCAATTAAACCAGCCTGGCCTAACGAAGACAACGACCATAAATACATGACGATAGCAGGCGCCACACCAAAAGAAACCATATCCGCCATACTATCGTATTCAGCACCAAAATCACTCTGGGTGTTAGTCATGCGCGCAACACGTCCGTCTAAGCCATCTAAAATCAGAGACACAAAAATTAAAATTGCCGCTGTTTCATAGCGCCCTGAAATTGCCGATGCTATTGCGTAAAACCCTGAGAACAGAGCGCCTGTAGTAAATAGGTTGGGTAATAAATAAATACCACGATTACGTTTTTTTGCGCTTTTCTGATCCAGTTCAGTCATGACTAAGGTTTTTTTTAAAACGGTAGGTTAAAACTAAAAGTAATATAATACTGAAGTTTCCCAATTATTGAGTAGCTGAAATACACAATGCTGGTGTATCGAGGTTTATTTTAGGTGGTTTTACCATGTTTATAGCAAACCCCTACTTAATTCCCCTTAGGCAATAGCATTTGAAACGAATGAAAAGACTATTTTTTCATATAGTTGTAGCATAGTTTCAATTTTACCATAAATAATTATTGGGAAACTTCAGATATAATACTATTGTATAGCATTTACTGCAGAGCTAAAACGAAAACCATACCCAGCGTAAGCAGATATTTATCTGAAGTTTCCTGGTTTTTAAAGCATAAGAATACAGGCGCGCCATGCTACCTCACGAAATTCCGGGACTCCTGTCGCCGTAATTCGTTCACCTACGCAGCGAATAGGAGATGCTCCAGCCGCCCTGCGTCCGCCACAGACTGAGCACAAAGCAGCTCAGTCATGGCTACCACAAATGGCTCTACGGCTATTCGGGATAAAATTTTAGCCTCCCTCGCGCGCTATCGCGCACTTCGGATTGGCAAATTTTCCTGCGCCTTCTGGAGACTATCAGCCCGTCCGGGGCTGACAGCGTCAGCTAATGCTTATTTTTCTGATATATTAGATATTACCAATATTAATGACATTCCGTTGACTAAAAGCCTTGAATTCTTTTTAAAAACAACAGGTTAATCGTGAATGAGGCCTAGTTTTACTGTATAATAAAAGTTTATAACACATTGATTATACAAATAAAACGACCTTCATTCATGTTCATTTTACGCGATATTTTACTCCCGCTTCAAGATCATTTTTCCGAAACCACTTTATCAGGCGCGCCATGCTACCTCACGAAATTCCGGGACTCCTGTCGCCATAATTCGTTCACCTACGCAGCGGATGGGAGATGCCCTGAACGCCCTGCGTCCGCAACGACTACGCACAAAAGCCGCTTCGTCATTACTACCTCACTGGCTGGACGGCTATTCGGAATGCAATTCTTGCTCCTCTCGCGTGCTGCTAGCACACGTCGAATCAGCGAATTGCCCTGTCGCCTATCAGGGACTAAAAATCACCACTTCGCTAAGCTCCGTTTCCATGATTTTCAGCGTATGTATATTCGAAGAACCAAAACAAAAAGCCTTGAAGACGGCTCAGCTTATTTCACTTACCGCATTGTAGAATCTGTGCGTATAGGAAAACAAGTCAAGCAACGTACATTGCTCAATATAGGTGCGGACGTTACGATTGATAAAAAGTACTGGCCCTTGCTGACGGCCAGAATCGAACAATTACAGCAAGGTTTGGAACCACATCAGGAAGAGCTATTCAATTTAGCCGATGATTTAAATCAACTTCTGGAAGCAACAGCCCAGCGCTATAGCTCACTGATGACTGCAAAACTGTCACAACCGCTAGATTCAAAAACAACAACGCGAGATTTTCATCATGTCGATATTAATCATGTCGAAGCCATTAATGCCCGTAGTATTGGTGTTGAAACCCTGGCACTGCATGCCCCGCACAGCAGTTACAGCTAGACGAGAAACTCATGGCGCTGGGCTTTAATAAAGTAGATACGGCGACGGCCCTGGGCACTATCATAGGACGTATGGTTTCACCCAGCAGTGAACTGCAAACACATGACTGGTTGCAAAATCGAACAGGCCTGGGCGAATTACTGGGTCATGACTACGGTAACACCAGCCTGACGCGATTATATACAGTCAGTGACAAGCTACTCAAACATCAGGCAACTCTTGAATATTTTCTGGCTGACCGAGAGCAGACGTTGTTCAATTTAAACCGCAAGATTGTATTGTACGATCTGACCAATACTTATTTTGAAGGCCAGTGCGCCCGAAACCCGAAAGCGAAATTCGGTCGCTCTAAAGAGAAACGCACTGATTGCCCGTTGGTTACTCTGGGGATGGTTCTGGATGGTGACGGCTTTCCATTGAGTAGTCAGGTTTTTCCCGGCAACGCCAGTGAGCCCGCGACCTTGAAACTGATGCTTGACGAACTGCGAGACAAGGATCCCTTTCATCAAATAAAGCCGGTGGTTATCATGGATGCCGGCATTGCCAGCGCTGACAATATTGTCTGGTTAATCGAACAAGATTATCATTATCTCGTTGTCAGTCGAGAACAACATGTAAAAAACCCAAGAGATCAGAAAACTCCGGTAGCGGTCAGGGATACCCGGGACAGCAATGTTGTTGTTTATCGTGAAGTTGATCAAGAAACCGGGGAAACCCGACTCTATTGTCATTCAGAACAAAAAGCAAAAAAAGAACAAGGTATCCGTAATCGCTTCCATGCTCGTCTGGAAGAGGCCCTGGAAAAACTGCACACAGGTCTGAGCAAAAAAGGCACCCTTAAAAAATACGACAAAATACTGGAACGTATCGGACGACTACGTGAAAAACATAGCCGTGTTGCTGCAGATTACACCATTAACGTTATCGCGGATGACAAAAAAAACAAAGCCATCGGTATAGAATGGCAACGTAAACCTGAAAGTGACCAAAAAGATAAGCACTGTGGTGTTTACTGCCTAAGAACGAATATCCCTGACTGGTCGGAAGAACAGTTATGGCTAACCTATACCATGCTGACTGAGATTGAAGCGACCTTTAGAAGCCTGAAAACCGAGCTAGGCTTGCGCCCTGTCTATCACAAAAAAGAAGAGCGGGTTACCGGACACCTATTCATCACATTATTAGCTTACCACCTGGTACATGTACTGCGTTATCAACTTAGATTGCAGGACATCCATCTAAGCTGGGAAAGCATTCGCAACAGGATGTCGACCCAGCAACGCATGACCATTACTTTACCCACGGATAACGATACAATCATTCACCTGCGAACCACAAGCAAAGCAGAAACCAGACAAAAACAAATATACACTGCGTTGAATATTAACCCCGACCCGATTGGAAAAGTTAAAACGATCGTTGATATGAAACCTGCAGTGCCAACTGGGGCCGATTGAAAATTTAACTCATTGAAATAATGGGAAATTGACTGTATATGTCACGAAGATAGGCTAAGTATTCATTCCACCCTTAATTCCTATTGGATCTGAGGTGATATAACGCCCTATTCTGGGATTGTAATATCTAAAGTAGTTGTAATGGAGCTCACTTTCTTTATCATAATACTGACCTGGAAAGCGTAGGTTAATGATTGTATCGTTTCCATCACCATCCGGATCCTGATCTGGTTTTCCCAGACCAAATGCATCGCTTTCCCATTTCCAGACAATCGTTTGATTGTCATCTGTCATTAACCTTGGCGTATTCAGATGGTCAACATGAATATAGAAGATTTCCGATTTCGATTTCTTCTTGCTAAATTTAGTGACGACTTGAGCAATCGGTCTATTTGCTAACCAAATAATTTCTCTACTTTCTTTTTTAACTGAATGAATATAAATTTCTTCACTGATCAGCTGACCATTCGGGTCGTAATCAAAAGTGATTGATTTATTACCTATGATCTTTTCAATTCTTTGTCCAAAACCATTGTAAATATAAGATGCTTTAACTTTTTTGGACCAAGAATAATCGCTTAATATCCCTTGATCATTGTATTGATAACCATGCTTTCCTTCGGCAGTCGTATTACCTGCTTCATCATAACTAAAATCATTTTTATCAACTGATGTTAACTGGTTATCAGGAGTGTAGAGATAATCAGTATTATCTTTTAATAATCTATTGCCTATTTCATCGTATTCATACGAAAACAGACTGTTTTCATCAACAAGTCGATTTAAAACATCATAACCCATCTTCGTCACTATTGATGATGTAGTTGTTATAAATCAATTTGTTGAAATTTTAAAAAGTAGCCAGTTGGCACTACAGATTTTGTGTTTTTGTATAAAACGTTGGATTTTTTAGAGTATTTTTGTCGCATGTAAATTACACTCAAATAATGATGATTTTTTTGACAAAAGTCAATGAATTTATCGACAAAAATAATATAAATGGCACTACAAAACTTTCAAAAAAAACACCATTGATTTTAAAGAGAATTTTTCGACAAAAAATCGCTTAAACCGATGAATCAATGGCTTAGAAAGATGAAAGTGACGAAGATGGGATAAGAATACGATTTTTGATACGCGAGTTCATCATCAATGACTTTTATATTATTGGTTTTATCATATTCATAACCCAGCGAATTAACCCCGTCTGCAGTGATTAATCTTCCCCTGAAGTCAAAACCGGCTTCGTAATTGAATCCGTTAGCATAGGATAAAGACTGAATATTACCTGATGGTTTCCATAAAATATCATCAATTAAACTGTTATTATTTAGTTTAACACTATCCACTCTTCCGCTTAATCCTCTGCCGTAACGAATAATGTTTCCGCTGGGCTAAGTGATCTCGTTTATATTGCCATCGATATCATAGTTATAGGCGATTGAAGAGGTTTTACCTTCCATATTTCTTTCCGTTAAAATCAATCTTTTTTCTAAATCATAACCGTAATTGACGGTGCTGTTATGATCAGTAATCTGAGATAAAACGCCGTTGATATTGACATCGTAGCCCATCTTCGTCACTTTCATCTTTCTAAGCCATTGATTCATCGGTTTAAGCGATTTTTTGTCGAAAAATTCTCTTTAAAATCAATGGTGTTTTTTTTGAAAGTTTTGTAGTGCCATTTATATTATTTTTGTCGATAAATTCATTGACTTTTGTCAAAAAAATCATCATTATTTGAGTGTAATTTACATGCGACAAAAATACTCTAAAAAATCCAACGTTTTATACAAAAACACAAAATCTGTAGTGCCAACTGGCTACTTTTTAAAATTTCAACCAATTGATTTATAACAACTACATCATCAATAGTGACGAAGATGGGGTAGGTATAGGTAACCTGAGTATTCTGTGTAGATTTTTGGATTAATCTGTTCAATCCGTCTTAACGAAAAGTTGTGGTAATATTTCTTGCGTCAGTATGACTGATCAGGTTACCGTTTAAATCATAGATAAAGGTTTCAACACCGGTATCCGGACTGTTTATTTCAACGACTTCATTAAATCCGTTATATTGATACTGTGTTAAGTTACCTTTCTGGTCGATGACTTCCGATAAATTACCGGCGCTATCATACGCAAAATTAGAAGGATTATTGTTTGGATCAATCTGTTCTTTCACTCGGTTTAAAGCATCATAAAGCGTTTTATTAACCTGGTTATAGGCATCGTTTGATTGTCTAACATTTCCGTTATTATCATACGTTAACGCATCGATCTGACCTTCACCGCCTAAGGATTGAGTCAATTGTCCCAGTTGATTGTATTGGTTTGAGAGTGTTTGAGTTAAAGCATTATTTTTATCTCTGCTTTCCGCAAGAATAGGATTACCCATACTATCAAACTGATAATTAAAACTGCTTCCTTCATTATCTGTGATCTTTTTTAATCTTCTTGCTGCATTATATTCATATGTTACGCGTCTTCCGCTCACACAAAGGCGATTTGTAGTCTATAATGAAGATATTAATTATTATCGTTTCATTTTATATGACTAATAAGCGTTAAAGCACCTAACTAGAAAACGTTTCATTCTTTAATTCTTCATGTTGGTTTACTGGAAAAAACAGCCCCTATGTAACGATTATTCATGAGAAAAACAAATGAACCCTGTAAACTAACATTATTTCAACCAGCTACATGAGATATAAAAACAGGCGCGCCATGCTACCTCACGAAATTCCGGGACTCCTGTCGCCGTAATTCGTTCACCTACGCAGCGAATAGGAGATGCTCCAGCCGCCCTGCGTCCGCCACAGACTGAGCACAAAGCAGCTCAGTCATGGCTACCACAAATGGCTCTACGGCTATTCGGGATAAAATTTTAGCCTCCCTCGCGCGCTATCGCGCACTTCGGATTGGCAAATTTCCCTGCGCCTTCTGGAGACTATCAGCCCGTCCGGGGCTGACAGCGTATGAAACGATTTTTACTTTGGTTAATAGGTTAAACCTATAACTAAAACCGGAAACGGGGTCTTTAACCCCACAATGTACAGACGGGGCCAAAGACCCCCGTTCCCTTGTACCCAGCATGTAAATCCCTGCTAGTACATCACCCTGTCTGTCGGACGGGTTAATAGATATACTTCGCGCGGTTACAGATGCGGAAAATATAGTGAGCTGATTTTTGTCGAGAGCAAGGCGCTGAAACTAGCGCATAGCTGGCTACGTAACGGTTTCAGCAACGTAGCTATTGGCAAAAACTCAGCCGCTAGAAATCCACAGTCGTGACCGTGCGAAGTATAACTGAGTTATATTTTGAATCAGTAGCTTAAACAACATCCTATTCATCAAACATGGTGCTGTACTAACGCATTTCTTATTTTTAGAGCAATATGTCGTCCTATACTATTATCTTGAATTCACCTGTATTACTTTGCACTCTCGTTGGCGTCATCGGCTTAATGGTAGGTAGCTTTCTCAATGTCGTTATTTACCGCCTGCCTATTATGTTGCAACGCGGCTGGAAGCAGGAATGCCAGGAGTTCCTTGAATTAGCAATAACCGATCCATCGGACAATACGTTTAATCTGGCCCTGCCGGGTTCACACTGTCCTATTTGTAATGCCAAAATAACTGCGATGCAAAATATCCCCGTGTTCAGCTATCTTTGGCTAAAAGGCAAATGTGCTAACTGCCAGACCCACATCTCGATGCGTTACCCTTTAGTTGAGGCATTATCGAGCATCCTATCCATTGTTGTTGCCTACCAGCTAGGCGGTCAAATTGAAACCTTATACGCCCTGCTCCTTACCTGGACGTTGATTGCGCTGAGTGGCATTGATTTTGACCATCAGTTATTACCTGACAATATTGTCTTGCCGATATTATGGCTGGGCTTATTTTTAAGCCTGTTTAATATTTTCACCGATCCTGTTTCCAGTATTATTGGCGCAATTGCCGGATACCTGTTTCTGTGGACTATCTATCAATTATTCAAGCTGCTGACAGGAAAAGAAGGCATGGGTTACGGTGACTTCAAATTACTCGCCTTATTGGGTGCATGGTTAGGCTGGCAGTACCTGCCATTGATTATCCTGCTATCGTCTTTAGTAGGAGCCATTATCGGTACTGCAATGATTATTTTTGTACAACGGGATAAAAACGTACCTATCCCATTTGGACCTTATCTCGCTATTGCTGGCTGGATCGCTTTATTATGGGGCGATGAAATCAATACGCTGTATTTAACAAGCACCGGCTTACTTTAGTCGCAATGTATAAAGTAGGGCTTACGGGGGGAATAGGTAGTGGAAAATCCACGGTTTCGGAATTTTTTAAGCAGCAAGCCATTGCCGTCATCGATGCCGATGAAATTGCACATCAACTTGTTGCACCGGGTCAAAAAGCGCTACAGCAGATTAAACTGGCTTTCGGAACAGACTATATTACGCCTGATGGCTGCTTAAACAGAAATCAGTTACGTGATTGCATTTTTCGTGAGCCGGATAAGAAGCTGCTACTAGAAAGTATTATGCATCCATTAGTGTATGCGCAAATCAACCAGCAGTTAAGTCATCTGAATAGCCCTTATGCCATTGTTTCAATTCCACTATTAATAGAGACAGGCATGCAGGCACTGGTGGATCATATTTTAGTCATTGACTGCCCTATGGAAATGCAGATTAATAGAGTAAAATTACGCAACCAACTCAGTGATGCGAAGATTACTGCTATTATTAGTAGTCAGCTGGACAGAACAGAGCGCCTGGCACAAGCCGATAGTGTGATTAATAACACCCAGGGATTAAGCAATCTACGTCATCAAGTTGACCTCTTACATAAGCAATTTCTTACTCAAGCACAGTGAATACTGAATACATTAGCTACGAATTTCCACTTAATGAACGCATGCGTGTATTCATACGCCTGGAACAGCTTTTTCTACAGCTAGACCACTTCCTTGCCGGCTCCAATATATGGGATAAACGTGCTGCGGTTAGTACACTGGTGGATATTTTACAAGTTTTTAGTCGCCACGACTTAAAAGCAGAAACACTTAAAGAACTCGAACGTCATTCAAACCGGCTCAATCAACTATCCAATCACGAAGGTATTGATACTAAAAGATTGCGTAAAATTTTGGATGATTTAAATTCAACCAGCAAAATCCTCTATGCGACCAATGGAAAAATTGATATTTCCAGCTTGAAAAGTGATCTATTTCAAACCATTAGCCAGCGAAGCAGCATACCAGGCGGCACTTGTTCATTTGACCTACCTTCTTATCACTACTGGCTGGAACAGGAAAAAGAACGACAGAATGAAGACTTAGACATGTGGATCAGTCTGTTTTCTCCGATTCGCACTGCAGTCGACCTGATTCTAAATTTCATTCGCCGTAGCGGTAGCACCACAAGAGAAACAGCCCACAAGGGCTTTTATCAGGCTACTCTGGAGCAGACCCAACCCTACCAGATAGTGATCATCAAATTATTAAGGGACACCCCTTATTTTGTCGAAATAAGCGGTGGTAAACACCGTTTTACTACTCGCTTCATGCAGCCCTCAACAAGTAATATCAGACCTAAGCAGGCAGAGACTGATGTTGACTTCCTGCTCACGCTGAAAATCATGGAAACGGAGCTTAGCGAAGTGGTGATTTTTAGCCCCTGATAGGCGACAGGGCAATTCGCTGATTCCAGGCGCGCCATGCTACCTCACGAAATTCCGGGACTCCTGTCGCCGTAATTCGTTCACCTACGCAGCGAATAGGAGATGCTCCAGCCGCCCTGCGTCCGCCACAGACTGAGCACAAAGCAGCTCAGTCATGGCTACCACAAATGGCTCTACGGCTATTCGGGATAAAATTTTGGCCTCCCTCGCGCGCTATCGCGCACTTCGGATTGGCAAATTTCCCTGCGCCTTCTGGAGACTATCAGCCCGTCCGGGGCTGACAGCGGACGTGTGCTGGCAGCACGCGAGAGGAGCAAGAATTGCATTCCGAATAGACGTCCAGCCAGTGAGGTAGTAATGACGAAGCTGCTTTTGTGCGTAGTCGTTGCGGACGCAGGGCGTTCAGGGCATCTCCCATCCGCTGCGTAGGTGAACGAATTATGGCGACAGGAGTCCCGGAATTTCGTGAGGTAGCATGGCGCGCCTGGCTACTGTATTTTTTAGTGTAAGCAAATGAATTTCTTCGGATGGATAGGACGGCATTGTATAGATTCTCTCCTTTACATCATTGATTTCGCCTACTTTTTAATTCAATCTCTCAGTGTCTGGCAGGCGCATCGAAACATATTTAACCGGGCAGTCTACTCCAGCTTACTGGGGCAACTCATTTTTACCGGTGTAGATGCAATTGCCATGATATCATTTCTTGCCGTTTTAGCCGGAATTGGCGTCACTTCCCAGCTAATCTACATCATGCAGGCTCTTACCGGAGCTAGTGATTTGACTGCTATACTCGCCCGATTAGTGGTTAGCGAACTTGGTCCAGTGATTACCGGAATTATCCTGGTTGGACGTTCGTGTTCAGCCATTGCAGTTGACTTGGGGAATACCAAGATACGCGGTGAAATAGCGCCATTAGAATACCTAGGCATTGATGTAGATGATTATTTCGTAGTCCCCAGAATAATTTGCATGGTGATTAGTCAAGTCACACTGGCGCTGTATTTCTCTATCATCCTGATTTTATGCGGTGTATTTTTTAGCGCTTTTATCTATAACTGAAGTTTCCCAATAATTATTTATGGTAAAATTGAAACTATGCTACAACTATATGAAAAAAATAGTCTTTTCATTCGTTTCAAATGCTATTGCCTAAGGGGAATTAAGTAGGGGTTTGCTATAAACATCATCAGTGTTCCCCTATCAATTGAGGCCGTGAAACTAACCTCGCCACAAGAGAGCTCATAAAGCACTGTAAAGACATTCCTGTTATTATTGCGTTTTGAACTGCCCGAATGGTATACGAGCTGATACGAGATATTTTTGCCTGGAAAAATAATGGATTCACAAAACGATCTCGTTTTTGAGCCTGTTGCTGCCTTATCTCCAGAGCCTCGCTATATTTTTTATCCGATGGATGAATCAATTCTGGTTGTTGTGTTTTTGAAATCTCTTCAAACACGCGCATTAAATTATAGCTCATTGCAGTCAGGCGCATTTGATTTTCAAGTGAGCGGGTATTGGAAGACCAAGCTTTAGTTTCCTTGAAATTACTTTTAGTGTTATTGAATGTCTTTTCAATCGTCCATCGCTTGAAATACAGCATGGCAATGGTTCCAGGGTTAATAGTCATTGGCAAGGTTGTCACAAACCGGTGAAGTTTTCCGGTTTCTGGATCACGGTAATCCACCACGTTAAATTTGATGCCCTTGTTTTCGTACACACTGTATGCTTCAACCCCTGTATTGATCTCATGGCGGGAGTCAAAAGGGATAGACTCAACCAGAGTCGCAATTGAATTTTCTTTTAGCATTGAAATCATGTAATTAGCATGTCGTTTCTGCCGATCCCACCAGACAAAGTCGGTGACGGCTTTATCGTAGACATAGAGATGTTTCTGAGAGCTGTTATTTCCCTTGTTTTGCTTTTCAATATGATCTCGTAACACAGGTATTTCTTGATGCCTCTGAGTTCCGTTTGTCACCAGACAAAGAAATCTGAGCAACCCACTTCTGAGATTCAACGCGTAAATCCCCCCGGCCGCATAAACTTTCCCCTTGCTGTTTTTTCCAGTATGGCAGGCATGATCAATAAAATGTCCATCCGCTGCTTCTATGGTGTATTCGTCAAGTTCCGGGAATGCTTTAAGATAATCAATGCCTTGCGATAGCAGTGTTTCAGAGTGAAGATGATAGCTCTGCTGTTCAAATACCTCAAGCATACTTGTTCGTCTATGCGACTTCAGTGATTTAAAATACGTTGAGTGGGGAAGCAGCGGGCCATAAATCTGTTCATTGGTTTGGAGGAAATGGCGACCACTATCGACTACACTGATACAGCGTAATAACCCAAGGCGAATAAAGTCGATATCCTTCAACTCTGGGCATGAACGAGCCTACAAAGGATGACGCTCTGCTAACAGGGCACGTTCCATACTTTCATTGCAGTGTTGGTGAATATGTTCAGAGAGTGGTAGGTCTTTAAGCATGGGTGATATCCGTTTATGAGGTGATTAAAACGGAAATTTTTAGAAAAATTCTTTCGGCAATTGCAAGCTTTATTTGAAATTATTTGTTGTTTTTTTACGGTGCCTACAGAGTGTCTATTTGCTGTTATAAGTGATTAAAATCAAAAAGATGGAAATATTCGAGTGGTGCTACCTTCAGGTAGGTTATAGGCTGCTTTGTTTAGGTGCTTCTTCTTTCAATGGGAACACTGATGAAAAAACTAGCCAAATACCTGTCCCCGGAAATATATAACTCCATCTTTACCGGTGAGAAAGAAGTCAATCTGGAAACACAAAGAAAAAAAATAACCGTATTCTTTTCTGATATTAAAGGCTTTACCGAGATTACCGATTCCATGGAAGCCGAAGCACTAGCGACCTTGCTGAATAGCTATTTAAAAGAAATGGCTGAAATTGCAGCGCGCTTTGGTGGCACATTAGATAAATTTATCGGTGATGCAATAATGATTTTCTTTGGCGACCCTAAAAGCCGTGGCGAACAACAAGATGCGATAGCCTGCGTAATGATGGCAATTGAAATGCGCGAGCACTTAAAATTCCTACGCGAAAAGTGGGTAAATCAGGGTATCTCAGATCCATTACATATCAGAATAGGGATTAACACAGGCTACTGTACAGTAGAAAATTTTGGCAGTGAAAACCGCCTGGATTACACCATCGTTGGAGGTCAGGTTAACCTTGCAAGCCTGCTTGAATCCAGTGCAGGAACCGACCAGATCCTGATTTCACATGAAACTTATGCCTTAGTAAAAGACGCGATTAATTGCGAAAGTCTGAGTGAAATTGCCGTAAAGGGCATTGCCCATCCAGTAAAAACCTATTACTCGATGTTCAAGTTTTCAGCTATAACTGGGCTAAGAAAAGTAAATTTTTACGGCTTTGTTTTATAAGTGATTGATTTACAATGATGTTGATGCTTTCTTTGTCAGTAAAATTGTCAATAAAATCAATCAGTTAAAAAACTTGAACATCGAGTATTAGGCTATCGGTGTTAATCCTGATACTGCTACGAGAAATGCTATGGAAAACAAGTGGATCGATGAACATGAGGGCTTTTCCATGCATGTAGATTTAAAGCGCATAGATAAACTCCGTGTGATTGACTCCTTACATCGCACGATTCAACAAATTCAGGGCTTCACCGGGATTGCAGACAAGCCACCCGAGCAAGACTAACCCTCCCCTACACCCTCAACTTAATTATTAGTATTCAGTAGTCGTACTTTATACTACTTTACGACTAACGATGACTAGCCAGGGTTGCTCTGAAATAGGTTTTCCTGGTGGACGATAATAATAATCCAGAATGTCAAAGCCAGCATCATTAAGATACCTTTGGCTTTCCTGGAATTGCATATAATGACCATACCTTTGTCCATTCCAGCCTTCCTGACTACCTCGTGGATTAGATAAAAAAAATCCCGTCTGCTCTTAAAGTCGCATGTAATTCAGTGAGCACGCGTGGTAATTCCTGACTAGGCACATGAAACAATGAAGCATTGGCAAAGATCCCGTCAAAAACTTGTTGTGGCAATGCCAGCTGAAGAAAACTTTGCTGCAGAACCTCGCAACCTGTATAAAAACTAGCCATCCTACAGAATCACTGGCATCCGTCCAAACCAACAGGTCGATGCCCTAATGATTGAAAATATTTAATATCCCGCCCGGGACCACAGCCAAAATCTAAAATATCCAAAGCCATTCCTGGTGTAAATGGCGCTAAACAGGCGCGCCATGCTACCTCACGAAATTCCGGGACTCCTGTCGCCGTAATTCGTTCACCTACGCAGCGAATAGGAGATGCTCCAGCCGCCCTGCGTCCGCCACAGACTGAGCACAAAGCAGCTCAGTCATGGCTACCACAAATGGCTCTACGGCTATTCGGGATAAAATTTTAGCCTCCCTCGCGCGCTATCGCGCACTTCGGATTGGCAAATTTCCCTGCGCCTTCTGGAGACTATCAGCCCGTCCGGGGCTGACAGCGATTGAATTAAAAAAGGGAACTTCACAGAATAAAATAGCAGAAGCCTTAGAACAAAGCCAAAGCAATATTTCACGCGAGATTAAACGCAATACAGGTCAAAGAGGCTACAGGCATAAACAAGCAGAAGATTTTGCCCAAGAACGACACAAAAACAGGCGCGCCATGCTACCTCACGAAATTCCGGGACTCCTGTCGCCGTAATTCGTTCACCTACGCAGCGAATAGGAGATGCTCCAGCCGCCCTGCGTCCGCCACAGACTGAGCACAAAGCAGCTCAGTCATGGCTACCACAAATGGCTCTACGGCTATTCGGGATAAAATTTTAGCCTCCCTCGCGCGCTATCGCGCACTTCGGATTGGCAAATTTCCCTGCGCCTTCTGGAGACTATCAGCCCTTCCGGGGCTGACAGCGCAAGCCTAAAGAGGTTAAATTAACGGATGAAATAAAAGGCATTGTTAATGTTCGCATTGAGGATGACTGGAGTCCTGAGCAGATTGCAGGGCGGTTAAAACAAGAAGGTATAATTAGTCTTCATCATGAAACAATCTACCAGCATATTCTGGCGGACAAAAAGGCAGGGGGTGAACTATACAAGCATCTTCGGCATCAGAACAAAACCTATCGCAAGCGGTATGGGTCAGCCCATAATAGGACAGGAATCCCTAATAGAGTCGATATAGATGAGCGTCCTGAAGAGGTCAACAACCGTAAGCGTATAGGTGATTGGGAGGCAGATACAATCATTGGGAAAAATCACAAAGGGGCGATTGTAACGTTGGATGAGCGAGTCTCTAAATTACGGTTGGCCTTCCCTTTAGCGGGGAAAAAGGCTCAATATGTATTAGACGCAACTATTTTAATGCTTGATCCTATAAAAAGCTTTGTTAAAACAATTACTTTTTATAACGGGAAAGAGTTTACCCTGCATGAAAAAATAGCAGAAGCACTAGGTTGTGATACGTATTTTGCGACTCCATACAGCTCTTGGGAAAGAGGGCAAAATGAGAATGCTAATGGCTTATTAAGACAGTATTTCCCTAAAGTAATGGAGTTGATTGATGTTACGATAAAAGAGGTTTTTATAGCCGTTGATAAGCTAAATAGTCGCCCTAAAAAGTGTCTCAATTACAAAACACCTTATGAGGTATTTGAAGAGCTGACTGGGATAGATATGAAAAATTTATTGGGTTATGTACTTATGACTTGAATTCAGGCATCATGATCTTTGGTCCCCAACCAAAAGGAATCTGCACTTTGAGCATAGTGGTCTAGCGTAATGCTTTCAATTTCACTTAATATATGACTATCCTGGTGCATAATCCTAAAAAGCTAAGCAACGCCCTTGCACATAAAAAAATAAGCCGCGAAACCGCCCCAGCTTAAAAGCAATAAAATCCACGCTAGAAAGCTCTGACGATAAATAACCTCTGCATCAGGCTTAACCTCCAGGTTTTCATCAAACTGGTTTAATTTCCCCTTCACCTGTTTCAGCTTTTTATTCAGCTCCCGCGATTTTTCTTTTTGCTGCTTCTTATACAGATCTATGCCCTTCTGAATACCCTGGGCAATTAATTTTCTCTGTTCCTTTGTCTGTCCAGGCCGCTGAGTAGCTTTAGCAATTTTAAGCGATTCATCTTGAGTTTCAGGGGATACTTGTTGTTTTTTTGAATATCTGCTCATCTTATTAATAATTTTTTCATCACGGGAGACTAAATTTAACGTATTTAATTGTAACGTAAAAACCAGAAACAAGGATAATCATGATGAAGTACCTAGCTATTACTAGCTTTAGCTACTGTAGTTTAATATTCAGAAGATAAACCTGAAAACTATGGAGCGGAAAACGAGATTCGAACTCGCGACCCCAACCTTGGCAAGGTTGTGCTCTACCAGCTGAGCTATTCCCGCATTTGAGTGTACTGAAGTAAATTTATGGAGGCTGCGAGCGGAATCGAACCGCTGTAGATGGCTTTGCAGGCCACTGCATAACCACTTTGCTACGCAGCCTTATAATCGAAATAAAAAAAGCCGCGAGTTACGCGGCTTTTTAAATCTTTTGGAGCGGAAAACGAGATTCGAACTCGCGACCCCAACCTTGGCAAGGTTGTGCTCTACCAGCTGAGCTATTCCCGCTCTATTTGAATTGCTTATTATAGCTATATTATGAATTCTGTCAACAAACCCTAATAAATTTTTCGATTTTATTTTAAGTTTGTAGTCAACGTCCAGCCTTTAACACCCTGACGGCAGTCATTAACTGCATCCAGGATTTCTATATGTGCAAAAAGATTTTTCTTACCAAAAGCTTCCTGGAAACTTTTGATAGTCGCCCGAGTACCTGATGGTGCATTACAAACTACATCTTCACTTTCAGTATCAAATGATGCCATTTGTCCTGGTATTTTTAATATCTTCAGTGTTACACCAGAACCAGGCGTTGCATTAGGCGCCTGCAAGGTATATGTTTCTCCAACCGTATGCGCGATTTGCTGTACATGCTGCGTGTTTGAACTTCCACCCGAGAAAAAAAACAGACCGGCAACAACTGCAATAGCAGCGATACCACCATAAAATACCTTAGGATTCTCTTCTTTAAGTTTCATTAAAGGCGGCTTTGCTGCGTCTACGGCATCTTCTACCGCATCAACTGCTTCTTCTACCACTTCTTTAACGTTTTCTATGATTTCATCAGTCGACTTATCTTCACTCATGTGTGACTCCTCATTATCTAATTAGTTATTTTTATTATCTGAAGTTTCCCAATTATTGAGTAGCTGAAATACACAATGCTGGTGTATCGAGGTTTATTTTAGGTGGTTTTGCCATGTTTATAGCAAACCCCTACTTAATTCCCCTTAGGCAATAGCATTTGAAACGAATGAAAAGACTATTTTTCATATAGTTGTAGCATAGTTTCAATTTTACCATAAATAATTATTGGGAAACTTCAGTTTTTATTATTTATCTAGTTGTTTTTAAACAACTACGCGAAATTGCTACAGGCCTGAAAAAACCATTCAGTCATTATACTTCAAAACTAACGCCCTTTGCGTTTCATCATTCCTTTGGAAGGATTATAGCCTATGATAGCAAGTATCAAAAATAGCGCAAATGCAACAGCAGTATAAACAAAAGCATGCTGATTGAACTGAGCATACAATGCAAAACGTAAAAATTCAACCGCCTGAGAAAAAGGGTTATATTCTGCTATTTTATACAACCATGCACTGGATTCCTGTAGCTTCCAGAGCGGATATAACGCCGTAGACATAAAAAACATGGGAAAGATAACAAAATTCATCACCCCGGCAAAGTTTTCCAGCTGCTTGATAAATGATGACAGCAACAACCCTAACGCGCCCAGCATCAAACCAGAAAGTAGCAGGGCAGGCAGTAACCATAAATAGCCTTCTAAAGGTGCCTGTATTTCATAAAACCAGGCGATTGCTAAAAACACATAGACTTGCAAGATGGAAACAAAAACACCGGCCAGCAACTTCGACAATAATAAATACCAGCGTGGCAAAGGGCTGACTAATAAAATACGCATGCTGCCCATTTCCCGATCATAAACCATGGACAATGAACTCTGCATACCATTAAATAACTGGATCATGCCAATTAAGCCGGGAGTAATATACACTTCGTAAAGGATATAAGTTTCATAGGGTGGAATAATAGCGATACCTAGCGCAGCCCTAAACCCGGCAGCAAAGACGAAAAGCCAGATCAATGGTCTGACTAGCGCGGACAAGAAGCGCTCCTTTTGCTTGACAAAGCGTAACAATTCCCGAAATACAATTCCCCAGAGAGCAAACCAGTAATGAAAGATACGCATCAGCCTTTTCCCAATGTTAATTTAAAAAACGCATCATTAATATTATCTGCTTGAGCCTGCTGAATAATATCTTCTACCGCACCTTCTGCTTTAACAGCCCCCTGATGAATAAGCGCTACTTTATCTGAAGCATAGATTTCATCCATTAAGTGCGTTGCCCAGAGTACCGCCAGATCACCATCTGCAACCAGCTGATGCACATGTTCAACAATCGCATGTCTACTTGGCGCATCTAGCCCCACAGTCGGCTCATCCAGTAACAACACTCGTGGTTTATGCATTAATGCGCGAGCTATTTCTACACGCCGCCTATGTCCTCCATTAAGTTGGCGCACCACTTCCTTGCGCCGCTCATACATGCCCAGGCGCTCTAATTGCTCCAGTATACCCAGATTGGATTTTTTTCTGCTCATGCCTTGCAAAGCAGCATGGTAACGCAGATTTTGCTGTACCGTTAAATCAAGATCCAGCGTGGTTTGCTGAAACACCACCCCTAGTTGAGCCAATGCTTTTAACGGTTTTTTCTGAATATTAAAACCGGCAAGATGAATTTTTCCATACTTATGTGCGTATAGGCGGGTAATTAATGCAAATAAGGTGCTTTTCCCAGCACCATTTGGGCCGAGTAAAATACCACACTGCCCTGCTGCTACCGTTAAATTCAAGTCATACAGAACCTGTTTTTTCCCGTAGGAAAAATTTAAGTCTGTTATTTCCAGTGCCAAGTGTTTAGCCATTGTTATCTTTATATTGTGTAAATGTAAAAAAATTTTGACACAATAGGGAGCGGATGGCTTTTGTAGGCTGGGATGGAGGCGGCGTAATCCCTGCATTTTTGTTGCTGGTTTTGTACCTCAACCCAGCCTATATACACTGCATTGGATATTTTCTCAACCTCTTACTACCCTGCTCCCCATTTCATTAAGCCTAAGGCTTAACAGCCACTCCCCACGGGTAACGACCTACTGCTATCGATTTGGTTACTTTATGCTCGTCCAGATCGATAATAGAAATATCATGACTCACACCGTTAGTCGTATATAAGCGCTTCTGCTCAGGCGAGAAAGCTAAATTCCAGACTCTTTCCCCTACAAGCAGATACTTTTCTACCTCGTATGTTTGTGCATTAATCACAGCAACCCGATTAGCTGGGCCTAAAGCAACATAGCCCCATTTACGACCCTTATCGACAATCACCCCCACAGGCTGAATTTTTTCCTTGCCAACTCCTGGCACAGAAAAATGAACCCGTTGAGTAATTTCCTTGCTTGCGACATCAATAATCATCAAAGTTCCATTGATCTCAGAAGTCACCCATAACTGCTGACTATCAGCAGTAAAACTTAAGGCTCTAGGGCGCGGATCAACCAGCGTATTCGCTTTAATTTCATACGTTTTAGCATCAATCCAGTGTACCATATTGGTAGTTTCCGAGGCACTGACGACCCATTGCTTATCTGGACTAACCGCAATACCTTCGGGCTCAACGCCCACACCTATAGTATGAACGGCCTGTTTAGTCGATAGGTCTATAACCGTCACCTGGTTATCATCTTCATTAGAGACATACATGCGCGTGCCATCCGAATTAATAGCAAAGGTCTCAGGGTCTTCACCAGATGGCAGTTTATTTTTAACCACCAGCGTATTCGCATCCACCTCCAGTACAGTATCATCATCACTGGTAGCAATATAGAGCGTCTGAGCATCAGGACTAAGCTGTATACCACGCGGCCTTTGCCCGATATTCACGGTCTTGATTAATTTGCCTGCAATGGGGTCGACGACTGCGATAGCATTATCTTTCTCCAGACTGACAAAAACAGTTTCGGCTAAACTCACATGTACAAATAACAAAGAAACTGCGCTTATTAATACTTTTGTTTTCATTTCCATTCCTATTGGCATTGTGTTTCTGGCTGGTCATAGCCTAATGTGTCTAATTCATTTTTGGGGTGCAAAAAACCTTCTAAAGGCGGTGCAGTTACTAATGACGTAGGAGCCGCCAATAAAACCGGCTGGCGTAATTGCCCATTCCAGCTTCTAAAGCTGAGTGGTCGACCTTTATAGCCTTGTAACTTAAAGCGCTCACTCAATAAATAGGCCTTTATAGATGGCGCATCATTTTTTTTTGTGCGCGTCACTGCCTCTCCTATGGCTCTAACAGCTAAGTATGCAGCATAATCTCGTTCCTGCATCTGCCGGTTGGCCAGGGCTTTAAAGCGATTTTGAATTTGCACCGCGCCCCATTGCTCATGGGTGCGATGCCATGAGGTAGCAACCAGCCCTTGTGTGCCAATGACCGGTCTGGGTAACCAGGTTCGGTAGCTGATATATTCACCAAACAAGCCCTGCTCATCGGCAACCACCAACACGTCATAATCATCAACTTGAGTAAACACCGGAATATCAGACTGCGCCGTACGTCTAGCATCATAAGTATGCAGCCACTTCTTCTCTGCGACGATTTTCATGCCAAAGCGTTTAGCTGAGCGCTTAATTGCCTGCGCATACAAAGCATCTTTCGGGGTATTTCCCTGTACCAGAAACCAGCGATTCCAACGTTTTTTAAGCATATATTGCGCCAGGGCATCTGCACGCATCGCTCGGCTAGGCAGTAAATGTAATACATTACTTAAACACTGTTTATAGCGAAAAGTATCCGTGCGCGTGGCAATATCAAATAACAGCGCCCGATTATTATTCAACTGCTGTAACTCTACAAGCTGGCTGGCTGGCAAATTTACAATAATAAGTTGTATGCCCTGTTTAATTTTTTCAGCGAACGCCTGCTTTACATCGCCACCAATCGGTACAATCACCTGCTCCAACAAGTAGCTCTGGTCAGCAAACTGCCCCGTAGTATTATTGTCTTTAAGGCCTAATAGAGCTCCCTGCAAGCCTTTATCGGCAACAAATGGCTCAAGATTCGACAAAGCCGCCGGCACTTGTTGTTCCTGGGTAATATAGGCAATTTTAATATCCTGATGATCGCTGGCAAATATCTGAGTACTGCAAACTAGCGAGACTATAAGTATAAAAATTGAAAATAATCGAGTAGGCATCTTTAGTGCGAAAATCTATGGCTATCAGTATTTTTATTATATATTAGAAGCAACAATTTCCCTTATGTAATTCAGATTCTGGTACAAAACCTTGCCCTCTTTAAGCCAAATTTTTATATACCCAATTAAATCCCTTGCCGGCATTCAGGTAGACCAGTGTGCCGTCACCCCAACTGGGCTAAAATACGATAGGAAATGGATGCTAGTCGATGAGCATCAGCAGTTTTTATCACAGCGCCGCCTGCCTAAAATGGCCCTGCTAAAAACACAGATTATTGCTCAGCAATTAATTATCTCCGCGTCCAGTCAGGAAAATTTAGTGCTTGATCTTAACCCACCAGAAACAGATCCTACCCGGAAAGTCACGGTGTGGGGAGATAAATGCCAGGCACAAGAAGTCAACCAGCAAGCCAGTCAGTGGTTTAGAGATTATTTACAATTCCCCTGCACACTCGTATATCAGCCGGATAAAAATATTCGCACAGTTGATCAAAAATATGCGCAGTCAAATGACCAGACCTCATTTAGCGATGGCTTTCCTTTTCTAATTGTTTCCGAGGCCTCTTTAGCGCAATTGAACCTGCAAATGAATCTAGCATTATCCATGCGCCGCTTTCGCCCTAACCTAGTCATTAAAGACTGCGCCGCTTATGCAGAAGACCGCTGGCGTAAAATCAGTATCGGCGGTATTTCATTCAGACTACCCATACCCTGCGCTCGCTGCGCCATACCTCAGATAAACCCTGATACAGCCATATCCGACAAAGAACCGCTGCGCACCTTGGCAAAAACCAGAAAATGGAATAACGAGGTGTTTTTTGGCCAGAATGCACTGCATGATAATCTGGGCGTTTTGCAAACTGGTGGTTTTGTGATTATTAATAAAACCGGCTCGGCTCAACCACCATTAGAATAACAACACCGATGTAGGGCTTGGCTTTAGCCACGGCCTACAATGAATAACGCAGGCGCGCCATGCTACCTCACGAAATTCCGGGACTCCTGTCGCCGTAATTCGTTCACCTACGCAGCGAATAGGAGATGCTCCAGCCGCCCTGCGTCCGCCACAGACTGAGCACAAAGCAGCTCAGTCATGGCTACCACAAATGGCTCTACGGCTATTCGGGATAAAATTTTAGCCTCCCTCGCGCGCTATCGCGCACTTCGGATTGGCAAATTTCCCTGCGCCTTCTGGAGACTATCAGCCCGTCCGGGGCTGACAGCGATGGTATGTTTGTTGCTAAATTAATGATACTTAGGGTTATGGATTAAATAAAAATCGAAACCTGTAGGATGCTGATGAGGAACGAAGCGCATCACATACAATGGTGCGCTTCGTTTCTTAGCTCACCCTACAGAATATTTAGTTCTGGATATTAATAAACTGAACTGAAGTTTCCCAATTATTGAGTAGCTGAAAGACACAATGCTGGTGTATCGAGGTTTATTTTAGGTGGTTTTGCCATGTTTATAGCAAACCCCTACTTAATTCCCCTTAGGCAATAGCATTTGAAACGAATGAAAAGACTATTTTTTTCATATAGTTGTAGCATAGTTTCAATTTTACCATCAATAATTATTGGGAAACTTCAGTCGAATAGTAAGATCATAGCGACTAAAAACCTCTGCAAGTTCCTGCTCTAATATAGAGCGATTCTGGATAAGTTTTTTCTTCCATATTTCAGCTATCGACTTAAACGCCAGCCCTTGCCCCCAGGATCTGCCACCCAGTTGGTGCATTAAAGGCCGATCCACTTTAGCATTGATCACCAATCCATTATAATTAAACTGTAATGTGTTAGAATCGCCTGAAAATTTCACCTCGATAGCTTGTTCAACATCTAGCTTATGCAACTGCTGTTCAGAATTAACCAGATTCTGAATAGGGCTGACATTTTTTAAAAACACATTACGTTGATCAAACATCCTAAGTCTCCTTCAAGCGAATTCTTCGCTGTTACATAATCTCATTTAAAGCTGAAATTAAATCTGTTATTATCCAGTTTTTTGTTTCTTGGCTTGGGAGGTATTATGCAGAAAGATGAACTCATGAAAAATGGAAGTTTGCTGGAAATATTTAGCTGGGTTGATCCGTTATAATTATTGTTTTCACTCGCATGAAATCGTGGTTAATTTAGATATTATTAACCAATTGCAGAGTCTTATGAATTATTACAGCTGGAAATGTGTTGGGGATTTGTATGCGATAAGAAAGGGGTTTGCTTTAAACTCCTGGGAGGAGTAAAAAAGATTTAGCTTTTTTCTATTGAAAAGCAATAGCTAAAGCTATTGTACTCTCTGCTGACTAAAGCCAGCCCCCTATAATAGTATGTAGAGATTATCAAGGATGATTTTATTGCCTAACTCTGATCTTGCTTATAAAGGCGCAACACCTGCTTTACATATTTTTGAGTTTCGGGATATGGCGGGATTTGATTATTATATTTTTTGACAGCATTTTCACCGGCATTATAAGCGGCAATAGACAAGCTTAGGTCATCCTTAAAAAGACCAAGCAAATATTTGAGGTATTTGGTACCGGCAAAAATATTCTGTTTAGGGTCTTTGCGGTTTTGCGCGCCATACAGCCGCGCTGTCGCAGGCATTAACTGCATTAAACCCACTGCACCGGCACTAGAAACAGCGGCTGCATTATAGGCAGATTCGGCATAAATTACTGCATGCACCAGCTTTGGATCAATTCCATGCTTGCTGGCTGCCGCTTCAATAATTGGCGTGTATTTCTTTTTATTCTTCTTCAGGTGCTTAAACGATGCCTGATAGCCTTTAGGCTTGCTGCGAATAATCAGCTTGTATTTTTTATGCTGAGGCTGGTCAGTGTAATAAACGCGCCCATCAGGTGCAGTGTATTTATAAACATCTGCCAGGCAATTCAAGTTAACAGTCAATAAGCCTGATGCCAGAAAAATTAGACTTAAGCCGTTTTTCATAGCACTAGCTATCTGCCAGATACCCGGCGATATCTTCCTTGGAAAAGCCTATCTTTTTCGCTACCCGGTGCGCATGACTTACTCTTGAAATCCCCGGAATTAGTTTATAGCTTGGATCTTCATCAGCAAATTCAACTTGCAAGGCTACACCTTTTTTTCCGCCAGAAAATGATCGACCAATTGATGGTTATGGGTAATTAATACTGAAGTTTCTTAGAAATTCATCAAGCAACCATTCGCAATAAAACGGCTACCACCGAATTTACAGGGGAGCTGCTGTATTTGGGGCAAACCCTTTCAAAATCCGGATCCAGAGCCGCTTCGGCAATGATGCGGCGGATATCTGAAAAGGCGAAACTGGCTCGCCCCTTCACTTTGTGCCGACGTTCCGGATCGGTTTTTAAACGATCCGCGTAAATCCACGTCAGCGTTGTTGCCATCATACAGAAGTTCAAATGGTTGGTCACTGCCTGCGTATTTCGACACTGACTTTTCTGACTCCCTATGTCTTGCTTGAGCTCTTTGAACCCGGATTCGATTTTCCATCGCGCACCATAATACTCAATAATCTGTGTGATGGATAAACTTAGATCGGTCGTAAACAAAGCAATCCACTGTGTGCGACGAAACACCCAGACAACCTGAACGGGTCGTTTCAATGTTTTCAGCATGACAACGCGACTATAAGCCCTGACTTCACGCTGTTTTCCATAGAGATTCACGGTATACGATCGGGCCTTTTGTTGTACTGTTTTTGCCATGTCTGTGGCTGACCTCAGGCGCTGCCCGTACTTTTTATTCCGCCCCCTCTGCTTGGGTTTTCTTTTTTCTGGACGATCGTACAGTACATTATTGCACCTTAACCTAGAGAGAATATTAAACCGGCTTCCGATAGCTTTGTAAACAGGCTTCCATAGGCCATTGTTGCCAAACCAGCTATCAGTGACTGTCCATATCGGAGCGGTGGAAAAATGTTCTGCAATTGCAATCAGCATTTGAGCCGCCTGAGCCATCTTGGTCTGGAAAGGAACGACATCACCTCTTATCGTGGCGGTTTCTTTTTTTGCCTGAATTGTTTTTAAGGGCAGATAAAATCGGAAATCTAAAAATAAGCACGCCCAGCGACCTTTGACCTGTTTCAGCAACCCTACCGATACAATATTTTGTGCCCATGGATATTTGCTTTGATTCGGCCGCGTGGTCAAAAATGGCTTCACAGCCGAAGATATTTTTGCCTACTTTAGTGATAATGGAGTCATCCAGTGCAACCAATATGCGCCCATCTGTTTCAGGAGACGGAATCAGCTCCCAGATAGTTTTCCACAGCCCAGCACACGGCAAAGTTCAGGCGCGCCATGCTACCTCACGAAATTCCGGGACTCCTGTCGCCGTAATTCGTTCACCTACGCAGCGAATAGGAGATGCTCCAGCCGCCCTGCGTCCGCCACAGACTGAGCACAAAGCAGCTCAGTCATGGCTACCACAAATGGCTCTACGGCTATTCGGGATAAAATTTTAGCCTCCCTCGCGCGCTATCGCGCACTTCGGATTGGCAAATTTCCCTGCGCCTTCTGGAGACTATCAGCCCGTCCGGGGCTGACAGCGGAAGAAGCCATGAAAGTGTAAAAGCGCTTATTCTTGATCTCAAACCCAAGCAACGTATCAAGGCAACGCCAAAGATTAGAGGTCATTGATGACGTAAAAGGAACGATAATGGACAGGATCGTGTAAACGAACAGAGAGGCTCGTTCGCGGCCTAAAGTGGTTTCGGAAAAATGATCTTGAAGCGGGAGTAAAATATCGCGTAAAATGAACATGAATGAGGTCGTTTTATTTGTATAATCAATGTGTTAGAAACTTCCATTATACACTAAAACTAGGCCTCATTCACGATTAACCTGTTGTTTTTTAAAAAGAATTCAAGGCTTTTAGTCAACGGAATGCCATTTAGTATTAGTAATATCTAATATTTCAGAAAAATAAGCATTAGCTGATATCCTTATGCTTTAAAAACTAGGAAACTTCAGATTAATATTGTGTTATTGCCTTTTTGATAAAAGCCATTCAGCACATTTGCCGAGGTCTCCATTTTTTCTTCAAACGTAGTGCCTTCGGATAACTCATCCAGTACCACCATGCTTTTTGCTGTTGATGCCAGAAATACTGCTTTGGTACGTTTTAATTCGGTGCCAAAGCGGCCTTCGCCATCATCTAGCTGACTTATTTCCGGCGCCTGATACTCGATGTTCAAGTTTTTGATATTGAGAAGGTAAAATCAGGTATTCTGAGGTTGTTGTAATTTTATCGGTGTAAGCCCATGTTAATGAATGCCCCAGCCACCTTTATCCAAAGCTATATTGACGATTTAAATGATGCGCTCAATCAGCTAAAACCCGGAGCCGCTTTGACACGGATTCAAGCCGCTTGGTTGGGCACTTGTTTAACGTGCATACTGCTAATGAACTCTGTTTGCTGGGCTAAGTTTGAGCGAGCAAGCCTTGGAGATTGCAAAGTAGCCGCATTATCCTGGGTGTTTCGTAAAGCAAGTATACCCTGGGACTGGTTGCTACGGGTGAGTGTGGTCTTAATTTTAAAACGTTATGGCATTACTGAAGGTGTGTTGGCCTTTGATGAATCAGACCGAGCACGATCTAAGTCTACAAAACGTATTTATAAGGTTTACAAGCAGAAACACAAAGGCTCCGGCGGGTATGTTAATGGACAAACGATAGTATTATTGCTGCTAGTTACCTCATCCATTACAGTGCCTGTCGGTTTTTTCTTTTATATGCCGGATCCAGCCTTAAAGCAGTGGGATAAAGAAGATAAACGGTTGAAAAAGAGCGGTATAGCAAAAAAAGATCGGCCTATTAAGCCTGAACGTGACAGTGCCTACCCGACCAAAACAGAGATTGCATTAGGCTTATTAAAAGAGTTTAAAGTTGCGCATAGCCTGATTAAAATTAAAGGCGTACTGGCTGATGCGCTGTATGGTGAAAAAGCCTTTATGGACGAAGCCGCTAAAGAATCTGGAGGCTCGCAGGTGATTAGCCAATTACGTAAAAACCAAAATATTGAATATAGAGGTAGAATAAGGTCAGTCGAGAGCTACTTTAATTCGATTAACAAAGGCATTGATCAGATAATACGTGTACGTGGCGGCAAAGAGATTAAAGTGACTGTCAGCAGTGCACGATTAAAGGTGAGTTCTCACAGTAAAAAACGCTTTGTCATTGCCTTAAAATATGACGGTGAAAACGACTATCGCTATTTAGTGGCGACAGACCTGACTTGGCGCACACAAGATGTTATTCAAGCCTATACGTTGAGATGGCTGATTGAGGTTTCTTTGAGGACTGGAAGCTTTATGAAGGATGCAGGCGCGCCATGCTACCTCACGAAATTCCGGGACTCCTGTCGCCGTAATTCGTTCACCTACGCAGCGAATAGGAGATGCTCCAGCCGCCCTGCGTCCGCCACAGACTGAGCACAAAGCAGCTCAGTCATGGCTACCACAAATGGCTCTACGGCTATTCGGGATAAAATTTTAGCCTCCCTCGCGCGCTATCGCGCACTTCGGATTGGCAAATTTCCCTGCGCCTTCTGGAGACTATCAGCCCGTCCGGGGCTGACAGCGGGGGCGTGAGGCCAAACAATTAGATGAAGAGGGATCAAGCCGTGGCCTGATTCTGAGTCTTTTGTTTGACCATTGCCTTCTCCTTCACCCAGAGCAAATAGCCCGCATTGAAAGCAAACTACCTGCGTATACCGTAGGAAGCTTACAGCGCAAGTCTCAAATGGATGTACTGCTTGAGTTCATCACGTCATTGCTAGAGTTTCCAGATCCTGGTGATAAGCTGAAAGAGTTAGGTGAATTAATAAAGGATGTGTTTCAGCTGATGCCATCAGGAAAACATATGATTGGCAGAGATTTAGGGCGCTTAGAGCCAACACCATCATTAAAGTATTGTTCTGCTGGGTGAAGGTAAGAGTTTGATGGCAATGGGATGGAAAAACTTGAACATCGAGTGATAGAAAATTTTATCTGCGACGGTTAATGTCGCAGAGTCTGCAGTCACATAGCTACCAATCTGCGCCAATAATTGAATCTGGGTTACGGTTTTACAAAAAGCTGTTTTCCCGCCGCTATTCGGCCCAGTAATAAGCACCAGCTTTCCCTCATCGATAGCAAAGTCATTACCGACATAAGCTGCATCAACTTTGCTTAACACTGGATTTTTTGCATTCTTTAGGCTGATTTTATGATGTTCCGCATCAATCAACTCAGGCAAGACTACGTTGTGGGTATTTGTTTCTGCGTATTTGACTAGTGAGATTAGCTCATCTAGCGGCCCTATCACATCTAAAGTTCTGCCCAGATCATTCGATTTTCTATATTCCTCCCGTAGCGGCTTAATACAGCTATCTCTGTCAAAACCACCAATAATGGGAAAGTAAATCAACATCATGGGCACAACAAAAATAGCGACCGCAGGTGATAAGCTGAAAAAACCAATAGGAATAAACAAATCTGAAGTTTCCCAATAATTATTTATGGTACAATTGAAACTATGCTACAACTATATGAAAAAAATAGTCTTTTCATTCGTTTCAAATGCTATTGCCTAAGGGGAATTAAGTATCGGGGAGTCGCTATTTTTGCGAAAGCTTGTTTTGGGCATCCCAGCCCAAGCAAGCAGCAAAAACTTAACGCGACCACTTATGCCTCCGGCGGCCCCGATTCGTCCTCGTCACCTCGTCCCGACCCAACAAGGGGTCGGAACATAGGCTCCAAATGACTTGACGCCGTGTCGGATGGCCTTTTATTTTGTCTCCACCTTCGCTAACGCTCAGACTCCGACAAAACAACGGCCCTACGGCTATCGCGGACTAAAAATCTTCACTTCGCTAAAGCTCCGTTTCCAGGATTTTCAGCGTCTGAGCAACCCACTTCTGAGATTCAACGCGTAAATCCCCCCGGCCGCATAAACTTTCCCCTTGCTGTTTTTTTCAGTATGGCAGGCATGATCAATAAAATGTCCATCCGCTGCTTCTATGGTGTATTCGTCAAGTTCTGGGAATGCTTTAAGATAATCAATGCCTTGCGATAGCAGTGTTTCAGAGTGAAGATGGTAGCTCTGCTGTTCAAATGCCTCAAGCATACTTGTTCGTCTATGCGACTTCAGTGATTTAAAATACGTTGAGTGGGGAAGCAGCTGGCCATAAATCTGTTCATTGGTTTGGAGGAAATGGCGACCACTATCGACTACACTGATACAGCGTAATAACCCAAGGCGAATAAAGTCGATATCCTTCAACTCTGGGCATGAACGAGCCCACAAAGGATGACGCTCTGCTAACGCGGGGAGTCGCTATTTTTGCGAAAGCTTGTTTTGGGCATCCCAGCCCAAGCAAGCGGCAAAAACTTAACGCGACCACTTATGCCTCCGGCGGCCCCGATTCGTCCTCGTCACCTCGTCCCGACCCAACAAGGGGTCGGAACATAGGCTCCAAATGACTTGACGCCGTGTCGGATGGCCTTTTATTTTGTCTCCACCTTCGCTAACGCTCAGACTCCGACAAAACAACGGCCCTACGGCTATCGCGGACTAAAAATCATCACTTCGCTTAGGCTCCGTTTCCCTGATTTTCAGCGAGGGCACGTTCCATACTTTCATTGCAGTGTTGGTGAATATGTTCAGAGAGTGGTAGGTCTTTAAGCATGGGTGATATCCGTTTATGAGGTGATTAAAACGGAAATTTTTAGAAAATTTTTTTCGGTAATTGCAAGCTTTATTTGAAATTATTTGTTGTTTTTTTACGGTGCCTACAGAGTGTCTATTTGCTGTTATAAGTGATTAAAATCAAAAATATGGAAATATTCGAGTGGTGCTACCTTCAGGTAGGTTATAGGCTGCTTTGTTTAGGTACTTCTTCTTTCAATGGGAACACTGATGATCTGGGAGCTGATTCCGTCTCCTGAAACAGATGGGCGCATATTGGTTGCACTGGATGACTCCATTATCACTAAAGTAGGCAAGAATATCTTCGGCTGTGAAGCCATTTTTGACCACGCGGCCAAATCGAATCAAAGCAAATATCCATGGGCACAAAATATTGTATCGGTAAGGTTGCTGAAACAGGTCAAAGGTCGCTGGGCGTGCTTATTTTTAGATTTCCGATTTTATCTGCCCTTAAAAACAATTCAGGCAAAAAAAGAAACCGCCACGATAATAGGTGATGTCGTTCCTTTCCAGACCAAGATGGCTCAGGCGGCTCAAATGCTGATTGCAATTGCAATTGCAGAACATTTTTCCACCGCTCCGATATTGACAGTCACTGATAGCTGGTTTGGCAACAATGGCCTATGGAAGCCTGTTTACAAAGCTATCGGAAGCCGGTTTAATATTCTCTCTAGGTTAAGGTGCAATAATGTACTGTACGATCGTCCAGAAAAAAGAAAACCCAAGCAGAGGGGGCGGAATAAAAAGTACGGGCAGCGTCTGGGGGCAGCCACAGACATGGCAAAAACAGTACAACAACAGGCGCGCCATGCTACCTCACGAAATTCCGGGACTCCTGTCGCCGTAATTCGTTCACCTACGCAGCGAATAGGAGATGCTCCAGCCGCCCTGCGTCCGCCACAGACTGAGCACAAAGCAGCTCAGTCATGGCTACCACAAATGGCTCTACGGCTATTCGGGATAAAATTTTAGCCTCCCTCGCGCGCTATCGCGCACTTCGGATTGGCAAATTTCCCTGCGCCTTCTGGAGACTATCAGCCCGTCCGGGGCTGATAGCGAAGGCCCGATCGTATACCGTGAATCTCTATGGAAAACAGCGTGAAGTCAGGGCTTATAGTCGCGTTGTCATGCTGAAAACATTGAAACGACCCGTTCAGGTTGTCTGGGTGTTTCGTCGCACACAGTGGATTGCTTTGTTTACGACTGATCTAAGTTTATCCGTCACACAGATTATTGAGTATTATGGTGCGCGATGGAAAATCGAATCCGGGTTCAAAGAGCTCAAGCAAGACATAGGGAGCCATAAAAGTCAGTGTCGAAATGCGCAGGCAGTGACCAACCATTTGAACTTCTGTATGATGGCAACAACGCTGACGTGGATTTACGCGGATCGTTTAAAAACCGATCCGGAACGTCGGTACAAAGTGAAGGGGCGAGCCAGTTTCGCATTTTCAGATATCCGCCGCATCATTGCCGAAGCGGCTTTGGATCCGGATTTTGAAAGGGTTTGCCCCAAATACAGCAGCTCCCCTGTAAATTCGGTGGTAGCCGTTTTATTGTGAATGGTTGCTTGATGAATTTCTAAGAAACTTCAGTTTATTAACTACCTCTACTGTCAATCAAAGCTAACATCAACTGTACATTCGCATCAGAATCATTTAAGGCAGGAACATACTGATACTGCTCTCCTCCTGCCTTAATAAAGATATCCCGGTTTGCCATATTGATTTCTTCCAGGGTTTCCAGACAATCTACCGCAAAACCAGGGCAGATGATGTCGATATTTTTAATGCCTTCCCCAGGCAGTGCCATTAACGTTTCTATGCAATAAGGCTGTAACCATTTTGCTCGGCCAAAGCGCGACTGAAACACTACGCGCCATCCATGCTCTTGTAAATTTAATTGTGCCGCAATAAGTTCCGCCGTTCTCAAGCACTGATAATAATATGGATCCCCTTTTTTGGTCAGCAAATCAGGTAAGCCATGAAATGAGAGCAGCAATAACTCTCCTCGTCCCTGCCTAGCCCAGGATTGTTGAATAGAATCAGCAATACCGGTGATGTATAAAGGGTGCTGATGGTAATCACTGATAAAATTTAATTCTGGAATATAGCGCCATTGCACTAATTCAGCTGCCACCGCATCAAACACACTGGCCGTTGTTGTAGACGAATATTGCGGATATAAAGGCACAATGCTAATTTGCTCACACTGCGTCTGGCGTAATTTGCGTAATTGCTTGCTTAGTGAGGGCTGACCATAACTCATGACCATATGTACCGACACCTGGGGCTCTAGCTGAAAGTGCTGCGCCACTTTGTCAGTCAGATCCTGGGTTAAATAGGTTAATGGTGAGCCGCGCTCTGCCCACACTTTAGCATAGGCTTTCTTTGATCTACGCGGCCTAAAGGGCAATATAAGAAAGTTTAAAATCAGCCACCAGAGTGAACGCGGTAAATTCACCACCCGGGGGCCGCTCAAAAACTGACGTAAAAACCGCCTTACGGCACCTGTCGTTAACTTGCCGGGGGAACCCAGGTTAACTATTAATATTGCCTTTTTTTTATAGCCCACTCGCCACCATCCTGATTAGCGATTAATTAAACTTAAAAATTCAGTTCTCGTACTGTGTTCTTTGCGGAATATTCCGGTCATTACCGATGTGGTCATCACTGAATTTTGCTTTTCGACACCACGCATCATCATGCACATATGCTTGGCCTCAATAACCACAGCCACGCCTTTGGCATGCACTGCGGTTTCAACAGCATCGGCAATTTGCTTGGTGAGCCTTTCCTGAATCTGTAAACGTCGGGCATACATATCTACAATTCTAGCTAATTTAGATAAACCCAGTACATGTCCATCTGGTAAATAAGCAATATGACACTTACCCACAAATGGCAGTAAATGATGCTCACATAAAGAATACAGCTCGATATCTTTTACGATCACCATATCCTCAGTATCCGCCTCAAATATCGCACCATTTAGCACTTCTTCCAGGTTTTTTTCATATCCATTATTTAAAAATTTAAAGGCTTTCGCGGCTCGCTTGGGCGTATCAATTAAGCCCTCGCGCGTCACATCTTCACCGATTTCTTCAATAATTTTACTGAAATACTCTTCCATCATCCGCCTCTAAAATTAAATAGCTTGCTAGTATACATCATACTTGCACTAATTCTAATGCCTCTAAAACAACATTCTCATCTACGCCTGCCCTAGGCCCGCTCTCACTTAAGTGTCGGCGCCATGCTCGCGCACCTTTAATGCCGTGGAATAATCCCAGCATATGCCGCGTAATACTGTGCAAGCGGACGCCTGCCGCTAATTGTTGCTGTATATAAGGTAGCATCGCACTCACCACCTCATGCCGCGATTGAAGTCTGGCTGGCTGCTGATAAATCATCGCGTCCACTTCGGCCAGGAGATAAGGATTGTGGTATGCTTCGCGACCAATCATCACGCCATCAACACTAGTCAAAAAGCCTGCTGCTTGCTCCAGGGTAGTGATCCCACCATTAATAATAATTTCCAGATCGGGAAAGTCTTGCTTAATCTGTTGCACCACATCATAACGCAAGGGTGGAACCTCCCGGTTTTGTTTAGGAGAAAGTCCCGAAAGCCAGGCCTTGCGCGCATGAATAATAAAGGTATGACAACCACTGGTTGCAATAGTGTTAATAAAGTGTGCCAGTTGCTGATAAGAATCCTGATCATCAATCCCGATGCGCGACTTAACCGTAACCGGAATAGTTACCGCGTTTTGCATGGCAGCAACACATTCGGCAACTAATTCAGGGTCGGCCATCAAACAGGCACCGAAACGACCATTTTGCACGCGGTCACTGGGGCAGCCGACATTCAAATTAACTTCATTATAAGCATAGTCCTGTGCCATTTTGCTACAGGTTGCCAGCTCTTTTGCCGAGCTTCCTCCTAACTGCAAAGCCACCGGCTGCTCTTGCCGAGTAAAGCCAAGATGGCGCTCTATATCACCATTTAATAACGCCCCGGTAGTGACCATTTCGGTATATAAAACTGCATGCCTAGTCAATATCCGGTGAAAATAACGGCAGTGTCTATCTGACCAGTCCAGCATAGGCGCTACGCAGAACTTATGAGCTGCAAATAAAGAGAGATTTTTTGTCATACTACGTAAGCTATTTTTGTCATTTGGTAATTGTCAGATAGGTCAAGAGATTAAAAAATAGGCGTGATTTTGTTGCTCAGAAAATAGCATTACACTGCCTAGTGAATAGGCATATAATTAGACTAACAGTCAACCCGCAAGATACGGCTCAAAATATTCACAACCAATACATATTGCGCTATTGTACACATGAGGATACTCTCCATGAAAATCATCTCTATATTCATTCTGGTACTTGCTGTATCGCTTGTTCATGCAACTATTTATGAATGCGAAGAAAATGGCTTAAAAAGCTATCAACAGTTTCCCTGCAAACAAGGAGGCAAAGAATTCACTCCTCCCAAAGACATTAGCCCGGAAGAGCAAAAAGCGGCAGTAAAGAAATTAGATAAGGATCTAGCTGCTATGGCCGAGTAGAAAAAATTACAAAAGAAAGCACAGGCGCGCCATGCTACCTCACGAAATTCCGGGACTCCTGTCGCCATAATTCGTTCACCTACGCAGCGGATGGGAGATGCCCTGAACGCCCTGCGTCCGCAACGACTACGCACAAAAGCCGCTTCGTCATTACTACCTCACTGGCTGGACGGCTATTCGGAATGCAATTCTTGCTCCTCTCGCGTGCTGCTAGCACACGTCGAATCAGCGAATTGCCCTGTCGCCTATCAGGGACTAAAAATCACCACTTCGCTAAGCTACGTTTCCATGATTTTCAGCGAGGGTAAAACCTTTATACTCGATGTTCAAGTTTTTCCATCCCATTGCCATCAAACTCTTACCTTCACCCAGCAGAACAATACTTTAATGATGGTGTTGGCTCTAAGCGCCCTAAATCTCTGCCAATCATATGTTTTCCTGATGACATCAGTTGAAACACATCCTTTATTAATTCACCTAACTCTTTCAGCTTATCACCAGGATCTGGAAACTCTAGCAATGACGTGATGAACTCAAGCAGTACATCCATTTGAGACTTGCGCTGTAAGCTTCCTACGGTATACGCAGGTAGTTTGCTTTCAATGCGGGCTATTTGCTCTGGGTGAAGGAGAAGGCAATGGTCAAACAAAAGACTCAGAATCAGGCCACGGCTTGATCCCTCTTCATCTAATTGTTTGGCCTCACGCCCCCATCCTTCATAAAGCTTCCAGTCCTCAAAGAAAACCTCAATCAGCCATCTCAACGTATAGGCTTGAATAATATCTTGTGTGCGCCAAGTCAGGTCTGTCGCCACTAAATAGCGATAGTCGTTTTCACCGTCATATTTTAAGGCAATGACAAAGCGTTCTTTACTGTGAGAACTCACCTTTAATCGTGCACTGCTGACAGTCACTTTAATCTCTTTGCCGCCACGTACACGTATTATCTGAATCAAGAAATACCTGTGTTACGAGATCATATTGAAAAGCAAAACAAGGGAAATAACAGCTCTCAGAAACATCTCTATGTCTACGATAAAGCCGTCACCGACTTTGTCTGGTGGGATCGGCAGAAACGACATGCTAATTACATGATTTCAATGCTAAAAGAAAATTCAATTGCGACTCTGGTTGAGTCTATCCCTTTTGACTCCCGCCATGAGATCAATACAGGGGTTGAAGCATACAGTGTGTACGAAAACAAGGGCATCAAATTTAACGTGGTGGATTACCGTGATCCAGAAACCGGAAAACTTCACCGGTTTGTGACAACCTTGCCAATGACTATTAACCCTGGAACCATTGCCATGCTGTATTTCAAGCGATGGACGATTGAAAAGACATTCAATAACACTAAAAGTAATTTCAAGGAAACTAAAGCTCGGGGAGTCGCTATTTTTGCGAAAGCTTGTTTTGGGCATCCCAGCCCAAGCAAGCAGCAAAAACTTAACGCGACCACTTATGCCTCCGGCGGCCCCGATTCGTCCTCGTCACCTCGTCCCGACCCAACAAGGGGTCGGAACATAGGCTCCAAATGACTTGACGCCGTGTCGGATGGCCTTTTATTTTGTCTCCACCTTCGCTAACGCTCAGACTCCGACAAAATAACGGCCCTACGGCTATCGCGGACTAAAAATCATCACTTCGCTTAGGCTCCGTTTCCCTGATTTTCAGCGTTGGTCTTCCAATACCCGCTCACTTGAAAATCAAATGCGCCTGACTGCAATGAGCTATAATTTAATGCGCGTGTTTGAAGAGAGTTCAAAAACACAACAGCCAGAATTGATTCATCCATCGGATAAAAAATATAGCGAGGCTCTGGAGATAAGGCAGCAACAGGCTCAAAAACGAGATCGTTTTGTGAATCCATTATTTTTCCAGGCAAGAATATCTCGTATCAGCTCGTATACCATTCGGGCAGTTCAAAACGCAATAATAACAGGAATGTCTTTACAGTGCTTTATGAGCTCTCTTGTGGCGAGGTTAGTCTCACGGCATCAATTGATAGGGGAACACTGATGAGCCTAATGAAAAAACTGGGCTTCAGTTATCAAAAAGCTCGTTTTGTGACTGATCGCCAAGAAGAAGAAAAGTACGAGCTTGAAAGAAAAACGTGGCTGGAAGAAACATTGCCTGCCATTATGGAAAAGGCGGTAGAAGAAAAGAGTGTCGTTTTATTCGGTGATGAGGTGTCATTTGCTATGTGGGGTTCATTGGCACGAACCTGGGCTCCAATAGGAGAGCAACCCACAGTGAAAACATCAGGGATTCGAAAAGGGTTGAAAATGTTTGGTACGATCGAACTCGAAGGAGGGAGTTTTCAATACCGAGAATCATTGGCTTATGAGATAAAACCAAAGTCACTTAGACTTTTAAAAGAAGCTGGGCTGCCTCAAGAATTTTTAGCTATTCTTAAAAGCTTAAAAAATGAGAAATATCCAACACAGAAGCTTTTTATGGAAGCGATATATTCTATTGCCGACAACGTCTTAATCGAGAGTTATAAGCCAATGATATTACAACACGCTGAAACATCTGGGCGTTTTAATGGTGAAAGCTATGTTGAGTTTTTAACACAATTGCTGGCTTATTATAAAGGCAAGATTATTCTAATTGAAGATGGTGCCCCGTATCATGGAAGCGGTGTTATTAAGGAATTTAAGTTAGCTAATGTAGATCGTTTGACAGTAGAACGTCTCCCTGCGTTCTCGCCGGATTTTAATCCGATTGAGAAATTATGGAAAAATACGAAACGCGATTCGACTCATATGAAGTATTTTAAAACTTTTGAAGATCTTCATGATTCAGTTGTGCAAACTTTTAACACTTATATGCATGATGCCAGTAAAGTGATTTGTGTTATGCAAAAATTGCGGGAAGATTTCGTTGTTACCGCCTAAGTTTAAGCGCTCCAAATTTGGAAATTATTTATCTGAGAAACTATATAATGGCTGATAATTTTTTCTCGGCTGTCCACTGTATAGGAGAATGGCTTGTGTTTTTAGTGTTTTTGCACTTCTTATCACTCGATGTTCAAGTTTTCAGCTATAACTGGGCTAAGAAAAGTAAATTTTTCCGGCTTTGTTTTATAAGTGATTGATTTACAATGATGTTGATGCTTTCTTTGTCAGTAAAATTGTCAATAAAATCAATCAGTTAAAAAACTTGAACATCGAGTATCAACATAAGTTTGCTTCCACGTATACAGCGTTCCGTAAGGAATATTTTCGGCCTTAGCTAATTCAGGTACGCTCATATTTAAGGGGGGAAGCATTTTGTTACTGAAGTTTCCCAATAATTATTTATGGTAAAATTGAAACTATGCTACAACTATATGAAAAAAATAGTCTTTTCATTCGTTTCAAATGCTATTTCCTAACAGGCGCGCCATGCTACCTCACGAAATTCCGGGACTCCTGTCGCCGTAATTCGTTCACCTACGCAGCGAATAGGAGATGCTCCAGCCGCCCTGCGTCCGCCACAGACTGAGCACAAAGCAGCTCAGTCATGGCTACCACAAATGGCTCTACGGCTATTCGGGATAAAATTTTAGCCTCCCTCGCGCGCTATCGCGCACTTCGGATTGGCAAATTTCCCTGCGCCTTCTGGAGACTATCAGCCCGTCCGGGGCTGACAGCGGGGGAATTAAGTAGGGGTTTGCTATAAACATGGCAAAACCACCTAAAATAAACCTCGATACACCAGCATTGTGTATTTCAGCTACTCAATTACTCAATAATTGGGAAACTTCAGTTTTGTTAATGATGGCATCTTTTCTTTCTTTTGGGTATTGAGTTGTCATGGTTTTATTTTTCCGCCCCTTGTTTGAGTTATTATTTTTCAAATAAGGCGAAAACTATCCTGACACGGGGGGCTGCTAGCACACGTCGAATCAGCGAATTGCCCTGTCGCCTATCAGGGACTAAAAATCACCACTTCGCTAAGCTCCGTTTCCATCGCTGAAAATCAGGGAAACGGAGCCTAAGCGAAGTGATGATTTTTAGTCCGCGATAGCCGTAGGGCCGTTATTTTGTCGGAGTCTGAGCGTTAGCGAAGGTGGAGACAAAATAAAAGGCCATCCGACACGGCGTCAAGTCATTTGGAGCCTATGTTCCGACCCCTTGTTGGGTCGGGACGAGGTGACGAGGACGAATCGGGGCCGCCGGAGGCATAAGTGGTCGCGTTAAGTTTTTGCTGCTTGCTTGGGCTGGGATGCCCAAAACAAGCTTTCGCAAAAATAGCGACTCCCCGAGATTTTCAGCGTATGTGGTAAAAAATGTGTCGGCTAAACCTGCAGCATCGCCAGCACTACCACCATGCCCAGTACCCGTATAAGGTTGGGGTATCCCTCTGATTCCGGTTATATCGCCCGGCGTACCCATAATATTTAAAGTTAGCTCGCTAATAATATTCCAGCCATCAAATTTAGCTGACATAATGGCGCCAAAGCTTCCTATATGCACATCCCCAGCAGTTGCACCTCCATGGAATTTGTACTCAATCGGTATGCTAAAATTAGGGCTTAACGGATTTTGTGAAGCTCTTTGCCAGTCGGCTATTGTGGGGGAATATCATCATATGCCAGAGTAGAAAATGAAATCAGGGATGTGAATAAAAAGATGATAGTGCGCATAAGTAGCTAGTCCTGGTTAAAGTGGCTGTGAGCAAGTTCGGTAAACGTAAAGTCATCACTGACGGGTTCAATCTGGAAAATTCGGTTGGGCATCTTAGTGTTAAATTTTCTTTCCTGCCCATTTGAATCGCGTTCACGTAAATTAAATGAATTACAATCGGCAATTAAATGGGAGCCAGAAGGGAGTTCAATAGTATCTTGTACCCACTTCACTGGAAATAATGGACTGGTTCCGGCAATAACGTCCAGTAATTTAAAATCGTGGTCATACACTCGGGCCTCGCCTTTACGTGAGTTTGCTAGGATATAGCCTTTGGAATGTGGTCGAATATGGTGCGCGCCGTTCAGGTTTTCAATCACCAGATTCAGTTGTAGTGTTTCCTGGTCGATACGAGCCACTTTGCCCTGATAAAACAGGATAGTTAGAATTTTACTCTCATCATAAGGGTCTACGATGGCTGAATTCAAATGTGTAGTTTGTAAACGCCCTGGATAGCATAAGTTACGATGATCAAGATCATGATCAATAGTTCGTTCGCCACCGCCATATTTAGTTGAATAACCCTGCTCGGTGCCAAACCATGTCCAGATGATTTCACCTTGTAAATTAACTTCCAGAATCGCATCGATACCACTGGAGGTAATTAATAAGCCATTTTTAGTACGCCGTAGAGAACGTAATTGTGAAAATAGCGGGTGCTTTATTTCCAGGTCTATCTCACCTTGATCATTTAAGCGCAGGATATGCTCATCTCCTGGTACGCCATCAACACAACAGGGTAGGCCGGTCAAAAAATACAGGCCTTCACCAGGCACATACTCCATGCCAAAAGGCTTGGTAGGATAGATTTCATCCACCAGGCGAAATTCACCTAAAGGCTCGAGTTGCTCCAGTAATTGAATTTTTCCGCCGGGAGAACCAGTAAAAACATCATTTGATTTATCCTTGCCCTTGATAATGCGATTCAAGCGAAACTTGGCATAATCACAATTTGTTTGTGGGTAGGAAATTAAAAAACGCATATTAAGGGTTCTCCGAATATCTAAGATTAGATGGTAATCGAGTTTAAATATATTAATGGTATTTATGGCTATAAAGTGGGTCTTTAGCCCGCCGAAATTCCCCTACTAACGTGAAAAGACAGCCAAGTAATAATAATATTGCCTCTAGACACAATACAATATTCATGACAAGAGCAACCGATAATTGTAGCATAAATCCTTAGTTAAGTTAAATAAATCAAAAGCCTAAGTTTTAGTACAATGAATGACGTACAGTACCAGGATTAAGGCAGGTTATTAGAAATTAACAGGAGTTAAGTTATGTTATTCTGCAAATGGAAACACGCAGCTGTTATCGTAGTCAGTTTCATTTACAACGTAGGAGCGGTCGCTGATATGCAATATTATCCACCTGAAATGCAATCAGATTTGCTCGCGGCTTATCTTGCCAAAGGTAAAGACTATCAGGCTCGTACAGCTAATTTTTTGAATGAGGTGTGGCAACACCAGCAGCCTCTAGTTTTGCAGCGCGCGGACGAAGTGGCTAGAGCAGTTGCCAGTACGCAGCAAAATAAGCAACAAAGCCATGCTTTGGATACTACTTTACTGAAGTTTCCCAATAATTATTTATGGTAAAATTGAAACCATGCTACAACTATATGAAAAAAATAGTCTTTTCATTCGTTTCAAATGCTATTGCCTAAGGGGAATTAAGTAGGGGTTTGCTATAAACATGGCAAAACCACCTAAAATAAACCTCGATACACCAGCATGGTGTATTTCAGCTACTCAATAATTGGGAAACTTCAGTTAATATAGTCTCGCTCCAAAGAAAAAATGTTTATGACGCTATTTAAATGAGTGGTTTATAGCTCTGGTATAATTGCCTGATTTAAATACGGTAACCTATATGACCAGCGACAGCTTTTCTTCTCTTCCAATTTCCAGTGCGTTTGTTGCTAACCTGGATTCGCTCGGCTATAAAAAAATGACCGCTATTCAGGCGCAGGGATTGCCCTATGTATTACAGGGTAAGGATCTTATCGCCAAGGCAAAAACCGGCAGTGGCAAAACAGCAACTTTTGGTATCGGTTTATTGCAGCGTATTAATCCACGATTTTTTGGTATACAGGCGCTAATATTATGTCCCACGCGTGAGCTGGCTGACCAGGTCGGTAAAGAATTGCGTAAGCTGGCGCGTAGCACGCCTAATATCAAACTGGTTTTACTCTGTGGTGGTAAACCTTTTGCACCTCAAAAAAGCTCGCTGGAGCATGGTGCGCATATCGTCGTTGGCACGCCAGGACGAATTCAGGATCACTTAAGTCGCGGAACCTTAACACTGGCAGGTGTGAATACATTGGTGCTGGATGAAGCGGATCGTATGCTGGATATGGGTTTTATTGATGTGATCAACGAGATCATTGCGCAAACCCCTGATAAACGGCAAACCTTATTATTTTCGGCAACCTATCCGAGCACAATTAAAAAGATGTGTGCCGCTATCCTGCAGGATCCAGTGACGGTTTCTGTCGAGGCCGAACACACTGAAAGCGTGATTGAGCAGATATTTTATCAAGCAAAAGCCTCGCGGCGTAATGAGGCTTTATTAGCCCTGTTTGAACATTACCAGCCTGAGACTACCTTGGTTTTCTGCCACACTAAAATACAATGCGATGCAGTTGCCCGATTTCTGCATGATCACCAGATTGAGGCGTTAGCGATTCATGGAGACCTGGAGCAGCGCGAACGCGATCAGGTGCTGGTGCGCTTTGCCAATCATAGTTGCTCGGTACTGGTTGCCACGGATGTTGCTGCTCGCGGTCTGGATATTAAATCTTTACAGGCGGTTATTAATTTTGAATTACCTCATGATGCCGATATTTATATACACCGGATTGGGCGTACCGGTCGTGCAGGGGAGAAAGGTATTGCGTTGAGTTTATTTATCGAACAGGAACAGCCGCGCGTTAAAGCGATTGCCGAGTTTCAGGGCAAGGCCTGTTTAGTTAAGGAGTTAGATGCCTTAAATGCGAGCACTGGATTTACCCTGCAATCACCTATGGTGACTATACAACTGGATGCGGGACGCAGAAATAAAATTCGACCGGGTGATCTTTTAGGAGCGCTTACAGGTGATGCAGGGTTGTCAGGTTTGCAGATTGGTAAAATTGATATATTTGATATATCCAGTTATGTTGCCATACAACGTTCTGCTGTGAATAAGGCGCTTGGTTTTTTTAGTAATGGTAAAGTGAAAGGGCGTAGCGTGCGTGCGCGTAAAATCGTTTGATAACAATTAATGGAGAAAGATATGTTTAAGAAAATAGCTACCTTGATTATCCATCAGTGTTCCCCTATCAATTGAGGCCGTGAAACTAACCTCGCCACAAGAGAGCTCATAAAGCACTGTAAAGACATCCCTGTTATTATTGCGTTTTGAACTGCCCGAATGGTATACGAGCTGATACGAGATATTCTTGCCTGGAAAAATAATGGATTCACAAAACGATCTCGTTTTTGGGCCTGTTGCTGCCTTATCTCCAGAGCCTCGCTATATTTTTTATCCGATGGATGAATCAATTCTGGCTGTTGTGTTTTTGAAATCTCTTCAAACACGCGCATTAAATTATAGCTCATTGCAGTCAGGCGCATTTGATTTTCAAGTGAGCGGGTATTGGAAGACCAAGCTTTAGTTTCCTTGAAATTACTTTTACTCGATGTTCAAGTTTTTCCATCCCATTGCCATCAAACTCTTACCTTCACCCAGCAGAACAATACTTTAATGATGCTGTTGGCCCTAAGCGCCCTAAATCTCTGCCAATCATATGTTTTCCTGATGGCATCAGTTGAAACACATCCTTTATTAATTCACCTAACTCTTTCAGCTTATCACCAGGATCTGGAAACTCTAGCAATGACGTGATGAACTCAAGCAGTACATCCATTTGAGACTTGCGCTGTAAGCTTCCTACGGTATACGCAGGTAGTTTGCTTTCAATGCGGGCTATTTGCTCTGTGTGAAGGAGAAGGCAATGGTCAAACAAAAGACTCAGAATCAGGCCACGGCTTGATCCCTCTTCATCTAATTGTTTGGCCTCACGCCCCCATCCTTCATAAAGCTTCCAGTCCTCAAAGAAAACCTCAATCAGCCATCTCAACGTATAGGCTTGAATAATATCTTGTGTGCGCCAAGTCAGGTCTGTCGCCACTAAATAGCGATAGTCGTTTTCACCGTCATATTTTAAGGCAATCGCTGAAAATCCTGGAAACGGAGCTTTAGCGAAGTGAAGATTTTTAGTCCGCGATAGCCGTAGGGCCGTTGTTTTGTCGGAGTCTGAGCGTTAGCGAAGGTGGAGACAAAATAAAAGGCCATCCGACACGGCGTCAAGTCATTTGGAGCCTATGTTCCGACCCCTTGTTGGGTCGGGACGAGGTGACGAGGACGAATCGGGGCCGCCGGAGGCATAAGTGGTCGCGTTAAGTTTTTGCTGCTTGCTTGGGCTGGGATGCCCAAAACAAGCTTTCGCAAAAATAGCGACTCCCCGAGACAAAGCGTTTTTTACTGTGTGAACTCACCTTTAATCGTGCACTGCTGACAGTCACTTTAATCTCTTTGCCGCCACGTACACGTATTATCTGATCAATGCCTTTGTTAATCGAATTAAAGTAGCTCTCGACTGACCTTATTCTACCTCTATAGTTTCTCAGATAAATAATTTCCAAATTTGGAGCGCTTAAACTTAGGCGGTAACAACGAAATCTTCCCGCAATTTTTGCATAACACAAATCACTTTACTGGCATCATGCATATAAGTGTTAAAAGTTTGCACAACTGAATCATGAAGATCTTCAAAAGTTTTAAAATACTTCATATGAGTCGAATCGCGTTTCGTATTTTTCCATAATTTCTCAATCGGATTAAAATCCGGCGAGAACGCAGGGAGACGTTCTACTGTCAAACGATCTACATTAGCTAACTTAAATTCCTTAATAACACCGCTTCCATGATACGGGGCACCATCTTCAATTAGAATAATCTTGCCTTTATAATAAGCCAGCAATTGTGTTAAAAACTCAACATAGCTTTCACCATTAAAACGCCCAGATGTTTCAGCGTGTTGTAATATCATTGGCTTATAACTCTCGATTAAGACGTTGTCGGCAATAGAATATATCGCTTCCATAAAAAGCTTCTGTGTTGGATATTTCTCATTTTTTAAGCTTTTAAGAATAGCTAAAAATTCTTGAGGCAGCCCAGCTTCTTTTAAAAGTCTAAGTGACTTTGGTTTTATCTCATAAGCCAATGATTCTCGGTATTGAAAACTCCCTCCTTCGAGTTCGATCGTACCAAACATTTTCAACCCTTTTCGAATCCCTGATGTTTTCACTGTGGGTTGCTCTCCTATTGGAGCCCAGGTTCGTGCCAATGAACCCCACATAGCAAATGACACCTCATCACCGAATAAAACGACACTCTTTTCTTCTACCGCCTTTTCCATAATGGCAGGCAATGTTTCTTCCAGCCACGTTTTTCTTTCAAGCTCGTACTTTTCTTCTTCTTGGCGATCAGTCACAAAACGAGCTTTTTGATAAGTGCAAAAACACTAAAAACACAAGCCATTCTCCTATACAGTGGACAGCCGAGAAAAAACTATCAGCCATTATAGAAACAAGTACCCTGAGCGAGCAAGAGTGTAATGAATATTGTCGTACACGTGGGCTTTATAAAGCTGAACTTGAGTCCTGGAAGACCCATTTTATTAAAGGATCAGAGCAAAACGTGACGCAAGAAAAAACAGATAAAAACGTATTAAAACAATTACGTAGTGAAAACAAAAAATTAGGGCAAAGTCTGTAATATTGTTGGTATCAGCATTCGTACCTTACAAAACTGGCAAGTTAACGGAGGAGTAGAGGCCGATAGAAGGTCGGATGCCATACGCCCATCTCCTAATAATAAATTAAGCGAATATGAGCAACTTGCTATTTTAATGACCTGTAATGAGGACGAGTATGCCAATTTACCACCGAGTCAAATCGTCCCTATCCTGGCAGACAAAGGCATCTACATTGCCTCCGAATCATCATTTTATCGAGTGTTGCATAAAGCAGAACAAGTCACACATAGAGGGCGGGCTAAAGAGCGCAAAAACACCTCCAAACCAACGAGTTATATCGCAGAAAAAGCGAACCAGGTATGGACGTGGGATATCAGCTACATGCCAACACCCATCGTGGGTCAGTTCTACTATTTATATATGATAGAGGACATTTATAGCCGAAAAATAGTCGGGGCTGAAGTGTATGAACAAGAAAGTGGCGAAGATGCCGCTACACTACTTGAGCGTAGCCTGTTAAAGGAAAAAATGATGTATAACCCATTGGTGCTCCATTCTGATAATGGCGCACCAATGAAATCACTCACCTTGCGCAGCAAAATGTATGATTTAAACTTAACCAGCTCATACAGCCGCCCACGAGTGAGTAATGACAACCCTTATTCTGAAGCTTTGTTTAGAACGGTAAAGTATTGTCCTGACTGGCCTGGCAGTGGCTTTGATAGTCTTGATGAAGCCCGGGGATGGGTAGGTAACTTTGTCGAATGGTATAACAACGAGCACCGGCACAGCAAAATAAAATTCGTCACACCTGCGGAACGACATGAAGGAAAAGACAAAAATATTCTTGAAATGCGAGATAAATTATATCTCCAGAAGAAAAAAGAAAAACCTTCCAGATGGTCTGGCTCAACCAGAAACTGGGATGCTACAGGGCCAGTTTCATTAAATCCTGACAGGACTGATGAAGCGGCTTAAATAATTTAGGCGAAAACTATCTTGAAAAACACCGACACGCCCCGACTTATAGAAACAGGAGAGACTACAAAACCTCCCTTTTCCCAAGTTGTCATGACACTGACACAAGAAGAGTATGTACTGCTCAAATGGGGTGCAAACTACTGGAAAGGACAATTCCAGCAAGTCAAACAGAAAAATGACGATCTCAAGCAAGAACTTGAATCTGCCTATGCATGCACCCGGGACTTGAAGCAGCGTCTATTTGGCAAAAAACTGAAAAAGGCGCTGCCAAGAGAGATATTTCTGGAAGGCATCATATACGGATACCCCCCCGGCCCCGTGGTCAGCAAAAAGGTAGCAAGGGACATGGACGGACGCACCGCCCTGATTTGCCGATCATTGAAGAAGAACATGATATTGCTGCTGAAGACACGATCTGCGCGGTTTGTACAAAACCCGACAACCTTCTGTCATAAACAGAGGATTCAAATATTGTGGCTCTATGTGAAATACAGTGGGTAATCGAATTTGTAACTACTCAGCAAAGCTGAGTAGTTATGTAAAAATTCACTATTCCTGGTGCCTATTATCGCATTACCCACTACACATCACACTTAGAGCCAAAAAAATTTAGCCAGACGTAGGGTGAAATAGCGCAGCCTTGACCATAAAAAATGCACGAAATACGTAAACTGAAGTTTCCCAATAATTATTTATGGTAAAATTGAAACTATGCTACAACTATATGAAAAAAATAGTCTTTTCATTCGTTTCAAATGCTATTGCCTAAGGGGAATTAAGTAGGGGTTTGCTATAAACATGGCAAAACCACCTAAAATAAACCTCGATACACCAGCATTGTGTATTTCAGCTACTCAATAATTGGTAAACTTCAGTACGTAAACACAACGAACCTGCAACAATACGGCGTTTACCAGAAGCTTGAGGATGCTCTTTTGTTTGGTGCGTTTGTGCCGGAAAACGCTGCGCTATTCCGGCCTACGTGAGCCTACCTGCATTGGGCTTATACCAGCTTTTCTATATAATCGATAATAAATTGTATACTGCGCTGACCTTTGTATTCATTGATATCTAATTTATAGGCGATTTTAACCTGGCGGATACCTAGCCAGTATTCTGGGCGCTCGACGAAAAAGGCAATCGCATCGACTAATAATTCGCTATCAGGCTTGCGTAAAACCAGTTTCAGATGCTGCTGGCCGACAACCCGGGACTGGACTACATCGAATACGCCATGAAATAATGGCTCTGGAAATTCCTGCCCCCAGGGACCAGCATTTTTTAATAACTCACAAAAACCAATGGTCATTTCAGCATCCGTCAACTCGCCATCGGTATAAACTTTCTGGTCTAAATCCACATCCACCAGCCGTTGCTCTACCGCCTTATCAAAAGCCAGCATAAACGCGGGGTAATCATGTAATTGCAGACTTAATCCTGCTGCCATCGCATGCCCACCAAATTTCTGCAGCACTTTTGGATGCGCAACGGCAATATCACTGAGTACATCTCTAATATGCACCCAGGGAATGGAACGTGCCGAGCCTTTTATTTCACCATTACCAGCATTGGCAAATGCAATCACCGGTCGGTTTAAGCGGTCTTTAATTCGTGATGCCAAAATACCAATGACGCCCTGATGCCAGTCTTCATTATAAATACACACACCCGCCGTTAAGTGCTGTTCATCCAGGGCATGCATATCTTTTAATAAGCACATCGCCTCCTGCTTCATTTGCCCTTCCACCTCGCGCCGCTCAACATTTAGATCGTCCATTTGTTGCGCTAGTTGTTTTGCATGTATAACGTCATCTGACAACAGGCACTGAATACCGATGCTCATATCATCCATGCGCCCTGCGGCATTCAGCCGTGGTCCTATGGCAAAGCCTAAATCAGAGGATACCAGGCTAGGTAAATGTTTCCCTGCTATTTCAACCAGTGCTTTAATGCCCACATGACCATTAGCAGACCTGATTCGCAATAACCCCTGATGTACCAGTATACGATTAACCTGATCCAGAGCCACTACATCTGCAACAGTACCTAAAGCCACCAGATCCAGTAATTGGGCCAGGTTGGGTTCAGCTATATTACGTGTGACAAACCAGCCCTGCTCACGCATACGACTACGCATCGCCATTAAAATATAAAACATAACGCCAACACCTGCCAGCGCGCGACTGGGAAATTCATCATCTGGCAGGTTAGGATTTACAATAGCATCTGCATCAGGTAATTTCTCGCCAGGCAAATGATGGTCCGTCACTAGCACCTGTATTCCTGCCTGCTTTGCGACTTCAACACCTGCCAGACTGGAAATTCCATTGTCTACCGTGACTAGCACATCCGCCTGTTTTGCTATCACCAGTTCAACGATTTCAGGCGTTAGGCCATAGCCATATTCAAAGCGATTGGGCACGATAAAATCTATATTTTCTGCTCCCAGCAATTGAAAACCTTGCATAGCCACTGTACAACTCGTTGCGCCATCGGCATCAAAATCAGCAACGATGATGATTTTCTTTTGCTGCTCAATGGCGTTGATTAAGTACACCACCATTTCCTCCATACCCGTTAATAACCAGGGTGAGGGCAGTTGTGCCAGGCCGCGCTGCAGGTCGGTATCGAACTTGATACCCCGCGCCAGATAAATACGCTTGAGGATCGGGTTTTGCTCTGACACTCCTGCAACTCGACCTAGCAATGGGCGTTCGACAATTTTTTTTGTAATTCCGTGATAATGCATGTGCTATGTCTATTTTTGGCTGAGGAATGTGCAATAAGTTACAGGCGCGCCATGCTACCTCACGAAATTCCGGGACTCCTGTCGCCGTAATTCGTTCACCTACGCAGCGAATAGGAGATGCTCCAGCCGCCCTGCGTCCGCCACAGACTGAGCACAAAGCAGCTCAGTCATGGCTACCACAAATGGCTCTACGGCTATTCGGGATAAAATTTTAGCCTCCCTCGCGCGCTATCGCGCACTTCGGATTGGCAAATTTCCCTGCGCCTTCTGGAGACTATCAGCCCGTCCGGGGCTGACAGCGCTTGAGCAACCCTGAGGTGCGGATCTCTAGAAACTGAGGTTCACCTCCCTTTTGGAAAGGAGGGTTGAGGATATTGTTATTAAATCGACCCTAACCCTCCTGCAAAAAGACAGGCGCGCCATGCTACCTCACGAAATTCCGGGACTCCTGTCGCCATAATTCGTTCACCTACGCAGCGGATGGGAGATGCCCTGAACGCCCTGCGTCCGCAACGACTACGCACAAAAGCCGCTTCGTCATTACTACCTCACTGGCTGGACGGCTATTCGGAATGCAATTCTTGCTCCTCTCGCGTGCTGCTAGCACACGTCGAATCAGCAAATTGCCCTGTCGCCTATCAGGGACTAAAAATCACCACTTCGCTAAGCTCCGTTTCCATGATTTTCAGCGGGGGAAATATTATGCATCAATCGAAGCACCTATCGATTAAACCGATTAGCAATAATACTTTCAACTACGCTTGGGTCTGCTAGAGTTGAAGTATCACCCAAGCTGTCAATCTCATTCGCAGCAACTTTGCGCAATATGCGACGCATAATTTTCCCGGAGCGGGTTTTTGGCAATTGCGGTGCCCATTGAATAATATCCGGAGTCGCAATAGGACCGATGTCGGCACGTACTAATTTAACTAACTCTTTCTTTAATTCTTCAGTACCTTCAGTACCAACATTCAATGTGACATAGGCATAAATGCCCTGCCCTTTAATATCATGCGGATAGCCCACTACGGCAGATTCCGCTACTAATGGGTGCTCATCCAGCGCACTTTCAACTTCGGCCGTTCCCATACGATGGCCAGATACATTAATCACATCATCAACTCGACCGGTAATCCAGTAATAGCCCTGCTCATCACATCGCGCGCCATCTCCGGTAAAATAATACCCCGGATAACTTTTAAAATAGGTATCGATAAAACGTTGATGATCGCCATAAATGCTGCGTGCCTGTCCTGGCCAGGGCCGCTCTAATACCAACACTCCTTCTGAGTCATCATCTATGACTTGCCCTTCATTGCTTAAAATAGCCGGTTTCACTCCAAAGAAAGGTCGTGTAGCCGAACTAGGTAGTAATTCCGACGCGCCCGGCAGTGGTGTAATCAAGATACCACCGGTTTCTGTCTGCCACCAGGTATCCACAATCGGGCAATTTGCCTTACCCACAAGTTCATAATACCACTCCCAAGCTTCCGGGTTAATTGGCTCGCCTACTGAACCCAGAATACGCAAACTGCTTCGTTGAGTATTCTCTAAATATTGATCACCTACTGCCATTAAAGCCCTTAATGCCGTGGGTGCGGTATAGAAAATATTCACCTGATGTTTATCGACCACTTGCCAGAATCGACTGGCATCCGGGTAAGTCGGTACACCTTCAAATAATAAAGTTGTTGCGCCATTGCATAAAGGCCCGTAAATCATATAGGTATGTCCGGTAACCCAACCAATATCGGCAGTACACCAGTAGATTTCACCTTCCTGATAATCAAAGATGTATTTATGCGTAATCGCTGCATATAACAAGTAACCACCTGTGGTATGCAATAAACCTTTAGGCTTACCCGTTGAGCCGGAAGTATACAAAATAAATAGTGGGTCTTCGGCATCCATCCATACGGGTTCACACTCGGTCGAGGCTTCAGCCATCGTCTGATGATACCAGATATCACGCTCGTCCTGCCATGCAACAGAGTTACCTGTATTTTTTACGACGATAACCCTTTGTACTCCGGGACAGGATTCCAGTGTAGTATCTACGACAGCTTTAATAGGGATGATTTTGCCACCACGGTAGCCTTCATCTGCACACACAACGGCGGTGCACTCAGAGTCATTAATCCTGTCTTTGAGTGCCTCAGCGGAAAAACCGCCAAACACTATCGAATGTACTGCACCTATTCGAGTGCAGGCTAAAATCACCGCTGCCGCTTCGATAATCATGGGTAAATAAATACACACCCGATCCCCTTTCTTTACACCTTGAGCTTTTAAAACATTGGCAAACTGACACACTTCCGTATGTAGTTCCCGATAAGTCATTTTTTTATCATTAGCAGGGTTATCACCTTCCCAGATTAAAGCGACCTGATCGCCTCTCGTTGCCAGATGTCTATCCAGGCAATTAACACTGACATTAAGCTCGGCTCCCTCAAACCAGCTGATTTTTCCCTGATGATAGTCATAATCCGTCACTTTATCCCAGAGTTTGTGCCAATCCAAAAATTGCTCTGCTTGTTCTGCCCAAAAAACTTCAGGCTGATCAATAGATTGCTTATATAAAGCTAAATATTGCTCATTATTAATATGTGCTTTTGCAGCGATATTTGCTTTAACCGGATAACTCTCGCTTGCATAGGTTTGATGTTTAGACATTTTTATTCCTCAGGTCACGACTAGCATGACACATTTTTCATTCCCACGCTCAGCGTGGTATACACTTATCATTGGGGAGTCGCTATTTTTGCGAAAGCTTGTTTTGGGCATCCCAGCCTCGGGGAGTCGCTATTTTTGCGAAAGCTTGTTTTGGGCATCCCAGCCCAAGCAAGCAGCAAAAACTTAACGCGACCACTTATGCCTCCGGCGGCCCCGATTCGTCCTCGTCACCTCGTTCCGACCCAACAAGGGGTCGGAACATAGGCTCCAAATGACTTGACGCCGTGTCGGATGGCCTTTTATTTTGTCTCCACCTTCGCTAACGCTCAGACTCCGACAAAATAACGGCCCTACGGCTATCGCGGACTAAAAATCATCACTTCGCTTAGGCTCCGTTTCCCTGATTTTCAGCGGTCGCCTAGCAATAAGACTTAGAAAAAGCCCAATGGATTAATGTCATAACTGACTAGCATATTCTTGGTTTGCTGATAGTGATCCAGCATCATTTTATGCGTCTCTCTACCAATGCCTGACTTTTTATAACCACCAAATGCCGCATGAGCCGGATAATGATGGTAGCAGTTGGTCCAAACTCGCCCTGCCTGAATACCGCGTCCCATACGATAGGCGAGGTTCATATCACGGGTCCACAGACCTGCACCTAAACCAAATTCGGTATCATTGGCAATCGCCAGCGCTTCGGCTTCACCTTTAAAGGTCGTTACCGAGATAAAGGGGCCAAAAATTTCTTCCTGAAAGATGCGCATTTTATTATTTCCCTGCATCACTGTCGGCTGAATATAATAGCCATCCTTCAGATCCCCTCCCAGTTCAGCAATCTTACCACCCATCAAGAGTTTAGCGCCTTCCTGTTTGCCAATTTCAACATAACTCAATATCTTGTCGAACTGTTCCTTTGATGCCTGGGCACCAACCATGGTTTCAGTGTCCAGAGGATTACCGCGTTTGATTTGCTCTGCCCGGACGATCACTTTTTCTATAAATTCATCATAGATAGACTCTTCTACCAATAATCTTGACGGGCAGGTACAAACTTCACCCTGATTGAAAAATGCCAGCACTGCCCCCTCGATGCATTTACTAACAAATTCGTCTTCCTGATCTAGTACATCGGCAAAGAAAATATTTGGCGATTTACCACCCAACTCTACAGTCGATGGGATAATATTTTCCGCAGCACACTTAAGAATATGTTCGCCCACCGGAGTCGATCCGGTAAAGGCAATTTTAGCAATACGTGTACTCGTTGCAAGAGCCTGTCCTGCCTCAGCGCCAAAGCCATTAACAATATTCAGTACCCCGGCAGGTAATAAATCGCCAATAATTTCTATTAAGATCAGAATGGACGCAGGCGTTTGCTCAGCGGGTTTCATCACCACGCAATTACCAGTCACCAGAGCAGGCGCTAGTTTCCAGCAAGCCATCAGCAACGGGAAGTTCCACGGAATAATCTGTCCGACTACGCCCAATGGCTCATGAAAATGATACGCCACGGTATTTTCATCGATTTCACCAATAGACCCTTCCTGGGCTCGCATGCAGCCTGCATAATAACGAAAGTGATCTGCACATAAAGGCACATCCGCCGCCAACGTTTCACGTACTGCTTTGCCGTTATCCCAGGTGTCAGCAACGGCGAGTTTTTCCAGGTTTGCATCAATACGATCTGCAACCTTCAATAAAATATTTGATCTTGCGGTCACCGACGTTTTTCCCCAGGCTTCTTTTGCCTGATGCGCAGCATCCAGAGCCAGATTGATATCTTCCTCAGTAGAGCGTGGGATTTCACAAAATACCTGCCCATTGACAGGACTTTTATTCTCGAAATATTGCCCTTTCACAGGCGGAACCCATTCCCCCCCGATAAAATTTCCATAGCGTTGCTTAAAGTCGACCTTACTTTCAGTTGTATTCGGTGCTGCGTAAATCATGTTTATTAACTCCAGTAGAACGGTTATGTCTAATCAGTTTAGTCACTGTACTTTCAAGATAGAGAACCCTTAGCTTAATACCCTCCTTTATAGGGGTACGCGGTTAGTCTGTGCTTGCAAGCTATATAAACATGGACTTTGCTTATATATTTTCATCTGTATCTGCACTCTATTTGTATAAATTTCTATCTTACTCACCGGCAATAAATTAAACCTTACCGCTATTGTAAACAATGAGCTACACCGTAGGCTGATGATATGGACTCCTCTCCCACCAACAGTGTCATAATGCACCTAAGAGTAATAACGGAGCAAAGAGGAGCCCGACATGAATAATAGCGTAATTGGATTGGATATAGCAAAAAATATTTTTCACATGTATACATTTGATGAAAAAAAAACATCAGTGTTCCCCTATCAATTGAGGCCGTGAAACTAACCTCGCCACAAGAGAGCTCATAAAGCACTGTAAAGACATTCCTGTTATTATTGAGTTTTGAACTGCTCGAATGGTATACGAGCTGATACGGGATATTCTTGCCTGGAAAAATAATGGATTCACAAAACGATCTCGTTTTTGGGCCTGTTGCTGCCTTATCTCCAGATCCTCGCTATATTTTTTATCCGATGGATGAATCAATTCTGGCTGTTGTGTTTTTGAAATCTCTTCAAACACGCGCATTAAATTATAGCTCATTTCAGTCAGGCGCATTTGATTTTCAAGTGAGCGGGTATTGGAAGACCAAGCTTTAGTTTCCTTGAAATTACTTTTACTCGATGTTCAAGTTTTCAGCTATAACTGGGCTAAGAAAAGTAAATTTTTACGGCTTTGTTTTATAAGTATTGATTTACAATGATGTTGATGCTTTCTTTGTCAGTAAAATTGTCAATAAAATCAATCAGTTAAAAAACTTGAACATCGAGTTTTAGTGTTATTGAATGTCTTTTCAATCGTCCATCGCTTGAAATACAGCATGGCAATGGTTCCAGGGTTAATAGTCATTGGCAAGGTTGTCACAAACCGGTGAAGTTTTCCGGTTTCTGGATCACGGTAATCCACCACGTTAAATTTGATGCCCTTGTTTTCGTACACACCGCGGTGTTTTTCAAGATAGTTTTCGCCTAAATTATTTAAGCCGCTTCATCAGTCCTGTCAGGATTTAATGAAACTGGCCCTGTAGCATCCCAGTTTCTGGTTGAGCCAGACCATCTGGAAGGTTTTTCTTTTTTCTTCTGGAGATATAATTTATCTCGCATTTCAAGAATATTTTTGTCTTTTCCTTCATGTCGTTCCGCAGGTGTGACGAATTTTATTTTGCTGTGCCGGTGCTCGTTGTTATACCATTCGACAAAGTTACCTACCCATTCCCGGGCTTCATCAAGACTATCAAAGCCACTGCCAGGCCAGTCAGGACAATACTTTACCGTTCTAAACAAAGCTTCAGAATAAAGGTTGTCATTACTCACTCGTGGGCGGCTGTATGAGCTGGTTAAGTTTAAATCATACATTTTGCTGCGCAAGGTGAGTGATTTCATTGGTGCGCCATTATCAGAATGGAGCACCAATGGGTTATACTCGATGTTCAAGTTTTTCCATCCCATTGCCATCAAACTCTTACCTTCACCCAGCAGAACAATACTTTAATGATGGTGTTGGCTCTAAGCGCCCTAAATCTCTGCCAATCATATGTTTTCCTGATGGCATCAGTTGAAACACATCCTTTATTAATTCACCTAACTCTTTCAGCTTATCACCAGGATCTGGAAACTCTAGCAATGACGTGATGAACTCAAGCAGTACATCCATTTGAGACTTGCGCTGTAAGCTTCCTACGGTATACGCAGGTAGTTTGCTTTCAATGCGGGCTATTTGCTCTGGGTGAAGGAGAAGGCAATGGTCAAACAAAAGACTCAGAATCAGGCCACGGCTTGATCCCTCTTCATCTAATTGTTTGGCCTCACGCCCCCATCCTTCATAAAGTTTCCAGTCCTCAAAGAAAACCTCAATCAGCCATCTCAACGTATAGGCTTGAATAATATCTTGTGTGCGCCAAGTCAGGTCTGTCGCCACTAAATAGCGATAGTCGTTTTCACCGTCATATTTTAAGGCAATGACAAAGCGTTTTTTACTGTGTGAACTCACCTTTAATCGTGCACTGCTGACAGTCACTTTAATCTCTTTTCCGCCACGTACACGTATTATCTGATCAATGCCTTTGTTAATCGAATTAAAGTAGCTCTCGACTGACCTTATTCTACCTCTATATTCAATATTTTGGTTTTTACGTAATTGGCTAATCACCTGCGAGCCTCCAGATTCTTTAGCGGCTTCGTCCATAAAGGCTTTTTCACCATACAGCGCATCAGCCAGTACGCCTTTAATTTTAATCAGGCTATGCGCAACTTTAAACTCTTTTAATAAGCCTAATGCAATCTCTGTTTTGGTTGGGTAGGCACTGTCACGTTCAGGCTTAATAGGCCGATCTTTTTTTGCTATACCGCTCTTTTTCAACCGTTTATCTTCTTTATCCCACTGCTTTAAGGCTGGATCCGGCATATAAAAGAAAAAACCGACAGGCACTGTAATGGATGAGGTAACTAGCAGCAATAATACTATCGTTTGTCCATTAACATACCCGCCGGAGCCTTTGTGTTTCTGCTTGTAAACCTTATAAATACGTTTTGTAGACTTAGATCGTGCTCGGTCTGATTCATCAAAGGCCAACACACCTTCAGTAATGCCATAACGTTTTAAAATTAAGACCACACTCACCCGTAGCAACCAGTCCCAGGGTATACTTGCTTTACGAAACACCCAGGATAATGCGGCTACTTTGCAATCTCCAAGGCTTGCTCGCTCAAACTTAGCCCAGCAAACAGAGTTCATTAGCAGTATGCCCGTTAAACAAGTGCCCAACCAAGCGGCTTGAATCCGTGTCAAAGCGGCTCCGGGTTTTAGCTGATTGAGCGCATCATTTAAATCGTCAATATAGCTCTGGATAAAGGTGGCTGGGGCATTCATTAACATGGGCTTACACCGATAAAATTACAACAACCTCAGAATACCTGATTTTACCTTCTCAATATCAAAAACTTGAACATCGAGTTATACATCATTTTTTCCTTTAATAGGCTACGCTCAAGTAGTGTAGCGGCATCTTCGCCACTTTCTTGTTCATACACTTCAGCCCCGACTATTTTTCGGCTATAAATGTCCTCTATCATATATAAATAGTAGAACTGACCCACGATGGGTGTTGGCATGTAGCTGATATCCCACGTCCATACCTGGTTCGCTTTTTCTGCGATATAACTCGTTGGCTTGGAGGTGTTTTTGCGCTCTTTAGCCCGCCCTCTATGTGTGACTTGTTCTGCTTTATGCAACACTCGATAAAATGATGATTCGGAGGCAATGTAGATGCCTTTGTCTGCCAGGATAGGGACGATTTGACTCGGTGGTAAATTGGCATACTCGTCCTCATTACAGGTCATTAAAATAGCAAGTTGCTCATATTCGCTTAATTTATTATTACTCGATGTTCAAGTTTTTCCATCCCATTGCCATCAAACTCTTACCTTCACCCAGTAGAACAATACTTTAATGATGCTGTTGGCCCTAACCCATCTTCGTCACTATTGATGATGTAGTTGTTATAAATCAATTGGTTGAAATTTTAAAAAGTAGCCAGTTGGCACTACAGATTTTGTGTTTTTGTATAAAACGTTGGATTTTTTAGAGTATTTTTGTCGCATGTAGATTACACTCAAATAATGATGATTTTTTTGACAAAAGTCAATGAATTTATCGACAAAAATAATATAAATGGCACTACAAAACTTTCAAAAAAAACACCATTGATTTTAAAGAGAATTTTTCGACAAAAAATCGCTTAAACCGATGAATCAATGGCTTAGAAAGATGAAAGTGACGAAGATGGGCTAAGCGCCCTAAATCTCTGCCAATCATATGTTTTCCTGATGGCATCAGTTGAAACACATCTTTCGCTGAGAATCATGGAAACGGAGCTTAGCGAAGTGGTGATTTTTAGTCCCTGATAGGCGACAGGGCAATTCGCTGATTCGACGTGTGCTAGCAGCACGCGAGAGGAGCAAGAATTGCATTCCGAATAGCCCTCCAGCCAGTGAGGTAGTAATGACGAAGCGGCTTTTGTGCGTAGTCGTTGCGGACGCAGGGCGTTCAGGGCATCTCCCATCCGCTGCGTAGGTGAACGAATTATGGCGACAGGAGTCCCGGAATTTCGTGAGGTAGCATGGCCGCCTGACGCCCCCATCCTTCATAAAGCTTCCAGTCCTCAAAGAAAACCTCAATCAGCCATCTCAACGTATAGGCTTGAATAATATCTTGTGTGCGCCAAGTCAGGTCTGTCGCCACTAAATAGCGATAGTCGTTTTCACCGTCATATTTTAAGGCAATGACAAAGCGTTTTTTACTGTGAGAACTCACCTTTAATCGTGCACTGCTGACAGTCACTTTAATCTCTTTGCCGCCACGTACGCGTATTATCTGATCAATGCCTTTGTTAATCGAATTAAAGTAGCTCTCGACTGACCTTATTCTACCTCTATAGTTTCTCAGATAAATAATTCCCAAATTTGGAGCGCTTAAACTTAGGCGGTAACAACGAAATCTTCCCGCAATTTTTGCATAACACAAATCACTTTACTGGCATCATGCATATAAGTGTTAAAAGTTTGCACAACTGAATCATGAAGATCTTCAAAAGTTTTAAAATACTTCATATGAGTCGAATCGCGTTTCGTATTTTTCCATAATTTCTCAATCGGATTAAAATCCGGCGAGAACGCAGGGAGACGTTCTACTGTCAAACGATCTACATTCGCTGAAAATCCTGGAAACGGAGCTTTAGCGAAGTGAAGATTTTTAGTCCGCGATAGCCGTAGGGCCGTTGTTTTGTCGGAGTCTGAGCGTTAGCGAAGGTGGAGACAAAATAAAAGGCCCTACGGCTATCGCGGACTAAAAATCTTCACTTCGCTAAAGCTCCGTTTCCAGGATTTTCAGCGGACGTTGTCGGCAATAGAATATATCGCTTCCATAAAAAGCTTCTGTGTTGGATATTTCTCATTTTTTAAGCTTTTAAGAATAGCTAAAAATTCTTGAGGCAGCCCAGCTTCTTTTAAAAGTCTAAGTGACTTTGGTTTTATCTCATAAGCCAATGATTCTCGGTATTGAAAACTCCCTCCTTCGAGTTCGCAGGCGCGCCATGCTACCTCACGAAATTCCGGGACTCCTGTCGCCATAATTCGTTCACCTACGCAGCGGATAGGAGATGCCCTGAACGCCCTGCGTCCGCAACGACTACGCACAAAAGCCGCTTCGTCATTCGCTGTCAGCCCCGGACGGGCTGATAGTCTCCAGAAGGCGCAGGGAAATTTGCCAATCCGAAGTGCGCGATAGCGCGCGAGGGAGGCTAAAATTTTATCCCGAATAGCCGTAGAGCCATTTGTGGTAGCCATGACTGAGCTGCCTTGTGCTCAGTCTGTGGCGGACGCAGGGCGGCTGGAGCATCTCCTATTCGCTGCGTAGGTGAACGAATTACGGCGACAGGAGTCCCGGAATTTCGTGAGGTAGCATGGCGCGCCTGTCTTCTACCGCCTTTTCCATAATGGCAGGCAATGTTTCTTCCAGCCACGTTTTTCTTTCAAGCTCGTACTTTTCTTCTTCTTGGCGATCAGTCACAAAACGAGCTTTTTGATAACTGAAGCCCAGTTTTTTCATTAGGCTTGATAAATAGTTCAAGTTATAACGAACTTCAGATTTTAACCAAATAAGCTCGGCAATCATCGCAGTATTCCATATTCCACAATGAAATCCATTGTCTTCTGGGCCTTTCTTTATCAACTCAACCAATTTATTTTTCTGGTCTTTAGTTAACTTTGACTTCCGACCACGTCCTTGATAGTGTTGCCCTATTAACCAACCGACACCTTTATCCATGAATGTTTTCAGCCAATTTATAATGGTTTTTTCACAGACTCCCATTAGGCGTGCTATTTCTTTGATTCCCATGCATTCACTGAACCAGAGTAGAGCTTGAGTTAATCGATATAAACGAATATTACTTAGCTTGAGAGCTGTCGCCATATTTTTTTTTAGTCGGTCTACAATTGACTTTGAAAAAGTGAGGGATACCATTTTTGACTGTTTCCGTTAGTGTTGGGACGAAAATTATAAGCCAGTTTCCCCTCTGTCGTTTTTGTTTGTTCGGAAATTAATTTTCTGAAAGTCTATATATTCAATATTTTGGTTTTTACGTAATTGGCTAATCACCTGCGAGCCTCCAGGTTCTTTAGCGGCTTCGTCCATAAAGGCTTTTTCAACATACAGCGCATCAAGCCAGTACGCCTTTAATTTTAATCAGGCTATGCGCAACTTTAAACTCTTTTAATAAGCCTAATGCAATCTCTGTTTTGGTCGGGTAGGCACTGTCACGTTCAGGCTTAATAGGCCGATCTTTTTTTGCTATACCGCTCTTTTTCAACCGTTTATCTTCTTTATCCCACTGCTTTAAGGCTGGATCCGGCATATAAAAGAAAAAACCGACAGGCACTGTAATGGATGAGGTAACTAGCAGCAATAATACTATCGTTTGTCCATTAACATACCCGCCGGAGCCTTTGTGTTTCTGCTTGTAAACTTTATAAATACGTTTTGTAGACTTAGATCGTGCTCGGTCTGATTCATCAAAGGCCAACACACCTTCAGTAATGCCATAACGTTTTAAAATTAAGACCACACTCACCCGTAGCAACCAGTCCCAGGGTATACTTGCTTTACGAAACACCCAGGATAATGCGGCTACCGCTGTCAGCCCCGGACGGGCTGATAGTCTCCAGAAGGCGCAGGGAAATTTGCCAATCCGAAGTGCGCGATAGCGCGCGAGGGAGGCTAAAATTTTATCCCGAATAGCCGTAGAGCCATTTGTGGTAGCCATGACTGAGCTGCTTTGTGCTCAGTCTGTGGCGGACGCAGGGCGGCTGGAGCATCTCCTATTCGCTGCGTAGGTGAACGAATTACGGCGACAGGAGTCCCGGAATTTCGTGAGGTAGCATGGCGCGCCTGATCCTTCAACTCTGGGCATGAACGAGTCCACAAAGGATGACGCTCTGCTAACAGGGCACGTTCCATACTTTCATTGCAGTGTTGGTGAATATGTTCAGAGAGTGGTAGGTCTTTAAGCATGGGTGATATCCGTTTATGAGGTGATTAAAACGGAAATTTTTAGAAAAATTTTTTCGGCAATTGCAAGCTTTATTTGAAATTATTTGTTGTTTTTTTACGGTGCTTACAGAGTGTCTATTTGCTGTTATAAGTGATTAAAATCAAAAAGATGGAAATATTCGAGTGGTGCTACCTTCATGTAGGTTATAGGCTGCTTTGTTTAGGTACTTCTTCTTTCAATGGGAACACTGATGCTAACTATAGTGTAAAACAGAAGTTTGCGTGCTTTTCTTGCTGAAATAGTAGACTGAACAACAAAAAACACAGATTATTATGCTAATAAAAGGCATAAAAAAGGTACAATATCGAGCGTTATAGCAAATGGAAATCAGCAAGTGACACAGCGAATTATTAAAATTGCAACACGGCAAAGTCCTTTAGCATTATGGCAGGCGGAATATGTAGCACAACAATTACAACTTTCGCACCCGGGTATACAAACCAAATTGGTGAAAATGCTTACCAAGGGCGATAAGATCCTGGATGCGCCGTTAGCCAAAATCGGTGGTAAAGGGTTATTTGTTAAAGAACTAGAGCAAGGCATGCTGGATGGCATAGCCGATATTGCGGTACATTCGATGAAGGATGTGCCGGTAGAATTTCCGCAGGGCTTGCACTTAGCTGTTATCTTAAAACGTGAAGACCCGTGTGATGCATTTGTATCTAATAAGTATAAATCTATAGCAGATCTACCTGTCGGTGCGAAAATTGGCACCTCAAGCTTACGCCGCCAATGCCAGATCGCTGAGCGGGAGCCTGATATGCAAATCTTAACCCTGCGTGGCAATGTCAATACGCGTCTGGCCAAGCTGGATGCGGGAGATTATGATGCCATTATTTTGGCGGCGGCGGGCTTAAAGCGCCTGGGTTATGCCAATAGAATCACTCAGCAACTGGATAGTACGGTCAGTTTGCCAGCAATAGGACAGGGTGCTGTCGGCATAGAATGTCGCATAGATGATACTGAAATGAATCAATTACTAGCGCCATTGCAAGATACAGCAAGTAGTATTAGAGTCAGCGCAGAACGCGCGATGAATGCACGTTTGAATGGCGGGTGTCAGGTACCAATCGCTGGTTACGCTGAATTACAAGGTGAGCAATTATTTATGCGTGGCTTAGTAGGTAAGCCAGATGGTAGCATTATCTATCGTGCAGAAAAAACCGGCCCGATTATAGAGGCCGAGGCGATAGGTCGTGCGGTTGCTGATGAACTATTGGCGCTGGGTGCAGCCGAGGTATTAAAAGAGCTATATGCCTAAGGATTGAATCACTATAGGCTGTGGAAATGCAGCACAGCGGAAAAAAAATCTTAGTCACTCGGCCTAAACATCAAGCAGAGAACATGTGTGTGCTGATTGAGCAGCAAGGCTGGGAGGCTATTCGATTTCCGTTGATAGAAATTCAAGCTAGTTCAATATCTGCTCAGGAACAAATGCGCTTGCATAATCTAGATCAGTATCAGCTGGTTTTTTTTATCAGTGCCAATGCAGTAAATTTTGCACTGCCGTTATTTAATGGCAAAATGGAGCAATTGCAAAAGACTGTGTGTATAGCAGTAGGTAAAGCAAGTTACACCGCATTAAAAGCATATGGCATTAAGCAAGTATTAGTACCAGAGCAGGGATTTAATAGCGAAGCAATACTGGCAATGGCAGAAGTGCAAGATCTGCACGGTCAGAGCTGCCTGATAATACGCGGAGCAGGTGGGCGCGGATTTTTAGCGGATAGTTTGCGCGAACGGGGTGCCAGGGTACATTATCTGCAAGTTTATCAGCGCGCAATGCCGATGGTTGATAGCCATTTGCTGAACGCATATATACGGCAGAATGCACTTGCTGCCATCCTTATATATAGTGGGGATGCTTTAAAAAACCTGTTGCAAATGCTGACTAAGGAAAAATTAAATAAAAATTTGCTAAATACGCCTATCGTTGTTATTAGTCCGCGGGTACGAGATTTAGCCAGAAATATCGGGTTTAAGAATATAATTATTGCTGCTGAAGCATCTGATGCAGCAATGATGAATGCATTATTGAATGGGGAAGAACGTGGCTGAAATTATTGAAGAACAAAATCAACAAGAGGCAGAGCCTGTAGCTGCTCCGGTACCAACGCCGCTACCTTCGGAAAATAAATCGGGAAATGGTATCTGGTTTGGACTGATTATTATATTAATTATCCTGGGTATTGCAGGAGCAGGCTTTCTGTTACTGCAGCAGTTGCGCGATAAGCAGCAAGACCTCGGTGGCGAGTTGAGTAAAGATTCGCAACAAGTGATGGAATTGACTAAGCAAATTTCTGGTTATCAGGAACAGCTAGTCGCAATTCAAAAGCAATTGACCGGTTTAAGTAAAGAGGTCGGCAGTAAAGCAACTAATTATGAGCATAAACTCAATCAAATGAGTGATTTTCATAATGAGCGATTAGAAAATGCTGCGGCGCGATTGAAAGAGTCCATACAGCATATCCAGCGGCAATTAGGCAGAACAAGAGGTGATTGGCTAGTTGCTGATGCAGAGTATCTATTAAGCGTTGCCAATCGGCGATTGCATTTAATGGGCGATGTATCAACGACGATTGAAGCCTTGAAAGCTGCTGATAATCGTTTGCGCGAGAGTGGTGATACAGCGGGATTTAAAGTGCGTGGTCAGATAGCCAAAGAAATAGCGCAGGTTAAAAAAGTAAAAGTAGCAGATGTGGTCGGCATCTATGCGAAGCTGGAAATGCTGGAAGAAGATGTTGCCAAACTCAACGTATTGTTGCCCTATTCAGGTAAGGCAAAAGATCTGCAGAGTGCGCGCGAAGCTGCAGAAAAAGAGCCAGCGCAAGATGATAAAGCTACGGATGATATCAGAGATATTCTGAATGATGCTTTTGTCGAAATTGAGGGGATTATTACGATCAGGCGCCTAGATCACTCGGTAACATCGATTATAAGCCCGGAACAGAAAACATTTATAAGCGAGCAATTAAGTAGCAAACTGGTTATCGTCAAACTTGCTTTAGTGCAGCATGATGATGCGCTTTATCAGGCAGGCTTAGCGGATACTGAACAGTGGTTAAGCAAAAATTTTAGCAAAGATGCAGAATATAAGCATTTCCTTGGTGAGCTAGAAGAATTAAAAGCAGTACGGATACGCAGTAATTTTCCGGATATTAGTAAGTCACTAAAAATGTTGATAAATATTGCCAAGCTAAGACTGGAGAGTGATAAGGCCGCACAACCGGCAGTGCAGGCGCCCCCCCAGGACGCACAAAAATAAGGGAGACTAATGATGAAAAATATTTTATTTTTTCTGGGAACGTTAGCCGCAGCACTGGGTATTGCATTTATCGTGCACGAGTGGATGCTGCAGTATAATGACCCGGGCTATGTGCTAATAGGTGTCGGGCATTGGGCGATGGAAACATCGCTGATAGTCTTTATTGTCGGGCTTATTATCAGCTTTTTTGTTTTTTATGTTTTGTTTAGAATCCTCGGCTGGCTTTTTCGGCTTCCAGGCAGGATTAGGCAGCGGGGTAAATCCATTAAGTTTAACCGCTCACAAGATGCTTTAATTGCAGGTCTGGTTGATTCGGCAGAAGGTAATTGGGAACGAGCAGAGCGCACGTTAATAAAACATGCTTCAAATAGTGGTGCGCCATTAATCCATTATTTAACGGCTGCCCGTGCAGCACATTCTCGTGGGGCAATGGACAAGCGTGATGAATATTTACAACGCGCAACCAAAGGTGCGCCAGGATCGGAAGTTGCTGTAGGCTTGACCAAAGCAGAACTGCATTTATCTCAAAAGCAATTTGACGAGGCGCTAGAAACTTTAACTAAACTACATTCCATCGACTCTTCACATGCCAGCGTTTTAAAGCTACTGCATCAAACCTATCAGCAGTTAGGCGACTGGAAAGCGATCCGCTCCTTGCTGCCGGCTTTTCATGAGAACAAGGTTTTTATGGAAGCCGAAGTAAGGTTATTAGAAGTAGAGACCTATAGCGTTTTACTTAAAGAAGCTGCGGAACACGAAGATCCACGGGAAATTGAGGAGCTCTGGGCGAATGTTCCCGCGCATGTTAAAACCATGTCGGGAGTGCCGGCCATTTATTACGCGGCAATGATTGAAGCTGGTGCCGGTGCTAAAATTGAAAACGAGCTAGTTAAGTCTTTAAATAATAAATGGGATATGACGCTGTTGGTTTTATTCGGCAGTGTACAGTCGATAGATTTTCGCGGGCAACTGGAAATAGCAGAGAAATGGCTATTGCAACATGGTAATGATGCGATCTTGTTGCGTGTCTTAGGTAAAATTGCCATCAAATGCGAATTTTCCGAGAAAGCTAAAAAATACCTGGCTAAAAGCATAGGCGTGGAGCCGACTGTTGAGGCGTATCGCATCCTTGGTAACTTTCTTGCCTCGGAAGGTGATCAGGAACGTGCCAGCGAATGTTATAAATTAGGTCTGGAGCTGGCTTCTACGCAGGTGATCAATCAGGCTAATGCGATGTAAGTGTAAGATTCTTTGCGTAGGCTGATGATATGGACTCCTCTCCCACCAACAGTGTCATAATGCACCTAAGAGTAATAACGGAGCAAAGAGGAGCCCGACATGAATAATAGCGTAATTGGATTGGATATAGCAAAAAATATTTTTCACATGTATACATTTGATGAAAAAAAATCACAACCTGTTACTCGATGTTCAAGTTTTTCCATCCCATTGCCATCAAACTCTTACCTTCACCCAGTAGAACAATACTTTAATGATGCTGTTGGCCCTAAGCGCCCTAAATCTCTGCCAATCATATGTTTTCCTGATGGCATCAGTTGAAACACATCCTTTATTAATTCACCTAACTCTTTCAGCTTATCACCAGGATCTGGAAACTCTAGCAATGACGTGATGAACTCAAGCAGTACATCCATTTGAGACTTGCGCTGTAAGCTTCCTACGGTATACGCAGGTAGTTTGCTTTCAATGCGGGCTATTTGCTCTGGGTGAAGGAGAAGGCAATGGTCAAACAAAAGACTCAGAATCAGGCCACGGCTTGATCCCTCTTCATCTAATTGTTTGGCCTCACGCCCCCATCCTTCATAAAGCTTCCAGTCCTCAAAGAAAACCTCAATCAGCCATCTCAACGTATAGGCTTGAATAATATCTTGTGTGCGCCAAGTCAGGTCTGTCGCCACTAAATAGCGATAGTCGTTTTCACCGTCATATTTTAAGGCAATGACAAAGCGTTTTTTACTGTGAGAACTCACCTTCAATCGTGCACTGCTGACAGTCACTTTAATCTCTTTGCCGCCACGTACACGTATTATCTGATCAATGCCTTTGTTAATCGAATTAAAGTAGCTCTCGACTGACCTTATTCTACCTCTATATTCAATATTTTGGTTTTTACGTAATTGGCTAATCACCTGCGAGCCTCCAGATTCTTTAGCGGCTTCGTCCATAAAGGCTTTTTCACCATACAGCGCATCAAGCCAGTACGCCTTTAATTTTAATCAGGCTATGCGCAACTTTAAACTCTTTTAATAAGCCTAATGCAATCTCTGTTTTGGTCGGGTAGGCACTGTCACGTTCAGGCTTAATAGGCCGATATTTTTTTGCTATACCGCTCTTTTTCAACCGTTTATCTTCTTTATCCCACTGCTTTCGCTGAAAATCATGGAAACGGAGCTTAGCGAAGTGGTGATTTTTAGTCCCTGATAGGCGACAGGGCGATTCGCTGATTCGACGTGTGCTAGCAGCACGCGAGAGGAGCAAGAATTGCATTCCGAATAGCCGTCCAGCCAGTGAGGTAGTAATGACGAAGCGGCTTTTGTGCGTAGTCGTTGCGGACGCAGGGCGTTCAGGGCATCTCCCATCCGCTGCGTAGGTGAACGAATTATGGCGACAGGAGTCCCGGAATTTCGTGAGGTAGCATGGCGCGCCTGAAGGCTGGATCCGGCATATAAAAGAAAAAACCGACAGGCACTGTAATGGATGAGGTAACTAGCAGCAATAATACTATCGTTTGTCCATTAACATACCCGCCGGAGCCTTTGTGTTTCTGCTTGTAAACCTTATAAATACGTTTTGTAGACTTAGATCGTGCTCGGTCTGATTCATCAAAGGCCAACACACCTTCAGTAATGCCATAACGTTTTAAAATTAAGACCACACTCACCCGTAGCAACCAGTCCCAGGGTATACTTGCTTTACGAAACACCCAGGATAATGCGGCTACTTTGCAATCTCCAAGGCTTGCTCGCTCAAACTTAGCCCAGCAAACAGAGTTCATTAGCAGTATGCCCGTTAAACAAGTGCCCAACCAAGCGGCTTGAATCCGTGTCAAAGCGGCTCCGGGTTTTAGCTGATTGAGCGCATCATTTAAATCGTCAATATAGCTTTGGATAAAGGTGGCTGGGGCATTCATTAACATGGGCTTACACCGATAAAATTACAACAACCTCAGAATACCTGATTTTACCTTCTCAATATCAAAAACTTGAACATCGAGAGAAAAAGCTAAAACGAGCTGAGCTTTTAATATTTTTTGCAAATTATCCAGTGAGCTTAATTGGAATAGAAGCCTGTGGCGGAGCTCATCACTGGGCAAGAGAGTTAACTAAACAAGGGCATGAAGTCATTTTTCTTAATGCCCGTTATGTAAAGGGTTTTGTTGTGGGGAACAAAAATGACTTTAATGATGCCGCTGCTATATTTGATGCGGTTACCCGTCCAAATAAGCGCACAGTGTCGATAAAAACGATTGAACAGCAAGACATTCAACTCGTTCATAGAATACGTGAAGGCCTTGTTGACAAACGTACTGCGCTGGTTAATCAAGTGCGAGGGCTACTCAGTGAAAGAGGCATTGTTATTCCTAAAGGTATAAAGAAAGTAAGAGTAGAATTACCGTTGATTTTAGAAGATAGCGACAATGATTTGACTGATTTAAGTCGGGAAATGTTTGCTGAGCAATATGAAAAACTAGTTGCACTAGATGAAGAGATTAAACAACAGGACAGACGTATTAGCCGGCTATGTAATAGCAATCAGTTAAGCCAGCGTTTTCTTGATGTGCCAGGTATTGGGGCAATAACAGCCACCATCATTGCCTCAGACATAGGGGCAGGTAAAAGCTATCAGAGTAGCCGAGATTATGCAGCCAGCTTAGGGATTGTTCCGAGACAACATAGCAGTGGTGATAATCAGGTTTATTTAGGAATTAGTAAGCGAGGTAACCGCTATATTCGTACGATGTTAATTCATGGAGCACGATCGGTGTTAAAGCGCTGTAGTGGTAAAAAAGATAAATTAAGCCTATGGCTACAAGCACTCATTGAGCGGCGTGGATTTAATAAAGCCGCCGTTGCGCTGGCCAATAAAAATGCCCGAATACTGTGGGCGATGGCGAGTCAGGATAAAGAATATGATGCAGCTCTGACATAGTTAGAGTGCATAAGCAGGGTTACCCACCCTTTGCCCACCGACTGCGAGCTAGGAGGGCTCTTCGTCTGTGGACAAAGCGTGGATAACCCTGAGATAACCGAGTAACCAAGATTGCGGAGGCAAGTTAACCAATATTGATGACAACAACAGGTCAGACCGATACTTTTACAGAACCCTTGCAACCCAGAGAGTCCATTGCGAGACCGTTAGGCTGGTAGGGTCAAAAAGTATGCGAATAGATTCATCAGGAGTCCTGAGGCAAAAAGCCTCTGTTAGAGACCGAATATATGGCTGCAATCTTGTTCACTGTTATTAGCATCAATTATGTAAAACTTGGCTTGCAATAAACGAGGAGTCCATATATGGGTTAGTTTTTTTTTTGCGCAGCAATAAAAACGAAACCCAGCATCTTAGAGGATTCATAAAATTCTAGCTTAAAGTACTTCGGCAGGCGCGCCATGCTACCTCACGAAATTCCGGGACTCCTGTCGCCGTAATTCGTTCACCTACGCAGCGAATAGGAGATGCTCCAGCCGCCCTGCGTCCGCCACAGACTGAGCACAAAGCAGCTCAGTCATGGCTACCACAAATGGCTCTACGGCTATTCGGGATAAAATTTTAGCCTCCCTCGCGCGCTATCGCGCACTTCGGATTGGCAAATTTCCCTGCGCCTTCTGGAGACTATCAGCCCGTCCGGGGCTGACTTCGAAGAAAACAAGAAAATTTACTTAACCGTCGCAACAAAAGTCGCACGCCTAGGAGCCGGGTGACCTTCAATGGTTAAATCCGGATTATCCGCATCTAAAAAATCCTCGAGTGAATTAAACGTCATCCACGGGGTAGAGCGTTGCTCTTGCATGCTGGTCTGATTAATATCAACCACGCGTATATTAATAAAACCACAGCGCTTCATCCAGCTTACCAGAGTGTCGCAAGTGGGTAAAAACCAGACATTACGCATACGCGCATATCGCCCTTCGGGAACTAATACTTCCCCTAGCTGGCCTTCAATGACTAGTGTTTCCAGTACGAGTTCACCACCACTGCGTAGGCAGTTACGTAAGTCCATTAAATGATCAATCGGTGAACGCCGGTGGTAGAGTACGCCCATAGAAAATACGCTATCAAAAATATTGGTTTTTTCGGGTATTTCTTCCAGTGTGAGAGGCAAAACATACACAGGCGCTGCGCCATACAGACGGCGGATTGCCTGAAACTGTATTACATGTAATTGCACTGGATCAACGCCGATCACCATTTGTGCGCCCGCTCCCAGCATCCGCCAGCAGTGATAGCCATTGCCGCAGCCCACATCTAAAACCAGGCGATTATCCAGTGGCGTAATATGGTGTTTTATTCGCTCCCACTTCCAGTCAGAACGCCACTCGGTATCAAGGTGCAAGCCAAATAAATCATACGGACCTTTGCGCCAGGGGAATAGGTTCTTTAGGCCTGTTTCTAGTTGTTGTCTCTGTTGTGCCGATAACTCATCTACCAGTCCAATTTTAAAGCCCTCATTATCTAGCTGGATACTGGGTTTTTTCGGGATAGGTAATTGCTCAACAGCCGCATTCCATTTGCTGAAATTGCCATGTGCTTCGGGGTTAAGTTTTTGCGGGATCTGGTCGGGTAATATTGCACTCCAGTGCTCAGCATTTCGTTCAGTAAGTAATTCGTACAGTGGTTGATAGTCGATCATTTCAGCGCAATCAGGGAGGCAAAATTAAAATATTGAAACCAGACTTCAGCATTATCAAAACCCGACTGTAAAAGGCGGTCTTTATGCTGCTTAAATGTTTCGGGAATAAGCACATTTTCCAGCGAGGCACGTTTCTGGCTGATTTCCATATCACTATAGCCGTGGGATTTTTTAAAAGCATGGTGCATTTCAGTCTGTAAGGCTTGCTGTCTTGCATCACTGAACATAAGTTTTTCGGATAAAATAAGTAAGCCACCGGGGCGCAGCCCATTATAGATTTGACCAATAAATGCATCGCGATCAGCCAGAGGAATAAATTGTAGTGTAAAGTTCAACACAATAACCGATGCGTTATGTATCTTAATGTCTTGTATATCGCTACAAATAAGCTCAACCGGAATGGCAGCAGTATCTCGTGTGATGATCTTCTGGCAACGCGACAGCATGGCGGTGGAACTATCTACCGCTATGATTTTACAGTTGGCTGCGGAAATTTTATGGCGCATGGATAGAGTTGCAGCGCCTAATGAACAACCCAGGTCATAACAAACGCTATCTGGTTGAGCAAAGCGGCTGGCAAGCAAGCCTATAGCAGATATAATAGCGCTGTATCCAGGTACAGAACGCTGTATCATATCCGGGAAAACATCGACCACGCTGTTATCGAATTTAAATCCGTCTACATCACCCAGCGGGCTCGCGTATAAAGTATCTTTAAGTGAATTCATTTGTGTCATCATAAAAGCAGAATGCTAATTTTACTTAAAAAACACCGTTTTGTACGCAGGAAAAAACATTAAGGAGAAAATGAATAGTGGCACAGATAAATCAAACTCAAATCGAACAAGTAAAAGCCTTTCTACTAAGCCTGCAAGATAGCATCTGCGCATGTCTGCAGCGCGAAGATGGTGGTGCGGTATTTGTCGAAGACTCATGGGATAGAGCTGAAGGAGGTGGTGGCCGTTCCCGCGTATTAACTAAGGGCAAAACCTTTGAGCAGGCGGGGGTTAACTTCTCGCATGTATTTGGGCACAAACTACCGCCTTCTGCTACGGAAAAACGCCCTGAACTAGAAGGGCGTGACTTTCAGGCGATGGGCGTATCCTTAGTGATACACCCGCATAACCCCTATGTGCCTACCTCGCATGCAAATGTACGTTTTTTTATTGCCGAAAAAGAAGGCGAAGAGCCTATCTGGTGGTTCGGCGGCGGCTTTGATTTGACTCCATTTTACCCGTTTAAAGAAGATGCGATTGCCTGGCACAAAACTGCAAAAGCTGCCTGTGATCCCTTTGGACAGGAAGTGTATGCAAAATATAAGCATTGGTGTGATGAATATTTCTATTTAAAACATCGTAGTGAAACGCGGGGTGTTGGAGGTCTATTTTTTGATGATTTAAACGAATATGGCTTTGAGCAGAGTTTTGCCTTTATGCAAAGCGTGGGAGAGCATTATCTAAAAGCCTACCTGCCCATAGTGAAGAAGCGTAAAGCAATAGAGTATGGCGAGCGCGAACGGAACTTTCAGTTATACCGTCGAGGCCGTTATGTCGAATTTAATCTGGTCTACGATCGTGGTACTTTATTTGGCCTGCAATCAGATGGGCGTACCGAGTCGATATTAATGTCTATGCCACCCGTAGTGCATTGGAAGTATGACTGGCATCCTGAAGAGGGAAGTCCAGAAGCGGTATTATATAAAGACTATTTGCATGCGCGGGACTGGTTGGCAGAATAGGGCTTATGAAGGTGTTTTCCAGTTAACAAGTGAGATTGGGTTGGGATATAAACCCAACTCAAAGGCCCCTGCTCTGTTCTGATTATTGAATCGCTTTTTAGCGAGATCTAGCTGATTGGTTGAACTTTTAGAGTGTGGCTTGTTTAGTGTTTTTTGCTCTTACCCTCATCAGTGTTCCCCTATCAATTGAGGCGGTAAAACTAACCTCGCCACAAGAGAGCTCATAAAGCACTGTAAAGACATTCCTGTTATTATTGTGTTTTGAACTGCCCGAATGGTATACGAGCTGATACGAGATATTCTTGCCTGGAAAAATAATGGATTCACAAAACGATCTCGTTTTTGAGCCTGTTGCTGCCTTATCTCCAGAGCCTCGCTATATTTTTTATCCGATGGATGAATCAATTCTGGCTGTTGTGTTTTTGAAATCTCTTCAAACACGCGCATTAAATTACAGCTCATTGCAGTCAGGCGCATTTGATTTTCAAGTGAGCGGGTATTGGAAGACCAAGCTTTAGTTTCCTTGAAATTACTTTTAGTGTTATTGAATGTCTTTTCAATCGTCCATCGTTTGAAATATAGCATGGCAATGGCTCCAGGGTTAATAGTCATTGGCAAGGTTGTCACAAACCGGTGAAGTTTTCCGGTTTCTGGATCACGGTAATCCACTACGTTAAATTTGATGCCCTTGTTTTCGTACACACTGTATGCTTCAACTCCTGTATTGATCTCATGCTGGGAGTCAAAAGGGATAGACTCAACCAGAGTCGCAATTGAATTTTCTTTTAGCATTGAAATCATGTAATTAGCATGTCGTTTCTGCCGATCCCACCAGACAAAGTCGGTGACGGCTTTATCGTAGACATAGAGATGTTTCTGAGAGCTGTTATTTCCCTTGTTTTGCTTTTCAATATGATCTCGTAACACAGGTATTTCTTGATGTCTCTGAGTTCCGTTTGTCACCAGACAAAGAAATCTGAGCAACCCACTTCTGAGATTCAACGCGTAAATCCCCCCGGCCGCATAAACTTTCCCCTTACTGTTTTTTTCAGTATGGCAGGTATGATCAATAAAATGTCCATCCGCTGCTTCTATGGTGTATTCGTCCGCTGTCAGCCCCGGACGGGCTGATAGTCTCCAGAAGGCGCAGGGAAATTTGCCAATCCGAAGTGCGCGATAGCGCGCGAGGGAGGCTAAAATTTTATCCCGAATAGCCGTAGAGCCATTTGTGGTAGCCATGACTGAGCTGCTTTGTGCTCAGTCTGTGGCGGACGCAGGGCGGCTGGAGCATCTCCTATTCGCTGCGTAGGTGAACGAATTACGGCGACAGGAGTCCCGGAATTTCGTGAGGTAGCATGGCGCGCCTGTGCTTCTATGGTGTATTCGTCAAGTTCTGGGAATGCTTTAAGATAATCAATGCCTTGCGATAGCAGTGTTTCAGCGTGAAGATGATAGCTCTGCTGTTCAAATGCCTCAAGCATACTTGTTCGTCTATGCGACTTCAGTGATTTAAAATACGTTGAGTGGGGAAGCAGCTGGCCATAAATCTGTTCATTGGTTTGGAGGAAATGGCGACCACTATCGACTACACTGATACAGCGTAATAACCCAAGGCGAATAAAGTCGATATCCTTCAACTCTGGGCATGAACGAGCCCACAAAGGATGACGCTCTGCTAACCTATCTTCGTGACATATACAGTCAATTTCCCATTATTTCAATGAGTTAAATTTTTCAATCGGCCCCAGTTGGCACTACAGGTTTCATATCAACGATCGTTTTAACTTTTCCAATCGGGTCGGGGTTAATATTCAACGCAGTGTATATTTGTTTTTGTCTGGTTTCTGCTTTGCTTGTGGTTCGCAGGTGAATGATTGTATCGTTATCCGTGGGTAAAGTAATGGTCATGCGTTGCTGGGTCGACATCCTGTTGCGAATGCTTTCCCAGCTTAGATGGATGTCCTGCAATCTAAGTTGATAACGCAGTACATGTACCAGGTGGTAAGCTAATAATGTGATGAATAGGTGTCCGGTAACCCGCTCTTCTTTTTTGTGATAGACAGGGCGCAAGCCTAGCTCGGTTTTCAGGCTTCTAAAGGTCGCTTCAATCTCAGTCAGCATGGTATAGGTTAGCCATAACTGTTCTTCCGACCAGTCAGGGATATTCGTTCTTAGGCAGTAAACACCACGGTGCTTATCTTTTTGGTCACTTTCAGGTTTACGTTACCATTCTATACCGATGGCTTTGTTTTTTTTGTCATCCGCGATAACGTTAATGGTGTAATCTGCAGCAACACGGCTATGTTTTTCACGTAGTCGTCCGATACGTTCCAGTATTTTGTCGTATTTTTTAACCCATCTTCGTCACTATTGATGATGTAGTTGTTATAAATCAATTGGTTGAAATTTTAAAAAGTAGCCAGTTGGCACTACAGATTTTGTGTTTTTGTATAAAACGTTGGATTTTTTAGAGTATTTTTGTCGCATGTAAATTACACTCAAATAATGATGATTTTTTTGACAAAAGTCAATGAATTTATCGACAAAAATAATATAAATGGCACTACAAAACTTTCAAAAAAAACACCATTGATTTTAAAGAGAATTTATCGACAAAAAATCGCTTAAACCGATGAATCAATGGCTTAGAAAGATGAAAGTGACGAAGATGGGTTAAGGGTGCCTTTTTTGCTCAGACCTGTGTGCAGTTTTTCCAGGGCCTCTTCCAGACGAGCATGGAAGCGATTACGGATACCTTGTTCTTTTTTTGCTTTTTGTTCTGAATGACAATAGAGTCGGGTTTCCCCGGTTTCTTGATCAACTTCACGATAAACAACAACATTGCTGTCCCAGGTATCCCTGACCGCTACCGGAGTTTTCTGATCTCTTGGGTTTTTTACATGTTGTTCTCGACTGACAACGAGATAATGATAATCTTGTTCGATTAACCAGGCAATATTGTCAGCGCTGGCAATGCCGGCATCCATGATAACCACCGGCTTTATTTGATGAAAGGGATCCTTGTCTCGCAGTTCGTCAAGCATCAGTTTCAAGGTCGCGGGCTCACTGGCGTTGCCGGGAAAAACCTGACTACTCAATGGAAAGCCGTCACCATCCAGAACCAGCCCCAGAGTAACCAACGGGCAATCAGTGCGTTTCTCTTTAGAGCGACCGAATTTCGCTTTCGGGTTTCGGGCGCACTGGCCTTCAAAATAAGTATTGGTCAGATCGTACAATACAATCTTGCGGTTTAAATTGAACAACGTCTGCTCTCGGTCAGCCAGAAAATATTCAAGAGTTGCCTGATGTTTGAGTAGCTTGTCACTGACTGTATATAATCGCGTCAGGCTGGTGTTACCGTAGTCATGACCCAGTAATTCGCCCAGGCCTGTTTGATTTTGCAACCAGTCATGTGTTTGCAGTTCACTGCCGGGTGAAACCATACGTCCTATGATAGTGCCCAGGGCCGTCGCCGTATCTACTTTATTAAAGCCCAGCGCCATGAGTTTTTCGTCTAGCTGTAACTGCTGTGCGGCATGCAGTGCCAGGGTTTCAACACCAATACTACGGGCATTAATGGCTTCGACATGATTAATATCGACATGATGAAAATCTCGCGTTGTTGTTTTTGGATCTAGCGGTTATGACAGTTTTGCAGTCATCAGTGAGCTATAGCGCTGGGCTGTTGCTTCCAGAAGTTGATTTAAATCATCGGCTAAATTGAATAGCTCTTCCTGATGTGGTTCCAAACCTTGCTGTAATTGTTCGATTCTGGCCGTCAGCAAGGGCCAGTACTTTTTATCAATCGTAAAGTCCGCACCTATATTGAGCAATGTACGTTGCTTGACTTGTTTTCCTATACGCACAGATTCTACAATGCGGTAAGTGAAATAAGCTGAGCCGTCTTCAAGGCTTTTTGTTTTGGTTCTTCGAATATACATACGCTGAAAATCATGGAAACGGAGCTTAGCGAAGTGGTGATTTTTAGTCCCTGATAGGCGACAGGGCAATTCGCTGATTCGACGTGTGCTAGCAGCACGCGAGAGGAGCAAGAATTGCATTCCGAATAGCCGTCCAGCCAGTGAGGTAGTAATGACGAAGCGGCTTTTGTGCGTAGTCGTTGCGGACGCAGGGCGTTCAGGGCATCTCCCATCCGCTGCGTAGGTGAACGAATTATGGCGACAGGAGTCCCGGAATTTCGTGAGGTAGCATGGCGCGCCTGCTGCTCTGACTTGTCTTCGCCAGCCTCATGCAATGCATGACCGCAGGCACAAACACGCTCTGCTTCAGGTAATTCATAACGGATAACTTCGCGCGGGATATCTCTGGATAATGGCTTGCGGCCTGGCTTTTTACGCTGATAGCTTAGGGTTTCTTCAGGGCCGGAATCATCCTGCTTTAAGCTATCAAGAATGGACTCCGCTTCATTAAACAACTCCATTTGACCCGGACATTTCTCACTGGAGGTGCCAAAACGCTTATGTTGCAACAGACGAAACTGCTCCTCATACCATGTCAGTTTTTCCTGTAATTGATCCACTGTCGGCTGATAGTCCAGCACCATTTTGTGCAGTACATTCGTCCCGTCTGGCAGTATTTCAGGAAGTGATTTCATGGTGTTTATTATACCGCAAAACAGGGTTAAATAATCATTTAACTGGCTGTTTTATTAGATATTTTACACGTAAAATAACGGCAACAAATCAATTATTTATTAAGCCAGAAATAGCGGTATGAGCTTGCGCTTGCCGATAGGATAACCAGTGTAATTCACGTAAGGTTAATGATAACGGATGTTCGTTTAACTCGGTTGGCCACTGAAACTTCCCCTTATCCAGGCGCCGATAATAAAGCCAGAACCCATTACACTCCCAATAGAGTATTTTCAGTTTATCGCGAGAGCGGTTACAAAAGACAAAAATACTTCCGGCAAAGGGATCATGGCCAAACTGTTCCGAAACAATCAGTGACAGACCATTGATAGATTTACGCATATCAGTAACGCCGGTCGCCAAAAACACTTGATTAGCTGAAGTTTCCCAATAATTATTTATGGTAAAATTGAAACTATGCTACAACTATATGAAAAAAATAGTCTTTTCATTCGTTTCAAATGCTATTGCCTAAGGGGAATTAAGTAGGGGTTTGCTATAAACATGGCAAAACCACCTAAAATAAACCTCGATACACCAGCATTGTGTATTTCAGCTACTCAATAATTGGGAAACTTCAGTTGATTAACAACAAGCCCGTTTATCATGAGATAGGCCTAACCAGTTTCAGAAGCGGCTTTAATGATGCAAGTTCTGTACTGACACAAATTTCCAGACTGAAGCCATTAGAATGAGTCACTTTGATAACTGATGAATCAGCAGGTACGCCTGATCCGTTCAACATGTCGTCTGCAACCAGTGTTACCGGAACCAATTGCTTGGCTTGTAACACTGGTGGAGCGAGCGAACTGAATTGCTTTTTGTAATAACTGAAGATATGCGGCTTGATATCATGGGCTTTGCAATACCCGACCTGAGTTAAACGACTGGCTTGCCATTGCGGTATATGATTTTGCATAGCCGCTTTATTTTGAGATGGACTCATAAATTCCTCCTGAGTTAATTGGAGGTATTAGTCTGCCATTTTTTATATTGGTTTAGAATGTGTACTTTAATTGACGCTTACGTACATTTTATTGATCATGCCTGCCATACTGAAAAAAACAGCAAGGGGAAAGTTTATGCGGACGGGGGGATTTACGCGTTGAATCTCAGAAGTGGGTTGCTCAGATTTCTTTGTCTGGTGACAAACGGAACTCAGAGACATCAAGAAATACCTGTGTTACGAGATCATATTGAAAAGCAAAACAAGGGAAATAACAGCTCTCAGAAACATCTCTATGTCTACGATAAAGCCGTCACCGACTTTATCTGGTGGGATCGGCAGAAACGACATGCTAATTACATGATTTCAATGCTAAAAGAAAATTCAATTGCGACTCTGGTTGAGTCTATCCCTTTTGACTCCCAGCATGAGATCAATACAGGAGTTGAAGCATACAGTGTGTACGAAAACAAGGGCATCAAATTTAACGTGGTGGATTACCGTGATCCAGAAACCGGAAAACTTCACCGGTTTGTGACAACCTTGCCAATGACTATTAACCCTGGAACCATTGCCATGCTGTATTTCAAGCGATGGACGATTGAAAAGACATTCAATAACACTAAAACTCGATGTTCAAGTTTTTGATATTCAGAAGGTAAAATCAGGTATTCTGAGGTTGTTGTAATTTTATCGGTGTAAGCCCATGTTAATGAATGCCCCAGCCACCTTTATCCAAAGCTATATTGACGATTTAAATGATGCGCTCAATCAGCTAAAACCCGGAGCCGCTTTGATACGGATTCAAGCCGCTTGGTTGGGCACTTGTTTAACGTGCATACTGCTAATGAACTCTGGTTGCTGGGCTAAGTTTGAGCGAGCAAGCCTTGGAGATTGCAAAGTAGCCGCATTATCCTGGGTGTTTCGTAAAGCAAGTATACCCTGGGACTGGTTGCTACGGGTGAGTGTGGTCTTAATTTTAAAACGTTATGGCATTACTGAACAGGCGCGCCATGCTACCTCACGAAATTCCGGGACTCCTGTCGCCGTAATTCGTTCACCTACGCAGCGAATAGGAGATGCTCCAGCCGCCCTGCGTCCGCCACAGACTGAGCACAAAGCAGCTCAGTCATGGCTACCACAAATGGCTCTACGGCTATTCGGGATAAAATTTTAGCCTCCCTCGCGCGCTATCGCGCACTTCGGATTGGCAAATTTCCCTGCGCCTTCTGGAGACTATCAGCCCGTCCGGGGCTGACAGCGGGTGTGTTGGCCTTTGATGAATCAGACCGAGCACGATCTAAGTCTACAAAACGTATTTATAAGGTTTACAAGCAGAAACACAAAGGCTCCGGCGGGTATGTTAATGGACAAACGATAGTATTATTGCTGCTAGTTACCTCATCCATTACAGTGCCTGTCGGTTTTTTCTTTTATATGCCGGATCCAGCCTTAAAGCAGTGGGATAAAGAAGATAAACGGTTGAAAAAGAGCGGTATAGCAAAAAAAGATCGGCCTATTAAGCCTGAACGTGACAGTGCCTACCCGACCAAAACAGAGATTGCATTAGGCTTATTAAAAGAGTTTAAAGTTGCGCATAGCCTGATTAAAATTAAAGGCGTACTGGCTGATGCGCTGTATGGTGAAAAAGCCTTTATGGACGAAGCCGCTAAAGAATCTGGAGGCTCGCAGGTGATTAGCCAATTACGTAAAAACCAAAATATTGAATATAGAGGTAGAATAAGGTCAGTCGAGAGCTACTTTAATTCGATTAACAAAGGCATTGATCAGATAATACGTGTACGTGGCGGCAAAGAGATTAAAGTGACTGTCAGCAGTGCACGATTAAAGGTGAGTTCACACAGTAAAAAACGCTTTGTCATTGCCTTAAAATATGACGGTGAAAACGACTATCGCTATTTAGTGGCGACAGACCTGACTTGGCGCACACAAGATATTATTCAAGCCTATACGTTGAGATGGCTGATTGAGGTTTTCTTTGAGGACTGGAAGCTTTATGAAGGATGGGGGCGTGAGGCCAAACAATTAGATGAAGAGGGATCAAGCCGTGGCCTGATTCTGAGTCTTTTGTTTGACCATTGCCTTCTCCTTCACCCAGAGCAAATAGCCCGCATTGAAAGCAAACTACCTGCGTATACCGTAGGAAGCTTACAGCGCAAGTCTCAAATGGATGTACTGCTTGAGTTCATCACGTCATTGCTAGAGTTTCCAGATCCTGGTGATAAGCTGAAAGAGTTAGGTGAATTAATAAAGGATGTGTTTCAACTGATGCCATCAGGAAAACATATGATTGGCAGATATTTAGGGCGCTTAGGGCCAACAGCATCATTAAAGTATTGTTCTACTGGGTGAAGGTAAGAGTTTGATGGCAATGGGATGGAAAAACTTGAACATCGAGTAAAAGTAATTTCAAGGAAACTAAAGCTTGGTCTTCCAATACCCGCTCACTTGAAAATCAAATGCGCCTGACTGCAATGAGCTATAATTTAATGCGCGTGTTTGAAGAGATTTCAAAAACACAACAGCCAGAATTGATTCATCCATCGGATAAAAAATATAGCGAGGCTCTGGAGATAAGGCAGCAACAGGCTCAAAAACGAGATCGTTTTGTGAATCCATTATTTTTCCAGGCAAGAATATCTCGTATCAGCTCGTATACCATTCGGGCAGTTCAAAACGCAATAATAACAGGAATGTCTTTACAGTGCTTTATGAGCTCTCTTGTGGCAAGGTTAGTTTCACGGCCTCAATTGATAGGGGAACACTGATGTTTTCAATAGCGATTTTTGGCTATTATTTTAGCTTGGGACATATTGAACTGAAGTTTCCTGGTTTTTAAAGTATTTGATATTTCTGCCTTTTTTGTGGCACGGCTGTGTTTTAGTATGTGTAGCCACGTCGAGTGTGCCAGCGATGTGAAATTAAATTTCCGATGCGAGTTTTTCCGCATTACCTGTATAACTTCTTGGTGATAATTTAATAAGTTCCTGTTTTGCTTCATCAGGAATTTCCAGTTTTTCAATAAAAGTCTGCATATCAGTTCCGGTAATACGCTGTCCGCGTGTAAGCTCTTTTAATTTCTCATAAGGCTTTTCTATGCCATAACGGCGCATCACTGTTTGTACTGGTTCTGCGAGCACCTCCCAGTTAGCATCAAGGTCGGCTTCAATAACATCCGCATTTATTTCTAATTTGGAAATACCTTTCAATGTAGACTGAATGGCAATGCTGGTATGCGCAACACCGACACCAATATTACGCAGTACAGTAGAATCAGTCAAGTCACGTTGCCAGCGAGAAACCGGGAGTTTTTCTGCCAGATGATGGAATAGAGCATTTGCCAAACCTATATTGCCTTCTGAATTTTCAAAGTCAATCGGGTTGACTTTATGCGGCATAGTCGAAGAGCCAATTTCGCCGGCGATGGTTTTTTGTTTAAAAAATCCCTGGGAAATATAGCCCCAGATGTCACGGTCGAAATCTAATAGAATGGTATTAAAACGCGATAAGGACTGAAAAAATTCGGCGATATAATCGTGTGGCTCAATCTGGATAGTATAGGCATTCCAGAATAGCCCCAGCGAGTGGACAAAGTTCTTGGAAAATTCCAGCCAGTCTATTTCAGGGTAGGCAACTGTATGGGCATTATAATTACCTACGGCACCATTAATTTTACCTAAAATTTCGACTGCTTCGAACTGGTCTTTCTGGCGCAGCATACGTGCCACGACATTAGCAAATTCTTTGCCTGCTGTGGTCGGGCTGGCGGATTGGCCGTGTGTACGTGACAACATCGGCTGAGCAGCATTTTCATGCGCCAGGTTTCTAAGCGCTTCTATGCAATCGGTAATTTGCGGTAGAATGGCGGCGCGGCCTTCTTTTAGCATCAATGCATAAGAAAGGTTGTTAATGTCCTCAGAGGTACAAGCAAAGTGTATAAATTCGCTGACTGCATTGAGTTCGGCATTATTGGCAATTTTTTCTTTTAAAAAGTACTCAACCGCTTTGACATCGTGATTGGTTGTGCTTTCTATATCTTTAACTCGCTGCGAATCAGCCTCGGAGAAATCATTGATAATACTATTTAGCACTTGATCTGCAGATTCGCTAAAAACCGGTACTTCGGTAATTTGATCGTGTTGCGCCAGGGCTTGTAGCCAGCGCACTTCTACTTGCAAGCGAAAACGAATTAATCCATATTCGCTGAAGATAGGGCGTAAGGCTGCTACTTTATTTGCATAGCGCCCATCAATTGGAGAAATTGCGGTAAGAGAGAAATTCGTCATAATTTGTATAGGAAACTGGGAAACTAAAGTGATGAGCGTTATTTTAACAAAAGATAGTTCATGCGGTTATAAAAATACGTTTTAGTTATTTTAACTTATCTTCGTTATTTTGACCTCCCCAGGTCATTGATTTATAGTTCACATTAAATTTTCATCCTAACCCATCTTCGTCACTATTGATGATGTGGTTGTTATAAATCAATTGGTTGAAATTTTAAAAAGTAGCTAGTTGGCACTACAGATTTTGTGTTTTTGTATAAAACGTTGGATTTTTTAGAGTATTTTTGTCGCATGTAAATTACACTCAAATAATGATGATTTTTTTGACAAAAGTCAATGAATTTATCGACAAAAATAATATAAATGGCACTACAAAACTTTCAAAAAAAACACCATTGATTTTAAAGAGAATTTTTCGACAAAAAATCGCTTAAACCGATGAATCAATGGCTTAGAAAGATGAAAGTGACGAAGATGGGCTAAAAATGCCTTTTAGAATCAATGGTGTTTTTTTGAGAGCCTCTGTAGTGCCATCTTAACTTGCTCTGCCCCTTGATTTTCACTGGTTTTTCACCGATGCTAGTGATATGTATATTCGAAGAACCAAAACAATAAACCTTGAAGACGGCTCAGCTTATTTCACTTACCGCATTGTAGGCCATGGCCCTGAAAATATAACTTGCCTACGAAGATTTGCGACTAACTTGATTAAATCCATGAGTAAAGATAGCTCGCAATGTGCGGCGAGTATTTGATTATCTGAGAATGACCAAGAACTCAAGAAAAATCATGATTTAATTATAAAGCCAAGAACTTTAGAACTGAAGTTTCCCAATTATTGAGTAGCTGAAATACACAATGCTGGTGTATCGAGGTTTATTTTAGGTGGTTTTGCCATGTTTATAGCAAACCCCTACTTAATTCCCCTTAGGCAATAGCATTTGAAACGAATGAAAGACTATTTTTTTCATATAGTTGTAGCATAGTTTCAATTTTACCATAAATAATTATTGGGAAACTTCAGCTTTAGAACGGTTTCGCCGTGATATGCCAATGCCTTTACCTGATTTATAGTCTCCCATAATGCTATACAAGAGGAGAAGGCTTTTGTTCGGCAGTTTTTACGAATTTGTTATATTTAGGATTGCTGGTGATATCCCACCCTACTTGACGGCTCACATTAAAAAATGGCGTCCCCGGACGGACTCGAACCGCCAGCTATCCCTTAGGAGGGGACTGCATTATCCAGTTATGCAACGGGGACTTTTGCGTTATTATAGCAATTATTTTAATACATACTCTGAAAAAATAGGCGCAGTCAACATATATTTTATGTGGTGCACGAGTGGCACCGCAGTATTTTAATGGCTGATTTTTTTGTATTTGATGCGATGAGGGGTATCCGCATCAGTACCTAGGCGCTTATGCCGGTCGGCTTCATAATCTGAGTAATTACCTTCAAACCACACCACGTTACTATCACACTCAAAAGCCAGCATATGGGTAGCGATTCTATCCAGAAACCATCGATCATGCGAGATAACCACGGCGCAACCTGGAAAGGCTAATAGTGCTTCTTCCAGAGCACTCAGGGTTTCTACATCTAAATTGTTGGTCGGTTCATCAAGTAATAGTACATTCCCGCCGCTACGTAATAGCGTGGCTAAATGCACCCGGTTGCGTTCTCCACCTGATAAATCACCAATGCGCTTTTGCTGATCTCCGCCTTTGAAATTAAAGCGACCACAGTATGAACGGGAGGGTGTTTCATAAGTGCCTACGGTGATTAAATCCAGGCCATCGGAAATTTCTTCCCAGACGGTTTTATTGTCATCCAGAACATCGCGGGATTGATCAACATGCGATAGTTGTACTGTTGAGTCCAGCTTTATTTCTCCTGCATCTGCTTTTTCTACATCTGACATCATGCGAAACAGGGTGGTTTTACCCGCACCATTAGGGCCGATAATGCCGACGATGCCGCCGGGTGGTAATTTGAAGCTTAAGTCGTTAATTAATAAGCGCTCGCCAAAGCCTTTGCTGATATGCTCTGCTTCAATCACCATATCACCCAAGCGAGGGCCAGGGGGGATAAAGATTTCCTGTGTCTCATTCCGTTTTTGGGTTTCCTGAGACGACAGCTCATCAAAGCGTGCTAAACGTGCTTTGCTTTTTGCATGCCGGCCTTTTGCGTTAGAACGTACCCATTCTAATTCGGCTTTCATGGCTTTCATGGCTTTCATGGCTTTCTGGCGCGAAGTTTCCTGTTTTTCTTCTTGTGCCAAGCGGTTTTGTTTTTGCTCTAGCCATGAGGAATAATTACCTTCCCATGGAATACCCTGACCACGATCTAGCTCTAAAATCCAGCCTGCAACATTATCCAGAAAGTACCGGTCATGTGTTACGGCAACGACTGTTCCTGGGTAATCATGTAGGAATCTCTCTAGCCAGGCGACTGATTCTGCATCAAGGTGGTTAGTCGGTTCATCCAGTAAGCATGTCTGGCTTGGATAGTAATAATCGACATAGGGCAACACGGCGCTTTTCACCGCCTGAAAGTTTGGTGACATCGGCATCACAAGGGGGAAGTCGTAGCGCATCAGCCGCTATTTCCAGCTCTCTATCTAATTCCCATGCATTAGCAGCTTCAATCTTTTCCTGTAACTCAGCTTGTTCGGCTAATAGGGCGTCAAAATCAGCATCTGGCTCTGCAAATGCATCATTGACTGCATTATAGCGGTTGACGATTTTTTGTATTTCCCCCAGTCCTTCTTCGACATTACCACGCACATCTTTTTCTGGATCCAGTTGTGGCTCCTGAGACAGATAGCCAATATTAATCCCTTTCATGGGAATCGCTTCGCCTTCGATTTCAGTATCAACACCTGCCATGATACGTAGAAGGGTAGATTTTCCAGAGCCATTCAGCCCTAGGACACCAATTTTTGCGCCGGGGAAAAAGGATAGGGAAATATCTTTTAAGATATATTTTTTAGGCGGGACTATTTTGCCCATCCGGTTCATAGAGAAAATATATTGTGCCATGTATTTTTAATGGATTATGAATTGACTGACCTAAGGGTAGTATCCGATATTATAGCCTTAATTAGGGTATTTTTGCAGGCTGCGTAAAGACAAAATCTGTACTTTCCGCTGCTTTATGGCAGTTAGCGCAGATCTCTACAAAAGCACTATCTTTGCCATACGGCTTTAAATCCAGCCCTGCCCAGCGAGCATAGCCCCAGCCACCAGTGGCCGCGTATTTCTTTGTGTCTCTGACCATGATTTCTGCATGCACAAATTCTCCTGGTACCGTTGCCGTTTGCCAAGTTGGTAACGTGGTGTTTTTCCACCGCTGAAAATCATGGAAACGGAGCTTAGCGAAGTGGTGATTTTTAGTCCCTGATAGGCGACAGGGCAATTCGCTGATTCGACGTGTGCTAGCAGCACGCGAGAGGAGCAAGAATTGCATTCCGAATAGCCGTCCAGCCAGTGAGGAAGTAATGACGAAGCGGCTTTTGTGCGTAGTCGTTGCGGACGCAGGGCGTTCAGGGCATCTCCCGTCCGCTGCGTAGGTGAGCGAATTATGGCGACAGGAGTCCCGGAATTTCGTGAGGTAGCATGGCGCGCCTGACCAATTTAGCGAGAATCGTTCCCTTTGGCCATACTAGTTTATCGGTTTTTGCACGTGCGGCTTTTATGGCAATGGAATTGCCCAGGATAACTCGCTGAGTATTATTATCGCTACGTAGTGAAGTGCCGATAACACGCCAGTTGGTTAAGCCTTGCGGGTATGCGATGCCATTAGGTGCTTCTGGTACGTTTTGCGCATGGCTTATTGAAGGCAGGCAGATTAATACATTAAGAATGATAAGAAGGGTTAAAATTCTCATGATTTTTGCTCGCTTGGGGATAGTGGGTATGGATATCTTTACCATCGCTGAAAATCATGGAAACGTAGCTTAGCGAAGTGGTGATTTTTAGTCCCTGATAGGCGACAGGGCAATTCGCTGATTCGACGTGTGCTAGCAGCACGCGAGAGGAGCAAGAATTGCATTCCGAATAGCCGTCCAGCCAGTGAGGTAGTAATGACGAAGCGGCTTTTGTGCGTAGTCGTTGCGGACGCAGGGCGTTCAGGGCATCTCCCATCCGCTGCGTAGGTGAACGAATTATGGCGACAGGAGTCCCGGAATTTCGTGAGGTAGCATGGCGCGCCTGATATAGACTTTCAGAAAATTAATTTCCGAACAAACAAAAACGACAGAGGGGAAACTGGCTTATGATTTTCGTCCCAACACTAACGGAAACAGTCAAAAATGGTATCCCTCACTTTTTCAAAGTCAATTGTAGACCGACTAAAAAAAAATATGGCGACAGCTCTCAAGCTAAGTAATATTCGTTTATATCGATTAACTCAAGCTCTACTCTGGTTCAGTGAATGCATGGGAATCAAAGAAATAGCACGCCTAATGGGAGTCTGTGAAAAAACCATTATAAATTGGCTGAAAACATTCATGCATAAAGGTGTCGGTTGGTTAATAGGGCAACACTATCAAGGACGTGGTCGGAAGTCAAAGTTAACTAAAGACCAGAAAAATAAATTGGTTGAGTTGATAAAGAAAGGCCCAGAAGACAATGGATTTCATTGTGGAATATGGAATACTGCGATGATTGCCGAGCTTATTTGGTTAAAATTTGAAGTTCGTTATAACTTGAACTATTTATCAAGCCTAATGAAAAAACTGGGCTTCAGTTATCAAAAAGCTCGTTTTGTGACTGATCGCCAAGAAGAAGAAAAGTACGAGCTTGAAAGAAAAACGTGGCTGGAAGAAACATTGTCTGCCATTATGGAAAAGGCGGTAGAAGAAAAGAGTGTCGTTTTATTCGGTGATGAGGTGTCATTTGCTATGTGGGGTTCATTGGCACGAACCTGGGCTCCAATAGGAGAGCAACCCACAGTGAAAACATCAGGGATTCGAAAAGGGTTGAAAATGTTTGGTACGATCGAACTCGAAGGAGGGAGTTTTCAATACCGAGAATCATTGGCTTATGAGATAAAACCAAAGTCACTTAGACTTTTAAAAGAAGCTGGGCTGCCTCAAGAATTTTTAGCTATTCTTAAAAGCTTAAAAAATGAGAAATATCCAACACAGAAGCTTTTTATGGAAGCGATATATTCTATTGCCGACAACGTCTTAATCGAGAGTTATAAGCCAATGATATTACAACACGCTGAAACATCTGGGCGTTTTAATGGTGAAAGCTATGTTGAGTTTTTAACACAATTGCTGGCTTATTATAAAGGCAAGATTATTCTAATTGAAGATGGTGCCCCGTATCATGGAAGCGGTGTTATTAAGGAATTTAAGTTAGCTAATGTAGATCGTTTGACAGTAGAACGTCTCCCTGCGTTCTCGCCGGATTTTAATCCGATTGAGAAATTATGGAAAAATACGAAACGCGATTCGACTCATATGAAGTATTTTAAAACTTTTGAAGATCTTCATGATTCAGTTGTGCAAACTTTTAACACTTATATGCATGATGCCAGTAAAGTGATTTGTGTTATGCAAAAATTGCGGAAAGATTTCGTTGTTACCGCCTAAGTTTAAGCGCTCCAAATTTGGAAATTATTTATCTGAGAAACTATAGAGGTAGAATAAGGTCAGTCGAGAGCTACTTTAATTCGATTAACAAAGGCATTGATCAGATAATACGCGTACGTGGCGGCAAAGAGATTAAAGTGACTGTCAGCAGTGCACGATTAAAGGTGAGTTCACACAGTAAAAAACGCTTTGTCATTGCCTTAAAATATGACGGTGAAAACGACTATCGCTATTTAGTGGCGACAGACCTGACTTGGCGCACACAAGATATTATTCAAGCCTATACGTTGAGATGGCTGATTGAGGTTTTCTTTGAGGACTGGAAGCTTTATGTCGGGGAGTCGCTATTTTTGCGAAAGCTTGTTTTGGGCATCCCAGCCCAAGCAAGCAGCAAAAACTTAACGCGACCACTTATGCCTCCGGCGGCCCCGATTCGTCCTCGTCACCTCGTCCCGACAAGGGGTCGGAACATAGGCTCCAAATGACTTGACGCCGTGTCGGATGGCCTTTTATTTTGTCTCCACCTTCGCTAACGCTCAGACTCCGACAAAACAACGGCCCTACGGCTATCGCGGACTAAAAATCATCACTTCGCTTAGGCTACGTTTCCCTGATTTTCAGCGAAGGATGGGGGCGTCAGGCGCGCCATGCTACCTCACACGAAATTCCGGGACTCCTGTCGCCATAATTCGTTCACCTACGCAGCGGATGAGAGATGCCCTGAACGCCCTGCGTCCGCAACGACTACGCACAAAAGCCGCTTCGTCATTACTACCTCACTGGCTGGACGGCTATTCGGAATGCAATTCTTGCTCCTCTCGCGTGCTGCTAGCACACGTCGAATCAGCGAATTGCCCTGTCGCCTATCAGGGACTAAAAATCACCACTTCGCTAAGCTCCGTTTCCATGATTTTCAGCGGAGGCCAAACAATTAGATGAAGAGGGATCAAGCCGTGGCCTGATTCTGAGTCTTTTGTTTGACCATTGCCTTCTCCTTCACCCAGAGCAAATAGCCCGCATTGAAAGCAAACTACCTGCGTATACCGTAGGAAGCTTACAGCGCAAGTCTCAAATGGATGTACTGCTTGAGTTCATCACGTCATTGCTAGAGTTTCCAGATCCTGGTGATAAGCTGAAAGAGTTAGGTGAATTAATAAAGGATGTGTTTCAACTGATGCCATCAGGAAAACATATGATTGGCAGAGATTTAGGGCGCTTAGGGCCAACACCATCATTAAAGTATTGTTCTGCTGGGTGAAGGTAAGAGTTTGATGGCAATGGGATGGAAAAACTTGAACATCGAGTATCAGGGACTAAAAATCACCACTTCGCTAACCCATCTTCGTCACTTTCATCTTTCTAAGCCATTGATTCATCGGTTTAAGCGATTTTTTGTCGAAAAATTCTCTTTAAAATCAATGGTGTTTTTTTTGAAAGTTTTGTAGTGCCATTTATATTATTTTTGTCGATAAATTCATTAACTTTTGTCAAAAAAATCATCATTATTTGAGTGTAATTTACATGCGACAAAAATACTCTAAAAAATCCAACGTTTTATACAAAAACACAAAATCTGTAGTGCCAACTGGCTACTTTTTAAAATTTCAACCAATTGATTTATAACAACTACATCATCAATAGTGACGAAGATGGGCTAAGCTCCGTTTCCATGATTCTCAGCGAGGGAAATAACAGCTCTCAGAAACATCTCTATGTCTACGATAAAGCCGTCACCGACTTTGTCTGGTGGGATCGGCAGAAACGACATGCTAATTACATGATTTCAATGCTAAAAGAAAATTCAATTGCGACTCTGGTTGAGTCTATCCCTTTTGACTCCCAGCATGAGATCAATACAGGAGTTGAAGCATACAGTGTGTACGAAAACAAGGGCATCAAATTTTTGGGGAGTCGCTATTTTTGCGAAAGCTTGTTTTGGGCATCCCAGCCCAAGCAAGCAGCAAAAACTTAACGCGACCACTTATGCCTCCGGCGGCCCCGATTCGTCCTCGTCACCTCGTCCCGACCCAACAAGGGGTCGGAACATAGGCTCCAAATGACTTGACGCCGTGTCGGATGGCCTTTTATTTTGTCTCCACCTTCGCTAACGCTCAGACTCCGACAAAATAACGGCCCTACGGCTATCGCGGACTAAAAATCATCACTTCGCTTAGGCTCCGTTTCCCTGATTTTCAGCGATAGCGAGGCTCTGGAGATAAGGCAGCAACAGGCTCAAAAACGAGATCGTTTTGTGAATCCATTATTTTTCCAGGCAAGAATATCTCGTATCAGCTCGTATACCATTCGGGCAGTTCAAAATGCAATAATAACAGGAATGTCTTTACAGTGCTTTATGAGCTCTCTTGTGGCGAGGTTAGTTTCACGGCCTCAATTGATAGGGGAACACTGATGAACATAGCAGAAGGATTGAACCGCCTGTAATTCCTCGAGGATTAGCCCTTGCCATTTGCTAATAGTTAGCATCTAACCCATCTTTCGATTTTAATGACAACAAGTTATTTAAAAACAAGTGGATACGTAAATCATGCCTAGGTGTTGGCACTACATATTTTTTTTTGCAATTCAGGCGTAAGCGCCCAACGAAGCGCGTACTGTATTTCTACAAAAATCACAATTAACACTTTACTTCTAAATGAGAATTGTTACCATTACTATAAATATTTCTAAAAGAGGTTCTTAATGTGCACTGAAGTTTCCCAATAATTATTTATGGTAAAATTGAAACTATGCTACAACTATATGAAAAAAAATAGTCTTTTCATTCGTTTCAAATGCTCAGGCGCGCCATGCTACCTCACGAAATTCCGGGACTCCTGTCGCCGTAATTCGTTCACCTACGCAGCGAATAGGAGATGCTCCAGCCGCCCTGCGTCCGCCACAGACTGAGCACAAAGCAGCTCAGTCATGGCTACCACAAATGGCTCTACGGCTATTCGGGATAAAATTTTAGCCTCCCTCGCGCGCTATCGCGCACTTCGGATTGGCAAATTTCCCTGCGCCTTCTGGAGACTATCAGCCCGTCCGGGGCTGACAGCGATTGCCTAAGGGGAATTAAGTAGGGGTTTGCTATGAACATGGCAAAACCACCTAAAATAAACCTCGATACACCAGCATTGTGTATTTCAGCTACTCAATAATTGGGAAACTTCAGTTATTAAACTTAACCCCAAGCGATTAAAGAACATCCAGGAATAAGCATCAAAAAACCCGGTTTAGGATTGCAGACAAAAGCAGAGCCCTGATTAGGCTCATAAACATTAGGCTGGATGGAGCTTCTTCCCGTAAGAGTCAGCCAGTGTCTAAAAAAATCCGACATCATCAGCATAGTAAGCACTGAAATCAGCACTGCCTGCCCATCAGGCGCGCCATGCTACCTCACGAAATTCCGGGACTCCTGTCGCCATAATTCGCTCACCTACGCAGCAGATGGGAGATGCCCTGAACGCCCTGCGTCCGCAACGACTACGCACAAAAGCCGCTTCGTCATTACTACCTCACTGGCTGGACGGCTATTCGGAATGCAATTCTTGCTCCTCTCGCGTGCTGCTAGCACACGTCGAATCAGCGAATTGCCCTGTCGCCTATCAGGGACTAAAAATCACCACTTCGCTAAGCTCCGTTTCCATGATTTTCAGCGTCGGCTAGCGCTGTATTGACGGGTATAGTTCGAAAAAATAGCTATTGCTTATTAAGCTTTTCTACCGCTTCAATAGTCTGGAAAAAGACCTTACCGGGACTTAACTGGTCAAGAAAACTGGTTTGTTTTAGTTTATCCAGCACAGGACCTTTCACTTCAGCTAAATGTAATAAGATCTTTTTGGTTTTTAATGCGCTAATCAGATTTTCTAGCGCTTCAAAAGCTGTGCTATCAATGTAACTAACTGAAGAGAAAATTAGCACGACATGCTTTAAGTCAGCATTGTTATTAGTTTCATCTTCAATAAAATCAACAATATAACTGACATTGGCGAAGCTGATATTCTCATCGATCCTGATTAATAATAGATTTTTCCAGGTTTCGACCTGGTGACGCTTGATATTTCTAAAATGCTCGGTTGCCTTTATACGCCCAACGACTGCAATATGCGGACGACTAGTGCGGCGCAAATAACTTAATATGGTAATAATAACGCCGAGGGCGATGCCTTCCTCGATGCCTAGGACTAACACGCCAAGTAATGTTATTAGTTGGGCAATCCCGTCGCCAGAATCATATTTCCAGGTGCTAATTATTTCGCGTAATCTTATCAACGGAAAAATTGCGATAAGAATAATGGCGGCTAATGCTGCTTTAGGCAGATAAGTAAACTGCTCGGTAAAAAACATCACTGCTATGCTAAGCAATACAACGGCTATGAGCATTGCCATTTGCGTGCGCGCACCGGCGGAGAAGTTAACCATGGTACGGCTAAATCCCCCCGCAACTGACATGCCACCTGAAAATGCAGTCGCTAAATTAGATACCCCCAGAGCAATGAGCTCCTGGTTAGGATTGATTTTCTGGTTTCTTAGGTTCGCGGTAACTTTGGCAATAGCAACGCTTTCTACATAGGCAATAATAGCTATAAAAGTCGCGCCGGGTAATAAAGCCTGCCATTGAGTCATATTAGTGAAAAATGCAAAGCTAATATCTGGCAAACCGGGCTGAATCTCACCGACGATAGCAACATGTTGCAGGTCTGATAATTGATATACAGTTACCACTAAAGTGGTAATGATGACGGCTAATAGCGGGGCGCTTTTACTAAGTCCGGTAATCAAGCTTGGCTTAACATTAAAGCGCTTGAGCAGTGTAGACAGAGGAGAGCCGAATGCAAGTAACAGAGTAATACTAAACAGGCTAAGCGCCAAAGTATAGAGATTGAGTTGCTGAAAATAGTTACTGTAGCAGAGTAGATCAAGGCCGCACTGGTTTTTTGTTAAGCCAAATAAATGCGGGGCCTGGCTTAATACGATCAATATTGCAGCTCCACTGGTAAATCCTGTTAGCACCGGATGACTGATAAAATTAACCAGCCCTCCCATGCGTAGCATCGCCATCAACAATAAAATTACCCCCCCTTCCGCTGCCAGAATAATGGCATTTTCCACTGTGCCACCTAAGGCGGTGATTTCGGGGGCGGCTAAAACACTGGCGATCATAATTGCAGCGATGGAAACAGGACCTACCGACAAGGTTCTGCTGGTGCCCAAAAGTGCATACATCAGCGGCGGTAATATGCTGGCATATAAACCGACTTGCGCAGGCAACCCTGCCAGCATTGCATAAGCAATACCCTGGGGAACTAATAGAATGGCAGTAATAATACCGGCAAAAACATCGCCACTCAGGTCTTCGCGGGTGTAATTTTTTAACCAGGTAGAGATTGGGAAGTAGGTGTTAATCCAGTTGCTGGTTCGCTGCATAGCCATGAAGTTTTTACGCGTGGATGTAATCAGGGAGTGGTGGACAGGGTAGCGCGGGGTTAAGTTCGCTCTACAATAAACATTTCCACACAAAGCTTCACTGCATTAAGTTAAGGAACATTTATTTAAATAACAAAATCTTACAGCATAGGGTGAGTTAGATTATTTTACGTAGCAATAATAACGTAACCCAGCATGTTAGGTAATTCACAAAATGCTGGGTTACGTTATCTCCGCTATGCTTAGATAAGCTAACCCATATATGGACTCCTCGTTTATTGCAAGCCAAGTTTTACATAATTGATGCTAATAACAGTGAACAAGATTGCAGCCATATATTCGGTCTCTAACAGAGGCTTTTTGCCTCAGGACTCCTGATGAATCTATTCGCATACTTTTTGACCCTACCAGCCTAACGGTCTCGCAATGGACTCTCTGGGTTGCACGGGTTCTGTAAAAGTATCGGTCTGACCTGTTGTTGTCATCAATATTGGTTAACTTGCCTCCACAATCTTGGTTACTCGGTTATCTCAGGGTTATCCACGCTTTGTCCACAGACGAAGAGCCCTCCTAGCTCGCAGTCGGTGGGCAAAGGGTGGGCAACCCTGCTTATGCACTCTAACTATGTCAGAGCTGCATCATATTCTTTATCCTGACTCGCCATCGCCCACAGTATTCGGGCATTTTTATTGGCCAGCGCAACGGCGGCTTTATTAAATCCACGCCGCTCAATGAGTGCTTGTAGCCATAGGCTTAATTTATCTTTTTTACCACTACAGTGCTTTAACACCGATCGTGCTCCATGAATTAACATCGTACGAATATAGCGGTTACCTCGCTTACTAATTCCTAAATAAACCTGATTATCACCACTGCTATGTTGTCTCGGAACAATCCCTAAGCTGGCTGCATAATCTCGGCTACTCTGATAGCTTTTACCTGCCCCTATGTCTGAGGCAATGATGGTGGCTGTTATTGCCCCAATACCTGGCACATCAAGAAAACGCTGGCTTAACTGATTGCTATTACATAGCCGGCTAATACGTCTGTCCTGTTGTTTAATCTCTTCATCTAGTGCAACTAGTTTTTCATATTGCTCAGCAAACATTTCTCGACTTAAATCAGTCAAATCATTGTCGCTATCTTCTAAAATCAACGGTAATTCTACTCTTACTTTCTTTATACTCGATGTTCAAGTTTTTTAACTAATTGATTTTATTGATAATTTTACTGACAAAGAAAGCATCAACATCATTGTAAATCAATCACTTATAAAACAAAGCCGGAAAAATTTACTTTTCTTAGCCCAGTTATAGCTGAAAACTTGAACATCGAGTTATACCTTTAGGAATAACAATGCCTCTTTCACTGAGTAGCCCTCGCACTTGATTAACCAGCGCAGTACGTTTGCCAACAGGGCCTTCACGTATTCTATGAACAAGTTGAATGTCTTGCTGTTCAATCGTTTTTATCGACACTGTGCGCTTATTTGGACGGGTAACCGCATCAAATATAGCAGCGGCATCATTAAAGTCATTTTTGTTCCCCACCACAAAACCCTTTACATAACGGGCATTAAGAAAAATGACTTCATGCCCTTGTTTAGTTAACTCTCTTGCCCAGTGATGAGCTCCGCCACAGGCTTCTATTCCAATTAAGCTCACTGGATAATTTGCAAAAAATATTAAAAGCTCAGCTCGTTTTAGCTTTTTCTTAACAGGTTGTGATTTTTTTTCATCAAATGTATACATGTGAAAAATATTTTTTGCTATATCCAATCCAATTACGCTATTATTCATGTCGGGCTCCTCTTTGCTCCGTTATTACTCTTAGGTGCATTATGACACTGTTGGTGGGAGAGGAGTCCATATCATCAGCCTACAGTGTGTAATTTATTGATTTAATTATTAACTTAATCGCAGTGATACAAAACGTGGGAACGAGGGTTAATTAGTTTGTTTATTGAGAGTTGCCTATCAGTCTTCTTTGGTAAATTTCTCTGCGTAGGATTCTTTATGAGGAATATCAATACGTAGACCTTTAATCATAATATGCCAGTATAACCATGGAAAACCGGAAGTTTTACCAAACCACCATAGGCGACTATTAGTTCTTGGATCCAGGAGCGGGAATGACGGCGTAACTTTTCCACCATAGGAAAATTCGGCTAACATCACCGTGTTTAAAGATGTCGTTAGCGGGCAAGAACCATATCCATCATAGCCTTCTATAACTTCCTGGCTCGCTATTAATTTAAGAATATTATCGACTACGACAGACACCTGTTTTCTGACTGCTGCAGCGGTTTTAGCATTCGGTGTAGACGTTACATCGCCGAGCCCAAAAACATTGCTGAACACAGTATGCTGTAAAGTACCTGGGTGTACATCTACCCAGCCACCATCATTAGCGAGAGGACTAGCCTTAATAAAATCTGGCGCACTTTGCGGAGGTGTGACATGAATCATGTCAAATTCTTTAGTGACTGTAGATGTATTACCATCGGCATCAGTCGCGGCAAAAGTTGCGGTTTTAGCTTCGCCATCTATCGCTACTAAATTATGATTAAAGTGCGTAGTAATACCATAATCTTTAATAACCAGGCTCAGTGCTTTAGCAAAGAAAGGAACACCGAACATACCAGGTCCTGCATTAAGGAACTCCACATTTACTTTATCCGCGATACCTTTTTTACGGAAACGGTCAGCGGCCAGGTACATGATTTTTTGTGGCGCACCGGCACATTTAATGGGCATCGGTGGCTGGGTAAACAGGGCATTGCCTGATTCCAGTTTTTGCAAGACTTCCCAGGTATATTCAACTGTATCTGCAGAATAATTACTGCACACACCATTCTTGCCTAATGTTCCAACTAAACCCTCTATTTTATTAAAATCCAGTTGCAGGCCAGGGCAGACGACTAAAAAGTCATAGCTGATCACATCGCCAGACTTTAAGGTGACTTTATTATCACTGGGTTGAAAGCTCTCCGCGTAATCCTTAATCCAGTTAACACTAGAGTGGATCAGATCCGCTTCATTTTTAGTGGCTCTTTTTAATGTATAAGCCCCTCCGCCAATGATAGTAAAGCCGGGTTGATAATAGTGTTTTTCAGAAGGTTCGATCAGGGCAATATCTATGCTCGGGTTTTTACGATGCATATTATTTGCGACAGAGACTCCAGCAGCCCCTCCGCCAACAATAAGAATAGAGTGGTGTAGTTCAGACATAATTCCTCGCTGTTTGTAATGTTAATTATAATTGTTATTTTTTGTAGGGTAATGATTTACAAAACTTTATTTGAGTTTTGCTGGCTCAATAATACTCTTTAAGTTTGCTGTTTCCAAGCTTCATAACCACCTGCAATTGAAAGCACATTGGTGTAGCCCATATTTTGCATGGTGTTAGCAGAAAGGGCAGAGCGCTTTCCTGTAGCGCAGTAGACAATAATTGCAGCCGACTTATCTGCAAGTGCTGGCACCGAATTGATTTTAAATTCCAGCACACCGCGTGGTAGCAAAATAGCATTGTCCAGATGACCGACATTAAACTCATTCTCTTCTCTTACATCAACAATTGTCACTGCGCTATTGTCAATGATATCTCTGGCTTTTTGTACGGCAATTTCAGTGATATTCGGCCTGACCTGATTGACCAGCTCTTCCATAGTTGACGTCTGACGCTTAGGGTCAGAGCCTTCGACTCGCTGCTCAGCCGCCTGATTTGCAAGCTCTTCATCGATGCCGCAATAACGGTTTGCCGGAACAGCCATATCGATTAACTTAGGCTTCGGCAAATTCAGATTGTGCATAATATCCACAAATTCCTGTTTGGTTTTACCCGCTAGGCGGGAGTTAGATCGACGCTCCTGAGCGGTATTACTAATCCAGCGGCCTTTATAATCATGACCTGGATAAACGATAGTATCGTCTGGCAAGGTGAATAATCGCTGGGTAATGCTGTCATATTGCGCACCTGCACTACCGCCTTGAAAGTCAGTGCGTCCACAGCCATCAATTAATAAAGCATCACCGGTAAAAACTCTATCGCGCCACAAAAATGACGTACTGCCAGGTGTATGTCCCGGCGTAGAAATAACCTTGATTGTTTCATTCGCTCCGAATTCAAAGATATCGCCATCCTGAATCTGAGTATCTGCACTGTCTGCACCACAAAGCGAATTGACGGCTGTTTTTGCACCTAGCTTTTGGCGCAACATGCCACTTGCGGTGACATGATCAGCATGCACATGGGTTTCTAGTGAATACTTTAAAGTAAGCTTATGTTCTTTTAATAAGTCGAGATACACGTCTAGTTGCGTATCCACTGGGTCAATTAAAACAGCTTCTTTATTGTCTGGGTCGGCAATTAAATAAGTATAAGTACAGCTTTCTGTGTCAAATAGTTGTTTAAATAGCATGGGTCTGACTCCTGATTCATGAGGTAGTGTAAGAATACTAACGACCTATAATATAATAAAACACTAATATAGTAAAATTTTATTTTGTTACGACAGAGGCTGGTCGGCGCTATAATTTCCGGTTCTTGCAAAAACGGAGTGAATTATGTAGACATAACTAGCCTCTGAAGAGAGAGATTATATTGGAATAGATCTTGGTAATGGAGATTCAATTCGACAAGTAGCCAGAGATATAGGTTGCTGCCACACCACCGTTAGCCAAGATGTAGCGCTTAATACTTGAATAAAAGGCTATCGATACCAACAGGCGCAGATCAAAACGAAGGCAAGACATAAGAGCAAAGAAAAGGCCGTAAAGATGACGACTCTTTGAGAACAACAATCTCTGCCTGCTTGCAACAAGACTGGAGTCCTGAGCAGACCTGTGGACGACTGAAGGAAAAGGATGGAATCTCAGTCTCCACCATCCGGCAAGGCAATGACTAACCTGAGTAACCAGTGGGAAAAACTCAATGTGTATTGCACCCATGGTGAGCTCAATATAAGCAATATTCTGGCGGAAAATGCGATTCGGCCGTTTGTGATAGGGCGGGAAGCCTGGTTATTTTCTGATACACCGGCGGGTGCCCATGCCAGTGCACAATACATTACAGTCTGATCGAAACGGCTAAAGCAAATGGACGGGAGCCTTATGCATATCTTAAGCAGGTTCTCACTGCTTTACCCTATGCTGATACGGCTGATAAAGTAGAAGCCTTGTTGCCTTGGAATATTAAAAAATCAGATCCGCCTGAATAGGGCAAGTACGCGCTTCGTTGGGTGCTTACATTAAAACCATTAGAATACAACAATCTGAGCAATATATCTTATATTTTGGGTAGGTTATTTATTGCTAGTTGCCTTAGGAGGTGTTTTTTGAAAATACTGGCGTTGATGTCCGTAAATTAAGAGTGGTGCACTTATGAGTCGAATTCATCAAAGATCAAGGCAACCTCACTACCTTTTTCATCAGTGTTCCCATTGAAAGAAGAAGTACCTAAACAAAGCAGCCTATAACCTACCTGAAGGTAGCACCACTCGAATATTTCCATCTTTTTGATTTTAATCACTTATAACAGCAAATAGACACTCTGTAGGCACCGTAAAAAAAACAACAAATAATTTCAAATAAAGCTTGCATTTGCCGAAAAAATTTTTCTAAAGATTTCCGTCGCTGAAAATCATGGAAACGGAGCTTAGCGAAGTGGTGATTTTTAGTCCCTGATAGGCGACAGGGCAATTCGCTGATTCGACGTGTGCTAGCAGCACGCGAAAGGAGCAAGAATTGCATTCCGAATAGCCGTCCAGCCAGTGAGGTAGTAATGACGAAGCGGCTTTTGTGCGTAGTCGTTGCGGACGCAGGGCGTTCAGGGCATCTCCCATCCGCTGCGTAGGTGAACGAATTATGGCGACAGGAGTCCCGGAATTTCGTGAGGTAGCATGGCGCGCCTGTTTAATCACCTCATAAACGGATATCACCCATGCTTAAAGACCTACCACTCTCTGAACATATTCACCAACACTGCAATGAAATTATGGAACGTGCCCTGTTAGCAGAGCGTCATCCTTTGTGGGCTCGTTCATGCCCAGAGTTGAAGGATATCGACTTTATTCGCCTTGGGTTATTACGCTGTATCAGTGTAGTCGATAGTGGTCGCCATTTCCTCCAAACCAATGATTGGGGAGTCGCTATTTTTGCGAAAGCTTGTTTTGGGCATCCCAGCCCAAGCAAGCAGCAAAAACTTAACGCGACCACTTATGCCTCCGGCGGCCCCGATTCGTCCTCGTCACCTCGTCCCGACCCAACAAGGGGTCGGAACATAGGCTCCAAATGACTTGACGCCGTGTCGGATGGCCTTTTATTTTGTCTCTACCTTCCCTAACGCTCAGACTCCGACAAAACAACGGCCCTACGGCTATCGCGGACTAAAAATCATCACTTCGCTAAAGCTCCGTTTCCAGGATTTTCAGCGACAGATTTATGGCCAGCTGCTTCCCCACTCAACGTATTTTAAATCACTGAAGTCGCATAGACGAACAAGTATGCTTGAGGCATTTGAACAGCAGAGCTATCATCTTCACTCTGAAACACTGCTATCGCAAGGCATTGATTATCTTAAAGCATTCCCGAAACTTGACGAATACACCATAGAAGCGGCGGATGGTCATTTTATTGATCATGCCTGCCATACTGAAAAAAACAGCAAGGGGGAAGTTTATGCGGCCGGGGGGATTTACGCGTTGAATCTCAGAAGTGGGTTGCTCAGATTTCTTTGTCTGGTGACAAACGGAACTCAGAGGCATCAAGAAATACCTGTGTTACGAGATCATATTGAAAAGCAAAACAAGGGAAATAACAGCTCTCAGAAACATCTCTATGTCTACGATAAAGCCGTCACCGACTTTGTCTGCTGGGATCGGCAGAAACGACATGCTAATTGCATGATTTCAATGCTAAAAGAGAATTCAATTGCGACTCTGGTTGAGTCTATCCCTTTTGACTCCCGCCATGAGATCAATACAGGGGTTGAAGCATACAGTGTGTACGGAAACAAGGGCATCAAATTTAACGTGGTGGATTACCGTGATCCAGAAACCGGAAAACTTCACCGGTTTGTGACAACCTTGCCAATGACTATTAACCCTGGAACCATTGCCATGCTGTATTTCAAGCGATGGACGATTGAAAAGACATTCAATAACACTAAAAGTAATTTCAAGGAAACTCAGGCGCGCCATGCTACCTCACGAAATTCTGGGACTCCTGTCGCCATAATTCGTTCACCTACGCAGCGGATGGGAGATGCCCTGAACGCCCTGCGTCCGCAATGACTACGCACAAAAGCAGCTTCGTCATTACTACCTCACTGGCTGGACGGCTATTCGGAATGCAATTCTTGCTCCTCTCGCGTGCTGCTAGCACACGTCGAATCAGCGAATTGCCCTGTCGCCGCCTATCAGGGACTAAAAATCACCACTTCGCTAAGCTACGTTTCCATGATTTTCAGCGAAAGAATGCTACTAAAACACCTAACCAGGCGCCTCCTGTACGCTGGGATTCAGTTATTAAATTCACCCCGCGTGGCGCATTATATAACAGATTTAATTCTGCAAAAAATTCAAACATTGTTATCGCAATCAGTAACCACCACACCTGAAACTGTGAAAAGTCCAATGTATAATGATTTAATAATAGCTGTAACAGCAGCCCAATAATTACGATATCGAGCAAGCGGATAAGCGCAACAATTTTAGGGCGGTGTGACCTGACAAAGCCATTTTGTTTAGTTCTTTCCATAGGTATTCTATAAAGAATTAATTACTTTTAATTCTGAAGTTTCCCAATTATTGAGTAGCTGAAATACACCATGCTGGTGTATCGAGGTTTATTTTAGGTGGTTTTGCCATGTTTATAGCAAACCCCTACTTAATTCCCCTTAGGCAATAGCATTTGAAACGAATGAAAAGACTGTTTTTTTCATATAGTTGTAGCATAGTTTCAATTTTACCATAAATAATTATTGGGAAACTTCAGTTTTAATTTAAACCGAACGCATTTCACTCTAACATAAACATTCAGGGTAATGTAGTTTTTTACACTCAGCAAATGAAAAATGTGCTGATAGTGAGAAAATCTATTTCTAACAGTTTTGGTAACTTTGTAGCTAGTTACCCAGTCCTGACTTTCGGCAACAAAAGTGTTCGCCACTTGCAACGCTTTTATCCTGGATATTAGTCTAAGCCTACTGCTGACACATGCTGGAATAGCCGAGTGGGTTTATAACCCTACATGTGCAGCAGCGTATTGGTTTGACTGATAGAGGAATTTGTATATTATTGAAACTAATCTCAAAATTACAAGCATATGTACATCTATCCAGCACGTTGCTACATAAGCGACAACAAAATATAAACCCAGGTATTTAGAACTTCAAAATCAAGTCCTCAAGGGGTCTATATTAGTAGAGAAAATTTTAGCTATCTCAAAATCTACTCTAATTCATTATAATAACTAAGTTTATACAACTAATCAACTTCACCTTCCCTAAGCAAACTGGACGTAGTTTATTCCAGTATAGAAAAAAACTGTCATAAAACCGTCATATAAAATGGTATACAATGCTTCGGCAAAACAGGATGCTAAATACATTATGAGCCAATTTACAATATTAGTCGTTGAAGATGAACAGGCAATTCGCAGCATGCTGGTTATGGTGCTACAGCAATATGATTTTAACGTGCTGGAAGCAGCTGACGTTGCGCAGGCTCATACGATCTTGAATGACAACCTGCCTGACTTGATCCTGCTGGACTGGATGCTTCCCCGTGTCACAGGTGATGAGTGGACACGGCGCTTAAAGTCTAGTGATGATTATCGTGACCTGCCAATTATCTTACTCACAGCAAAAGGTGAGGAAGCTGATAAAATCCACGGCCTGGATATCGGGGCTGATGATTATGTAACCAAACCTTTCTCACCTAAAGAACTAATCGCCAGAATCAAAGCAGTATTACGCAGAAGTGGGAAAATCCATGATTTAACCCAAATCAAGTTTCAGGATATTGTGCTCGACACAGAACAACACCGCGTTATCATTGCAGATAAAGAGATAGAAGTGAGCCCTACAGAATTTCGACTGCTCAGTTTTTTCCTTACCCACCCGGATAAAGTTTATAACCGCACACAGCTATTAGACCAGGTTTGGGGGCGTAATGTTTATATAGAGGAACGTACAGTCGATGTGCATATCCGTCGTTTACGAAAAATACTGGCTAACCATCAACGCGAGGACTGGCTACAAACTGTGCGCGGCTTTGGCTACCGTTTTTCTGTAAAAAGCAGCTAATGACTTCTTTGTATAGGGATTTATTACTCCTAATTATTTCGACCATCCTGGCAGCTATCATCAGCTTATTTATTGGTCACTTTGTATATTTACTACTCATTATCTGTATTGTATATAGTCTGCGCCAGGCATTTTTGTTGCACCAGATGGAGCAATGGCTAAAAGCAGGGGAAAAATCAAACTATCCAACAACTTACGGTGCCTGGGCTGAAATTTATTATTATATTTTTCGCCTGAAAAAAGCCAATAAAAAACGCAAAAAACAACTCAGACAAATTATTGAGCAATTCCGTCAATCGACAGCGGCCTTGCCCGATGCTATCGTAGCCCTTGGTGAGCATGATCAGATTTCGTGGTTTAATAATGCCGCAAAAAACACACTGGGGCTAAGAAAGAAAGATACCGGACAGAGCTTTCCTTATCTAGTGCGCACCCCAGATTTTATTGAGTTTCTCAGCAACAAAGACCCCGCTTCCGTGCTAAGCATTAAAGCACCGACGAACGAGCGTATTACCTTGCAACTAAAAATTGTAAGTTATGCTAAAAATGCGCATTTATTAGTCGCGCACGATGTCACATTATTAAAAAATATCGAACGCATGCGCAAAGACTTTGTCGACAATATATCGCATGAATTACGCACCCCACTCACCGTTTTAAAAGGCTACCTGGAAACGCTGACTGATATGGATGATAATCACTCAGCCCTGTTAAGTCACTCATTACAGCAGATGAATAATCAAACTCTACGCATGCAATATTTGGTGGATGACTTGCTGCTACTCGCAAACCTGGAAACGACAAAGACACAACATAAATGTGTTGAAATCGACCCACTATTAAAGCAGGTGTGTCAGGAAAGCAGTGCCTTGGAACAGCTCAACAGTCGTATTGAGCTGTTTATAGATACCGACATTAAGATTATCGGTGATGCACAGGAACTTCGGGGAGCTTTTTCCAATTTAATTGTTAATGCACTCAAGTATTCCGCAGAAGATTCTATTGTTACTGTGCAATGGTATCTGTCGGGTGAAAACTTGATCCTGGATATTACTGACCGGGGAGAAGGTATACCCGAACATGAAATTCCTAAAATAACCGAGCGCTTCTACCGCGCTAATGCCCAGCGCAATCATGAAACGCGTGGCACAGGCCTAGGGCTTGCCATCGTCAAACACACGCTTTCCCGTCATGATGCTCAGCTACAAATTCGCAGTCAGTCCGGTAAAGGCAGCTGTTTCAGTTGCATTTTCCCTAAGCAGCGCTTTTGCTATAGTTTCTCAGATAAATAATTTCCAAATTTGGAGCGCTTAAACTTAGGCGGTAACAACGAAATCTTCCCGCAATTTTTGCATAACACAAATCACTTTACTGGCATCATACATATAAGTGTTAAAAGTTTGCACAACTGAATCATGAAGATCTTCAAAAGTTTTAAAATACTTCATATGAGTCGAATCGCGTTTCGTATTTTTCCATAATTTCTCAATCGGATTAAAATCCGGCGAGAACGCAGGGAGACGTTCTACTGTCAAACGATCTACATTAGCTAACTTAAATTCCTTAATAACACCGCTTCCATGATACGGGGCACCATCTTCAATTAGAATAATCTTGCCTTTATAATAAGCCAGCAATTGTGTTAAAAACTCAACATAGCTTTCACCATTAAAACGCCCAGATGTTTCAGCGTGTTGTAATATCATTGGCTTATAACTCTCGATTAAGACGTTGTCGGCAATAGAATATATCGCTTCCATAAAAAGCTTCTGTGTTGGATATTTCTCATTTTTTAAGCTTTTAAGAATAGCTAAAAATTCTTGAGGCAGCCCAGCTTCTTTTAAAAGTCTAAGTGACTTTGGTTTTATCTCATAAGCCAATGATTCTCGGTATTGAAAACTCCCTCCTTCGAGTTCGATCGTACCAAACATTTTCAACCCTTTTCGAATCCCTGATGTTTTCACTGTGGGTTGCTCTCCTATTGGAGCCCAGGTTCGTGCCAATGAACCCCACATAGCAAATGACACCTCATCACCGAATAAAACGACACTCTTTTCTTCTACCGCCTTTTCCATAATGGCAGGCAATGTTTCTTCCAGCCACGTTTTTCTTTCAAGCTCGTACTTTTCTTCTTCTTGGCGATCAGTCACAAAACGAGCTTTTTGATAACTGAAGCCCAGTTTTTTCATTAGGCTTGATAAATAGTTCAAGTTATAACGAACTTCAAGTTTTAACCAAATAAGCTCGGCAATCATCGCAGTATTCCATATTCCACAATGAAATCCATTGTCTTCTGGGCCTTTCTTTATCAACTCAACCAATCTATTTTTCTGGTCTTTAGTTAACTTTGACTTCCGACCACGTCCTTGATAGTGTTGCCCTATTAACCAACCGACACCTTTATGCATGAATGTTTTCAGCCAATTTATAATGGTTTTTTCACAGACTCCCATTAGGCGTGCTATTTCTTTGATTCCCATGCATTCACTGAACCAGAGTAGAGCTTGAGTTAATCGATATAAACGAATATTACTTAGCTTGAGAGTTGTCGCCATATTTTTTTTTAGTCGGCCTACAATTGACTTTGAAAAAGTGAGGGATACCATTTTTGACTGTTTCCGTTAGTGTTGGGACGAAAATTATAAGCCAGTTTCCCCTCTGTCGTTTTTGTTTGTTCGGAAATTAATTTTCTGAAAGTCTATAATTCATTAACGTCCTCTAGGAGCTTGTCTGAGAATAGAAGCCATAGTGAGGACAAACTGTTTTGAATCAGGTTTTTTTACATCAGTGTTCCCCTATCAATTGAGGCCGTGAAACTAACCTCGCCACAAGAGAGCTCATAAAGCACTGTAAAGACATTCCTGTTATTATTGCGTTTTGAACTGCCCGAATGGTATACGAGCTGATACGAGATATTCTTGCCTGGAAAAATAATGGATTCACAAAACGATCTCGTTTTTGAGCCTGTTGCTGCCTTATCTCCAGAGCCTCGCTATATTTTTTATCCGATGGATGAATCAATTCTGGCTGTTGTGTTTTTGAAATCTCTTCAAACACGCGCATTAAATTATAGCTCATTGCAGTCAGGCGCATTTGATTTTCAAGTGAGCGGGTATTGGAAGACCAAGCTTTAGTTTCCTTGAAATTACTTTTAGTGTTATTGAATGTCTTTTCAATCGTCCATCGCTTGAAATACAGCATGGCAATGGTTCCAGGGTTAATAGTCATTGGCAAGGTTGTCACAAACCGGTGAAGTTTTCCGGTTTCTGGATCACGGTAATCCACCACGTTAAATTTGATGCCCTTGTTTTCGTACACACTGTATGCTTCAACCCCTGTATTGATCTCATGGCGGGAGTCAAAAGGGATAGACTCAACCAGAGTCGCAATTGAATTTTCTTTTAGCATTGAAATCATGTAATTAGCATGTCGTTTCTGCCGATCCCACCAGACAAAGTCGGTGACGGCTTTATCGTAGACATAGAGATGTTTCTGAGAGCTGTTATTTCCCTTGTTTTGCTTTTCAATATGATCTCGTAACACAGGTATTTCTTGATGCCTCTGAGTTCCGTTTGTCACCAGACAAAGAAATCTGAGCAACCCACTTCTGAGATTCAACGCGTAAATCCCCCCGGCCGCATAAACTTTCCCCTTGCTGTTTTTTTCAGTATGGCAGGCATGATCAATAAAATGTCCATCCGCTGCTTCTATGGTGTATTCGTCAAGTTCCGGGAATGCTTTAAGATAATCAATGCCTTGCGATAGCAGTGTTTCAGCGTGAAGATGATAGCTCTGCTGTTCAAATGCCTCAAGCATACTTGTTCGTCTATGCGACTTCAGTGATTTAAAATACGTTGAGTGGGGAAGCAGCTGGCCATAAATCTGTTCATTGGTTTGGAGGAAATGGCGACCACTATCGACTACACTGATACAGCGTAATAACCCAAGGCGAATAAAGTCGATATCCTTCAACTCTGGGCATGAACGAGCCCACAAAGGATGACGCTCTGCTAACAGGGCACGTTCCATACTTTCATTGCAGTGTTGGTGAATATGTTCAGAGAGTGGTAGGTCTTTAAGCATGGGTGATATCCGTTTATGAGGTGATTAAAACGGAAATTTTTAGAAAAATTCTTCGGCAATTGCAAGCTTTATTTGAAATTATTTGTTGTTTCTTTACGGTGCCTACAGAGTGTCTATTTGCTGTTATAAGTGATTAAAATCAAAAAGATGGAAATATTCGAGTGGTGCTACCTTCAGGTAGGTTATAGGCTGCTTTGTTTAGGTACTTCTTCTTTCAATGGGAACACTGATGTTTTTTTATCGATGTCTGTTGCGTGTTGCGGAAGACCATCGCACTACAAAAACTAAGTACATGCCAGCTCTAAGCTGATTTCCAAGAAACTTTCCCAGCAATCACCTAGCTGCTCACCTTTGATTTGCCGGTCTGCCCTAGCTGCAATTAATAAAGTGTTCATTAATTTTTTCCGGCTAAGCCTGGCTAAAGCATCGTTAACCACTTTCTGCCGCTTATCCCACACTTGCTGCTGCATAAATACTCTATTACGCGGCTGACCAGAGTCTATTTTTTGCTGAATACTAATCAAGCTACGGATTTCACGGCTTAATGCCCAGAGAACAACCGGTGCGGCTATACCCTCGTGCTGCACGCCAAGCAGAATTTTATTGACGCGATCCACTCGGCCTGACAAGGCCGCATCGACCAGATTAAATACATCATAACGCGAAGCATCCGTCACCACTTTCGCAATTTGCTGGCCAGTCAATTTACCTTGCCCATACAGCACATACAGCTTTTCGACTTCCTGACTTGCTGCTAATAAATTCCCTTCTACTCGAGAAGAAATTATGCCTAGTCCCTTACTATCTGTACTTAAACCTCTGCGCTGCATACGTTGCCCAATCCATTTTGCCAGATCAGTGCCTTCTAAAGGCCAGACCTGAAGCACGACGCCGTGCTTTTCAAGTGTAGTGAGCCACTTTGATTTTTTGGTGGATTTATCCACTTTACCCGAGGTAATTAATAACAGCGTATCTTCGGGTAGCCGTTCACAGTAACTAACAAGCGCCTTGCTACCTTCCATACCTGGCTTCCCCGATGGCATACGTAAGTCAATAATTTTCTTATCCGAGAAAATAGACAATGAATCCGCAGACTGCAGAAAATCTCCCCAGTTAAAGTGTCTATCTACGGTTAACAACTCACGATTTTCATACCCCGCATTTTTTGCCGCTAAGCGAACAGCATCAGCAGCTTCACCTGATTGCAAAAGCTCATCTCCGCTAATAAAATAAATAGGCGCAAGCTTTCGGGCTAATGCGGCAGTCAATTGTTCTACTTTTAACCACATATCAGTGAAATTTTTTCTTCAACTCAGCCCTTGCACGCTGAATCACCGAACGTACCGCTTCTTCATACAACTCCCGACGCAAGACAATTTCTTCATTATCTTTTGATAGCAAGGTCGTACTGGTCTGTGCATTATAATATGATTCCATCACTTCTATGGTTTGATTAGACACTAGTTCTTTACCTTCGCTATCCAGTAAATCAAAGCTTAAGCGATAAATTAACTCGTACTCATTGGAATAACCCGTTACATCTAGTGAAACAGTTCGGCGCTGGTAATCTTCGTCTAGCACATTCAAGATCATCCCCGCCTCCTCAGGACTTGCAACTAACTCACCTGAGGTCGTTCTAAAGGTCCGTTCAATGGCAGCAGACAGTTCTGGAGAGGCGCCTTTTACATACATTTTATTCAAAGCTTCAGGTAAATCAATTGCGCCACGTAGATGATAGCCACAGGCTGTAAGCAGCAACAGTGTCAGTAAAAGCACACTACCTCTGAAAACTACCCAGTCTTTAAAAGAACATTTAAACAACGATACTTACCAGTTTTTTAGGAACAATAATCAGCTTCTTCACTGCTTTACCATCAAGAAAACGCTGCACATTTTGCTCTGCCAAAGCTAAGGCTTCAATGTCTGCCTTGCTAGCATCCGATGCCACCATTATCTTACCCCGCAGCTTGCCATTAACCTGTACGATCATTTGCAATTCATCCTGCACTAATGCGGTTTTGTCTAATACAGGCCAAATCCGATTAATATCTTCCGCTTTACCTAAACCCTGCCATAGCTGCTGGCAGATATGTGGTACGATTGGATACAACATCAGCACTATCATTTCCAGTGCTTCCTGGCGTATAGCCGTTACATTTTCACTTTGACCGCTAAATTTGGTCAGCGTGTTCAATAGCTCCATATTAGTTGCAATCGCGGTATTGAAATGATGTCTGCGGCCTATATCATCAGTGACTTTCTCTATCGCATGATGGATATGTCTACGCTGCTCTTTCTCAGTCGCAGTCAAAGCCTGCTTATCGAGTAACGGTATCGAGTCACCTACGTCAACATGCAAATGCACCTGTCTCCAGAGGCGCTTTAAAAACCTGAAACTACCCTCTACGCCGCTATCTGACCACTCTAGCGATTGTTCTGGCGGTGCTGAAAACATGATAAACAAGCGCACAGTATCAGCACCGTACTCGGCTATTAAATGTTGCGGGTCGACTGTATTTCCTTTGGACTTGGACATTTTTGTACCATCCATTAACACCATGCCCTGGGTTAGTAGATTTTTAAACGGCTCATCACAGACTAACAAGCCTTCATCACGCATAAGTTTAGTAAAAAACCGCGCATAGAGTAAATGCAAAATCGCATGTTCGATGCCGCCTATATACTGATCGACTGGCAACCAGTATTTAGCACTAGAATCCAGCATAGAGTCGGCCTTGCTACTGGCATATCGGGCAAAGTACCATGACGATTCCATAAAGGTATCAAAGGTATCGGTTTCACGTTTTGCACCTTTACCGCACTTAGGGCAAGCTACATTCAGAAATGCCTCATGAGTTACTAAGGGCGAATTTGACCCATCCAGGAGCACATCTTTAGGCAACTCAACAGGCAAGTCAGTTTCGGGAACAGGCACGGCACCACATTCATCGCAATAAATAATCGGAATCGGCGCTCCCCAATAGCGCTGCCTGGAAACACCCCAATCATGTAAGCGGAAGTTGGTTTTGCGCTGCCCTTTAGCTGTTTTTTCTAGTTTATCCGCAATGGCATTGACTGCTTCAGCCGAGCTTAAGCCATCAAATTCAGCTGAGTTTTGCAAAACACCCTTCTCGGTAAATGCTTGTTCTGCAATACTATCTTCGTCATTATTTGCAGAAAAAATAACCTGCTTAATATCAATCGCATATTTTTGCGCAAATTCATAATCGCGCTGGTCATGCGCAGGTACCGACATAACAGCGCCGGTGCCATAGCCCATTAATACAAAATTAGCAATCCACACCGGTACTAATTCTCCAGTAACCGGGTGCATGGCTTTAAATCCGGAATCCACGCCTTTCTTTTCCATGGTTTCCAAAGCGGCTTCAGAGGTTTCTGTATGCCGACATTCTTCCAGGAAATCTGCTATTTCAGTATTTTGTTTTGCCACCTGCAAAGCTAAGGGATGTTCAGCAGCAACCGCTAAATAGGTAACGCCCATTAAAGTATCTGGACGAGTAGTGTATATCTGCACATCTCCCTGCCCCTCCACGGTAAAAGTCATTTCCAGACCTTCTGACCGACCTATCCAGTTTGCCTGCATAGTCCTGACTTGCTCAGGCCAACCGGGCATTTTATCTAATGTCGTGAGTAACTCATCAGCATAGGCAGTAATTCTTAGAAACCACTGCGAAATATCCTTCTTCTCCACCGCAGTATCACAGCGCCAGCAGCAACCATCAATCACCTGCTCGTTGGCTAATACCGTCTGATCAAGCGGACACCAGTTCACCGCTGATGTTTTCTTATAAACCAGGTCTTTCTCCAGTAAGCGCAGAAAAAACCATTGCTCCCAGCGGTAATAAGCTGGATCACAGGTCGCTAGTTCACGACTCCAGTCGTAACCAAACCCCAGTTCTTTTAACTGGGTACGCATATAATCTATATTTTCATAAGTCCATTCGGCAGGATGAACATTATGTTTCATCGCCGCATTTTCTGCGGGCAAGCCAAAGGCATCCCAGCCCATCGGTTGCATCACATTTTTACCCTGCATACGCTGATAGCGACTAATCACATCACCAATCGTATAATTGCGCACATGCCCCATATGCAGACGGCCACTAGGATAGGGGAACATGGATAAGCAATAATACTTTTCTTGACCCTCATCATCAGAGGCCTGAAAAATGCCTGATTGTTCCCATTGAGCCTGTACTTCTGCCTCAATTTCCAGTGGTTTATAATTTTCTTGCATTGTTACTCGTATTTTTGCATTCAAAAGCGTTAGAATACCTTACAGTGAACTAAATCTAAAGCCTTTTTAGGGAGTGATTCTTATGAGTGAAAGTAAATTAACTAAAGCCTACAACGACTTTATGGAATACATGTATGAAGCAACGGATGATACCATTCATACAATTGCAGATAAGCTGGATTCTGCCAAAGAAAAAATAAGCGAAATAGGTGGCCTGACACAGGATGAAATTAACCATGTCGCTGACTCCGTATCCAGAGATATACACCATGCAGCGGATAAGCTAGAAGATAATAGTAATGATTCACTGTCAGAGTGGCTTAAGTTTGATATAGAATTGATAGAAAACTTTGCCCTGGAGTCGTTTCTCGATGTCGCGGATAAGACGCGTATAGAGCTGGCTCAATTATCTGCAACGGCAAAGCAATATAGTCACCCTTATAAAACAGGGGAATTAACAGCGCCAGGTACATTAAGCTGTGAAAAGTGCAACAAAGTAATTGCCTTTAAAAGTACCAGTGTGATACCTGAATGTCCGGAATGCGGTGCACATACTTTTATACGTAACTAATATGTAACTACTCAGCGTGTTTTTTAACTTTAAAATCAAATGGATATATTTTAATTTAACCTGACTTTAGTCATTTTCACCTTTAAAAATGGGTGAAAATTGGACTAAAATTCAGAGAGATACATTAATTATTATTTTAAATCAATCTGTTATGAGTTTAAATTACGCTGAGTAGTTACACTAATATTAACATAACTGAAGTTTCCCAATAATTATTTATGGTAAAATTGAAACTATGCTACAACTATATGAAAAAAACAGTCTTTTCATTCGTTTCAAATGCTATTGCCTAAGGGGAATTAAGTAGGGGTTTGCTATAAACATGGCAAAACCACCTAAAATAAACCTCGATACACCAGCATTGTGTATTTCAGCTACTCAATAATTGGGAAACTTCAGTTAACATAATAATAACAATTTAATTGCTTGCTACTATAGGGGAATAAAATGCGCAGAGTGATCTTTAACCAAAAAGGTGGTGTAGGTAAATCTACCATAGCATGTAACTTAGCGGCAATTAGCGCTATGGAAGGTAAACGGACCTTGGTCATCGACCTGGATATACAGGGAAATGCAACACAGTATTTGTTAGGACAGAAGGTTGCAGATTCTGATAAAACCATTGCGCATTTTTTTAAGAGCTGCTTAAGTCTCACTCTGTTCGGAGGTCAATCCGGTAGCATACAGGACGTGATTCACGAAACACCTTTCCCTAACCTGTTTGTATTACCCTCACACCCGGAACTAGAGCCGTTACAAGGCCGCTTGGAATCTCGATATAAAATATTCAAATTCAAAGAAGAGCTGGATAAACTGGAAGGCTTTGATGAGATCTATATCGACACCCCACCCGTACTTAATTTCTATAGTCAATCAGCACTAATTGCTGCAAATAAATGCTTAATCCCGTTTGATTGCGACACATTTGCTCGTGAAGCCCTTTACACACTCATGCAAACCTTAAGTGAAGTAAAAGCGGACCATAATGCAGATCTGGAAATTGAAGGCATTATTGTTAACCAGTTCCAGGGGCAGGCAAACTTACCTAAACAACTGGTAGAAGAACTTATTGCTGAAGGCTTACCAGTATTAAATAGTAAAATATCGCCTTCAGTTAAAGTGCGTGAATCCCATAGCCAGTCTCAACCCCTGGTGCATTACGCACCTAACCATAAACTTACTAACGAGTTTCGTGAATTGCATATAGAAATCCATAACTAAGGGAGCTGGAAATAAATAAGTGTCCAATATTGGGCAGGGTTTTTGTTCGTATTCAAGACGTAGTAACAGGCGCATAGCAGGCTACGTAACTGTTACTACAACGCAGAACAGGCGCGCCATGCTACCTCACGAAATTCCGGGACTCCTGTCGCCGTAATTCGTTCACCTACGCAGCGAATAGGAGATGCTCCAGCCGCCCTGCGTCCGCCACAGACTGAGCACAAAGCAGCTCAGTCATGGCTACCACAAATGGCTCTACGGCTATTCGGGATAAAATTTTAGCCTCCCTCGCGCGCTATCGCGCACTTCGGATTGGCAAATTTCCCTGCGCCTTCTGGAGACTATCAGCCCGTCCGGGGCTGACAGCGGACGGGCAAAAAGACCAGCAGTTTTGGATGATGTGTGTTTCCATCTCCCTAAGATAAAACATATAGGCCGGTTTAGATTTTGTTGGAGAAAAAATGTAGCCCAGCAATTTTCAGGGTTATCTTTGGTCAGGTAATGTTATTGCATTATCCATGAAACCAACCCTCGCATCTAAAATAATATCGACTAACAAGCGAATAACATATTATTAAAACAATAAAAAATATAACTGGCTTATCACCTATCCTTGCATATGGCGTTAAGCCACTCATAGGCCTTATATCTGAAGTTAAAACAACCCTTTCCATGATGGCTGCTTGTTTGGTAACCTTGCCTTTATCATCCACAATAGCGCTAACACCAGTATTTGTTACCCGCAATAAATATCGCCCGGATTCCAATGCACGCATTCTGGCAATTTGCATATGCTGATAAGGTTCAATCGAGCCATCAAACCAGCCGTCATTAGTAACATTAACCAAAAACTTTGCCTGCTCAACATAACGGATGCTCTGCTCACCAAAAGCATCTTCATAGCAGATTGAAGTGACAAAATGATGCCCTGCAGCCTTCAGCAAAGGCTGATCAATTTCCCCCGAACTAAACCTGCCTAATCTAACATTCATCAAACCTAGTATATAGCCCGAAACAGGTTGCCAGGGTAAATACTCACCAAAGGGCAATAAGTGAATCTTTTTATATATACCGCGATTTTCACCTAGAACTAGTACAGAATTGTACAATTTACCATCCTTGTCTTTATATGGCAGGCTGGTAATTATATCCGTATGATGTACCTGTGCTTCTTGCTCCAAGGGTAATAAATAATCCTGCTTCACGTCATTAAAGTATGCTGGAATAGCAGTTTCCGGCCAGAGAATAAGATCCGATTGCCAATGGGCAGCAGTATCATCATAGTATTGTTTCAAAGTAGCATTGCGATTTTCAACTGCCCACTTATCCTTTTGAGCAATATTACCTTGAATCAAACTAACTTTAAGCGGCTTTCCGGAAACATCTGTCCAGCTTACCGACTGTAATAAAACACCCGTACTAAATAGACAAATAATTACCAGCAAGTTGCGAATACGGTAGGTACTGGTTATAAATAACTCAGCCATCAAAGCAGAAATCATAGTTACAACCAGCCCCGATCCATATACACCCAATACTGGCGCATAGCCAGTTAAAGGCGTTTCTAGCTGACTATAGGCTACTTGTAACCAGGGGAAGCCGCCTAATGCCCATTCGCCTCGAATATATTCAACAAACATCCATACACAGGCAAAAATGAGCCAGTCAATCTTGCTATTCACGCATATTTTTGCGTATAGAAAAGCCACAATTGCAGGAAATATTGCCCAGAAACTGCAATATAAAAATGTCATCAACACAGGAAGCGCTAAACCGGATTGTTGATTGACAACCAGACTGACAAACACCCAGGAGACACCTAGCCCAAATAAGCCCAGCCCAAACAGAAAGCCTCTTAATGTCGATCTTTTAACACCTAGATCGATTAAAGATAACCTAAAAAATGCTAGGGCAATAAAAACTAAATAAGCGTAATCAAAGGGTGCAAAGGCCAAAGTAAATAAAACACCTGCAATAACAGCAAATACATCACCCCAGGCTGATTTAAGGAATTTTTCCATAAGAACATTAAAAGCGTAGGGCGTGGCTTTAGCCCGCCAAATAGCTGAAAATAAGATAAAGGCGGGCTGAGGCCATGCTCTACAGAGTAGTGCTTGATATTGTACAACAAAGTTCGAAGCAAAAAAAAACCCATTCTGGTTAAAGAATGGGTTTTAATATTAAGAGCTTGGCAATTCCCTACTTTCACATGGATAAATCCACACTATCATCGGCACTAAGCGGTTTCACTTCCGAGTTCGAGATGGGATCGGGTGGTTCACGCTCGCTATGGTCACCAAGCAATCGGTGTTGATTGACTAGCTTTGATGTTTACCTTGTGCGGTATGTCTCTCGCTATCAATCGTCTCTTATTCAGCTTGTGGCTAAATAATTGGAAATCTGTGTCTGAGTTTAAGAGTCTTCGCTCTCTTACAGTAAAAACGTCTTGTCGCTTTCATATAACTCAAACAGGTAAAACCTATTTGGTGTTATATGGTCAAGCCTCACGGGCAATTAGTACCAGTTAGCTTCACTCATTACTGAGCTTCCACACCTAGCCTATCAACGTTGTAGTCTTCAACAACCCTTCAGGGAACTTTAAGTTCCAGTGAGATCTCATCTTGGGAGGGGCTTCCCGCTTAGATGCTTTCAGCGGTTATCCTGTCCGAACGTAGCTACCGGGCAATGCCATTGGCATGACAACCCGAACACCAGTGGTTCGTCCACTCCGGTCCTCTCGTACTAGGAGCAGCTTCCCTCAAATCTCAAACGCCCACGGCAGATAGGGACCGAACTGTCTCACGACGTTCTGAACCCAGCTCGCGTACCACTTTAAATGGCGAACAGCCATACCCTTGGGACCTGCTTCAGCCCCAGGATGTGATGAGCCGACATCGAGGTGCCAAACACCGCCGTCGATATGAACTCTTGGGCGGTATCAGCCTGTTATCCCCGGCGTACCTTTTATCCGTTGAGCGATGGCCCTTCCATTCAGAACCACCGGATCACTATGACCTACTTTCGTACCTGCTCGACTTGTCCGTCTCGCAGTCAAGCACCCTTATGCCATTGCACTAAACTCCTGATTTCCGACCAGGATTAGGGTACCTTCGTGCTCCTCCGTTACTCTTTGGGAGGAGACCGCCCCAGTCAAACTACCCACCATACACTGTCCCCAACCCCGATAAGGGGCCTAGGTTAGAACTTCAAACATACCAGGGTGGTATTTCAAGGGTGACTCCACCACATCTAGCGACATGGTTTCATAGTCTCCCACCTATCCTACACAAGTAGGTTCAAAGTCCAGTGTAAAGCTATAGTAAAGGTGCACGGGGTCTTTCCGTCTAGCCGCGGGTATACGGCATCTTCACCGCAATTTCAATTTCACTGAGTCTCGGCTGGAGACAGTGTGGCCATCGTTACGCCATTCGTGCAGGTCGGAACTTACCCGACAAGGAATTTCGCTACCTTAGGACCGTTATAGTTACGGCCGCCGTTTACCGGGGCTTCGATCAAGAGCTTCTCCGAAGATAACCCCATCAATTAACCTTCCGGCACCGGGCAGGCGTCACACCCTATACGTCCACTTTCGTGTTTGCAGAGTGCTATGTTTTTGATAAACAGTCGCAGCCACCAATTTATTGCAACCTTCTTCTGCTCCACCCGCAGGGGCTTCACATACAAAAGGTGAACCTTCTCCCGAAGTTACGGTTCCATTTTGCCTAGTTCCTTCAGCCGAGTTCTCTCAAGCGCCTTAGAATTCTCATCCCACCCACCTGTGTCGGTTTGGGGTACGGGTTGTTTTAACCTGATGCTTAGAGGTTTTTCTTGGAAGCAGGGCATCAATCACTTCGTTTTTCACAAGGAAAAACTCGTCATCACGCCTCAGCATTAAGAGTCCGGATTTTCCTAAACTCTCTGCCTACACGCTTAAACTTACATTTCCAACAGTAAGCTGATCTAGCCTTCTCCGTCACCCCATCGCAGTTAGAACAAGTACAGGAATATTAACCTGTTTTCCATCGACTACGCCTTTCGGCCTCGCCTTAGGTCCCGACTAACCCTGCGTCGATTAGCGTTGCGCAGGAAACCTTGGGTTTTCGGCGTGGGGGTTTTTCACCCCCATTATCGTTACTCATGTCAGCATTCGCACTTCCGATACCTCCAGCCAACTTCTCAGTTAACCTTCGCAGGCGTACGGAACGCTCCTCTACCACCTCCGTTTATAAATAAACGTCGATCCGTAGCTTCGGTACTATGCTTAGCCCCGGTAAATCTTCCGCGCAAACCGACTCGACCAGTGAGCTATTACGCTTTCTTTAAAGGATGGCTGCTTCTAAGCCAACCTCCTGGCTGTCTGGGCCTTTTCACATCGTTTCCCACTGAGCATAGATTTTGGGACCTTAGCTGACGGTCTGGGCTGTTTCCCTTTTCACGACGGACCTTAGCACCCGCCGTGTGTCTCCCGTGCTGAAACTTGTTGGTATTCGGAGTTTGCAACGGTTTGGTAAGTCGGGATGACCCCCTAGCCGTAACAGTGCTCTACCCCCAACAGTTATACACGAGGCTCTACCTAAATAGATTTCGAGGAGAACCAGC
>NZ_BLYC01000008.1:0-37500 GCF_019721995.1 Bathymodiolus japonicus methanotrophic gill symbiont | reverse complement strand
TAAAATCATCCCGCTCAAGCATTCTGGCAACAGTGCTCTTAGATGCTAGCTGAATAAGCTCCGCAGGATTCATTGCATTCATCCAGCTAGAATTAAACATAACCAAGGTTTTAACCGGATCCAGAATTTTAAAGATTTGCTCTTCGTATGACTTTGCATTCTCGATGACATCATCGCGTGTCAACGGCTTTCTAGTTACATTTTTACCGGTAGGATCACCTATCATTCCGGTAAAGTCACCGATAAGAAACAAAACCTCATGCCCCAGGTCTTGAAACTGCTTTAACTTGTTAATTAAGACCGTGTGCCCTAAATGTAAATCAGGTGCGGTTGGATCGAAACCCGCTTTAATGCGCAGTGACCGTCCTTCGCCCAGCTTCTTTATCAATTCTGCTTCCAGCAAAATTTCGCCTGTTCCGCGCTTCAGTTGCGCCAATACTTCTTCTTGCAATTTTCTCACCTTCACACTGTATTATTGTAGACTTGCTAAATCATACTCATTAAAGAGCAATTACTCTCTGTTTATTCTAAATTTGACGTAATATAATATTAGGCATTAGCAAAAAAAACACCTTATAATTATATAAATGCGCTATCAAAACGACTTATACCAACCTACTAACCCACCACAAAATGAGTCCAGCAACACACAAAAACACCTATTTATAGGTATTGTTTGCGCTACGCTTTTAATAGCGAGCTATGCCTTTTTCTCAAAAAAATCAGAACCGCTTGCGCCTGAAACCATCGCACTGACCGTCCCTGATATCACAACAAAAATTGAGCAAAGCGGGGCAAATGAAGCACCCATAACTGCAGTTGACTCACCAACAGTCAAACCATTGACTATCACTGATGCCAACGCTCCGACTCAGAGCATGCAAGGCTTATCAACCATATGGCAAGAACACAAAGTAAAATCAGGCGAAAGTCTTTCAGCAATTTTCTCCAGCAATGACTTAAGTAAACTTGATTTACATAAAATAGTTCACACGAATGATATAAGTTCACAGTTCGCCACCATACAGCCAGGCAAATCACTTATGATCGGTCACGACCTGACTGGTGAATTTAGTCATTTAATATACAAGAAAAATGCCTATGCAGAGCTTAAAGCAACAAAACTTGAAGACGGTAGCTTTAAAGTCGAATTACTGGAAAAAGAAGTAGATCGACGCATTAATACTGCAACAGGTGTTATTCACATCTCTCTGTTTATTGATGGAAAAAATGCCGGGCTTCCTGACAATATCATTATGCAACTGGCTAGTATTTTTGCCTGGGATATTGATTTTGCATTAAACCTACATGAAGGCGACCGTTTTTCTGTTATTTATGAAAAACTTTTTATCGGGAATGCCTTTATTGGCCCCCGTAATATTTTAGCGGCTGAATTTATTAATCGAGGCAAGTCTATAAGAGCAGTGCGCTACCAAAATGCAGATGGCAAAACTAGTTACTATAGCTCTAGCGGCAACAGTATGCGCAAAGCTTTTCTACGCACCCCCATAGATTTCGCCCGTATCAGCTCTCACTTTAACCACAAACGTAAACACCCCATTCTTAATCGTATCCGGGCACACAAAGGCGTTGATTATGCAGCACGAACCGGGACTCCCATCAAGTCAGCAGGCGATGGTAAAATTACTTATCATGGCCGTAAAGGCGGATATGGCCGAGTTGTTATTATTCAACACGGCCAGAAATACAGCACCCTCTATGCACACATGTCTAAATACAGAAAAGGACTGCATGTAGGATCACGTGTTAAACAAGGCCAGGTTATAGGTTATGTAGGTAAATCAGGGCTTGCTTCAGGTCCACACTTACATTATGAATTCCGCGTTAATGGTGTGCATCGTAACCCGCTAACTGTAACATTGCCTAATGCAACTCCCATCCAGGCAAAGTATAAAGCTGATTTCCTGGAGAAATCCAGGATTCTCTTTGATCAATTAGATCAACTGAACGCAACTCAAGTGGCCACAGCTGCCACTCCAGAGTGAGCAAAGAGTACTATATAGGACTTATGTCCGGCACTAGTGTCGATGGTATTGACGCGGGGATTTTTGATTTTTCTGGCCCACACCCACGGGTCATTGATTATTATTACCAGCCATACTCGCTGCAAATTAAGCAAGAAATTCATAACCTTTGCATTAATCACGAGTCAGTTTCCTTAAGTGATTATGGAACACTAGACACCCGACTTGGGCTGTTATATGCAGAAGCTTGTCTACATTTAATAAGTGAGGCAGGATTGAATGCAAAAGATATAAAAGCGATTGGCAATCACGGGCAAACATTGTATCACTCGCCGAATGCAAAACACCCTTTTACCATACAAAGTGGTGATCCCAATATTATCAGCCAGAAAACAGGGACCATCACTATTGCTGACTTTCGACGCCGCGATATTGCTGCAGGCGGTCAGGGCGCGCCATTAGTCTCGGCATTTCATCAGGCAATATTTCAGACTAATCAAGAAAACAGAGTGATTGTTAATATCGGTGGCATTGCTAACCTCAGCATTCTGCCCAAAGATACGCAGGCGGCCATACTTGGCTTTGATACAGGCCCCGGGAATACATTAATGGATTACTGGATCGCAAAACATCGAGGCAATGCTTATGATAATAATGGTGAATGGGCTGCTACAGGGAAGATGCAATCCGAACTGCTAAAGCGATTGAAAGAAGATCCTTACTTCTCACAACCAGCTCCTAAGAGCACAGGTACTGAATATTTTTCGCCTAAATGGCTAACAACAATACTTGCTAAACAGACAACTGCCTACCTTGCGCAAGACGTGCAACATACCTTATGCCAATTGACTGCAGAGACTATTTCCGAAGCGATACAAGCTTATGCGCCTAAAACAGAGCAGGTATTGCTTTGTGGCGGCGGCACACATAATAAAACCCTCCACCTAGCCCTGGCGTCCTTACTCAACATGCCTATCGCATCAACAGAAACTCAAGGCGTACATCCTGACCAAGTAGAGGCCATGGCATTTGCATGGCTGGCAAAGCGTACATTAGAAGGTTCAACTGGGAATTTACCCGCAACAACAGGAGCAAAACAAGCGGTTATTTTAGGTGGAATATATCAGGCTTAGGAACGCGCACAGAATAAGTTGAGCAATCTGGTGCAGGATTTTTATTCGTATTCACGGCGTAGAAACGACACATAGCCAGCTACGTAACAGTTTCTACAACGCAGAAGGCGGACAAAAAGACCAGCAGTTCTGGATAAATTTTTGTTTCCATCTCCCTAAGCTACGTGAAACATATTAAACTGAAAATGAAGACCCGCACCCACACGTAGTAGACGCATTAGGATTACGAATAACAAACTGTGCACCGGATAAATCTTCTTTATAATCTATTTCGGCACCGTTCAGGTATTGAATACTCATCGCATCAACTAAAACAGTCACACCGCCATTTTCTACCTGCGTATCATCGTCTGCCACTTCTTCATCAAAAGTAAAGCCATACTGAAATCCTGAGCAACCACCACCTGAAATATACACGCGTAATTTCAAGTTATCATTGCCCTCTTCAGCAATTAAACTGCCTACTTTTTTCGCCGCACTATCAGAAAAAATAATTGGATCTGCCATATAATTAAACCATTAAATATTTGTTAGCTTTTGATTATGACTTTACCTAGCGTTTTAGTCAAGATTTACCCTTCGACTCCGCTCAGGGAACGTCACCGGCTCCCGTTCCCTGAGCGGAGTCGCAGGCGCGCCATGCTACCTCACGAAATTCCGGGACTCCTGTCGCCGTAATTCGTTCACCTACGCAGCGAATAGGAGATGCTCCAGCCGCCCTGCGTCCGCCACAGACTGAGCACAAGGCAGCTCAGTCATGGCTACCACAAATGGCTCTACGGCTATTCGGGATAAAATTTTAGCCTCCCTCGCGCGCTATCGCGCACTTCGGATTGGCAAATTTCCCTGCGCCTTCTGGAGACTATCAGCCCGTCCGGGGCTGACAGCGAAGGGAGCTAGCAGCAAAATGGCTCTCATTCCTACACACCGCCAAATCATGCAAAGCCTGCCAATCACTTGTCATTAATGCTTCTTTCTTTTGTCGACTCCAGCCTTGTACTTGTTTTTCTCTAAAATAAGACTTATCAATTCAAGCAAACTCTTCCAGGAAGACGCGTTTCACTGGCAATTTGATGCCCGTATATTTAGCGCCCTGTCCATTTTGGTGCTGTGTAAGCCTTAACTCTATATTTTGGGTACTGCCTGTGTGGTAGCTACCATCGGAACATTCTAAGATATACATATAGCCATTCATATTATTCTCCTGCCCTGCCCTTCGACTACGCTCAGGGGACGATAGAGTGGGTCCCGTACCCTAAGCGTAGTCATTGAGCAGGATTTTTGTTCGTATTCAAAACGCAGTAACAGGCGCATAGCAGGCACGTAAAGTTACTACAACACAGAAGACGGATAAAAAGGCCAGCAGTTTTGGATGATGTGTGTTTCCATCTGCCTAATGAAAGCCATTTCAATAATTCATGGCTTATTTTTGCACCATGCCAGCTCTTATCTGGGTTTTCTTCAAGAAACTAACTGGGAAAGCTTATTCTTCTAGCAAAAGGCGGCATTAACATACTTAAAACGGATTAATGCAAGCGTAGTTTTGCTAGCCTTGCTAACAAGCTATCAAGTTCTTTATCTGTATAGGCCAGAGCATCAAACTTCCCCCAGATTGGTGCAGGCCAGGCTTTATCAGTTTTATATCTAACCACATGATGAATATGCACAGGCGCGCCATGCTACCTCACGAAATTCCGGGACTCCTGTCGCCGTAATTCGTTCACCTACGCAGCGAATAGGAGATGCTCCAGCCGCCCTGCGTCCGCCACAGACTGAGCACAAAGCAGCTCAGTCATGGCTACCACAAATGGCTCTACGGCTATTCGGGATAAAATTTTAGCCTCCCTCGCGCGCTATCGCGCACTTCGGATTGGCAAATTTCCCTGCGCCTTCTGGAGACTATCAGCCCGTCCGGGGCTGACAGCGGTTGCGGCACCATATTGCCAAGGGCTGCAATATTCATCTTATCTGCCTCGAATAATATAGTCAGTTGCTCTGCGATATAGCCGGATTCAAGCATTAACTGCTGTTGATCATCATCGGTAAGCTGATGTATTTCGCTAATATTTTTCCGTTCGGGCACCAGTATCAGCCAGGGGAACTGGCTATCATTCATTAGTAAAACATGGCACAATTCCAGGCGGCCGAGTTTGATACAGTCTTTTTTCAGTATGGGGTGCAGGCTAAAGGACATAAAAGCAGAGAGAGGCTTGAGTTTTATAGTCAAAACAGTGTAACGTTAGCAACAAATAATAACAATAATAAAAGTCCTTATGATCACTCTTACTGCCAGTTCTACTCAGGGCAATGCACCGCTTGCCGTTTCTTATAAGATGCTTCTGAGCCTGTATGCGATTATCCCTTTATGCGTGATTTTACAATTGACAGACAGCTATGTGTTTGGTGGCGCGGTAATGCAATCCTTACCGACTAGCCCGGGGCACTTTATTTTATTTCAACTGTTATTTGGCACACCACATATTCTTGCCAGCGGGATTTTAATTACCAGTAATAAAGACTATTTTGCTTTTTATCATAAAAAAATTTTGTATATGACTCTGGCGCTGATGGTGTCTTTTGCCATAGCTACTCAGCTAGTGTCCTATTACGTGCTTTATATTATGGTGGCTTCATGGACTGTCTATCATGCCTTAAAACAGCAGCATGGCGTAGGGCGAGGCATCTATCAATTACCGGCCTGGGCATTTTATTTATTATTATGGTTAAGTATTGCTGCAGGGATTAGCGTGTATATGGGGATTTTTCTAAAAAACACCTTAACCGTGCAGCAAGCTGAATGGGTTAGGCAGGCGGCTGGTTATCTGCTTATTATTAAGCACCTTCTGGTGTCAGCAATATGTCAAGACTCGGTTCGGTTCTATATTTATGTGGGCGAATTCTTTGTTGATCGTCAGCAGTTTTTATTTTTATACCTAGCAATATTACTTCCTGGCCATCTTAATTCCGCGCCTGGTGCATGATGCCACAGCGTATATTTTTTATGTGACGCATGATGTAAACAAACATGCCGGGCATCCACAGAACTTTTTATATCGCTGGGCTGAGAAAATTAAACTTAATGTATTTATTGTATTGCCTTTACTTTCCTTTGCTCTGACCTTTCTGTTACAGGAATATGGCGATCAACTGGTTAACGCACTAACTGATTATTTATTCGGCATGGAAATTAGACAGGTGATTTCGGTGGGCTTAATTGGCTATTTTTCCTTAATGCATTATTACACCGAGGCGTTTACCTAGAAATACGGCTCGCCGTATCGTAAGTATATTCGCTTCAAGCCGTGACAGACTCAAATACTACATTTGACTTTGCGCGTTGTTAAGAAAACGAGTTAATTTACTTCAATGGTACCTCATCATTACTAACAAGCACTACCCTGTTGAACCTGACGAGGATAACAGCAGTGTCATAGTAACAACACCTGCTTAAAAAATTTAAGGTCCTGCCCATACTTAGCTTACACAATCAGGTATACTCTACCTCTTTTTAATTTTATAGAGATAGATAATGAGACCTAGCGGACGCGCACCCGATCAACTAAGAGAGGTAAATTTTACCTGCGGATATACCAAGCACGCCGAAGGATCGGTATTAGTTGAATTTGGCGAAACACGCGTGCTTTGCACCGCCAGCGTAGAAAACCGGGTTCCACGCTTTTTAAGAGGCAAAGGTGAAGGCTGGGTAACTGCCGAGTACGGCATGCTGCCACGTTCGACCCATACGCGTATGGGTCGTGAGGCCAGCCAGGGAAAACAGGGGGGGCGTACCCAGGAAATTCAGCGCCTTATTGGCCGTTCACTACGTGCAGCCATTGATTTATCTGCTTTGGGTGAGCGCACCATTACTATCGACTGTGATGTTTTACAAGCCGATGGCGGCACCCGGACTGCATCTATTACTGGTGGCTTTGCTGCACTGTCTATTGCCATACAAAAACTGCTAAAGCAAAAGAAAATCACTAAAAATCCACTACACGGTCAGGTTGCCTCGGTTTCTGTAGGCATATACAAGGGCATACCGGTACTGGATCTGGATTATAAAGAAGACAGTAATGCAGAAACCGATATGAATGTAGTGATGAATGATGCCAGTGCTTTTATTGAAGTTCAAGGTACTGCCGAAGGCCATGCATTCCGTCAGGATGAATTAAACGCCATGTTAGCACTGGCAAAATCCGGTATCGCGGATTTAATAAGCAAGCAAGAAGAAGCCATAGAAAATCACCCATAATTAAAATATCTGCTACACAGAGATAAAACAGCGTTCGTTTTGCGGGCGTGCAATAGTCGAGACTAATGCACGCCTGCTTTTAACTACAGGATTAAAAATCACACTCAGCTTGTAGCATACGATATATAATTAATTCAACTCGCCTGTAACCCTCTAGGCTTAATTGATAAATACTATGTCACTTGCTAATTTAGATAAACCAGAAAAAATTGTCCTCGCTAGTGGCAATGCGGGGAAAATAAAAGAAATTCAAGCTATCCTGGGTGATTATTCTATTGTCCCACAGCAGCAATTTAATATACAAGAAGCAGAAGAAACAGGCAGCACCTTTATAGAAAATGCAATTATTAAAGCCAGGAATGCGGCTTTACATAGCAATCTACCCGCTATTGCTGACGATTCAGGCTTGGTTGTCGATGCTTTAAATGGCGCGCCCGGAGTTATTTCTGCGCGCTATGCAGGAACACAGACAAGCGATCAGCAAAACCTGCAAAAACTCCTGGATGAAATGAGTGATATTCCTGACGAACAGCGTAGCGCACGCTTCGTTTGTGTTATTGTGCTGTTACGTCATGCAGATGACCCGCTGCCTCTCATTAGCCAGGGAGTCTGGGAAGGCAGGATTTTAAACCATGCTCAGGGCACGAATGGCTTTGGTTATGATCCAGCATTCTGGGTAGCCGCCGAAAACTGTAGTTCGGCTGAATTATCTGCACAACAAAAAAACCAGTTAAGCCACCGCGGCCAGGCCTTACGCCAGTTAGCGGAATTTTTATAATTAAGCAAATGGGAAAACTGATTCGTCAGTCTCTATCCAGCATTTAGCCCTGAGCTATACTTGGCCTTACGCAGTGACACTCACAGATACGACTATGCATACTCGTTTAATACTTTATATAGCCTACAGCCTTAAAGCATCCTTGCGTTATCAGCGTTGCAAAGCGTTTTTCTATGATTTATTAGAAAACCCGCAGAGCAACCTTAAGTCTTATTTTGATATTTTTATGATTTGCCTGGTGATTAGTAGCATATCCCTGTTGCTGTATGAGGTAGAGCATCAAACATTTAAATGGGCGGCAATATTCGAACGATTTGTCGTGACTGTTTTTATCATTGAATATCTGTTACGTGGCTGGGTGTACTCTGACATCCATAGTGCGATTATCAAACAGCATGAAAATTCCGAATACCTGGGTACCCCCTTTCGTTTACACAATGTTCTTGGAGAAATTCTTGCCGAAAAGTTCAGTTATATCTTTTCTCCCAGCGCTATTATAGACCTGCTTGCCATCCTGCCTAGCTACCGCCCTTTACGTATTTTACGTATTTTCCTGGTTTTTCGCTTGCTTAAGTTATTTCGCTATTCGCAAAGCATACAAATGTTCACTGGTGTATTAAGAAATAAACGTTTTGAGCTGAGCATGCTGGCAATTTTTATGGGCTTTTTAATTTTCATAGCAAGTACCGCGATCTACATGTTTGAAAATGAAAAAATGGGTGGCCAGATCAATAATCTGTATGATGCGTTTTACTGGGCGGTAGTCACCATGTCTACTGTCGGTTATGGTGACTTAACGCCTGTCACCCAAGGGGGACGATTGGTCACCACTGCGCTAATTATTTCTGGCTTGGGACTGATGGCTTTTTTCACCTCTATTATGGTAGCCGCATTCAGCGAAAAAATGAATGAATTCCAGCAAGACCGGGTTAAAGCCAGTATTGAAAAATTAGACAACTCAACTATTGTCTGTGGCTTTGGCCGTGTTGGGCAAGACATAGCGCGTCAGTTGCAAGAAGACCAGCAAAGCTTTGTAATCATTGATAATAACGAACAACATATTGCTTTGGCCAAGCATCAAGGTTATATCGCATTATTTGACGATGCCACGCAAAACTCGACACTCACACAGGCGGGCATCAATCAGGGTGCAAAAGCCATTTTATGTGCTACCGGCGATGATGTTGCCAATGTGTATATTACTCTGACCAGTCGTTATTTAAACCCGGATATTACTATTATTGCCCGCGCCAGTCACGAAGATAATGTAAAAAAAATGCACCAGGCAGGCGCGAGTTATACTGTACAGTCCTATACTATTGCAGGACTTTTAGCCGCCGAATATATTGGCCACCCGGTCGCATTTGAAGCCATCAATGGCATTCTTCATGGCCAGCAAGACGTACAGATGGAAGTACTCAATGTCCATTCCGGCTGTTTTCTCGATGGCAAGTCTATAGAGCAAGCCAATTTCGCTCAATATAAGGCTCGGCTGATAGGTGTGGCCAGTAAAAACCCCGTGCATGCCAGGCGCAGAAATCGCTATAAACTGCGTAATCAGCACTTTTACTTTAACCCAGATTCCAGCTTCATCCTTTACCAGGGGGATATTTTAGTGCTGATAGGCCGCCACTTAGGTATAGAATATCTACATGATTTAATTGCCACTAGTTGTCTGCATAAGCAACAAGGAAAGTCATTATGAGTCATAGTCTGATTGCTGTTTTTGGCTTTAACAGCATGTCGTTCGAATTAATTACCCAGCTTATTGCCAAGCAGCATACGTTGATAATTCTAGATGATGATCCGGCAAAAATCAACCAGGCACTAGAAAAAGGCTTACCCGCACAACTTATGGACTACCGCCAGGACGATGACCTGATTGCATTAGGAATAGGCGCGCGGGTAGCAACACTGTTTTGTTTTTTAGAGATGGACTCTGAAAATGTATTCCTGACGCTATCAGCACGAGTATTAGACAAAAACCTAACCATAATTTCGGTGGTTAACCGACCGGAATCCGCCGAAAAGCTACTAGCTGCCGGCGCCACTAAAATAATTGACCCATTTGAAATCTGTAGCAATAAAGCTTATCAGTTATTAAACAAACCTAGCATTACCTGGATTCTGGACGAAGTTGTTTTTGGGCGCGCGGATTTAAATATGGCTGAAGTCAACATTCCTGAACACTCATCTTTAGATCAATCCTACGCCAGCGAATTATATTTAAATGAAAAATATAACTTATTTTTAATTGGCGTGGTCGATAAAGAACTGGGTGATAAATTATATTTTTCTCTTGGCGAGCAAGATCATAAACTTGATGCAGGTGATATTCTAGTGGTATTGGGTTCCAATCGGGATATACGAAAATTTAAAAAAGAAATAGGAGTTATCAATGATGCAATTTAGAGCCAGAACTTGGTTTTTCCTCGGCTTTCTGGGCTGTTTTTCCATGTTAGCCGTGGGCGCATATTTTCAGCTTGTAGAAGAAATGGAGCCCTGCCCGCTGTGTATATCGCAACGTATTGCTATTTTAATCACCGGCCTCACTTGTCTAATAGCCGCCTTGCATAATCCCATGCAAAAAGGCGTCCATCGATATGCCATGCTAGGCGCTGTCTTTGCCCTGGCTGGCGCTGCCATTTCTGCTCGTCATGTCTGGCTACAGAACCTGCCGCCCGATGAAGTGCCTGAATGCAGCCCAGGACTGAGCTATATTTTTGAAAATTTCCCATTAAGCGAAACCTTTAAACTTATGCTGAGCGGCACGGGCGAATGTGCCGATGTTCTATGGACATTGTTTGGGCTAAGCATTCCTGGCTGGACCTTTATCGCATTTCTGGGCCTGGCAACTTTAAGCCTGTATCAACTTATTAACTGAAGTTTCCCAATAATTATTTATGGTAAAATTGAAACTATGCTACAACTATATGAAAAAAAATAGTCTTTTCATTCGTTTCAAATGCTATTGCCTAAGGGGAATTAAGTAGGGGTTTGCTATAAACATGGCAAAACCACCTAAAATAAACCTCGATACACCAGCATTGTGTATTTCAGCTACTCAATAATTGGGAAACTTCAGCTTATTAATACTCGATGTTCAAGTTTTTGATATTGAAAGGTAAAATCAGGTATTCTGAGGTTGTTGTAATTTTATCGGTGTAAGCCCATGTTAATGAATGCCCCAGCCACCTTTATCCAAAGCTATATTGACGATTTAAATGATGCGCTCAATCAGCTAAAACCCGGAGCCGCTTTGACACGGATTCAAGCCGCTTGGTTGGGCACTTGTTTAACGTGCATACTGCTAATGAACTCTGTTTGCTGGGCTAAGTTTGAGCGAGCAAGCCTTGGAGATTGCAAAGTAGCCGCATTATCCTGGGTGTTTCGTAAAGCAAGTATACCCTGGGACTGGTTGCTACGGGTGAGTGTGGTCTTAATTTTAAAACGTTATGGCATTACTGAAGGTGTGTTGGCCTTTGATGAATCAGACCGAGCACGATCTAAGTCTACAAAACGTATTTATAAGGTTTACAAGCAGAAACACAAAGGCTCCGGCGGGTATGTTAATGGACAAACGATAGTATTATTGCTGCTAGTTACCTCATCCATTACAGTGCCTGTCGGTTTTTTCTTTTATATGCCGGATCCAGCCTTAAAGCAGTGGGATAAAGAAGATAAACGGTTGAAAAAGAGCGGTATAGCAAAAAAAGATCGGCCTATTAAGCCTGAACGTGACAGTGCCTACCCGACCAAAACAGAGATTGCATTAGGCTTATTAAAAGAGTTTAAAGTTGCGCATAGCCTGATTAAAATTAAAGGCGTACTGGCTGATGCGCTGTATGGTGAAAAAGCCTTTATGGACGAAGCCGCTAAAGAATCTGGAGGCTCGCAGGTGATTAGCCAATTACGTAAAAACCAAAATATTGAATCAGGCGCGCCATGCTACCTCACGAAATTCCGGGACTCCTGTCGCCGTAATTCGTTCACCTACGCAGCGAATAGGAGATGCTCCAGCCGCCCTGCGTCCGCCACAGACTGAGCACAAAGCAGCTCAGTCATGGCTACCACAAATGGCTCTACGGCTATTCGGGATAAAATTTTAGCCTCCCTCGCGCGCTATCGCGCACTTCGGATTGGCAAATTTCCCTGCGCCTTCTGGAGACTATCAGCCCGTCCGGGGCTGACAGCGATAGAGGTAGAATAAGGTCAGTCGAGAGCTACTTTAATTCGATTAACAAAGGCATTGATCAGATAATACGTGTACGTGGCGGCAAAGAGATTAAAGTGACTGTCAGCAGTGCACGATTAAAGGTGAGTTCTCACAGTAAAAAACGCTTTGTCATTGCCTTAAAATATGACGGTGAAAACGACTATCGCTATTTAGTGGCGACAGACCTGACTTGGCGCACACAAGATATTATTCAAGCCTATACGTTGAGATGGCTGATTGAGGTTTTCTTTGAGGACTGGAAGCTTTAATGAAGGATGGGGGCGTGAGGCCAAACAATTAGATCAGGCGCGCCATGCTACCTCACGAAATTCTGGGACTCCTGTCGCCATAATTCGTTCACCTACGCAGCGGATGGGAGATGCCCTGAACGCCCTGCGTCCGCAACGACTACGCACAAAAGCCGCTTCGTCATTACTACCTCACTGGCTGGACGGCTATTCGGAATGCAATTCTTGCTCCTCTCGCGTGCTGCTAGCACACGTCGAATCAGCGAATTGCCCTGTCGCCTATCAGGGGCTAAAAATCACCACTTCGCTAAGCTCCGTTTCCATGATTTTCAGCGGAAGAGGGATCAAGCCGTGGCCTGATTCTGAGTCTTTTGTTTGACCATTGCCTTCTCCTTCACCCAGAGCAAATAGCCCGCATTGAAAGCAAACTACCTGCGTATACCGTAGGAAGCTTACAGCGCAAGTCTCAAATGGATGTACTGCTTGAGTTCATCACGTCATTGCTAGAGTTTCCAGATCCTGGTGATAAGCTGAAAGAGTTAGGTGAATTAATAAAGGATGTGTTTCAACTGATGCCATCAGGAAAACATATGATTGGCAGAGATTTAGGGCGCTTAGAGCCAACACCATCATTAAAGTATTGTTCTGCTGGGTGAAGGTAAGAGTTTGATGGCAATGGGATGGAAAAACTTGAACATCGAGTTTTAGGTGGTTTTGCCATGTTTATAGCAAACCCCTACTTAATTCCCCTTAGGCAATAGCATTTGAAACGAATGAAAAGACTATTTTTTTCATATAGTTGTAGCATAGTTTCAATTTTACCATAAATAATTATTGGGAAACTTCAGTTTTTTTTATATAAGCAATGATAGAATTAGCTTACTAACCAGTTAATTTTTCTGATCAAATGCCCAGCGACTCACAACCTATCTCTCTGAATTCTCCAGCTTTCGAGTTTAAAAGCGGCGTTGTCACCATTCCGGCACTCAATCTATTAAGCACAGACATTAATGCCATTACGCACCAATTGCAGGAAAAAATTAATCAGGCACCTGGATTCTTTAGCAACTCATCATTATTGATCGACCTGCAGGCCCTCCCCGGGCAGGACCTTAATCTTGCCTCCCTGGTAGAGGCGATTCGTGATGCCAGCATGTTCCCAATTGGCATACGGGGCGGTAACCAAGAACAGCAACAGGCAGCAAACGACTTAATGCTACCCGTGCTTTCGGCACACAGCAGTAACACCCACAAACCAAGATCGCAAGAGAAAAAAATAAGCAAGATAGCTCCTGCTACAGATAACGCGCAAAATACGACCTCAACCAGGATAGAAACAACGACAATTACCCAGCCTATTCGTTCGGGTCAACGTATCTATGCGAAAGGTGATTTAGTGATTATTGCCCAGGTCAGTGCCGGTGCTGAAATTATGGCGGAAGGTAATATTCATGTTTATGGAACGCTCAGAGGTCGTGTATTAGCTGGGGTACAAGGCAATGAAGATGTACGCATCTTCTCCTCAAACTTACAGGCTGAATTAGTCTCTATAGCCGGCAACTATCGCGTTAGTGAAGGTATCCTTGAATCTGAACGCAATGCACCCGTGCAAATTTATTTAAACAAACAAGCAATCATTATCCAAAATACTTAGGAGATAAACCATTGGCTAGAATTATCGTTGTAACTTCTGGAAAAGGCGGAGTAGGAAAAACCACTACCAGTGCAGCAATTGCCATTGGGCTTGCTAAAAAAGGTCATAAAACTGCGGTTATTGATTTTGATGTGGGCCTGCGTAACCTAGACCTTATTCTGGGTTGTGAGCGTCGAGTGGTATACGACTTTGTTAATGTGATTAATGAGGAGGCGACCTTAAATCAGGCGTTAATTCGAGACAAGCGTTGCAACCAGTTATTTATCCTGCCTGCATCGCAAACACGCGATAAAGAGGCACTGACCCAGGAAGGCGTAGGAAAAATCCTGGAAGAACTCAGCAAAACTTTTAAATACATCGTCTGTGACTCTCCTGCGGGTATCGAGCGCGGAGCTAACCTGGCCATGTATTTTGCTGATGATGCGTTTGTTATTACTAACCCCGAAATCGCATCCGTTCGAGATTCTGACCGTATGCTAGGTATTTTATCCAGCAAATCAAGACGTGCTGAAAATGGAGATGAGCCGATAAAGGAATATCTTTTACTTTCTCGCTATGATCCAAAACGTGTAAAATTAGGCGAAATGCTCAGTGTTGAAGATGTACAGGATATCCTATCTCTACACTTATTAGGTGTTATTCCTGAATCACAATCAGTGCTAAATTCCTCTAACTCGGGCACACCGGTGATCCTTGATGAAAACAGTAATGCGGGACAGGCATATCTTGATATTGTTGACCGTTACTTAGGGGAAGATAAGCCTCACAGATTTATAGATGAAGACAAAAAAGGACTTTTTGGTCGCTTATTTAGGAGCAAGTAATGAGTTTACTGGATTATTTTAAAACATCCAAAACCAACTCGGCGAAATTAGCAAAAGAACGCTTGCAGATTCTCGTCGCTCACGAGCGTAGTGCGCGCAATCAGCCCTCTTACCTCCCTGAACTGCAACAAGAACTTTTAAAAGTCATACGCAAATATGTAAAAGTTAACCAGGAGGATATCTCAGTTATTTTTGAAAGCGATGATCAACAGGAAACTTTAGAACTGAATATTGTTCTGCCTGAACACTCCCAAACTTAATACTTTTTTAATCAATGAGGAAAAACCATGAATGATGCAATCGGTACAGCCGCTGGTAAAGTCTGGGGCTATCTGGATAAAAATGGCCCGGCAAGTTCAACAAAAATTACCACCGTCACAAAGCTTAACAAAAGCGAAGTTCAACGCGCCATAGGCTGGTTAGCATGTGAAGGAAAATTAGACTTTGAAACTAAAGGACGCAACGAGACTATTTCTCTACGCTAGTGTCTAAGCTATGCAAAGCGGGAAACTGGTAGCAGTTTCCCGCTTTTTTTATGCTGCATACTATGCCCATCTGCTAAACCGAGAAGCTTTCTCCGCACCCACAAGTGCCTTTTACATTCGGGCTATTAAACTTGAATGCTTCATTAATGCCTTCTTTGGCATAATCAAGTTCCAGGCCATCCAGCGTTGCAATATTTTCATCTGCAACAACCACTTTGACACCGAAGGTTTCAAATACCGACTCACCCTGTTTAAGCTCATCTGCATACTCAATCGTATAGGCAAAGCCCGAGCAACCTGAAGGTTTAACGCCTAACTTCAAACCAATCCCCTGCCCGCGCTTATCAATTTGCTCTTGAATCTGCTTTGCAGCTCTTTCTGTTAATACAACAGCCATTTGTTTACCTATTTTTACTAATTCAGAAATCTAAAATACACCATTTAGCACACCTATACCAGCGACTATTGCTAACTAATATATGGGCAGCGATACATAAAGCAAGCACTCATGGCGTATTAAAATTCATAAATAGCGCTCAAACCCACAACTTGGGCATTATAATCCGGGCTCGTATTACCAAGGCTAAGTACGTCATCAATACTGTCAGGTGAAATATTATCCAGCGCGTAATCATCTGTAACAAAAAATTCATAGCGATAACTTAATTGTATGCGCCAGTTCTCCTGGAACCGATAGTTAGCCCGTACATTTAGACTATGCAAGATCGTTTTTAAATCCGGCAACGGCTCACCATTCAGCTTACTTCCCTGCTCTGTGGCTGTTTCAGTTAGCGCATTTGAATAACTGTAATCCAGCTGTAAATCAAGAAGACTCCTGATCACACTCCAGTCTACACCGACCCCGACAGTGTTTATTTTATCCCGTGTATCAACTGACCAGAATTGCTCCGGGTTACGGTTCTCTAAGCCAATATTAGTAAAACGGGTATAGCCATCCTGCTCATTTTGAAAGTACTCGTAGGTATAAAATCTGTAAAGATTAAGACCTTCATGGATTGCATAATTCAAGTCTACGGTACCACTGAAACTGTCTGCAAACGTCAGGCCTAGTTCACTTTGATCATAATTATCCTGATTGTAGTGCCCATTAAAGCCGATGCTCAATGGATTAAACAGCAACCAGTTTAGCGCAAAACTCACTCTATTACGCTGTACATCCGCCAGGTTGTACTGCCTGATTAACGGGTCATTTTCAAAGCGTACAGACTCAGATACTGTCGCTAAATATTCCATCAGTGTTCCCATTGAAAGAAGAAGTACCTAAACAAAGCAGCCTATAACCTACCTGAAGGTAGCACCACTCGAATATTTCCATCTTTTTGATTTTAATCACTTATAACAGAAAATAGACACTCTGTAGGCACCGTAAAAAAACAACAAATAATTTCAAATAAAGCTTGTATTTGCCGAAAATATTTTTCTAAAAATTTCCGTTTTAATCACCTCATAAACGGATATCACCCATGCTTAAAGACCTACCACTCTCTGAACATATTCACCAACACTGCAATGAAAGTATGGAACGTGCCCTGTTAGCAGAGCGTCATCCTTTGTGGGCTCGTTCATGCCCAGAGTTGAAGGATATCGACTTTATTCGCCTTGGGTTATTACGCTGTATCAGTGTAGTCGATAGTGGTCGCCATTTCCTCCAAACCAGTGAACAGATTTATGGCCAGCTGCTTCCCCACTCAACGTATTTTAAATCACTGAAGTCGCATAGACGAACAAGTATGCTTGAGGCATTTGAACAGCAGAGCTATCATCTTCACGCTGAAACACTGCTCAGGCGCGCCATGCTACCTCACGAAATTCTGGGACTCCTGTCGCCATAATTCGTTCACCTACGCAGCGGATGGGAGATGCCCTGAACGCCCTGCGTCCGCAACGACTACGCACAAAAGCCGCTTCGTCATTACTACCTCACTGGCTGGACGGCTATTCGGAATGCAATTCTTGCTCCTCTCGCGTGCTGCTAGCACACGTCGAATCAGCGAATTGCCCTGTCGCCTATCAGGGACTAAAAATCACCACTTCGCTAAGCTCCGTTTCCATGATTTTCAGCGATCGCAAGGCATTGATTATCTTAAAGCATTCCCGGAACTTGACGAATACACCATAGAAGCAGCGGATGGACATTTTATTGATCATGCCTGCCATACTGAAAAAAACAGCAAGGGGAAAGTTTATGCGGCCGAGGGGATTTACGCGTTGAATCTCAGAAGTGGGTTGCTCAGATTTCTTTGTCTGGTGACAAACGGAACTCAGAGACATCAAGAAGTACCTGTGTTACGAGATCATATTGAAAAGCAAAACAAGGGAAATAACAGCTCTCAGAAACATCTCTATGTCTACGATAAAGCCGTCACCGACTTTGTCTGGTGGGATCGGCAGAAACGACATGCTAATTACATGATTTCAATGCTAAAAGAAAATTCAATTGCGACTCTGGTTGAGTCTATCCATTTTGACTCCCGCCATGAGATCAATACAGGGGTTGAAGCATACAGTGTGTACGAAAACAAGGGCATCAAATTTAACGTGGTGGATTACCGTGATCCAGAAACCGGAAAACTTTACCGGTTTGTGACAACCTTCCCAATGACTATTAACCCTGGAACCATTGCCATGCTGTATTTCAAGCGATGGACGATTGAAAAGACATTCAATAACACTAAAACTCAATGTTCAAGTTTTTCCATCCCATTGCCATCAAACTCTTACCTTCACCCAGCAGAACAATACTTTAATGATAGTGTTGGCTCTAAGCGCCCTAAATCTCTGCCAATCATATGTTTTCCTGATGGCATCAGTTGAAACACATCCTTTATTAATTCACCTAACTCTTTCAGCTTATCACCAGGATCTGGAAACTCTAGCAATGACGTGATGAACTCAAGCAGTACATCCATTTGAGACTTGCGCTGTAAGCTTCCTACGGTATACGCAGGTAGTTTGCTTTCAATGCGGGCTATTTGCTCTGGGTGAAGGAGAAGGCAATGGTCAAACAAAAGCCGCTTCGTCATTACTACCTCACTGGCTGGACGGCTATTCGGAATGCAATTCTTGCTCCTCTCGCGTGCTGCTAGCACACGTCGAATCAGCAAATTGCCCTGTCGCCTATCAGGGACTAAAAATCACCACTTCGCTAAGCTCCGTTTCCATGATTTTCAGCGTCAGAATCAGGCCACGGCTTGATCCCTCTTCATCTAATTGTTTGGCCTCACGCCCCCATCCTTCATAAAGCTTCCAGTCCTCAAAGAAAACCTCAATCAGCCATCTCAACGTATAGGCTTGAATAATATCTTGTGTGCGCCAAGTCAGGTCTGTCGCCACTAAATAGCGATAGTCGTTTTCACCGTCATATTTTAAGGCAATGACAAAGAGTTTTTTACTGTGTGAACTCACCTTTAATCGTGCACTGCTGACAGTCACTTTAATCTCTTTTCCGCCACGTACACGTATTATCTGATCAATGCCTTTGTTAATCGAATTAAAGTAGCTCTCGACTGACCTTATTCTACCTCTATATTCAATATTTTGGTTTTTACGTAATTGGCTAATCACCTGCGAGCCTCCAGATTCTTTAGCGGCTTCGTCCATAAAGGCTTTTTCACCATACAGCGCATCAGCCAGTACGCCTTTAATTTTAATCAGGCTATGCGCAACTTTAAACTCTTTTAATAAGCCTAATGCAATCTCTGTTTTGGTCGGGTAGGCACTGTCACGTTCAGGCTTAATAGGCCGATCTTTTTTTGCTATACCGCTCTTTTTCAACCCTTTATCTTCTTTATCCCACTGCTTTAAGGCTGGATCCGGCATATAAAAGAAAAAACCGATCGGGGAGTCGCTATTTTTGCGAAAGCTTGTTTTGGGCATCCCAGCCCAAGCAAGCAGCAAAAACTTAACGCGACCACTTATGCCTCCGGCGGCCCCGATTCGTCCTCGTCACCTCGTCCCGACCCAACAAGGGGTCGGAACATAGGCTCCAAATGACTTGACGCCGTGTCGGATGGCCTTTTATTTTGTCTCCACCTTCGCTAACGCTCAGACTCCGACAAAACAACGGCCCTACGGCTATCGCGGACTAAAAATCTTCACTTCGCTAAAGCTCCGTTTCCAGGATTTTCAGCGCAGGCACTGTAATGGATGAGGTAACTAGCAGCAATAATACTATCGTTTGTCCATTAACATACCCGCCGGAGCCTTTGTGTTTCTGCTTGTAAACCTTATAAATACGTTTTGTAGACTTAGATCGTGCTCGGTCTGATTCATCAAAGGCCAACACACCTTCAGTAATGCCATAACGTTTTAAAATTAAGACCACACTCACCCGTAGCAACCAGTCCCAGGGTATACTTGCTTTACGAAACACCCAGGATAATGCGGCTACTTTGCAATCTCCAAGGCTTGCTCGCTCAAACTTAGCCCAGCAAACAGAGTTCATTAGCAGTATGCACGTTAAACAAGTGCCCAACCAAGCGGCTTGAATCCGTGTCAAAGCGGCTCCGGGTTTTAGCTGATTGAGCGCATCATTTAAATCGTCAATATAGCTTTGGATAAAGGTGGCTGGGGCATTCATTAACATGGGATTACACCGATAAAATTACAACAACCTCAGAATACCTGATTTTACCTTCTCAATATCAAAAACTTGAACATCGAGTGATAGGCGACAGGGCAATTCGCTGATTCGACGTGTGCTAGCAGCACGCGAGAGGAGCAAGAATTGCATTCCGAATAGCCGTCCAGCCAGTGAGGTAGTAATGACGAAGCGGCTTTTGTGCGTAGTCGTTGCGGACGCAGGGCGTTCAGGGCATCTCCCATCCGCTGCGTAGGTGAACGAATTATGGCGACAGGAGTCCCAGAATTTCGTGAGGTAGCATGGCGCGCCTGCAAATATCCTGCCCAATATTGGCCAATTATTTATTTCCAGCCCCCTTAATCCTGTCATAACCTAAAAACCTCAGTTGAACACAGAATTATTCACAAAACATTGAAGCGGAGGACACTCACCCAACAGGTAGCAAGTTTTTTCGATCATTATTTTTAATATTCTGCGGCTTACAATATTATATAACTGTCAACTGCGGTTTCTAGATTAATGTGGTGTCAGTGATTTAACAGAAAAAAGAAGCGCATCGATATCATCTAGTGACATTTCTACATTGAAGCTAGCATCACCAACAACAACGTAAGGAATAGTCAGTACCAGTGTATTAAAATCGAAATTGGCCACGGCACTATTAGACGCATAAAAAGCAGCTAGATCGAGAATATTTTGCTCATTAAGCGGACCAACTATGGCTGACATGGTTGGATCAGTTCTTTCTCCCACCTTATATTTTGTTAATTGTGCAGCAAGATAAGATTCTTTCTGGCCTGCAATATTAGGAAATTGCTCGCTGGCACTCATCCCATCATTACCATGACATGCCGTGCATTGAGTGCTCAGGGCACGCCCTGTCTCTATATCACCCTCCGCTAGCACTGTATTGCTTAAAGCTATACTGCTGGTAGCTACAAAACCTATAACTCGATGTTCAAGTTTTCAGCTATAACTGGGCTAAGAAAAGTAAATTTTTCCGGCTTTGTTTTATAAGTGATTGATTTACAATGATGTTGATGCTTTCTTTGTCAGTAAAATCATCAATAAAATCAATCAGTTAAAAAACTTGAACATCGAGTATAAACTTGTTCATATCTATCCCCTTGTAAGAAATGTAAGTATTTACAATAGCCAGACCACTCGATAGCAGAAGGCGGTTTGACTTGCTCCATAAGATCATTATTCCACTCTCCTTCAACGAATACATGTGCAGCAGCACCTAACTGGATAGCCTGAATTAGATTATGATTTAGATAGACATTCACACCCGGCTGCTTAAATTTATACAATGTCGCAACCGCACTCCCCCCGGGAATAAACCAGGTTTCTCGGTCTGTGACTGGCGCATCATTGAATGACCCACCTTCCCAGACGAAATCGCCATGACCACCAATCAAATGCGGACGACTATCTTCATTACCTTGTGAATGGATAAAAAGCACACTCTCACCAACCTTTGCGGTTAATGCATTTGCCCCGGTCAAAGACCCAACCGAGCCATTAAAGACAGTATGGCTAGGGGTTAATTTTCTCATCTGCTGCAGAACCTCTGGCATAGAATCGATAACTGAGCTGTATTTAATATAGTTACCATCCACATCTTGAGGAAAATAAAAACCCTGCTCACCGATATAATAGGCTTTATCATAAGTAACAGGATTGCCTTGATCATCTCTTAAGCCATCACGCGGCAATACCATAATCGCGCCGCTTAAGCCCAGCGCAACATGCAACGGAATCATCACTCCGCCCGGTACGCAATGATAAATAAATACGCCTTTCTTGATCGCCTGAAATCTTAGAACAACCTCTTGCCCCGGTGCGACTTTGGTTAATGCACCTCCACCTAAGGCTCCCGTTGCCGCATGAAAGTCAATATTATGTACCATGGTATTGGTGATAGGATTAACTAGAGTCAATTCAACATAATCGTATTGATGGACAACAACAATAGGACCTGGAATAGAGCCATTAAACGCCATAACATGCGCGGTTACCCCGGGCGCAACTTCCATTTCTTTTTCTTCCACAATCATCCTGATTTTAACAACCTTAGGCGGGCCTACTGCAATTTGGGTGTGTTCAGGTAATAACGGAGGTGCAACGAGTTCTTGAGTGACCCTTTCCAGGCCATTGGGCGAAGTTACTGGCGCCTTTTCCTGAGTAGGCTCCGTGGGAATAAAAGCTTGCCGCTAAAAGTATAAACCGCGCAAAATAAAAATTATTCATGGCATTCCCCTTTTTATTTTCATAGTGAGCTGATAAGCACTTTATTGTGCTACCAATTAATCACGCCCTCATCCTGAAACGTTAAAGCGAGGTAGAAATAGGCAAAGCGAACGCTTTGAACTGGCTATAACTCTAGTCAATAAATTATCAATTGTCAATTGTCAAACGCATTAGAATATGTTAATGCGCCTTAAGCAAGGTCCGCTTTAATATCCGCACAAAACTATCCACTTCTTGCGCAGTATTCTCTTGTCCCAGACTGATTCGAATGGCTGATTTCGCAAGATCCTCGCCTACCCCCATTGCCATTAATACATGACTGACAGATGTATCCGTACTAGCGCATGCGGAACCGCTTGATACCATAACTCCCTGCTGGTCTAATTGCATTAGCAGCATTTCGCCTACATGGCCTTGCACTCCAAACTGTACCGTATTAGCAAGTCGCTGACTATGCTGTGCAAATATAGTGATTTCTGGTAACTTCAACAATTGTTCTTCTAAACGCACTCTGAGCGCAAGACAGTGTTGGTGGCGCTGGTCTAATTCTGCATAGGCCAACTCTGCCGCCTTGCCAAACCCGACAATGGCTGGTACATTTTCCGTTCCAGCACGGAGCGCTGCTTCTTGCCCCCCACCCGTTTGCAGTGGGCTTTTCACATATTTAGCTGATGTGATTAAAGCACCACAACCTTTTGGCCCATATATTTTATGACTGGAAAGCGACATTAGATCCACCCCTAGCACCTGAAAATCAACCGGGATTTTTCCTGCCGCCTGAACTGCATCGGTGTGCACTAAAGTCTTTCGCTCCTGCATGATACTACTGAGGCTGGCAATATCCTGGATAACGCCAGTTTCATTATTCACCAGCATAAAAGAGGCAAGATCAAACGAGCCTTCTAACTGAGTCAGTGCCTGTTGATCAATATATCCTTGTGACGTGATACCGACTAACTGGGCGCTCGCAGACTGCAAGACAGAAGGATGCTCGAAGGCCGCGGTCACTATTTTCGCATTTGACACACAGCCTTTTAGGGCTAAATTGTTGGCTTCGGTACCACCACTGGTAAAAACAACCTGCTCCGCTCGCGCATTGACTAATTGTGCGACTTGCTCGCGGGCGGTATCAATGGCGCTACGTGATAGGCGTGCTAATTTATATAAGCTGGAGGGGTTAGCATAAAAGCGGCTGAAAAACGGCAACATTGCCTGCAACACCCTTTCATCTACTGATGTTGTGGCATTATGATCAAAATAGATCATATAGGTGTCGTACGAGTTGCGACAAATTACTTAAGAGCAACCGCAATCGTATCTGCATTGGAAAAATTCACTAGCTGTTGTACATCAGATGTCTGACGCTCTGCTATTTTTTGTACACCAGACTGATCTAATAATGCACCTAAGGAAATACCATCCAGGTAATTACTCACTGTCTGGCTTAAGCCCATCCATAAATCATGGGTTAAACAGGGCTGACCATTCTGACAATTACCTTGTTTCTCGCAGTTAGTTAAGTCTACTTGCTCATCCACTGCCAGAATAATATTTGAAATACTGACCTCACTAGGCTCCCGACTTAACTTATAACCACCGCCCGGCCCTCTCACCCCAACAACCAGGCCAGCCCTGCGCAAACGGGAAAATAGCTGCTCAAGATAAGACAATGAAATAGTTTGACGGGTCGCAATATCCGTTAATGTAACGGGTTGAATCTGGCTATGAAACGCCAGATCCAGCATTGCTGTCACCGCATAACGCCCTTTAGTAGTTAATCTCACGTTAAGTCCCCTTAAAAAATAAGTGAATTTGTAGTGTAATATAAACCTAGTAAACTAGTCAACTATTATAAATAACAGCAAATGACCTGTTTTTCAGCTAAAACAATGCTGCTTTTAAATGCGCAAGCAAGGAGATTTTATTTACAGAATCCCGTGGCTACTAATTTAAAGAAGCGGATACATTGAGTGCAAAGCATGTGCCTGACTCATATATCAATAGCTCCATAAATATTCTCAGTATAAACTTCAGCATGTGGGCGCTGGCTTTTGCCGGCACTGACATTAGGGATATGGAAAATAGAAACCATCCAGAAAACATGGAATAAATATCATCCCAACCTCTCATGCTATACCCCCCCTCAGTTAAGGGGAGAGCCGTAGGATGTGCTGACGATAGGAAGCGCATCCTACGTCAACCCTCCTATTTAGAGGTAACTTATGAGTTAACACGATGGACAATTAATTATGTCCATTTCACTTACCCCGTGCAGGCTAAAGCCTCTGCCCCAGTGCAGGAACTTATGCAACGATTATAGATATCATTCTTTGCCCAGCTCGCAGTCATGCAAATCAGGAATTTCCTCATGCTTGCACTTAATACCTGCGCTATTCATTGCCTGCTTCATATCCTGCATCTGTTTATCCATCAGCTGTATATGATCCAGCATATGATTAATTGCATACGCCACCGGATCGGGAGAATCTGCTGTTGTCCCGTAGGCATCAAAGCCCATCTTATTGGCGATTTTTGTTCTTTCAGCACTCTGGGCGTCCTGCGCACCCACAACACGACCTGGAATACCTACAACTGTCGCGCCATCCGGGACAGGCCTGATGATCACTGAATTCGACCCCACCCGTGCATTTTCACCGATTTCAATCGGTCCCAATATTTTTGCACCCGCTCCGACGACCACGCCATTTTTTAAAGTGGGATGTCTTTTGCCTTTATCCCAGCTAGTTCCACCTAAAGTAACACCATGATACAAAGTGCAATCATCACCAATAATTGTGGTTTCACCGATCACCACACCCATGCCATGATCTATAAAGAACCGTCGCCCGATTACTGCCCCGGGATGAATTTCTATACCGGTTAGCCAACGACTAATATGCGCAATAAAATTGGCGATAAATTTAAAACCTTTGCTCCATAAGCGATGACAAACTCTATGTATTAATATTGCATGAAAACCTGGATAGACAAACACCACTTCCCAGAGCGTCTGCGCAGCGGGATCTCGCTCAAACACACAGGCAATATCCTCTTGAATTAAATTAATCATATTTTTGATGCAATATTGCAGTTGATTTTTTTAAGATGCCGCGCAAAATATCCAGCTCTTTAATATCTAAAGTAGCCCGATGGTACACGCGACGTAAGCGGCGCATAATTGAAGTGGATTTTTGCGGATTAATAAAGCCAATTTCTTGTAGCGCCTGATATAAATGCTCATAAAATGATTCCATTTGCGCAGAACTTGCCAAAGCGACTTCTCTTACTTCAGGTTCGACAGCACCCTGGTTTGAGGCGACTAATAATTCATAACAGACCACTTGTACTGCAGCGGCTATATTCAGCGAACTATAGGCAGCATTACTGGGGATGGTGAGCAAAGTTTGACACAAATCCAGCTCATGATTTTTCAAACCTGAATTTTCCCGGCCAAACAAAATTGCAATTTTTTTATCTTGCGCTTCAATCGCCAGCCTTTCTGCACAAACTCTAGGGGACTCTTCAGGCACGGCAATAGTCCGCGAACGCGCACTCGCACCAATCACTATCTGGCAATCTGCAATCGCTTGCTGTAAAGAATCACACAATATTGCAGAGGCTAAAATATCATCTGCCCCCGATGCTCGGGAGGTTGCATCAGCACTGGGGAATATTTTGGGTGCGACCAGATACAACTCAGTCATACACATATTTTTCATGGCCCGGGCAACTGCCCCGATATTTCCCGGGTGGCTTGTTTCAACCAGCACAATCCTTATATTTGACAGCAATGTTCGACCCTAACAATAAAAAAGATCACTATAGCAAAATTTTTGCTATTCTATGTGGTTTTCTAATCGCTCATTAAAATTTATTTATGCATCCAATGCTCAACATCGCTATCCGCGCTGCGAGAAACGCGGGCGACATCATTCTTCGTGCATCAGAACATGTCAGTCATATTCAAGTTGATAATAAAGAGCAGCATGATTTCGTCACTGAAGTTGATCGCCAGGCAGAACTGGAAATTATTAAAGTTCTTAAAACCGCTTACCCTGATCATGCCATTCTTGCTGAAGAAAGCGGACAGCATGAAGGCAATGAATACACCTGGATTATTGACCCACTGGACGGCACAACTAATTTTCTACACGGCTTCCCGCATTACGCTGTTTCAATCGCGTTAAAAATCAAAGACCGCCTCGAAGTCGGCGTCATTTACCTGCCGTTAAGCAATGAACTATTCACTGCCGCGCGGGGTGAAGGTGCGATGTTTAATAACCACCGCATTCGTGTTACCAAGCAGTCAAGTCTTGCGGGCGCCCTAATTGGCACAGGTTTTCCTTTTAAAGCCCAGCAGCAAAAATATCTGGATGCTTATCTGGAAATGTTTAGAGCGGTCTGCATGAATACCTCTGGAATTCGACGCACGGGTTCAGCCGCAATTGACCTGGCTTTTTTAGCCATGGGACGTTTAGATGGTTTTTGGGAGGTGGACTTAAAGTCCTGGGATATTGCTGCGGGGATTATTATTGTAAAAGAAGCCGGCGGCGTGGTCACCGACCTGTCTTTTAATGATCAGTATCTGGAATCAGGAAATATTATTGCGGGCAATCCTAAAATGCATCAATTGATGTATCAGCTGATTAACCCGCATGTAACTGATAATTTGAAATAAACTACTCTGTTTCAGGCGCGCCATGCTACCTCACGAAATTACGGGACTCCTGTCGCCATAATTCATCACCTACGCAGCGGATGAGAGATGCCCTGAACGCCCTGCGTCCGCAACGACTACGCACAAAAGCCGCTTCGTCATTACTACCTCACTGGCTGGACGGCTATTCGGAATGCAATTCTTGCTCCTCTCGCGTGCTGCTAGCACACGTCGAATCAGCGAATTGCCCTGTCGCCTATCAGGGACTAAAAATCACCACTTCGCTAAGCTCCGTTTCCATGATTTTCCATCAGTGTTCTCATTGAAAGAAGAAGTACCTAAACAAAGCAGCCTATAACCTACCTGAAGGTAGCACCACTCGAATATTTCCATCTTTTTGATTTTAATCACTTATAACAGCAAATAGACACTCTGTAGGCACCGTAAAAAACAACAAATAATTTCAAATAAAGCTTGCAATTGCCGAGAAAATTTTTCTAAAAATTTCCGTTTTAATCACCTCATAAACGGATATCACCCATGCTTAAAGACCTACCACTCTCTGAACATATTCACCAACACTGCAATGAAAGTATGGAACGTGCCCTGTTAGCAGAGCGTCATCCTTTGTGGGCTCGTTCATGCCCAGAGTTGAAGGATATCGACTTTATTCGCCTTGGGTTATTACGCTGTATCAGTGTAGTCGATAGTGGTCGCCATTTCCTCCAAACCAATGAACAGATTTATGGCCAGCCGCTTCTCCACTCAACGTATTTTAAATCACTGAAGTCGCATAGACGAACAAGTATGCTTGAGGCATTTGAACAGCAGAGCTACCATCTTCACGCTGAAACACTGCTATCGCAAGACATTGATTATCTTAAAGCATTCCCGGAACTTGACGAATACACCATAGAAGCAGCGGATGGACATTTTATTGATCATGCCTGCCATACTGAAAGAAACAGCAAGGGGAAAGTTTATGCGGCCGGGGGGATTTACGCGTTGAATCTCAGAAGTGGGTTGCTCAGATTTCTTTGTCTGGTGACAAACGGAACTCAGAGACATCAAGAAATACCTGTGTTACGAGATCATATTGAAAAGCAAAACAAGGGAAATAACAGCTCTCAGAAACATCTCTATGTCTACGATAAAGCCGTCACCGACTTTGTCTGGTGGGATCGGCAGAAACGACATGCTAATTACATGATTTCAATGCTAAAAGAAAATTCAATTGCGACTCTGGTTGAGTCTATCCCTTTTGACTCCCGCCATGAGATCAATACAGGGGTTGAAGCATACAGTGTGTACGAAAACAAGAGCATCAAATTTAATGTGGTGGATTACCGTGATCCAGAAACCGGAAAACTTCACCGGTTTGTGACAACCTTGCCAATGACTATTAACCCTGGAACCATTGCCATGCTGTATTTCAAGCGATGGACGATTGAAAAGACATTCAATAACACTAAAAGTAATTTCAAGGAAACTAAAGCTTGGTCTTCCAATACCCGCTCACTTGAAAATCAAATGCGCCTGACTGCAATGAGCTATAATTTAATGCGCGTGTTTGAAGAGATTTCAAAAACACAACAGCCAGAATTGATTCATCCATCGGATAAAAGATATAGCGAGGCTCTGGAGATTAGGCCGCAACAGGCCAAAAACGAGATCGTTTTGTGAATCCATTATTTTTCCAGGCAAGAATATCTCGTATCAGCTCGTATACCATTCGGGCAGTTCAAAACGCAATAATAACAGGCAGGCGCGCCATGCTACCTCACGAAATTCCGGGACTCCTGTCGCCGTAATTCGTTCACCTACGCAGCGAATAGGAGATGCTCCAGCCGCCCTGCGTCCGCCACAGACTGAGCACAAAGCAGCTCAGTCATGGCTACCACAAATGGCTCTACGGCTATTCGGGATAAAATTTTAGCCTCCCTCGCGCGCTATCGCGCACTTCGGATTGGCAAATTTCCCTGCGCCTTCTGGAGACTATCAGCCCGTCCGGGGCTGACAGCGAATGTCTTTACAGTGCTTTATGAGCTCTCTTGTGGCGAGGTTAGTTTCACGGCCTCAATTGACAGGGGAACACTGATGTGATTTTCAGCGGTCGCATCATCGATGTTTTTCCAGTCATCACATCCAGCGTCTTACCTAAACGCTTGAACACAGAGTCCTGCGTGTAGGGAATTCCATATTTTTCACACAAGGCTTTAACTTTAGGCTGCGCAAGATGGTAGCGACTTAACGGCATATCTGGCCATATATGATGCTCAATTTGATAATTCAGCCAACCATGCAGAAAATCAATTTGATCAGTCCCGGTTGTAAAATTAGTCGAACCAAAGATCTGCCTTAGATAAAACTCTCCTTTATTGCTTGCCTTATCTTCAAATACATACAAATCATCGCCCACATGATTGGTGCCAATCACCAGAAAGGTATGTAAATTTGTCATCACTTCAGCAAGCAGGGAATTGATTAACACATTACTTGCCGCAACCGCCCCACCTATCGCTGTTACTATTCCTACCGGAATAAACAATAATGGAATGAGTACGAATCTAATTGAAATATAGGGTAGCAGGCAATGAGTCCATAATTTACGCCCAACTGGCTTCAAAGGATTCCAGGTGTCAGCACGAGTATAAGTCACTGGCTCCAGACCTGCTTTTTTATCTTCTGAGTGCTGTAATTCCACCAAGGTAGAGGGTGCGTAGTAAAGAAACTTCCAGGTACATGCCATCACCCCCAGAAAAACATACCTGGCCCATTGCGGCATATTGATATTTCTAAATTCCTCGGTATTAAATTCCACTTGATCTGGGTCAGCTTCTTCACCCAGATTATAATGATGCAAATCATTATGCTCCTTGTCCCAGGCCTCCGGTATCATCCACTCTAACCAATCTATAAAGCGTCGATTTCCTTTGGCAAAGCCTTTACTTGTATAGCGCTTGGGAATACCTTCAATTTTGTCATAGGCACGGTGGGTAATATGATGCGCAATCGTGGTCCAGCGCGTGACATTCCCCTGACTGATAAAAAAAGCAGACACCGGATTAGGGATAATCCAGGCAGTCCCATAACCTATAGCGGAACACAGTCGCCCCCAGCGTTCAATCTTTTTTAAATGCTGAAAATCATCCATATTCAGGTCACTTAGTACTTCCTTGCGAATATTGTCCATGTCTTGTGCGAACTGATCTCGATCAATTGCATGGTAAATATGTTGAGTCACTCACGTGTCTCCTTAAAATGGAAAAAACGTGTAGTATATCATCACTTTTAGTAATAACCGCCGGATATCAGTTTGAAATAGCATTTTCTAATACCAGGAAATTTCAACCATAGAGAAACAAGGGGTTTAAAGATATTGGTATATTTTTTTCACTGCAGTTTCCCAATAATTATTTATGGTAAAATTGAAACTATGCTACAACTATATGAAAAAAACAGTCTTTTCATTCGTTTCAAATGCTATTGCCTAAGGGGAATTAAGTAGGGGTTTGCTATAAACATGGCAAAACCACCTAAAATAAACCTCGATACACCAGCATTGTGTATTTCAGCTACTCAATAATTGGGAAACTTCAGTTTTTCATTTCATGCATGGATAATAGCTGCCTTAATCAAACTCAATATTATATTTAATATCACTACTATGCGTAGATCCTGCGCGCGTTTCTATGCTGATATTTTCCGTCAGCTTATATTCCACGGCAAATTGCATTTGCGTAGTCAATATATCCATAATGTATCGTGCATATAACCTAGGCGTTATACGCTTGCCCACGATCATCGAATTTTGTCCGAGATTGCTGCTTTTTATATCAAATTCATCAACACCTACTGTGCCCATCACCGCATCAACATAGTCACGCCCCAGGCTCAATGCTGCTTTAGCAATTAGCCCTGCACTGCTTGAATCACCATTGCCCAGCGGCGCACCGGTTAATAAATACGCCAGTGCCTCACTATCATTCAAGGCTGGCTCGGTATAAATACGTGTCACAGGTTTTTTTAGCGTGCCGGTTAAACTTAAATAGGCGACCGTTTTATCATCCCAGTCAGTGGCTTTACGTGAGGCAAGGATACTAATACCTGGATTTTCTATATCACCTACAAATAAAAACTGTCCCTTATCTATCTTTAAATCCTGGCCATACGCAACATAAGTGCCCTCGCGAAAATTAAGCTCGTTGAATAATTTCAAATGATTCTTCTTCTGCAGTGCGCGTAAAGATCCTTCCAGTCGCGCTTTCAAGCCAAAGCCTTCGATAGCAACTTCGTCCCCCAGTTTAATTAATACGTCCGTATCAACCGGATAACCCGACGGCTTAACCTGTACCTGTGCATCGCTGATAATGACTTCATCGGGACTTATCTGCACTGCGCCTTCGGGCAAGGTTTGAAAGACCATCATTGCTTTAGGCACCCGTATATCACCTTGCACATTCGCACCGTGCTTATTTCCACTTATCTGTAGATTAGGCGATAGCCATGCCTGCATTTCTGGTAATTGCAATAACGGCAAATCTTCGCCCTTTATTGCCAGCTTGAATTGCATTTTGTCGTTGCTATAATCATCGACCTGTCCATTAAGCAACAGGCTTTGCCCCTTTATCCTGGCTTCTCCACGCACAAAAACCTGCCCTGTTTGCGCGTGAGTTAATTCGAGGCTTATATCACTGACCGTCAAACCAGCATCCACAACCGTCAAACTGCCTTGCTGTAGTTTCAGCCAGCTGTTATTCAAGTCAGGAGACTGTAATAACCCTTGAATATGCAGCTCACCGTTGATATTACCTGCAACATGACTTACCGAATCAGCAAAGGCACTGATAAAGCCGATCTGCTCCAGATGCACATTGAGTAAGCTATTTATCTGAGCACTCTCTGGCCGCTGTAGCCCATGAATACCAACCTGCCCCTTAACATAATTGGCATCATTGATAAGCAAAGATAAATTAGACTGCATGCTGTCAGCTAAAAGCCAGGCATCAACATGTGCTCCTTTAAAATCCAGCCGCTGCACGCCAAGCTCTTCGTCCTGTACGACCATCACCCCTGGATCGAGCGTTAACTGCACATTGCCTTGCACGTTTTCCTCTAAAGACAGGAAAAACTCACTATGCAACAGGCTATTGACCTTAATAGTAGACGGTATCCAGTCGGCAAATACAGCTAAAGGCAATTGCTTAATTGTCCCTGCCAGTGCGTGTCCAGCCGATTCTGATTGGACATTGATACAGAATAAACCGGTGCTATTTTTTTGCGCCAAACAAAAATCTGTCGCTAGCTGTAGGGATTGCTGATCATCCTGCACAACTTCTATGGGACTCGCCCGAATAATTTGCCAAACACCTGCTGATTCACTCTGCACTTGCATGTTGCGTATTTCTCCCTGCCACTGTTTGGCAAGTGGCATCCACGCTCCTTGCATGGCTAATTCCAGCCGTAGCGTCTCTTTATGCAATTCAGCCCGTAGTTCATGCTGGCTACTTTGCCCTGTACTTTGCAGTTTAACCTGGTCTACCTTCTGACCATTAAAAATCATTTCCTGGGCAATAAGCTGTAACTCTAATTGCCCTTTACCCGCAACATCAAGTATGCCACTGGATTGAAGACTACCTATTTGCTGATCTTGAAAGCTCAGCCCCGTTGATTTTATTTTGAATTTAACCAAGGGCTGTTCAATGCTTCCTCTTAATGTCCCTTGCGCAAATATAGAGCCTGCCAAATCAGCATCTAGCTGATGTAAATTATTTGCTTCCAGATTAAACGCCAGTGAATTATCTGCACCCATTTGCCCATGGATATCCACAAAATTATCGCCAACACTGATTTCTAAATGCTCTATTCTCGCTTGTTCAGCTGAATAATGAATTGCTGCTTTGCCTTGTAGTTCTTTATCCATCAGATTGCCAAATACATTATCTATCTTGATTTGGAAGTCAGGCCTATTAAACAATTGCCCTGATAACTGTGCATCCAGACTTAATTCAGCCGGGTAGTCTGGCTGCAACGAGCCCAACTGAATTTTATTCCCCCGCAGCTGTATTTCACTGGAAATATCAGCCACCCAGCTAATACGCCCCTTACTATGCACCTCGCCATTGGGCGACTTTAGTGTCAGCGTATCAAAGGTAAATTGCTCTGCATCACCCTGCCCCTCTATAAACAGCTGCCCGGATGCTAAGTCCTGAGCAGACATACTTGAATTTAAAGTCACATAATATTGCTCTACACTACCTTGCACAGTTAAACGCGCATTTTCGCTCGCGTATTGTTTTTCTCCCTGCAAAGGCCATTGCAATGCAGCCCAGGAAAGTTGTAAATCAAACTGGGGGGGTACAGCACTTAGGTCAATCCAGCCCTCGGCCTGTGCTTTATTCGGAGCTAATAGCTGGGCGTTAAGATAAATTTTCTGGCTATCTCCATATAATGATACTTGCGCTTTTACATCAGCTATTTCGGGGAATATCCTGGCTACAGCTATCTCTGCTTTAAAGGGAAATTGCGCTGTTAGTTGTAGCTCTGCCTTACCGTCTAACTTACCCATATCACTATGCAGAGAAAACTGGCTCAGCTTTATTTGCTTGCCTTGATAGTTAAGCGCCAGACTAAGCTGATCAATCAAGTAGCTAGAATTTTGTTGCTGAATACTCAGTTTTTGCAGGGAAAAATCATCAATCTGCAATGCTAGCGGCATTATAAAATCCATGCTCCCCGACTCAGAGTCCTGCGCATCTAATGCATGAATCTCTATATTAACATCACTCGCCTGAAATGTTTTAAAGCGGATTCGAGTGGCTAATAAATCTAGCCATTTAAATTGATAACTTATACCCCTGGCATGAACCGTTACTTCGTCAGCCTGGTAGCTAACCCCTGATAATCGTAATTCATCTAGAACCAGTCCATCCACCCGCTCTATGCTTAACCCGGGGACTTGTTCTATAAGCTGCATTAGCAGCCAGCTATTAAATGGGCGATTAGAGACTAAAATAATCAGCAATAAGACCACTGCCAACCCGGCTGCTGACAATATCAACAATCCATTATGCAGCAGCGGCTTCATAACGCGGTACTTAAACTAAAGTGCACATGCACATCACCGAAATCCTCACTGGGTACGGCAATATCAATACGTACTGGTCCGACCAATGAATACCAGCGCACACCCAGACCCACCCCTATCTGAATATCCAGATCCCGGGTAAAAGCATCGCCTGCATCGACAAAAGCCGCGAGTGTCCAGTTACCATAGATTCTTTGTTCATACTCCAGGCTTGCAGTTGTTAAAAACTGACCACCACTTACTTCTCCCGCTGCGTCTCGTTGACCAATACTTTTATAATCATAGCCGCGCACACTATTATCACCCCCGGCATAAAACCGATAACTGGTAGGCAAGTCCTCAAAGTTATCGACCGCCGTCGCCCCCAAGTCTATTCTGGCTAATATGCGCCCGCCTAAAAAAGTGGGGTATGCGCCCTTGATATGCAGTTTTGTCTGTATAAAGCTCACCGAAGAACCGACACTACGGTGCGCTCCATTGAATTCCAACATATATTTATAGCCTTCCAGGTAATTGCCTTTCTTCATTGCCCGGACATTAGAAATACTAATCCCTGGTACAAGCAAAAGCTGGGTCTGAAACGGTTCAGTATTAGAATTACGAAACCGCTCTGCAACGAATTTCAATTGCTCTGCGAGTATAAATTGACCATAAAAGCGATTAGATAACCTCAACCCGACATCCAGCTTGCCACTATTTACATTGACCGTATTTTCATAGCTAAGCCCGGCAAAAAACGATAGCCTGTCTTTTAACGGGTTACTCAGCGGAATGATATATTCCATAAGCAGATTGGATTTTTTAAGCGACAGGTTCAAGTCGGAAACAAACTGCTGACCGCTGTCATTTAAATATCTGTTTCTATACCCGGCGCTCAGCCGAAAACCCAGATCAGTATCATAACCAACCCCTGCTGACATCGCGTGTCGTGGCAGATTAGATAGTTTAACTGTGAGCGGCGCTTGATAATCCAGCGCGTGACTTTGCTCGTACTTTAGCTCTACGCCTCTAAAATAACCGGACGTGTCTAACAACTGATGTGACTCGAAAATCCTGGCCCGGTCATACGCCTGCCCCTGTTTAACCGTCAGATATTTACTGCTGAAATCTGTATGCAAGGCGCTTTTTTCAACATCAATACGACTAATATAATAACGAGACCCAGTTTGCATATGCAACTGAAGCCTTGCAGTATTGGTATCAGGATTAACAGACAGGCGCTTTAGCACAAAAACTTTATCAAAATAGCCCTTAGCATCTGCGCGGTTTTTTAATTGTCTTTTTAACTTGTCATACTCACCATGATTGACAATATCACCCACTTTAATGCTGATATTGCGCAATATCTCGCTAAAAAAAAGCTCTTCTGCACCTGGCCCCAGCACCTGAACATCGATTGCGTCGATAATCATCGGCGGGCCTGGCACTATAAGCAATGAACTCTGCCAGCAGCCTTCCTCCCAGTCCAGGGTTTTAGTGATCTTCGGGTGATAATATCCTAACGCGCGCAGGGCTTTTTTAATCTGCAAAGGTGCCTGCGTATATAGGCGCTTGATTTTCCACTGCAGCGCATTACAAGACTCATCTGTTAGGGACAAATACGCTCTGACATTATCTTCCTGCTCAGAAGTGAGTCCGGTAATTTCTATCTCTGGCTCTGCATAAAGCCGATTCGAGTAAACAAGGCTCAGCAATAACACCAGCAAAGTGCAGAAACCAAAAAAGTCTAGGTAGCGTGAATTAATCAAAGAATCTTTTTTTACATCCGGGTAATCTTTATAACTGAAGTTTCCCAATAATTATTTATGGTAAAATTGAAACTATGCTACAACTATATGAAAAAAATAGTCTTTTCATTCGTTTCAAATGCTATTGCCTAAGGGGAATTAAGTAGGGGTTTGCTATAAACATCATCAGTGTTCCCCTATCAATTGAGGCCGTGAAACTAACCTCGACACAAGAGAGCTCATAAAGCACTGTAAAGACATTCCTGTTATTATTGCGTTTTGAACTGCCCGAATGGTATACGAGCTGATACGAGATATTCTTGCCTGGAAAAATAATGGATTCACAAAACGATCTCGTTTTTGAACCTGTTGCTGCCTAATCTCCAGAGCCTCGCTATATTTTTTATCCGATGGATGAATCAATTCTGGCTGTTGTGTTTTTGAAATCTCTTCAAACACGCGCATTAAATTATAGCTCATTGCAGTCAGGCGCATTTGATTTTCAAGTGAGCGGGTATTGGAAGGCCAAGCTTTAGTTTCCTTGAAATTACTTTTAGTGTTATTGAATGTCTTTTCAATCGTCCATCGCTTGAAATACAGCATGGCAATGGTTCCAGGGTTAATAGTCATTGGCAAGGTTGTCACAAACCGGTGAAGTTTTCCGGTTTCTGGATCACGGTAATCCACCACGTTAAATTTGATGCCCTTGTTTTCGTACACACTGTATGCTTCAACCCCTGTATTGATCTCATGGCGGGAGTCAAAAGGGATAGACTCAACCAGAGTCGCAATTGAATTTTCTTTTAGCATTGAGATCATGTAATTAGCATGTCGTTTCTGCCGATCCCACCAGACAAAGTCGGTGACGGCTTTATCGTAGACATAGAGATGTTTCTGAGAGCTGTTATTTCCCTTGTTTTGCTTTTCAATATGATCTCGTAACACAGGTATTTCTTGATGTCTCTGAGTTCCGTTTGTCACCAGACAAAGAAATCTGAGCAACCCACTTCTGAGATTCAACGCGTAAATCCCCCCGGCCGCATAAACTTTCCCCTTACTGTTTTTTTCAGTATGGCAGGTATGATCAATAAAATGTCCATCCGCTGCTTCTATGGTGTATTCGTCAAGTTCCGGGAATGCTTTAAGATAATCAATGCCTTGCGATAGCAGTGTTCAGAGTGAAGATGATAGCTCTGCTGTTCAAATGCCTCAAGCATACTTGTTCGTCTATGCGACTTCAGTGATTTAAAATACGTTGAGTGGGGAAGCAGCTGGCCATAAATCTGTTCATTGGTTTGGAGGAAATGGCGACCACTATCGACCACACTGATACAGCGTAATAACCCAAGGCGAATAAAGTCGATATCCTTCAACTCTGGGCATGAACGAGCCCACAAAGGATGACGCTCTGCTAACACTCGATGTTCAAGTTTTTCCATCCCATTGCCATCAAACTCTTACCTTCACCCAGCAGAACAATACTTTAATGATGCTGTTGGCCCTAACCCATCTTCGTCACTATTGATGATGTAGTTGTTATAAATCAATTGGTTGAAATTTTAAAAAGTAGCCAGTTGGCACTATAGATTTTGTGTTTT
>NZ_BLYC01000007.1 GCF_019721995.1 Bathymodiolus japonicus methanotrophic gill symbiont | reverse complement strand
TCACCCAGCAGAACAATACTTTAATGATGGTGTTGGCTCTAAGCGCCCTAAATCTCTGCCAATCATATGTTTCCCTGATGGCATCAGTTGAAACACATCCTTTATTAATTCACCTAACTCTTTCAGCTTATCACCAGGATCTGGAAACTCTAGCAATGACGTGATGAACTCAAGCAGTACATCCATTTGAGACTTGCGCTGTAAGCTTCCTACGGTATACGCAGGTAGTTTGCTTTCAATGCGGGCTATTTGCTCTGGGTGAAGGAGAAGGCAATGGTCAAACAAAAGACTCAGAATCAGGCCACGGTTTGATCCCTCTTCATCTAATTGTTTGGCCTCACGCCCCCATCCTTCATAAAGCTTCCAGTCCTCAAAGGAAACCTCAATCAGCCATCTCAACGTATAGGCTTGAATAATATCTTGTGTGCGCCAAGTCAGGTCTGTCGCCACTAAATAGCGATAGTAGTTTTCACCGTCATATTTTAAGGCAATGACAAAGCGTTTTTTACTGTGAGAACTCACCTTCAATCGTGCACTGCTGACATTCGCTGTCAGCCCCGGAAGGACTGATAGTCTCCAGAAGGCGCAGGGAAATTTGCCAATCCGAAGTGCGCGATAGCGCGCGAGGGAGGCTAAAATTTTATCCCGAATAGCCGTAGAGCCATTTGTGGTAGCCATGACTGAGCTGCTTTGTGCTCAGTCTGTGGCGGACGCAGGGCGGCTGGAGCATCTCCTATTCGCTGCGTAGGTGAACGAATTACGGCGACAGGAGTCCCGGAATTTCGTGAGGTAGCATGGCGCGCCTGTGAAGGTGTGTTGGCCTTTGATGAATCAGACCGAGCACGATCTAAGTCTACAAAACGTATTTATAAGGTTTACAAGCAGAAACACAAAGGCTCCGGCGGGTATGTTAATGGACAAACGATAGTATTATTGCTGCTAGTTACCTCATCCATTACAGTGCCTGTCGGTTTTTTCTTTTATATGCCGGATCCAGCCTTAAAGCAGTGGGATAAAGAAGATAAACGGTTGAAAAATAGCGGTATAGCAAAAAAAGATCGGCCTATTAAGCATGAACGTGACAGTGCCTACCCGACCAAAACAGAGATTGCATTAGGCTTATTAAAAGAGTTTAAAGTTGCGCATAGCCTGATTAAAATTAAAGGCGTACTGGCTGATGCGCTGTATGGTGAAAAAGCCTTTATGGACGAAGCCGCTAAAGAATCTGGAGGCTCGCAGGTGATTAGCCAATTACGTAAAAACCAAAATATTGAATATAGAGGTAGAATAAGGTCAGTCGAGAGCTACTTTAATTCGATTAACAAAGGCATTGATCAGATAATACGTGTACGTGGCGGCAAAGAGATTAAAGTGACTGTCAGCAGTGCACGATTAAAGGTGAGTTCTCACAGTAAAAAACGCTTTGTCATTGCCTTAAAATATGACGGTGAAAACGACTATCGCTATTTAGTGGCGACAGACCTGACTTGGCGCACACAAGATATTATTCAAGCCTATACGTTGAGATGGCTGATTGAGGTTTTCTTTGAGGACTGGAAGCTTTATGAAGGATGGGGGCGTGAGGCCAAACAATTAGATGAAGAGGGATCAAGCCGTGGCCTGATTCTGAGTCTTTTGTTTGACCATTGCCTTCTCCCGCTGAAAATCAGGGAAACGGAGCCTAAGCGAAGTGATGATTTTTAGTCCGCGATAGCCGTAGGGCCGTTATTTTGTCGGAGTCTGAGCGTTAGCGAAGGTGGAGACAAAATAAAAGGCCATCCGACACGGCGTCAAGTCATTTGGAGCCTATGTTCCGACCCCTTGTTGAGTCGGGACGAGGTGACGAGGACGAATCGGGGCCGCCGGAGGCATAAGTGGTCGCGTTAAGTTTTTGCTGCTTGCTTGGGCTGGGATGCCCAAAACAAGCTTTCGCAAAAATAGCGACTCCCCGATTCACCCAGAGCAAATAGCCCGCATTGAAAGCAAACTACCTGCGTATACCGTAGGAAGCTTACAGCGCAAGTCTCAAATGGATGTACTGCTTGAGTTCATCACGTCATTGCTAGAGTTTCCAGATCCTGGTGATAAGCTGAAAGAGTTAGGTGAATTAATAAAGGATGTGTTTCAACTGATGCCATCAGGAAAACATATGACTGGCAGAGATTTAGGGCGCTTAGGGCCAACAGCATCATTAAAGTATTGTTCTGCTGGGTGAAGGTAAGAGTTTGATGGCAATGGGATGGAAAAACTTGAACATCGAGTTATAGCTGGTTTGGCAACAATGGCCTATGGAAGCCTGTTTACAAAGCTATCGGAAGCCGGTTTAATATTCTCTCTAGGTTAAGGTGCAATAATGTACTGTACGATCGTCCAGAAAAAAGAAAACCCAAGCAGAGGGGCGGAATAAAAAGTACGGGCAGCGTCTGGGGTCAGCCACAGACATGGCAAAAACAGTACAACAAAAGGCCCGATCGTATACCGTGAATCTCTATGGAAAACAGCGTGAAGTCAGGGCTTATAGTCGCGTTGTCATGCTGAAAACATTGAAACGACCCGTTCAGGTTGTCTGGGTGTTTCGTCGCACACAGTGGATTGCTTTGTTTACGACCGATCTAAGTTTATCCGTCACACAGATTATTGAGTATTATGGTGCGCGATGGAAAATCAAATCCGGGTTCAAAGAGCTCAAGCAAGACATAGGGAGCCATAAAAATCAGTGTCGAAATGCGTAGGCAGTGACCAACCATCGCTGTCAGCCCCGGACGGGCTGATAGTCTCCAGAAGGCGCAGGGAAATTTGCCAATCCGAAGTGCGCGATAGCGCGCGAGGGAGGCTAAAAATTTATCCCGAATAGCCGTAGAGCCATTTGTGGTAGCCATGACTGAGCTGCTTTGTGCTCAGTCTGTGGCGGACGCAGGGCGGCTGGAGCATCTCCTATTCGCTGCGTAGGTGAACGAATTACGGCGACAGGAGTCCCGGAATTTCGTGAGGTAGCATGGCGCGCCTGTTGAACTTCTGTATGATGGCAACAACGCTGACGTGGATTTACGCGGATCGTTTAAAAACCGATCCGGAACGTCGGCACAAAGTGAAGGGGCGAGCCAGTTTCGCCTTTTCAGATATCCGCCGCATCATTGCCGAAGCGGCTTTGGATCCGGATTTTGAAAGGGTTTGCCCCAAATACAGCAGCTCCCCTGTAAATTCGGTGGTAGCCGTTTTATTGCGAATGGTTCCTTGATGAATTTCTAAGAAACTTCAGATTTCAAGGAAACTAAAGCTTGGTCTTCCAATACCCGCTCACTTGAAAATCGAATGCGCCTGACTGCAATGAGCTGTAATTTAATGCGCGTGTTTGAAGAGATTTCAAAAACACAACAGCCAGATCGGGGAGTCGCTATTTTTGCGAAAGCTTGTTTTGGGCATCCCAGCCCAAGCAAGCAGCAAAAACTTAACGCGACCACTTATGCCTCCGGCGGCCCCGATTCGTCCTCGTCACCTCGTCCCGACCCAACAAGGGGTCGGAACATAGGCTCCAAATGACTTGACGCCGTGTCGGATGGCCTTTTATTTTGTCTCCACCTTCGCTAACGCTCAGACTCCGACAAAACAACGGCCCTACGGCTATCGCGGACTAAAAATCTTCACTTCGCTAAAGCTCCGTTTCCCTGATTTTCAGCGATTGATTCATCCATCGGATAAAAAATATAGCGAGGCTCTGGAGATAAGGCAGCAACAGGCCCAAAAACGAGATCGTTTTGTGAATCCATTATTTTTCCAGGCAAGAATATCTCGTATCAGCTCGTATACCATTCGAGCAGTTCAAAACGCAATAATAACAGGAATGTCTTTACAGTGCTTTATGAGCTCTCTTGTGGCGAGGTTAGTTTCACGGCCTCAATTGATAGGGGAACACTGATGGTCTTTATTGTATGCGATATTTTGTTGCAGTGGGAATAAGAAAAAAGTTTTTGGGAGAGGTAAGTTGAATAATATTTTCACAGAAAAAAACCGATAAATTAGGTAGCTGAAGTTTCCCAATAATTATTTATGGTAAAATTGAAACTATGCTACAACTATATGAAAAAAATAGTCTTTTCATTCGTTTCAAATGCTATTGCCTAAGGGGAATTAAGTAGGGGTTTGCTATAAACATGGCAAAACCACCTAAAATAAACCTCGATACACCAGCATTGTGTATTTCAGCTACTCAATAATTGGGAAACTTCAGTTAGGTAGAACATAATGACTAATAAAGAAATATGGGTGAGTAGCAAGGAAGCAAAGAAAGTTTTAAAGGTTTCTGATTGTCACCTTTCCCACTTGCGAAATGATGGTAAGTTGATCTTTATAAAGAAGAGTAATGCTTTTCTATACTCCTTACAACATATACAGAATTCACGAATTCATGATTCTTAATAGTCAAAGTTTTCTTTTTAAATTCTTAGGATATTAACATTCATCGTAACTACTCAGCGTAATTTAAACTCATAACAGATTGATTTAAAATAATAATTAATGTATCTCTCTGAATTTTAGCCCAATTTTCACCCCTTTTTAAAGGTGAAAATGACTAAAGTCAGGTTAAATTAAAATATATCCATTTGATTTTAAAGTTAAAAAATACGCTGAGTAGTTACAATTCATCATTGGTTAATAATATTGTCCGGCTTCTTTAATTGTTCTTGCTATTTCATTACGTAAATTTTTAGCTGCTAGAACCTCATTACGCTCACTATAATGATCCCCAAAAACTAGACCAGTATTTAAGATAGAATCTTGCCCTCAAAACTGAGGATTAAGAAATGACCATAAATCGTAAGAAGCATAGTACGCAAACCAAAGTAAAAGTAGTGCTAGAAGCGCTAAAAGGAGAAAAGACAATAGCAGAGATTACTGCGAAATATGGCATCCATGCGACACAAATCAATAATTGGAATAAAGCTGTATTAGAGGTTTGACTCGTTATTGATGAATTGTTTGTTTTCTTGAAAAAAGGGGAGGTCGTAATGATAAAAGTATTTATATTCATGCTGTCAATGGCCAAAATAATTGAGCCAGTTTCGGCTGGGCAGATCTATCGATGGTATTGCGTTATGCTCATTTATCAGGAGAGTACTTACGGGAATATGCGAACAATGCAGAATCTGAGTCAAATTTACTACACTGTGATTTTGAGCAAAAATAAAGGTCGTAGAAGAGATCTTCTAAGACCTTTATTTATCTGGCTTTAGCATGGTGCCCAGGGGCGGAATCGAACCGTCGACACGAGGATTTTCAGTCCTCTGCTCTACCGACTGAGCTACCTAGGCTTGCTAAAGAGCGGGTATTATTTCAGCTATCCTTTTTTGCGTCAACTCTTTTTGAGAATTATTTTTCAGTTACATTTTATCTATTTGATTTTTTTAGTTTATTTATGATCAATCAAGTGACCTTTGGCTAAATATAGGGCTTAGTGGTTTTTTTTGTAAGTCGTGTTAGCTTCTTGGGGGCGTATTATAGATAGATTTACGAGAACACACTGGAAATGGTTAATAGTCATATTTTGATGGATTAGTGGTGATTATTTCTATTTGTTTTATGGGGTTAAGTAGCTAGCTTTGTTAAGCGTAGAATTGCATTTTTAAAATTTACCGGGCACTATTTATAGTATAATTAAAAAATTTACTTTAATTAGAGTTTGAGAATAATGTCAGATACCAAAAAGGTTGTTTTAGCTTATTCGGGCGGTTTAGATACTTCAGTTATTTTGAAGTGGTTACAAGATGAGTATGATTGTGAGGTTGTTACGTTTACTGCGGATTTAGGGCAGGGTGAAGAGGTTGAGCCGGCGCGTGAAAAAGCTAAGTCTTTAGGTATTAAAGAGATTTATATTGATGATTTGCGCGAGGAGTTTGTGCGTGACTTTGTCTTTCCTATGTTTCGTGCGAATACAATTTATGAAGGTGAGTACTTACTAGGTACTTCAATTGCGCGACCTTTGATTTCTAAGCGCTTAATTGAAATTTCGAATGAGACGGGAGCTGATGCTATTTCTCATGGAGCAACTGGCAAAGGTAATGATCAGGTGCGCTTTGAACTAGGTGCTTATGCGTTGCGTCCAGATATTAAAATTATTGCGCCATGGCGTGAGTGGGAACTGAGCTCCAGACAGAAGCTGTTAGCTTATGCCGAGCAGCATGGTATTCCGATAGAAAGAAAAAAAGGTAAGGTGTCGCCTTACTCAATGGATGCTAATTTATTGCATATTTCTTATGAAGGTGGAATTCTGGAAGACCCCTGGAATGAACCAGAGGAAGATATGTGGCTGTGGAGCGTGTCGGCAGAAAATGCACCTGATGCTCCAACATATTTAGAGCTGACTTATGCCAAAGGCGATATTATTGCTATAGATGGCGTGCCGCATTCGCCTGCTGAAGTTTTGGCTAAATTAAATCAAGTCGGTGGTGATAATGGTATTGGTCGTTTGGATATCGTAGAAAACCGTTATGTGGGCATGAAGTCACGCGGTTGTTATGAAACTCCCGGAGGTACCATTATGATGCGCGCACATCGTGCAATTGAGTCGTTGACTCTGGATCGTGAAGTGGCGCATTTAAAAGATGAGCTGATGCCGCGTTATGCTACACTAATTTATAATGGTTATTGGTGGAGTCCTGAGCGGGAAATGTTACAGACCATGATTGATCGGTCGCAGTTAACAGTGAATGGTAAAGTGCGGGTCAAGTTATATAAAGGTAATGTCGATGTTGTGGGGCGTGTTTCTGAGACGGATAGTTTGTTTGATGAAGCGATTGCCACTTTTGAGGATGATGATGGCGCATATAATCAGCAAGATGCTGAGGGCTTTATTAAACTGAATGCTTTAAGAATGCGGATTGCGGCCAAGCGGTTGAAATGATTTTCTTAAAAATCCTGTTCTCTGCAAAAGGGAACGGGATTTTTTTTATTAAACTTGTATAATGATTTGGCTTGGGATTTTTTATAGGAGAAGGGGTTTAGCTTGAATGAGCGACTTACGCAAAAAAGATAAAAAAAATAAATCAGTGCGTAATTTAGCCGTTCTAAATTCAGCAACTCGGATGAGTGTGCTGAAAATGAACCGGTTGGTATTAGCTGTGCTTGTCGGTTTGATGGCAATGGTTATTTTTATGGGTATGTTATTAATACCAGAGCAAGCATTAGTAAAGCAGCCTACGATAGCAGTAAAGGCTGCCGAGCTGTATGAAGTGCAGATGAACCCGGTTTTATCTGCCGAGGTGGATGCTTTGAAATCCCAGTTGGTCGGTTTGGTCAGTGGTTCTATTGAAAGTAAGTTGAAGATTCTAGAGGGCTCTTTGCGTAGCGGGACTTTTGAGGAAGTAGGGCTGGATACCATCCGCGCTTTACAGAATGACTTGGTGGTTTTAAAAACCTATTCTGAAACTGGGGCAGGGCGCTTGATTGTGCAGAAATATTTGCAACAACCACCTCAAAGCGCTGAAACTCTCGTTTTAGCTGAGCAGGTCTCGCAATTAAAAGGTCTGGTGAATTTCCTGATTACTTCCTGTGGACTGATGATTGCTGTTATAGGTGGAGTCTGGGTGCGTAGGCAATATGCCCTTGAGCATAGTTCTAGCAAGCAGAAAAGAATATCTTAGTTGTAGAACGGACTTTAGTCCGCTATTCACTAAGATAACTGAAGTTTCCCAATAATTATTTATGGTAAAATTGAAACTATGCTACAACTATATGAAAAAAATAGTCTTTTCATTAAACATGGCAAAACCACCTAAAATAAACCTCGATACACCAGCATTGTGTATTTCAGCTACTCAATAATTGGGAAACTTCAGTAAGATAAGATAGGGCGGGAAAATATCGGACTAAAGTCCGTTCTACCTTAGTCTGTTTTTAAGGCATAAAAAAAGCCATTCCAGATTTTCAGGAATGGCTTTTTTGTGTCTACTACTAAGAGCTTATTGAGCCAGGTAGCTCCATACGGCATCGATAGCTTGCTCTTCGTCTAGGCCGGCTTTCTTAACAGGACCTACAGCCATAATGGCATCTACTGCTTTAGGCATGCCGTTTTTACCTTCTTTTAAAGTAGTCGAAAAACTTGCTTTAGTCAGGTCGCCTGATTTAATTAATGCAATTAATTGTGGGTTAGAAGATATATCATGGCAAGCACCACAGCCTCGACCAAACGCACGGTCATAGATTTTCTTACCTACTTTTACGTCACCAGCTGATGCCTGGACGCTTAAACCTAATAAAGCAACTGTAGAAACAGCTAATAGTATTTTTTTCATTTTGATCTCTTCCTCTTAGTAATAAAAAACTATGTCATTGTAAATGAATAATATTCAGAAAACATAGCCCCGAAAAATTTTAACTGTTAAATGATAGATAATTTAGCCATAATTTTCAACTATTTTTATCGGTTTTTAACAATATGACGTCATGAAATCGTGTATATGCCGGCTATTTGATTAACAAATACTCGAATCAGTGAAGTTGTTTTTCCATTATGGTTCAATGGTTTGCTTTAGCTAATTACTGTTGAGGAATAAAATCTTCGGTAGTGTTGTGCATATCATCAGCATGAAACCATTTTAATGCATCGTGTAGGGAAACAACCGTGCCGATAATAAATAAGGTTGGTGGGTGTATGCCCTGGTTTTTCAATTTGTCGGGCAAGTTGCTTAGCGTTCCGGTAATTACGCGTTGCCTCTGTGTCGTACCTTGCTGTATCAGTGCAATCGGTAAATCTGCTACAGCACCATGCTGAATCAAGGATTGGCAGATGATTCCCAGTCCAACCAGTCCCATATAGATAACAATGGTTTGACCAGGTGCGGCGAGTTGTTGCCAGTTCAGGTTTGCGCGATTATTTTTTAAATGCCCGGTAACAAAGGTGCATGACTGGGCATGATCTCTATGCGTTAGTGGGATGCCTGCATAAGTTGCACAGCCAGAGGCTGCGGTTATGCCAGGTACGACCTGGAAGTTAATGTTTTGCTCAGCCAGGGTTTCAATTTCTTCACCGCCGCGACCAAAAATAAAGGGATCTCCGCCTTTTAAGCGCACTACGCGCTTGCCTTCTTTTGCCAGCCTGGCGAGTAATTCATTAATTGATTCCTGCGGGAGGCTATGATTGTCTCGTTGCTTTCCGACATAAATTTTTTCTGCATCACGGCGAACCAGTTGCAATATTTCAGTAGAAACCAGACGATCATAAACAACTACATCGGCTTGCTGCATCAGGCGCAAAGCACGAAAAGTGAGGAGATCAGGGTCGCCCGGGCCCGCGCCGACCAGGTAGACTTCTCCGCTATTATCCAGTTGCTTAGGGCTGTTCAGTATGGCATCTTTTAATCGCGACTCTGCCTCGGCTTCTTTGCCCGAATAGAATAGTTCTGCGATTGAACCTTGCAAAACTTTTTCCCAGAATATGCGCCGCTGTGCTGGTGGGTTTATATTTTCTTTTACTAATGCTCGGTATTTTTCCGCTAGCTTAGCCATTCTGCCAAAAGCAGGTGGGATAAGGCTTTCCAGTTTTGCGCGTAATAAACGTGCGAGTACAGGGGATGTACCACCCGAAGATACAGCGGCTAGGGCTGGTGAGCGGTCAATAATTGCCGGCACAATAAAGCTGCACAAGGCCGGTTTATCTACTACATTAACGGGGATATTATGTGCATCGGCCGTGGCTGCAACCAGGGCATTAATATCGGCCTGATTAGTCGCTGAAATAATCAGCCGTTGTTGAGAGATATCATCGGTACTGAATTTTTTTATGCTGATTTCTATGTCTGAATTGTTCGCCGCTAATTGCATAACACTGGCGCTTATTTCTGGCGCGATAACGGCGATTTTGGCTCCAGCTTTGGCAAGTAATTCAATTTTTCGAGCGGCTATTTCGCCAGCGCCTACGACTAGGCAGTGTTTATTTTTTAAATTGATAAAAAGTGGAAAATAGTCCATAAAATGATAATTAATCTAGAAGTACATCGTTCAGAAACAGAGTTGGATGCTATTATATGCGCTCTTTATAAAGCATGATTGAGAAAATTTAAAATCAGAATGATTGAATTTGATATTGAAGTAGATGCCGCTGGTTTACATTGTCCCTTGCCTTTATTACGCTTAAAAAAAGCCTTAAAAGACATGCACTCAGGCGAGGTTGTGCGGGTGATTGCTACAGATCCTGCAGCGCATCTGGATTTTGGTGTTTATAGTGAGCAGACCGGCAATGAGATAATCGAATATATGCGTGAGGATGAACAACAGATTTTTTATGTGCAAAAAAAATAATGACTGCATATTAAAAAATGCACATTATTTTTAAAGAATACAGCAAGGTAGTCTGGCAGAAAAAATGGTATTTTCTGCTGTGTATTATTGGCCTTAGTGGCGCCACGATACTAGATTTTTATGTGCCAGTATTTTACAAAAATATCGCCAATGGACTGGCCTCGGAATATTCTGCTGCAACCTATTCGATGCTGCTGCACAACCTGTCCATGATCGCTGTGTTTTATGCGGGGGTCTGGCTCTCCTGGCGGGTTATGGAAATCGGCATTATTCCGGTTGATGGCGGTGGTGTGAACCTGCTGGAAAAGCGCTGCTTTGATGTGCTTAAAAAGCAGCAGTATATTTTCTTTGGAAACAGCTTTTCCGGTAGTCTGATTAAACAAGCTAACCGATTTTCCCGCTCCTTTGAAATTATTATGGACTGGTGCCTGTTCCAGTTATTTCAAAATATTCTGGCGATCAGCATTGCTTTTGTTATTTTCTATCAGCAACAGCCCGAGTTTGCCATGTGTTTTCTTGCCTGGGTAGCTGTTTATCTGATTTGGAATATCGGTTTTTCCAGGTGGAAGCTAAAGTTTGATGAAAGTGTTGCTAAAGCAGATTCCAACGTGGGTGGCGCTTATTCGGATGCCATTAGCAATATTTTTATCGTCAAAAGTTTTGTGCTGGAAGATACTGAGCAGCAACGTGTTGATCAGGCTTCAAACGAAGTTTATAAACGCAAGAAGATCGCCTGGATATTAATGTTTATCTCTTTTGCGGTGCAAGGCTTAATGGTTTTCGCGATTGAGTTATTACTGATGTTTTTAATGATTGATAAATGGCGCACGAGTACTTTTGATGTTGGTGAGTTCGTCTTGTTTCAGTCCATCTTGTTAATGTTGATTCAGCGGTTGTGGGAGTTTGGGCGCAATTTACGCAACTTCTTCACAGCACTGGCTGATGCAAAGGAGATGAGTGAGGTATTCAGCAATACTGCTCTGGAAATAAACGACCCTCACGCGAGAGCTCAGAAAATTTCGCGAGGGGAGATTAGTTTCAGAAATATTAACTTTGCCTATGATGGTCACCGGTCCTTGTTTGAGGGTTTTTCTCTGCATATCAGAGCGAGAGAGAAAGTAGCACTAATAGGTCAGTCTGGCTCTGGCAAATCATCATTAACCCGCTTATTATTCAGGTTTGTTGATGCGCAAAGTGGGCAAATTTTGTTTGATGGTATTAATAGTCGAGATTTCACTTTGGCATCCGCTGAAAATCCTGGAAACGGAGCTTTAGCGAAGTGAAGATTTTTAGTCCGCGATAGCCGTAGGGCCGTTGTTTTTTCGGAGTCTGAGCGTTAGCGAAGGTGGAGACAAAATAAAAGGCCATCCGACACGGCGTCAAGTCATTTGGAGCCTATGTTCCGACCCCTTGTTGGGTCGGGACGAGGTGACGAGGACGAATCGGGGCCGCCGGAGGCATAAGTGGTCGCGTTAAGTTTTTGCTGCTTGCTTGGGCTGGGATGCCCAAAACAAGCTTTCGCAAAAATAGCGACTCCCCGAATTGCGCCAGCAAATATCTCTGATCCCCCAGCAACCCGATCTATTCCATCGCTCGGTACGTGATAATATCACTATGGGACGAGATGTTTCGGACGCGGAGTTGCATGCGGTTGCTGCTAAAGCGCAGAGCCTGGAATTTATTCAGCAATTACCGCAGCAATTTGATACTCAGGTTGGCGAGCGGGGGGTGAAACTATCGGGCGGCGAAAAGCAGCGCATAGCCATTGCCCGCGCATTTCTGGAAGATGCGCCCATCGTGGTGTTAGATGAAGCAACCAGTGCGCTGGATTCGATAACCGAGCAACAGGTGCAGGTGGCTATTTTTGAATTACTGCAACATAAAACTGCGCTAGTGATTGCGCACCGCCTCTCGACTATCTTACGCATGGATAGAATTATTGTACTGGAGCACGGGCGAATTATAGAGCAAGGAACTCACCAGCAGTTATTGGCACAGCAAGGACGATATTTTCAAATGTGGCGGCATCAGCAAGGTGAATTTTTGGGCGAATAGCATGGGAAATAGCGCTAAAGAAACCAAATTACTCCATCTCCCCTTTGATTTTCTGAGCAGTTTAATCAGTAAAGATACGATCCAATAATAAATTACGATTTAGCCTTGAACTGTTACTGTAAATAACGCATAATACCCGCTCTTCAACGCTAGTGGTTGTCGACATTATGGTTACCGTGTCGGTCCTCTCGCAACGATATTCTGTCAACTCCGCCAGGCCTGGAAGGGAGCAACGGTAGCAGAAGATTCGTGTGCCGAGATGTGGCTGGCATGGTATCCGCCCAATCTCTACATTCTACCACTCTGTCATGAATCATCAGGTTCTCGCCAGAAAATGGCGTCCGCATAATTTCAACCAAATTGTTGGTCAGGAGCATGTTAGCCAGGCGCTAATCAATGCATTGCAACATGATCGTTTACACCATGCCTATTTATTTACCGGCACCCGCGGCGTAGGAAAAACCACTATCGCCAGAATCCTGGCAAAAGCAGTTAACTGCGAAAATCTTCAAGACTATAATCCCTGTGGGCAATGTTCTGTTTGCCAGGCCATAGATGAAGGGCGCTACCTGGATTTAATCGAAGTTGATGCTGCATCTCAGACCGGGGTCGATAATACCCGGGATTTACTGGATAACGCTCAATATGCGCCTAATGCGGGTAAATATAAAGTTTATCTGATCGACGAAGTACATATGCTCTCGCTGAGTAGCTTTAATGCCTTGCTGAAGACGCTAGAAGAGCCGCCCGAACATGTTAAATTCTTGCTTGCCACGACTGACCCACAGAAAATTCCGGTTACTGTTTTATCGCGCTGCCTGCAATTTAATTTAAAGCGCCTGACACCCAGTCAGATTAGCGAGCAAATGGCCTATATATTAGGCGAAGAAAAAATACAATGTGAGCAGGATGCTTTGCGTTTAATAGCGCGTGCGGCAGATGGCAGTATGCGCGATGGTCTGAGTTTACTAGATCAGGCAATTGTATTTGGCAATGATGTGGTTAGCACCGAGACGGTTAGTCAGATGCTAGGTACGATTGCACAACAGCCGGTGGCAGAATTACTGCGTAGCCTGGCGCTAAAAGACGCGTCAAAGGTCTTGCAGACTATTCAGGAAATGGCTGAATTATCACCTGATTTCGCTGATGTATTACAGCAAATATTACGGGTCTTGCATCGTCTTGCATTGGTGCAGTTGGTTCCGGCAGTTGCAGAGACCGAAGATGATGCCGAGATGTTGCGTGAGTTGAGTGAACTGTTTTCGGCTGAAGAGTTACAGTTGTATTATCAGATTGCACTGATGGGTCAAAAAGACCTGGGTTTGGCGCCGGAACCACGCGCAGGATTTGAAATGATGATGCTCAGAATGCTGGCGTTTAATCCACAGGTCAGTGATCAAAAGCAAGCAGGCAATATTACCACCACAACAGCTATAAGATCCAAACCTCTGGCAGTGTCAGTGCCGAGTAAAGTGGCTGAGCCGCAAACAGTGCGCAAGGCCATGCCCGAAGTTAGCGCACCTCCTGAAGTACCACAGGCTATTGAGCCCTCCACCAGCCTGCCGTGGCATGACATGGTAGATGCTATGAATTTAACTGGGCTGACGCGTGAGCTAGCAAATAACTGCATTCTGGAATCAGTTGACGCACAGCAGTGCTGCTTGATTCTAGATCCAAAACAGGCACAGATCAGAAGTTCGCGTTCAGAAGATAAATTGCAGGCTGCGCTGCAAAAACAGTATGGTAATACGCTTAAGTTGGTGATTAAGACGGAGGCTATTGCCAGCGATACGCCAGCGGTAAAAAATCATAAGGCAAAGCTCAATCGACAGCAAGCAGCGGTCGATGCTATAGACAATGATGAAAATATACAGGCATTAAAAAGCAATTTTGATGCACGGGTAATTTCTGGTTCTATTGAGCCGGTAGAAAATATTATTGAGGAGAAATAAATATGAAGGGTGCGCTTGGAAATATTATGCAGCAAGCTCAGAAAATGCAAGAAGACATGCAAAAAGCACAGGCTGAACTTGAGTCGATTGAAGTGACAGGTGAAGCTGGTGGTGGCATGGTCAGCATTTTAATGACAGGCAAGAGAGAGGTGCGCAAGGTATCTATTGATGATGCTTTGGTGGGAGATGATAAGGAAATGCTGGAAGATTTAGTCGCAGCAGCGATTAATGATGCCGTGCACAAAGTGGCGAAACTAAAAAAAGACAAAATGGGTGATGTGACTGCAGGAATCCCACTTCCTCCAGGATTTAAAATGCCATTTTAAAATGCCGAAACAAGAACTGCTGACTGAGCTTATTGATGCCTTGTGTTGTATGCCGGGGGTCGGGCCAAAGTCGGCACAGCGCATTGCCCTGCATTTGTTTCAGCGCGACAGGGGAGGGGCTGAAAATCTGGCTAAGACCTTGCAAGCAGCAGTCGATAGATTAGGTCATTGCAGGCAGTGCCGCACCCTCTCAGAACACGAGCTATGTGAGCTATGTGCTGATTCGGAGCGTGATGCACACGTATTGTGTATCGTTGAAAGCCCTGCTGATGTCTGGCTGATTAATCAGGCAACTGATTTTAAGGGTGTTTTTTTTGTTTTAAACGGGCGACTATCACCTCTGGATGGCATAGGCCCTGATGAAATAGGCCTGGAACAGTTAGAGCAGCAATTAGAAAATAGTCAGATAAGCGAGCTTATTCTGGCGACTAATTCTACTGTCGAAGGTGAGACAACCGCACACTATATCGCGCAACTAGCGTTGCCACACAAGATTAAAGTAAGTCGCATTGCTCATGGAGTGCCAGTGGGCGGCGAGTTAGAATTTATTGATAGTAGTACCCTGGCTCATGCTTTCAGTGGGCGACGTGATATATAGCATAGGAGAACACCATGACTGACTGCCTATTTTGTAAAATGGTGGCAAAAGAAATTGAGCCTGATATCGTTTATGAAGATGAGCAGGTGCTGGCTTTTAGGGATATACACCCGAAAGCGCCTACGCATATTTTAGTTATTCCCAAGCAGCATGTTGCCACTTTAAATGACCTACAAGATCAGCAGCTGGCAGGGCATTTACTACAAACGGTCGCCCAGCTTGCAGATTCTGAGGGCATTGCAGAAACGGGCTATCGTACTGTGATTAATTGCAATAATGCAGGTGGCCAGGAAGTATATCATTTACATCTGCATTTATTAGGTGGCCGACAAATGACCTGGCCAGCAGGGTAAAGCTTCCAAATAGCGTGTGCCTAATTGGGGGCTATTATTACCATGAAGGTCTTGCACTTAAATCGTGGATTACCCCCTAAGGGGCCGTTTGAAGCCGAAGATTTGATGAGCTAGGAATATGCGAATTCCATCAGGGACGAGGTAATTAAAATACCTCATCCTAAGGCCGGATATTTGGAAGAAATATTTCTTCATGTTACCAATAAACAATGGTTCTATTCGCGAAATATAAAAGAACCTGCACTGTGATTTGATTCTTTGTAGGTCACTTTAATCACCCGTAAGTAATAGCAACAGTTTCACCAACGGGTAGGTTCTTAAGTTTTCATTTGCCTATCTTACGCGCTTTGCGAAAAAACTGATTAGCACTCTTATCAACACCGCACCCACAAGCATACTAAAAGCCAAAGCAAGCCAGGTGTAATGCGTATTGTTAATAGGGTAATAATCAGGTGTCAAAGGAGCAGTCAAACCCAAAATACTATCAAGGTCTCCAGTACCTTTACCGACTTTTAGCTGACCTTTCATGCCTTTTTCAGTATGTCGCGAGACTTCACAATGGATGTAATAGGTGTAGTCTCGACTGGGCACGATAAACGAGCCGGTTTTCTGGCCCTTGCCGTATAACTCTATGGTAAACATGCCTTTTGGGTACATATATCCGGGTAAGCCATGCAGCATAAATTGATGGCGGATATCATCTTCATTAATAAAGGTGAGATTAACCCGTGCGCAAGGCGGCACTTGCAGGTCACGCTTATCATAGGTAAACATTTTTCCGGAAAATTCCTGAGCGAATTTTTTGCCACCCCGGATGGTAATATCAATATCCTCAGAAATTTCCTGGCAATCCTTAGGTAAATTATCCGGATTATTATTCATGATCATGCCTTTATTATCCGTCATCATATTGCCGTGCTGCATTGCTGCAGAAACTTGTGGACTTAAAAATATAGAGAGCATCAGTAACAACATATTTTTCATGATCCAGCCCTCATCAAACCATAGATAATATAGACAGTCAGCCCGATAATAAGGCCTATTAATAAACCAAATATAATAATGGCAGGGTAATCAGGAGCAAGCCCCCCCGCCTCCAGCTTACCCCAGAGTGGGCGCTGCTTGGCGTAATAACTATTGGTTAATACATCGTCTAAAGCATCGTCACGCTGGGTGGCTGGCATGCCTTGTTCGTTGAGCAGGCTTTCATAAGCCAGTAGAGCGATGTTTCCACCCGGGCTCATGCCGTTATTGGCAACGCCCATTTCTACGTGGTCATGGAATAACCAGACGCCTTCGCCATAACTATGCAGTCCATCATTGACAGTTTGTAAATGTAAATCTATACGTTGCGCGGCAGATAAGTTGTATACGTCGCGGGTAATTTGTGCAGCCGGGTTTTGTCTCACGCCATCGTAATCGGTAATCGTCGCTTTATGCCCATGAATATGAATGGCAATATTACTATGCTGGGTATTGAGTACGCGTAATTTAATATCTTCATCTGGTTTGGCAATAACCAGGGCATCACGCAACGTGTATGGGAAGGAGTGACCGTTTAGCATAAAATAATTTTCATTAGATTCACTCATATTATAAACGCGGTGCATCGCTTTGGAGATCACGCGTATATCATTGGATTGCTGGATGGTTTTAGCCAGGTTTTTATCGATAGACTGGTAATGTAAGTCATATTCGCGGTCATATTTTTCCTTGATAGCGACAGAGGAATGACGCACATGACCTGCACCGACATTAAAGGTTTGCACCCAGTTGTTGGGTTTGTTTTCCTCGACCACAAACATACCATTCAAGCCCATCATTAAATGCTTGTCGGTCTGTACATGGCAGTGGTAAAGCATGGTACCGGCATGGCGCGGCTGTAATTCATAAGTGCGTGTATTTCCGGGCATTACCGGCTTTGCACCCGTGACCGGTACGCCATCATTATCGCCGCCTGAGGAGGTTTTAAAGGCATGATCAGCGCCATGAAAATGCAGGGTGTGCGGGAAATAATGCGTGTTTTCCAGAGTGATATAGACTTTATCTCCTTGCTCGATACGAATCACAGGAGAAGGGGCGCGTAGAATTGCATTGGCTTTAATCGAGCGGAAATTTTTCACGCTCATGCCGCGTAATTTCGGTGAAAATGCCCACATGCCGGGTTGTATGCCAGGGGCTATGTCATAGGTAGGGAATACACCGGGGCTATCGGGTGTGGCGCCATTGAGTTCTAGTACTTCTAGTTTGATATGAATAATATCCGGATCACCATCACCATCTAAATCATCACTTTTTGTTAATGCATCTTCAGCTATGCGGCTGTTCATAAGGGTATGCATGGAAATATTATTCATACCCTTAACAAAAGCGGCGATATTGTAGGGGTTGTCCGGATCGCAAAGTAAGGACTCGGCAATGTCTACGCCATCAATTTTCTGAGCAGCGCGCCATTCAGGGTGGGCATTCAGGCAAGGCTTGTCAATTTTCATCGGCTGACTTAGCCGAGGGGTTTGTCCTGCAGGTAAGTTAATACCTGAAGCGCGCTGAAAAAACTCGGGTTGTAGCCATACGCTTAAGGCAATCAGCGCGAAAACAACAGGGATAAGAGGATAATAGAAAAGTTTGTTGTGCATTTTTGAGGCTGGTAAGAAGTGGGTCGTTAAATAGGTGATATTTAGTTAGAAAGGTAGCTGGGGGTTTGAGACGCAAATATTCTAGTCATTGCGTGGTTTTGCGAAACAGTATGCCCTGCTATTTATAATAGCACGATTTTATGGCTGGAAACATTCTCTGCTTCCCATACTCTACCCGTTGTATTTTGGACTAAGTTGTTGCAGTAAGAAGTTCACTGTAAAGGCAATAATTAATAACACTATGCCTAATGCCAGACCTAGTTCAAAGTCACCCTTACTAGTTTCCAAGGCAATGGCGGTAGTCATAGTGCGAGTCGCACCCTGAATATTACCACCCAGCATCATTGCAGCTCCCACTTCACCAATTGCGCGACCAAAACCAGTGATAACAGCAGCAAGAATGACATAACGTAATTCTCGCAGTAGTGGCAGGATTAATTGGGTCTGGCTTGCTCCCAATGATTGTAGTGTCGGTAGCAACCGGGCATCGGCCGACTGTACGGCAACGACCGTCATATTAATAATAATGGGCAAAATTAAGCTGGCTTCGCCAATAATAACGGCGGATTCTGTATATAGTAACCCAAAGTCACCGAATGCACTGCGGCGACTGAGCAAACCATAGAAAATCAGGCCAATCATTACCGTAGGCATGGCCATCAGGGTATGTAATAATTGCAATACCATACTTTTGCCGATAAATGAGTTGACGGCAATGATAATTCCGATTGGGATTGCGAGCACAGCAGCAAACATTGTTGCTATCAGTGCTATTTTGAGTGATGTCCAGACGATCAGGTAGATTTCGGGGTTAAATTGCAGTAATAGCTCTGTGGCTGAAATAAGGGCATCGGTAAAATAGCTCACCTGACTATTTGTGCCCAGTTCGCAGCCATTGTCCAGACTTGCCGCCCGACTTTTCTTCCAGTCGAACCTGGTTAATACTCATGCCCCGGTCTACCGCTTTGCACATATCGTAAATGGTTAGCAAGGCGATTTGCGTTGCGGTCAGTGCTTCCATTTCCACGCCGGTCTGGCCATTGGTTTTTACTATGGTGCTGCAATGAATGCGGTGATTTTCTGTGTCGCTAGTAAAATTAACTTCTACATGGGTTATCGGTAACGGATGACATAGCGGGATTAAATCAGCGGTTCTTTTACTCGCCATAATGCCTGCAATGCGGGCAATGGAAAGTACATCTCCTTTCTTATGTAGCCCACTAGTGATTAATATCAGGGTTTCAGGTAGCATTTCAATATAGCCTGTCGTGATTGCTGTGCGCTGGGTAATGGCTTTATGGCCGACATCTACCATATGGGCTTCACCGGATTGATTGAAATGGGTTAGTTTTGTCATAGAGTTTGGTGTCAGGTAATGCGGACTGTAGAGCGTGGCTTTAGCCCGCAAATATTGGCTGTAGTTTAAAAAGCGGGATAAAGCCACGCGCTACATTCAAGTTTAAGCCTAGCATGAGATAGGCGATCTCTGTATATTATCTATTTTTTTAGTGCATGAGTGAATGGCTATGGCGATAAAAGTACGTTATTTTGCAAGTTTAAAAGAAAACCTGGGGCGTGATAAAGATAGTCTTGACTTTGAAAAAAGCATTAGTGTTGCTGAAGTCTGGGAGCAGGTGATGCCAGAACAAGCCATCCCTGATAATACTCTGACGGCTGTGAATATGGAATATGTCACTCTGGCGCATCAGGTACATGATGGCGATGAAGTTGCGTTTTTTCCGCCTGTTACCGGAGGTTAAATGATTAAAATTGTATCTAGCGGTTTTGATCCGTTTCAAGAAGTTCATGCCTATCAACAGCAGCAACAGTCGCTAGCTGGGAAATATGGCGCGACTAACCTGTTTATCGGGACTATGCGTGATTTGAATGAGGGCGATAGTGTTAAAGGCATGACTTTGGAGCATTATCCGGGAATGACCGAAAAACAATTGGCGCGTGTGGTGGCCAAGGCTGGGAAGCAATGGGATTTTCTGGATTCATTAGTGGTTCATCGCGTCGGTGATGTTTTTCCTGACGATGTTCTGGTATTGGTTGCTATCTGGTCAGTACGTCGTGGAGCAGCATTTGATGCCAGTCGTTTTATTATGGAAGCGCTCAAGTCGCAGGTCCCTTTCTGGAAGAAAGAGATACTGGTCGATGATAATAGTCGCTGGGTAGAAAAAAATACCGATGGGTATTAGTAATACTGTAGGTTGGATGAGATTTTTTATTGCGGAGTATGAAAGAACGAAATCCGGCAGGGTATTGTACTGCTTGTATATGCTGAAAAAGTGTGCTGGGTTAGCTTATCGCGCTACGCTTGATAAGCTAACCCGGCCTACGCCTATTTATTATAGCGTTCGATACTTGACAGAATCTCTGCTTCTGCTTCCGCTATGCCAAACCAGCCTTCAACTTTGACCCATTTGCCTTTCTCTAAATCTTTGTAATGCTCAAAGAAATGCGAGATTTTATCTAGCTCCGCTTCAGGGAAGTCCTGATAGGTTTCAATTTTATTATAGTACTGCGTCAGCTTTTGCACTGGAACGGCTAGAATCTTGGCATCCTCACCCGCTTCGTCAGACATTTTCAGTATGCCAATCGGACGACAGCGAATTACACTACCGCCAATAATCGGCTGAGGTGTGATAACCAGTACATCAACAGGGTCACCGTCGTCGGATAGAGTCTGGGGGATATAACCATAGTTAGCCGGATATTGCATGGCGGTACCCATAAAACGGTCTACCGTTAGTGCGCCGGTTTCTTTGTCGACTTCATACTTAACGGGGTCGCTGTAAGCAGGGATTTCTATAATAACGTTGATGTCGCTAGGAAGGTCTTTGCCTGGTGTGACATTTTCAAATGACATAATGGTTCTCTAAAAAGTTAAAAATTAATTACTATGTAATTATACGCATTTTCTTTATACTTTGAGTGCTGAAATTTGTTTAATTGTCCTGGGGCGTATGCGCAGTCTATTTTCCAGGCTTGGATTTTGAAGGGTGGAGTAGGTGCTGGGAACATTACGCAAGATGACAACTGAATTGCAGCCGCCGGTAAAGTATCATTTGCCGGTTGGTGAGCAGTTAATCGAATTAAATCCTTTTATTGGCAAGGAAATCAAGCTTACTTACACGGGCAATATTTTCTGTGTGCATTGTCAGCGCGCAATTAAAAAGAGCTTTAATCAGGGCTTTTGCTACCCATGTTTTATCAAGCTGGCGCAATGCGATATGTGTATTATGAAGCCTGAATTATGTCACTATGATGCGGGGACATGTCGCGAACCTGCCTGGGGTGATGAGTTTTGCTTTCAGCCGCATTATGTATATCTGGCAAATTCATCGGGTATTAAGGTTGGCATTACCCGGCATACGCAGGTTCCAACGCGCTGGATAGATCAGGGTGCGATCCAGGCATTGCCTATCTTAAAAGTTGCTTCACGGTTTGTTTCAGGTCTGGCTGAGATCGCGATAGCAGAACATGTCAGTGATAAAACCAGCTGGCAAAAGATGCTAAAGAATATGCAGACGCCTGTGGACCTGCTCACCAGACGTGATGAATTACTGGCTGAGTGCCAGCCGCAATTAGCCGCGATCAGTGAGAAATTTGGTAGTCAGGCGATAGAGTTTTTGCCCGGCGAAAAAGTAGTTGATATTATTTATCCTGTTGAACAATACCCGGCCAAGGTAAAGTCGTTTAATTTTGATAAAGTGGCGGAGGTTGAAGGGGTGTTGCAAGGGATTAAAGGACAGTATCTATTACTGGATAGCGGAGTGATTAATATCCGCAAATTTACCGGTTATGAGATCGAGTTTGAAGCATGAGCGAAGTACGTGAAATAGCACAGTTGGGTGCAAAGGTTTTGCGCCAGCAGGCAAAACAAGTACAAGATATCCACGCGCCAGAGATGCAGTCGATTGTCAGTCATATGTTTACCACGCTGGCGGACACGAATGGTGTGGGAATAGCAGCGCCACAAATTTCGGAGTCATGGCGGATGATGATTATTGCATCCAGGCCATCCGAGCGTTATCCTTATGCGTCTGATATGGAGCCGGTACTAATGATTAATCCTAGCTTTGAATCATTGCGTGAGACACGCGAAAAAGACTGGGAAGGCTGCTTAAGTATTCCGGGTATTAGGGCTAAAGTACCTCGATATACGGATATAACAGTGACTTATACAAGTATCGAAGGCCAGGAGATTACGCAGAAATTTGCTGGATTTATTGCGCGTGTTTTCCAGCATGAATATGACCATCTTGATGGTCTGGTGTATCTTGATAGGGTAGAGAATAATCAGGATATTATTGCCGAAGCGGAGTTTGCTAAGCTAATGGCAATATCCGAAAGGGAGCCGTGTTGGGGCAATATCGAGCCCAAAGCTGAATAGTTTCTCTGTAGGGCGCGGCTTTAGCCCGCCATCAGCATGCCCCTAGCTTATTAGCGGGCTAAAGCCGCGCCCTACAGGGAGTGAAACTCTTCATGTTCTTATCCGTATTGCGCGAACAATGATTGAGTATCAAGTAATGATTGTTGCACTAATGCATCAGGGACCTCAATATTTTGACTTAAGGCAATAATCCTGACAATTGTCGCTATTTGCTCTGCGCTCATCAGTTGTTTTGGCAGCACGTCGCTGTATAGCCATACAGTGGCTTTTTCCAGCTTAGGTACTTGTTGTTGGCCGCTGGCTATTGCCGCAACGGCCAGGCTAGTTGCCGCTAAAATTTCCATCACGCCTGCGTAGCATTGCTGCTCCACCAGAACCTCGGCAGAACGTAGCTTAGCTTGTGCTATTTTAATTAATGGATTGAGGCTTTCCTGCTGTGTCTCTTTTGCTTCATAAATGACTTGAGCATTAGCGGGGGAGGTGGCTCCCAGAGTAAGCATTAAACTTCTCGACAAAGTAATTAAAATCTTCGGGTAAACGGCCTTTAAAGCAGTTGTCGCTAGTAAAAAACTCAGCTAATTCATCGCTTAGGTTAGCTTCAATATTGGGTGCTTTATGCAGGCGAATAACAGGTTCGGTTGCAGACTCCCAGGCTAAATAAACAAATGAAGTAGGAGTGCCTAGCGCTAAGAGTTTATCGTATCCTGGCTGTTTCTTAGCATAATGCAAGACGGCTTCAATATGTTTACAGGTACCTAAGCGATTGTTTGCCAAATCTGGGCAGGTGCAATGATTTTTGCGTTGCTCCAGGGAGCGAATATAAACATGATACGATGTAGGCCGGTAAGTAGCAGAAATAATAGATTTAGCCTGCCATAGTCCGAAAGCCAGGTTGCCACTGATTAATTTAACACTGACTTCGTTGCGGCCTTTTTTTACTCGTTCTTTAACTGCCTCGTCAACTGCTCCGCTAAAGTTTTCCTGTTCACGATTAAGGCAATCTTCAGCATAGCTATAGAGTGTAGCTATGGCATGTTTGCATACTTGAATTTCTGAATGACAGTCGCATTGTACAAGTAATTCATTATCACTACTTCTCGACAATTCTACCCAATAAGGCTTGTCTATTAATGAACCTTCTACCTGAGAAGTGAGATGATCCTCTTCTGCACTGAGAGCAAACACGCGATTTTCAGTAAAATAGGCTAGGCCTTGTTTTACCGTGTCTGCTGTAGCGAGGGTATTTAATTGTTCAGTATCATAGAGGAAGAAATCAGTTTTCATGATGAGTGTTTAGCACAAAGAATTTATAACCGTGGTAGAGCGGACCTCAGTCCACAACAGCTATCTGCAAATGTGGCTTATAGCGGACTAAAGTCCGTTCTACAGGTGATGTAAAGCGTGTTCAGGCGCTTTGAATTAACGATTATCCATATGTAACTTTAATTCTTTAGGTAAGGTAAAGACCACTTTCTCTTCTATCCCTTTAATCTCACTTGCAGTTTCGCCGCCCCAGTCCTGTAGTTGGCTGATAACTTCCTGTACTAGTACTTCGGGAGCAGAGGCACCGGCTGTAACGCCTACGACATCGACTTCATTGAACCAATCTTTATCCATATCTGCTGCAGTATCGATCAGGTGTGCTGATTTGCCCAGTTGTTCTGCAATTTCTCTTAGGCGGTTAGAGTTAGAGCTATTAGGTGAGCCAACAACCAGGATAATATCGGCATTTTCTGCAAGGTCATGTACTGCGTCCTGGCGGTTTTGAGTGGCATAGCAGATATCGTCTTTCTTTTGCTCCTGAATATGCGGGAAGTGCTCATGTAGCGCATCAACCATAACGCTGGTATCAGTCATAGATAAAGTGGTTTGCGTGACATAGGCAAGATTTTTTGGGTTATTAACTTTAGTTGCCCTAACATCATAGGGTGTTTCAACCAGGTAAATAGCACCATTTTCAGTGCATTTTTCATATTGTCCCATGGTGCCTTCAACTTCTGGATGACCTGCATGTCCAATCAGGAAAACTTCTCGGTCAGCTTTGGCGTGTTTGGCCACTTGTATATGCACCTTGGTAACCAGCGGGCAGGTTGCATCGAATACCGTCAGATTTCTTTCTATTGCTTCTTTCTGTACTTTTTTAGAGACGCCATGCGCACTAAAAATGAGATATGAGCCTTCCGGGACATCGCTTAATTCCTCGATAAAAATCGCGCCTTTTTCTCTAAGCCCATCAACCACGGTACGGTTGTGTACCACTTCATGACGGACATAAATGGGTGCGCCAAATGCTTCAATAGCGCGGTCTACAATTTCAATGGCGCGGTCTACACCGGCACAAAAACCCCTAGGGTTTGCAAGTTCAATTTTCATGGTCTTCAGTAAGTAATGGATTTTGAGAAACGATAATACCGTCATTATCTGCATACAGATAATGATCAGTTTTAAAATGGATGCCGGCAAACACGCAGGTGCCCCCTAGCTCGTCGGTGCCTTTTTTATGACTTTTTAGCGGGTAAGCGTGTAATGCGCGTATGCCGATGGGTAACTGGTTGATTTTGTTTGAGTCACGGATGCATCCGTAAATAATGATGCCCGGCCAGCCGTTTGCAAGGCAATTTTTGCTAGATTTCCACCTAGTAATGCGCAGCGGTGAGAGCCGCCGCCATCAATAACCAGAACGCGCTGGCTGACTTTTTGCTCTAATAATGTGTGTATTAATACATTGTCTTCAAATACTTTAACGGTGCTGATTTTCCCTGAAAAGCTGTGTTTGCTACCAAATGATCTGAAAATCGGTTCAGCTATTTGAACATCGGTATCAAAAGCAAGCTTGTCGCAAAGGTCAGCAGTTGTGAATATCATGAAATGTGAGCAGAGTGGTAAGGCATAGAGACTAGTGCAGAATTCTCGAAGTATTATCAATTAATGGGCTACTATACTTCGCACGGTCACGACTGTTGATTTCTAGCGGCTGAGTTTTTGCCAATAGCTACGTTGCTGAAACCGTTACGTAGCCAGCTATGCGCTAGTTTCAGCGCCTTGCTCTCGACAAAAATCAGCTTACTATATTTTCCGCACCCGTGACCGCGTGAAGTATATACTGGACTCCATACTCGTGTATTTTGTTTATTAGTTATCAGTTGTTTTTGTTTCGCAGGTTGATATATTAAATGGAAGGTACGCAGGACACCAGTTAATCAGCGCTGTTGCCAGAGGAATAATCCCTACGGCTCCCCCACCAGGATTGAAAGAATGCGCCTGCTGCTATAATAATTAAACCAGCAGCAATTCTAAGTTCCTTATCGAGTCCACCTACATTAGCTTTCATAATTCTTTCCTAATCTAAATTAAAGATACCGGGCTAATAAACCCAGTTTATTTTGAAAACTGAAGTTTCCCAATAATTATTTATGGTAAAATTGGAACTATGCTACAACTATATGAAAAAAATAGTCTTTTCATTCGTTTCAAATGCTATTGCCTAAGGGGAATTAAGTAGGGGTTTGCTATAAACATGGCAAAACCACCTAAAATAAACCTCGATACACCAGCATTGTGTATTTCAGCTACTCAATAATTGGGAAACTTCAGTTTGAAAAGATGGGATAGGAATTTTAACTTCATATCCGCCACCTGATGCTTCTTGCATTTCATGACCATACATATCTTCCATGTGTTCAACGATAATATCATGATTTCCTTCAGGATGTATAAACTCCAGTTTATCTCCAACGGAAAATTTATTTTTTACCAGAATTTCAGCCAGGCCGGTATCTGCATCATAGGCCCTGATTTCGCCACAAAATTGTTGCTGATGACTTTTTGAGTAGCCTGTTACTCGATGTTCAAGTTTTCAGCTATAACTGGGCTAAGAAAAGTAAATTTTTCCGGCTTTGTTTTATAAGTGATTGATTTACAATGATGTTGATGCTTTCTTTGTCAGTAAAATTATCAATAAAATCAATCAGTTAAAAAACTTGAACATCGAGTGTTAGGTAGTTTTGATATTCGTGGGTATGATGTTGTTGATAAAAACCATCGGTATAACCACGGTTAGCCAGATTTTCTAGTACGCCCGCTGAAAATCATGGAAACGGAGCTTAGCGAAGTGTTGATTTTTAGTCCCTGATAGGCGACAGGGCAATTTGCTGATTCGACGTGTGCTAGCAGCACGCGAGAGGAGCAAGAATTGCATTCCGAATAGCCGTCTAGCCAGTGAGGTAGTAATGACGAAGCGGCTTTTGTGCGTAGTCGTTGCGGACGCAGGGCGTTCAGGGCATCTCCCATCCGCTGCGTAGGTGAACGAATTATGGCGACAGGAGTCCCGGAATTTCGTGAGGTAGCATGGCGCGCCTGTATCAATTCAGACTGGAAGTCCTTGCTCGCTAGTGCATCGTTAATGGCTTGTTTATAAGTCTGCGCTGTTCTGGCAACATAATAATGCGATTTAGTACGTCCCTCGATTTTTAAACTATCCACCCCGATTTCTACTAGGCGCTGTACGTGTTCGATGGCGCGTAAATCTTTGGAATTCATAATATAAGTACCATGCTCATCTTCCATTACCGGCAATAGCTCACCCGGGCGACCTTCTTCCGCTGTCAGCCCCGGACGGGCTGATAGTCTCCAGAAGGCGCAGGGAAATTTGCCAATCCGAAGTGCGCGATAGCGCGCGAGGGAGGCTAAAATTTTATCCCGAATAGCCGTAGAGCCATTTGTGGTAGCCATGACTGATCTGCTTTGTGCTCAGTCTGTGGCGGACGCAGGGCGGCTGGAGCATCTCCTATTCGCTGCGTAGGTGAACGAATTACGGCGACAGGAGTCCCGGAATTTCGTGAGGTAGCATGGCGCGCCTGTAATTGTTTGGCCTCACGCCCCCATCCTTCATAAAGCTTCCAGTCCTCAAAGAAAACCTCAATCAGCCATCTCAACGTATAGGCTTGAATAATATCTTGTGTGCGCCAAGTCAGGTCTGTCGCCACTAAATAGCGATAGTCGTTTTCACCCTCATATTTTAAGGCAATGACAAAGCGTTTTTTACTGTGAGAACTCACCCGCTGAAAATCAGGGAAACGGAGCTTTAGCGAAGTGAAGATTTTTAGTCCGCGATAGCCGTAGGGCCGTTGTTTTTTCGGAGTCTGAGCGTTAGCGAAGGTGGAGACAAAATAAAAGGCCATCCGACACGGCGTCAAGTCATTTGGAGCCTATGTTCCGACCCCTTGTTGGGTCGGGACGAGGTGACGAGGACGAATCGGGGCCGCCGGAGGCATAAGTGGTCGCGTTAAGTTTTTGCTGCTTGCTTGGGCTGGGATGCCCAAAACAAGCTTTCGCAAAAATAGCGACTCCCCGATTCAATCGTGCACTGCTGACAGTCACTTTAATCTCTTTGCCGCCACGTACACGTATTATCTGATCAATGCCTTTGTTAATCGAATTAAAGTAGCTCTCGACTGACCTTATTCTACCTCTATATTCAATATTTTGGTTTTTACGTAATTGGCTAATCACCTGCGAGCCTCCAGATTCTTTAGCGGCTTCGTCCATAAAGGCTTTTTCACCATACAGCGCATCAGCCAGTACGCCTTTAATTTTAATCAGGCTATGCGCAACTTTAAACTCTTTTAATAAGCCTAATGCAATCTCTGTTTTGGTCGGGTAGGCACTGTCACGTTCAGGCTTAATAGGCCGATCTTTTTTTGCTATACCGCTCTTTTTCAACCGTTTATCTTCTTTATCCCACTGCTTTAAGGCTGGATCCGGCATATAAAAGAAAAAACCGACAGGCACTGTAATGGATGAGGTAACTAGCAGCAATAATACTATCGTTTGTCCATTAACATACCCGCCGGAGCCTTTGTGTTTCTGCTTGTAAACTTTATAAATACGTTTTGTAGACTTAGATCGTGCTCGGTCTGATTCATCAAAGGCCAACACACCTTCAGTAATGCCATAACGTTTTAAAATTAAGACCACACTCACCCGTAGCAACCAGTCCCAGGGTATACTTGCTTTACGAAACACCCAGGATAATGCGGCTACTTTGCAGTCTCCAAGGCTTGCTCGCTCAAACTTAGCCCAGCAAACAGAGTTCATTCGCTGTCAGCCCCGGACGGGCTGATAGTCTCCAGAAGGCGCAGGGAAATTTGCCAATCCGAAGTGCGCGATAGCGCGCGAGGGAGGCTAAAATTTTATCCCGAATAGCCGTAGAGCCATTTGAGGTAGCCATGACTGAGCTGCTTTGTGCTCAGTCTGTGGCGGACGCAGGGCGGCTGGAGCATCTCCTATTCGCTGCGTAGGTGAACGAATTACGGCGACAGGAGTCCCGGAATTTCGTGAGGTAGCATGGCGCGCCTGAGCAGTATGCCCGTTAAACAAGTGCCCAACCAAGCGGCTTGAATCCGTGTCAAAGCGGCTCCGGGTTTTAGCTGATTGAGCGCATCATTTAAATCGTCAATATAGCTTTGGATAAAGGTGGCTGGGGCATTCATTAACATGGGCTTACACCGATAAAATTACAACAACCTCAGAATGCCTGATTTTACCTTCTCAATATCAAAAACTTGAACATCGAGTGTCAGGAATTGAGTAGAGGGAGTTTTTTTGAAAAAAAGCTGTGAAGCACTATTATATTGCCGGATGAGTGAGTTATTAAATAATAAAAAGTATAATACTTTCATTGGCTTATTGTAATAGGTAGCATTCAGATGATGTTTTAGCTTTAATTTAATGCGTTACATTATGTTAGAAATTTTTAGGCAATAGCGGGTTATTTGTGGACAGGCTCGGGTAAACTATTATTTTGCAATGAAAGTAAATATAAAATATAATGGCGAGTTCTTTAAATGGGGCGTCAAAAACCCTCCTTGCCTTACTATATAATAATGATAGAAGGCTTTAACCCGAAAGGAAAATTATGCGACATTATGAAATTGTCTTTTTAGTTCATCCTGACCAGAGTGCTCAAGTACCTGCAATGATAGATCGCTATCGTGCATCTATTGAGGGCACATCAGGAACTATTCATCGTTTTGAAGATTGGGGACGTAGACATCTTGCCTATCCAATTAAAAAACTGCAAAAAGCTCATTATGTATTAATGAATATTGAGTGTGACCAGGAAACTCTTGCTGAGTTGGAAAGTAATTTCCGCTTTAATGATGCCGTGCTACGTAGCATGACTTTATTAATGAGTGCGGCTGTGACTGGTGCCTCAGTGATTGCATCAGCAGCTGTTGAAGAAGTTAAAACTGAAAAACCAGCAGCTGAAGCTAAAGCTGAAAAAACAGTCCCTGATGCGAAAGCAGAAGAAGTTGTAGCGAAAACAGAAGCAGCAGCGCCAGAAGAAGTAGCTGCAAAAACTGAAGAAGTCGCTGAAGTTAAAACAGATTCTGATAACAATTAATAATAGACATAGAGGTTAAACTTATGGCTCGTCAAATGAGACGCAAAAAGCATTATACTTTTGGTGCGGAAGGTGAAAGCAATGCAATCGATTATAAAAATATCGATTTGCTTGGTGAATTCGTGACTGAAACAGGAAAAATTGTACCTAGCCGTATTACCGGTACATCAGCAAAAAATCAAAGACAAATAACAACGGCTATTAAGCGCGCACGTTATATTGCCTTGATGCCTTTTTGTGACGCACACGAATAATTAAGATCAGGTAGGCTCAGTGAATTTTTTACCAAATTTTATAATGCGGGGGCGGATGCAGGCAATGGCCGTTGCAGCTTCTTTTGCATTACTTTCACTGCTTATGCCTCCCATTAGTATTGTAAGTTCAGCCACGCTCGCGTTAGTTACATTGCGTCGTGGTGGGTATGAAGGCATATTAGTCTTGTTAAGTGCCAGTTTGGCTGCTGCTATATTAGGTTTTTTTGTCCTGGGTAATTTTCAATTTGCCCTGGGCTATACACTTATTTTGTGGCTTCCTGTCTGGGTGCTATCTGTGGTACTGCGTGAAGGGCGGCATTTGTCGCTTGCATTCGAGATGGCGTCAGTATTAGGTGTGCTCTTTGTGGCAGGTTTTTACTTGATGGTAGAAAATCCAGCGATGTTCTGGCTGGAAGTTCTGAATATCATGTTACAGCCGATGTTACAGGTATCAGAAGTCCCTGTAGAGCAAATTGAGCAGACTGTTGTTATGCTGGCTAAATATATGATGGGGATTCTTGCGACAGGGTCGGTGACCGGCTTATTGTTAGGCCTATTACTGGCGCGCTGGTGGCAGTCTAATCTGTATAATCGGGGCGGTTTTGCTGCTGAATACCTGTCCTTACGCATGCCGCAGCGCTTTACCATAATGACGCTAGTCATCTTATTGGTAGCCTCTGTGACCACAGGCGTATTTTCCGAGTTAGTATGGAACATAGGTATTATTTTATTTATGTTATATGCTTTTATTGGAACAGCTATTGCGCATGCCCTGATAGCGACTTTTAAAGCAAAGCGCTTTATACTACCGTTGTTTTATATAAGCATCTTTGTTGTACCACAAATTGTGCTGCCGGTAGCGATTATTGGTATCAGCGATACATGGCTGAATTTACGAAAAAACATAACCCCCCCATCCAGTACTTAACTGTATTGTGAGATCGGTACACCGATAACTATGAGGATTTAAAGATGGAAGTTATCCTTCTTGAGAAAGTTGTAAACCTAGGTAATCTAGGTGATAAAGTTGTTGTGAAATCAGGATTTGCCAGAAATTTTCTGGTTCCACAGAAAAAAGCTGTTTTAGCGACTAAAGAAAAAATCGCTGAATTTGAGTCGCGTAGAGCGGAGCTAGAAAAAGCAGCGGCGGAAAAATTATCAGCTGCACAGAAACGAGCTGAAAGCCTGACTAAAGTTGAAGTTGTTATTGCGCATAAAGCAGGTGAAGAAGGCAAGTTGTTTGGATCAGTAGGTACAAATGATATTGCTGATGCAATTACAACGGCTGGCTCATCGGTTGATAAGAGCGAAGTACGCTTGCCAGAGGGTATTATTCGCCAGGTTGGTGATTATGCAATTGATATCAGTTTACATGCTGATGTTATTGTTACTATGAACATTCAGGTTGTAGCAGAAGACTAAAGCTAGTAGATCAGCACTCCCTTAAATTCCATTAACTATGAAGCTTAATAAACATGATAGTTTCATGGGCGCATTTGTTAGTTTTATTTAGTGGGTGCAGTACAAGCTTTAAAAGTCACTCGCTGTCAGCCCCGGACGGGCTGATAGTCTCCAGAAGGCGCAGGGAAATTTGCCAATCCGAAGTGCGCGATAGCGCGCGAGGGAGGCTAAAATTTTATCCCGAATAGCCGTAGAGCCATTTGTGGTAGCCATGACTGAGCTGCTTTGTGCTCAGTCTGTGGCGGACGCAGGGCGGCTGGAGCATCTCCTATTCGCTGCGTAGGTGAACGAATTACGGCGACAGGAGTCCCGGAATTTCGTGAGGTAGCATGGCGCGCCTGGGTTTGCACTGTCAGACCAGTGGTTTTTTTATAAGTATAGCGCCTGTGTCACGTTGATTTTTATCGTGCGTGCAGGCTTAGTATTCTTTAGGTATATCGTTCGTTTATGCCGATCACACATCTTGTATCCGATTTAAAGGTGCATTCCTCAGAACTAATTAACGCTTTTGTGGATCTTATTGATGTACTTTTTTTATATTGGGTTGTTCTATCTTGTGCTGCCTTTACTCATAGTTTTTCAATACTTTAGAAGTATAAAAAAGAAAAGCTATCATGCTCGCTGGAAAGAATATTTCGGATTTTATGCCGGAAAACATAATCAGCAGGTAATCTGGTTGCATGCCGCCTCCGTCGGTGAAGTGGAAGCGGCTAATGTGCTAATCAATTATTTTCATGATCATTACCCTTATAAAATCCTGATAACGACCAGTACTGAGCCGGGTTATCAGCGAGTTTGCGCATTACAGGGTGATAAAGTCGAGCATGTTTATTTACCGCTGGATTTGCCCGATGCAATGGCGCGGTTTTATAGTCATTTTCAACCCAGGATAGCGGTGATTATGGAGACCGAAATCTGGCCTGTGCTATTTATTCAATGTGCAGAAAAGTCCATTCCGTTATTTATTGTAAATGCAAGACTATCAGCAAAGTCGGTAAAATCTTATCTGAAGCTCCAGTTTTTCCTGCAAAGAATTTTTTCGGATATTAAGGGCGTCGTAGTGCAAACAGAGGATGATGCGCTACGTTACCGCCAGATAGGCGTAAATGCCGAGAAAATCACGGTCTCAGGCAATATGAAATTAGACATGGCTATTCCTGATGCGACCCTGCAGCAGGCAAAGAAAATAAAGCAGGGTTTATTTGCGCAGCGTTTGATTTTTGTAGTGGGCAGTACCCATCCGGGAGAGGACGGGGCGTTTTTAAAAGTGTATCAGCGATTAAAGCAGCGGTTTCCAACGCTATTGCTAGTATTAGTGCCTCGCCAGCCTAAGCGTGCGAGCGATATTATTCAGCTATGCCGAACAGAAAAACTTAATATTGTAAGCAGGACTGAGAGCAGAACTTGTACTGCAGATACCGATGTTTATTTAGTTGATACCATGGGCGAGCTGAAACTGATGTATGCGCTTGCTGACTGCAGCTTTGTCGCGGGCAGTATGGTGCCAATCGGTGGGCATAATATTTTTGAGCCGATTTTGCTGGGTGTGCCAGTGCTATTTGGCCCGTATATGAAAAATTCAGAGCTATTAGCGCAGCAATTACTCGACGTTAACGGGGCAATGCAATGCTTTAATGAAACGGATATCGAACAAAATGTGGCGTTAATCTTGAGTCAGCCAGATAAAAAAGCGTTGCTGGTAGATGCGGGTCGTGCGTTTGTAGAGCAGAACAAGGGGGCGGTACAAAGGACTATCGCAGTGATTGATCGCTTTATGCCCTAGCGCAGACCCATAAATCTACTTGGCTAACCCCGGTGGCTTTAATTATCCTGGCGAGTTCATTAGCGGTTGCGCCAGTGGTGATCACATCATCAAGTATGGCGACATGGCTGGCTCTGGGTATGGCTTGCATCTGAAATGCATTTTTAATATTTTGCTGCCTTTGTTTGCCTGACAGGGAAATTTGGTGAGGTGTGTTTTTTACATGTAAACAGCTGTTGTTATCGATAGGTATAGCGAGTTGACGGGAAATGATTTTGGCGATTTCCAGTGTTTGATTGAAGCCTCTTTGACGATAGCGTTTTGGATGCAATGGTACTGGAATAATCAGCTCTGGCAGTTGGGCATTATGCTGCAGAAACTCTGCAAGTAACTGGCCTAATACCCGAGCGTATTTGTATGCGCGATTAAATTTACAATGATTAATCAGATAACGTATCGCTCCCTGATGCACAAAAGGGGCGTAGGTTCTATCAAAAGCAGGATGATGTTGCTGGCACTTCCCGCACAGCTGTTGATTTACATGCTCACTTGCAAATTCTTTGGCGCAACAATAACAATGATCTGCTACGCGTAATAGCCTGCTATAACAGGGCTGACATAGATCCATGTGCTGCATTCCTCGATTTTCACATAAGATACAGCTAGGCGCTAGCAAACTATATTGTATAATATCGCACCAGTTGTTTACCGTTTTCATTATATTAGGTTGATTAGTTTTGCTTGATTGATAATCCTAGAAAAATCAGTTGAGCGCGGACACTCGTGCATGGTGTTGGTTGCACAGTGCTTTCAAAAGAATCTTAGCTGCACCATAGGTTAAGTGGGGGTTTTTGGGCGTGCTTGGGATCAATAGCTGGTGCTAGAAACCGTGAGCAACTGATTTTTTAGGATTAATAATACACCTTGGAGATTAACAGAATGTCATCCATTCTAGTAAGTAATAATTCAGCATTACGCCATGACTGGCAGTTAAACGAAGTGAAGGCTTTATTTAATCAGCCGTTTAATGACCTGTTATTTCAGGCGCAAACAGTACACCGCGCGCATTTTGATCCTAATGAAGTGCAAATCAGCAGCCTGTTAAGTATTAAAACTGGATCTTGTTCAGAAGATTGTGGCTATTGTCCGCAAAGCGCTAGATATGATACAGAGTTAACACCTGAGGCATTAATGCCGATTGATGACGTTTTAAAATCCTCGCAAATGGCGAAAGACCAGGGCGCTACTCGTTTTTGTATGGGAGCCGCTTGGCGTAGTCCTAAAGATAAAGATGTGGCGCGTGTCGTAGAGATGGTCCAGGGCGTAAAAGCAATGGGTATGGAGACCTGCGTAACTTTAGGCATGTTAACCGATGAGCAGACGCAAACCTTAAAAGAGGGGGGGCTGGATTACTACAATCATAACCTGGATACCTCTGAAGACTATTATTCAGAAGTAATTACTACGCGAACCTATCAGGATCGTTTAGATACATTAGCACGGGTACGCGATGCCGGAATCAATGTTTGCTGTGGCGGTATTGTAGGCATGGGTGAAAATGATGATGATCGCGCTAATTTATTGATCGAATTGGCGAATTTACCTAAACACCCGGAAAGTGTGCCAATTAATATGCTGGTACAGGTAGAAGGTACGCCTTTGATGGGTTCTGAAGAACTGGAGCCGTTTATGTTTATCCGCATGATTGCAGTTGCGCGACTCTTAATGCCGCAGTCCCGGGTCAGGCTTTCAGCTGGGCGTAACGATATGTCCGATGAAATGCAGGCGCTGTGTTTTTTCGCTGGCGCAAATTCTATTTTTTATGGTGATAAATTACTCACCACTGATAACCCTATGACTAATCGAGACCTGGCTTTGTTTGAGCGTCTAGGTGTGCGCTCGGCAGGTTCGAGTTACGCGTAACAGTAGGCCGGAATAGCGCAGCGTTTTCCGGCAATGTGTTGTTAGAGTGTTATTGTTGCCATGTAGCGCATATAGGACTTGAAGTTTTGGTTTTATTAAAGTTTTTATATGGGTTCTGGTCGCACACCAATCAGCTAATTCGCTACGTCCTTCGCCTCTTTCTTCATTACTTTCATGCCCTTCATGGTAAATCAACAAATTTTGCTAGCAAAGCTTGACGATTTAAAGCAAGCCAGTTTATATCGCTCCCGGCGAATGATTGAGTCAGCACAGGGAGTGGTTTTGCAAGTGGAAGGGCGTAAAGTACTGAATTTTTGTAGTAATGATTACTTAGGTCTGGCTAATAACCCCGAAGTCATCGCATCATTTAAACAGGCCGCAGATCAATACGGCGTAGGCAGTGGTTCGGCGCATTTAGTCTGTGGGCATGGGCGCGAACATCATGAGCTGGAAGAAGAGTTGGCCGATTTTACCGGACGTGAACGCGCATTATTGTTTTCTACCGGATATATGGCAAACCTGGGGGTCATAACTGCATTAATGGACAAGGGTGATGTGATTTATCAGGACAGGTTAAATCATGCTTCTTTGCTGGATGGCGGCTTAATGTCTGGGGCACGGTTTAAGCGTTATTTGCATGCCGATGTGGAGAATTTACAGCAAAAAATGCAATCCCATTCGCTAGGGCAAAAAGCCATGATAGTGACCGATGGTGTGTTCAGTATGGATGGTGACTTCGCACCTTTAGATAAGTTGTCGGTATTGGCTCAACGCCAGCATGCTTATTTAATGGTTGATGATGCACATGGATTTGGCGTGTTAGGTTCAAATGGAGCAGGTCTGGTCGAGCAATATCAATTAAGTCAGCAACAGGTTCCCGTGCTGGTTGGCACTTTAGGTAAGGCATTCGGCGCGAGTGGTGCATTTGTTGCTGGCTCTGACGCGCTGATAGAAACGATAATTCAGCAGGCAAGATCTTATATCTATACCACTGCTTTGCCGCCTGCGATTGCAGCTGCGACAAGAGCCAGTTTGCATTTTGTGCGGCAAGATAGCTGGCGCAGAGATAAGCTAAAGATGTTAGTGCGGCGCTTTCAGGCAGGTGCCAGGCAAATAGGCTTGGCATTAATGCCATCAGCATCGGCTATTCAGCCGATAGTTTTGGGTGATAGTCTTAAAGCAGTTCAGGCCAGTGATTATTTATTTGCGCAAGGATTCTGGGTTAGCGCAATACGTCCGCCTACAGTACCTCTGGGGAGTGCGCGTTTACGTATTACTTTTTCTGCTCTGCATGATGAGCAGCATGTCGATCAGTTATTAAGTGCATTGCAGGGCATGTCTGCATGAGCGAGTTGCATCAGGAAATTTACGGGCAAGGTGAGCCTGTGGTTATGCTGCATGGCTGGGCAATGCATACAGGTATCTGGCGAGAATTTGCCCAGGCGCTGGCAGTATGCCGTCAGGTAATATGTCTGGATCTGCCGGGTCATGGCTTAAGTAAGAATATTAGTCCATATACGCTGGAGTCGGTTGTTGATGCGGTGTCTGCGCAGTTACCCGGGCAGGCCAGTGTATTGGTAGGCTGGTCCCTGGGTGGAAATGTCGCCTTGCGTCTGGCGGAAAAATATCCGCAACGTGTAAAGGCTGTTGTGCTGATTGCCAGTAATCCACATTTTGTGCAAACTGAATCCTGGCCTGGGATGCCTGCACAGCTTCTACAGGAGTTTGCCGCTAATATACAAAAAAATGCGAGGCAGACTTTATTGCGCTTTATGAGCTTGCAGGTGCAGGACAGGGCGGATGTCCGGGCAAGTCTCAAGCAGATTAAGCGAGCCATGCAGGAATGTGCTGCACCAGATCCAGAAATATTGCTTGCTGCTCTGCAGGTATTACAAACTGTTGACCAAAGAGAAATGCTGCGTAGTTTAAACCTGCCTGTATTGATGGTTTTTGCTGGACAGGATAGTTTAGTGCCAGTATCGGCGGTTGAAGCATGCCGGCTATTATCTGAAAAAGTTGAATTGAAAATTATTCCAGGTGCAGGGCATCTGCCGTTTATTAGCGATCAAAAGCAGTTGCTGTTCTTGCTCGAGGGTTTTATCTTAAGGAGTGGGGCTAATGGCTAGCGCTGTGCTGGATAAAAGACAGGTCAGGCAGTCGTTTGCCAATGCTTCGCAAAGTTATGATGCTATGGCAGCATTGCAGCGCCAGGTCGGGCGTGAATTGATCACTCAGCTCTCTCTGCCACATGAAGCGCTGGTTGTTGATGTGGGATGTGGTACCGGTTTTTTTACCCAGCAATTGTACGATAGAGCCTTGTTAAAAAATATTATCGCTCTGGATATTGCCTTGCCAATGCTGTTAAAAACACGGCAGAGGTTAAATAGTTCAGCTGTGCCACTGCTTTGCGCTGATGCGGAGCAATTGCCCATAGCGGATCATAGTATTGATGGGCTGGTGTCTAATTTAGCTCTGCAATGGTGCCAGAATCTGCACGAGTTGTTTGCTAATGTGCGGCGCGTTTTGCGTAGCCAGGGGCAGTTTTCTTTTTCTACTTTTGGCGAGAGTGCTTTATGTGAGCTAAAAGCGGCGTGGGCCGAAGTTGACGACTATGCGCATGTGAATGACTTTTGCAGTTTGACCGAAATTAAGCAATACATGCATGCCGCTGGTTTTGTTGATGTGCAATTACAGCGACAGGTTTATCAGGTGAAATATAAAAGTGTCATTGCGCTTATGCGTGAGCTAAAGGGGATAGGTGCGCATAATGTCAGTCAGGGGCGGAACAAGCAGTTAACTGGCAAGGGGCATATGCAAGCCTTGTTGGCCGCGTACCCGGCCGATGATAATGGCTCTATTACCGCAAGTTATGAAATCATTTATGTACAGGCAAAATCAGGCTGGAGTGTATGAGTCAGGGCTATTTTATCACCGGAACTGATACTGGAATAGGCAAAACCTGGAGTACGGTTGCCTTAATGCAGTACTTTAAAAATCAGGGAAAAACGGTGCTAGGCATGAAGCCTGTGGCATCGGGTTGCGATGAGCTGGACGGTCGTTTAAAAAATGAGGATGCCTTGTTATTACAACAATATGCATCTTTTGCCTTGCCTTATGAGGATGTTAATCCGTATGCATTTACCTTGCCTGTTTCTCCGCATATTGCTGCCGAGCAGGCGGGCATCGAAATTGTGCTAGATGAAATTGTCGATAAATATCAGCAGATTGAAAATCTTGCGGATATTGTACTGGTTGAGGGCGTGGGTGGCTGGCTAGTACCGTTAAATGCGCATCAGCATGTTGCTGATTTAGCGAAGCAATTGAAGTTACCTGTTATTGTCGTAGTGGGTATGCGCCTGGGGTGTATTAATCAGGCAAAATTAACTTTTGCAGCAATTCAACAAAGTAGAGTGGAGTGTCGGGGATGGATTGCGTCCTGTATGGAGCAAGATATGTTGATGCTAGATGAAAATATCCAAACTCTATGCCAAGCAACAGAGATGCCATTGCTGGCAGTATTGCCATTTAGGGAAAAGCTAAATCCTGAGTATTTTACATCAGTGTTCCCATTGAAAGAAGAAGTACCTAAACAAAGCAGCCTATAACCTACCTGAAGGTAGCACCACTCGAATATTTCCATCTTTTTGATTTTAATCACTTATAACAGCAAATAGACACTCTGTAGGCACCGTAAAAAAACAACAAATAATTTCAAATAAAGCTTGCATTTGCCGAAAAGATTTTCTAAAAATTTCCGTTTTAATCACCTCATAAACGGATATCACCCATGCTTAAAGACCTACCACTCTCTGAACATATTCACCAACACTGCAATGAAAGTATGGAACGTGCCCTGTTAGCAGAGCGTCATCCTTTGTGGGCTCGTTCATGCCCAGAGTTGAAGGATATCGACTTTATTCGCCTTGGGTTATTACGCTGTATCAGTGTAGTCGATAGTGGTCGCCATTTCCTCCAAACCAATGAACAGATTCATGGCCAGCTGCTTCCCCACTCAACGTATTTTAAATCACTGAAGTCGCATAGACGAACAAGTATGCTTGAGGCATTTGAACAGCAGAGCTATCATCTTCACGCTGAAATACTGCTATCGCAAGGCATTGATTATCTTAAAGAATTCCAAGAACCTGACGAATACACCATAGAAGCAGCGGATGGACATTTTATTGATCATGCCTGCCATACTGAAAAAAACAGCAAGGGGAAAGTTTATGCGGCCGGGGGGGATTTACGCGTTGAATCTCAGAAGTGGGTTGCTCAGATTTCTTTGTCTGGTGACAAACGGAACTCAGAGGCATCAAGAAATACCTGTGTTACGAGATCATATTGGAAAGCAAAACAAGGAAAATAACAGCTCTCAGAAGCATCTCTATGTCTACGATAAAGCCGTCACCGACTTTGTCTGGTGTGATCGGCAGAAACGACATGCTAATTACATGATTTCAATGCTAAAAGAAAATTCAATTGCGACTCTGGTTGAGTCTATCCCTTTTGACTCCCGCCATGAGATCAATACAGGGGTTGAAGCATACAGTGTGTACGAAAACAAGGGCATCAAATTTAACGTGGTGGATTACCGTGATCCAGAAACCGGAAAACTTCACCGGTTTGTGACAACCTTGCCAATGACTATTAACCCTGGAACCATTGCCATGCTGTATTTCAAGCGATGGACGATTGAAAAGACATTCAATAACACTAAAAGTAATTTCAAGGAAACTAAAGCTTGGTCTTCCAATACCCGCTCACTTGAAAATCAAATGCGCCTGACTGCAATGAGCTATAATTTAATGCGCGTGTTTGAAGAGATTTCAAAAACACAACAGCCAGAATTGATTCATCCATCGGATAAAAAATATAGCGAGGCTCTGGAGATTAGGCAGCAACAGGCTCAAAAACGAGATCGTTTTGTGAATCCATTATTTTTCCAGGCAAGAATATCTCGTATCAGCTCGTATACCATTCGGGCAGTTCAAAACGCAATAATAACAGGAATGTCTTTACAGTGCTTTATGAGCTCTCTTGTGGCGAGGTTAGTTTCACGGCATCAATTGATAGGGGAACACTGATGATAAATTTAGTGATGTAATTAAAATATGAATTCGGGGGCTTATAAACCATCAAGCATAAAAAGAGCAAAACATCCCTAGCTTAGGAGTGGCTCATGAGTTAGAATTAACAAGTTCTTTGTGGTAACAATATTAAGGCTAGCTTTGCTAAGGGAATAAAGGCGAGTCACAACGATTTTAGCGCATTCAATCAGCTTATTATTAATTAGAGGAGGCTTCTCCGTGGTGAAAACAAAGCAATTATTCGCAGGTCTGGCCCTGATGACCTTCGGTCTAGGAACAGCTCAGGCGGACTATACCCTTAACTTAATGGAGGGTGTAACATCAATTAGTCGTGATGTTTATGGCTTGCATATGTTGGTATTTTGGGTGTGTGTGGTCATTGGTATCGCTGTATTCGGTACGATGTTTTACTCAATATACTTTCACCGTAAGTCTAGAGGGCATAAAGCATCACTGTTTCATGAAAGTACCAAGATAGAAATTATCTGGACGATTATTCCTACCGTTATTTTGATTTTATTAGCCATTCCCGCAACTAAAGTTATGCTGGAAATGGATGATACTAAAGATTCGGATATGTCCATTAAGGTCACTGGCTGGCAATGGAAGTGGGAATATGAATATCTGGATAGCGGGGTGCGTTTTTTCAGTAGTCTGGATGAGGCAAGCAATAAAGCCAGACAGCTGAATTCTGGTATAGACCCCAGAACCGTACCGAATTATCTACTGGAAGTTGATAAGCCATTAGTAGTTCCTATTAACACAAAAATTCGCTTTCTGTTTACAGCAGCAGATGTTATTCATTCTTGGTGGGTGCCGGATTTAGGCTGGAAAAAAGATACGATTCCTGGGTATATCAATGAGGCATGGACATCAGTCGATAAGCCCGGAACGTATCGTGGCCAGTGTACTGAGCTTTGCGGTAGAGATCATGGTTTTATGCCGATTGTTGTGATCGCCATGGAAAAGCCGGATTATGAAGCCTGGGTTGTGGAGCAAAAACAACAAGCTGTAGCGAACGCAAGTGCGGCTGATAAAGAATGGTCAGCAGAAGATTTGATTGCAAAAGGCGAGAGCGTGTATACAAACAACTGTGCTTCATGTCATATGGCAGATGGTGCAGGTTTAGCCGGTACTTTTCCTGCTATTACTGGTAGCGCACTCGTCACAGGTGATATGGATGCACAAGTTGATTTGATGTTGAATGGTAAAGGCATGATGCCTGCTTTTGGGCAAATGTTAGATCCTGTTGATTTTGCAGCGGTATCCACATTTATCCGTAATGGCTTGGGTAATTCTGTTGGTGATTCAATTCAACCAGCAACGATTAAAGCGTTGCAAGGAGCAATTCCAGCTACCGAATATGACGATGACGACGATTGATAGTTCATTGTCAAAAGTATTTTGCATCGAATTCTATATAGTATTTTAAGAGGTATTAATTATGTCTGCTGTTGTAGCTGAACATGAACACGATGATCATCATGATCACGGACCTGAAAAAGGTTTTCTAAGGTGGATAATTACCACTAACCATAAAGATATAGGCACGCTTTATCTAGTCTTTGCATTGGCAATGTTTTTTGTCGGTGGAAGCATGGCGTTGATTATTCGTGCTGAATTATTTGAGCCGGGAATGCAGTTCGTCAGCCCGCAGTTCTTTAACTCGATGACTACCATGCATGCATTGGTGATGGTATTTGGTGCCGTTATGCCAGCCTTCGTGGGCTTTGCTAACTGGCAGATTCCACTGATGATTGGTGCGCCAGATATGGCATTGCCAAGAATGAATAATATGAGCTTCTGGTTATTAGTTGCCGGAATACTTATGTTAGCTAGCACACTATTTATGGAAGGTGGAGCGCCAGCATCGGGCTGGACTTTATATCCACCTTTAGTATTGCAAACCGGTGCGGCTTTACCTTTCGCAATTTTCTCCGTGCATTTACTGGGTATCTCATCGATTATGGGAGCGATTAATATTATCGCGACTATTTTCAATATGCGTGCGCCGAAAATGACCTTGATGAAAATGCCATTATTCGTCTGGACCTGGTTAATTACTGCTTTCTTGTTGATCGCGATTATGCCAGTGTTCGCTGGTGCGGTAACCATGCTATTGACGGATCGTTTTTTCGATACCAGCTTTTTCGATGCGGCGGGTGGTGGTGATCCAGTACTTTATCAACATATTTTCTGGTTCTTCGGACATCCAGAAGTTTATGTGATGATTCTGCCTACTTTCGGTATTGCTTCTACGATTATTCCTGTATTTGCACGCAAACCTTTGTTTGGCTATAGCTCAATGGTTTATGCGACAGCTGCAATTGCATTTTTGTCGTTTATCGTCTGGGCGCATCATATGTTTACCGTGGGGATGCCGATGGCCGGGGAGTTGTACTTTATGTATGCCACCATGCTGATTGCGATTCCTACTGGAGTGAAAATCTTTAACTGGACAGCAACCATGTGGGAAGGGTCGATGACCTTTGAAACACCTATGCTGTTTTCCATTGCATTCGTTGTGCTGTTTACCTTAGGCGGGTTTACTGGTTTAATGATGGCGCTGGCACCAGTGGATTTTCAGTATCACGATACCTATTTTATTGTTGCGCATTTTCATTACACATTAGTACCAGCCTCCGTATTTATCATTATGGCAGGTGCGTATTTCTGGGTACCTAAGTGGACTGGACATATGTATGATGAAAGATTGGCAAGATTCCATTTCTGGTTATCTGCTATCTCGGTTAATATCCTGTTCTTTCCACAACACTTCCTGGGTTTAGCAGGTATGCCGCGTCGTATCCCTGATTATGCTGTACAATTTGCTGACTGGAATATGGTATCCAGTATTGGTGCCTTTATCTTTGGATTTAGTCAGTTGCTGTTTGTGTATATTATGTATAAAACAGTAAAAGGTGGTACTGGTGAGAAAGTGAGTGATGAAGTGTGGGAAGATGCACATAAACATAGTCTGGAATGGAGTTTGCCATCTCCAGTGCCATACCATACTTTTGATACTCCACCAGAAAAAATTCCAACTGAACATTTCTAGGGAGTTGACTAAACTTTGCCTATTTGTATAAAGTAGGCAAAGTAAATGAAATAATGAAGACTAAAACAAAAAATATTTTGACTGCACTCGCCTTAGCGGCTGTAGTGATTACAATTTATGTTTTTGCTGTCATAAGAGCTACTTCTTTGTGAATCCGGATGTAGAGCAGAGGAATAAAAAAACAGTACGTGCCTTGCTTTTTTTAGTGTTACTGATGTTTTTATTTGCAGTGGCCTTGATACCTTTGTACGATATTTTGTGCGAGATAACCGGTATCAATGGTAAAACCAGGCAAGAATCTTCTGCCCTAAATTATACAATTGATACACAGCGAGCAATTAGCTTTGAGTTTATTACTTCCATAGGATCTGGTACAGGTCTAGAATTTAAAGCCGATAAGTACCAGCTAAAAGTGCATCCTGGTGAAGTTATAAGCATGACTTATACAGTAAGGAATAAAACAGATAAACGCATGCTTGCCAAGGCAAATCCCAGTGTCACACCGGGACCTGCAGTGAGCTACGTTAAAAATACCAAGTGTTTTTGTTTTGCAACACAGGTTTTTGAAGCAGGCGAGACCAGACACCTTGATGTGCAGCTGGTGGTTGATCCTGTTCTACCTGCACGCTATAAAAGACTGACATTTGGACTTACATATTACGATACTACTATATAAATAGGGGATAATGATGTCTACAGGCGCATATTACATTCCACATAAGGCAACCTGGCCGATTGCAGCAGTTGCTGGAATGGTGGTCACCTTAGCTGGCTTTGCAAATTACCTGAATGGTAATGCAGCAGGCTCTACTTTCATGATACTCGGGCTGGTGATCTTTATACTGATGCTGGCTGGCTGGTTTACCATGCAGGCTAATGAAAGTGAATCGGGTATGTATAACCATCACGTAGGAATTTCCTACCGTATGGGCATGATGTGGTTTATCTTTTCCGAAATCATGTTTTTCGCCGTGTTTTTTGGCACCCTCTGGTTTACACGTAACCTGTCACTAGATTGGCTTGCGGGCATTGGTGACGGACCAGGGCGTTCGTCAGGCATGTTATGGCCTGCATTTGATTATGTCTGGCCGACAAATGGCCCAGGCAATGTGGGTGGCGAGTTTGAACCTATGGGGGCGCTTGGTTTGCCTTTGCTGAATACATTGATTCTATTGTCTAGTGGTCTCACCTGTACCTGGGCGCATCATGGATTATTAGCCAAAAACCGCACTGAGCTTATTAGAGGGCTAGCGGCAACGGTTACTTTAGGGTTTTTATTCGTTGCGTTTCAGGCGATCGAGTATCAAGAGGCATACCATGAGATGGGGCTTACATTAGGTTCCGGAATCTATGGCTCAACCTTCTTTATGCTAACGGGATTTCACGGTGCGCACGTATGTATCGGTGCAATCATGCTGACGGTCGTTTTATTCCGTAGCTGGAAAGGTCACTTTACACCGGAAAATCACTTCGTCTTTGAGGCTGCAGCCTGGTACTGGCATTTTGTTGATGTGGTGTGGTTAGGCTTGTTTATTTTTGTTTATTTGCTGTAAGCAAACCGCTATGCCTAAAAAAAGCACTGCCTCAAACAGGTAGTGCTTTTTTTTTGTCAAAATAAACCGCTGTAGAGCGTGGCTTTATCCCGCTATCAGATGGCTTAAAGGTAACTGCAGAATGCAGATTTTATGCTGTGCAGCACTTGAAACCATAAGTAACCGTTTATTGTGATTACTTTTGTTCAGCCATTTTCTCTTTTTGCAATTGCATCTGCATGCCTATTCCTGAAGGCTGGATAAGTCCAGACATAAGTGCGATAGCCAGTAAGATAAATAAAGCCAGAGAGATGCTGATTCGATAGGTTAACGCTTTAACAGTTTTCGCTGAGGTTTCTTTGTTAGTTATTAAATGAAACAATGCGATGCCCAGGCTGGCAATAATAGATAAAAAAACCAGAATAATTAGAATTTTTAGCATAATGTTAAGATAGGTAGTAAACAAGAATGCTTATATCTTAATACATAATCAACATTATCCTAGAAAAATTAGATAAGCATAAAATATCTGATGATTCAGGACTAGAATCATGATTTAGCCATGAAGCCGAGAGTAAAGTGAGTCGCTGTAAAATAAAAATCGTACCACTGATAGGTTTTATCGCGCTGCTTGCTTTATTATTGCGGCTGGGTTTTTGGCAGTTGAGCAGAGCCGAAGAAAAGCGCGAGTTTTTGGCTAATCAAACCGCCATGATGCAAAAACAACCGCAGCCCATCGGACAATTATTAGCAGACAATAAGCCGATAAGATATAGACGAGTGATTGCAAAGGGGCATTACGATGTCCAGCATCAGATATTATTAGACAACCAGATTCACCAGGGTAAAGTGGGTTACCTGGTTTTAACGCCGTTTATACTAGCGCATGATCCAACGACTATTTTGGTCAATCGTGGTTGGGTGTTGATGGATAAGGACAGGAGCAAACTGCCTGCGATAGACTTTATACCGTCTACAGAAATGATTGCAATTACCGGGGTGCTGAATGAATTCCCACAAGTGGGACTGGTACTGAAAGGTGCTGATCAGCCTAGTGAAGGCTGGCCGAGCAAGTTACAAATTATAAACCAGCAAAAAATCACCAGTAAACTAGGCCGGTCAATTGCAGATTACCAGCTACAGCTGGCAGCTGGAGAGCCATATGGTTATGTTCGTGAATGGCATGTTCATACGCGTATGCCTCCAGAGAAACATACTGCCTATGCATTTCAGTGGTTTGCGCTAGCAGCTACTTTAACTTTATTAATCCTTTGGATAAGTTGTAAAACAAAGAAACATGACTAAGCAAATACAGAAGAACCATCGTACGATTATCATTCTGGCCTTAATGACGATTATTCCTTTTTCGTTTGCCTGGTACTTGACGACCGACCCTGATTTTCGCCCGGGTTCAACTAATAAGGGTGATTTGGTTATTCCTGTAATTACCATGGAACGCACTGATTTCACCGGGGTGGATCAATTTTCCAAAGATAACATTAGCGAGTTAGGTGGTCATTGGGTAATGCTGAATATTATTCCTGGCAAGCAGTGTCACAAGGTCTGTGTAGATGCAATTCATGCTACTAAACAATTACGTCTAATGCTGAATAAGGACTTAACACGCACCCGACGTGCGGTTATTATTATGCAAGGAAAACAAGAACCCGGGTTCCAGCCTTGGTGGGATGCAGATGACCGCTTGATAAAAGTACAGCCGTCAGCTGCGCTGGCAAATAAAATCAGGCAACAGTTAGGTGGGGAAATTGCGCAGGGCAGCTTGCTGTTAATGGATCCACTGGGAAATATTATGATGCAATATCCACCAGGATTTGATCCCTACGATGTTAAGCGTGATTTGAAAAAATTACTTAGAATTTCTCAAATTGGGTAGCCAGATATGTTCAGATTATTTACCTTTCTAGTGGGGTTGCTGCTGTTGGTATTGACGGCATCAGGCACATATCAGCGAGTGACCCATATCAATACAATGTCCTGTACTGAGATTTCCGGTTGTTATACTCAGATGACTGAAATGCTCAGCCAAACCACATTGAACGTGCATGATGTGGTCGGATTAATACACTATATCAGTACCTTTGACTTGCTGTTGTTTCTCGCAGCAATGTTAATGGCGAGCTTTTTGCTAAAAACTGCCCGGCTTAAAATCGTGCTCTACACTATGGTGTTGGTTGCTTTAGTGGCTGCGCAAATTCAGCTGAGTATGCATCAAGAGTTTCTGCCGAGCCAGGCAGTGAACCATTTAGTAGTTTACCTACTCAGTGCATTAAGTCTGTTTATCGCTTACGCTGTGTTCTTAAAAAGCCAAGCTGGATATATCAGAAAAAGCAATGCTAACAGCCAGTGGCTGCTAACCGGCGTGGCTGCGCTTTTGCTACTGCAGGTTGCTGTGGGAGCCTGGTTAGCTGCAAATAATGCAGCTTTAGTTTGTGGCGATTTTCCGCGCTGCTTAAATTCGTGGTGGCCGCAGGCTGATTACCAGAATGCATTTAACCTGTTTGCACCTTTATCATTTACTGCAAAAGTTGCTATAAACTGGGTGCACCGTATTTTAGCCATTGTCGTTTTTGCGCTAATGACGTGGATTATGCTGTCTGCAACTAAAAGTCCTGTTAAGCAAATACGCAGGGCAGGCATCGCGATCAGCATATTATTATTGCTGCAGATTGCTGCAGGTATTGGCATAGTCAAAATGTTAATGCCTACCTGGTTAGTGGTGTTGCATAGTGTTAATGCAGTAGTTTTGATGCTGCCGCTGATTGCGCTAAGATTTTATAGACGCTATACAGCAGTCGATGAACAAGACGGTGCGACACAGCTAGTCGATCAGGCGGACTTGGTTGAGCGTGAACCTGAAGTAGTTGAGCCTGAATCGCTGTATCTACGCTTAAAATCGCAATTAGGCAGGACGCGTACAGGTTTAGGTTCGGCACTTGCTGTGATGACTTTTGCCAATAGGAAAATTGATCAGGACTTACTGGAAGAGATAGAAACCAGCCTGTTAATGGCAGATGTCGGCATGGATGTCACCACAGAAATTATTGCTCGACTGGAAGAAAGCGTAGAGAAGCATCAATTGCAAGATGTGAGTGCCTTGTCTACATTGCTTAAACAGCAATTACGCGAATTACTGGAACCTGTCAGTCAGCCGCTGGTGATTCCGGAAAAACAGGGGCCCTTTGTTATTTTAGTAGTAGGTGTTAATGGCGTGGGGAAAACCACTACCATTGGCAAGCTGGCGCAAAGATTACAACAGCAAGGTCATAGCGTTATGCTGGCTGCGGGTGATACTTTTAGAGCAGCGGCTGTAGAGCAATTACAAGTCTGGGGTGAGCGCAATCATATTCATGTAGTCGCGCAGCATACAGGTGCTGATTCAGCCTCGGTTATTTTTGATGCTGTGCAATCAGCACAGGCAAAAGGAGTTGATGTACTGATTGCCGACACGGCAGGTCGTTTGCATACTAAATCCAATTTGATGGATGAGTTGAAGAAAATCAAGCGCATCACTGCGAAAGTTGACGAAACAGCACCGCATGAAGTCTTGCTGGTGCTGGATGCTGGTACAGGGCAAAATGCGCTTTCGCAAGCCGAGCACTTTAATAAATCGGTTGAGCTAACTGGGATTGCACTGACCAAGCTAGATGGTACTGCCAAAGGCGGGATGATTTTTGCACTGGCTAAGCAGATCGGTGTGCCGATTCGCTTTCTAGGTGTGGGTGAGGGGATACATGACTTACAGGACTTTAATGCTGAGCAGTTTATCGATGCATTATTTGGTGAGGATGCGCATTAGATCATGCCCACTGTAGATCATGTGTTTAAGCGCTATGCGGATGCGGGCGATGCCTTGCTGGATGTCAGTTTTCATCTGCAGAAAGGAGAAATAGCATTTCTGACCGGTCATTCAGGCGCAGGAAAAATTACCTTATTAAAATTGATTGCCGCCATTGAGCGCTGTTCGCGTGGCCAATTACTGGTAGATGGACAAAACCTGAACCGCTTGTCCGATCGGCAAATTCCATATTTACGGCGCAAATTAGGGCTTATTTTCCAGGATTATAAATTGCTGTTTGACCGCACAGTATTTGATAATATCGCATTGCCTTTAGTTGTTTCTGGCTTAGGATCATATGAAGTCGCCAGGCGTGTGCGCGCTGCATTAGACAAGGTAGGCTTGCTAGGCAAAGAAAATAGATACCCGCTGGCTCTGTCGGGAGGAGAGCAGCAGCGTATCGGTATAGCGCGAGCAGTCGTAAATCGGCCTGCATTGATTCTGGAGGATGAGCCTACTGGAAACCTGGATCCGGAATTATCTGCTGAAATTATGCATTTATTTGAGCAGTTCAAGCAAGTAGGCGTGACCGTATTGATTGCTACCCATGATATAGAGCTGGTGACAAAAATGCAGCATAGAGTTTTGCAATTAGATTATGGGCGACTGCTCCCGCAGCAATCATGAGACAGGTTAGAGAAGCGCCGCAAGCAAGGGCCAGTAGAGTCGCTAAAACGAATAAGCGCGGCACTGAAAGTCGTGCGCTGACACAGTTGCAATTGCAGCGACAAGCGCTGATTTCCAGTTTATCTCGCCTGTTACGCGCGCCTTTTACCTCGGCGATGGCAATTACGGTGATGGCGATAGCTATTGCCTTGGCGGGCAGCTTCTATGTGTTAGTTAATAATGCGCAGCAACTGGTTGATTCCCTGCAGACAGGTAAGCAGATATCCTTGTTTTTGCAGGATAAAATTAGCGACGATCAAGCCAGAATATTGGCTGCTAAAATACAGGCTAATGAAGGGGTAGCTAAAGTCAGTGTTATTTCCAGGCAACAAGCACTGGCAGAATTCCGCGAATACAGTGGCTTTGGTGCTGCTTTGAATGCATTAGAGAAAAACCCGTTACCTGCTGCGGTTATTCAGGTCTATCCACAAGACTCATTAAGCGAAGCCTATCAGCTCCAGCATTTGCTTGAGGTTTTGCAATATGAGCCGGAGGTTGATTTTGCACAACTAGATATGCAATGGCTGGCGCGATTACAGGCGATCATGCAGATGGCAAATAGTATAGTGCTTATTTTGACTGTGTTACTGGCAATTGCGGTGTTGTTTATTATTGGCAATACTATCCGTTCTGAATTGCAGACGCGACATGATGAAGTGGTCATTACCAAGCTGGTCGGTGGAACTAATGCATTTATCTGTCTACCTTCGCTGAAAATCAGGGAAACGTAGCCTAAGCGAAGTGATGATTTTTAGTCCGCGATAGCCGTAGGGTCGTTGTTTTGTCGGAGTCTGAGCGTTAGCGAAGGTGGAGACAAAATAAAAGGCCATCCGACACGGCGTCAAGTCATTTGGAGCCTATGTTCCGACCCCTTGTTGGGTCGGGACGAGGTGACGAGGACGAATCGGGGCCGCCGGAGGCATAAGTGGTCGCGTTAAGTTTTTGCTGCTTGCTTGGGCTGGGATGCCCAAAACAAGCTTTCGCAAAAATAGCGACTCCCCGATTCTTTATACAGGGTTTTGGTATGGTTTTATATCAGGGGTCGTGGCCTGGTGTGTGATTAGCTTAATACTGTTGATGATTAACACACCATCGCTGAAAATCATGGAAATGGAGCTTAGCGAAGTGGTGATTTTTAGTCCCTGATAGGCGACAGGGCAATTTGCTGATTCGACGTGTGCTAGCAGCACGCGAGAGGAGCAAGAATTGCATTCCGAATAGCCGTCCAGCCAGTGAGGTAGTAATGACGAAGCGTCTTTTGTGCGTAGTCGTTGCGGACGCAGGGCGTTCAGGGCATCTCCCATCCGCTGCGTAGGTGAACGAATTATGGCGACAGGAGTCCCGGAATTTCGTGAGGTAGCATGGCGCGCCTGTAGCACAGCTGGCCTTCGCTGTCAGCCCCGGACGGGCTGATAGTCTCCAGAAGGCGCAGGGAAATTTGCCAATCCGAAGTGCGCGATAGCGCGCGAGGGAGGCTAAAATTTTATCCCGAATAGCCGTAGAGCCATTTGTGGTAGCCATGACTGAGCTGCTTTGTGCTCAGTCTGTGGCGGACGCAGGGCGGCTGGAGCATCTCCTATTCGCTGCGTAGGTGAACGAATTACGGCGACAGGAGTCCCGGAATTTCGTGAGGTAGCATGGCGCGCCTGACTTTATCATAGTCAGTTTCAGCTGCAATTTATGAGTTTTGCAGATACTATTATATTGTTAGCCGGTTCGTCTGCATTGGAAGTGTTAGGTGCATTTAGCCCATCTTCGTCACTATTGATGATGTAGTTGTTATAAATCAATTGGTTGAAATTTTAAAAAGTAGCCAGTTGGCACTACAGATTTTGTGTTTTTGTATAAAACGTTGGATTTTTTAGAGTATTTTTGTCGCATGTAAATTACACTCAAATAATGATGATTTTTTTGACAAAAGTCAATGAATTTATCGACAAAAATAACATAAATGGCACTACAAAACTTTCAAAAAAAACACCATTGATTTTAAAGAGAATTTTTCGACAAAAAATCGCTTAAACCGATGAATCAATGGCTTAGAAAGATGAAAGTGACGAAGATGGGTTAGCGTAGCTAGTCATCAATTACGCTTATTAAAACCAGAATAGTCTAGCAGCTGTTTTTTGCTTTGATGGACAGGAGTTCCTTTAAGTTAATGATTTAGCATTAATATATTAATTTATCTAACCATTTTCCCAAAATAGGTGCTGTACTAGTATTGAATTTCAGCTTTGCGTCCTTATATCTTGTAAAGCAGGCTAATTATCGGTAAGGTATCATCTGAAGTTGTGACTGGATTCGAGCTTTAGGCTAATTAAAAAACAATAATAATAGGGAGAGACATATGCCAAAAAGTCAAAATTTACAGGATACTTTTCTAAACACACTCAGAAAAGAGCATACACCAGTATATATTTTTTTAGTTAATGGCATCAAATTGCAAGGTCGCATTGATTCATTTGATCAGTATGTAGTGATGCTAAAAAACACCATGGTACAGATGGTTTATAAGCATGCCATTTCTACAATAGTGCCTGGTAAGCCAGTCACTATGCTAAATAAAGACACTGGAGTTGAATAATTTGAGTAACTGTTTTGACAGGGAGATTAATTTTGTTTGATCGTCCTGAATCAGGGGAAAGAGCTGTACTGGTGCATATTAATCTACATGCAGGCCAGGAAGATTTAAATGAATTAAAGGAATTAGCGAGTTCAGCAGGCGCAGAAGTCGTGCATGTGTTAACTGGCACACGCAAGTACCCCGATGCCAAGTATTTTATAGGCTCGGGAAAGCTAGAAGAATTAAAAGCTGTCATTGCAGAAACAGAAGCCGATTTGGTACTGTTTAATCACGTATTAACGCCGAGTCAGGAGCGAAATTTAGAAGCAGCATTAGAGTTTCGTGTAGTTGACCGTAATGGCTTGATTCTGGATATATTTGCCTTGCGCGCAAAATCCTATGATGGAAAATTGCAAGTTGAGCTAGCACAGTTAAATCACCTGTCTTCACGGTTGACCCGAGGATGGACCCACCTAGATAGACAAAAAGGGGGTATCGGGATGCGTGGTACCGGGGAAACCCAGCTAGAGGATGATAGGCGTCAGGTAGGCGCAAGAATTAAATTAGTACAAAGTCGTCTGGCAAAAGTAGTCAAGCAACGACACCAGGGGCGCGCCCGGCGTAAGCGTTCGGAAATTCCCGGATTGTCTTTGGTGGGTTATACGAATGCCGGGAAGTCTACCTTATTTAATAGCCTGACTGGTGCAGATATTTATGCGGCGGATCAGTTATTTGCGACACTGGACCCAACCTTAAGGCGCTTTAAATTACCCAACGCATCAGAAGTTGTCTTAGCTGATACCGTGGGTTTTATACGCCATTTACCCCATGAATTAGTTGCGGCATTTAAGTCGACATTGCAGGAAGCAACAGAGGCTGATTTATTGTTGCATATCATTGATGCCAATGATGAGTATCGCGCAGAAACGATTGCTGAAGTGAATCGCGTGTTGAAAGAAATTGGTGCGGATACTAATCAACAGTTGGAAGTATATAATAAAATAGATCTACTGGACGACTTTAAACCGCGTATCGACCGTAATGAGCAGGGCTTACCTGTACGTGTCTGTTTATCGGCAAAAACTGGAGCCGGTATGGATTTGCTGTTACAGGCGCTGGCGGAGCTTTTCTCCGCAACTAAAGTGACGCGTTTATGCCATTTACTGCCAAGTCAGGGGGATGTGCGTGCCAAGTTGTTTTCAGTAGCCAATATCATGCGCGAAGATTTTACCGAACTGGGAGGCTGGGACTTGCTGATAGAAATTGATCAGCAATATATGGGCATCCTTGGTGGTATAGATGTGGAAGAAGTTGTATAGCCAGCATTGTTAAACAATGCGTTTTTTAGGATAATTAGTCAGTTGAAAAAAGTTTTATCCTGGAAAAATGGGTTGAACTTAGATAAGTATTATATTGATAGCCTGCAAGGGCTGAACATTTTTGCAGTATTAGCGTGGAGTTAGAGAATGTCTTGGAATGAGCCGGGTGGCGATAAGAAGAAAGACCCTTGGAGTGGGCGTAATGAGGACAATGGTCCTCCCGATTTAGATGAGGCGATACGTTCGCTACAGGATAAATTAGGCGGCTTGTTTGGTGGTAATAAAGGCGCAGACGGAGGTGATAATGACTCTTCACCGTCGTTAAAAGGCCTGGGGTTTTTAGCGCTGGGTGCAATTGCACTTTGGCTGGCGAGTGGTTTCTATGTTGTGGATGAGGGAAATCGCGGTGTTGAATTGCGCTTTGGCAAATATACTACGACCACGCAACCTGGCTTGAACTGGAAATTGCCAGCACCGATTGAAAGTGTCGATATTGTTAATATCTCCAAGGTGCGTTCTTTAGAGGTTGGTTATCGTTCTGGTGGTGGCCGTAAAGGAACGGTTGCCCAGGAAGCACTAATGCTGACTAAAGATGAAAATATTGTTGATGTACGTTTAGCGGTTCAGTACCAGGTGAGTGATGCTAAAAAATATTTATTTAATATACTTAACCAGACAGCAACTTTAAAACAGGTGACCGAAAGTGTTGAACGTGGTGTTATTGGTGGAAATACCATGGACTTTGCGTTAACCGAAGGTCGTAGTCAGATTGTTGCTGATATTAAGACTGAAATTCAGCGGGTTATGGATTCTTATGATTCTGGTATTATTATAACCAGTGTGAACCTACAGGATGCGCAGCCACCTGACCAGGTACAAAGTGCATTTGAAGATGCTATTAAAGCGCGTGAAGATAAACAGCGCCTGATTAATGAAGCAGAAGCCTACGCCAATGATATCGTGCCAAAGGCACGTGGAGCGGCAGCCAGACTGATGCAGGAATCGGAAGGTTATAAGTCACGTATTATTTCAGCGGCGGAAGGGGATGTGAGTCGTTTTACGCAGATATTAAAAGAATATAAAAAAGCGCCGGAAGTTACTCGCAAGCGTATTTATCTGGATACCCTGGAGTCGGTGATGTCTAGTACGGATATGGTGATGGTTGATGTTAAAGGTGGTAATAATCTTATGTATTTACCGCTAGATAAATTGGGTAGTAAGTCTAAGGTAATGAAAAAACTGGTTAATACTTACCAGTCTACACCAACGGTAACGCAACCTTACCCCAATAACACACCTCGGCCTACAGGTCGTGGACGTATGCCGAGAGGGCGCTAAACATGACAGCAAATAAAATTTTAGTTACTCTTGGGGTAGTTTTTACCGTTATTATGATGAGTGTTTTTACTGTTAGCGAAACAGAAAAATCCATAAAATTTAAATTTGGGGAAATTATGAAGTCGGACTATAAGCCCGGCTTACATTTTAAAATGCCCTTCATTAATAATGTTAAGAAATTTGATTCACGTATTTTAACCCTGGATTCATCACCAGAGCGGTTCTTGACTGCTGAAAAGAAGAATGTGATTGTTGATTCATTTGTTAAATGGCGCATCGGCGATGTCACAACGTTTTATACCTCGGTGGCAGGTGATACTTATCAGGCTAATGTGCGTCTGGATCAAATTATTAAAGATGCATTCCGTAGTCAGTTCAGTAAGCGGGATATTAAAGAGCTGGTTTCTACTGACCGTCGTGCTGTACGTGAAGCATTGATTGCTAATACAGCCAGTGCCGCTGCCAATTTGGGTATTGAAATTGTGGATGTACAAGTAAAACGTATTGATTTGCCTAAAGAGGTCAGCCAATCAGTTTACAGTCGTATGGAAGCAGAGCGTGCCCGTGTTGCTCGTGAATTTAGATCTCAGGGTTCAGAAGCAGCAGAGCGTGTCCGTGCGGATGCGGATAAGCAGAAAGAAATTATTCTAGCGAACGCCTACCGTGATGCTGAGGTTGCTAAAGGACAGGGTGATGCGACTGCATCTGAAATCTATGCTAAGGCTTACGGAGAAGATATAGAGTTTTATGCTTTTTATCGGAGCATGGCAGCATATAAAGAAACCTTTGCTAATTCGGGAAATCTTATGGTAACTGAGCCAGATTCAGATTTCTTTAAATATTTCAAGAAGATGAAGTAATTGAACTGACTTGAATTGATCGAATAAGCGCTCCATTTATATGGGGCGTTTTTGTGTGAACTGGATAAATATCATGTTACAAAGAGACCCTTGGCTACTGCCAGATGGTGTTGAAGAAATTTTGCCTGCAGATGCGCAACGCCTGGAATTTTTACGGCGACAGTTGCTTGATGTATTCGAGTGTTGGGGTTATGAAAAAGTAGTTCCGCCATTTATTGACTATCTGGATTCCTTGCTTACCGGATCAGCGCATGACTTGAACTTGCAGACCTTTAAGTTAACTGATCAACTTAGCGGTGAAATGTTAGGCATACGTGCGGATATGACCCCACAGGTCGCAAGAATTGATGCGCATAGCTTAAGTCATCAGCAAGTTTCGCGGCTTTGCTATGAAGGTACGACACTGCATACACGTGGTGGTGCTTTGTATAAAACCCGGATTCCGATGCAAATTGGCGCGGAACTATTTGGTCATTCCGGTATAGATAGTGATACCGAGGTGATTCAGTTGATGCTGGAAGTTCTGGCAATGGCGGGGTTGAAAAATGTGCATCTGGATTTAGGTCATGTGGGTATTTACCGTGGACTGGTGGCACAGGCGAATTTGACTGAGGAGCAAGAGCTGGCATTATTCGAGGTCTTGCAACGTAAGGCCAATTGTGAATTGAGTGAGCTTATAGACAGCTATGCGGTAAGCTCAGACATACAGAAAGTGTTTCTCGCATTACCTAAATTAAATGGCGATAAATCGGTATTAGCTAAAGCAAAAGCTGTGTTTGCTTCGGTAGATGCAAGTGTTAACAAGGCACTCACACAACTAGAAGAACTAGCGGATATTCTGCACAGTTACTATCCTGAATTAACCATCAGTTTCGACCTGGCAGAATTGCGTGGATATCATTACCATACAGGCATGGTGTTTGCCGCGATTGTTCCTGAAGTTGGTAAGGAAATAGCGCGTGGCGGACGTTACGATAATATCGGTCAAATTTTTGGCAATGCCAGACCGGCAACCGGCTTTAGTGCAGACCTAAAAGTTCTGGCAGCACTGACTAAGCAGGATAAGGTAGCAGATGACCAGGTTAAAGTTTTCGCACCATACGCTCCCGGCGATCGTACGCTGGATGATAAAATACGCGATCTACGCGCGACTGGGTGCATAGTCATCAAGCAGTTATCTGGCCAGCAGGATAATGCAGAGCCGTTTGCTGGTCAGCAAAAATTAGAAAAAATTGATAAGAACTGGGTTCTTGTCCCGTTAAATTAATCTGGAACTGTTATGGGTAAAAATGTTGTAGTGATCGGCACGCAATGGGGCGATGAAGGCAAAGGCAAGTTAGTAGATCTGCTAACCGATCAGGCAAAAGCAGTGGTGCGCTTTCAAGGTGGACATAACGCCGGACATACATTGGTGATTGATGGCAAAACGACGGTTTTACATTTAGTCCCTTCGGGTGTCCTGCGTGAAGACGTACAATGTTTAATCGGCAATGGCGTAGTGTTATCACCTGAGGCCTTGCTTAAGGAAATTAAAATACTGGAAGCAGCAGGCATTCCGGTGTGTGAGCGTCTATTAATTAGTGAAGCATGCGCACTGATATTGCCAATCCATGTTGCCATAGACCAGGCTCGGGAAGTGGCTAAAGGTGCAAAAGCGATAGGCACGACAGGGCGCGGAATTGGGCCAGCTTACGAAGATAAAATTGCGCGGCGTGGCATACGCGCAGCAGATTTGTTAAATACTGAACTATTCACTGAAAGATTACGCGAATTAACAGCATTTCATAATTTTATGCTGACTGAGTACTATAAAGTACCTGCAGTTGATTTTGATACCATGCTGGCCGATTCTCTGGAATTAGCCGAGCATATAAAACCCATGTTGATTGATGTTTCCGAAAAATTACATGGCTATCAGTCTGAAGGCAGTAATATATTATTTGAAGGTGCGCAAGGTGCATTGCTAGATATTGATCATGGTACTTACCCCTATGTTACATCTTCCAATACTACAGCAGGTGGTGCAGCAACGGGAACAGGCGTAGGGCCTTTAGATATTGACTATGTTTTAGGCATTACTAAAGCCTATTCAACGCGCGTAGGCAATAGCATTTGAAACGAATGAGAAGACTATTTTTTCATATAGTTGTAGCATAGTTTTAATTTTACCATAAATAATTATTGGGAAACTTCAGCTCGATGAATATAAGCGTCAATTAAAGTATACATTCTAAACCACTTTAAAATGGCTGGATGGTTGCTGTACTACTATAAATCAAGCTGGCTGACCTACCTTCTTGATCTTGCTAAAGCTCCCGAGTTTCCCTTGGGAAGATACTTTTCTAGAGAAAATAGCAACCCATATGGTATGCTATATATTTATGTTACCCAAGGATTCTACAATATGAGTACAAAACACAAACAAGCTTACGTTTAGACCAAAAAAACTGGCAGAAGCAAAACAAATCCTTGCTGATCTTGCTTTAAACTTTAGTGAAGCTGTTAATATCTTTACCAACCTAACCAATTATTGAGCGGTGCTGGACTGAAATACCATGCTGGTGATCGAGGTTTATTCTTAGTGGTTTTTTGCACATGTTTATAGCAAACCCCTACTTAATTCCCCTTAGGCAATAGCATTTGAAACGAATGAGAAGACTATTTTTTCATATAGTTGTAGCATAGTTTTAATTTTACCATAAATAATTATTGGGAAACTTCAGCTCGATGAATATAAGCGTCAATTAAAGTATACATTCTAAACCACTTTAAAATGGCTGGATGGTTTTGCTGTACCTACTAAATCAAGCTGGCTGACCCCTACCTTCTTGATCTTGCTAAAGCTCCCGAGTTTCCCTTGGGAAGATACTTTTCTAGAGAAAATAGCAACCCATATGGTATGCTATATATTTATGTTACCCAAGGATTCTACAATATGAGTACAAAAACACAAACAAGCTTACGTTTAGACCAAAAAAAACTGGCAGAAGCAAAACAAATCCTTGCTGATCTTGGCTTAAACTTTAGTGAAGCTGTTAATATCTTTACCAACCTAATTGTTGCTAAACGAGGCTTACCTTTTAATGTTACATTACCCAATAAAGAAACTCAGGCAGCTATGGGGGATGTACGTGCCAGAAAAAAACCTGGAAACTTCTTCACTCAAACAATTAGAACGTGAATTTTATAAAGAATAAAGACTGTATTACGTCACAAAATTTTTATTAAAGACATGAAATATGTACGCCTGACAGATACTCAAATAACAAAATTATTCCTATATGTTTCATCAGCATGAGCTAATTCGGGAGTTAGCCCTTCCAGTAATGCTTGTTCACTAAAAGGAAATTTAAGTCGCTTTGCTTTCGGCTCTGCAATTTCCTCTATAATGATTTTTCGACCTTTTACTTCGATTGAAATAGAACTACCGGTGCTAATGCGAGCAGCAACGAGAATTTTACTTGGCAGCAGCACTATTGCCCCATTTTTTTATTTCTGTTTCCATGATAGCTTCTCTCTACGTATATCTAATTGTAGATACAATAGCCCTAGTAATTTAGCATGTCAAATAAATCAAAGGAGCCAAAGTCGCGCGGAGTGAGATAGGAGCTCTGAGTTATTAAAAGAAAAAGGCTGTATCAATCGACTCTGCCCCCCTTGATCCATGCCCCCTTTGCTCCTAGCTCTGCTCATCGTTGCTCCATTAGCTCCCGTTTGATTTATTCGATTATGAGATAGCAGGGAATTGGTACCAGAAATAAGGGCTTTCGGTTATGATTTTAAAAACTTATAAATGGTGTCACCTTTTCCGCTCAGAGCAAGACATCCCGCCCTGGCCTAGCTCAACCGCACGCGCGGATCAACCAGTGTGTAGGAAATATCGGTTAGCAATAAGCCTATGATATATAGTACAGAGCCTAGAAATACCATGGCCCTAACGATGGCAAAATCCTGGCTATTAATCGCATCTATCGTATAACTGCCTAAGCCTGGAATACTAAAGAATGACTCGGTAATCAGGCTCCCCATAAAGAGTAATGGCAGCACAACCACCACGCCCGTAAGAATTGGAATCATGGCATTTTTTAGTACATGTTTAAAAAGCACCTGTGTTTCTGTCAGTCCTTTTGCCCGCGCAGTACGCACACAATCCTGCTCTATTTCTTCTAGGAATAAGGTACGGTACCAACGCGCCCCTGCCCCTACGCCAGACACTACGCTGATAAGCACGGGCAGTATCAGGAATTTGTAGGCATTGATCCCGGTATCGTAACCAGAGATCGGCACCAGCATCAGTAATTTACCGATAATAAACTGCCCACCAATAATATAGAATAAAGAAGAAATCGACATAATAATAATACACAGCACGATTATGCTAAATTCCAGATAGCTCTGCCGAAATAGCACCATCATTAAGGCAACGCTGATATTAACAATTAAACCGACTATCAGCGAGGGTAAAGCCACTGCTAAACTGGGCCACATACGTTGCTGTATATCCTGGTCTATATTCCTGCCACTATCTGAAATGCCAAAATCAAAGGCAAATAAGCGCAGGGATTTTTGGTAAAAAATGGTGGCTTTAATTTTATCCAGCCCAGTCTTGGTCGGATTAAACAATAATGGCAAGTCATAGCCACGCTGCTGCTTCCAGTTATCAATCGCCTGCTCGGTAACATGCTTCTGACCTAGTTGCATACGCGCCATATCATCTGGGCTATTGACGATAAAAAACAGCACAAAGGTAAGGATATTGACCCCTAGTAATAAGGGAAAGGCATAGATAAAACGTCGCAGGATATAATTAAACATTACTTAATCGTCTCTTTTGCACGGCGTTGAAAGCTGCGTACTGCCGGCAGAACCAGCAAAACCATAAGAAAAACCAGTCCGATAATCGGCCATAATACTGGCTGGTTCCATTGCTGTCTTAGTTGCTCGCGTTGCCGTGGGTCTATACGCTGGTATTTTAGTTTATTATTAGCCATTAAGTTAGGCTTTAAATTATGATACCAGCTATGAAATAAGGAAAAACTTTTTGGATGAAACCCATACACCCAGGGGGCATCATGGCGAATGATTTCCTGCATTTTTTCTACCATCGCCCGGCGCTCTGGACTATTTTCCATATTACTCATTTGCTTAAACAGGCGATCAAACTCATTATTCTGATAATTTACTGCATTTCCTCCCCCATGCTCAACCTTGCCATTTGCACCATATAAGAGGAAGAAGAAGTTTTCCGGATCCGGGTAGTCCGCGTTCCAGCCCCACATAAAAATTTGCGCATTGCCATTGAGCATTTTCTGCTGGAAGCGGTTGTAATCCGTTGCCCGTATTACCAGTTGTATACCCAGCTTGGAAAACTGTTTACGATACCAGTTTAGTCGCGCTCTATCATCAGGACCACTGGCTGCTGTATCCAGATATAAAATCAATGCTTCACCGGTTGAGGCATCGATACCCTCTGCATAACCTGCCTCTTGCATTAAATGTCTGGCCTCCTGTAAGGGTTTACGTCGGGCCTGTTCGCCAACCCAGTCATAAACATAGGTATTAATGCCCTGCTCTCCTTCACTGAAGCCAAAGATTGTGGGTGGAATGACCCCTTGTGCTGTGACCCCTCGTCCATTCATAAAAATAGAAATATATTCTTCATAATCGATAGCGATGGATATTGCCAGGCGTAATTTACGTGCCCGTTCGCTATCACCACCGACCACTGAGTCCAGCATATTAAAGCCCATGTAAAAGATAGAGCTGGTTACTGCGGTTTGTAACTGCATGCCTTTATCCAACATTGATGGCGTTAGACCTAGCTCACCATCACCGGTAAATTGCACCGCCTGGTCAAAGCTATCGGATGCAATACCCGAGGCATCATAATACCCTTGTAGAAATTTGTTCCAGTAAGGAATGGTTTCTTTTTCCAGCCGATAAACGGCTTTGTCAATAAAGGGTAAGCGCTTACCCGCATCGTCTAACAAACCCTTTTCCCTATCGCCTGGCTCACCTTCATGTGGGTAAAAGGCGGCATGGTAATTAGGATTTTTAAGCATCACCATCTGCAGGTTTGGGTTATTTTCTTCCAGCATAAAAGGACCTGTGCCTAGTGGCTGCCAGTCCAGGGTAATATTTTTATCAATCAACCCTTGCTGGCTATAAAAGGCATCCGCCTCCCACGGCATCGGCGCAAAAAATGGCATAGCCAGCCAATAGATAAATTGCGGATACTTACCTTTTATGCGTATTTTGTAGCGATATTTATCTATGACCTCGACACCGCTAATCGCGAAATCTTTCAGCGCAGTACGTGGCTGATCTTTTATGGTTAGGGCATAATCGCTCAAACCCGCAATATATTGTTTCATCAGCTCGGCTATGGGTGAGGAAATTTGAGGATGTACCAGGCGCTTTATTTGGTGTACATAATCAGCCGCAGTTAATTCACGCGTACCGGTCTGGGTAAAATCACTTAGCTGCGTTATCCGGGATAATTGCTGTGGTGTAAGCTGATGATACAAATATCCACCTTGCTTTTTCCTGGCTAGCGCAGCATGAGGCTGATACTGGATATCCGGCTTAATAGCAATAATATAATCTGAAAAGGCGATTTGTTCAGCCGGGGTATCTTCCGCTAAAACCTGGCCTGCACTATCCAAGTAAATAATTTCGGGCATTTGCGTTGCGGTTAACAGCTCTAGCTCATACGGACGTTTTAGGTAATGGTACTGAAACGGCGGCTCATAAATCTGGCCGATAAAAACATATTCATTGGAACTATGGGACTTTGCCGGATCCAGGTGCCGGGGACGCTCAGAAAAAGAAGAATATAAAACTGCCAGGCCTTTATCTGCTGACGCGGGATATGGATTATTCAGCACCTGTTCATTGCAGGCAAACAGACATAGATAGCTTAGAATAATAAAGAGAGTTTTTAATATGGGAGGCATTAATATCTTATTTACAAATTTTTCTTGTTACCGGCGGAGTCACTGTCATTAACTAAGATAGTTAGCAAGGAACAACTGAGTTCTAGTAAGCCGTGACCATGTATGATATACCTTAACTACAATCAAGCTTTAGCTCAGAATCAAGAAACTGAATATCCTTATATATTTTATCAGCACTGACTAAAACAATACCCTGACCTATTGCGCTGGCAGCTATCATTAAATCCAGAGTATGCTTTTTAAGCGTCTCCCGTTTAGCTTTTCTTAATTCTTTAAATTGCTTTTTCAAATCACCAAAAATCTTAGCTTCAGATGGAGTCAATGGCAAAACAACAAAGTCTTGCTGAATCTGCTGAATCTGCTGAATCGTCGCCTGTAATTCAACCTTCTTATGTTCTGGTGAGTTTGCAAAGGCATATTCAAATTCGTATATCGTTAAAATAGAAACAAATATTTCATCATTTTCTTTCAAGCTAAGTAATTTTTTTATAACTACAGCGTGGTTAACGGACGAAATGTTATAGATGTCGGAAACAACATTAGAATCGAATAGGTACTTCATTTTTACTTATTCATCAAAGGTAATTGATTGTCTAAATTCCTCTCTATCCCGATTAAATACATCCGTATAATCACCTAAATCAAATGCTTTTTCTTCAATTTCCTGTACCATTTTCTGCCACTTAGATGTTTTTTTCACTGGCAGATGTGCTTCTTTTTTTAAACTTTCTTCAAGCTCTTTAATACGCTGATTCCCGTTAATTTTTTAATCCCATGCAACGCCAGCATAATATTATCTAATTTATGGGGTTTTATATAGGCAACTGAAGTTTCCCAATTATTGAGTAGCTGAAATACACAATGCTGGTGTATCGAGGTTTATTTTAGGTGGTTTTGCCATGTTTATAGCAAACCCCTACTTAATTCCCCTTAGGCAATAGCATTTGAAACGAATGAAAAGACTATTTTTTCATATAGTTGTAGCATAGTTTCAATTTTACCATAAATAATTATTGGGAAACTTCAGTCAATATATTCTTCACTGGTTTCTATCATAACAGTAGTTTTACTTTATACGGGGATAGACTGGCTATTTCACGCAATACTGCTCCATTAGCTCATTTTGCACACGGAAAACATCACCTTTAGGCACACACTGCATATAACTGCCATCACTTTGCATAATCCAGGCCTGGGAATTGTCTCGCAAATAACATTCCAGGTCACTCAGCACCCGCTGTTTTAAGCGCTTATTTTCTATTGGAAAACCAATCTCTACGCGTCTGAACATATTGCGGTTCATCAAGTCAGCACTGGATGCATAAACCTCTTGGCTGCCACCATTTTCAAATGTATAAACCCGGGTATGCTCAAGAAAGCGGCCAATAATCGAGCGCACCTCAATATTATCAGATACCCCTTTAATACCCGGTCTTAATGAACAGATTCCACGCACAATAAGCCTAACCTCAACCCCAGCCTGTGACGCTCTGTAGAGTGCCTGAATCACCTGCTCTTCGACCACGGAATTGACTTTAAAAATGAGTTTTGCAGGCTCGCCTTTTTTGGCAAAATCAATTTCACGCTCAATTTTAGCAAGCAGCCCCTTATGCAGAGTAAACGGAGATTGTAGCAGTTTATTTAACTTGATTACTTTACCCAGGCTGGTTAGCTGCACAAAAACTTTTCTGACATCTTCACCTAGTTCTTTACTGGATGAGAACAAGCCGTAATCCGTATAGAACTGGGCTGTTTTCGGGTGATAGTTTCCCGTACCTAAATGCACATAGTCCCTAAACTTCTTGCCTTCTTTGCGTACTACCAGACACATTTTGGCATGCGTTTTATAACCTACGACACCATATACAACATTCACTGCCGCATCTTGTAATCTGGCAGCCAGGGTAATATTAGCCTTTTCATCAAACCGGGCACGTAACTCGATGACCACAGTGACTTCTTTTCCCGCTCTCGCCGCCTTGAGCAAGGCATTGATAATAGGTGAGTCTACACTGGTTCGATACAAGGTCTGTTTTATTGCCAAGACATCAGGGGCTACTGCAGCCTGACGTATAAATTCCACCACGGGTGTGAATGACTCATAAGGATGGTGTAGCAATATATCCTGTTTTTTTATGGCATCAAAATAATTTTTATTACGTGATAATTGCGCCGGTATCGATGCTTTATAAAGCCCGAACTTTAAATCAGGACGGTTAACTAAAGCAACGACCTCCTGAACTCGACTTAAATTCACCGGGCCATTGACTAAAAAAACCTGATCATCCGTAATACCAAATCGCGCTGCTAAAAAGTTAGTCGTATCCTCGGCACACTTGCCATCAATTTCAAGGCGTACTTCATCACCATAATTACGCATCGCCAGCTCGCCTTCTACCGCATTCAGCAAATCATCTATCGCATCATCATCAACATACAGGTCGCTATTACGCGTCACACGAAATTGATGACAACATTTCACGTTCATACCATTAAATAATTGATCAATAAAGGCATGAATAATCGAGGATAAAAACACAAAATCATGTTCCCCGCCACCCGTTTCATCAGCGGGCAGAGGAATAATTCTAGGCAGCGCTCTAGGTGCCTGTAAAATGGCACGGCCACTATTACGGCCAAAGGCATCTTTCCCGGTTAAGGTAATAATAAAATTTAAACTTTTATTTAAGATACGTGGAAATGGGTGTGCAGAATCCAGACCTACCGGTGTTAAAATCGGCTGTAATTCTTCATGAAAAAAAGTCTTTATCCATTGCTGCTGTTGCTCAGTCCAGTCAGCACGGCGAATAAAGCGGATATCTTCTGCCGCTAATTGCGGAATCATTAATTCATGCAGCACCCGATACTGCTCAGCGACCAGCTCATGCACCTTAACAGCTATAACCTGCAATTGTTCCTGCGCGTTCAGGCCATCATTCGCGGTGACATGGGGATCCATTTCCGCTATCTGGATAACACTGGCAACTCTGACTTCATAAAACTCATCCAGGTTAGAACAGGAAATACACAAGTAATTAAGGCGCTCTAATAAGGGAATATTTTCATCTTTTGCTTGCGCTAAAACCCGGTCGTTAAACTCTAACAGGCTTAGCTCTCTGTTGTAATATAAAGTGGGATCACTTAAGTCTATTTCTGTTACCGTCTGTTTTTTTTCAGCCATCGTATTATCTACTCTTGTGCCTTATTTACATCTAAATCGGTACAGATACAAAGCCACGATTGCCTTGTAATCCCCCCGTGTGTATAGCAATTATTTTTTGTCCCGACTTAAAATAGCCCAGCCTGATTAAGTCATAAATTCCATACAGCATTTTACCTGTATACACAGGCTCTAATTTTATATTATGCGTTTGCTCAAACTGTTGTATAAAGTGTAGTAGTTCAGAGCTTATTTTAGCAAAACCACCGAAATGATACTGTAAATGTATACTCCAGTCGAAAGAACTCCCAGCACTGTGTGCTAAAAAATTATCTAGCTCATCCTTTAAGAAACCTGCTCCCTTTAGGGCAGCAAACCCATGCACCTGTTTCTGCCCGGCAACTGCATTGACAAGCCCTGCCATTGTTGTTGCTGTACCACAGGGCACGCAAAGCACATCGTAATCTATATCGATCTCTGCCACTAATTCAGCAACTTCTTGCAATGCCAGATTTAACGCGCCTCCTTCAGGCAACCAATATTCGCCAGGGCTTAATCCGGGGAAAGCATTATTTTGCTTATATGTTCTGAGTTGCCGATAATCGCTACGTGAGACAAGTTCCAAAGCCATTCCCCATGCCTGCATATCGCTTAAGCTGGGGTTCAACGTCTCGGGGCGCTCGCCTCTGATGATGCCTAAAGTTTCTATGCCTAATTCGTGACCCGCATAAGCCAGGGCATACAGATGATTTGAATATGCCCACCCCCATAGAAATAATCTTGCGGGTATTGAGTGACACCGCATGTTGCAGAATATATTTTAGTTTGCGCCATTTATTGCCGGAAATAACCGGGTGTAATAAATCATCCCGCTCTAGCCCCTGATTGGTAATAAATGGCTCATCAATCTTTGCTAAGTGTGATACGCCTATTTTTTGTTCTAGCTCAATAAGCCGCTGATTCATTATCCTGGAAACCACAGTTGAGCACGGATTTTGTGACAAATCTGAGTGCGAAAGACAAGGTAGAACTTGCAGACAATGGCCTTAGCCATTGGCAAGAGTTATGATGCAGTATTTTGTGCGCAGATTTATTCATAAACCGTAAAGCGGAGTATACTCACCCAACAGGTGCCAGGTAGTTATGATCATTACATTAATATTCAACTGAAGTTTCCCAATTATTGAGTAGCTGAAATACACCATGCTGGTGTATCGAGGTTTATTTTAGGTGGTTTTGCCATGTTTATAGCAAACCCCTACTTAATTCCCCTTAGGCAATAGCATTTGAAACGAATGAAAAGACTATTTTTTTCATATAGTTGTAGCATAGTTTCAATTTTACCATAAATAATTATTGGGAAACTTCAGTTATTGAAGCATCTCGCGGAGATAAAAATGCAGCGGCAAAGCGACTTGCTGCAATTGAAGGCATAGCTGAGTTAGAAGTCTTAGATACAACGGCGAAACTGGCAAGATCTTTGATTTCTCAGGGTTCATTACCTACAAAAGCTGAAATTGATGCTTTCCATGTTGCGGTAGCAGCTACTCATGGTGTTGAGTTCTTACTCACATGGAACTGCAAGCATATTGCCAATGCAATAATGCGTCCAAAAATTGAACAAGTGTGCCGAGAAATGAGCTTTGAGCCACCTATTATTTGCACACCAACTGAATTACTTGAGGAGTAACTAATATGTGGTCTGATCCAATTCTAAAAGAAACAAGGGAATTACGTGAATCTTATGCTTTAGAGCATAACCATGATATTGATGGTTTTTTTAGGTTTATTAAGGTAAATGGAAAAAAACCTTAGCCTGCTTATGGCTGTTTTGATCTAAGGGTTATCTTTCAAGATGTTGAGTAAGCCATCTTCGCTTAAAATGGTAATATCCAAGTCCTGGGCTTTACTTAATTTAGACCCGGCTGACTCTCCTGCGACAACATAATCTGTATTTTTAGAAACACTGCCAGACACCTTTGCCCCTAAAGCTTGTAATGCCTGTTTTGCATCATTTCTGCTGGTGTGGGCTAAGGTTCCTGTCAAGACAAATGTTTTACCCGCCAGAGGCAATTTTTGTTCGGCTTTTGCCTGAACTTCAGGCCATTGTATTCCTGCTGCCAGAAGGGCATGAATGACTTCCAGGTTATGCGGCTGGCGAAAAAATGTCACGATATGCTTTGCGACTATAGCACCGACATCATCGACCTGTTCAAGATCTTCTATAGAGGCATTTTGTATCGCATCCAGGGTTAGAAAATGTTCTGCCAGGTTCTTTGCTGTCGCATCGCCTACTTCGCGTATGCCGAGTGCCAGGATGAATTTTGCCAGTGTGGTTTGTTTGCATTGCTGTATCGCATTGAGCAGTTTTTCGGCTTTTTTAGCCCCTATGCGTTCAAGTGGGATAAGTTGTTCGGCTGTGAGGGTAAACAAATCAGCTGGAGTATTGATCAAATGTTCATCGACTAATTGTTCGACGACTTTCACTCCTAGCCCGTCTATATTCATGGCTTTGCGCGAAGCAAAGTATTTTATTGCCTGTTTGCGCTGGGCAGCACAATATAAACCACCCGTACAGCGGGCGATGGCTTCGCCTTCTATGCGCTCAATTTCAGAGTCGCAGACGGGACATTTAACTGGAAAGATAATGTCTTTTTGTGTTTCGCTGCCTGTCTTGGTATCAGCTATCGCTTTAACTATTTGTGGAATAACATCCGCCGCGCGTCTGATAATAACGGTGTGTCCAATTTTTAATTCTAGCCGCGCTATCTCGTCGGCATTATGCAGGCTTGCGCGACTGACAGTTACTCCGCCGACAAATACCGGTTGCAGTATCGCAACCGGGGTTATGGCTCCGGTTCTGCCTACCTGAAACTCTACATCGAGTAGTGTTGTCTGTTCTTCCTGGGCAGGAAATTTATGTGCGGTTGCCCAGCGGGGGGCGCGAGCAACAAAGCCTAGTTGCTCCTGTAATGCAATTGCATCAATTTTATAAACGATCCCATCTATTTCGTAGTTTAATGTGGGGCGTTTTTCTAATAGCTGTTGGTAAGCGGCAAGACAGCCCTTTGCGCCTTTTTGTAGTGTGACTTCAGCCGTTAGAGGTAAGCCCCATTCTTTTAATTGCTGTAATCTCTGATAATGGCTATCAGCTAGGCTGCCGCCTTCTATAATGCCGATACCATAACTATAAAAGGCCAGCGGTCTTTGCGCGGTAATATTCGAGTCGAGTTGGCGCAGGCTTCCCGCCGCCGCATTTCTTGGGTTTACAAAGCTCTTACTGTCATTGTTTGTTGCCTGTTGATTAAACGCAAGAAAATCGGCAATTGGCATAATAACCTCGCCACGCACCTCCAGCCGTTCCGGGATATTATCGCCTTGTAGTGTATGCGGGATATTAGTAATGGTTTTAACATTATGCGTGACATCTTCGCCTATGCTGCCATCACCTCGAGTAGCTGCCCTAGTTAGTTTACCATGTTCATATAACAGGCTGATAGCAAGTCCATCTAGTTTAGGCTCTACGCAAAAAGTCAGTTCTTGCGTGCTGTTCAGGCGATTATGGATACGCTCGATAAACTCATTAAGTTCAGTTTCCGAATAAACATTACCCAGTGATAGCATAGGTATTTCATGGCGTATTTTGCTAAAAGAAGATAACACCGGTCCACCGACTGAAAGGCTGGGGGAATCCGTTGCTGCATATTCTGGATATTTTTCCTCTAACTCGCGTAGTAATCTGATTTGTCTGTCATACTCTGCATCGGTGACAGTAGGCGCATCCCGGGTGTAGTAGGCATTGTTATGCGCATGAATTTGCTGGCGTAATGCCGCAATTTGCTGTGCTATTGACTCTGTCATTTGATTTATATTTTACGTTTTTTGCTGAAACTGGTAGTCTTGTATTTACCGCTTTTAAATGTCGGGAATTTATTTTGGAAGAAGGTCTAACATCGGACTTAATGACCCTGCAAAGCCAGCTTGAGAGTATGTTAGGAAGTGTACATGCTAATAGCTCTACATTACAGCGGTTTCAAGTGTTTGAAAAGGAGCTGCTCAAGCATGAATCTCTGGTGGAAATGCTTGACTATATTTTAACCGCTCAAGACCTTTTTAACCTTGATTATATTGGCTTATGTCTTATTGATGCAAAGGGAGAGCTGGAATATTTCCTACAGGAAGGTGGTTTTGATTTACTGAGTAAGCCACAGTTGATTATTTTACCTGATGATAAGCTTTTACAAGCAACTTTCGGGCTATCATCCAGACCCTACGTAGGCAGTTATAAAACCGCAAAATGTGCTGATTTTTTTGCCTACGATAAACGTAAACCGGCTAGCATTGCCATTATTCCATTGTTACGTCGAGGAAAATATCTGGGGACATTGAATATGGGTAGCATAGACCCGCAACAATTTGAGGACTCAATGGCAACTGACTATATTGAATATATGAGCGCTGTAGTCGGGGTTTGCCTGGAGAATCAATTGAATTTTGAGGCGCTCACCCGCAACAGCATGGTTGATAGCTTGACCGGGGTGAATAATCGTCACTTTCTGGAGCAGCGCCTGGATGACGAAATTATCCGGGCGCATAGTGCAACCGAGCCATTATCCTGTTTTTATCTAGGCATAGATGGTTTTCAGCAGCTAAATGATGAATATGGTCGTGCAGTAGCTGACCAGGTTTTAATAGCGGTGGCTGCTGTTTTCGCGCACAGCTAGACAATAATGATATTTTAGTGCGTTATACGGGAGAAATATTTATCGTGCTGCTGGCAAATACTGATCAGGGACAGGCGCAGGAGATTGCGCAAAGTATTAGACAGACTGTGAAAGAGATACAGTTCAGCGCAGCAGAATTTTTAGTTACATTGACAATTTCCATTGGTATTGCTATTTACAAAACTTCTGGTAGTACTTAGCTAAAACCTGCTAAAGTTAAACTTAATTTACTTAATAAGGCCAGTAAAGCTTTAGACAAGGCAAGAACAGAGAGTAAAGACAGAGTGGTTGTGTCAGGGATTATTACGGACTCTATATTCCCTGGCAAATTTATTTAAACGCTTTTAACAATAATCGCAGGAGTACACATGATTCGGCAAATTGTCAGCCATCATAATATCCTTTCTATCGTAGGCAATCGCTTAAAATCAGGGAAACGGAGCCTAAGCGGAGTGATGATTTTTAGTCCCTGGTAGGCGACAGGGCAATTCGCTGATCCGAAGTGCGCTAGTAGCGCGCGAGGGAGGCAAGAATTGCATTCCGAATAGCCGTCCAGCCAGTTAGGTAGTAATGACGAAGCGGCTTTTGTGCGTAGTCGTTGCGGACGCAGGGCGTTCAGGGCATCTCCCATCCGCTGCGTAGGTGAACGAATTATGGCGACAGGAGTCCCGGAATTTCGTGAGGTAGCATGGCGCGCCTGAATAACACAGTTGCCACCCAAGCCACAGTTACCCGACACGTAATTATGATTGCCAACGACTAAATTGTGCCCAAGAATAGAACTTGTCCAAAACACATTGTTATTGCCAATAGTGACGAACATATCAATATCGACACTGGATTGAATTACATTATTTTCCCCAATAATCAGATCTTCACGAATGATGGCTTTTGGACTAATAAAATTCACCAGTGAATAACCTTTAACCTTGGCTTTGTCAAACATTAAGGCACGGTTACGCATACGACTAAAGCCAATCGCAACAAACATTTCATATTGCTCGACTGGGTACAGCTCTGTCACCTGCTGAAAAGAAACCACGGGGAGGCCACAAAATTCTGTCTCTCGCATATATTCCTCATCCACACAAAAAGCAACAACAGTCGTTTGGCTATATCGAGTAAAGTTATGGTACATCATTTCAGAAAATGCACTCAATCCATAAATAACAATTTTCTCTGGCATATTTTATCCAGATAGGTGAAATGCTAAAAAATCAAATAAACGTTTTGCACTTCAGTAACAACAAATAGAAATATTCTACGAATATTCTAGCGACGAAATTAGCAAGCTTGATGGCTGGCTTATCCACATAAACAGTGATTAAGTGAGCTAAACATATTATGACAAATAGACCCGAGCTAAGGACAACAAAAAATGAAGGAATATAGCCTATATATTTATACAAGTTCAAAAATAGCCAGGCAGACAATGAGCCAATAACTAAAATATGCACACCATAGACGCCATAAGATATTTCCCCCAGGTATTTCAACAACCGCATATTGAGCAATATTTTTACCTTATCGTGCAAACAGATAAAGCAAAACAGAAAAAGGGCCGCAAGCATAGGATAACCACCGTCATATCCCGTATCAGCGGGTAAAAAATGATACACAGTGCTATTTATATATTCAATATTTGCGTAGTGCGGGTATCCACCGAGATAAAGAAATGCTCCCCCAAAGAAGAAAGCCATATTTTTCTTTAACCTTACCGACAGGCAGATCGGTTTATGTTTAACAAGGTCGGCAATCAATATTCCTAAAAAAAAACCCTGATAAAAACTTTTTACTAAAATCAGAATTAAGGCAGCAAAAATCAGCCATCTGTATTTAAAATTACTGCAAAAAAATAACGTTAAAAATACCAGTATTGATCCATATAATTCTACCTGAATGGTCCAGAGAGAAACATTGTATTTTGCTGCCTTTTCAAACAGTGAACTGCTGATATTAATCAGAAACTCTTTGATTGATAAGTGTCCTTTCCATAGACTGAAGAACCAAGGTTTTGACGAACTTACATCAGCAAGTTGCTCATTAAAGTACAATCCTCCACGCCAAAGAAATGCGCTTATAATGAGAGTGCATAAAACTACGCCTGCCAATCTAATCGGGCGTTTTAATATTGCCCCAGTTAATTTCTTAACATTCCTCGCTTCACCCAGATAATTATAGCTAAGAACGTAACCGCTCAGAATAAAAAATAGGCACACAGCCATATGCCCGGCAGTCATCAGGCCAAGCGGCGGATAAAAAAACAGGTCTTCGAATAGATAATGCTGCTGATACTCTCCCTGCTTGCCAACAACAGAATAAGGGAAAAAAGCGCCAATATAGTGCGTAAGAACAACAACAAGTGCTGCAATACCCCGCAAGGAATCCAGATGATACTGATGGGTCTTTTTCAATTCATTTTCCATAACTTTTCTTGCTGGGTTTTCTACTGAAGCTATCTAATCCACATAAACTGAAGTTTCCCAATTATTGAGTAGCTGAAATACACAATGCTGGTGTATCGAGGTTTATTTTAGGTGGTTTTGCCATGTTTATAGCAAACCCCTACTTAATTCCCCTTAGGCAATAGCATTTGAAACGCAGGCGCGCCATGCTACCTCACGAAATTCCGGGACTCCTGTCGCCGTAATTCGTTCACCTACGCAGCGAATAGGAGATGCTCCAGCCGCCCTGCGTCCGCCACAGACTGAGTACAAAGCAGCTCAGTCATGGCTACCACAAATGGCTCTACGGCTATTCGGGATAAAATTTTAGCCTCCCTCGCGCGCTATCGCGCACTTCGGATTGGCAAATTTCCCTGCGCCTTCTGGAGACTATCAGCCCGTCCGGGGCTGACAGCGAATGAAAAGACTATTTTTTTCATATAGTTGTAGCATAGTTTCAATTTTACCATAAATAATTATTGGGAAACTTCAGTATGTAAAGTTTCAAGAGAAAATAGAAAAGGACTTAGAGTCCTAAATTAAGACGTAAAATTAATAATAGGCGGCAATGGACTAGCCTTCTAGGGTGCAATCAAAACCACGTTCTTAGAACGTGGTTTTTTACTCATAAAAGTCGGAGTGGAGCCGATGAGATTAGAAATATTGGTTTATTAACCCATCTTCGTCACTATTGATGATGTAGTTGTTATAAATCAATTGGTTGAAATTTTAAAAAGTAGCCAGTTGGCACTACAGATTTTGTGTTTTTGTATAAAACGTTGGATTTTTTAGAGTATTTTTGTCGCATGTAAATTACACTCAAATAATGATGATTTTTTTGACAAAAGTCAATGAATTTATCGACAAAAATAATATAAATGGCACTACAAAACTTTCAAAAAAAACACCATTGATTTTAAAGAGAATTTTTCGACAAAAAATCGCTTAAACCGATGAATCAATGGCTTAGAAAGATGAAAGTGACGAAGATGGGTTAAGATCCTATAACTCGATGTTCAAGTTTTCAGCTATAACTGGGCTAAGAAAAGTAAATTTTTCCGGCTTTGTTTTATAAGTGATTGATTTACAATGATGTTGATGCTTTCTTTGTCAGTAAAATTATCAATAAAATCAATCAGTTAAAAAACTTGAACATCGAGTATAACCTACAAACGACCCTTTGCCGTTTATTAGCATGTCAAATATGAGAATATCAGGCAAATTTTGAAAGCATACATCCTTTCAAAATATAGTATTTACCGCTATCTTGGTGATAGTGATATAGGATAATACCTTTGTCGATGGAAATTAAACAGGACATTATTCACTGTGATAGAAAGTTTTAATAACAAGACCGATAAAGTTGGCGATGACTTTAAGAAAACCATTACTACGGGTAGTAAAGTTGATATTGCAGCAGGTATATTCTCTATCTATGGGTATGCAGCATTAAAAAAAGAACTCGATAAAATTAAGCAGCTAAGGTTTATATTCACCGACCCTACCTTTATAGAGCTAGATAAAAACAAAAGAGAGCAAAGACAGTTTCAAATCAATTCTAATCATCGAAAAAAAGCAATCAGTGGTTCTGATTTTGAGATAAACTTAAAAAATGAACTCACAGGAAAAGCCATTGCACAAGAATGTAAAAAATGGATTGAACAAAAGGTTTCCTTCAAGACAAATGCAGTAAATCAATACATACAGCCTCATTTAAGATTAAAAAATGATGAAAGTAACTTTGTTTATATGGGGATCAATGAATTCACCAGTGCTGGGTTAGGTTATCAAAAGGACAATACTATTTTAAACCAAATCATCAAAACGGATGATTTAGATACAACCCAGCAATACGCCCAAAATTTTGAAGATGTATGGAATGATAAAAAAGTATTAAAGGATGTTACAACAGAAGTCATTGACTACATAGCGGAACTATAGACTTTCAGAAAATTAATTTCCGAACAAACAAAAACGACAGAGGGGAAACTGACTTATAATTTTCGTCCCAACACTAACGGAAACAGTCAAAAATGGTATCCCTCACTTTTTCAAAGTCAATTGTAGACCGACTAAAAAAAAATATGGCGACAGCTCTCAAGCTAAGTAATATTTGTTTATATCGATTAACTCAAGCTCTACTCTGGTTCAGTGAATGCATGGGAATCAAAGAAATAGCACGCCTAATGTGAGTCTGTGAAAAAACCATTATAAATTGGCTGAAAACATTCATGCATAAAGGTGTCGGTTGGTTAATAGGGCAACACTATCAAGGACGTGGTCGGAAGTCAAAGTTAACTAAAGACCAGAAAAATAAATTGGTTGAGTTGATAAAGAAAGGCCCAGAAGACAATGGATTTCATTGTGGAATATGGAATACTGCGATGATTGCCGAGCTTATTTGGTTAAAATTTGAAGTTCGTTATAACTTGAACTATTTATCAAGCCTAATGAAAAAACTGGGCTTCAGTTATCAAAAAGCTCGTTTTGTGACTGATCGCCAAGAAGAAGAAAAGTACGAGCTTGAAAGAAAAACGTGGCTGGAAGAAACATTGCCTGCCATTATGGAAAAGGCGGTAGAAGAAAAGAGTGTCGTTTTATTCGGTGATGAGGTGTCATTTGCTATGTGGGGTTCATTGGCACGAACCTGGGCTCCAATAGGAGAGCAACCCACAGTGAAAACATCAGGGATTCGAAAAGGGTTGGTACGATCGAACTCGAAGGAGGGAGTTTTCAATACCGAGAATCATTGGCTTATGAGATAAAACCAAAGTCACTTAGACTTTTAAAAGAAGCTGGGCTGCCTCAAGAATTTTTAGCTATTCTTAAAAGCTTAAAAAATGAGAAATATCCAACACAGAAGCTTTTTATGGAAGCGATATATTCTATTGCCGACAACGTCTTAATCGAGAGTTATAAGCCAATGATATTACAACACGCTGAAACATCTGGGCGTTTTAATGGTGAAAGCTATGTTGAGTTTTTAACACAATTGCTGGCTTATTATAAAGGCAAGATTATTCTAATTGAAGATGGTGTCCCCGTATCATGGAAGCGGTGTTATTAAGGAATTTAAGTTAGCTAATGTAGATCGTTTGACAGTAGAACGTCTCCCTGCGTTCTCGCCGGATTTTAATCCGATTGAGAAATTATGGAAAAATACGAAACGCGATTCGACTCATATGAAGTATTTTAAAACTTTTGAAGATCTTCATGATTCAGTTGTGCAAACTTTTAACACTTATATGCATGATGCCAGTAAAGTGATTTGTGTTATGCAAAAATTGCGGGAAGATTTCGTTGTTACCGCCTAAGTTTAAGCGCTCCAAATTTGGAAATTATTTATCTGAGAAACTATAGTTGTAGCATAGTTTCAATTTTACCATAAATAATTATTGGGAAACTTCAGTTATTGGGAAACTTCAGGTCTTTTAAAACCCCCTGTTTAAAAATAATGAATTTGAAGTAGCAGAACACTATCGCAAGAAGATTTATTAGTTTACTTTGTCTCAGATCATCCTTAGTCCTGAATGGCGGAAATCATCCGTAATATCCTTGCGTTATGGCACTCCATTGATATCTTCAACATTAATCTGTGCAAATATTTCTCAACCCCTGAACTTTACCGCAATTAAGCCCGCAATTGCTGCTTCCACTTAAAAGCATACGTTCCTAAACGCTTTTAAAAAGGGAAGATGATGCTACCTGTTAATTCCGTCAGACAAAGGATAACCATAGCTCAAAGGTTGGAACAACAAATTTATTCCGCATCGGCATTGATTAATGCTTCGACAAAATTATCTGGTGGTAATTATGGTTTAGGAGCGGTAATAACGGGCAAGATTGATGTCCGTGGCCCGGCCCGGCCGGGCCGGGCCGGGCCTGATAGAACTGACATCCTATAAGTGAGTAACTTGTGGAGATGGTCACTTAAGGGAGTAGAGTGATATCAATCCAATCAATCGGACAATATTTTTAAAACATCAGTTTCTTCTGTAAAATTAGACTTGTAAAGACCAGGCGCGCCATGCTACCTCACGAAATTCCGGGACTCCTGTCGCCATAATTCGTTCACCTACGCAGCGGATGGGAGATGCCCTGAACGCCCTGCGTCCGCAACGACTACGCACAAAAGCCGCTTCGTCATTACTACCTCACTGGCTGGACGGCTATTCGGAATGCAATTCTTGCTCCTCTCGCGTGCTGCTAGCACACGTCGAATCAGCGAATTGCCCTGTCGCCTATCAGGGACTAAAAATCACCACTTCGCTAAGCTACGTTTCCATGATTTTCAGCGAAGGCTAACTTTATAACAAATACGCTAAAACAGCCTGTAGATCGGAGTCTTCAACAAATACATCTGCTTGCTTCCGGACGATTTCTCGTGCCACTACCCCGCCAAAACCTATGCAAAAAGCGCCTGCTTTTTTGGCTTCCATATCGGTATTTCCATCACCCACTATAGCCATTTTTAAATTAGCAGGATTCAGTTGCGTACATATATCGGCTTTACCGCCATTTCGCGCTAGAGGCGATTGCTGGTTGAAGTCCAGATAATCGCCATTACTGGCAAATAGAACTTCTACTGCATGTACGTTTTCAGGAACAACATTTAATTTTTCTGCCAGTGGCAAAATGGCCTGTTTCAAGCCACCGCTGATAATATGGACTTGCCGGCCTTCGTCGTGTAATTGCTGAAACACCTGCTCTACCCCCTGCACTATTTCTTCTATGTATAAATCAGCTACCCACTTTATAGCCTGTCGATCAGGTTTGATCAAACTCAGGCGCTGCGCGTAAACAGACTCCAAAGGTACCTCACCATTCATGGCTGCATTAGTTAAAGCTGCCATTTCTGCACCGCAACCCGCACGTTCAGCTAATACATCAATACCTTCTATTTCACTTAAGGTACTATCACAATCAAAACAAATAATATCAGAACTCATATCCGCCCTTTTAAAAATGGGGTAGAGCGGACTTTAGTCCGCAATAAAATGCACACGCAGTTAGCCGGAAAATCAGGTGTAAGGCTTTAGCTTTGCATGTTTTCATTCTGGCTGATGCTCCATTAGTAGCAAACTGTATATAGCGGACTAAAGTCCGCTCTACAATAGTTTACATTTCAATTTGTATCGCTGACTCAACTGCAGCTATCTCACAAAGTGCCTGTAACTGCTCATCTTCTATTTTTTCAGACACACTGATCACAGCCATTGCATGTTTTCCATCCTCAGCGACACCTACCTGCATCCGTGAAATATTAATATTCGCCTTACCTAATACTGTACTGATTGCAGCAATAACGCCTGGTTTATCCGCATGTTGCGTGACTAGTAACACACCTTCTGGAACCACTTCAATTTCGTATTCATTGATATGCACAATACGAGGGTGCTTATCACCCAGCAAAGTACCACATAAAGTAAGCTCTTCATCGCCACAATAGGCTTTCACTTCAATTAAAGCCAGATAGCCTGAAATCTCTTCTGATTTTAACTCAGTTAAACTGATGCCCTGACGCTTGGCAATATTCTCTGCACTAACACTATTGACTGGCGTTGATACATGGCTTTGCAGCAAACCCACTAAAGCAGCGACTGAAACTGAACGTGCCTCGGCTTCCGCTGCTTTACCTAATAGAGACACCTTAATCCGCTCTATCGGTTTAGTTGCCAAGCCAGCTAACACCTTACCCAGGCTCGTCGCTATCTCCATATAGGGTGCTGATTTCCTAAGATCATCAGCAGACAGACGGGGTAAGTTCAGCGCATTTACTGCCTCACCTGTGTTAAGAAAAGTCACTGCCTGACGCGCAATTTCGACACTGACCGCTACTTGCGCTTCTTTGGTTGATGCGCCTAGGTGCGGGGTAAAAACGATATTGTCCAGTTCTAATAGTGGCGAATCTTTGGGCGGCTCATTTTCATAAACGTCCAGCGCCGCACCCGCAATATCGTCATTTTTCAAAGCATTATAAAGCGCCGTTTCATCAATTAGCCCACCCCTCGCGCAGTTAATAATCATCGCGGATTTTTTCATCATCGCCAATTGTTGCTCACCAATCACACCGCGTGTTTTTTCCAGTAAAGGGCAATGCAAGGTTAAATAATCTGCCTGCTGCACCAATTCTTCCAGCGTGACCATTGCTGCTCCGCACTCAGCGAATATATCTGGGGCAACAAAGGGATCATAGGCGATAACATGCATACCTAGCCCTGCTCCTCGCCGTGCAACAATACGCCCTATCGTACCAAAGCCCAAAATAGCCAGAGTTTTATGTGATACTTCCGCACCTACTAATTGCGATCTCTCCCACTTTCCTTCACGGATCGATTTATCTGCTTTGGGTAAGTTACGGCTTAGGGAAAACATATGCGCAATCGCCAGCTCAGCTGTTGTGGTTGCATTTGCATCCGGAGTATTCATCACGATAACCCCCTGCTCTGTTGCAGCCGGAATATCGACATTATCCACACCAATTCCTGCCCGCCCGACTAGTTTCAGGTTTTTACCAGCGCGTAGCACTTCATCTGTGACTTTAGTATCGCTACGAATTAATAGCGCGTCATAATCAACTATCGTCTCGCATAACTGTGCTGGACTCATACCGGTATCTATATGAACCTGTATGCCTTCTTGTTCATTTAAAAAGTTAACCCCTGCATCGGCTAATTTATCGGAAATAAGAATCTTTTTCATACTCAATAATTTCCCTTGGCTTTATAGTAGCGACTATTGATCGATGGATAAACCAGGAAAAATAGTTACCTTAAATGTTAATGCGGCAACCTTATCCATCAGATGAAGAATAAGCGCTGCACTAGTGCGGCAAATAAACACTACAGTTTACCAGTTTTGCTATAATCATAAAACTGATAAATCCATTTCTTTGCCTATGTCTGAATACAGCAAATCTTTTTTTTCCTTAAACTCCTGGAAGCAGCGACTGGTTTTCTGGTTAGGGGCAATCATCATTGGTTTATTAATCTCAACCATGACTTTACTCAGCGAGTGGGCTTCTGAATTTTATCGTTCTGCTTCCCTGGTTCATGCCTGGTTTAATTTTGTCGTTGCGCCGTTTGGCCTCGCCCTGACAGCCTGGATAACCTTTCGTTTTTTTCCTGGCAGTCAAGGCAGTGGTATTCCCCAGGTTAAAACCGCACTAGAACTTCAGCATACTGCGGCGGAACGTTTAAAACTGGTTTCATTGCGCATTGCCATCGGCAAAACTTTCCTGCCGATTATGGGCTTATTATCAGGCGCATCGGTCGGTTTTGGCGGACCTGCTACTCATATTGGAGCCTCCTTAATGGGGTCACTCGGCAGAGCGTTTAAATTTCCCGCGCATTATATGGCTAGAGGTCTATTGCTGGCAGGAAGCGCTGCGGGGTTTGCCGCCATGTTTAGTGCACCTCTCGGTGGCATTATGTTCGCGATTGAGGAAATGGGGCGGACACTGGAAGAGCGCATAAGCACATTGGTGTTAACCGCCATTATTTTTTCCGGTGTGACCGCCTATTCGATTTTAAACCACACGATTTATTTTACCGATAATCAACTCAGTTTACCCTGGGGCGAAGGCTGGCTGGCAATTCCGCTATGTGGCATTATTGGCGGCTTTCTCGGTGGGATTTTTAGCAAGATCATCATCAGCGGCCAGTATTTTATTAAAAAAAGAGGCTTCCCTATCGTCAGGGTTGCTTTTGTATGTGGCTGCGTTATTGCCTTACTCGGTTTTGTATCGCATGGTGAAAGTTTTGGCACTGGCTATCAACTGGCAAAAATATATTGCTGGAAGAAGCGACAGTAGACCCGCTGTTTCCACTGTATAAAATGCTGGCAACTATCGCTGAAAATCAGGGAAACGGAGCCTAAGCGAAGTGATGATTTTTAGTCCGCGATAGCCGTAGGGCCGTTATTTTGTCGGAGTCTGAGCGTTAGCGAAGGTGGAGACAAAATAAAAGGCCATCCGACACGGCGTCAAGTCATTTGGAGCCTATGTTCCGACCCCTTGTTGGGTCGGGACGAGGTGACGAGGACGAATCGGGGCCGCCGGAGGCATAAGTGGTCGCGTTAAGTTTTTGCTGCTTGCTTGGGCTGGGATGCCCAAAACAAGCTTTCGCAAAAATAGCGACTCCCCGATGCTACTTTTTTTAGCGGTATTCCTAGTGGTACTTTTGTGCCTTCCATAGCAACCGGTGCGGGACTAGGTGCAAACCTGGCGAACTGGTTTCCGATTGCGCCAACCTCGGTGATCATTTTACTCAGCATTACCGCTTATTTCGCGGGTATGCTGCAATCACCGTTAACCTCATTTGTGGTCGTACTGGAAATGACCCATAGCCACGACCTGTCTATTCCCTTAATGACTGCCGCATTTCTGGTCTCTGGCACGTCTAAATTAATAAACCCCGAACCATTGTATAGAGCATTATGTAATGCCTATCAAGTACACCAAAATGATGCCGCTAATGAAGAACAACAGAAATAGAGCCCTATTGATTGCGCTGGGTATATGTATATTGCTAACGGGCATCTATACACACAGTCTGTCTAAACCGGCACTAGCCCCTGATGTCAGTTTTAAAACAATAAGCAATAAGACGATACGCCTAAAGGACTTACAGACTAAAGTTGTGCTAATTACATTCTGGGCTAGCAACTGCGCCAGTTGCATCAAGGAAATCCCCTTTTTTAAAAGTTTATATCAGGATTATCATCAACAAGGTCTGGAAATTATCGCTATCGCCATGTTTTATGACCGCCCTAATTATGTCGTAACCACAGTCAAAAACCATCAAATTCCTTATGATATAGTGCTGGACCTGGATATAAGCCTGGCCAAGGCATTTGGTGATATTAGCTTGACACCAACAACGCTGTTGTTGAATCCGCAGGGAGAAATTATCTATCGCGCAACAGGGCTGCTTGATTTAATTAAGATGCAAAAGCGGATTGCAGAACAATTATAACGACATTCTAGCTTTGAATTTTCACCAGCCCATCAATCTAAAAACATCAGTTGATCGCTGACTAACTGCATAAGTTATCCTGAATACGTCATCAGTGTTCCCATTGAAAGAAGAAGTACCTAAACAAAGCAGCCTATAACCTACATGAAGGTAGCACCAATCGAATATTTCCATCTTTTTGATTTTAACCACTTATAACAGCAAATAGACACTCTGTAGGCAGCGTAAAAAAACAACAAATAATTTCAAATAAAGCTTGCAATTACCGAAAAAATTCTTCTAAAAATTTCCGTTTTAATCACCTCATAAACGGATATCACCCATGCTTAAAGACCTACCACTCTCTGAACATATTCACCAACACTGCAATGAAAGTATGGAACGTGCCCTGTTAGCAGAGCGTCATCCTTTGTGGTCTCGTTCATGCCCAGAGTTGAAGGATATCGACTTTATTCGCCTTGGGTTATTACGCTGTATCAGTGTAGTCGATAGTGGTCGCCATTTCCTCCAAACCAATGAACAGATTTATGGCCAGCTGCTTCCCCACTCAACGTATTTTAAATCACTGAAGTCGCATAGACGAACAAGTATGCTTGAGGCATTTGAACAGCAGAGCTATCATCTTCACGCTGAAACACTGCTATCGCAAGGCATTGATTATCTTAAAGCATTCCCGGAACTTGACGAATACACCATAGAAGCAGCGGATGGACATTTTATTGATCATGCCTGCCATACTGAAAAAAACAGCAAGGGGAAAGTTTATGCGGCCGGGGGGATTTACGCGTTGAATCTCAGAAGTGGGTTGCTCAGATTTCTTTGTCTGGTGACAAACGGAACTCAGAGGCATCAAGAAATACCTGTGTTACGAGATCATATTGAAAAGCAAAACAAGGGAAATAACAGCTCTCAGAAACATCTCTATGTCTACGATAAAGCCGTCACCGACTTTGTCTGGTGGGATCGGCAGAAGCGACATGCTAATTACATGATTTCAATGCTAAAAGAAAATTCAATTGCGACTCTGGTTGAGCCTATCCCTTTTGACTCCCGCCATAAGATCAATACAGGGGTTGAAGCATACAGTGTGTACGAAAACAAGGGCATCAAATTTAACGTGGTGGATTACCGTGATCCAGAAACCGGAAAACTTCACCGGTTTGTTACAACCTTGCCAATGACTATTAACCCTGGAGCCATTGCCATGCTATATTTCAAACGATGGACGATTGAAAAGACATTCAATAACACTAAAACTCGATGTTCAAGTTTTCAGCTATAACTGGGCTAAGAAAAGTAAATTTTTCCGGCTTTGTTTTATAGGTGATTGATTTACAATGATGTTGATGCTTTCTTTGTCAGTAAAATTATCAATAAAATCAATCGGTTAAAAAACTTGAACATCGAGTAAAAGTAATTTCAAGGAAACTAAAGCTTGGTCTTCCAATACCCGCTCACTTGAAAATCAAATGCGCCTGACTGCAATGAGCTATAATTTAATGCGCGTGTTTGAAGAGATTTCAAAAACACAACAGCCAGAATTGATTCATCCATCGGATAAAAAATATAGCGAGGCTCTGGAGATAAGGCAGCAACAGGCCCAAAAACGAGATCGTTTTGTGAATCCATTATTTTTCCAGGCAAGAATATCTCGTATCAGCTCGTATACCATTCGAGCAGTTCAAAACGCAATAATAACAGGAATGTCTTTACAGTGCTTTATGAGCTCTCTTGTGGCGAGGTTAGTTTCACGGCCTCAATTGATAGGGGAACACTGATGATCTTTAGACACTAATATGACGTGCGTATCACTCGATGTTCAAGTTTTTCCATCCCATTGCCATCAAACTCTTACCTTCACCCAGCAGAACAATACTTTAATGATGGTGTTGGCTCTAAGCGCCCTAAATCTCTGCCAATCATATGTTTTCCTGATGGCATCAGTTGAAACACATCCTTTATTAATTCACCTAACTCTTTCAGCTTATCACCAGGATCTGGAAACTCTAGCAATGACGTGATGAACTCAAGCAGTACATCCATTTGAGACTTGCGCTGTAAGCTTCCTACGGTCGCTGAAAATCAGGGAAACGGAGCCTAAGCGAAGTGATGATTTTTAGTCCGCGATAGCCGTAGGGCCGTTATTTTGTCGGAGTCTGAGCGTTAGCGAAGGTGGAGACAAAATAAAAGGCCATCCGACACGGCGTCAAGTCATTTGGAGCCTATGTTCCGACCCCTTGTTGGGTCGGGACGAGGTGACGAGGACGAATCGGGGCCGCCGGAGGCATAAGTGGTCGCGTTAAGTTTTTGCTGCTTGCTTGGGCTGGGATGCCCAAAACAAGCTTTCGCAAAAATAGCGACTCCCCGAATTAATTTTTAGCCTTCATGCGCCTGAGATTGTTGCTATAATAAGCAGTTACCGAAATTCATGTCGATCTGGATTGAAAGCCCAGGTTATTAAGAAAAAACTACTAGCTGATAAATAGATTTATCGGCGAGATATAGATGGACTCATGTCAGAATTTGCTAAAGAAATTACCCTAGTCAATCTCGAAGACGAGATGCAGCAGTCGTACCTGGATTACGCGATGAGCGTTATTGTAGGTCGGGCGCTCCCGGATGTTAGAGATGGCTTAAAGCCAGTACATAGGCGTGTTTTATACGCAATGAATGTGCTGGGTAATGACTGGAATAAAGCTTATAAAAAATCAGCGCGTGTAGTCGGGGATGTGATCGGTAAATACCATCCACATGGTGATACTGCCGTCTATGATACTATCGTACGCATGGCTCAGCCATTTTCCTTGCGTTATATGCTGATTGATGGTCAGGGTAACTTTGGTTCTGTTGATGGTGATTCTCCTGCTGCAATGCGTTATACCGAAGTGCGTATGTCTAAAATTGCGCATGAAATGCTGGCTGATCTGGATAAAGAAACAGTAGACTTCAATGCTAACTATGATGAGTCTGAGTCAGAGCCTGCTGTATTACCAGCGCGTGTTCCTGCTCTATTAGTGAACGGTTCTTCCGGTATTGCCGTGGGCATGGCAACCAATATTCCACCACATAATCTAGGAGAAGTGATTAGTGCTTGTCTGGCGCAGATAGATGAGCCAGATATTGCTATTCGGGATTTAATGGAATATATTCCAGGGCCAGATTTTCCTACTGCGGGTATTATTAATGGCGTAGCAGGCATTTATGATGCCTATTGCACAGGTCGTGGCAAAGTGTATATACGCGCACGTAGCCATGCTGAAGATTATAATCAGGGCACGCGTCAGGCCATTATTGTTACCGAATTACCGTATCAGGTAAATAAAGCTCGCTTGCTAGAAAAAATTGCAGACCTAGTTAAAGAGTCTAAAATCGAAGGGGTTTCTGGTCTGCGTGATGAGTCGGATAAAGACGGCATGCGTATGGTAATCGAGGTGCGCCGTGGTGAAGTGCCTGAAGTTGTGCTGAATAATCTGTACAAACAAACTCAAATGCGTACTGTATTTGGGATCAATATGGTGGCTATTCTCAATGGCCGTCCACAGTGCATGAATTTAAAAGAAATTCTGCATGCCTTTATTAATCACCGTCGTGAAGTCGTCACCCGGCGCACTATCTATTTATTGCGTAAGGCACGTGAGCGTGCACATGTACTAGAAGGTTTAGCGGTTGCCATGTCCAATATTGATGAGATGATTGCGCTCATTAAAAATTCAGCTAATCCTGCAGAAGCTAAAAGTGGCTTGCTGGCTAAGTCCTGGAGTTCAGGTCTGGTGGCTTCTTTGCTAGAATGGGCTGATGCTGATCGTTCACGCCCGGATGGATTGGCTATTGAATTTGGTATACATGGTAGTGAATATCGTCTGTCTGAAGCACAGGCATCGGCAATTTTAGATTTACGCTTGCACCGCTTGACGGGCTTAGAGCAAGATAAAATTGTTTATGAATATAAAAAGCTGCTAGATTTGATTGATGAGTATCTGGAAATTCTTGGTAGTGCAATACGCTTAATGGAAGTGATTCGTGAAGAGCTAGAGGCTATTAAGGAAGAATATGCTGATGAGCGTCGAACTGAAATTGTTGTTGATCAACTCAGCCTGAGCGAAGAAGACTTTATCACCGAAGAAGATGTGGTTGTTACCATGTCGCATGAAGGCTATGTGAAATCACAGCGTCTGGAAGATTATCAGGCGCAGCGTCGGGGTGGACGTGGCAAATCCGCAACCGCAACTAAAGAAGAGGATTTTGTCGATCAGCTTATTGTTGCCAACACCCACGATACTATCTTGTGCTTTTCTTCTGCAGGTAAAGTTTACTGGCTAAAAGTTTATCAATTACCGATTGCTAGCCGCGCATCACGTGGTAAGCCCTTTGTTAATTTATTACCTTTGGAAAAGGATGAGAAAATCAGCGCGATGCTGACGGTGCGTGAATATAGCGAAACGCAGTATATCTTTATGGCGACGACAGCGGGTACAGTTAAGAAAACACCGCTAAAAGAATTTGAGCGCCAGCGTACCAATGGCAAGATTGCCATAGACTTACGCGAAGGCGATAAATTAGTCGGCGTTGCGGTAACCGATGGCCAGCAAAATATTCTGTTATTCAGCAGTAATGGTAAAGCAAACTGTTTTAATGAGTCAGATGTGCGCTCCATGGGGCGTACTGCAATGGGCGTGCGTGGCATGCGATTGCCTGAAGGGCAGACTATCATTTCAATGATTACCTCTTCGGAAGGCACGGTTTTGAATATCACTGAAAATGGCTATGGTAAACGCACGCGATTAACAGAATTTACACGACATAAGCGGGGCGGGCAGGGCATGATTGCCATGCAAACCTCGGAGCGTAACGGCAAGTTAGTTGGTGCTGTGTTAGTTGCCGATAATGATGAAATTATGCTGATTACCGATGGTGGTGTCCTGGTGCGCACCCGGGTTAATGAAATCTCGATAGTCGGACGTAACACGCAAGGAGTTAGAGTGATTCGCCTTGATAGCAAGGAAAAGCTGATTGGTGTGGATAAAATTGTTGGTCTGGTTGATGAGGATATCGACCAGGATGAAACGATAGTTGATGAGCAAGCTACTGATTTGGATGATGTAGCAAACCCTGCAGTGGATAAAGTAGACCCGGAAGCGGGCGAGAGTGAATAATGAGTAAAATATATAATTTTAGTGCCGGGCCTTCTATGTTGCCGCAGGCTGTATTAAAACAAGCGCAGGCAGAAATGCTGGACTGGCAGGGTTCGGGTATGTCGGTGATGGAAATGAGTCATCGCGGCGCTGAGTTTATGGGGATAGCTAAAACTTTGCATGATGACCTGCGGGAATTAATGGTGATTCCTGATAATTATAAGATTCTGTTTTTACAGGGTGGAGCAACAGCACAGTTTTCGTTTATTCCAGCGAATATATTGGATGGTAAACAGAAGGCTTGTTATATCAACACGGGTGCCTGGTCTGAAAAAGCCATTAAAAGCGCTAAGTCTTATTGTGATGTGATTATTTCAGCCAATGCTGACGCTAATAATTTCACGGCTATTCCAGATCGTTCGACTTGGAATATTGATCAGCAGGCGGCTTATCTGCATTACACACCTAATGAAACAATTCATGGGGTTGAATTTCAGGATATTCCAGAGGTAGGTGATTTACCGTTAGTTGCAGATATGTCTTCTAATATCCTGTCGCGTGAAATCGATGTCAGTAAATTCGGTATTATTTATGCTGGCACACAGAAAAATATGGGACCAGCAGGCGCGGCCGTGGTGATAGTTAGAGATGACTTGATCGGTAAAGCGCAAAAAGGTTTACCGGATATTTTTAACTATGAAAAACAGGCTAAGCAAGATTCGATGCTGAATACGCCTGCCACTTATACCTGGTATTTGGTCGGCCTGGTATTGCAATGGATAAAGGCACAGGGCGGCGTTGCGGCAATAGAGCAGATCAACCAGCGTAAGGCGGCTAAGCTGTACGCTGCAATTGATCAGTCTAGCCTATATAGTAACCCTGTTGCCGTTGCAGATAGATCACGAATGAATGTGCCGTTTATTCTTAGCGATAGTGAGCTAGATAAGATATTTTTAAGTACCGCAAAAGAGCAGGGCTTTTTATCCTTAAAAGGACATCGCTCGGTTGGTGGTATGCGTGCCAGTATTTATAATGCCATGCCGGAATCAGGTGTTGATGCCTTAATACAATTTATGGCTGAGTTTGAGCGTACTCACTAAATTTGAATGACTTTGGGGATTGAGTTTTAGCCTGCTCGTACGATAATCAATGTAGGCCGGGATGAAGCTTGCGTAGCACAGTGTTATTTTGATGGATAGGGCTCTTTGATTTAATATTGAATCTTCATTCAGGTATTAATTTATCCAACACGATGCTGCACTTGCGTAATACCGGCTTTTTGTTGTTGCTGGGTTTCGTACTTCAACCACAGCCTACGTTGAATATTTTCAAAGTCTCTAAAGTCTGCTGCCCATATTTTCTTAATTATATTTTCTGACCATGACGAATGTAATTCCCTTAGCTGATTTAAGAAAGCAGATAGATTCAATTGATCAGCAGATACTGCAATTGATTAATCAGCGTGCATCGCTAGCTGAAGAAGTTGCTAAAACCAAGATTGCATCAGGTGAAGATAGCTGTTTTTATCGTCCAGACCGGGAAGCATTGGTTTTAAGGCGTATAAAGGAGCTGAATCCAGGGCCGTTAAGTGATGATACCGCTGCACGATTTTTTCGTGAACTTATGTCTGCTTGTCTGGCGCTGGAAAAACCCTTGCAAGTCGCTTTTCTAGGGCCGGAGGGCACTTTTACTCAGCAGGCTGCTTTTAAGCATTTTGGGCATGCGGTTAGCACCCTGCCAGTGACTACTATAGAAGATATTTTTCAGGCGGTAGAATCAGGGCGATGTCAGTTTGGCGTGGTACCGATAGAAAATTCAACCGAAGGCGTAGTCACGCCAACGCTAGACCGCTTTGTGGCATCCCCTGTGCAAATATGTGGCGAAGTGGCAATCCGGATACAGCATAATCTGATGATTCATGCTAGCAAATTGAGTGCAGTGACTGAGGTGTATTCACATAGGCAATCATTAGCACAATGTCGTCAGTGGCTGGATAAATATATGCCAGGGGTGCCTTGTATAGAAGTTAACAGTAATGCAGAGGCGGCTAAAATTGCATCTACACAACAGGGTGTCGCGGCAATTGCAGGTGAAGTCGCAGCGGAAATTTATAAGTTGCCGATTCTTGAGTATAGTATAGAAGATCAGCCGGATAACACCACGCGCTTTGTTATTATCGGGAGTCTTACTTCGGCATCAACGGCTCAGGATAAAACTTCTTTGCTGATTTCCACTAAAAACCATGCTGGTGCTCTGTATAGTATTTTGGAGCCATTTGCAAAACATGGCATTAGCATGACAAAAATTGAGTCGCGACCTTCGCGGCAAGGTTTGTGGGATTACCTGTTTTTTATTGATCTTGATGGGCATCAAACGGATCAGGAAATTACCAGCGCGCTAGAAGAGTTGGAGTCGCGTGTCACTATGATAAAGATTCTAGGTTCCTACCCTAAAGCGATTTTGTAAATAATGACCTGATCGTAGCCCGTATGAAGCTTGCGTAATACGGGAAACAGGTGTTTCAACTATGTTGCAGCCCAAGGATAGATTACTACCATGAACATCAGTGTTCCCATTGAAAGAAGAAGTACCTAAACAAAGCAGCCTATAACCTACCTGAAGGTAGCACCACTCGAATATTTCCATCTTTTTGATTTTAATCACTTATAACAGCAAATAGACACTCTGTAGGCACCGTAAAAAAACAACAAATAATTTCAAATAAAGCTTGCATTTGCCGAAAAAATTTTTCTAACGCTGTCAGCCCCGGACGGGCTGATAGTCTCCAGAAGGCGCAGGGAAATTTGCCAATCCGAAGTGCGCGATAGCGCGCGAGGGAGGCTAAAATTTTATCCCGAATAGCCGTAGAGCCATTTGTGGTAGCCATGACTGAGCTGCTTTGTGCTCAGTCTGTGGCGGACGCAGGGCGGCTGGAGCATCTCCTATTCGCTGCGTAGGTGAACGAATTACGGCGACAGGAGTCCCGGAATTTCGTGAGGTAGCATGGCGCGCCTGAAATTTCCGTTTTAATCACCTCATAAACGGATATCACCCATGCTTAAAGACCTACCACTCTCTGAACATATTCACCAACACTGCAATGAAAGTATGGAACGTGCCCTGTTAGCAGAGCGTCATCCTTTGTGGGCTCGTTCATGCCCAGAGTTGAAGGATATCGACTTTATTCGCCTTGGGTTATTACGCTGTATCAGTGTAGTCGATAGTGGTCGCCATTTCCTCCAAGCCAATGAACAGATTTATGGCCAGCTGCTTCCCCACTCAACGTATTTTAAATCACTGAAGTCGCATAGACGAACAAGTATGCTTGAGGCATTTGAACAGCAGAGCTATCATCTTCACTCTGAAACACTGCTATCGCAAGGCATTGATTATCTTAAAGAATCCCCGGAACTTGACGAATACACCATAGAAGCAGCGGATGGACATTTTATTGATCATGCCTGCCATACTGAAAAAAACAGCAAGGGGAAAGTTTATGCGGCCGGGGGGATTTACGCGTTGAATCTCAGAAGTGGGTTGCTCAGATTTCTTTGTCTGGTGACAAGCGGAACTCAGAGACATCAAGAAATACCTGTGTTACGAGATCATATTGAAAAGCAAAACAAGGGAAATAACAGCTCTCAGAAACATCTCTATGTCTACGATAAAACCGTCACCGACTTTGTCTGGTGGGATCGGCAGAAACGACATGCTAATTACATGATTTCAATGCTAAAAGAAAATTCAATTGCGACTCTGGTTGAGTCTATCCCTTTTGACTCCCGCCATGAGATTAGGCAGCAACAGGCTCAAAAACGAGATCGTTTTGTGAATCCATTATTTTTCCAGGCAAGAATATCTCGTATCAGCTCGTATACCATTCGGGCAGTCCAAAACGCAATAATAACAGGAATGTCTTTACAGTGCTTTATGAGCTCTCTTGTGGCGAGGTTGGTTTCACGGCCTCAATTGATAGGGGAACACTGATGGTTTTAATCTGTGATACATCCAAAGCGGTGAGTCCTAGACAACTGATGTTCCCCAATTATTGAGTAGCTGAAATACGCAATGCTGGTGTATCGAGGTTTATTTTAGGTGGTTTTGCCATGTTTATAGCAACCCCCTACTTAATTCCCCTTAGGCAATAGCATTTGAAACGAATGAAAAGACTATTTTTTTCATATAGTTGTAGCATAGTTTCAATTTTACCATAAATAATTATTGGGAAACTTCAGTAATAGAATAGCAGGGGTTACACCATAACTTACAATATCAATTAAGACATCAAGTTGACCGCCAAAAACGCCTTGCTGTTTAGTCCTACCTTTCATGCTTCGCGCAATAAGCCCATCAGCCCAATCAAATGCAACAGCCCAAATCATACCAATCATAGTAATGGCATAAACACCTATAATACTAGTGTAAATAGCTAATAGGGTACAAGCCAAACCTGCTAATGAACAAAGGTTAGGAACATCATTGACATAAGAAAGTATGGTGCCTGGTTGCTCTTTATTAGGTAACGATTTTTCTGTTGTAATACTGATTCCTTCGATGAAAATCATGGAAACGTAGCTTAGCGAAGTGGTGATTTTTAGTCCCTGATAGGCGACAGGGCAATTCGCTGATTCGACGTGTGCTAGCAGCACGCGAGAGGAGCAAGAATTGCATTCCGAATAGCCGTCCAGCCAGTGAGGTAGTAATGACGAAGCGGCTTTTGTGCGTAGTCGTTGCGGACGCAGGGCGTTCAGGGCATCTCCCATCCGCTGCGTAGGTGAACGAATTATGGCGACAGGAGTCCCGGAATTTCGTGAGGTAGCATGGCGCGCCTGTAGTTGTCCAACCTATTATGATATAAATCTGTCTGTAAGATTATATATGTTATCATAGATGATTGTTTAAACTCGATGTTCAAGTTTTTGATATTGAGAAGGTAAAATCAGGTATTCTGAGGTTGTTGTAATTTTATCGGTGTAATCCCATGTTAATGAATGCCCCAGCCACCTTTATCCAAAGCTATATTGACGATTTAAATGATGCGCTCAATCAGCTAAAACCCGGAGCGGCTTTGACACGTATTCAAGCCGCTTGGTTGGGCGCTTGTTTAACGTGCATACTGCTAATGAACTCTGTTTGCTGGGCTAAGTTTGAGCGAGCAAGCCTTGGAGATTGCAAAGTAGCCGCATTATCCTGGGTGTTTCGTAAAGCAAGTATACCCTGGGACTGGTTGCTACGGGTGAGTGTGGTCTTAATTTTAAAACGTTATGGCATTACTGAAGGTGTGTTGGCCTTTGATGAATCAGACCGAGCACGATCTAAGTCTACAAAACGTATTTATAAGGTTTACAAGCAGAAACACAAAGGCTCCCGCGGGTATGTTAATGGACAAACGATAGTATTATTGCTGCTAGTTACCTCATCCATTACAGTGCCTGTCGGTTTTTTCTTTTATATGCCGGATCCAGCCTTAAAGCAGTGGGATAAAGAAGATAAACGGTTGAAAAAGAGCGGTATAGCAAAAAAATATCGGCCTATTAAGCCTGAACGTGACAGTGCCTACCCGACCAAAACAGAGATTGCATTAGGCTTATTAAAAGAGTTTAAAGTTGCGCATAGCCTGATTAAAATTAAAGGCGTACAGGCTGATGCGCTGTATGGTGAAAAAGCCTTTATGGACGAAGCCGCTAAAGAATCTGGAGGCTCGCAGGTGATTAGCCAATTACGTAAAAACCAGAATATTGAATATAGAGGTAGAATAAGGTCAGTCGAGAGCTACTTTAATTCGATTAACAAAGGCATTGATCAGATAATACGTGTACGTGGCGGCAAAGAGATTAAAGTGACTGTCAGCAGTGCACGATTAAAGGTGAGTTCTCACAGTAAAAAGCGCTTTGTCATTGCCTTAAAATATGAGGGTGAAAACGACTATCGCTATTTAGTGGCGACAGACCTGACTTGGCGCACACAAGATATTATTCAAGCCTATACGTTGAGATGGCTGATTGAGGTTTTCTTTGAGGACTGGAAGCTTTATGAAGGATGGGGGCGTGAGGCCAAACAATTAGATGAAGAGGGATCAAGCCGTGGCCTGATTCTGAGTCTTTTGTTTGACCATTGCCTTCTCCTTCACCCAGAGCAAATAGCCCGCATTGAAAGCAAACTACCTGCGTATACCGTAGGAAGCTTACAGCGCAAGTCTCAAATGGATGTACTGCTTGAGTTCATCACGTCATTGCTAGAGTTTCCAGATCCTGGTGATAAGCTGAAAGAGTTAGGTGAATTAATAAAGGATGTGTTTCAACTGATGCCATCAGGAAAACATATGATTGGCAGAGATTTAGGGCGCTTAGGGCCAACAGCATCATTAAAGTATTGTTCTGCCGCTGTCAGCCCCGGACGGGCTGATAGTCTCCAGAAGGCGCAGGGAAATTTGCCAATCCGAAGTGCGCGATAGCGCGCGAGGGAGGCTAAAATTTTATCCCGAATAGCCGTAGAGCCATTTTCGGGGAGTCGCTATTTTTGCGAAAGCTTGTTTTGGGCATCCCAGCCCAAGCAAGCAGCAAAAACTTAACGCGACCACTTATGCCTCCGGCGGCCCCGATTCGTCCTCGTCACCTCGTCCCGACCCAACAAGGGGTCGGAACATAGGCTCCAAATGACTTGACGCCGTGTCGGATGGCCTTTTATTTTGTCTCCACCTTCGCTAACGCTCAGACTCCGACAAAACAACGGCCCTACGGCTATCGCGGACTAAAAATCATCACTTCGCTTAGGCTACGTTTCCCTGATTTTCAGCGGTGGTAGCCATGACTGAGCTGCTTTGTGCTCAGTCTGTGGCGGACGCAGGGCGGCTGGAGCATCTCCTATTCGCTGCGTAGGTGAACGAATTACGGCGACAGGAGTCCCGGAATTTCGTGAGGTAGCATGGCGCGCCTGTGGGTGAAGGTAAGAGTTTGATGGCAATGGGATGGAAAAACTTGAACATCGAGTTAAAGGATTTAATTATGGTTGTATACACTGTTGGTACATTTGATTTATTGCATGTAGGTCATCTCGCTTTATTAGAATACTGTGATGCTTTGGGGGATACTGTTGCTGTTGGTGTTGCTTCTGATGAAGTGGTGAAATTGTATAAGCCTAATATCCCAGTTATTCCACTTGCGCAGCGTATAGAAATGCTTCAGGCACTGCGCTGTGTAGATATTGTATTACCATATCACGAGTTGGATTATATTGACGTTTATAAGCAAGTTAAGGCTGATATTTTTGTTATTGGTGAAGACTGGGGAAAAAAGCCTCATAATCAAGGTATTGAGAAATTTTTAAAATCTCAAGGTAAAGAGGTTGTTCAAATTAAATATAGCCCAAGAAATTCATCGACTAAAATTAAAAAAGTTGTTTTGTCTTTGCCGCTGACAGGTGAAAGAGTTTAAGACAGAATTATTTCTTTTACATTGTACAAACATCTTCTAAGGGATTAGGTTATTCCGTGTCAAAGTAATTTACGCTGTGACTGCAGTGGGTCGTTATGAGTCAGTCAATTATGATGGTTATTTGCACTATGCCGTTTTCTCAGTATTAATCAAAACTATTTAATTTTTTCAACACACTTTCAGAGGGGCTTAGGTTGATTTAGGTATTTCTTCAAGTGCAGCACCTATTTCGGACGGATCAATAGTTAACTGTAATTTATATATTAAATCAGTAGCTTATGAGGATTCCTATCCATCAAACTAAATATAGGTGCTGCACAAGTCCTTCATGCTCTTCATGGTAAAAAAATATTGCTCCTAATTCAATTAACTCCTGATTAAATTTTTAATATGCCACAAAGCATCTTGCAACTCGCCACAGCAGGCGTACAAACTTTAGTTCCCTACCAGCCAGGGAAGCCCATTGCTGATTTAGAGCGTGAACTAGGGTTAACAGAAATTATTAAACTGGCCTCGAATGAAAACCCTTTGGGCCCCAGTGAAAAAGTCAAAGAAGCAATCCAGGCAAGTTTTACTGATTTATCACGTTATCCTGACGGTAATGGTTTTGCTTTAAAAACAGCATTATCAGCAAAGTGGGGGGTTGATAGCGATCAAATTACCTTGGGAAATGGTTCAAATGAAATTCTGGAATTATTAGCTCGGGCTTTTTTAACCATTGAACATGAAGTGGTTTTTTCGCAGCATGCGTTTGCGGTGTATCCGCTGGTTACGCAGGCCGTTGGCGCTCAGGCTAGAGTTGTTCCGGCAATAGACTACGGACATGATTTACATGGCATGCTTGCGGCAATTACCGATAAGACGCGTCTGCTATTTATTGCTAATCCGAATAACCCTACCGGTACTTATTTGACTGCGCAGGCTTTGAGTGAGTTTTTAGCCGCCGTTCCTGAGCATGTTATTTGTGTGCTAGACGAAGCTTATTATGAATATGTTGCTAAAGCCGATTATCCGGATTCCATTGCCTGGTTAGCACAATATCCAAACTTGATAATTACCCGTACATTTTCAAAAGCCTATGGTTTGGCTGGACTACGAGTGGGTTATAGTTTATCGAGTGCGGAAATGGCAGATATTTTAAATCGAGTGCGCCAACCCTTTAATAATAATTCTCTGGCATTGGCTGCAGCGGAGGTTGCCCTGCAGGACACTGAGTATCTTGCGGAAACTGTTGCTTTGAATAATGCTGGAATGCAGTTTCTAAGCGATGCCTTTACAGAAATGGGTTTACCCTGGATAGCATCAATGGGTAATTTTATTGCTGTCGATTTGCAGCGTGAGGCGAATAGCATTAATACAGCTTTATTACATAAAGGCGTAATAGTCCGTCCGGTAGCCAATTATGAAATGCCCAATCATTTACGCATCAGTATCGGCACAAAAGCGGAAAATAAATTTTTTATTAACGCGCTTAAAGCTGTCTTAGTAGATGTTTAATAAGCTGTGCATTATTGGTGTCGGACTGATAGGGGGCTCTATAGCCCGCGCTGCCCGGGAAAATAAATTATGTACACAAGTCTCGGCTTTTGGCCGCGAGCAAGACCTTGCTAATTTGCAACAAGCGCTGGCTCTGCAAGTTATAGATAGTTACAGTCTGGAAATGGAAGAGGCGGTTACAGACGCAGACTGCGTGATTATTGCCACCCCGGTAGGGGCTATGCCTGACATCTTGCAACAGTTGGCTCCTTACTGGTCAGAGCATGTGCTTTATATGGATGCCGGCAGTACTAAAGGCAGTGTGGTTGAGGCATTAGGTATAATCTTTACTACGCTGCCGGACAATTTTGTCCCTGCTCACCCCATTGCTGGCGAGGAGAAAAGTGGTGTCGATGCGGCATTAGTTGATTTATTCCAGCAAAAACGGGTGATTCTTACCCCTTGCGCACAGACCGATAAAAAATTTCTGCAACTGGCGAAGCAATTTTGGCAGGGACTGGGGAGCAGCGTTTCAGAAATGCAGGTAGCGCAACATGATACTGTGCTTGCAGCGACCAGTCACTTGCCGCATATCATGGCATTTGCGTTGGTGGACTTGCTCGGTCGCAAAGATGAGCAAGAAGAAATATTCAAATATGCGGCAGGGGGCTTTAAGGACCTTACCCGCATTGCATCCAGCGACCCTACCATGTGGCAGGATATCTGCATGGCCAACAAGCAACACATTATTCCTTTAATTGAGCAGCTATGCTCCGAGTTAGAGACCGTTAAGCACATGCTGCAAGACAATCAAGCTCAGGCACTGCACGATACCTTTACTTATGCCAGAAATGCGCGGCAGCGTTTTTTAGATCAACACAATAATATGAATCAATCGATAACTTTTACTATTCAACCGGGTGGCCACTTGCAAGGTCAAGTGCGTGTGCCAGGGGATAAATCAATCTCTCATCGCTCCATTATGCTGGGCTCACTTGCTGAAGGTGTCACGCATGTGAGTGGTTTTTTAGAAGGCGATGATGCTTTGGCAACTTTGCGTGCTTTTCAGTCTATGGGGGTGAAAATCGAGGGTCCCGAGAATGGCAAAGTGACTATCAATGGAGTTGGGCTGGATGGTTTGCTAGCACCAAAAGAACCTATTTATCTAGGGAATTCAGGTACTTCCATGCGCCTGATCTGCGGCTTGCTGGCGGGGCAAAAATTTGATGCAACGCTGACGGGTGATAAGTCTTTATCGGGGCGCCCCATGCGCCGGGTAACCGACCCTTTAGCTAAAATGGGTGCCGTTATTGAAAGCACCGAAAATGGCACGGCACCCTTAACCATAAGAGGACAGAGCAACTTACAAGGAATCCATTATGATATGCCGATTGCCAGTGCTCAGGTTAAGTCCTGTTTATTGCTAGCGGGTTTGTATGCGCGGGGTGAAACTTCGGTCACTGAACCTACGCCAACGCGCGATCATACTGAACGCATGCTTTCTGGTTTTTCCCATCCAGTTAAGCAGGATGGCAATAAGGTGACTATTTCCCGACAGGGAAAGCTAGTTGCAACTGATATAGATGTGCCTAGTGATATTTCATCGGCTGCCTTTTTTCTGGTAGGCGCATCGATTGCCGAAAATTCTGATCTGACTTTGCAGCATGTGGGCATTAACCCAACTCGTACCGGCGTTATCAATATTCTGCAATTAATGGGTGCTAATATCGAATTATTTAATCAGCGCATAGTTGGTGGTGAGCCTGTTGCTGATATACGGGTGCGTAGTGCTGCGTTAAAAGGGATCGCTATCCCGGAAGAATTCGTTGCGCTGGCAATAGATGAGTTCCCAGTGCTATTTGTTGCCGCAGCTTGTGCTGACGGAACAACTACTTTAACAGGTGCAAAAGAATTACGAGTGAAAGAAAGTGACCGTATTCAGGTGATGGCAGATGGCTTGCAAATACTCGGTGTCGACGCGCAGCCTACTGACGATGGTATGGTTATTAACGGCGGCTCTATTGGAGGAGGTACTGTCGTATCGCATGGTGATCATCGTATTGCCATGGCATTCTCTATGGCGGGCCTACGCACAACTGCCCCTATCGTGATTCAGGATTGTGAAAATGTGAACACCTCATTTCCGGGCTTTGTTTCATTAACTTCAGGGCTAGGACTGAATATCAGTAGCGAGGAAGGCTAATGAGTGTTCCTGTATTAACTATTGATGGTCCGAGTGGTGCAGGGAAGGGTACCGTGAGCCGGGCAGTTGCAAAAAAATTAGGCTGGCATTACCTGGATAGTGGCTCTATTTACCGATCTTTAGCCATTTTTGCTTTGGATAGGCAACTAGACTTACAGAGTGCCGCAGCAGTTGCAGAGCTTGCGCAGCAAATGCATCTGGCTTTTGATTGTGAAGACGAGCTGGTGGTAAAGCTGAATGATACGGATATTACCGCCCGGCTGGCAGGTGAAACGACCGGTGCGGCTGCATCGCAGATAGCCGCCTATCCAGAGGTGCGCGCTGTTTTATTGCAAAAGCAAAAAGATTTTCGTCGGTTGCCAGGGCTGGTTGCTGATGGCAGGGATATGGGTACCGTGGTTTTTAAAGATGCTCCGTTTAAGGTGTTTTTAACCGCCAGCGCCAAAGAAAGAGGAATGAGAAGATTTAAACAGTTGAAAGAAAAAGGAATTGATGCTAATCTTGACCAGATTACTAACGATATTATATTGCGTGATCGGCGTGATAGTGAACGAAAAAACGCGCCATTGATTCCGGCAGAAGATGCTTTTTATCTGGATTCATCTGATTTAAGCGTCGATGAGGTCATTAATCAGGTCATGATTTTAACTGGATAAGTAATACATTTACCGGCTGTATGATGACATACAGCTTTTTTTAACTACAGAGATAGAGACTTGGATTGTACATACAAGTCTGGGACAGAAAACAATGAGCGAGAGCTTTGCTGAATTATTTGAAGAAAGTATAAAACAAACGGAAATGCGTACTGGCGCAATGCTAGTAGGTACAGTCGTAGACATCGATAACGATAAAGTTATTGTCAGTGCAGGGTTAAAATCAGAAGGAGTGATTCCTAAATGGCAATTCTTAAATGAAGAAGGTGACCTTGAAGTTAATGTAGGTGATGAAGTTGAGGTTGCATTAGATTTAATCGAAGATGGTCTAGGCGCGACTTTACTTTCTCGTGACAAAGCGAAGAAACATAGAGCTTGGGGTGAGCTTGAAACTGCTTTTGAAGCGGAAGAGACAATTGTAGGCCGCATTAACGGAAAAGTTCGTGGCGGTTTTACAGTCGCAGTAGGCGCATTACGTGCTTTCTTACCTGGCTCATTAGTTGATGTCCGTCCTATTAGAGATACAACCTTCCTAGAAGGTCGTGATCTTGAATTCAAAGTTATTAAAATCGATCAAAAACGCAACAATGTTGTGTTATCTCGTCGTGCTGTGGTTGAAAAAGAATACAGTGCAGAAAGAGATGAATTACTTAAAACACTGGCTGATGGCATTGTTGTAAAAGGGATAGTCAAGAACTTGACTGACTACGGTGCATTTATCGACTTGGGCGGTATCGACGGTCTATTACATATTACAGATATGGCATGGCGTCGTGTACGCCATCCATCTGAGTGTGTGGAAATCGGTCAGGAAATCGAAGTTAAGGTGCTTAAGTTCGACAAAGAAAAAACCCGCGTTTCATTAGGTATGAAGCAAATGGCGGAAGATCCATGGACTGATATTGCTAACCGTTACCCTGCAGGTACGCGCGTTACGGGTAAAGTCAATAATCTGACTGACTATGGTTGTTTTATAGAAATTGAAGAAGGCGTTGAAGGTCTAGTTCACGTTTCTGAAATGGATTGGACTAACAAAAACGTTAACCCAGCTAAAGTTGTACAGCTAGGTGACGAAGTTGAAGTGATGATTCTTGAAATCGACGAAGAAAGACGGCGTATTTCACTAGGCATGAAGCAGTGTCGCACTAATCCATGGGATGAGTTTGCAGCAACGCATAACAAAGGGGATAAAATCTCAGGTAAGATCAAGTCAATTACCGACTTCGGTATCTTTATTGGTCTTGAAGGTAATATTGATGGTCTGGTGCATATGTCTGATATTTCATGGTCTGATGCACAGGAAGAGTCTATCCGTGAATACCAGAAGGGTGATGAAGTAGAGACGGTTATTTTAGCTGTTGATGCTGAACGTGAGCGTATTTCACTGGGTATCAAGCAATTACAGCAAGATCCATTCCAGAACTATATTGCTATTAACGAAAAAGGTAGCATGGTTAAAGGGACTGTAAAAGAAGTTGATGCAAAAGGTGCAGTAATTACCTTGGCAGAAAATATCGAAGGCTATTTACGAGCTTCTGAAATACAGCGTGACCGTGTTGAAGATGCCACTAAATTGCTAACGGTAGGCGACGAAATTGAAGCTAAATTTATTGGCGTAGACAAGAAAAATAAATCTATTTCTCTATCTATTAAAGCCAAAGATTCTGATGATGAAGCAAGCGTGATGAAAGAGTATTCAGAGCAAGCTTCTGGAACACCTACTATGGGTGATTTATTCAAGAATTTGGAAAAATAAATAAGCTAGCTTGAAATGGAGGGATTTAATTTGCAAAGATTAAACCCCTTTTTTACGCAAGATTGGTATAGTTGTAGACAGTAAATAGCGATAAACCTAGAAGCCGTAGTTGGACACGCTGTTGTGTAAAATCTGCGTGTGAAAGATATCTTGCAGGCAATGGCCTGTGGTCCTTGGCAGGAGCTGTAACATAGTATTTCGTACGCAGGTTTATTCACAAAACCGTGAAGTGCGGTAATATTCACCCAGCAGTTGATAATTATTTATGAGTATTTCATTTAATATTCAATTGCTTATAATGTTTTATAGCGGTCAACTGCGGTTTTTAGGTAAAGGTAAAATACAGGCATATAACAACACATAGGAAAAAATGTGACTAAATCTGAATTAATTGAACAATTAGCAAAGAAACAACCTCATTTGGCTTTGCAGGATGTAGAGCTTGCTGTAAAGTGTATGCTAGAGCAAATGAGTCAGTCTTTATCGGCCAATGAAAGAATAGAAGTGCGTGGTTTTGGTAGTTTTTCCTTACATCACCGTAAGCCGAGAATGGGGCGTAATCCAAAGACAGGGGATGCAGTGTCCCTAACAGAAAAATATGTTCCTCATTTTAAGCCGGGCAAGGAACTACGTGACCGTGTTGATGGATCTAGACATACGCATAAAATAACGGATTAACAAACAGAAGAGATGGTTCTATTATGCGGATTGTAATATTTGCTTTTTTTTCACTGATAGCAGTGATTGCTTTAATCTTCTCTTTACGTAATTTTCAGATTATAGATATAGATCTGTACTTTACGACCATACGCATGCCTTTGGCATTAGCGTTAACCCTAGAATTATTTGCCGGAATTTTTATCGGCTTTTTAGTGGCATTTATACATATCCTGAAGTTGAAATCTCAATATAGGCTGCTGGACAAAAAAGTACGTAATACTTTTCCACCAGGCTCATTGTAATTATTATGGGTGGGTGCTCCTGCCCGCCTTTAAGCTATACAATCAATAGGATAATAATTAGTTCTGGACAAGCCCTCTTATTTTCACTTATAAATCATCCTGAGATTTTATGTTTGAGATAGTTTGCTTTGAACCTACAAGAAATCATCTTACAGCTTATTCTTCCAAGTGAGCAGAAACGCTTCCAGTCGTTAATGGAAGCTCATCATTATCTAGGGGCATTACCAAAGATAGGTCATACCTTGTGGTATGTAGTCTGCTACAAAAACGCATGGCGAGTATTCATCAGTTTTTTTTGCAGCGGCCTGGAAATGTGCGGCACGTGATCAGTGGATTGGCTGAATTTTTTGATATCAATACGACCGATTGCATCTGATTGCTAACAATAGTCGCTTTCTGATTATTCCTGAGCAGCATTACCCTAATCTTGCTTCTCGTATTCTTTCGCTCTGCGAGCGACGCATTTCTCTGGATTGGCAGAAACACTTTGGCTACCCCTTGCTATTATTAGAAACTTTCGTTGATCCCCAGTATTTTTATGGCACTATTTACCGTGCTGCAAACTGGATTCATGTGGGTGAGGCGCGCGGATCTAGCCGCACTAGTAAGGGTTATAGCTCAACCCGGAAGCCCCGGAACAGATCTATGTGCGCCCTTTATCATCGCGCTCTCGAGCTCGATTATCACAGTCTATTCTTGGCCCTTATTATTGCTATGGAGCACCCAAAATCATGTTAATGGCTGATCAAATGCGCACCTTGCCCGAATTTTTTGCCGACATTCCCGATCCACGCCGCACACAAGGGCGACGTCATTCATTACCCCACATTAAATCCATGAGTAAAGATCATCAGTGTTCCCCTATCAATTGAGGCCGTGAAACTAACCTCTCCACAAGAGAGCTCATAAAGCACTGTAAAGACATTCCTGTTATTATTGTGTTTTGAACTGCCCGAATGGTATACGAGCTGATACAAGATATTCTTGCCTGGAAAAATAATGGATTCACAAAACGATCTCGTTTTTGAGCCTGTTGCTGCCTTATTTCCAGAGCCTCGCTATATTTTTTATCCGATGGATGAATAAATTCTGGCTGTTGTGTTTTTGAAATCTCTTCAAACACGCGCATTAAATTATAGCTCATTCGCTGAAAATCATGGAAACGTAGCTTAGCGAAGTGGTGATTTTTAGTCCCTGATAGGCGACAGGGCAATTCGCTGATTCGACGTGTGCTAGCAGCACGCGAGAGGAGCAAGAATTGCATTCCGAATAGCCGTCCAGCCAGTTCGTGGAGTCGCCATTTTTGCGAAAGCTTGTTTTGGGCATCCCAGCCCAAGCAAGCAGCAAAAACTTAACGCGACCACTTATGCCTCCGGCGGCCCCGATTCGTCCTCGTCACCTCGTCCCGACCCAACAAGGGGTCGGAACATAGGCTCCAAATGACTTGACGCCGTGTCGGATGGCCTTTTATTTTGTCTCCACCTTCGCTAACGCTCAGACTCCGACAAAACAACGGCCCTACGGCTATCGCGGACTAAAAATCTTCACTTCGCTAAAGCTCCGTTTCCAGGATTTTCAGCGGAGGTAGTAATGACGAAGCGGCTTTTGTGCGTAGTCGTTGCGGACGCAGGGCGTTCAGGGCATCTCCCATCCGCTGCGTAGGTGAACGAATTATGGCGACAGGAGTCCCGGAATTTCGTGAGGTAGCATGGCGCGCCTGGCAGTCAGGCGCATTTGATTTTCAAGTGAGCGGGTATTGGAAGACCAAGCTTTAGTTTCCTTGAAATTACTTTTAGTGTTATTGAATGTCTTTTCAATCGTCCATCGCTTGAAATACAGCATGGCAATGGTTCCAGGGTTAATAGTCATTGGCAAGGTTGTCACAAACCGGTGAAGTTTTCCGGTTTCTGGATCACGGTAATCCACCACGTTAAATTTGATGCCCTTGTTTTCGTACACACTGTATGCTTCAACTCCTGTATTGATCTCATGCTGGGAGTCAAAAGGGATAGACTCAACCAGAGTCGCAATTGAATTTTCTTTTAGCATTGAAATCATGTAATTAGCATGTCGTTCCTGCCGATCCCACCAGACAAAGTCGGTGACGGCTTTATCGTAGACATAGAGATGTTTCTGAGAGCTGTTATTTCCCTTGTTTTGCTTTTCAATATGATCTCGTAACACAGGTATTTCTTGATGTCTCTGAGTTCCGTTTGTCACCAGACAAAGAAATCTGAGCAACCCACTTCTGAGATTCAACGCGTAAATCCGGTTCTGTCGCAATAATTATCAAAAGCACAGACCTCCTGGTCTTCAGGCATAACTATCCTGCTAAAGCCATAAACTGCGTATAAGCAGGAATATTTTCCTCAGACAATTGGCCCTTTCGGATCATATGTGCCGTTTCAATTCCATCAATTGTTGCTTGGGCGGAGTGAAACGCTTTAAAGCCATCATCGGTTTTGTTATTTTTTTGATAAAGCGATGATCCTGTTCGATGATGTTATTCAAACATTTAACTTGTAATATGTCAATCATAGTGGCAAACCCAGCGAGGATTAACAAGAGGTTAATATTGGCTAATCCTGCATAGTTAGCGCCACTTTTATCCATAACGACCTTATCAGGAAAGCCATTATTGTTAATCGTTTGTTTGAAAAATGCGGTTGCAGCCTCTTCATCATGGTGCTCAGGAAGCATGAAATCAAGCGTATCCCCGTGACTATCAACAGCTCGGTATAAATAGGTCCACTGACCCTTCACTTTGATATACGTTTCATCCATGCGCCACGATTTATTGGTTTCTCGTTTCTGAGATTTAGCTTTTACAGCAATGGCAGGAGAATAACGGATAACCCAACGATTGAGCGTAGCATGATCCACTTCAACACCTCTTTCTTCCATAATTTCTTCAAGGTAGCGATACGAAACGCCATACCTGACATAAAAGAAAACAGCATGCGGGGAGTCGCTATTTTTGCGAAAGCTTGTTTTGGGCATCCCAGCCCAAGCAAGCGGCAAAAACTTAACGCGACCACTTATGCCTCCGGCGGCCCCGATTCGTCCTCGTCACCTCGTCCCGACCCAACAAGGGGTCGGAACATAGGCTCCAAATGACTTGACGCCGTGTCGGATGGCCTTTTATTTTGTCTCCACCTTCGCTAACGCTCAGACTCCGACAAAACAACGGCCCTACGGCTATCGCGGACTAAAAATCATCACTTCGCTTAGGCTCCGTTTCCCTGATTTTCAGCGAAAGAATGACATCTTTTTGAAAGTGAGCGCCTTTGAAGCTGAGCATGTGATCCACCTTTTATTGAAATTGAGAATTATGATAGCAGATAACGTCGGGAAGGGGGATTTATGCGACAGAACCTTGGAAAGTCTACAATTTCTACCAATATGGCGGTATGCGCCGCGAGAGCTGGAAAAAAGGTTTTGCTTGTCGATCTGGACGAGAAACAAAAATCCGCCGCGAATTGGTGGAAAAGACGGGAAATCGAGGACGATATAAAAGCGGTTATTGTTCCCCATGATATAGAAAAGGTAAAAGAGATTTACGGGTTTGCACAAAAACAGGGTTATGATTTAGTGATTTTCGATACTAAAGGCGCAAGCGATACCCTGCATAATGTGATTATCGGATTTGCAACACTTTGTATTGTTCCTGTTCAACCGTCTGTTTTTGATCTTGAGGCAATACCAAGCACCGCTAATATGATTAAAAGCCTTGATAAGCCTTTTACTCGATGTTCAAGTTTTTGATATTGAGAAGGTAAAATCAGGTATTCTGAGGTTGTTGTAATTTTATCGGTGTAAGCCCATGTTAATGAATGCCCCAGCCACCTTTATCCAAAGCTATATTGACGATTTAAATGATGCGCTCAATCAGCTAAAACCCGGAGCCGCTTTGACACGGATTCAAGCCGCTTGGTTGGGCACTTGTTTAACGTGCATACTGCTAATGAACTCTGTTTGCTGGGCTAAGTTTGAGCGAGCAAGCCTTGGAGATTGCAAAGTAGCCGCATTATCCTGGGTGTTTCGTAAAGCAAGTATACCCTGGGACTGGTTGCTACGGTTGAGTGTGGTCTTAATTTTAAAACGTTATGGCATTACTGAAGGTGTGTTGGCCTTTGATGAATCAGACCGAGCACGATCTAAGTCTACAAAACGTATTTATAAGGTTTACAAGCAGAAACACAAAGGCTCCGGCGGGTATGTTAATGGACAAACGATAGTATTATTGCTGCTAGTTACCTCATCCATTACAGTGCCTGTCGGTTTTTTCTTTTATATGCCGGATCCAGCCTTAAAGCAGTGGGATAAAGAAGATAAACGGTTGAAAAAGAGCGGTATAGCAAAAAAAGATCGGCCTATTAAGCCTGAACGTGACAGTGCCTACCCGACCAAAACAGAGATTGCATTAGGCTTATTAAAAGAGTTTAAAGTTGCGCATAGCCTGATTAAAATTAAAGGCGTACTGGCTTGATGCGCTGTATGGTGAAAAAGCCTTTATGGACGAAGCAGCTAAAGAATCTGGAGGCTCGCAGGTGATTAGCCAATTACGTAAAAACCAAAATATTGAATATAGAGGTAGAATAAGGTCAGTCGAGAGCTACTTTAATTCGATTAACAAAGGCATTGATCAGATAATACGTGTACGTGGCGGAAAAGAGATTAAAGTGACTGTCAGCAGTGCACGATTAAAGGTGAGTTCACACAGTAAAAAACGCTTTGTCATTGCCTTAAAATATGACATAGAAATCCTAATACTCGATGTTCAAGTTTTTTAACTGACTGATTTTATTGATAATTTTACTGACAAAGAAAGCATCAACATCATTGTAAATCAATCACTCATAAAACAAAGCCGGAAAAATTTACTTTTCTTAGCCCAGTTATAGCTGAAAACTTGAACATCGAGTAATAGCAATGTGGATGAGACGGAAGGTGAATATTTACATATTGTCGGATTACAATATATGCGGCACCTGAGTGACTCTACTAAAACCATTGCCTTGTTAAGTAATGGTACAGGAGACAGTGGTTGCCATATGGGCTTAACCTCCACAAAAATGAAAGTCGAATATCTGTTTGATATCCCCTTTGCCGTTCATCGCGGGGGTATGCTGGTGGATATACCAGGAGGACAAACTAGAAATATTGATTTAACTACAGGTCTAATAGATTGGGATAGCTTTTTGCTTTCAGGTTATTCCGCATCGGCATATGAATCTTATATCTGGCAGGAAAATGCAGCACTTGATGCAGTATCGTCTGTGCGAGGATTACAGTTTGCTAATGAGCAAGGGATAGAAGAGTTACAACTAACAAGTAGTAACTGGGAAAGTGAGCAGAGTAAATTTACCTCCAATACCGATTCCTCATTAAACTACAGCACTGCTCAGATCAATAGTATAAAAAGCAATTATATTGATAAAGGTTACACGGTTAAGGTACCTAGAAGCCAGATTCTATATGATAGCTGGAAAGGGGTGGTTTTTGTTGCTGAATGTAATAATTGTCAGGGTGATGGTGCTGTTAAGGCTGGATATATTATCAGTGGTGGCTATGCTGGTGGATACACACTCCCCAGAAATGCTTCTTCCCCCGCTGAAAATCATGGAAACGTAGCTTAGCGAAGTGGTGATTTTTAGTCCCTGATAGGCGACAGGGCAATTTGCTGATTCGACGTGTGCTAGCAGCACGCGAGAGGAGCAAGAATTGCATTCCGAATAGCCGTCCAGCCAGTGAGGTAGTAATGACGAAGCGTCTTTTGTGCGTAGTCGTTGCGGACGCAGGGCGTTCAGGGCATCTCCCATCCGCTGCGTAGGTGAACGAATTATGGCGACAGGAGTCCCGGAATTTCGTGAGGTAGCATGGCGCGCCTGTCCGGTTATTTACAACCCAGATATAAATATAGGTTATGTCCCTGTTAGCTACATTCCACCCGTGGTTAATGAGCATATAGTCAACACTGGTATCCCTTACAACTCCACCACCGCCTCAAAGGGTTTTAACGTTAATCAAGTGTTTAGCGGCGATCCAGTTAACCTAGTCACAGGAAACTTCTACCATAACGAGCAAGACCTGATCATCCCAGGCCGGGGTGGCCTGTCGTTTGTTTTTGAACGAACCTACAACTCCCAAGACCCAGAAGATAGCCCACTAGGCTACGGCTGGACACATAGCTTTAATCAGTTTTTAAAATTCTACGGCCACGATACCGCAGACAACCGCGTAAAAGTCAGCTGGGTAGATGGCTCTGGCGGCGAGAAGTTTTTTTCTTTACCTGGGGCAACCGTCCCCACCAACAGCCCCGACTTTGAAAATGATGTCGGCGTACATGTTGTTTTAAAAAGAGAAAGCAATGGCCAATACAGTATTACCCAGAAAAATGGCCTGACCTACACCTTTGCCTCAAATGCAGGCGCAACAAATGATCAAAAAGCCAAGCTATTATTCATAAAAGATAAAAATAACAACCAGCTCACCCTTAATTACAATAATAGCAATCAGGATAAACTCCTTAGTGTCAGTGATGATCTAAACCGTAGTTTAACCTTGGCTTATGCCAATGGTGGAAGTAGCCATTATATCGAAAGTTTAACTTACTTTAGTGGTAGACAATGGCACTATAATATTAATACAGCCGGTGATTTAATCGAAGTCAAACCCCCTTTGGTAGTGGAAGGAACTATGGCTCCATTGATTTACAATTACTACACTGCAGCAGACGGTCACAATAAAGCCCATCTATTAAAAAGAAAACAAAGTGCCGAAGGTAAAGGTATGACTTTTGAATACTATGCCAACGGCCAAGTATTCAAACATACGGACGATCTCGGTGGCAGCATACGCTGTCAGCCCCGGACGGGCTGATAGTCTCCAGAAGGCGCAGGGAAATTTGCCAATCCGAAGTGCGCGATAGCGCGCGAGGGAGGCTAAAATTTTATCCCGAATAGCCGTAGAGCCATTTGTGGTAGCCATGACTGAGCTGCTTTGTGCTCAGTCTGTGGCGGACGCAGGGCGGCTGGAGCATCTCCTATTCGCTGCGTAGGTGAACGAATTACGGCGACAGGAGTCCCGGAATTTCGTGAGGTAGCATGGCGCGCCTGCGATTTAATTACAATAACTTTCGTCGTGAAACGGTCGTCACAGACGAGCGCGGGTACGCTACACATCACTTCTTCGATGAATATGGAAACCCAGTTAAGATTGTGGATGCTGATGGTGCCACAGAAACCTTTGAATATGATCCTGCAGAACCGTTAAACCGATTGGCGCATACTAATAAAGGCGGATTAAAAACCCAATATGAATACAACAGTAACGGAACCGGTGACTTAATAAAAATCACCCAGCCCTCTGGTGATACTATTCAGTACGGTTTTTACAACACTTATCATCAAGCACAAAAAGTACAAGATGCCCGCGGCAATATCAATCTGATGCAATACGACAGCCAAGGCAACTTGACCGACAGTATCAAATTAAAAGCAGGCATAGACCGAGATCCAGAAACCAATAAAACTCCCTACACCCCGATAGAAACCGATGTTCTTAGCTGGACACGCTTTGAATACGACAGATACGGCAATAATATTCAAATCCAGCAAATTAAATCATTAATAGAAGAAAGCGGGACACTACCCTTAGGCCCTATTGTCAGAAAAACTTATGACAGTAACGCGCTTTATCTAATAAATATTAGCCGCTGTGGTGCCGCTGATCTGAATGAAGATAACACTACAGACAAACAAGAATGCCAAACCGCTACCGCTGAAAATCAGGGAAACGTAGCCTAAGCGAAGTGAAGATTTTTAGTCCGCGATAGCCGTAGGGCCGTTGTTTTGTCGGAGTCTGAGCGTTAGCGAAGGTGGAGACAAAATAAAAGGCCATCCGACACGGCGTCAAGTCATTTGGAGCCTATGTTCCGACCCCTTGTTGGGTCGGGACGAGGTGACGAGGACGAATCGGGGCCGCCGGAGGCATAAGTGGTCGCGTTAAGTTTTTGCTGCTTGCTTGGGCTGGGATGCCCAAAACAAGCTTTCGCAAAAATAGCGACTCCCCGCTGTTATCTACGATACCCTGGGTAGGAAAACACAAGGTATTGATGCCAGTTGGTACCCAACCAAAACTCATTACGACAGCAACAATAGAAGCACCCAAAGCAGCGACAACCAAGGGCAACTCCACAGCTATACCTACAACCAAGACAACCAACTGCTACAAAGACAGCTGCTGATAGGCAACACCCAGCACGACAGCAAACAATACCGCTATGATCAAGCGGGAAGACTCAGCCAAAGCATTGATGCCGGCGGAGAGACTAGCCAGTACCAGTACGACCGTAGTGGCAACCTGATAAAAATCACCGACCCCGACAACTACACGCTCACACTAGACTACGACCAACGCGGCCACTGGACGAGTGCAGAAGATAAAGGACAGCACCAAGTCACCCGAAAACTGGATGCCCTGGGAATAATCCAAAGCATTACCGACCCCAACGGCAATACACAGCGTTATGAATACTACGGTGCTAGTGACAACGGCCGCCTATATAGAAAATATGACGCCCTCAACCGAGTTAGTGAATACCACTACACCCCCACAGGACAAGTTAGCAAATATATAGACCACGAAGGCCACAGCACCACAACCGAATACGATGCCGCAGGCAGAGCCATCAGAATCGTTCAGCCCGGCTATCTGGATAATAACCTAGACTCAGTCACCTATAATCAAACGATCTACCCCGTAACCCTTTATCACTACAATCTATTAGGGCAACAAACTGATATTTACGCAGGTTATACAACCGATCCAGCCGAGAGAAAACAGGATCAAACCAGCCTACAGAAACAACAAGACTACGATGACTTTAATTGACTCACACAAAGCACCGACGCACTCAACAGAAGCCACACATATCAGTACAACAACCACAACCAGCTTAGCCAAAGCAAAGATGGCAACAACGACATCACTAGCTACCAATGGCAACAAGGCAACCTGCTCAAACAAAAAAACAACAGCGCAGGAACAAACAGCTACGACTATAACGCGCTAGGGAAAATCACTCAGGCACAAGACAAGCACAGCATCAACAACTATGAATACGATGCAAGCCACCGCCTAAAAAGCAGCTATGACGCAAGACAAAGCTGGACAGCAGAAACAGGCCAAGCCACCGCCGCTGAAAATCATGGAAACGGAGCTTAGCGAAGTGGTGATTTTTAGTCCCTGATAGGCGACAGGGCAATTCGCTGATTCGACGTGTTCTAGCAGCACGCGAGAGGAGCAAGAATTGCATTCCGAATAGCCGTCCAGCCAGTGAGGTAGTAATGACGAAGCGGCTTTTGTGCGTAGTCGTTGCGGACGCAGGGCGTTCAGGGCATCTCCCATCCGCTGCGTAGGTGAACGAATTATGGCGACAGGAGTCCCGGAATTTCGTGAGGTAGCATGGCGCGCCTGCAAATCCCTGCATTATAAATACAGCCCAGGTGGACTACTCGACCGCCTAACCGACAACCAAGGCCAAGAAACCGACTACCGCTACGACCCCACAGGCCGACTCACCACTTTATGGGACAGCACTCAATTTACCTATGATGCCGGCGGCAGGCTAACCCAACAAAGCAACCCCAACCACATCAGCCAAAGCTACAGCTATCGTGCAGACGACAGCCTAAAAAGCCATTTAGTCAAAAACACAGGCAGCGGCAATCCAATACTCGAGCAACACTACCAAATTGACCCATTAGGTAGAATAAAACAAAAAATAGAAACCCTAAACAATACGACAGAAACTACCGATTACCTATATGATCCACTGGGCAGACTGACACAAGCAGACAACCAACGTCCCGCCACAAAACAAAACTGGCGCTATGACGCATTCGGCAATAGAACCCAACAAACAACAGGCATCAGTACAGGGACAGAAAGCACAGAAATATCAATCCACGATGCAACAAACCAACTGATAGAAATCAGAAGCACCACATCCACAGGCACCCTCAAACAAGCCTTTATCTACGACGGCAACGGCAACCAGATTAAAGACTGCCAAGGCACCAGCGTTACCCGAAATACCACAACAAACGACTGTACAGGAAGCACCGAAATAGAGTTAATCTATAATGCCGACCAAGAACTAATCCAAGTCAATAAAACAGGTATTCCCACCGAACACTACAAATATGACAGCCAAGGTCGAAGAATAGAAAAAATTATCGGCGAAAATAGCCCCAACAACCCCAACAAAACAAGATACCACTACAATGGCGACAATATCTATGCCCAATACACCACCAGAGACAGCACCAACCCACATTACAGATACGTCCAGCTAGGCCTAGACCAACCGCTCAGCAGATACAACGAAACAGAACAAACCACCTATTACCTACAAGGTGCACACAACAACATCCTCGGCACCACCGACCAACAAGGGAGTTTAACTAGCTACCAACAATACGACAGCTGGGGAAACACTAAAAACCAAAGCACCACCAAAACACCCCAATACGGCTACCAAGGTAGAGAGCCTAACAACACTGGCTTAATCTACTACCGAACCAGATACTACCAACCTCAAACAGGTCGATTTACTCAGCAAGACCCTAAAGGGTTTATTGATGGAATTAATAAATATGCTTATGCGGTTAATAGCCCGATTAACTACTCTGATCCTTATGGGACTAGTGTTAATAGCAGTGCCTATACGCCTAGTTATACAGAGGATCAGAATTATTTTTCTTCAGGAAGTAGCTTCGAAAATATCGTTGATAATGTTATAGATTATGGCATTGATATAGCTTCGGTCGCTGAAAATCCTGGAAACGGAGCTTTAGCGAAGTGAAGATTTTTAGTCCGCGATAGCCGTAGGGCCGTTGTTTTGTCGGAGTCTGAGCGTTAGCGAAGGTGGAGACAAAATAAAAGGCCATCCGACACGGCGTCAAGTCATTTGGAGCCTATGTTCCGACCCCTTGTTGGGTCGGGACGAGGTGACGAGGACGAATCGGGGCCGCCGGAGGCATAAGTGGTCGCGTTAAGTTTTTGCTGCTTGCTTGGGCTGGGATGCCCAAAACAAGCTTTCGCAAAAATAGCGACTCCCCGAATAAAACTTACATTGGATGGCATGATATTCATTTGTATCTCTGGTTTTTGCAACTAAGTCGATACCTGTATCAGTCTTACATAGACCGCGCTCACCTGCCCAATCTGAATACAACCATACATCACTATATAAATCCTTATAACTGGCTTCATGACGGAAATAAGTACGAATTAGCTCTTCAACTGAAGTTTCCCAATAATTATTTATGGTAAAATTGAAACTATGCTACAACTATATGAAAAAAATAGTCTTTTCATTCGTTTCAAATGCTATTGCCTAAGGGGAATTAAGTAGGGGTTTGCTATAAACATGGCAAAACCACCTAAAATAAACCTCGATACACCAGCATTGTGTATTTCAGCTACTCAATAATTGGGAAACTTCAGCTCTTCAAAATATGTGCCTTTTTCTCTTTCTGACTTTGATACTTTACGGTAATTAGTGAGTAAATCATTTAAAGCGGTCATATTTTGTTTTTGTGTGCTAACGGTCATGGATTAAATGCTTGCCTTATCTACGTGATGGTGTTTAATGCGTCTTAGAGGGTTCTGTCGCATAAATCCCCCTTCCCGACGTTATCTGCTATCATAATTCTCAATTTCAATAAAAGGTGGATCACATGCTCAGCTTCAAAGGCGCTCACTTTCAAAAAGATGTCATTCTTTTGTTTGCTAGCTGTGCTGATTTTTCATGTACAGATTTTCCAAAAACTCAGTGCTCACCGGCGGTTTCTAGGATAAACTGAGCATAATCCAGTTACTTCTGCACTGATCATGAGCAAAAATATCAACCCTCATATAGCGCTTCATCAAACGACAAGCTCCATCTTGAAGCATGACGTTGATCACTTGCAGGTAATCCCCCTCCTGGCTATTAAACTATTACGCTTAAACCGTGACAATACTAACCGTGCAGCCGAATTATCTACTTTAATTAGCAGTGAGCCGGCACTTGCAGAAAAAGTACTGAGTAATGTAAATTCAGTAGTACTTTTACACTATCAAAAAATAAAGTCTATTAAGCAGGCAATTTTAATTTTAGGGGATTCTGGAGTCAGGCAAATTGCCTTAAACCAGCTGATTTACAATAAACTGATTTACCACAAGGCAAATTTCGACTTTGATCAGCTGTTCTTCTGGCATCACTGCCTATTCGTCGCGACACTTGCACGTACTATCGCAACTAGCTTAAATTATAAAGACCCTGATTTAATGTACAGCGCTGGCTTACTACATGATATTGGAAAAATAATTCTGGAGACACATGCTAAAAATAACTATAGCGACTTTATTCGCCACGGTCGCGACGGCCTAGATCTATCCCTACAAAGTGAGCAGAGTTTTTTTGGTTTAAATCATGCAGAAATAGGCTTTGTTTTCTGTCAGCAGTGGAAGATCCCCAAACCTATCACTGCGGGCGTTTATTGTCATCACACGATGCCTGACGATCATAGCCATTTTGCCGACTGCAAGCTGGAAATCGCCATTATCAGCCTGGCCAATTATATAGCCAGCGTACAGGGCATAGGTTCTACTACTGCAAAGTACTCACCGCTATTGCACCCGGAAGTATTAAACCAGTTTGATATTGAAACCATAGATATTAAAGAATTATTGAATATAGTTGATAATGAAATGCAAAATACCTGTGCAATGTTTGGTATCAAATCGCCTAACCTATATAAAATACGCGCTTCATTAGTTGAAACTGCCATTCATTGCAGTTGGCACGTTCAACACACTAACTCATTACCCGGCAATATATCTGTCAAGAGCTTGACCATACCGCATAAAAGTCTGGACCCTGATGAAATCATCCCTGCGACCCTTGCGGCTATTCAGCAATATTTTCATTTTGAGCGCTTAATCATGCTCAATATTAACCCTAAGCAGCGCAATCTGGAAACCACCTATAACTGGCCTGCATCACTAAAAGACAGCTCATTACAACACTTTAACATTCCGATGGATGTATTGCCCAATACACTGTTAGGCAATTTACGTGAACGCAAAGCGGTTATTATTAACAGTAACCACCCGGAAAATAAAATACTGCTGGAACCATTTAAAGTTGATGAATTTCTGCTGCTGCCTATTGTCAGCAATGACCGACTTGTTGCCCTGCTTTATGCGGACAACCATCTAAGCTGCCGATTAATGGATCCACAGTGCATCACGTATATTGCGCCCATTATCCATGAATTAGGCATAGCGCTGGCAAATGCGCAATCTTTTATATTAGAGCGCAACCGGGCGGAGCTCGATTCCCTAACCGGTCTATCAAATAGTCGCAAGCTAAGCGAGTTCTTAAGCAACTTATTTCGTCAGGATATTTCTCAACTTAGTCAAATTGCAGTCGGGTTTATTGATATTGATTTCTTTAAGCAATTTAATGATAGCTGCGGTCACCAGGTAGGTGATGAAGCCCTTGTTATGGTAGCCCAGATCATGCGCTCGCTGACCCGCCCGGGTGATTTTATCGGCCGTTATGGGGGAGATGAATTTGTATTTGTATTGCAAAGCACAGACAAAAAAGGGGTATACAGCTATGCAGAACGCATCAGGCTGGAAGTAGAACAACAGGGAAAAACCCTTAGCCGGCAATTTCTTGGCCACGAGATTACCATTAGTGTTGGTATCAGCCTGTTTCATCAAGAATTTAATAGCTATGAAAAAATCATTAGCGCCGCCGATACTGCAATGTATCAGGCAAAACAACAGTGGCGTAATTGCGTAGTTATTGTATAATCCAACATTTATTAAAATCTAGGCTTTAGCTGTACATTATTGGCTAAAGGACATTTACCCTCGCTGTCAGCCTCGGACGGGCTGATAGTCTCCAGAAGGCGCAGGGGAATTTGCCAATCCGAAGTGCGCGATAGCGCGCGAGGGAGGCTAAAATTTTATCCCGAATAGCCGTAGAGCCATTTGTGGTAGCCATGACTGAGCTGCTTTGTGCTCAGTCTGTGGCGGACGCAGGGCGGCTGGAGCATCTCCTATTCGCTGCGTAGGTGAACGAATTACGGCGACAGGAGTCCCGGAATTTCGTGAGGTAGCATGGCGCGCCTGTGCTTGCTAAAGAATGTGCATGGAATAACTGAAACAATTGGCTTGTCTTTTTATCTGTCTTCTGCATTATAGGCGCACTTACGTAGCTGGCTATGTGCCTTGAATACGAATAAAAATACTGCGCCAGATGCTCAATTTATTCCGTGCGCGCTCCTAATTAATTTCAAATAACCATAACCGGGATTTAATCATGCTGGACTTTTTAATCAAATATCGCGGGATTTTTGTTGTGCTTTTCGTACTGCCTGCCTCACTTATTTTTAAAGCCTATATGGGCACTCGCAACCGCTTAGTTTTCTGGTTAAATAGTGCGCCGGAAAAGCATGATGACAAAGTAAAAAAAGTGCAGCAACAAGTCAAAGACTGGCACAAAATAACTGGCGGCAATATCCCTATGTGTACTGCCCGGCCAGGCTGGCAGGCAATGTCATTAAAGCAGGGTAATTATAAAAAGACCCATTACCAGGTTGATGTCAGCTTAATGGATATCCTGGATATCGATGAGGAAAAAGGCACAGTACGCGTTGAACCCATGGCGAATATGGGACAGATTTCAGCAATGCTCAAGCCGTTGGGGCTGTCTTTAGCCGTAGTCCCCGAATTGGATGCCTTAACCGTCGGCGGCCTGATTAATGGCTTCGGTATCGAGGCTAGTTCGCATAAATATGGACTATTCCAGCATATTTGCGTAAGTCTGGAAATCGTTACTGCAGATGGGGAGTTGGTTAAGTGCTCTAAAGATGAAAATAGCGAACTCTATTATGCAATTCCCTGGTCATACGGTTCACTAGGCTTTTTAGTCTGTGCGGAAATAAAAATTGTACCCAGTAAGGACTTTGTACAGCTAAGATATATTCCATATACTAGCAAACAAGCGATGGTAGATCGTTTTACCGAAGAATCTTTGAAATCCTTTGATGAGGCTTATGATTTTATTGAAGGCCTGATGTATTCTGAGCAGGAAGGCGTATTAATGCTGGGCAACTTTGCCGATAAAGTCCCTGCTGGCAAAACCAGAAATGCACTGAATAACTTCTGGAAACCCTGGTTTTACGAGCATGTACGCAGCATTCTAAAGCAAAGACAGGAGCAGGAAGAATATATTCCCTTACGTCACTATTATCACCGTCATACCCGTTCTTTTTTCTGGGAGATGGAGCAGATTATCCCCTTTGGCAATAGCCCTTGGTTTCGCTATCTGTTAGGCTGGATGTCACCGCCTGACATTTCATTAATCAAGCTGACTGAAACAGAGGCCATACATGAACTATATGATACCCATCATATGGATCAGGACTTCTTACTACCGATCAGCACACTGGACAAGTCCCTGAGTTACTTCCATCAGCAAGTCGAATTTTATCCGTTATGGCTCTGCCCTATGCGCATATTTGATACACCCATACGCGGCATGGTGAATCCCTTACCAAATGAGCAAATTTTTGTCGATGTGGGTATTTATGGCGAGCCTAATGTTCCTAACTACAGTGCAAAAGAGACTACACGTAAGTTAGAAGCCTTTATGCGTGAAATCGGTGGTTTCCACATCAGTGTTCCCATTGAAAGAAGAAGTACCTAAACAAAGCAGCCTATAACCTACCTGAAGGTAGCACCACTCGAATATTTCCATCTTTTTGATTTTAATCACTTATAACAGAAAATAGACACTCTGTAGGCACCGTAAAAAAACAACAAATAATTTCAAATAAAGCTTGCAATTGCCGAAAAAATTTTCTAAAAATTTCCGTTTTAATCACCTCATAAACGGATATCACCCATGCTTAAAGACCTACCACTCTCTGAACATATTCACCAACACTGCAATGAAAGTATGGAACGTGCCCTGTTAGCAGAGCGTCATCCTTTGTGGGCTCGTTCATGCCCAGAGTTGAAGGATATCGACTTTATTCGCCTTGGGTTATTACGCTGTATCAGTGTAGTCGATAGTGGTCGCCATTTCCTCCAAACCAATGAACAGATTTATGGCCAGCTGCTTCCCCACTCAACGTATTTTAAATCACTGAAGTCGCATAGACGAACAAGTATGCTTGAGGCATTTGAACAGCAGAGCTATCATCTTCACGCTGAAACACTGCTGTCGCAAGGCATTGATTATCTTAAAGCATTCCCGGAACTTGACGAATACACCATAGAAGCAGCGGATGGACATTTTATTGATCATGCCTGCCATACTGAAAAAAACAGCAAGGGGAAAGTTTATGCGGCTGGGGGGATTTACGCGTTGAATCTCAGAAGTGGGTTGCTCAGATTTCTTTGTCTGGTGACAAACGGAACTCAGAGGCATCAAGAAATACCTGTGTTACGAGATCATATTGAAAAGCAAAACAAGGGAAATAACAGCTCTCAGAAACATCTCTATGTCTACGATAAAGCCGTCACCGACTTTGTCTGGTGGGATCGGCAGAAACGACATGCTAATTACATGATTTCAATGCTAAAAGAAAATTCAATTGCGACTCTGGTTGAGTCTATCCCTTTTGACTCCCGCCATGAGATCAATACAGGGGTTGAAGCATACAGTGTGTACGAAAACAAGGGCATCAAATTTAACGTGGTGGATTACCGTGATCCAGAAACCGGAAAACTTCACCGGTTTGTGACAACCTTGCCAATGACTATTAACCCTGGAACCATTGCCATGCTGTATTTCAAGCGATGGACGATTGAAAAGACATTCAATAACACTAAAAGTAATTTCAAGGAAACTAAAGCTTGGTCTTCCAATACCCGCTCACTTGAAAATCAAATGCGCCTGACTGCAATGAGCTATAATTTAATGCGCGTGTTTGAAGAGAGTTCAAAAACACAACAGCCAGAATTGATTCATCCATCGGATAAAAAATATAGCGAGGCTCTGGAGATAAGGCAGCAACAGGCTCAAAAACGAGATCGTTTTGTGAATCCATTATTTTTCCAGGCAAGAATATCTCGTATCAGCTCGTATACCATTCGGGCAGTTCAAAACGCAATAATAACAGGAATGTCTTTACAGTGCTTTATGAGCTCTCTTGTGGCGAGGTTAGTCTCACGGCATCAATTGATAGGGGAACACTGATGGGTTTCCAGGCTTTATATGCGGATACTTATCAAACTCGAGAAGAAATACGCAAAATGTTTGACCATACCTTACTGGATAAACTACGTGAGCAAACAGGTGCTTTAAAAGCCTTTCCAGAACCATATGATAAAGTGTCGCGAGCGGCACGAACTTAAAGATTGCAACTATATGGCATGATTTTAGCCTGCCTATCCGTCTTCTTAAACGGGTAGGCAGGCTAAACAGGGGTTCTGTCGCAATAATTATCAAAAGCACAGACCTCCTGGTCTTCAGGCATAACTATCCTGCTAAAGCCATAAACTGCTTATAAGCAGGAATATTTTCCTCAGACAATTGCCCCTTTCGGATGATATGTGCCGTTTCAATTCCATCAATTGTTGCTTGGGCGGAGTGAAACGCTTTAAAGCCCATCATCGGTTTTGTTATTTTTTTGATAAAGCGATGATCCTGTTCGATGATGTTATTCAAATATTTAACTTGTAATATGTCAATCATAGTGGCAAACCCAGCGAGGATTAACAAGAGGTTAATATTGGCTAATCCTGCATAGTTAGCGCCATTTTTATCCATAACGACCTTATCAGGAAAGCCATTATTGTTAATCGTTTGTTTGAAAAATGCGGTTTCAGCCTCTTCATCACGGTGCTCAGAAAGCATGAAATCAAGCGTATCCCCGTGACTATCAACAGCTCGGTATAAATAGGTCCACTGACCTCACTTTGATATACGTTTCATCCATGCGCCACGATTTATTGGTTTCTCGTTTCTGACGCTGAAAATCAGGGAAACGGAGCCTAAGCGAAGTGATGATTTTTAGTCCGCGATAGCCGTAGGGCCGTTATTTTGTCGGAGTCTGAGCGTTAGCGAAGGTGGAGACAAAATAAAAGGCCATCCGACACGGCGTCAAGTCATTTGGAGCCTATGTTCCGACCCCTTGTTGGGTCGGGACGAGGTGACGAGGACGAATCGGGGCCGCCGGAGGCATAAGTGGTCGCGTTAAGTTTTTGCTGCTTGCTTGGGCTGGGATGCCCAAAACAAGCTTTCGCAAAAATAGCGACTCCCCGAAAAATAGCGACTCCCCAAGATTTAGCTTTTACAGCAATGGCAGGAGAATAAGGGATAACCCAACGATTGAGCGTAGCATGATCCACTTCAAGACCTCTTTCTTCCATAATTTCTTCAAGGTCGCGATACGAAACGCCATACCTGACATAAAAGAAAACAGCATAAAGAATGACATCTTTTTGAAAGTGAGCGCCTTTGAAGCTGAGCATGTGATCCACCTTTTACTCGATGTTCAAGTTTTTGATATTGAGAAGGTAAAATCAGGTATTCTGAGGTTGTTGTAATTTTATCGGTGTAATCCCATGTTAATGAATGCCCCAGCCACCTTTATCCAAAGCTATATTGACGATTTAAATGATGCGCTCAATCAGCTAAAAACCGGAGCCGCTTTGACACGGATTCAAGCCGCTTGGTTGGGCACTTGTTTAACGGGCATACTGCTAATGAACTCTGTTTGCTGGGCTAAGTTTGAGCGATCAAGCCTTGGAGATTGCAAAGTAGCCGCATTATCCTGGGTGTTTCGTAAAGCAAGTATACCCTGGGACTGGTTGCTACGGGTGAGTGTGGTCTTAATTTTAAAACGTTATGGCATTACTGAAGGTGTGTTGGCCTTTGATGAATCAGACCGAGCACGATCTAAGTCTACAAACGCTGAAAATCAGGGAAACGGAGCCTAAGCGAAGTGATGATTTTTAGTCCGCGATAGCCGTAGGGCCGTCGCTGTCAGCCCCGGACGGGCTGATAGTCTCCAGAAGGCGCAGGGAAATTTGCCAATCCGAAGTGCGCGATAGCGCGCGAGGGAGGCCAAAATTTTATCCCGAATAGCCGTAGAGCCATTTGTGGTAGCCATGACTGAGCTGCTTTGTGCTCAGTCTGTGGCGGACGCAGGGCGGCTGGAGCATCTCCTATTCGCTGCGTAGGTGAACGAATTACGGCGACAGGAGTCCCGGAATTTCGTGAGGTAGCATGGCGCGCCTGTGTTTTGTCGGAGTCTGAGCGTTAGCGAAGGTGGAGACAAAATAAAAGGCCATCCGACACGGCGTCAAGTCATTTGGAGCCTATGTTCCGACCCCTTGTTGGGTCGGGACGAGGTGACGAGGACGAATCGGGGCCGCCGGAGGCATAAGTGGTCGCGTTAAGTTTTTGCTGCTTGCTTGGGCTGGGATGCCCAAAACAAGCTTTCGCAAAAATAGCGACTCCCCGAACGTATTTATAAGGTTTACAAGCAGAAACACAAAGGCTCCGGCGGGTATGTTAATGGACAAACGATAGTATTATTGCTGCTAGTTACCTCATCCATTACAGTGCCTGTCGGTTTTTTCTTTTATATGCCGGATCCAGCCTTAAAGCAGTGGGATAAAGAAGATAAACGGTTGAAAAAGAGCGGTATAGAAAAAAAGATCGGCCTATTAAGCCTGAACGTGACAGTGCCTACCCGACCAAAACAGAGATTGCATTAGGCTTATTAAAAGAGTTTAAAGTTGCGCATAGCCTGATTAAGATTAAAGGCGTACTGGCTAATGCGCTTTATGGTGAAAAAGCCTTTATGGACGAAGCCGCTAAAGAATCTGGAGGCTCGCAGGTGATTAGCCAATTACGTAAAAACCAAAATATTGAATATAGAGGTAGAATAAGGTCAGTCGAGAGCTACTTTAATTCGATTAACAAAGGCATTGATCAGATAATACGTGTACGTGGCGGCAAAGAGATTAAAGTGACTGTCAGCAGTGCACGATTAAAGGTGAGTTCTCACAGTAAAAAGCGCTTTGTCATTGCCTTAAAATATGACGGTGAAAACGACTATCGCTATTTAGTGGCGACAGACCTGACTTGGCGCACACAAGATATTATTCAAGCCTATACGTTGAGATGGCTGATTGAGGTTTTCTTTGAGGACTGGAAGCTTTATGAAGGATGGGGGCGTGAGGCCAAACAATTAGATGAAGAGGGATCAAGCCGTGGCCTGATTCTGAGTCTTTTGTTTGACCATTGCCTTCTCCTTCACCCAGAGCAAATAGCCCGCATTGAAAGCAAACTACCTGCGTATACCGTAGGAAGCTTACAGCGCAAGTCTCAAATGGATGTACTGCTTGAGTTCATCCGCTGAAAATCATGGAAACGTAGCTTAGCGAAGTGGTGATTTTTAGTCCCTGATAGGCGACAGGGCAATTCGCTGATTCGACGTGTGCTAGCAGCACGCGAGAGGAGCAAGAATTGCATTCCGAATAGCCGTCCAGCCAGTGAGGTAGTAATGACGAAGCGGCTTTTGTGCGTAGTCGTTGCGGACGCAGGGCGTTCAGGGCATCTCCCATCCGCTGCGTAGGTGAACGAATTATGGCGACAGGAGTCCCGGAATTTCGTGAGGTAGCATGGCGCGCCTGACGTCATTGCTAGAGTTTCCAGATCCTGGTGATAAGCTGAAAGAGTTAGGTGAATTAATACAGGCGCGCCATGCTACCTCACGAAATTCAGGGACTCCTGTCGCCGTAATTCGTTCACCTACGCAGCGAATAGGAGATGCTCCAGCCGCCCTGCGTCCGCCACAGACTGAGCACAAAGCAGCTCAGTCATGGCTACCACAAATGGCTCTACGGCTATTCGGGATAAAATTTTAGCCTCCCTCGCGCGCTATCGCGCACTTCGGATTGGCAAATTTCCCTGCGCCTTCTGGAGACTATCAGCCCGTCCGGGGCTGACAGCGAGGGCCAACAGCATCATTAAAGTATTGTTCTACTGGGTGAAGGTAAGAGTTTGATGGCAATGGGATGGAAAAACTTGAACATCGAGTTTTATTGAAATTGAGAATTATGATAGCAGATAACGTCGGGAAGGGGGATTTATGCGACAGAACCTGTATTTCAGCTACTCAATAATTGGGAAACTTCAGATGAATAGTTCAGTACGGCAATATGCCGTGGTTACCGCTAATTACTGGGCATTTACTCTGACGCTGAAAATCAGGGAAACGTAGCCTAAGCGAAGTGATGATTTTTAGTCCGCGATAGCCGTAGGGCCGTTGTTTTGTCGGAGTCTGAGCGTTAGCGAAGGTGGAGACAAAATAAAAGGCCATCCGACACGGCGTCAAGTCATTTGGAGTCTATGTTCCGACCCCTTGTTGGGTCGGGACGAGGTGACGAGGACGAATCGGGGCCGCCGGAGGCATAAGTGGTCGCGTTAAGTTTTTGCTGCTTGCTTGGGCTGGGATGCCCAAAACAAGCTTTCGCAAAAATAGCGACTCCCCGCCGGATGGTGCGTTGAGAATGCTGGTGATTCTGTATTTTCACCAGTTAGGTTATAGCCCGCTGGAAGTTGCCAGCCTGTTTTTGTTATATGAGTTTTGTGGGGTCATTACTAATCTGGTTGGCGGCTGGTTTGCTGCACATATGGGTTTAAATGCTACCATGCATTTCGGGCTGGCGCTGCAGATACTTGCCTTGACTATGTTGTTGGTGGAGCCAGTTTATCTCAGTGTGGTTTATGTTATGTTCGCCCAGGCGATATCAGGCATAGCTAAAGACCTGAATAAAATGAGCGCCAAGAGTAGCATTAAATTATTGTTGCCTGCTCATGCGCAGGGGAAACTGTATCAATGGATAGCTTTATTGACCGGGTCAAAAAACACCATTAAAGGTATAGGGTTTTTTCTGGGTGCGTTGCTATTGACGTTGATCGGCTTTAGAGGAACTGTAGCTTTGATGGCGGGCTGCTTGACCCTAGTTTTACTGTTTAGTTATGTGGTTTTACAAAAGAATCTGGGGAAAACTACATATAAACCCGGGTTTAGCGATATATTTTCTACAAGCGCGGCGGTTAATTATCTTTCTGCCGCACGTTTCTTTTTATTTGGCGCGCGTGATATCTGGTTTGTGATTGCGCTGCCGATGTTTCTGCAAGAGCAATTGCACTGGGATTATACCGATGTGGGTGCTTTTTTAGCTGTCTGGGTGATTGGTTATGGTTTTGTGCAGTCTATTGCACCTTTAATCACAGGGATTCGGCGCGGCATGATTCCTGATGGCAGAACGGCAATGCTCTGGTCAATTTGCCTGGCTACACTGCCGCTGATTATTGCAGCGATGCTTTATGCTAGTTGGCCGGCTGAAAAGGTGTTAATTATAGGTTTATTGGGTTTTGGTGTTGTATTTGCCGTTAATTCCGCTGTGCATTCTTATCTTATAGTAGCCTATGCCAAGGAGGAGGGCGTATCTTTGGATGTAGGCTTTTATTATATGGCTAATGCATCAGGTCGATTAATAGGTACCCTATTATCAGGCTGGGTGTATCAGTCTTCAGGCCTGATAGCCTGTCTTTTACTCTCGGCTGTATTTATTATTATCACCAGTATCATTTCAATTGCGCTTCCTCGACAAGCGGATGTATTGCCGGCAAAATAAAAAGTCTAAACTTCATGTATTTCTGTGCATGAGTTAGGTGATGCTAATTATTTGCTTATTTTATTCTTGTTTCTGAATCTTCTGTAGTATGCTTTATCACTGATTCTATTGGTCTGTATAGCAATAAGAAATATAAAGGATAAGTCTTGATTAGAGTTTATATATTAGTTTTTATTATTGCTGCGTTCTTTTGGCTAAAATCTTTTCTACACAAACCACCGGATGAGCGGCAGCGTTTTCTTAAAATAAGTGCTCTGTATGCAGTGGCTTTAAGCTTTTTACTCCTAGCTACGATGGGGCGCTTAAACTGGGTTATTGCGGCCTTAAGTGTGGTTATTGCATTTGTGTCGCGTTTTTTGCCAGTGCTGTTGCGCTATGCGCGGCAACTGCAGCGCTTGTGGTTTATGTTTCGTGAGAGCAGTGCTTCTGCTGCAGGAAATCCAGGAAGTGGCAATCATGCAGGTGTGATGACTGCGGAACAGGCTTATAAGATATTGGGGCTGAGTCTGTCTGCAAGTCGACAGGAAATTATTGAGGCGCATCGTAAGTTAATGTTAAAAAATCATCCTGATCGGGGTGGTTCCAGTTATATTGCAGCACAAATCAACCGGGCTAAAGAAATGCTGCTAAAAATTAAATAGATATGCCTTCGCTGCCAGCCATGGAGAGCGAAAGCGAGGGCTGGTAGTCCCCAGAAGGCGTAGGGCCGTTGTTTTGTCGGAATCGTAGCGCTAGCGTAGGTGTAGACAAAATAAAAGGCATTCCGAAACGCCGTCCAGTCATTTGAGGGAGTGTTACGAAGCCAGCACCGAGTTTACGATGGTAATGGCGAAGTGGCACGTACGCAGGACGTCTGGGGCGCCGAAGGCATTAGTGGTCGCGTTAAGTTTTTGCCGCTTGCTTGGGCTGGGATGCCCAAAACAAGCTTTCGCAAAAATAGCGACTCCCCGCGTTGTTATTTATTAATTACGCACAAGTTGTTTTTTTGGTTCTGTCGCAATAATTATCAAAAGCACAGACCTCCTGGTCTTCAGGCATAACTATCCTGCTAAAGCCATAAACTGCTTATAAGCAGGAATATTTTCCTCAGACAATTGCCCCTTTCGGATGATATGTGCCGTTTCAATTCCATCAATTGTTGCTTGGGCGGAGTGAAACGCTTTAAAGCCCATCATCGGTTTTGTTATTTTTTTGATAAAGCGATGATCCTGTTCGATGATGTTATTCAAATATTTAACTTGTAATATGTCAATCATAGTGGCAAACCCAGCGAGGATTAACAAGAGGTTAATATTGGCTAATCCTGCATAGTTAGCGCCATTTTTATCCATAACGACCTTATCAGGAAAGCCATTATTGTTAATCGTTTGTTTGAAAAATGCGGTTTCAGCCTCTTCATCACGGTGCTCAGAAAGCATGAAATCAAGCGTATCCCCGTGACTATCAACAGCTCGGTATAAATAGGTCCACTGACCCTTCACTTTGATATACGTTTCATCCATGCGCCACGATTTATTGGTTTCTCGTTTCTGAGATTTAGCTTTTACAGCAATGGCAGGAGAATAACGGATAACCCAATGATTGAGCGTAGCATGATCCACTTCAATTAAATAATTTCCAAATTTGGAGCGCTTAAACTTAGGCGGTAACAACGAAATCTTCCCGCAATTTTTGCATAACACAAATCACTTTACTGGCATCATACATATAAGTGTTAAAAGTTTGCACAACTGAATCATGAAGATCTTCAAAAGTTTTAAAATACTTCATATGAGTCGAATCGCGTTTCGTATTTTTCCATAATTTCTCAATCGGATTAAAATCCGGCGAGAACGCCAGGCGCGCCATGCTACCTCACGAAATTCCGGGACTCCTGTCGCCGTAATTCGTTCACCTACGCAGCGAATAGGAGATGCTCCAGCCGCCCTGCGTCCGCCACAGACTGAGCACAAAGCAGCTCAGTCATGGCTACCACAAATGGCTCTACGGCTATTCGGGATAAAATTTTAGCATCCCTCGCGCGCTATCGCGCACTTCGGATTGGCAAATTTCCCTGCGCCTTCTGGAGACTATCAGCCCGTCCGGGGCTGACAGCGAGGGAGACGTTCTACTGTCAAACGATCTACATTAGCTAACTTAAATTCCTTAATAACACCGCTTCCATGATACGGGGCACCATCGCTGAAAATCATGGAAACGTAGCTTAGCGAAGTGGTGATTTTTAGTCCCTGATAGGCGACAGGGCAATTCGCTGATTCGACGTGTGCTAGCAGCACGCGAGAGGAGCAAGAATTGCATTCCGAGACGCTGAAAATCATGGAAACGTAGCCTAAGCGAAGTGATGATCTTTAGTCCGCGATAGCCGTAGGGCCGTTGTTTTGTCGGAGTCTGAGCGTTAGCGAAGGTGGAGACAAAATAAAAGGCCATCCGACACGGCGTCAAGTCATTTGGAGCCTATGTTCCGACCCCTTGTTGGGTCGGGACGAGGTGACGAGGACGAATCGGGGCCGCCGGAAGCATAAGTGGTCGCGTTAAGTTTTTGCTGCTTGCTTGGGCTGGGATGCCCAAAACAAGCTTTCGCAAAAATAGCGACTCCCCGAATAGCCGTCCAGCCAGTGAGGTAGTAATGACGAAGCGGCTTTTGTGCGTAGTCGTTGCGGACGCAGGGCGTTCAGGGCATCTCCCATCCGCTGCGTAGGTGAACGAATTATGGCGACAGGAGTCCCGGAATTTCGTGAGGTAGCATGGCGCGCCTGCTTCAATTAGAATAATCTTGCCTTTATAATAAGCCAGCAATTGTGTTAAAAACTCAACATAGCTTTCACCATTAAAACGCCCAGATGTTTCAGCGTGTTGTAATATCATTGGCTTATAACTCTCGATTAAGACGTTGTCGGCAATAGAATATATCGCTTCCATAAAAAGCTTCTGTGTTGGATATTTCTCATTTTTTAAGCTTTTAAGAATAGCTAAAAATTCTTGAGGCAGCCCAGCTTCTTTTAAAAGTCTAAGTGACTTTGGTTTTATCTCATAAGCCAATGATTCTCGGTATTGAAAACTCCCTCCTTCGAGTTCGATCGTACCAACCCTTTTCGAATCCCTGATGTTTTCACTGTGGGTTGCTCTCCTATTGGAGCCTAGGTTCGTGCCAATGAACCCCACATAGCAAATGACACCTCATCACCGAATAAAACGACACTCTTTTCTTCTACCGCCTTTTCCATAATGGCAGGCAATGTTTCTTCCAGCCACGTTTTTCTTTCAAGCTCGTACTTTTCTTCTTCTTGGCGATCAGTCACAAAACGAGCTTTTTGATAACTGAAGCCCAGTTTTTTCATTAGGCTTGATAAATAGTTCAAGTTATAACGAACTTCAAATTTTAACCAAATAAGCTCGGCAATCATCGCAGTATTCCATATTCCACAATGAAATCCATTGTCTTCTGGGCCTTTCTTTATCAACTCAACCAATTTATTTTTCTGGTCTTTAGTTAACTTTGACTTCCGACCACGTCCTTGATAGTGTTGCCCTATTAACCAACCGACACCTTTATGCATGAATGTTTTCAGCCAATTTATAATGGTTTTTTCACAGACTCACATTAGGCGTGCTATTTCTTTGATTCCCATGCATTCACTGAACCAGAGTAGAGCTTGAGTTAATCGATATAAACAAATATTACTTAGCTTGAGAGCTGTCGCCATATTTTTTTTTAGTCGGTCTACAATTGACTTTGAAAAAGTGAGGGATACCATTTTTGACTGTTTCCGTTAGTGTTGGGACGAAAATTATAAGCCAGTTTCCCCTCTGTCGTTTTTGTTTGTTCGGAAATTAATTTTCTGAAAGTCTATAGACCTAAAAATACAAAAAAACCGATCGCATCTGTTGTCGTTGTGAGTAATAACGGCGATGCAATGGCAGGGTCTCCTCCAAACTTTTTAATTAATAAGGGGATTAGCGAGCCAATTAAACCGGCTATTGCTAAATTAACGATAATGGCTATAGCAATCACCAATCCCAATAGCGCCTGGTGAAACCATGCCATTGTCAGGATCGATACAGCACCTCCCATTATCAGCCCATTGATACTGCTTATCTTGATTTCCCGCAGAATTACCGGATAGGCATTTTGCCAGTCAACCTGACCCAGAGCTATTTTTCTAACCGTTACTGTGACCGCCTGATTACCCACATTGCCACCTAATGCAGCAACTATAGGCATTAGTACCGCGAGCGCGACTATGTGTTCAATCGTTTCAGCAAATATATTGACGACAAGGGCGGCACATGTTAGCGCAGTAAGATTAATAAGTAGCCCGTGTAATCGTGCTTTACGAGCGGATTCCAGACTTTCATTTTCGGCGCCTTTATCAGCCCCAGCCATTTTTAGCGCCTGGCCCTGCTCCTGCACGCGAATCAGATCATAGATATCTTCAAACACAATGCGACCTTGCAGTTGTTCATCTTTGTTGATAACAGCAATGACACTGAGTTCATATTCCTCAAATAAATGGATAACTGTGGTAATCAGGGTGGTATCATGAATGCTCAGTGGTTTTTGGTGGTGTATTGCCGCCCGGTCAATAATTTCCTGCATACTATCGTGGTCATCAAAAAGTAACAGGTCGGTAAAGTGTAGCACCGCCACTAAATGCTGATCAGTATCGACGACAAATAATTTATAAATCGGGCTATCCGGTTCTTCTATACGAAAATTGCGAACTTTTTGCTTCACTTTTAGCAGGGTATCATGCAATTCTGCCGTGACCATTTCCATTTGCATATATGCACCTGCCTGGTCTTCCGTAAATTGTGATAACTGTGTAACCTCCGCTGAAAATCATGGAAACGGAGCTTAGCGAAGTGGTGATTTTTAGTCCCTGATAGGCGACAGGGCAATTCGCTGATTCGACGTGTGCTAGCAGCACGCGAGAGGAGCAAGAATTGCATTCTGAATAGCCGTCCAGCCAGTGAGGTAGTAATGACGAAGCGGCTTTTGTGCGTAGTCGCTGCGGACGCAGGGCGTTCAGGGCATCTCCCATCCGCTGCGTAGGTGAACGAATTATGGCGACAGGAGTCCCGGCATTTCGTGAGGTAGCATGGCGCGCCTGTCTTCAAATATATGACTGGGCAATTCGTACAGTATTTTGCACAATTTCTTTATAGGTAATAGTGCTATTTCGGTAAAAAAAACGCCCACATCAGCTGTGTATTGTTGATGTAATTTTTTGGCGATTTGCGCTGGATTTTCTACATCATGTGGAATACCATGAACTTGATCGGTATTAAAATTAGCTTTAGTTGTCGGCATAATATTGTTAGTTATTTTCTGATTGAAATAGTCTTAGGGAGCTGGAAATAAATAATTGTCCAATATTGGGCAGGATTTTTGTTCGTATTCAAGACGTAGTAACAGACACATAGCAAGCTGCGTAAAGTTACTACAACGCAGAAGACGGACAAAAAGACCAGTAAGGTGGAATATTCTTTGACAGAAATCACCTTAAACAAGCATATTAACAATTATTAAAAGCATGGTTAGATGTTTTTTCTGTACTAAGAGAGCTGCATTATGGATTGATGGGTAGGTTGGGTTAGCTTATCCCGCTACGCTTGATAAGCTAACCCACGCAACAAAAAAACATCAATCAAACCAAAGTTTCCGGAACACTAGTGCGCACCTACATACACCGTATCCGGGTCTGGTACCTGATGCTCGTCAAAACCACATATCTTGACTGTAATATTATCACTAGCCGCTGTTTTTAGAAAATCCACCAGGGTTTCCTTAATGTCATGGTCAATAAACTGTGCTTTAGAGGCATCAATAACCAAAGTGGAATTTACCTTAACCTTAGATAATAGTTTTCTTAACAATGCCTTATTTAAGAATGAAACATCTTTGTTTAGTGACAAAGTGTCATATTCATTCCCGGACTCCAGCGTAATAGACTCAAGGTAATTAGATTTCATGACAAATAGCAAACCGATGATAATGCCAATGACCACACCTTGCAGTAGGTCGGTAGTTAAAATAACCACTATCGTAATGAGAAATGGCAAAAACTGATTCCATCCTTGCTGGTACATAGCTTGAAATAATTGCGGCCGAGCTAGCTTATAACCAGTTTGTAATAAGATAGCGGCAAGACAACCCAGGGGAATCAAATTTAAAGTTCGGGTAAGAAATAAAATACTCAATAGTAAAAATATACCGTGAACAAAACTGGCTATCCGGGTACGACCACCGGCATTAATATTAGCAGAACTACGTACCACAACAGCAGTAATAGGCAGCCCACCAACCAGCCCACTCAATAAGTTACCGACACCTTGCGCTTTTAGCTCACGATTAGTCGGTGCAATGCGCTTTAATGGATCGAGCTTATCAACCGCTTCCAGGCTTAGTAAAGTTTCCAGGCTGCCGATAATCGCAAGCGTAATGGCAATAGTATAGACTTCCGGCTTGGCCAGAAAGCTGAAATCAGGCAAGGTAAATAAATCCAGAAAGTCGGACAGGCTTTCAGTAATAGGTAGAGATACCAGGTGCCGATTCATCACTGCAAGATCTGGGTACCATTGCAAGGCTATGTAATTAAATCCTATTCCCCAGATAACTGCGACTAGCTGGCCCGGAATCAGTTTAATCAGGCTAAAGCGTTGTAATAAGCGCATATCCCAGATTATCAAAATCAATAGAGCACCCACAGTAATGATTGTCGCACCTAAAGACATAAATGAAAATGCATCGAATATATCCTGAAAACTTTCAGCTGCGGTTTCATCCATATAGCTTTCATCGCCTTCAAAATGCTTATCATAGCCAACTGAGTGAGGTAATTGCTTGATAATCAAAATCAGACCAATGGCTGCTAACATTCCCTTGATGACAGCGGAAGGAAAAAATGCCCCGATAACACCGGCACGTAGATAACCGAATATTATTTGCAAAACCCCGGCTATAACAACGCAGATAAGAAATCCCGAAAAGCTGCCTAATTGCTCTATAGCATTGAGTATAATCACGGTTAAACCGGCCGCAGGTCCAGAGACACTTAATTGCGAGCCACTAAGCCACGAAACAATCACACCACCGATAATACCGGCAATTAAACCCGAAAACAACGGAGCGCCAGATGCCATGGCGATACCCAGACAGAGGGGCAGAGCGACCAGAAAGACCACCAGACCAGCAGCAATATCGGTTTTTATATAACTTTTATAATAGTCGATATGTTTGTGAATCATAAATTCTTCTCGGATTTGTATGCGCAATTAAAGCAAGTGTGATATCGCAGGGTAATAAATTTGTAGGCGGGTTAGGTTATTGCAAAGCAATAAAATGATACCTGGTAAAATTTAAATCGGTATTATAAACAGCTTGTTTATCAGCTTATGGCTTTAATATCAAGAATGTGATGTGCTTCAAATTAAACCTGAAAATAATTGTACATCTACCCAGTCACCTTGCTCTATGCCATCCCGGTCATGCTCCAGGATAATAAAGCAGTTGGCCATACTGATTGAAGTTAATATCCCCGAACCTTGTTTGCCCGTAGTTTTAACCTGCAGTTCACCGCTTGCAGTCTGGCCGACTATACCACGTTGCACCTCAGTACGCCCTGGTTTTTTGCGCATGGCTTCCAGACTGCGCGCCTGAATAAGTGGCGCAATGGGTTTATCAGTCATGCCGAGCATTTTTTCCAGGGCGGGAAGCACAAACTGGTATAGCGTGATTAACACTGCAACTGGGTTGCCTGGCAGGCCGAAGAAAACACTTTGCCTGATTTTACCGAAGGCGATAGGACGCCCTGGTTTGATGGCGACCTTCCAGAAAGCAATATTGCCACTGTTCTGAAGTGCCGCTTTGGTAAAATCAGCTTCTCCAATAGAGACTCCGCCGGTGGAAATAATAATATCGGCATAATCGGCAGCATCATTAAAGTGCTTTAATAGCTCTGATTCATTATCCGGGATAATCCCCAGGTCAATAAGCTCTATATCGGGGCGAGCCAGAGCTGCATGCAAACAGTAGCGGTTGCTGTCGTAAAGTCCACCATCAGGTAGAACCGATGCAATTTTGTTGATTTCATTGCCTGTGCTAGCGATAGCAATACGCAGCTTACGTATAACTTTAATCTCGGTGATACCAAGGGATGCAAGTAAGCCAATATCGGCAGGATATAGCATTTTCCCCTTGGCCAATACTGTTGCGTCTCTTTGGATATCTTCGCCTGCCTGGCGTACATTTTCGCCCTTTTTATGAGTACCATCTAGTTGCATGACATTCCCCGTAACCAGGCAATGTTCCTGCATAATGACAGTATCAAGGCCTGCCGGCATGGCAGCACCAGTCATGATGCGGATACAATGACCGGGCAGACAGTTTTCGCGATACAGTTGTCCTGCCAGTACGGTTGCCTTAATTTTTAGCTGGGTTTGTGCATTTCTCTCTGCCAGATCACTATATCGTAGAGCATAGCCATCAACGGCTGAATTGGTATGTCCTGGTACTTGCAGTGGACTGATAATAGCCTCCGCCAGGCAACGACCTTTTGCCTGCTCGATAGGGATTTGCTGACTTTCCTGTAATACAGGCATTGTTTGCAAAATAGTCTTTCTTGCCTGGTCTATGTGAAGCAAGCCAGGTTCGTTTATATCAGTGCAACTGGGTTGTGTGGTATTCATTTGCGCGTAGAGGGGCCATTCAGTGGTAGACCTGCGTCCAGATAACTTAAAAAATACTCTAGCTGTCTTAACGCCGTGCTTTGTGCGGGATCAACTTTTGCACGAAGAAGCGGCTTTTGTGCGTAGTCGTTGCGGACGCAGGGCGTTCAGGGCATCTCCCATCCGCTGCGTAGGTGAACGAATTATGGCGACAGGAGTCCCGGAATTTCGTGAGGTAGCATGGCGCGCCTGACAAGTTTCCTGCATTTTAAAGCGTGCGCCTATAAATGTGTCTAATGCAGGGTTCAGGCTAAATTTAGCCACTAAAGGCACCGGGTTTTTTCCGAAAAGATATAAACAGTATCGGAATTTTGGATATTACTGGTTATTGTAATAGGTACAACAGAGCCATTTTCAGCGATGCGCGGCAGCTTTAATTTGATTTTATCGGTTTTGGAAAAAATCAGCGCTAAGCTAGAGCAGACCAGCGTGAGCATATTGGTTAAAAATTTGCGGCGAGATGAGAGCATAAAAAAATCTGAAAAAAATAGTAGCGTTGAAGTTCATCTATTATATAGGGTATAGGCCAAGAATAAATATCTGGCAATATATTTAGTGACTGATTACTTAGTATTTCTACTCGATGTTCAAGTTTTCAGCTATAACTGGGCTAAGAAAAGTAAATTTTTCCGGCTTTGTTTTATAAGTGATTGATTTACAATGATGTTGATGCTTTCTTTGTCAGTAAAATTATCAATAAAATCAATCAGTTAAAAAACTTGAACATCGAGTAAAAGTAATTTCAAGCTGAAGTTTCCCAATTATTGAGTAGCTGAAATACACAATGCTGGTGTATCGAGGTTTATTTTAGGTGGTTTTGCCATGTTTATAGCAAACCCCTACTTAATTCCCCTTAGGCAATAGCATTTGAAACGAATGAAAAGACTATTTTTTTCATATAGTTGTAGCATAGTCTCAATTTTACCATAAATAATTATTGGGAAACTTCAGTCTAGTAAGTACCGACTATTATATGGGTTATAGATAAAACTGAAGTTTCCTAGTTTTTAAAGCATAAGAATATCAGCTAATGCTTATTTTTATTAGATATTAGATATTACTAATATTAATGGCATTCCGTTGACTAAAAGCCTTGAGTTCTTTTTAAAAACAACAGGTTAATCGTGAATGAGGCCTAGTTTTAGTGTATAATGAAAGTTTCTAACACATTGATTATACAAACAAACCGGCCTCATTTTACAGTGAGTTTTTGCGCTTACACCTTGTGCCTTTAGCGGTACTACCCTGACACTGGCTATCATCTTTCAAGTCAATCGCTGAAAATCCTGGAAACGGAGCTTTAGCGAAGTGAAGATTTTTAGTCCGCGATAGCCGTAGGGCCGTTGTTTTGTCGGAGTCTGAGCGTTAGCGAAGGTGGAGACAAAATAAAAGGCCATCCGACACGGCGTCAAGTCATTTGGAGCCTATGTTCCGACCCCTTGTTGGGTCGGGACGAGGTGACGAGGACGAATCGGGGCCGCCGGAGGCATAAGTGGTCGCGTTAAGTTTTTGCTGCTTGCTTGGGCTGGGATGCCCAAAACAAGCTTTCGCAAAAATAGCGACTCCCCGAGACATTATTTTTAGCTTTAGTTTCCAGGCTGACTTCAGGCTCTGGTTCGGGTGTAGCAATAGGAGCAGATATCTCTGTTTCGGAAACTTCTGCTGTGATGTGATTTTCTGCGATTGCTATGGTAGGTGCTTCTGCTTCAGCTGGCTCGGGAGGGTTATCTATGGCTGGTTCTTCTTCTAGTACAAGAGGAGGAACGCAATTGAGTTGCTTTCTGAAAATCAAGATCACAAAAAGAATCGCAAAAAAAGGCCAGACCGGAAACATGCTGGAAATAGATTCTTCTGCAGCAAATAAATTTGCAGAATTAACCTATCTTCGTCACTTTTATCTCTTCAAGTCATTGATTTATAATTCGCATTAAAAATTCATCGTAAAAATCCCTTTAGAATCAATGGTGTTTTTTTTGAGGGTCTCTGTAGTGCCATCTTAACTTGCTCTGGCCCTTGATTTTCCCTGGTTTTTCACCGATGCTAGTGGTATGTATATTCGAAGAACCAAAACAAAAAGCCTTGAAGACGGCTCAGCTTATTTCACTTACCGCATTGTAGAATCTGTGCGTATAGGAAAACAAGTCAAGCAACGTACATTGCTCAATATAGGTGCGGACTTTACGATTGATAAAAAGTACTGGCCCTTGCTGACGGCCAGAATCGAACAATTACAGCAAGGTTTGGAACCACATCAGGAAGAGCTATTCAATTTAGCCGATGATTTAAATCAACTTCTGGAAGCAACAGCCCAGCGCTATAGCTCACTGATGACTGCAAAACTGTCACAACCGCTAGATTCAAAAACAACAACGCGAGATTTTCATCATGTCGATATTAATCATGTCGAAGCCATTAATGCCCGTAGTATTGGTGTTGAAACCCTGGCACTGCATGCCGCACAGCAGTTACAGCTAGACGAAAAACTCATGGCGCTGGGCTTTAATAAAGTAGATACGGCGACGGCCCTGGGCACTATCATAGGACGTATGGTTTCACCCGGCAGTGAACTGCAAACACATGACTGGTTGCAAAATCGAACAGGCCTGGGCGAATTACTGGGTCATGACTACGGTAACACCAGCCTGACGCGATTATATACAGTCAGTGACAAGCTACTCAAACGTCAGGCAACTCTTGAATATTTTCTGGCTGACCGAGAGCAGACGTTGTTCAATTTAAACCGCAAGATTGTATTGTACGATCTGACCAATACTTATTTTGAAGGCCAGTGCGCCCGAAACCCGAAAGCGAAGGTATCCGTAATCGCTTCCATGCTCGTCTGGAAGAGGCCCTGGAAAAACTGCACACAGGTCTGAGCAAAAAAGGCACCCTTAAAAAATACGACAAAATACTGGAACGTATCGGACGACTACGTGAAAAACATAGCCGTGTTGCTGCAGATTACACCATTAACGTTATCGCGGATGACAAAAAAAACAAAGCCATCGGTATAGAATGGCAACGTAAACCTGAAAGTGACCAAAAAGATAAGCACTGTGGTGTTTACTGCCTAAGAACGAATATCCCTGACTGGTCGGAAGAACAGTTATGGCTAACCTATACCATGCTGACTGAGATTGAAGCGACCTTTAGAAGCCTGAAAACCGAGCTAGGCTTGCGCCCTGTCTATCACAAAAAAGAAGAGCGGGTTACCGGACACCTATTCATCACATTATTAGCTTACCACCTGGTACATGTACTGCGTTATCAACTTAGATTGCAGGACATCCATCTAAGCTGGGAAAGCATTCGCAACAGGATGTCGACCCAGCAACGCATGACCATTACTTTACCCACGGATAACGATACAATCATTCACCTGCGAACCACAAGCAAAGCAGAAACCAGACAAAAACAAATATACACTGCGTTGAATATTAACCCCGACCCGATTGGAAAAGTTAAAACGATCGTTGATATGAAACCTGTAGTGCCAACTGGGGCCGATTGAAAATTTAACTCATTGAAATAATGGGAAATTGACTGTATATGTCACGAAGATAGGTTAAAAGTTGGCAATATTACTGATCTGAAGTTTCCCAATTATTGAGTAGCTGAAATACACAATGCTGGTGTATCGAGGTTTATTTTAGGTGGTTTTGCCATGTTTATAGCAAACCCCTACTTAATTCCCCTTAGGCAATAGCATTTGAAAAGAATGAAAAGACTATTTTTTTCATATAGTTGTAGCATAGTTTCAATTTTACCATAAATAATTATTGGGAAACTTCGGTTACTGACTTTATCGAACTTGAACCAGACTATGATGATATATTAGCGGAATTGTATGCAAGTGGTACAAATGATGTGCAAGTGCGTGGTGTGGGTATAGTGCTGGTTATTTTGGCTGATGATCTTCAAGGGTCACGCCATCAGCGATTTATTATAGAGTTAGCATCTGGACAAACTTTGCTGATCGCGCACAATATTGATTTAGCGCCAAGAATAAATTCTTTGTTTTTAGGCGATCATATTGAGTTTTATGGTGAATATGAATGGAATGAGAAGGGTGGTGTAATCCACTGGACGCACTATGACCCAGCAGGGAAGCATGAAGATGGCTGGATTCTGCATGATGGTATTTTTTATCAAAGCCTAAGTGATTAACTCTCTGAAACCTGTGCCTGTGCAAATGTTGCCATTTGATTGTGTAAAGCACAGGCTGAGCGTAATAAGGGAATTGCAACCGCTGCACCGCTGGCTTCACCCAGGCGCATATTTAGACTTAATAAGGGTTTGGCATCCAGGGCTTTAAGTATTACAGAATGCCCCTGTTCTTGAGATTGGTGCGCATATATTAGCCAGGGTTTTATATCGGCATTGATGCGTGTAGCGAGTAATGCCGCAACACTACAGATAAAGCCATCAACCAATACGGGTAACTGATGCTGTGCAGCAGTCAGATAAGCGGCTGTTAAGGCGGCTATTTCAAAACCGCCGAGGTATTGTAAAGCTGCGAATGGTGTTGTGATTGTTTTCTTATGTTTATCCAGTGCTTGCTGGATGATACTGGCTTTGTGCCGTATGCCGGAAGAGTCCAGCCCTGTACCTGCGCCAGTTAATTGCCGGGCATTCATCTCTAGTAAGTGACAGGCAATGGCAGCCGCGCTACTGGTATTAGCTATACCCATTTCACCCGCGATAAACAATTGGCTATGTTTGACAAGCGCTCTGCTTACAGCATCTTTGCCAGCCTGTAATGCCAGTGCTAACTGCTTTTCAGGCATGGCGGGCTGAGTCAGGAAGTTAGCCGTGCCAAAGGCGACTTTTTGATGAATAATATCTAAATCAATTAATGAACTGGCAACGCCGACATCGATAATTTCCAGATGCGCCTGGTGTTGCTTTGCCAGAACATTGATTGCAGCGCCGCCATGGACAAAGTTTTTTACCATTTCCGCAGTAACCGTCTGGGGAAATGCTGACACACCTGTCTCAGCAATTCCATGATCAGCAGCAAATATGCTGATCCAGATGTTATCAACACTGGGCGTATTAGTGGCCTGTAGCGTTGCAAGTTTGATCGATAGTTGTTCCAGATCGCCCAGGGATCGGGAGGGTTTTGTTAGTTGCTGCTGTCGCTTGATCGCGGCTTGCTGGTAGTTTTGATCAGGTTTGGGAATAGGGTGCTTGAGCCAGTCCATTGTTAGTGTTTTAGCGCCAGAGGCAACCCAGCGGTCACTAAAGTGACATGCGAGCAGATTTTTGCCAGCTGTTGATGTAATCTTCCTGCTTCATCAACAAAGCGGCGCGTCATCTTGTCCATAGGTACAACCCCCGAACCCACTTCATTACTGACTAGGGCAATATCAGTGTGACAATCGGGCAAGATGTCCAGTAGCGCCTGCTTTTGCTGGAGAAAAACATCTTCCTGATAATGCCCCTGAGCATCAAACAGAATATTGCTTAGCCATAAGGTCAGGCAATCGACAAGAAGGTAATTATTGCTGCTGGCATATTTCTTTATTATATCTGCAATCAGCATAGGTTCTTCTATAGTCTCCCAGTATCGGTGGCGTTCAGACTGGTGTTTGTTGATGCGCTCCTGCATTTCATCATCACCCGCCGTACCCGTTGCAATGTAGATAACTTGTTTATTACTTGCCTCTGCGAGCTGTTCGGCATAATGGCTTTTACCAGAACGGGCGCCGCCTAAAATAAGATGTTGCATGGCTTAATCATCCTTTAAGCGTACTGCCAGCACATCACATTTTGCATGATGTAGCACGCCATTTGCAGTTGAGCCTAATAATAGCGCAAGCCCGTGCCGACCATGTGAGCCGAGAACAATCAGATCGACATGCTGCTCTTCGGCGGTGGCCACGATTTCCAGTTTTGCACTGCCCATTTCCAGGAGCTGTCTATCTTCGGGGACAGACAATTGTTTCCCCAGTTCGGCCAGGCGTTTTTTAGCGGCATTCATTAATTCTTCGTTTAAATCAATATCGAAAGGAATAACCGGACCATAGGCCGCATCGGTGATGGGAAGGTTATCAACGATATGAATAATACTCAGTTTTGCCTGATATTTACCCGCCAGGTAACGTGCTTTTTGCGCGACGAAGTCACCATGTTCAGAAAAATCGACAGCTAATAAAATATGCTGATAGTTATTCATTTTTCTCACCTTTAATAATTGCTTAATGTTAATTTAACATTTTTTACAGCTAAGTGCATAAGCTGTCTAGCTAATTAACCTGGATTTTTAATATTGAGAACTTAAGATGCCGGGTTGATGGGAAGCTGAAGTTTCCCAATAATTATTTATGGTAAAATTGAAACTATGCTACAACTATATGAAAAAAACAGTCTTTTCATTCGTTTCAAATGCTATTGCCTAAGGGGAATTAAGTAGGGGTTTGCTATAAACATCATCAGTGTTCCCCTATCAATTGAGGCCGTGAAACTAACCTCGCCACAAGAGAGCTCATAAAGCACTGTAAAGACATTCCTGTTATTATTGCGTTTTGAACTGCCCGAATGGTATACGAGCTGATACGAGATATTCTTGCCTGGAAAAATAATGGATTCACAAAACGATCTCGTTTTTGGGCCTGTTGCTGCCTTATCTCCAGAGCCTCGCTATATTTTTTATCCGATGGATGAATCAATTCTGGCTGTTGTGTTTTTGAAATCTCTTCAAATACGCGCATTAAATTATAGCTCATTGCAGTCAGGCGCATTTGATTTTCAAGTGAGCGGGTATTGGAAGACCAAGCTTTAGTTTCCTTGAAATTACTTTTAGTGTTATTGAATGTCTTTTCAATCGTCCATCGCTTGAAATACAGCATGGCAATGGTTCCAGGGTTAATAGTCATTGGCAAGGTTGTCACAAACCGGTGAAGTTTTCCGGTTTCTGGATCACGGTAATCCACCACGTTAAATTTGATGCCCTTGTTTTCGTACACACTGTATGCTTCAACCCCTGTATTGATCTCATGGCGGGAGTCAAAAGGGATAGACTCAACCAGAGTCGCAATTGAATTTTCTTTTAGCATTGAAATCATGTAATTAGCATGTCGTTTCTGCCGATCCCACCAGACAAAGTCGGTGACGGCTTTATCGTAGACATAGAGATGTTTCTGAGAGCTGTTATTTCCCTTGTTTTGCTTTTCAATATGATCTCGTAACACAGGTATTTCTTGATGCCTCTGAGTTCCGTTTGTCACCAGACAAAGAAATCTGAGCAACCCACTTCTGAGATTCAACGCGTAAATCCCCCCGGCCGCATAAACTTTCCCCTTGCTGTTTTTTTCAGTATGGCAGGCATGATCAATAAAATGTCCATCCGCTGCTTCTATGGTGTATTCGTCAAGTTCTGGGAATGCTTTAAGATAATCAATGCCTTGCGATAGCAGTGTTTCAGAGTGAAGATGGTAGCTCTGCTGTTCAAATGCCTCAAGCATACTTGTTCGTCTATGCGACTTCAGTGATTTAAAATACGTTGAGTGGGGAAGCAGCTGGCCATAAATCTGTTCATTGGTTTGGAGGAAATGGCGACCACTATCGACTACACTGATACAGCGTAATAACCCAAGGCGAATAAAGTCGATATCCTTCAACTCTGGGCATGAACGAGCCCACAAAGGATGACGCTCTGCTAACAGGGCACGTTCCATACTTTCATTGCAGTGTTGGTGAATATGTTCAGAGAGTGGTAGGTCTTTAAGCATGGGTGATATCCGTTTATGAGGTGATTAAAACGGAAATTTTTAGAAAAATTTTTTCGGCAATTGCAAGCTTTATTTGAAATTATTTGTTGTTTTTTTACGGTGCCTACAGAGTGTCTATTTGCTGTTATAAGTGATTAAAATCAAAAAGATGGAAATATTCGAGTGGTGCTACCTTCAGGTAGGTTATAGGCTGCTTTGTTTAGGTACTTCTTCTTTCAATGGGAACACTGATGATAAACATGGCAAAACCACCTAAAATAAACCTCGATACACCAGCATTGTGTATTTCACTCGATGTTCAAGTTTTTCCATCCCATTGCCATCAAACTCTTACCTTCCCCAGCAGAACAATACTTTAATGATGCTGTTGGCCCTAAGCGCCCTAAATCTCTGCCAATCATATGTTTTCCTGATGGCATCAGTTGAAACACATCCTTTATTAATTCACCTAACTCTTTCAGCTTATCACCAGGATCTGGAAACTCTAGCAATGACGTGATGAACTCAAGCAGTACATCCATTTGAGACTTGCGCTGTAAGCTTCCTACGGTATACGCAGGTAGTTTGCTTTCAATGCGGGCTATTTGCTCTGGGTGAAGGAGAAGGCAATGGTCAAACAAAAGACTCAGAATCAGGCCACGGCTTGATCCCTCTTCATCTAATTGTTTGGCCTCACGCCCCCATCCTTCATAAAGCTTCCAGTCCTCAAAGAAAACCTCAATCAGCCATCTCAACGTATAGGCTTGAATAATATCTTGTGTGCGCCAAGTCAGGTCTGTCGCCACTAAATAGCGATAGTCGTTTTCACCGTCATATTTTAAGGCAATGACAAAGCGCTTTTTACTGTGAGAACTCACCTTTAATCGTGCACTGCTGACAGTCACTTTAATCTCTTTGCCGCCACGTACACGTATTATCTGATCAATGCCTTTGTTAATCGAATTAAAGTAGCTCTCGACTGACCTTATTCTACCTCTATATTCAATATTTTGGTTTTTACGTAATTGGCTAATCACCTGCGAGCCTCCAGATTCTTTAGCGGCTTCGTCCATAAAGGCTTTTTCACCATACAGCGCATCAGCCAGTACGCCTTTAATTTTAATCAGGCTATGCGCAACTTTAAACTCTTTTAATAAGCCTAATGCAATCTCTGTTTTGGTCGGGTAGGCACTGTCACGTTCAGGCTTAATAGGCCGATCTTTTTTTGCTATACCGCTCTTTTTCAACCGTTTATCTTCTTTATCCCACTGCTTTAAGGCTGGACCCGGCATATAAAAGAAAAAACCGACAGGCACTGTAATGGATGAGGTAACTAGCAGCAATAATACTATCGTTTGTCCATTAACATACCCGCGGGAGCCTTTGTGTTTCTGCTTGTAAACCTTATAAATACGTTTTGTAGACTTAGATCGTGCTCGGTCTGATTCATCAAAGGCCAACACACCTTCAGTAATGCCATAACGTTTTAAAATTAAGACCACACTCAACCGTAGCAACCAGTCCCAGGGTATACTTGCTTTACGAAACACCCAGGATAATGCGGCTACTTTGCAATCTCCAAGGCTTGCTCGCTCAAACTTAGCCCAGCAAACAGAGTTCATTAGCAGTATGCACGTTAAACAAGTGCCCAACCAAGCGGCTTGAATCCGTGTCAAAGCGGCTCCGGGTTTTAGCTGATTGAGCGCATCATTTAAATCGTCAATATAGCTTTGGATAAAGGTGGCTGGGGCATTCATTAACATGGGATTACACCGATAAAATTACAACAACCTCAGAATACCTGATTTTACCTTCTCAATATCAAAAACTTGAACATCGAGTTTCAGCTACTCAATAATTGGGAAACTTCAGATGGGAAATAATAGCCCCATAATTTGTGACGCGCTGAACACATATAAGAATGCGATACCTAATGCAAATGAAAACGACTTGTCTAATGCATGGCGAATAATATGCGCAGTAACCAACCAGTTCCATAACATAAGCGCCAGCATGGTATAAATAGCTGGCATATTACTTGCGTATTGATGCAGTGCAGTGAGCACAGGAATAGCAAACGCGCTGATCAGTGCATCGGCACCCAGCAAGGTACTGGTGGTTTGTATAAAACGTACCTGCTTTTTTGTGATACTCAGCATTAGCCAGGCAAAGGCAATGGTAATAATAAGTTCCGTCAAGACCTGAAGCAGAGCGCTGAAGCCGTCAGTAGAAACCAGGGTAAGCAGGTAACTGATCAGAGCATAGGCAATGGCAGACAGGCGTAAGAGTTGCATGGAATGAGGGAGTTCCTGCGGACCTTCTAAGAAATGCAGCCATGGATACAGTATAATTTAACAGCAATTTATAAGGGAAACATTATGCAAAAAAATATCTTTTTACTGATAGCTTTATTGTTTGTACCGCTAGCCTATGGTGCACCAGCCAAGCAGCCAACAATGGCTGTATTACCGTTTCAACTCAGTCCGGTTGTTGATACCACGCATATTGGTGAGGTGGAAATTACACGTACTTTGGCAGAACGAGAATTTTCTAATCAGCTTATTCAGTTTCTGGAAAAATCCCGAAAATTTAATATGCTGACCCGTACCCAGATCAACAAAGTTATGGCAGAGAACCGCCTGACTGAATCCTACTGGGCAGAACCCGGGCAAATTGAACTTATGGGCAAACTGCTGGTTGCGGATTATCTTGTTACCGGAGTCATCAACAGACTGGAAGTCAGTGCGGTAAGGCAAAATATCACTATCACTGGTGAAACATTGCCAAGGTTAGTGGCAACATTTAAAAGCCAATTTCAGATCATTCAAAGCAGTACAGGAAAGATCGTATTAGCTGATCAGGTGATTCAGAAAATAAGATTTGACCAAATACGTCGGGAAATTCCTTCATCTGAGCGACGCTACTGGACGGTTGCTGATTATAGCGATCTGCTGTTTACCAAAGCGGCAACAGAGGTTGGTAATGCAATTCTTGCTGGCATTTATCCGATTAAAGTCATTAAAGTATCCAGCACCGGAGTTGTTTTAAACCGGGGTAAAGGTGTTGGCCTGGAAGTAGGTAAGCAATGTAAAGTCGTCAGTCAAGGCGAAGCAATCATTGATGCAGATACAGGAGAAGCATTAGGTGGTTACGAAGAGCAAGTGGGGATTATCGAAGTAACATCGGTAGAAGGTAAATTCAGCAAGGCCAAAATAATCTCTGGTGCAGGACGCATTCATTACGGGGATATCTGCAGGTTACTGCAGACAGAGATTAGAGAGAACGATGCAGCGTATCCTAGAGTGACTCCCGGGTGGTAACGAACTGGTATCAAATGCAACTAATAGCTTAAGCTTAATGGGTACTTATACTTCGCACGGTCACGACTGTGGATTTCTAGCGGCTGAGTTTTTGCCAATAGCTATGTTGCTGAAACCGTTACGTAGCCAGCTATGTGCTAGTTTCATCGCCTTGCTCTCGACAAAAATCAGCTCACTATATTTTCCGCATCCGTGACTGCGCGAAGTATATTAAGGTACAATGCTCAGCGATCATGATAAAAGTATTTAATATCAGTACCTTATGAATACTCGGCTGCGTCATTCTCTAAGCCTTTTATCGGGAATCTATTGCTTAGGTCTATTGATTCCTGCTAACAACATGCAGGAATGATGTGCGTGTTTGAATATGGCTGAGGGTTAGGGATAATCAGGAAGGGATATGGGAAACTTCAGTTATTGGGAAACTTCAGTGGAAAAAACTCTTTATAAAAAACTAACAGGTATATTACTGTTGGTTTGTATCAATAGCTTGATGGCAGGTTGTTCTTCTATTATTGATGCCAACAAGCAGAAAAAGCCGTATATGGATGTCTATTATTCGGGGAATGTAACACGTGCAGCAAAAGATTTAACTGAAAAAAGCGAGGATAGAAGCGATACCGGTGATGCATTAATGTGGAACTTAGAAGCCGGCACCGCCAATTACAGCGCGAGTGAGTATCAAACCAGCCTGCGCAAGTTTGAGGAAGCTGAAACACTGCTTAAGGACTTTGATCAACGAGCCGTGATTAATGCGCGAGCAGCCGGTTCAGAGGTTGGTTCTGCGCTGACCAATCCAAATGCATTACCCTATCAGGGTATGTACCTGGATAGAGTGATGCTGAATGCCTATAAAGCACTGAATTATTTTTCCCTGAATGAGCTGGTAGGTGCGCAGGTCGAATTACGCAGGATGCGTGCAGCGCAAAAGCAGGTGGTTAGGAAATTTGCTGATGAAATTCATACTAGTCAGAAAGAAATAGATGCGAAAAACCGAAAAAACCAGCAACAAAGTCGCTCTCTCGGTAATCAAAATACCACGATACCTTTCGGAGCCATAGTCAAAATCCCAGAGGTTAATAAAGCCTATACAACTTCAGCGAACAAAGCTAATAAGCTCTATGGCAGCCTGGCAAACCCTTTTGTCAGTTATTTTTCTGCTATAGGTTATTTAATGGAAAATAATTACAGTGAGGCCCTAGTCGACTTTCGTAATCTGTATAAAATGAATCCAGATAACAGATTGATTCAAAGAGACTATGTTACCGCAGCGAAGCGTATAGGTAGTAGAGTTCCAACGCAATTGGCAGGTGTAGCACCTTATCAATACCCGCTGAATAAAAAAATAGTTTTTGTGGTTTTATTTAATGGCCGTGCACCAGCGCTTAAACAGGAAAAATTTCAAATAGTGCTACCTTATGTCGGTTATACAGGCATAGCATTTCCCCGCTACGAATATTTCCCGACTTTATTACCGGGGCTGGATGTCGAATACAGATATAATAATCAGCAGCAATCGGTGCGCACTGAAGTGGTTTCAGATTTTGATGCAATTATGTCGCAGGAATATCATGATAAATTACCATCAATGATCACTCGGCTAGTGGTTTCAACCTTGACTAAAGAGCTGGAGAGTTATGCAATAGTTCATGCTGCCAGACAATCTGGGAACAGTGGCGCCGAGATTGGTGCCTATGCACTGACGGGGATTTATAAGTTTATGTTTAATACCGCCGATACCCGAGGCTGGGAAACCTTACCCAAAGAAGTGCAGATCGCTCATGTACCTTTGCCTAAGGACGGAGTATTAAAAATCAGCCCGATAGGTGCGAGTGGGGGAGGCAAAGAGCTTGCAATAGAAAAAGACACGAATATCGCTATCGTCTATATTCGGGCTTTATCTGCGAATAAACTGATTTATAAATTAGTCGAATTACAATAAGATTCATTTTAAAACAAGGACTCACTATGAAAAAAATTTATATTACTACCCTAAGCTGCCTCCGCTGAAAATCATGGAAACGGAGCTTAGCGAAGTGTTGATTTTTAGTCCCTGATAGGCGACAGGGCAATTCGCTGATTCGACGTGTGCTAGCAGCACGCGAGAGGAGCAAGAATTGCATTCCGAATAGCCGTCCAGCCAGTGAGGTAGTAATGACGAAGCGGCTTTTGTGCGTAGTCGTTGCGGACGCAGGGCGTTCAGGGCATCTCCCATCCGCTGCGTAGGTGAACGAATTATGGCGACAGGAGTCCCGGAATTTCGTGAGGTAGCATGGCGCGCCTGTTGCTTTTAGCATGCCAGGCCACTGCAAATACCGTTGAAAATGAGCAAAAGAGCATGCAGGTTGCTGCAGTGGATACGTCTAAAGTATCAACCGATGCCTTTCTTAAAAACCGCCTGGAGATTGTTCGAGTGGATAAAAAAGAACTGCCGGACGGCTTGCTAAAAGTTCAGGTCACTGCACGAAATGTAAGAACCGGATTCTGGACGCAACTGGCATCCTGGTTTATGGGCGATAATCCGTACCAAATTGCCTACCGTTTTACCTGGCTGGATATAGATGGCATGGAAGTTGAAACTGCTGCCAGTACCTGGATACCTAAGACCGTTATTCCTGGCGATACTGTCCGGCTGAATGCGGTTTCTCCAAACCCCAGATGTAAGGACTTTACTTTGAGCATTAGAGAAAATGATGCTGCTCGAGGTTAAACTTAAAGATTGCAAAAACAGGACATTTAAATGAATACAAAAATCATATCACTGATCGGAATTACCAGCACAGCATTGTTACTGACAGCCTGTGGTCCCTCTGTAAAGCGCATAGATGCGACCGGTAATGAGGGCCTGGTTACGGTCGATGAAGTTGACTTTAAAGACTGGCAGATTGCAGCTGAAAAGGGCATTAATTCCCTACTGGCATCAGGTGTGCTTAATCGCTCAGATGGACGTAAAAGCATATTAATGATCAGCACGGTAAAAAATTCCACCATGCAACATATCAATACCCGCATATTGACCGATAAAATCAGGCAGGCATTACTACGCTCTGGAAAAGTACTGACGACGACCGCTGTTGGAGGCAATGGGCCAGATGATATGGCCAGCAAGCAGGTGCGCAGGCTGGAAGAAGATGATATGTTCAATCAATCCACAGTACAAAAACGCGGCACGGCAATTGCACCGGATATGAGTTTTTCAGGTGAAATTGTACAACAGACCAGTTCACAGGGAAGAATGCGCGAATCTTATTTTTTCTTCCATATGGCGCTGACAGATCTGGCAACAGGGTTAGCTGTCTGGGAAGACAATGTAGAAATTGCCAAGCAGGGTAAAAAACCATTGATGGGCTGGTAGGTGGCGTAGATATATTAAATATGCAGGAGTAAAAAACTTTGGCTTTTTTCTAGTGACTAAGCGCAAGTACTTCGGCAACTTTGGATTGATGGATGTATTTTAATAGAATATCTACCCATCAATCCAAAATTCTGCATTAACTAAAGCTGTTGTATTCGAAATTATTGACAGCAAATACTTTTCTTTGGACACGAGATCGCCATTTGCATAATCTTGCTACAACATTGGAAATTTGTTGGAGAAACTCTCATTGATAATTGCTGAATAAATCAATGTTTTAGTGCTTAACTTAATGACATTGGCAGCGTTACCCTTAAGTTGGTTTAAGGAGAAAAGCAGGATAAAGGAAATAATAGGGACATATGTGGTTCGCCCCGTATTTCTACAAGGCGCGTTCCGATAAAATGATGCTGTACATGTTGTGCTTTACTGCTTGCACTAAAATTCAATGTTTAAAGGGTTTTTCCAGGTTTGCGCCTGATCTTATTTTTAACCAGGGCTTCCTGATAAAAGTTTTGGGTATGAATGGGATACGTTGCGAGCAGAAAACTGGTTTTCAGCTATTAGTTACCTGCCATCCCTGTCATTAGCATTTCTTTAGCATGGGTCAATGTTGAATCAGTGATATTAACGCCACCCAGCATACGTGCAGTTTCTTCTATGCGCTGTTCGGTGGATAATGTCTTAACCTGTGAGGTGGTCATAACTGCATCGCTGGTTTTAAATACAAATAAATGCTGATGCGCCTGTGCAGCAACTTGCGGTAGATGGGTTACACATAAAACCTGCGTACTTTTACCTAAAGTGCGTAGTTTTTGTCCGACAATCTCTGCGATTCCCCCGCCAATTCCAGAATCCACTTCATCAAAGATCATGGTTGGAACATCTTTGTCATGACTAGTACTGACCTGAATGGCTAAGCTAATTCTGGATAATTCTCCCCCTGACGCTACTTTGGCCAAAGGTCGTAGTGGAAGCCCGGGGTTAGCACTGACTAAAAATTCAATTTTATCATTACCGTTAATCCTGGGCTGGCTGATTTCCTGTGCCGATATACTAATACTGAATTTTCCCTGCGGCATACCCAGCTCATGAATCATCGTCGAGATAAGGTTCGATAGATCTTTACCTGCTTTAACGCGTTGCTGATGCAAAGCTTGTGCAAACGCAAAGTAATCCTGCTGGTTTTGCTCTACCAGGTGTTTCAGTTCATCTATACGCTCGCTACTATGGCTTAAATTAGCGAGTTCCTGACTGAGTTTTTCGGCAATATCAGGTAGCTCTTCAGGGTCTACATGGTGTTTACGGGATAAGGCTTGAATAATACCAATCTGATCTTCCAGTTCCTGTAGTCGTAGCGGATCAATTTCCTGGGCTTCCAGGAAATGACGCAATTGCTGCGTAGCTTCATGGATTTGAATCTGCGCTTCAATTAATAATTTATTGGGCTCTTCAAATTCACTCGCTAACAAACTGAGGTCCGTTAAGGCGCTAATACTCTGACTAACCATCTGGTTAGCTGATTGATGTTCATTTTCAGACAGTAGGTCCAACTGAGTTTGTCCTACTTTTAATATCTGCTCCAGGTTCGCCAGTTTAGTATGTTCGGTTGATAGGGCAGGGTAATCATAGTGCGTTAAATCAAGCTGTTCCAGTTCGTTTAGCTGATAACGATATAAATCCTCCTGGTTGCTGAGATCGGTTGAGGATTTAATTAAGCCTTCCAGTTCTATATGGTTACTACGCCATTGCAGATAGGCCTGGTTAGATTTTTCCAGCAAGTCAGTATTTTTTGCATAGCCATCCAGAAACTTACGCTGCTCATCACTATCTAATAAAGTCAGATGCGCATGCTGGCCGTGAATTTCTACCAATTGGGAGCTGAGTAGCTTTAGCGCCTGTAAGGTAGTCGGTCGGCCATTAATATAAGCTTTGGAGCGACCATCCTGACGTATAGTGCGTCGAATGAGGCATTGTTCATCGGCATCAAATTCATTTTCTTCCAGCCAGGCCTGGGCGGCTGGTGCATCAGATAAATCAAAGCTTAGGTTAATTTCTGCACGCTCGCAGTCAGGGCGTACATAGCTTGCATCTGCGCGATCCCCTAAGGCCAACCCCAGGGCGGTGAGCAAAATAGACTTGCCTGCGCCTGTCTCACCGGTGAGTACTGATAGGCCTTTTTCCAGGTTTAAATCGAGTGATTTGACGATAGCAAGGTCAATGATATTAAGGTTTTGTAGCATGATTAGAAATTGTAGCCACTGCTCCAATTAAGTTTGTCACGCAAGGTATGGAAAAAATCGTGATTCTCGGGGTGCAGTATAGTGATAGGATTAGGATCTTTATTGATTAAAATTGTATCACTAATTAATACGTCTGGAATGCGAATATGATCACAGGTGACCTGGGCATTAATCTCTTTAGTTTTAATAAAGTTGATTTCAATTTCCGCCGAAGCATTAATCACAATAGGCCGATTGGATAAAGTGTGCGGATTAAGCGGAAGCAATAATAATGCATCTAGTTCAGGGTGAATGATAGGACCGCCAGCGGAGAGAGAATAGGCAGTCGATCCAGTAGGGGTGGATATAATCAAGCCATCGGAGCGCTGGGTGTTGAGATAAACGCCATCAATCGTGGTTTTTAATTCAATCATGCTGGGCGTGATCCAGCGATGCACAACCACCTCGTTAACGGCGGTTTCTTCATGAATGACTTGCGTATCACGGATAATTTTTGTATGCAGTAAAAATCGTGTTTCCTGGCGAAAATGCCCCTGCAATATAGCGTTTAATTTTGTTTCCAGTTCAGCAGGGGAAATATCCACCAAAAAACCAAGCCGTCCCAGGTTGATACCAATTAATGGGATGTTGCAACCCGATGCTATACGCGCGGCGGATAAAAAAGTGCCATCACCACCCACGGCAATTAGCAGGTCGCAATGCTGAGCAAGACTAATCAGCGGCTGTATTTTGCCACTAAAATCAGGGATGAGCGGAGCACTGACCGAATCGATACAAAGCTGGTAATGAGGCTTCAGAAATTCATGCAATGCTATCAGTGTTTCTGCGATTTCAGGCGCGCCGGATTTGCCTAAAATACCAATGGTTTTAAATTCTGTAGACATAGGTGTTATCAGTACATCAATAATAGCGAAGTATTCCTGAGCTGAAGTTTCTTAGAAATTCATCAAGCAACCATTCGCAATAAAACGGCTACCACCGAATTTACAGGGGAGCTGCTGTATTTGGGGCAAACCCTTTCAAAATCCGGATCCAAAGCCGCTTCGGCAATGATGCGGCGGATATCTGGAAAGGCGAAACTGGCTCGCCCCTTCACTTTGTGTCGACGTTCCGGATCGGTTTTTAAACGATCCGCGTAAATCCACGTCAGCGTTGTTGCCATCATACAGAAGTTCAAATGGTTGGTCACTGCCTGCGCATTTCGACACTGACTTTTCTGACTCCCTATGTCTTGCTTGAGCTCTTTGAACCTGGATTCGATTTTCCATCGCGCACCATAATACTCAATAATCTGTGTGACGGATAAACTTAGATCGGTCGTAAACAAAACAATCCACTGTGTGCGACGAAACACCCAGACAACCTGAAAGGGTCGTTTCAATGTTTTCAGCATGACAACGCGGCTATAAGCCCTGACTTCCGCTGAAAATCATGGAAACGGAGCTTAGCGAAGTGGTGATTTTTAGTCCCTGATACTCGATGTTCAAGTTTTTGATATTGAGAAGGTAAAATCAGGTATTCTGAGGTTGTTGTAATTTTATCGGTGTAATCCCATGTTAATGAATGCCCCAGCCACCTTTATCCAAAGCTATATTGACGATTTAAATGATGCGCTCAATCAGCTAAAACCCGGAGCCGCTTTGACACGGATTCAAGCCGCTTGGTTGGGCGCTTGTTTAACGGGCATACTGCTAATGAACTCTGTTTGCTGGGCTAAGTTTGAGCGAGCAAGCCTTGGAGATTGCAAAGTAGCCGCATTATCCTGGGTGTTTCGTAAAGCAAGTATACCCTGGGACTGTTTGCTACGGGTGAGTGTGGTCTTAATTTTAAAACGTTATGGCATTACTGAAGGTGTGTTGGCCTTTGATGAATCAGACCGAGCACGATCTATAGTTTCTCAGATAAATAATTTCCAAATTTGGAGCGCTTAAACTTAGGCGGTAACAACGAAATCTTCCCGCAATTTTTGCATAACACAAATCACTTTACTGGCATCATACATATAAGTGTTAAAAGTTTGCACAACTGAATCATGAAGATCTTCAAAAGTTTTAAAATACTTCATATGAGTCGAATCGCGTTTCGTATTTTTCCATAATTTCTCAATCGGATTAAAATCCGGCGAGAACGCAGGGAGACGTTCTACTGTCAAACGATCTACATTAGCTAACTTAAATTCCTTAATAACACCGCTTCCATGATACGGGGCACCATCTTCCGCTGAAAATCAGGGAAACGGAGCCTAAGCGAAGTGATGATTTTTAGTCCGCGATAGCCGTAGGGCCGTTATTTTGTCGGAGTCTGAGCGTTAGCGAAGGTGGAGACAAAATAAAAGGCCATCCGACACGGCGTCAAGTCATTTGGAGCCTATGTTCCGACCCCTTGTTGGGTCGGGACGAGGTGACGAGGACGAATCGGGGCCGCCGGAGGCATAAGTGGTCGCGTTAAGTTTTTGCTGCTTGCTTGGGCTGGGATGCCCAAAACAAGCTTTCGCAAAAATAGCGACTCCCCGATTTCTTCTACCGCCTTTTCCATAATGGCAGGCAATGTTTCTTCCAGCCACGTTTTTCTTTCAAGCTCGTACTTTTCTTCTTCTTGGCGATCAGTCACAAAACGAGCTTTTTGATAACTGAAGCCCAGTTTTTTCATTAGGCTTGATAAGATAGTTCAAGTTATAACGAACTTCAAATTTTAACCAAATAAGCTCGGCAATCATCGCAGTATTCCATATTCCACAATGAAATCCATTGTCTTCTGGGCCTTTCTTTATCAACTCAACCAATTTATTTTTCTGGTCTTTAGTTAACTTTGACTTCCGACCACGTCCTTGATAGTGTTGCCCTATTAACCAACCGACACCTTTATGCATGAATGTTTTCAGCCAATTTATAATGGTTTTTTCACAGACTCCCATTAGGCGTGCTATTTCTTTGATTCCCATGCATTCACTGAACCAGAGTAGAGCTTGAGTTAATCGATATAAACAAATATTACTTAGCTTGAGAGCTGTCGCCATATTTTTTTTAGTCGGTCTACAATCGCTGTCAGCCCCGGACGGGCTGATAGTCTCCAGAAGGCGCAGGGAAATTTGCCAATCCGAAGTGCGCGATAGCGCGCGAGGGAGGCTAAAATTTTATCCCGAATAGCCGTAGAGCCATTTGAGGTAGCCATGACTGAGCTGCTTTGTGCTCAGTCTGTGGCGGACGCAGGGCGGCTGGAGCATCTCCTATTCGCTGCGTAGGTGAACGAATTACGGCGACAGGAGTCCCGGAATTTCGTGAGGTAGCATGGCGCGCCTGTGACTTTGAAAAAGTGAGGGATACCATTTTTGACTGTTTCCGTTAGTGTTGGGACGAAAATTATAAGCCAGTTTCCCCTCTGTCGTTTTTGTTTGTTCGGAAATTAATTTTCTGAAAGTCTATAAGTCTACAAAACGTATTTATAAGGTTTACAAGCAGAAACACAAAGGCTCCGGCGGGTATGTTAATGGACAAACGATAGTATTATTGCTGCTAGTTACCTCATCCATTACAGTGCCTGTCGGTTTTTTCTTTTATATGCCGGATCCAGCCTTAAAGCAGTGGGATAAAGAAGATAAACGGTTGAAAAAGAGCGGTATAGCAAAAAAATATCGGCCTATTAAGCCTGAACGTGACAGTGCCTACCCGACCAAAACAGAGATTGCATTAGGCTTATTAAAAGAGTTTAAAGTTGCGCATAGCCTGATTAAAATTAAAGGCGTACTGGCTGATGCACTGTATGGTGAAAAAGCCTTTATGGACGAAGCCGCTAAAGAATCTGGAGGCTCGCAGGTGATTAGCCAATTACGTAAAAACCAAAATATTGAATATAGAGGTAGAATAAGGTCAGTCGAGAGCTACTTTAATTCGATTAACAAAGGCATTGATCAGATAATACGTGTACGTGGCGGCAAAGAGATTAAAGTGACTGTCAGCAGTGCACGATTAAAGGTGAGTTCTCACAGTAAAAAGCGCTTTGTCATTGCCTTAAAATATGACGGTGAAAACGACTATCGCTATTTAGTGGCGACAGACCTGACTTGGCGCACACAAGATATTATTCAAGCCTATACGTTGAGATGGCTGATTGAGGTTTTCTTTGAGGACTGGAAGCTTTATGAAGGATGGGGGCGTGAGGCCAAACAATTAGATGAAGAGGGATCAAGCCGTGGCCTGATTCTGAGTCTTTTGTTTGACCATTGCCTTCTCCTTCACCCAGAGCAAATAGCCCGCATTGAAAGCAAACTACCTGCGTATACCGTAGGAAGCTTACAGCGCAAGTCTCAAATGGATGTACTGCTTGAGTTCATCACGTCATTGCTAGAGTTTCCAGATCCTGGTGATAAGCTGAAAGAGTTAGGTGAATTAATAAAGGATGTGTTTCAACTGATGCATCAGGAAAACATATGATTGGCAGAGATTTAGGGCGCTTAGCCCATCTTCGTCACTATTGATGATGTAGTTGTTATAAATCAATTGGTTGAAATTTTAAAAAGTAGCCAGTTGGCACTACAGATTTTGTGTTTTTGTATAAAACGTTGGATTTTTTAGAGTATTTTTGTCGCATGTAAATTACACTCAAATAATGATGATTTTTTTGACAAAAGTCAATGAATTTATCGACAAAAATAATATAAATGGCACTACAAAACTTTCAAAAAAAACACCATCGCTGAAAATCATGGAAACGGAGCTTAGCGAAGTGGTGATTTTTAGCCCCTGATAGGCGACAGGGCAATCGCTGTCAGCCCCGGACGGGCTGATAGTCTCCAGAAGGCGCAGGGAAATTTGCCAATCCGAAGTGCGCGATAGCGCGCGAGGGAGGCTAAAATTTTATCCCGAATAGCCGTAGAGCCATTTGTGGTAGCCATGACTGAGCTGCTTTGTGCTCAGTCTGTGGCGGACGCAGGGCGGCTGGAGCATCTCCTATTCGCTGCGTAGGTGAACGAATTACGGCGACAGGAGTCCCGGAATTTCGTGAGGTAGCATGGCGCGCCTGTCGCTGATTCGACGTGTGCTAGCAGCACGCGAGAGGAGCAAGAATTGCATTCCGAATAGCCGTCCAGCCAGTGAGGTAGTAATGACGAAGCGGCTTTTGTGCGTAGTCGTTGCGGACGCAGGGCGTTCAGGGCATCTCCCATCCGCTGCGTAGGTGAACGAATTATGGCGACAGGAGTCCCGGAATTTCGTGAGGTAGCATGGCGCGCCTGAAGCTTTTATCTATCTGTGGTGCCTCGGGCCGGAATCGAACCGGCACGCCCAGAAGGCGAGGGATTTTAAGTCCCTTGCGTCTACCAATTTCGCCACCGAGGCATCTATCTCTGATAGAGAGCCTACTATTATAATGCTTTTTTGAGGTTTGACTAGTAAATTTTTACTGAATTAGACGACTTCTCTGTAATATATTGTTTGTATGAGGAATTTAATTAAATAATTCCCATACGGGCTTGATGCTAGTCGGTAAGGGGGCTAAGCGGCCTAGTTCGACATATTGATTTTTGGGACTATGGAAATCTGAACCTACCGATCCATATAATGCATATTGTTGTGCAAAATGTATGGCTCGTCTTATTTCATCAGGATTGCTGCGTGCGGTAATCACTTCTATTCCCCATCCTCCCATTTCTTTAAAGGTGGTTAAAAATCGGCGCATCCAGCTTGCTGTGAGTTTATAGCGCATAGGATGAGCTACGACCGCAATGCCGCCTGCAGCGGTAATCCAGTGTACGGCATCTTCCAGTTCTACCCAATCGGTATTTACAAAAGCGGATTTACCCTGACCTAGATAACGATCAAAGGCTTCTTGCATCGTGCTGACATGACCCTTGCTGATTAAAAAATTGGCAAAATGGGGGCGGGTGATCATGCCTATGCCTGCCTTTTCATGCACAGCTTCGAAAGCATCCGGAATCTTATTTTTTTCCAGTTTGGCGGCAATTTTCTTTGCCCGTTCTAGGCGAATCTTTTGTAATTGATGCGTGCCTGCCAGAAGTTCTGCGTTATTGGCATTTACGTTTAGCCCTAATATATGGAATGTTTTTTTATTCCAGATACAAGAGAGTTCAATACCCGGAATAAAGTTAAGTGCATGTTGATCTGCAGCCTGCTGTGCTTCGGCTAAGCCGGTAAGGGTGTCATGGTCTGTAAGAGCAAGTGTAGTTACTCCGTGTTCCTTGGCGCGTAAAATAACATCAGTAGGGGATAGTGAGCCATCGGAAAAACTGGAGTGGCAATGCAGATCATATTTTTGTTCAGTCATTGCTGGTATTCTCCATACAGTTTTGCATAAAGTCCATTTTGATTAATTAATTTATCGTGGCTACCTTGTTCACAAATTTTACCTTCTTCAAATACATAGACATGGTCTGCCTGTTTAATTGCGCTAAGCCGGTAGGCAATAATGATAGTGGTGCGATTTTTTAGAAAATCAGCAAGCGCTAGATGCAGCTTGCGTTCGGTCTCTGTATCTAGCGCAGAGGTGGCTTCATCAAGCACTACGATGCTGGGCTTTGCGATCACCATGCGGGCAATGGCCATACGCTGTCTTTGTCCTCCAGACAGGCGCATACCCTGAGGGCCGATAATAGTATCCAATCCATTGTCCAGTTGGCTAACAGTGTCTTTTAGCTGGGCTATTTCCAGCGCATTCCATAATTCTGTATCGCTAGCTAATTTGCCTAGTGACAGGTTTTCGCGGATCGTGTCATTAAAGAGTATGGGGTGTTGCAGTACGGTGACCACATGCTCTCTAACCAGGTCAAAGCCTATTTTATTAATCGGCACATCATCGTAATAAATCATCCCGCTTTTTGCCGGGTAGAGACCTATAGACTTTCAGAAAATTAATTTCCGAACAAACAAAAACGACAGAGGGGAAACTGGCTTATAATTTTCGTTCCAACACTAACGGAAACAGTCAAAAATGGTATCCCTCACTTTTTCAAAGTCAATTGTAGACCGACTAAAAAAAATATGGCGACAGCTCTCAAGCTAAGTAATATTTGTTTATATCGATTAACTCAAGCTCTACTCTGGTTCAGTGAATGCATGGGAATCAAAGAAATAGCACGCCTAATGTGAGTCTGTGAAAAAACCATTATAAATTGGCTGAAAACATTCATGCATAAAGGTGTCGGTTGGTTAATAGGGCAACACTATCAAGGACGTGGTCGGAAGTCAAAGTTAACTAAAGACCAGAAAAATAGATTGGTTGAGTTGATAAAGAAAGGCCCAGAAGACAATGGATTCCATTGTGGAATATGGAATACTGCGATGATTGCCGAGCTTATTTGGTTAAAATTTGAAGTTCGTTATAACTTGAACTATTTATCAAGCCTAATGAAAAAACTGGGCTTCAGTTATCAAAAAGCTCGTTTTGTGACTGATCGCCAAGAAGAAGAAAAGTACGAGCTTGAAAGAAAAACGTGGCTGGAAGAAACATTGCCTGCCATTATGGAAAAGGCGGTAGAAGAAAAGAGTGTCGTTTTATTCGGTGATGAGGTGTCATTTGCTATGTGGGGTTCATTGGCACGAACCTGGGCTCCAATAGGAGAGCAACCCACAGTGAAAACATCAGGGATTCGAAAAGGGTTGAAAATGTTTGGTACGATCGAACTCGAAGGAGGGAGTTTTCAATACCGAGAATCATTGGCTTATGAGATAAAACCAAAGTCACTTAGACTTTTAAAAGAAGCTGGGCTGCCTCAAGAATTTTTAGCTATTCTTAAAAGCTTAAAAAATGAGAAATATCCAACACAGAAGCTTTTTATGGAAGCGATATATTCTATTGCCGACAACGTCTTAATCGAGAGTTATAAGCCAATGATATTACAACACGCTGAAACATCTGGGCGTTTTAATGGTGAAAGCTATGTTGAGTTTTTAACACAATTGCTGGCTTATTATAAAGGCAAGATTATTCTAATTGAAGATGGTGCCCCGTATCATGGAAGCGGTGTTATTAAGGAATTTAAGTTAGCTAATGTAGATCGTTTGACAGTAGAACGTCTCCCTGCGTTCTCGCCGGATTTTAATCCGATTGAGAAATTATGGAAAAATACGAAACGCGATTCGACTCATATGAAGTATTTTAAAACTTTTGAAGATCTTCATGATTCAGTTGTGCAAACTTTTAACACTTATATGCATGATGCCAGTAAAGTGATTTGTGTTATGCAAAAATTGCGGGAAGATTTCGTTGTTACCGCCTAAGTTTAAGCGCTCCAAATTTGGAAATTATTTATCTGAGAAACTATATCAGGGTTTGAATCAAGGTGGATTTTCCACCGCCGCTGGCGCCAACCAGGGCTGTTTTATCGCCCGCTTTAATGGTTAAATTGATGCCTGTGAGGACTTCATCCTGATCATTGGCATAATTAAAGTGCAGATCTTCAATGCGCAAGCTAACGGTATGCTTATTTTTAAATGGGTTGATAAGCGCTGGGTATATAGGCTCTTGTTGCAAGGCTTGCAGGCGGTTAATTCGGGCAAGTGCTGCTTTTGCGCCAAAAAACGAATATTGTATGCCCAGGATCTCTTGTACCGGCGCCATCATAAACCATAGATAGCCAAATACGGCGAGCATTTCGCCGATAGTTAAATTTGAATATAACACCATCAGCATGGCTGCGGCACGAAAGATATCGAAGCCAAATAAGAAGATTAAGAAACTGAAGCGGCTGGCAGCATCACTTTTCCAGGCAAAGGAAACCGAGTGTTCTTTTACCTCGGCGGCAGATGCGATCAGTTTTTTATAATAATGCATTTTACGGTTACTCACGCGTATTTGCTGGATGGCTTCCAGGGTTTCGGATAGGGCTTGCTGGAATATGCCGTAGGCTGAATTTTCCCGTGCTTAAAGATTTTTGACGCGCTTGCCCAGGCTGCGGGTAAAGAAAATGACGATGGGATTGAGCAATAAGATAAACAAACATAATTGCCAGTGCATCCATAACAGGATGGCGCCGGTACCTATAATGGTTAAGCTGGCAACTAGCAGTTTGCTGGTGGTGCTACCAATAAAGGTGTCGATAGTATCCAGGTCGGTGAACAGGTGGGGGATAACTGTACCACTGCCTAAGCTCTCATATTCGGCCATCGAGATATGCTTCAGGTGGTTAATTTGATCTTTGCGGATACGAAAAATAATATCTTTAGAGATGCGACAAAATTGACGCGACTGGATGATATTGAAAATAATCCCCAGTGTTCTTAAAACAAGGCTGGTGATTAATATTACGCTGATATACAGTAGGGGTGTCTGCCATTGAACAGGCGCAAATTGATTTACAGTATGAATGGTAAAGCCTAGCTTATTGAGTAATACTTCGTCTACCAGCAGGGGCATTAATAAGGGCACTGTCACTGTTGCAATGGTTGCCAGAATGGCGAGTAACTGGGCGCTGATTAATTCTTTCTTGTGTTGTCTGGCGATGCCTAATATATAAGACCATGTGTAAATAGCTTTGGTAGGCGTATGTTGATTTTTCACGATGATAATCTGGGGTTGCGTGTGAATAATTTAGGTAGAGATTATAGCTTTTTTTGGTTAATTCTGACGTTTTAAAAAGTTGATATAGCAGCTATTTATGAGGGTGATGTGAAAAATAGGTTACAGCAATTATTAGTATTACTTCTGCTCACGGGCTCGTTTGCGAGTAATGCAAATGTGTTGGAGTTGCAACGCAAGAGCTTTCTGATGGCCGAACAGATGATTAGCTCGGGTGATGATAAGGGCTATGCTGTTATTAGCGCTGGACTAAAAACATACCCCCTGTATTTTTATTTGCAATACCAATGGTTAAGCAAGCATCTTGACCAAGAGAAGCAAATTCTTCACTTTCTAAATAAGAGTCACAAGTCTTTATATGCGCGTAAATTACGCCGGAAATGGCTGAATCATCTTTATAAGCAGGGCAAGTGGGATAGCTTTGTAGCGAATTACCGATCATCTAGCAGTCAATTAATGCAGTGCCGGTATCATTGGGCTGAGTATCAGCGTAATTATAAGACTAAGGCGTTAACCGCGACACAAAAAATCTGGTTAACAGGTCATTCCTTACCGAAAGATTGTGATCCGCTACTGAACAAATTTACTCAGTCCTCTTTTTTAACCCAAAAGTTGATTTGGCAGCGGTTTATTCTGGCGGCTAAAGCCAGGCAATATAGTCTAGCAACTTATTTAAGTAAGAAACTTAACAGTGCAACGGCGGTAAAAGCCGCAGATAAATGGCTAAAGCTGACATCAGTGTTCCCCTATCAATTGAGGCGGTAAAACTAACCTCGCCACAAGAGAGCTCATAAAGCACTGTGAAGACATTCCTGTTATTATTGCGTTTTGAACTGCCCGAATGGTATACGAGCTGATACGAGATATTCTTGCCTGGAAAAATAATGGATTCACAAAACGATCTCGTTTTTGGGCCTGTTGCTGCCTAATCTCCAGAGCCTCGCTATATTTTTTATCCGATGGATGAATCAATTCTGGCTGTTGTGTTTTTGGAATCTCTTCAAACACGCGCATTAAATTATAGCTCATTGCAGTCAGGCGCATTTGATTTTCAAGTGAGCGGGTATTGGAAGACCAAGCTTTAGTTTCCTTGAAATTACTTTTACTCGATGTTCAAGTTTTTCCATCCCATTGCCATCAAACTCTTACCTTCACCCAGCAGAACAATACTTTAATGATGCTGTTGGCCCTAAGCGCCCTAAATCTCTGCCAGTCATATGTTTTCCTGATGGCATCAGTTGAAACACATCCTTTATTAATTCACCTAACTCTTTCAGCTTATCACCAGGATCTGGAAACTTTAGCAATGACGTGATGAACTCAAGCAGTACATCCATTTGAGACTTGCGCTGTAAGCTACCTACGGTATACGCAGGTAGTTTGCTTTCAATGCGGGCTATTTGCTCTGGGTGAAGGAGAAGGCAATGGTCAAACAAAAGACTCAGAATCAGGCCACGGCTTGATCCCTCTTCATCTAATTGTTTGGCCTCACGCCCCCATCCTTCATAAAGCTTCCAGTCCTCAAAGAAAACCTCAATCAGCCATCTCAACGTATAGGCTTGAATAATATCTTGTGTGCGCCAAGTCAGGTCTGTCGCCACTAAATAGCGATAGTCGTTTTCACCGTCATATTTTAAGGCAATGACAAAGCGTTTTTTACTGTGAGAACTCACCTTTAATCGTGCACTGCTGACAGTCACTTTAATCTCTTTTCCGCCACGTACACGTATTATCTGATCAATGCCTTTGTTAATCGAATTAAAGTAGCTCTCGACTGACCTTATTCTACCTCTATATTCAATATTTTGGTTTTTACGTAATTGGCTAATCACCTGCGAGCCTCCAGATTCTTTAGCGGCTTCGTCCATAAAGGCTTTTTCACCATACAGCGCATCAGCCTGTACGCCTTTAATTTTAATCAGGCTATGCGCAACTTTAAACTCTTTTAATAAGCCTAATGCAATCTCTGTTTTGGTCGGGTAGGCACTGTCACGTTCAGGCTTAATAGGCCGATCTTTTTTTGCTATACCGCTCTTTTTCAACCGTTTATCTTCTTTATCCCACTGCTTTAAGGCTGGATCCGGCATATAAAAGAAAAAACCGACAGGCACTGTAATGGATGAGGTAACTAGCAGCAATAATACTATCGTTTGTCCATTAACATACCCGCCGGAGCCTTTGTGTTTCTGCTTGTAAACCTTATAAATACGTTTTGTAGACTTAGATCGTGCTCGGTCTGATTCATCAAAGGCCAACACACCTTCAGTAATGCCATAACGTTTTAAAATTAAGACCACACTCACCCGTAGCAACCAGTCCCAGGGTATACTTGCTTTACGAAACACCCAGGATAATGCGGCTACTTTGCAATCTCCAAGGCTTGCTCGCTCAAACTTAGCCCAGCAAACAGAGTTCATTAGCAGTATGCCCGTTAAACAAGCGCCCAACCAAGCGGCTTGAATCCGTGTCAAAGCGGCTCCGGGTTTTAGCTGATTGAGCGCATCATTTAAATCGTCAATATAGCTTTGGATAAAGGTGGCTGGGGCATTCATTAACATGGGCTTACACCGATAAAATTACAACAACCTCAGAATACCTGATTTTACCTTCTCAATATCAAAAACTTGAACATCGAGTTTTACGTAATTGGCTAATCACCTGCGAGCCTCCAGATTCTTTAGCGGCTTCGTCCATAAAGGCTTTTTCACCATACAGCGCATCAGCCAGTACGCCTTTAATTTTAATCAGGCTATGCGCAACTTTAAACTCTCCTGAATTCGTATAATAAGTGCATAACCCTCTGCAAGTATTGGCTAGACTAACACCTGTTGAATTAAGACAAGACATAGGTGTAAAGTAAACAGCTACCAAACAATTTACAGAGGCTACAAATGAGCTATACACACCTATGTCCTGAAGAAAGATATTATATAGAAATTGAATTAAAAAAGGGAACTTCACAGAATAAAATAGCAGAAGCCTTAGAACGAAGCCAAAGCAATATTTCACGCGAGATTAAACGCAATACAGGTCAAAGAGGCTACAGGCATAAACAAGCAGAAGATTTTGCCCAAGAACGACACAAAAACAAGCCTAAAGAGGTTAAATTAACGGATGAAATAAAAGGCATTGTTAATGTTCGCATTGAGGATGACTGGAGTCCTGAGCAGATTGCAGGGCGGTTAAAACAAGAAGGTATAATTAGTCTTCATCATGAAACAATCTACCAGCATATTCTGGCGGACAAAAAGGCAGGGGGTGAACTATACAAGCATCTTCGGCATCAGAACAAAACCTATCGCAAGCGGTATGGGTCAGCCCATAATAGGACAGGAATCCCTAATAGAGTCGATATAGATGAGCGTCCTGAAGAGGTCAACAACCGTAAGCGTATAGGTGATTGGGAGGCAGATACAATCATTGGGAAAAATCACAAAGGGGCGATTGTAACGCTGGATGAGCGAGTCTCTAAATTACGGTTGGCCTTCCCTTTAGCGGGGAAAAAGGCTCAATATGTATTAGACGCAACTATTTTAATGCTTGATCCTATAAAAAGCTTTGTTAAAACAATTACTTTTGATAACGGGAAAGAGTTTACCCTGCATGAAAAAATAGCAGAAGCACTAGGTTGTGATACGTATTTTTCGACTCCCTACAGCTCTTGGGAAAGAGGGCAAAATGAGAATGCTAATGGCTTATTAAGACAGTATTTCCCTAAAGTAATGGAGTTGATTGATGTTACGATAAAAGAGGTTTTTATAGCCGTTGATAAGCTAAATAGTCGCCCTAAAAAGTGTCTCAATTACAAAACACCTTATGAGGTATTTGAAGGGCTGACTGGGATAGATATGAAAAATTTATTGGGTTATGCACTTATGAATTGAATTCAGGTCTTTTAATAAGCCTAATGCAATCTCTGTTTTGGTCGGGTAGGCACTGTCACGTTCAGGCTTAATAGGCCGATATTTTTTTGCTATACCGCTCTTTTTCAACCGTCGCTGAAAATCAGGGAAACGGAGCCTAAGCGAAGTGATGATTTTTAGTCCGCGATAGCCGTAGGGCCGTTGTTTTGTCGGAGTCTGAGCGTTAGCGAAGGTGGAGACAAAATAAAAGGCCATCCGACACGGCGTCAAGTCATTTGGAGCCTATGTTCCGACCCCTTGTTGGGTCGGGACGAGGTGACGAGGACGAATCGGGGCCGCCGGAGGCATAAGTGGTCGCGTTAAGTTTTTGCTGCTTGCTTGGGCTGGGATGCCCAAAACAAGCTTTCGCAAAAATAGCGACTCCCCGAAGAATACCTGATTTTACCTTCTCAATATCAAAAACTTGAACATCGAGTAAAAGTAATTTCAAGCTGAAGTTTCCCAATTATTGAGTAGCTGAAATACACAATGCTGGTGTATCGAGGTTTATTTTAGGTGGTTTTGCCATGTTTATAGCAAACCCCTACTTAATTCCCCTTAGGCAATAGCATTTGAAACGAATGAAAAGACTATTTTTTTCATATACAGGCGCGCCATGCTACCTCACGAAATTCCGGGACTCCTGTCGCCATAATTCGTTCACCTACGCAGCGGATGGGAGATGCCCTGAACGCCCTGCGTCCGCAACGACTACGCACAAAAGCCGCTTCGTCATTACTACCTCACTGGCTGGACGGCTATTCGGAATGCAATTCTTGCTCCTCTCGCGTGCTGCTAGCACACGTCGAATCAGCGAATTGCCCTGTCGCCTATCAGGGACTAAAAATCACCACTTCGCTAAGCTCCGTTTCCATGATTTTCAGCGGTTGTAGCATAGTTTCAATTTTACCATAAATAATTATTGGGAAACTTCAGATTTCAAGGAAACTAAAGCTTGGTCTTCCAATACCCGCTCACTTGAAAATCAAATGCGCCTGACTGCAATGAGCTATAATTTAATGCGCGTGTTTGAAGAGATTCCAAAAACACAACAGCCAGAATTGATTCATCCATCGGATAAAAAATATAGCGAGGCTCTGGAGATAAGGCAGCAACAGGCCCAAAAACGAGATCGTTTTGTGAATCCATTATTTTCTAGGCAAGAATATCTCGTATCTGCTCGTATACCATTCGAGCAGTTCAAAACGCAATAATAACAGGAATGTCTTTACAGTGCTTTATGAGCTCTCTTGTGGCGAGGTTAGTTTCACGGCCTCAATTGATAGGGGAGCACTGATGGACTATACCTGTATTTTTATGTATCACTGCCACAACCTAGAGCATGAAGATATGGGTATGATGCGTGATCTATTGGTGAAATAGGTGCTTATGCAACAGAATGGAAATAAAATCATTTTGGCACTTGCTCATTAAATAGAAGCGCAGGAAAACCTTATGCAAACAAGCAAAAAGATCAATATTAAAGGAATGGTCTGTGGTGGTTGAGAGGCAGTTATAGAAGAAGCAGTCAACAACATAGACGGGGTTATTGAGGTCAAAGTTGATTATCCTGCTGGGCTATGTACTGTTAGTTTTGAAAATAATAAGACCAGCCTCGAAAATATTTATCAGGTTATTGAAGGCAAAGGCTACCAGCTAGGTCTGGCTCCCGCTGTCAGCCCCGGACGGGCTGATAGTCTCCAGAAGGCGCAGGGAAATTTGCCAATCCGAAGTGCGCGATAGCGCGCGAGGGAGGCTAAAATTTTATCCCGAATAGCCGTAGAGCCATTTGTGGTAGCCATGACTGAGCTGCTTTGTGCTCAGTCTGTGGCGGACGCAGGGCGGCTGGAGCATCTCCTATTCGCTGCGTAGGTGAACGAATTACGGCGACAGGAGTCCCGGAATTTCGTGAGGTAGCATGGCGCGCCTGGATTAATAAAAGGAATGTGTTTATCAAAATCAGTATTTCGATACTGGCATTAATCGGCATTGTTGTGATTATGTTTTTTTCACGCAAATTATGGCATCAATTCAATGTGCCTGATATTAGCTCGCAATTAAGTTACGGCATGATTTTTGTGGTAGGTTTAATTACCGGACTGCATTGTATCGGTATGTGTGGAAATTTTGTCATTCGCTATACCGTTAAAGATGCTGAGCAGGGGCATTCAGCTTATTTTTCACATTTACTTTATGCTGCGGGAAAAACAATTTCTTATGCCATGTTTGGTGCGCTGTTTGGTTTTATAGGTTCAGTGGTCAGCATTACGCCCTTTATCAGTGGCGTGAGTATTTTATTGGCAGGCGTGTTTTTAATTATTTTTGGACTCAATACGCTCAATTTATTTGCTGAATTAAAACGAGTCCGTATTAAACAGCCACAGAGCATGGCTCGCTATGCTAACAAAAAACGACGTAATTCGCGCAGCCCCTTTTTTATTGGCTTTTTCACAGGTTTTCTATCGCTGAAAATCATGGAAACGTAGCTTAGCGAAGTGGTGATTTTTAGTCCCTGATAGGCGACAGGGCAATTCGCTGATTCGACGTGTGCTAGCAGCACGCGAGAGGAGCAAGAATTGCATTCCGAATAGCCGTCCAGCCAGTGAGGTAGTAATGACGAAGCGTCTTTTGTGCGTAGTCGTTGCGGACGCAGGGCGTTCAGGGCATCTCCCATCCGCTGCGTAGGTGAACGAATTATGGCGACAGGAGTCCCGGAATTTCGTGAGGTAGCATGGCGCGCCTGTGGGCTGTGGTCCTTTGCAAGCCATGTATGTAATGGCTGCCGGCAATGCTGATCCGATTGAAGGTGCAAAGTTTTTAGTGGCATTTGGCTTAGGTACCTTACCCGCTTTGCTAGGTTTTGGTATGGCTACACGCTGGCTATCAGGCGCAATGACCCAGAGGATTACAAAAATTTCCGGAGTTATTTTGCTAGTGATGGGGCTCCATGATTTTCAGCGTCAGTATGAGTGCTGATGGATTTTAAATTGGATGGTTGATAATTGATATATTTAACTATCAGTCGGGCAGCCAATAGCAGCTCTAATCTCGAAGTGATATTAGGTACTGCACAAACTTATGCCACGAATGATACGTTTCCTATCGTCAGCGCATCCTATATGGAACTTAGAAACCGCAGTTGAGCACAGATTGATTCACAAACTGTGCAGCGGAGGACACTCACCCAGCAGGTGACAAATTTTTACGATCATTATTTTTAATATTCAGCGGATTACAATGTTATATAGCGGTCAACTGCGGTTTCTAGGTTGAAGGAAAGCTTAGGTTTTACACATGGCTAAAACATCTCCTGTGACACAGGTAATACCAGCCAAGAAATAATATCGCCCCAACAGTATCAGCTAGCCAGTCATTAACATCACTTATTCTTCCTGGCACAAATGACTGATGCCATTCATCTAACACCCCATAAACACTGCAAAATACCAGGCTACTTAACAGCAACATGGTTAGGGATGATATGAAATGACACAATGCACGCAGTGTGAAGACAGCCAGCACAAAATAGGCTCCTGCATGGACCACTTTATCCTGGTGTTGAAATAACTCAGGCGTAGGAAGAGTAGACTGGGCTGAGAGCCAGTAAATCAGAACGCAGTAGAGGATAAGCTGTGCGCTGTCTAATGCTTTGCTATAATGGTTAGTCATGTGAGATTTGGGTGAAACTGTGGCTTTGATAAATGAATAATGTATTTGATTATGCTGCAGCTTGCTTGCACCGAACAGAGGTTGATGAAAAATTGCGATTGACGGCAGAAGCCTGGCAATTATATCAACAGGGTGAATTAAAGTTTGATTCTTTATCTGCGTCATTTGGGATAGAGCATGTATGCTTTCCTGAGAAGCCCGAACTACTTGCGCCACGATTTATGGCAAGACGTAAATTAGGCACACCTGAAGGTGTGCAAGCCTTTTACCACGCTTTGGCGCATATTGAATTTATTGCCATTTATCTTGCCTGGGATATACTTTACCGGTTTCGAGATTTGCCTCAGGAATTTTATCAAGACTGGTTACGGGTTGCACAAGAAGATGCTGTGCATTTTAATTTGATTCGTAGTCATTTAAGGACGTTAGGCATAGATTATGGCGACTTGCCGGCACATCAGGGGCTGTGGGAGCATGCGCAAGATACTGCACACGACTTATTGGCACGGCTTGCGATTATTCCCCGGTGTATGGAAGCCAGAGGGCTGGATGTTACTCCCGGGATGATAGAGAAAATTCGCATATTAAAAGATGGTGCCGGGGTTAAAATTCTACAGCGCATACTCGAAGATGAGCAGCAGCATGTGGCAATTGGTTCAAAATGGTTTAACCAGCAGTGTCAGGCACAGGCACAGGCACAGGCTCTGGAACCAGTAGCAACTTTTAGAAAAATGATTTTAAAGTATTTTAAGAATAACAAGCCGAAAGGTCCCTTTAATGTCGAAATGCGCTTAAAAGCAGGTTTCACTGCAAAAGAATTAGCCTGGCTGGCAGAGTGATCATAATTTATACAGCACATGCTGGCTGTATCGTACAATAACGGTTGAGTAGAAACACTATGAAACATAGCAAACCCTTTAATATTCCATTTTTTGCGCTAGGATTTAGAACCTTTTTTGTACTATCAGGAATATCCGCCTTAATCTTGATGATTTTATGGCGATCCTTATATGATGGCAGCCTGGTGGTGGACAATTATTTTGCTAATAACTACTGGCATGCACATGAAATGTTACTGGGCTATAGCGTTGCAGTGATTTCCGGTTTTTTATTAACGGCGGTAAAAAACTGGACAGGGCAGCAAACTTTAACAGGTGCTGGACTGGCTTGCTTGGCGTTATTATGGGTTTATGGCAGAATTTTGCCCTTTTACTCTGGGCTATTAGCGGATGAATTTATCGCTTTAGTTGAATTCCTGTATTTACCAGTGCTTGCGTTTTGTCTGCTCAAGCCCATTATGGCGGCGCAATATATGCGAGGGTATATTTTTATTGGACTGCTATTGATTATGAGCCTTGGTAATGGGCTTATTCATATGGAAATCCTGGGGCTGGCGGAGCAAACTGCCTGGGCAGGTTTTCAAATAGTTATCGCGTTGATTATAGTGATGATTCTGGTGATAGCGGGTCGGGTGTTTCCATTTTTTACAGAAAAGGGGCTTTCGGGTACATTAATAGTTCGCAACCCATTATATGATGCACTATCAATTGCTTCGGCAGTGCTGGTTTTTGCATTATCTATTATGCAGGTTTCGGGCGCTCTTTTAGCGGTAGCGGCAAGCTTTGCGACAGTTATCAATATATTAAGAGTGAAGGACTGGTATGAATTTAGAGTCTGGTTCGTTCCCTTGCTATGGGTGCTATATATAGGCTATGCCTGGATAATCATCGGATTTTTTTTAACAGCACTCGGCGCATTAGGTATTATTCAGCCTAGTCTGGCATTACATGCTTTTACTGTAGGGGGTATAGGTGTCATTACTCTGGGAATGATGGCGCGGGTATCTTTAGGCCATACAGGGAGAGCATTAAAAGCATCGCAAGCAATGGCCATTGCATTTGTTTTGATTAATTTAGCCGCGCTGGTAAGAGTCTTAATACCTATACTATTCCCCGGTTGGTATACCACTATAATTTATGCGTCAACCATCTTATGGTTAGTCGCTTTTGCGTTGTTTGCCTTTGTCTATACGCCAATCTTAAGTTCTGCAAGGGTGGATGGCATGCAAGGCTGAGTATGAGAATAGGGCGTGGCTTTAGCCGGTTTTTTTCCATACTTGTGATCATGGCGAGCTAAACCCAGGTTCTACCGCTGAAAATCCTGGAAACGGAGCTTTAGCGAAGTGAAGATTTTTAGTCCGCGATAGCCGTAGGGCCGTTGTTTTGTCGGAGTCTGAGCGTTAGCGAAGGTGGAGACAAAATAAAAGGCCATCCGACACGGCGTCAAGTCATTTGGAGCCTATGTTCCGACCCCTTGTTGGGTCGGGACGAGGTGACGAGGACGAATCGGGGCCGCCGGAGGCATAAGTGGTCGCGTTAAGTTTTTGCTGCTTGCTTGGGCTGGGATGCCCAAAACAAGCTTTCGCAAAAATAGCGACTCCCCGACGATATAAAAAATTCACTCACTGCTATACAGGCAGAGAGGCAAATCTTAACTTTATTAACCAAGAGAAAATATGGCACTTTATTGTGGAATTGTCGGTTTACCCAATGTGGGTAAATCAACCTTATTTAATGCATTGACTAATGCTGAAATTTCGGCGGAAAATTACCCCTTCTGTACGATAGACCCAAATGTTGGGGTTGTTCCTGTGCCAGATGCCCGTATGGATGCACTGGCAGACATAGTAAAACCAGAGCGTGTATTACCTACCACAATAGAATTTGTGGATATAGCCGGATTAGTCGCAGGCGCATCAAAAGGTGAGGGGCTAGGTAATAAATTTTTGGGGAATATCCGCGAAACAGATGCGATTGTTCATGTAGTACGTTGCTTTGAAGATGAAAATGTCGTACATGTCGCTGGGAAAATTGACCCAATTGGTGATATAGAAGTTATCAACACTGAGTTAGCCTTAGCAGATATGGCCAGTATTGAAAAAGCACTGGTAAAATCCGGTAAAGCGGCGAGAACAGGTAACAAAGAAGAGCTGGCAAAAAAAACATTGTATGAAAAAATCCTTAAGCACCTGGATGAAGGCGGCCAGGTGCGATCTTTAAGCTTGTCAGACGATGAGTTGCTGTTGATCAAAGATTTGTTTTTATTGACGATAAAACCCACCATGTATGTTGCTAATGTACAAGAAGACGGTTTTGAAAATAACCCTTTACTAGATGCAGTACAGGCACTGGCAGATAAAGAAGGAGCAGTAGTCGTGTCAGTCTGTGCGGCAATAGAAGCCGATATAATCCAGTTAGAAGAAGATGAAAAACAGGAGTTTATGGATGACCTGGGGCTAGAAGAACCTGGGTTAAATCGTGTAATTAGAGCAGCTTATAAATTACTTGATTTATCCACTTACTTTACAGCGGGGGTGATGGAAGTAAGAGCCTGGACTATTCCAGTAGGCGCATCCGCACCACAAGCTGCAGGCGTTATCCATACCGATTTTGAAAAAGGATTTATTCGTGCCGAAGTAATCGCTTATGACGATTTCGTTCAATACAAAGGAGAACAGGGTGCAAAAGATGCCGGAAAATGGCGTCTGGAAGGTAAAGACTATATTGTGCAAGATGGTGACGTAGTACACTTTCGCTTTAACGTATAATTTGTAATTGACGACTATCAAAAGAGCGGTTATACTTTCCGCTCTTTATTAGGGTTGCTTATCAAGTAACACATCAAGATAAGGCGATATAGCTCAGTCCGGTTAGAGCGCAGGATTCATAACCCTGAGGTCGTAGGTTCGATCCCCACTATCGCCACCATTCTTTTCAGTATACATCTTCTATACCTATATAGGTACTTTAGTTTCAAGTAGTTACACTACATACTTGGAAGTGTATAGCGAAGCTCTGTCTAAGCTACTGCATAATATTGCAGTAACTTTTATAGTAACTACAGAATATGCAGTAATTGCATTAGGAGTTACTGCAAATGGCTAAAGAACTTCTTACAGATATTGTTATCCGGTCAGCTAAACCAACTACTAATGTAATGGTCAACAAAAACCGGACACTATTTAAGACTGAAGTTTCCCAATAATTATTTATGGTAAAATTGAAACTATGCTACAACTATATGAAAAAAACAGTCTTTTCATTCGTTTCAAATGCTATTGCCTAAGGGGAATTAAGTAGGGGTTTGCTATAAACATGGAAAAACCACCTAAAATAAACCTCGATACACCAGCATTGTGTATTTCAGCGGTTGCGTCTAATACATATTGAGCCTTTTTCCCCGCTAAAGGGAAGGCCAACCGTAATTTAGAGACTCGCTCATCCAACGTTACAATCGCCCCTTTGTGATTTTTCCCAATGATTGTATCTGCCTCCCAACCACCTATACGCTTACGGTTGTTGACCTCTTCAGGACGCTCATCTATATCGACTCTATTAGGGATTCCTGTCCTATTATGGGCTGACCCATACCGCTTGCGATAGGTTTTGTTCTGATGCCGAAGATGCTTGTATAGTTCACCCCCTGCCTTTTTGTCCGCCAGAATATGCTGGTAGATTGTTTCATGATGAAGACTAATTATACCTTCTTGTTTTAACCGCCCTGCAATCTGCTCAGGACTCCAGTCATCCTCAATGCGAACATTAACAATGCCTTTTATTTCATCCGTTAATTTAACCTCTTTAGCCCATCTTCGTCACTTTCATCTTTCTAAGCCATTGATTCATCGGTTTAAGCGATTTTTTGTCGAAAAATTCTCTTTAAAATCAATGGTGTTTTTTTTGAAAGTTTTGTAGTGCCATTTATATTATTTTTGTCGATAAATTCATTGACTTTTGTCAAAAAAATCATCATTATTTGAGTGTAATTTACATGCGACAAAAATACTCTAAAAAATCCAACGTTTTATACAAAAACACAAAATCTGTAGTGCCAACTGGCTACTTTTTAAAATTTCAACCAATTGATTTATAACAACTACATCATCAATAGTGACGAAGATGGGTTAGGCTTGTTTTTGTGTCGTTCTTGGGCAAAATCTTCTGCTTGTTTATGCCTGTAGCCTCTTTGACCTGTATTGCGTTTAATCTCGCGTGAAATATTGCTTTGGCTTCGTTCTAAGGCTTCCGCTGAAAATCATGGAAACGGAGCTTAGCGAAGTGGTGACTTTTAGTCCCTGATAGGCGACAGGGCAATTCGCTGATTCGACGTGTGCTAGCAGCACGCGAGAGGAGCAAGAATTGCATTCCGAATAGCCGTCCAGCCAGTGAGGTAGTAATGACGAAGCGGCTTTTGTGCGTAGTCGTTGCGGACGCAGGGCGTTCAGGGCATCTCCCATCCGCTGCGTAGGTGAACGAATTATGGCGACAGGAGTCCCAGAATTTCGTGAGGTAGCATGGCGCGCCTGTGCTATTTTATTCTGTGAAGTTCCCTTTTTTAATTCAATTTCTATATAATATCTTTCTTCAGGACATAGGTGTGTATAGCTCATTTGTAGCCTCTGTAAGTTGTTTGGTAGCTGTTTACTTTACACCTATGTCTTGTCTTAATTCAACAGGTGTTAGTCTAGCCAATACTTGCAGAGGGTTATGCACTTATTATACGAATTCAGGTCCAGCCTCAATAAAGAATCATTTATTTATGATTTATTATTAGTCTATGGACAGCCCAAATCTTCTATTACTCGACTGCATAAAGGTGACTATAACTTGTCTAAAGTTGACGGTGAAATACTCTGGAAGAAAAAGATTTTTTTCAAACAAGAAAAGACGGCTGACCTACATGTCTTGATTGGCCAGCTAAAAACGGATAAGACAATAGCCAAACAGCACCCCCGTTTTATCGTTATCACGGATTTTAAATCTTTATTGGCAATCGACACAAAAACAGCCGATAGCTTAGATATTCCCCTAGCTGACCTGGCTAAACATTATGATTTTTTCTGCCTTGGGCTGGGATGTAAAAATCTCAGTTGCAAAATGAAAACCCTGCGGATGTAAAAGCAGCGGAGCGCATGGGGCGATTGTATGACTTAATTTTAGAAGATAATCCCACAGAAGAAAAAGACCAGATACACGCATTCGCTGAAAATCATGGAAACGGAGCTTAGCGAAGTGGTGATTTTTAGTCCCTGATAGGCGACAGGGCAATTCGCTGATTCGACGTGTGCTAGCAGCACGCGAGAGGAGCAAGAATTGCATTCCGAATAGCCGTCCAGCCAGTGAGGTAGTAATGACGAAGCGGCTTTTGTGCGTAGTCGTTGCGGACGCAGGGCGTTCAGGGCATCTCCCATCCGCTGCGTAGGTGAACGAATTATGGCGACAGGAGTCCCGGAATTTCGTGAGGTAGCATGGCGCGCCTGGAATATCTTTCTTTCTCGTTTGTTATTTTGTTTTTTTGCCGAAGATACGAGGATTTTTAAGGCAGGACAATTTACTAATGCCATCGCCTCGCATACTGCTAAAGATGGCAAGGATTTACAAGCTTATCTGCAAAAATTATTCAGCGTACTTAATTTACAAGGCCGAACCGATTACCCGCAATTTTTACAAGACTTTCCCTATGTGAATGTTATTGCCCTACAACCGGATACAGGAGTATTTCGCTGATCAATTAGATATGCCGATTAGTGAAGGCTCTATCTATAATCTGAAGTTTCCCAATTATTGAGTAGCTGAAATACACAATGCTGGTGTATCGAGGTTTATTTTAGGTGGTTTTGCCATGTTTATAGCAACCCCCTACGTAATTCCCCTTAGGCAATAGCATTTGAAATGAATGAAAAGACTATTTTTTTTCATATAGTTGTCATCAGTGTTCCCCTATCAATTGATGCCGTGAGACTAACCTCGCCACAAGAGAGCTCATAAAGCACTGTAAAGACATTCCTGTTATTATTGCGTTTTGAACTGCCCGAATGGTATACGAGCTGATACGAGATATTCTTGCCTGGAAAAATAATGGATTCACAAAACGATCTCGTTTTTGAGCCTGTTGCTGCCTTATCTCCAGAGCCTCGCTATATTTTTTATCCGATGGATGAATCAATTCTGGCTGTTGTGTTTTTGAACTCTCTTCAAACACGCGCATTAAATTATAGCTCATTGCAGTCAGGCGCATTTGATTTTCAAGTGAGCGGGTATTGGAAGACCAAGCTTTAGTTTCCTTGAAATTACTTTTAGTGTTATTGAATGTCTTTTCAATCGTCCATCGCTTGAAATACAGCATGGCAATGGTTCCAGGGTTAATAGTCATTGGCAAGGTTGTCACAAACCGGTGAAGTTTTCCGGTTTCTGGATCACGGTAATCCACCACGTTAAATTTGATGCCCTTGTTTTCGTACACACTGTATGCTTCAACCCCTGTATTGATCTCATGGCGGGAGTCAAAAGGGATAGACTCAACCAGAGTCGCAATTGAATTTTCTTTTAGCATTGAAATCATGTAATTAGCATGTCGTTTCTGCCGATCCCACCAGACAAAGTCGGTGACGGCTTTATCGTAGACATAGAGATGTTTCTGAGAGCTGTTATTTCCCTTGTTTTGCTTTTCAATATGATCTCGTAACACAGGTATTTCTTGATGCCTCTGAGTTCCGTTTGTCACCAGACAAAGAAATCTGAGCAACCCACTTCTGAGATTCAACGCGTAAATCCCCCCAGCCGCATAAACTTTCCCCTTGCTGTTTTTTTCAGTATGGCAGGCATGATCAATAAAATGTCCATCCGCTGCTTCTATGGTGTATTCGTCAAGTTCCGGGAATGCTTTAAGATAATCAATGCCTTGCGATAGCAGTGTTTCAGCGTGAAGATGATAGCTCTGCTGTTCAAATGCCTCAAGCATACTTGTTCGTCTATGCGACTTCAGTGATTTAAAATACGTTGAGTGGGGAAGCAGCTGGCCATAAATCTGTTCATTGGTTTGGAGGAAATGGCGACCACTATCGACTACACTGATACAGCGTAATAACCCAAGGCGAATAAAGTCGATATCCTTCAACTCTGGGCATGAACGAGCCCACAAAGGATGACGCTCTGCTAACAGGGCACGTTCCATACTTTCATTGCAGTGTTGGTGAATATGTTCAGAGAGTGGTAGGTCTTTAAGCATGGGTGATATCCGTTTATGAGGTGATTAAAACGGAAATTTTTAGAAAAATTTTTTCGGCAATTGCAAGCTTTATTTGAAATTATTTGTTGTTTTTTTACGGTGCCTACAGAGTGTCTATTTTCTGTTATAAGTGATTAAAATCAAAAAGATGGAAATATTCGAGTGGTGCTACCTTCAGGTAGGTTATAGGCTGCTTTGTTTAGGTACTTCTTCTTTCAATGGGAACACTGATGGTTAAAATTGAAACTATGCTACAACTATATGAAAAAAACAGTCTTTTCATTCGTTTCAAATGCTATTGCCTAAGGGGAATTAAGTAGGGGTTTGCTATAAACATGGAAAAACCACCTAAAATAAACCTCGATACACCAGCATTGTGTATTTCAGCGGTTGCGTCTAATACATATTGAGCCTTTTTCCCCGCTAAAGGGAAGGCCAACCGTAATTTAGAGACTCGCTCATCCAACGTTACAATCGCCCCTTTGTGATTTTTCCCAATGATTGTATCTGCCTCCCAACCACCTATACGCTTACGGTTGTTGACCTCTTCAGGACGCTCATCTATATCGACTCTATTAGGGATTCCTGTCCTATTATGGGCTGACCCATACCGCTTGCGATAGGTTTTGTTCTGATGCCGAAGATGCTTGTATAGTTCACCCCCTGCCTTTTTGTCCGCCAGAATATGCTGGTAGATTGTTTCATGATGAAGACTAATTATACCTTCTTGTTTTAACCGCCCTGCAATCTGCTCAGGACTCCAGTCATCCTCAATGCGAACATTAACAATGCCTTTTATTTCATCCGTTAATTTAACCTCTTTAGCCCATCTTCGTCACTTTCATCTTTCTAAGCCATTGATTCATCGGTTTAAGCGATTTTTTGTCGAAAAATTCTCTTTAAAATCAATGGTGTTTTTTTTGAAAGTTTTGTAGTGCCATTTATATTATTTTTGTCGATAAATTCATTGACTTTTGTCAAAAAAATCATCATTATTTGAGTGTAATTTACATGCGACAAAAATACTCTAAAAAATCCAACGTTTTATACAAAAACACAAAATCTGTAGTGCCAACTGGCTACTTTTTAAAATTTCAACCAATTGATTTATAACAACTACATCATCAATAGTGACGAAGATGGGTTAGGCTTGTTTTTGTGTCGTTCTTGGGCAAAATCTTCTGCTTGTTTATGCCTGTAGCCTCTTTGACCTGTATTGCGTTTAATCTCGCGTGAAATATTGCTTTGGCTTCGTTCTAAGGCTTCCGCTGAAAATCATGGAAACGGAGCTTAGCGAAGTGGTGACTTTTAGTCCCTGATAGGCGACAGGGCAATTCGCTGATTCGACGTGTGCTAGCAGCACGCGAGAGGAGCAAGAATTGCATTCCGAATAGCCGTCCAGCCAGTGAGGTAGTAATGACGAAGCGGCTTTTGTGCGTAGTCGTTGCGGACGCAGGGCGTTCAGGGCATCTCCCATCCGCTGCGTAGGTGAACGAATTATGGCGACAGGAGTCCCAGAATTTCGTGAGGTAGCATGGCGCGCCTGTGCTATTTTATTCTGTGAAGTTCCCTTTTTTAATTCAATTTCTATATAATATCTTTCTTCAGGACATAGGTGTGTATAGCTCATTTGTAGCCTCTGTAAGTTGTTTGGTAGCTGTTTACTTTACACCTATGTCTTGTCTTAATTCAACAGGTGTTAGTCTAGCCAATACTTGCAGAGGGTTATGCACTTATTATACGAATTCAGGTCCAGCCTCAATAAAGAATCATTTATTTATGATTTATTATTAGTCTATGGACAGCCCAAATCTTCTATTACTCGACTGCATAAAGGTGACTATAACTTGTCTAAAGTTGACGGTGAAATACTCTGGAAGAAAAAGATTTTTTTCAAACAAGAAAAGACGGCTGACCTACATGTCTTGATTGGCCAGCTAAAAACGGATAAGACAATAGCCAAACAGCACCCCCGTTTTATCGTTATCACGGATTTTAAATCTTTATTGGCAATCGACACAAAAACAGCCGATAGCTTAGATATTCCCCTAGCTGACCTGGCTAAACATTATGATTTTTTCTGCCTTGGGCTGGGATGTAAAAATCTCAGTTGCAAAATGAAAACCCTGCGGATGTAAAAGCAGCGGAGCGCATGGGGCGATTGTATGACTTAATTTTAGAAGATAATCCCACAGAAGAAAAAGACCAGATACACGCATTCGCTGAAAATCATGGAAACGGAGCTTAGCGAAGTGGTGATTTTTAGTCCCTGATAGGCGACAGGGCAATTCGCTGATTCGACGTGTGCTAGCAGCACGCGAGAGGAGCAAGAATTGCATTCCGAATAGCCGTCCAGCCAGTGAGGTAGTAATGACGAAGCGGCTTTTGTGCGTAGTCGTTGCGGACGCAGGGCGTTCAGGGCATCTCCCATCCGCTGCGTAGGTGAACGAATTATGGCGACAGGAGTCCCGGAATTTCGTGAGGTAGCATGGCGCGCCTGGAATATCTTTCTTTCTCGTTTGTTATTTTGTTTTTTTGCCGAAGATACGAGGATTTTTAAGGCAGGACAATTTACTAATGCCATCGCCTCGCATACTGCTAAAGATGGCAAGGATTTACAAGCTTATCTGCAAAAATTATTCAGCGTACTTAATTTACAAGGCCGAACCGATTACCCGCAATTTTTACAAGACTTTCCCTATGTGAATGTTATTGCCCTACAACCGGATACAGGAGTATTTCGCTGATCAATTAGATATGCCGATTAGTGAAGGCTCTATCTATAATCTGAAGTTTCCCAATTATTGAGTAGCTGAAATACACAATGCTGGTGTATCGAGGTTTATTTTAGGTGGTTTTGCCATGTTTATAGCAACCCCCTACGTAATTCCCCTTAGGCAATAGCATTTGAAATGAATGAAAAGACTATTTTTTTTCATATAGTTGTAGCATAGTTTCAATTTTACCATAAATAATTATTGGGAAACTTCAGTCTATAATTTCAATAAGCTGGCTTATGAACAACTGGCCGAATTTGAAACGATCAGTAAAGAACACCTAATCGAATCCCCATGTATCCATGCGGATGAAACAGGAATTAATATTAATGGTAAGCGCCATTGGTTACTTGGGACTTCTAATGATCAATGGACACACTTCTTTCCTCATGCCAAACGAGGCACGGAGGCAATGAATGACATTGGGATTTTACCCCGATATCATGGCATCTTATGTCATGACCACTGGAAGCCCTACTATAAATATGATTGTACTCATTCGCTTTGCAATGCGCATCATCTGAGGGAATTGACGTGTGCCTGGGAGCAGGACAAACAGGAGTGGGCGCTTGAAATGAAGCGACTGCTTGAGAAAATGAATGATACCGTCAGTGAAGCAAGCGGCATACTTCCACATAAAGAAGCGGAAAAATGGAAAGTACAATACAGAGAATTACTTGGCAAAGCGGAGATTGAATGCCCTCCACCCGATAAGCCTAAAGAAGCAAAACGGGGACGAATAAAACGCAGTAAGGCTAGAAACTTACTGGAAAGGCTGATTAATTATGAAGAGGATGTGTTGCGCTTCATGACACAGGCCTGCGTGCCATTTACCAATAATGCCGCAGAAAATTCGATTCGGATGACCAAGGTTCAACAGAAAATATCGGGCTGTTTTCGTAGTACCAAGGGCGCCGAGATATTTTGTCGTGTCCGAGGGTATTTATCAACGTGCCGTAAACAAGGTCTAAGTGCAACTCAGGCAATGATGCTGGTTTTTGAAGGAAAGTTACCTGAGTTTGCGTTATAATTTCATTGAACTACTCAGCTTCGCTGAGTAGTTACAATAAGATAAACTAAACTTTATGGTACTACATAGTGTATTTTGGCATGCAATTTAAATGCATGTTTTTCAATATGTTATGTGGTAAGTGAATTGCTGTCCACTATTTTCGAAAACTGGGTTAGGGGTTTAAACTTGTCCATTTAATTGCCGAATATCCTCACCGCTTAACTTGCCATGATGCAGCGCACTGGCAACCAGTGCTGTTTTGATACCTATGGTTTTGAGCTGTAATAAATCTTTTATACCGCGAATTCCGCCAGCTGCAATAAACTCGTGCTGCGGATATGCCTGACGATAGTGCGCCAGTTTATTCAGATCGGGACCGCTATTTGTTCCTACTAAACTCAGCGTCATCAGAATGAGCTGCTTTGGCCATAAAGCAGGAGAATAATATAGCCAGGAATCACCCATAGGTGCATCCTGGCTAGAGAAATCTAGCGACAAGATAAAGTTGTCAGTTTGTTGTTTTAGCTCAATTAGCTCTTTTTCTACGATAGCTTCGGTCGCAATAATTGCTGTAAATTGTTTTGCCTGTGGAGGAGTGTAAAGCGGTTGCATCGAGCCACTATCAATCATAAAGTTAATCTCAGGGTAGCGACAAAATAATTCATTAATCAAACTGTGATTGTTGCCTGTATTCATTAGGGCATCAAGATCAGCGATATAAATACGGGTGAAGCAAGAGACATTTAAATACGCATTAATCACATCATCTATCTGGCTAGACTGGCATAGCGGTGTCGAAAGTAGGCGGTAACAGTACCTTTTGCCTTGCCTGGCTAGAACTACTTGCCCAGCTTTTATATCAATAACAGGAATAATTTGCAGCATGCGTTTATTGGTTTTTGAATTTATCACGGGGGGCGGGCTTATAAAGCAGCCATTACCGGCATCATTATTGCAGGAAGGGTATTTAATGCGCAATGCCTTGCTGGATGATTTGCGCAGCATACAAGGTCTGGAAATATTGCTTATGCAAGATGTAAGACTTAGTCGGCATGATGTTGAACTAAATATTGCCTGGCAAATTATAATGATTTCAGCGCACACGGACATGCAGGCACTGTTATTAACCAGGCAGACTGAGTATGATGCGGTCTGGTTAATTGCGCCAGAAACGGATGGGATTCTCGCCTTTTGGTGTCAGTATTTTAGCGCACAAGGAAAGTATTTATATACGTCCGGTCATGCAGTTGTATCCCAATGCCAGGATAAATTAGCGACCACAAGGCTGTTACAAAGTGCCGGTATCGCTTGTGTGCCGAGTGATAAATATGCACATTCTGCAAGCTACAGGAAAGGAAGCTGGGTGCTTAAAGTGAATGATTCAGTAGGTTGTGATCAGGTCTATCTGGTACAGTCTGAGCCGGATTGGCAGCGTGTAGTAGCTATATTGCAAGATGATAAAACTTATATTATTCAGCCCTTTATCGGGGGTAAGTCGTTTAGCTTATCCTGTCTGTTTTATCAGGGGAAGGCGTATTATCTATGCTGTAATCAGCAGCATATCAATATAGAGCAACAACAATTCATATTAACCGCATGCACAGTGAATATTCAGAGTAAGCATCAAGCAGACTACCAAAAAATTTGTCAGAAAATTGCAACAGCACTGCCTCAATTATTTGGCTATGCCGGGATCGATTTAATAGTAAGCAAGACAGGTGAAATCCTGGTTTTAGAGATTAATCCACGCTTAACCACCTCTTATGCCGGCTTAAAACAAGCGTTAGGGATTAATATTGCCGAGTTGGTTTTAAATCTGCATAATACACAGGGGCTATTGAATACACCCCGAAACCAGCAGGTGCGGGTGAACATTGATCTGCATGGTGCTTATGCAGGCTAATATAAAAACGCCTGTATTTATCGGCTGGGATATCGGCGGTGCGCATTTAAAAGCAGCCTGGCTCAATGCTTATGGTGAAGTTATCGCTGTTTATCAAGAACCCTGTCCATTATGGCAGGGTCTGAACAAGCTGGAAAAAGCCCTGACAGCGATTCTCATACAATTACCAAGGCAAGCAGTACAGCATATTATTACCATGTCTGGTGAGTTGGTTGATTTATTTTCCACTCGGGCAGAGGGTGTGGTTGAAATTATTGCGCTTATGCAGCGGGTATTAGAGCAGCAAGCTCTACAGGTTTATGCTGGGCGGAAAGGCTTTATTTTAGCAGCTGATGTGTTAGCTGAAGATATTGATGATATCGCCTCGGCTAACTGGCTGGCAAGTGTGTCTTATGTTGCCAGGCAGTTAGAGCAGGGACTATTAGTCGATATCGGCAGTACCACGACGGACATCTTATTATTCCAGCACCAGCAGCCTGATGTGCTGGGCTACACTGATTTTCAGCGCCTGGCTTCAGCTGAATTAGTGTACACAGGCATTGTAAGGACCGCAGTGATGGCGGTTAGCCAGGAGGTTCATTTTGCAGGTCAAGCGGTGGGCGTTATGAGTGAATACTTTGCGAGCACGGCCGATATTTACCGTTTAACTAATGAATTAAATGAGCTGCATGATCAAAGTACTACCGCTGATGGCCAGGCAAAAACACGACAAGCAAGCGCACGACGATTAGCGCGTATGATAGGCTGTGATGCAGAAGATTTTCCAGTTGCGCAGTGGCGACAATTGGCGCATATTATTCGAGAGCAACAACTTTGTAGAATACAACTAGCCTGCGAAAAGCAATTACAGCGTGCTGCACCGGCTAGTATTCCCCGGCTAATAGGCGCCGGCATAGGTCGTTTTCTAGTCCGGGAAATTGCAGATAAGCTGGGTATGGAATATATTGATTTTGATGCTTTATTTACAATGCCAGCGCAAAAAACATCCATGCAGATCGCTGATTGTGCTCCCGCAGTAGCGGTGGCTTATTTAGCTATAGTAGATGCTAGTGCAGCACCGTGTCAGATGGGCTAATAGTTAATTGTGATATATTTTAAATCAGTAGTTTATGAAATGCCCTATCCATTAAAACAACACGGTGCTGTACTAGTTAAACTAATTTTTGCTAAAATCAACTACTTGAATAACCAAAGATCTTATACTCATATCATCCGCACAAGTGCAGCAAGTCAAATTAAAAGACTTGTTTTTACTTAGCTGAAGTTTCCCAATTATTGAGTAGCTGAAATACACAATGCTGGTGTATCGAGGTTTATTCTAGGTGGTTTTGCCATGTTTATAGCAAACCCCTACTTAATTCCCCTTAGGCAATAGCATTTGAAACGAATGAAAAGACTATTTTTTCATATAGTTGTAGCATAGTTTCAATTTCACCATAAATAATTATTGGGAAACTTCAGTTTACTTAGTCCACCGCTATGCAATTCGTCCAATTCAACTAATGTCTAACCCCTGTTCAAGTTCCCAGCTACATGCTTTGCCTTATTTAGCAGATAGTGCCCGATTGTTTTCAAGTATTGCGGATCAGCCGTGGGCGGTTTTTTTAGATAGTGGTTCGGCAGCAAAACGTCAGGGTCGGTATGATATTTTGGCTACTCAGCCAGTTTGTACTTTGCTTACAGAGGGAAAGCAAACCCGGATTACGCAGGCGGGTAAAACAAGCATTTCGCAGCTAGATCCATTTACCCTGGTCAAGCAGCAATTAGCACAAAAGCCGGATTTTCCTGAAGTGCCTTTTAATGGTGGGGCAATCGGTTACTTTGCCTATGATTTAGGCAGACAGCTGGAAATTTTACCCGAAATTGCTCAGGATGCAGAATATATTCCAGATATGGCGGCCGGCATCTACCAGTGGGCAGTCGTCATTGACCACCTGCTGGAGCGCAGTTATCTAGTCGGTAAAGCGGATAATCCAGCGCATTGGCATGCTTTAATCGCACAATTTAGCGAGTACCCGGAACAGCGGCAAGTAAACGACTTTAAGGTAACTGGCGATATTCAGTCTAATATGAGCAAGGTGCTCTATAACCAGGCATTTGCTAAAATTAAAAATTACTTAAAAGAAGGTGACTGTTATCAGGTAAACCTGGCGCAGCGCTTTGTGGCTGAATGCCAGGGCGATCCGTGGGCAGCTTACTGTCAATTACGCCAAGTCAACTCAGCGCCCTTTAGTGGCTATTTAAATGTTCCGGGAGTACAGGTTCTAAGCTCTTCACCGGAACGTTTCTTAAAGGTCTCAGCCGGGCGGGTGGAAACTAAACCGATTAAAGGCACGCGCCCCAGAAAAGCAAGTGCGCTGGCGGATCAGCAGCAAATCGATGACTTGAAAAGTAGCCATAAAGACCGCGCAGAGAATGTCATGATTGTTGATTTATTACGCAATGATATTAGTAAAAATTGTCTGCCGGGTTCAGTTAAAGTACCTAAAATATTTGCTATAGAAAGTTATGCGACGGTACATCATTTGGTCAGTACGGTTTCGGGACAGTTAGCTGAGGGCAGTCATGCACTGGATTTACTACGCAGTTGTTTTCCGGGAGGGTCTATTACTGGCGCACCTAAAATCCGTGCGATGGAAATTATTGAAGAGCTGGAGCCACACCGGCGCGGTATTTATTGTGGCTCGATTGCCTATATCGGCTTTAATGGCAATATGGATAGTAATATCACTATTCGTACTTTGGTACACTCGGAGCATAGCATACGTTTCTGGGCTGGCGGCGGGATTGTTAATGACTCGGAAGCAGCAGCAGAATATCAAGAAAGTTTTGATAAAGCGGCTGTCATCCTACACCTTTTGCAACAAATGCAAGTCGCATGATGGTATTAAAATTAGGCGGCAGCTTATTGTCGCATGCCCCAGTTACCCGGATTCTCCAGTTGGCAACACGAACAGGTAACGGGCAGCTTGTGATTGTACCTGGCGGCGGTGTTTTTGCCGAACAGGTGCGCATAACACAGCAACAATGGCAGTATGATGATCGTACCGCGCATTACATGGCAATCCTGGCGATGCAACAAATAGCTCTCTTGTTGCAGAGTTTATGCAGCGGGCTTGTGGTAGTCAATAATGTGGCAATGATTCGTGCGAGTATGCAACAGCATACGGTGATCTGGTCGCCATTAAGCAGTGAGCTGGATGCTGCAGGCATTCCTGCAAGCTGGGATATTACATCGGACACTCTGGCGGCATGGTTAGCAGTACAATTATCAATGGAACATGTCATACTGCTCAAATCAGCTGAGTTTTCGTCCGATAGTAGCATAGCGCAATTATCTGCATCAGGTGTTATTGATAAAGCATTTGCCACATTTGTACAACAACACTCGCTGCAGATTGATTGTATTGCATATCATCAGTTATCTGCTCTTGCCGCCAGTTTAAAAGCCCATGTCTAAATATACCCAGTCCCGTTCATTATTATCCATTAGAGGCTTGACTGAACGCTCTGTTAAATTGCTGTCGCGTTTTTTGACATACAAGTTTCAGCATGTCTACTATCGAACTAAAGAATCGTTTGGCCAGCACAAGCGCGACTTGGTGGTTATGCGTGTAGAGGATGCCAGTGAGAGCCTACAAGAAACTAAGATACAACTTTTAGATGCACTGGAGCGCTTTAAATCAGTTGTGAATGTTGAATCGGGAAGCCTGGAAGATAAATATCGACTGCTCAAGCAACAATTTGATTTTTGTACGCTACGCTCTGAAATTGTGCACAATAAAATACAGTCGATTGAAGAGGTCAGCGATGCCTTGTTTAAGGAATGGGAAGCAGAACTAAAAGAATATACTAACCGTTCCTTGCGTGCACAGAGTAGGCAACAATTAAAACTATCAAAACAGCATTATATGCGTCTGATTAAAGCCATGCTCAAAGCCGAGCAGAAAATTCAACCCGTTTTAGGCGCCTTCAGAGATCAGGTATTGTTTTTAAAACATAATCTTAATGCCAATGCTATTGCTGCGCTACAGCATGAATTTTCAGAAATTTGCTTCGATATTTCACAGCTCATTCAGGCCATGGAAAAATCTATCTCTGAAGCAAACCATTTTGTGCATATACTGGTCGAACATAAGAATTTACCAGTCTTACCCGCTGCAAAATCTTAAGGATTAAAAAGATGCGCATAGTTTTAGGCGTTGAGTATGATGGCAGTGCATTTTTTGGCTGGCAATGGCAGGAGGGAGGTTTGCGCACAGTACAGGATGCAGTGCAACAAGCAGCCTCTAAAGTGGCTAACCATACGGTGACTATTGTTTGTACCGGGCGTACTGATACCGGTGTGCATGCTTTAGAGCAGGTAGTGCACTTTGATACTGAGTCGCAGCGCAGTCATCACTCCTGGTTGATGGGCATTAATGCCAATCTACCAGCTGATGTGCGAGTAATCTGGGTGCAGGAAGCTGTAGGTGATTTTCATGCACGCTATAGTGCCATCGCTAGATTTTACCGCTATATTATTCTAAATCGTGACACCCGTTCTGCCATACATCGTGACCGCGTGACCTGGTGCCACCATCAACTGGAAGCTGAAAAAATGCATCAGGCTGCACAGGCCTTAGTGGGCAGCCATGATTTTACGTCATTTAGAGCGCTTAAATGCCAGTCTGTCAGTCCTATGCGCCTGATGTATTTTATTGAAGTATATCGGCAAGGTGAGCAAGTCATTATGGATATATCCGCGAATGCATTTTTACACCATATGGTACGTAATATAGCTGGCGTTTTAATGGCTATCGGTATGGGTGATAAACCTGTGCAATGGACAGAAGAATTACTGGCATGTAAAAATAGACAGGTCGGAGGTGTGACAGCGCCCGCGCATGGTCTATATTTAGTGGGGGTATATTATCCGCAAAAATATGCTCTGCCTAAACATGCAATTTTTAATAAATTACCTGCCACAGCGCAGCGATTTCAACATGAGATTTAGATATGAAAAAAATACTTTTAATATTAATCAGTCTGGTGATTTCGGGCTGTGCTAGTTTTGGCGAGGGTGTCGCTACGGCTTTTATTGAAAAACAAAAAGAAGAGGATCTACGTGAATGTCAAGTTGAAGGCAAAAGTTTTGGTGGGATTCAAGCTAGCTTCGATCACTCGGATCATCTAATTAAGGCATCAGTGTTCCCCTATCAATTGAGGCCGTGAAACTAACCTCGCCACAAGAGAGCTCATAAAGCACTGTAAAGACATTCCTGTTATTATTGCGTTTTGAACTGCCCGAATGGTATACGAGCTGATACGAGATATTCTTGCCTGGAAAAATGACGGATTCACAAAACGATCTCGTTTTTGAGCCTGTTGCGGCCTAATCTACAGAGCCTCGCTATATTTTTTATCCGATGGATGAATCAATTCTGGCTGTTGTGTTTTTGAAATCTCCTGAATTCGTATAAGTAAGTGCATAACCCTCTGCAAGTATTGGCTAGACTAACCATCAGTGTTCCCATTGAAAGAAGAAGTACCTAAACAAAGCAGCCTATGACCTACCTGAAGGTAGCACCACTCGAATATTTCCATCTTTTTGATTTTAATCACTTATAACAGCAAATAGACACTCTGTAGGCACCGTAAAAAAACAACAAATAATTTCAAATAAAGCTTGCAATTGCCGAAGAAATTTTCTAAAAATTTCCGTTTTAATCACCTCATAAACGGATATCACCCATGCTTAAAGACCTACCACTCTCTGAACATATTCACCAACACTGCAATGAAAGTATGGAACGTGCCCTGTTAGCAGAGCGTCATCCTTTGTGGGCTCGTTCATGCCCAGAGTTGAAGGATATCGACTTTATTCGCCTTGGGTTATTACGCTGTATCAGTGTAGTCGATAGTGGTAGCCATTTCCTCCAAACCAATGAACAGATTTATGGCCAGCTGCTTCCCCCGCTGAAAATCATGGAAACGTAGCTTAGCGAAGTGGTGATTTTTAGTCCCTGATAGGCGACAGGGCAATTCGCTGATTCGACGTGTGCTAGCAGCACGCGAGAGGAGCAAGAATTGCATTCCGAATAGTCGTCCAGCCAGTGAGGTAGTAATGACGAAGCGGCTTTTGTGCGTAGTCGTTGCGGACGCAGGGCGTTCAGGGCATCTCCCATCCGCTGCGTAGGTAAACGAATTATGGCGACAGGAGTCCCGGAATTTCGTGAGGTAGCATGGCGCGCCTGTTTCTTTGTCTGGTGACAAACGAAACTCAGAGACATCAAGAAATACCTGTGTTACGAGATCATATTGAAAAGCAAAACAAGGGAAATAACAGCTCTCAGAAACATCTCTATGTCTACGATAAAGCCGTCACCGACTTTGTCTGGTGGGATCGGCAGAAACGACATGCTAATTACATGATTTCAATGCTAAAAGAAAATTCAATTGCGACTCTGGTTGAGTCTATCCCTTTTGACTCCCACCATGAGATCAATACAGGGGTTGAAGCATACAGTGTGTACGAAAACAAGGGCATCAAATTTAACGTGGTGGATTACCGTGATCCAGAAACCGGAAAACTTCACCGGTTTGTGACAACCTTGCCAATGACTATTAACCCTGGAACCATTGCCATGCTGTATTTCAAGCGATGGACGATTGAAAAGACATTCAATAACACTGAAAGTAATTTCAAGGAAACTAAAGCTTGGTCTTCCAATACCCGCTCACTTGAAAATCAAATGCGCCTGACTGCAATGAGCTATAATTTAATGCGCGTGTTTGAAGAGATTTCAAAAACACAACAGCCAGAATTGATTCATCCATCGGATAAAAAATATAGCGAGGCTCTGGAGATTAGGCAGCAACAGGCTCAAAAACGAGATCGTTTTGTGAATCCATTATTTTTCCAGGCAAGAATATCTCGTATCAGCTCGTATACCATTCGGGCAGTTCAAAACGCAATAATAACAGGAATGTCTTTACAGTGCTTTATGAGCTCTCTTGTGGCGAGGTTAGTTTTACGGCCTCAATTGATAGGGGAGCACTGATGAGACTAACACCTGTTGAATTAAGACAAGACATAGGTGTAAAGTAAACAGCTACCAAACAATTTACAGAGGCTACAAATGAGCTATACACACCTATGTCCTGAAGAAAGATATTATATAGAAATTGAATTAAAAAAGGGAACTTCACAGAATAAAATAGCAGAAGCCTTAGAACGAAGCCAAAGCAATATTTCACGCGAGATTAAACGCAATACAGGTCAAAGAGGCTACAGGCATAAACAAGCAGAAGATTTTGCCCAAGAACGACACAAAAACAAGCCTAAAGAGGTTAAATTAACGGACGAAATAAAAGGCATTGTTAATGTTCGCATTGAGGATGACTGGAGTCCTGAGCAGATTGCAGGGCGGTTAAAACAAGAAGGTATAATTAGTCTTCATCATGAAACAATCTACCAGCATATTCTGGCGGACAAAAAGGCAGGGGGTGAACTATACAAGCATCTTCGGCATCAGAACAAAACCTATCGCAAGCGGTATGGGTCAGCCCATAATAGGACAGGAATCCCTAATACTCGATGTTCAAGTTTTTGATATTGAGAAGGTAAAATCAGGTATTCTGAGGTTGTTGTAATTTTATCGGTGTAAGCCCATGTTAATGAATGCCCCAGCCACCTTTATCCAGAGCTATATTGACGATTTAAATGATGCGCTCAATCAGCTAAAACCCGGAGCCGCTTTGACACGGATTCAAGCCGCTTGGTTGGGCACTTGTTTAACGGGCATACTGCTAATGAACTCTGTTTGCTGGGCTAAGTTTGAGCGAGCAAGCCTTGGAGATTGCAAAGTAGCCGCATTATCCTGGGTGTTTCGTAAAGCAAGTATACCCTGGGACTGGTTGCTACGGGTG
>NZ_BLYC01000006.1 GCF_019721995.1 Bathymodiolus japonicus methanotrophic gill symbiont | reverse complement strand
GCTTCACGATTTTGTGAATAAATCCGTACTCAACTGCAGTTTCTAGGTCAATGCCAAAACTAAACCCTGAACAAGAACGCGCGGTTAAAACCATTGACCGCCCTTTGCTAGTGCTGGCAGGCGCTGGCAGCGGTAAAACCCGGGTGATTACTGAGAAAATCGCCTATTTAGTCAAGCAAGGCTTGCCCGCCCGGCATATTGCGGCACTCACCTTTACTAATAAAGCCGCACGGGAAATGAAACAGCGGGTCGGTAAATTACTGGATAATAATCAATTGCGCGGCCTACGTGTCTCGACCTTTCACTCCTTAGGGCTGGATATACTGCGCAAAGAACATAAAACCTTGCAATATAAAACGGGGATTACGCTGTTTGATGAGCAGGATAAAATCACCCTGCTAAAAAACCTGATTGCCCATGGCAATGCACAATACGATATTGATAGTGTGGAGTTGTATTCTGGCAAAATAGGACTGTGGAAAAATGCCTTTATCACCCCCGAACAAGCCTTAAGCCATGCCAGCGAAGAAGATAATATTGCCGCACTTGTCTATGTGGAATATACCCGCAGCTTAAAAGCCTACAATGCAGTTGATTTTGACGATTTAATTTTACTACCTGTTTTGCTGCTGCAAAACTACCCCGAGGTTCTGGAGAAATGGCAAAACAAAATCCGCTACTTACTGGTCGATGAGTATCAAGATACCAATATCACCCAGTATCAACTGGTTAAATTACTGGTCGGTAAGCTGGGTAAATTTACCGTGGTCGGTGATGATGATCAATCAATCTATGCCTGGCGAGGCGCGCAACCAGAAAACCTGTCACAACTGCAAACAGATTACAGGCGTCTGACAGTTATCAAGCTGGAGCAGAATTACCGGTCCTATGGACGTATCTTAAAAGTCGCTAACCAGCTTATTGCTAATAACCCACACGCATTTGAAAAAAAGCTCTGGAGTAATATGGGCTTTGGCGAGCCGTTACGCGTATTAACGCATAAAAATGATGCCGAAGAAGCCAAGCAAATCGTTTCCGAAATCGTTCATCATAAATTTAAAACCGGAGCCGATTATGGCGACTATGCGATTTTATATCGCGGTAAGCATCAATCGCGCTTATTTGAGCGCAGCTTGCGCGAATTTGATGTACCGTATTTTATTACTGGCAACACTTCATTTTTTGCCTATGCCGAAATCAAGGATATCCTCAGCTATCTAAAACTGTTTGTAAACCAAGATGATGATGCCGCTTTTTTGCGCATAGTGAACACGCCACGCCGTGAAATTGGTCCTAGCGCATTAGAAAAATTAGGCGCTTATGCCAGTGAGCGACATATCAGCCTGTTTAGCGCATGCTCCGAAATGGGCATCAGAGAAAAGCTACCCCAGACTGCACTGGCACGATTACAAAAATTTTGCGAGTGGACGCACCGCACCGCACACGCACTACAAACTGGCGATACCTTTGCAGAAATAAATGCCTTTATAGAGCAAATTAATTATCACCAATGGCTGCATGAAAACAGCAATACCCAGCAAACAGCTGAACGCAAAATTAAAAATGTTTGCGAACTGACCGAATGGCTACAGCGCATTGCAAAAAGTGACGATGACCACCAAACTGATAACCAGGCAGAAAAAAACCTGGATGAAATCGTAGCTAAAATTCAACTCATGGATATCATGGAGCGTAACCAGGATGAGCAGGCGGATCAACAGGTCAGCTTAATGACCTTACACGCAGCAAAAGGCCTAGAGTTCCCGCATGTATTTTTAATCGGTTTCGAAGAAAATATCCTGCCGCACCAGAACAGTATCGAAAGCAATAATATAGAAGAAGAGCGCCGCCTGGCCTACGTAGGCATTACCCGTGCGCAGCGCAGCTGCACGTTTAGCTACTGCACCCATCGCAAGCGTTATGGCGATATTTCTGAAAGCGAGCCGAGCCGGTTTTTAGCCGAACTCCCCGAAGAAGACCTGGAGTGGCAGAGTAAAAAGCCGGTTGATAAAGCAGAGCAAAAACAACGCGGCAAAGCTAACCTGGCGCATTTAAAATCGATGCTATCGTAAGCTATAACTCGATGTTCAAGTTTTTGATATTGAGAAGGTAAAATCAGGTATTCTGAGGTTGTTGTAATTTTATCGGTGTAAGCCCATGTTAATGAATGCCCCAGCCACCTTTATCCAAAGCTATATTGACGATTTAAATGATGCGCTCAATCAGCTAAAACCCGGAGCCGCTTTGACACGGATTCAAGCCGCTTGGTTGGGCACTTGTTTAACGGGCATACTGCTAATGAACTCTGTTTGCTGGGCTAAGTTTGAGCGAGCAAGCCTTGGAGATTGCAAAGTAGCCGCATTATCCTGGGTGTTTCGTAAAGCAAGTATACCCTGGGACTGGTTGCTACGGGTGAGTGTGGTCTTAATTTTAAAACGTTATGGCATTACTGAAGGTGTGTTGGCCTTTGATGAATCAGACCGAGCACGATCTAAGTCTACAAAACGTATTTATAAGGTTTACAAGCAGAAACACAAAGGCTCCGGCGGGTATGTTAATGGACAAACGATAGTATTATTGCTGCTAGTTACCTCCATTAAAGTATTGTTCTGCCGGGTGAAGGTAAGAGTTTGATGGCAATGGGATGGAAAAACTTGAACATCGAGTATAAGGATAGGTTAAAATAGCTTATTCAAATAAGCGCCCGTAGCTCAGCTGGATAGAGTACTGCCCTCCGAAGGCAGGGGTCGGACGTTCGAATCGTCTCGGGCGCGCCATTAACGCATTGAATTTAATGAGATATTAATTGATTAATAACTTTGAAGTTGAATACATTAGTTTCTGAGTTGCTACTGAGTTGCGATTAAACTTAAATATTCCTTTTTGATTCTTAACCAAAATTAGTTCGCTAATTTTAAAAACCTTTGTTAGTCTCTCAGGTCAGTGGTCTAAATTCTTTAATCAACTGAAGTTTCCCAATTATTGAGTAGCTGAAATACACAATGCTGGTGTATCGAGGTTTATTTTAGGTGGTTTTGCCATGTTTATCATCAGTGTTCCCCTATCAATTGAGGCCGTGAAACTAACCTCGCCACAAGAGAGCTCATAAAGCACTGTAAAGACATTCCTGTTATTATTGCGTTTTGAACTGCCCGAATGGTATACGAGCTGATACGAGATATTCTTGCCTGGAAAAATAATGGATTCACAAAACGATCTCGTTTTTGAGCCTGTTGCTGCCTTATCTCCAGAGCCTCGCTATATTTTTTATCCGATGGATGAATCAATTCTGGCTGTTGTGTTTTTGAAATCTCTTCAAATACGCGCATTAAATTATAGCTCATTGCAGTCAGGCGCATTTGATTTTCAAGTGAGCGGGTATTGGAAGACCAAGCTTTAGTTTCCTTGAAATTACTTTTAGTGTTATTGAATGTCTTTTCAATCGTCCATCGCTTGAAATACAGCATGGCAATGGTTCCAGGGTTAATAGTCATTGGCAAGGTTGTCACAAACCGGTGAAGTTTTCCGGTTTCTGGATCACGGTAATCCACCACGTTAAATTTGATGCCCTTGTTTTCGTACACACTGTATGCTTCAACCCCTGTATTGATCTCATGGTGGGAGTCAAAAGGGATAGACTCAACCAGAGGCGCAATTGAATTTTCTTTTAGCATTGAAATCATGTAATTAGCATGTCGTTTCTGCCGATCCCACCAGACAAAGTCGGTGACGGCTTTATCGTAGACATAGAGATGTTTCTGAGAGCTGTTATTTCCCTTGTTTTGCTTTTCAATATGATCTCGTAACACAGGTATTTCTTGATGCCTCTGAGTTCCGTTTGTCACCAGACAAAGAAATCTGAGCAACCCACTTCTGAGATTCAACGCGTAAATCCCCCCGGCCGCATAAACTTTCCCCTTGCTGTTTTTTTCAGTATGGCAGGCATGATCAATAAAATGTCCATCCGCTGCTTCTATGGTGTATTCGTCAAGTTCCGGGAATGCTTTAAGATAATCAATGCCTTGCAATAGCAGTGTTTCAGCGTGAAGATGATAGCTCTGCTGTTCAAATGCCTCAAGCATACTTGTTCGTCTATGCGACTTCAGTGATTTAAAATACGTTGAGTGGGGAAGCAGCTGGCCATAAATCTGTTCATTGGTTTGGAGGAAATGGCGACCACTATCGACTACACTGATACAGCGTAATAACCCAAGGCGAATAAAGTCGATATCCTTCAACTCTGGGCATGAACGAGCCCACAAAGGATGACGCTCTGCTAACAGGGCACGTTCCATACTTTCATTGCAGTGTTGGTGAATATGTTCAGAGAGTGGTAGGTCTTTAAGCATGGGTGATATCCGTTTATGAGGTGATTAAAACGGAAATTTTTAGAAAAATTCTTCGGCAATTGCAAGCTTTATTTGAAATTATTTGTTGTTTCTTTACGGTGCCTACAGAGTGTCTATTTGCTGTTATAAGTGATTAAAATCAAAAAGATGGAAATATTCGAGTGGTGCTACCTTCAGGTAGGTTATAGGCTGCTTTGTTTAGGTACTTCTTCTTTCAATGGGAACACTGATGATTTTATTAAAGGATCAGAGCAAAACGTGACGCAAGAAAAAACAGGTAGAAACGTATTAAAACAATTACGTAGTGAAAACAAAAAATTAAAGAAAGAGCTTAATCGCAAAGAGAAAGCACTTGCAGAAACAGTGGCCTTATTGGTGCTTAGAAAAAAGCTGGATGCGCTCTGGGAGGAAAACGAGGACGCTTAATTCCTCACTCAGAGCGCGTAAATTATGTCACATGGATCAATCAAGCCATTGGACAAGGTGCCAGAAAGGGCAAAGCCTGTGATATTGTTGGTATCACTCGATGTTCAAGTTTTTGATATTGAGAAGGTAAAATCAGGTATTCTGAGGTTGTTGTAATTTTATCGGTGTAAGCCCATGTTAATGAATGCCCCAGCCACCTTTATCCAAAGCTATATTGACGATTTAAATGATGCGCTCAATCAGCTAAAACTCGGAGCCGCTTTGACACGGATTATTGCATTAGGCTTATTAAAAGACCTGAATTCAATTCATAAGTGCATAACCCAATAAATTTTTCATATCTATCCCAGTCAGCCCTTCAAATACCTCATAAGGTGTTTTGTAATTGAGACACTTTTTAGGGCGACTATTTAGCTTATCAACGGCTATAAAAACCTCTTTTATCGTAACATCAATCAACTCCATTACTTTAGGGAAATACTGTCTTAATAAGCCATTAGCATTCTCATTTTGCCCTCTTTCCCAAGAGCTGTAGGGAGTCGAAAAATACGTATCACAACCTAGTGCTTCTGCTATTTTTTCATGCAGGGTAAACTCTTTCCCGTTATCAAAAGTAATTGTTTTAACAAAGCTTTTTATAGGATCAAGCATTAAAATAGTTGCGTCTAATACATATTGAGCCTTTTTCCCCGCTAAAGGGAAGGCCAACCGTAATTTAGAGACTCGCTCATCCAGCGTTACAATCGCCCCTTTGTGATTTTTCCCAATGATTGTATCTGCCTCCCAATCACCTATACGCTTCATCAGTGTTCCCATTGAAAGAAGAAGTACCTAAACAAAGCAGCCTATAACCTACCTGAAGGTAGCACCACTCGAATATTTCCATCTTTTTGATTTTAATCACTTATAACAGCAAATAGACACTCTGTAGGCACCGTAAAAAAACAACAAATAATTTCAAATAAAGCTTGCAATTGCCGAAAAAATTTTTCTAAAAATTTCCGTTTTAATCACCTCATAAACGGATATCACCCATGCTTAAAGACCTACCACTCTCTGAACATATTCACCAACACTGCAATGAAAGTATGGAACGTGCCCTGTTAGCAGAGCGTCATCCTTTGTGGGCTCGTTCATGCCCAGAGTTGAAGGATATCGACTTTATTCGCCTTGGGTTATTACGCTGTATCAGTGTAGTCGATAGTGGTCGCCATTTCCTCCAAACCAATGAACAGATTTATGGCCAGCTGCTTCCCCACTCAACGTATTTTAAATCACTGAAGTCGCATAGACGAACAAGTATGCTTGAGGCATTTGAACAGCAGAGCTACCATCTTCACTCTGAAACACTGCTATCGCAAGGCATTGATTATCTTAAAGCATTCCCAGAACTTGACGAATACACCATAGAAGCAGCGGATGGACATTTTATTGATCATGCCTGCCATACTGAAAAAAACAGCAAGGGGAAAGTTTATGCGGCCGGGGGGATTTACGCGTTGAATCTCAGAAGTGGGTTGCTCAGATTTCTTTGTCTGGTGACAAACGGAACTCAGAGGCATCAAGAAATACCTGTGTTACGAGATCATATTGAAAAGCAAAACAAGGGAAATAACAGCTCTCAGAAACATCTCTATGTCTACGATAAAGCCGTCACCGACTTTGTCTGGTGGGATCGGCAGAAACGACATGCTAATTACATGATTTCAATGCTAAAAGAAAATTCAATTGCGACTCTGGTTGAGTCTATCCCTTTTGACTCCCGCCATGAGATCAATACAGGGGTTGAAGCATACAGTGTGTACGAAAACAAGGGCATCAAATTTAACGTGGTGGATTACCGTGATCCAGAAACCGGAAAACTTCACCGGTTTGTGACAACCTTGCCAATGACTATTAACCCTGGAACCATTGCCATGCTGTATTTCAAGCGATGGACGATTGAAAAGACATTCAATAACACTAAAAGTAATTTCAAGGAAACTAAAGCTTGGTCTTCCAATACCCGCTCACTTGAAAATCAAATGCGCCTGACTGCAATGAGCTATAATTTAATGCGCGTATTTGAAGAGATTTCAAAAACACAACAGCCAGAATTGATTCATCCATCGGATAAAAAATATAGCGAGGCTCTGGAGATAAGGCAGCAACAGGCTCAAAAACGAGATCGTTTTGTGAATCCATTATTTTTCCAGGCAAGAATATCTCGTATCAGCTCGTATACCATTCGGGCAGTTCAAAACGCAATAATAACAGGAATGTCTTTACAGTGCTTTATGAGCTCTCTTGTGGCGAGGTTAGTTTCACGGCCTCAATTGATAGGGGAACACTGATGATACGCTTACGGTTGTTGACCTCTTCAGGACGCTCATCTATATCGACTCTATTAGGGATTCCTGTCCTATTATGGGCTGACCCATACCGCTTGCGATAGGTTTTGTTCTGATGCCGAAGATGCTTGTATAGTTCACCCCCTGCCTTTTTGTCCGCCAGAATATGCTGGTAGATTGTTTCATGATGAAGACTAATTATACCTTCTTGTTTTAACCGCCCTGCAATCTGCTCAGGACTCCAGTCATCCTCAATGCGAACATTAACAATGCCTTTTATTTCATCCGTTAATTTAACCTCTTTAGGCTTGTTTTTGTGTCGTTCTTGGGCAAAATCTTCTGCTTGTTTATGCCTGTAGCCTCTTTGACCTGTATTGCGTTTAATCTCGCGTGAAATATTGCTTTGGCTTCGTTCTAAGGCTTCTGCTATTTTATTCTGTGAAGTTCCCTTTTTTAATTCAATTTCTATATAATATCTTTCTTCAGGACATAGGTGTGTATAGCTCATTTGTAGCCTCTGTAAATTGTTTGGTAGCTGTTTACTTTACACCTATGTCTTGTCTTAATTCAACAGGTGTTAGTCTAGCCAATACTTGCAGAGGGTTATGCACTTATTATACGAATTCAGGTACTTTAATTCGATTAACAAAGGCATTGATCAGATAATACGTGTACGTGGCGGAAAAGAGATTAAAGTGACTGTCAGCAGTGCACGATTAAAGGTGAGTTCTCACAGTAAAAAAACGCTTTGTCATTGCCTTAAAATATGACGGTGAAAACGACTATCGCTATTTAGTGGCGACAGACCTGACTTGGCGCACACAAGATATTATTCAAGCCTATACGTTGAGATGGCTGATTGAGGTTTTCTTTGAGGACTGGAAGCTTTAATGAAGGATGGGGGCGTGAGGCCAAACAATTAGATGAAGAGGGATCAAGCCGTCGCTGAAAATCAGGGAAACGGAGCCTAAGCGAAGTGATGATTTTTAGTCCGCGATAGCCGTAGGGCCGTTGTTTTGTCGGAGTCTGAGCGTTAGCGAAGGTGGAGACAAAATAAAAGGCCATCCGACACGGCGTCAAGTCATTTGGAGCCTATGTTCCGACCCCTTGTTGGGTCGGGACGAGGTGACGAGGACGAATCGGGGCCGCCGGAGGCATAAGTGGTCGCGTTAAGTTTTTGCCGCTTGCTTGGGCTGGGATGCCCAAAACAAGCTTTCGCAAAAATAGCGACTCCCCGAGGCCTGATTCTGAGTCTTTTGTTTGACCATTGCCTTCTCCTTCACCCAGAGCAAATAGCCCGCATTGAAAGCAAACTACCTGCGTATACCGTAGGAAGCTTACAGCGCAAGTCTCAAATGGATGTACTGCTTGAGTTCATCACGTCATTGCTAGAGTTTCCAGATCCTGGTGATAAGCTGAAAGAGTTAGGTGAATTAATAAAGGATGTGTTTCAACTGATGCCATCAGGAAAACATATGATTGGCAGAGATTTAGGGCGCTTAGGGCCAACACCATCATTAAAGTATTGTTCTGCTGGGTGAAGGTAAGAGTTTGATGGCAATGGGATGGAAAAACTTGAACATCGAGTATAACCTACCTGAAGGTAGCACCACTCGAATATTTTCATCTTTTTGATTTTAATCACTTATAACAGCAAATAGACACTCTGTAGGCACCGTAAAAAAACAACAAATAATTTCAAATAAAGCTGGCATTTGCCGAAAAGATTTTTCTAAAAATTTCCGTTTTAATCACCTCATAAACGGATATCACCCATGCTTAAAGACCTACCACTCTCTGAACATATTCACCAACACTGCAATGAAAGTATGGAACGTGCCCTGTTAGCAGAGCGTCATCCTTTGTGGGCTCGTTCATGCCCAGAGTTGAAGGATATCGACTTTATTCGCCTTGGGTTATTACGCTGTATCAGTGTAGTCGATAGTGGTCGCCATTTCCTCCAAACCAATGAACAGATTTATGGCCAGCTGCTTCCCCACTCAACGTATTTTAAATCACTGAAGTCGCATAGACGAACAAGTATGCTTGAGGCATTTGAACAGCAGAGCTACCATCTTCACTCTGAAACACTGCTATCGCAAGGCATTGATTATATTAAAGCATTCCCAGAACTTGACGAATACACCATAGAAGCAGCGGATGGAAATTTTATTGATCATGCCTGCCATACTGAAAAAAACAGCAAGGGGAAAGTTTATGCGTCCGGAGGGATTTACGCGTTGAATCTCAGAAGTGGGTTGCTCATATTTCTTTGTCTGGTGACAAACGGAACTCAGAGACATCAAGAAATACCTGTGTTACGAGATCATATTGAAAAGCAAAACAAGGGAAATAACAGCTCTCAGAAACATCTCTATGTCTACGATAAAGCCGTCACCGACTTTGTCTGGTGGGATCGGCAGAAACGACATGCTAATTACATGATTTCAATGCTAAAAGAAAATTCAATTGCGACTCTGGTTGAGTCTATCCATTTTGACTCCCGCCATGAGATCAATACAGGGGTTGAAGCATACAGTGTGTACGAACTGAAGTTTCTTAGAAATTCATCAAGCAACCATTCGCAATAAAACGGCTACCACCGAATTTACAGGGGAGCTGCTGTATTTGGGGCAAACCCTTTCAAAATCCGGTTCCAAAGCCGCTTCGGCAATGATGCGGCGGATATCTGAAAAGGCGAAACTGGCTCGCCCCTTCACTTTGTGCCGACGTTCCGGATCGGTTTTTAAACGATCCGCGTAAATCCACGTCAGCGTTGTTGCCATCATACAGAAGTTCAAATGGTTGGTCACTGCCTGCGCATTTCGACACTGACTTTTCTGACTCCCTATGTCTTGCTTGAGCTCTTTGAGCCCGGATTCGATTTTCCATCGCGCACCATAATACTCAATAATCTGTGTGACGGATAAACTTAGATCGGTCGTAAACAAAGCAATCCACTGTGTGCGATGAAACACCCAGACAACCTGAACGGGTCGTTTCAATGTTTTCAGCATGACAACGCGACTATAAGCCCTGACTTCACGCTGTTTTCCATAGAGATTCACGGTATACGATCGGGCCTTTTGTTGTACTGTTTTTGCCATGTCTGTGGCTGACCCCAGACGCTGCCCGTACTTTTTATTCCGCCCCCTCTGCTTGGGTTTTCTTTTTTCTGGACGATCGTACAGTACATTATTGCACCTTAACCTAGAGAGAATATTAAACCGGCTTCCGATAGCTTTGTAAACAGGCTTCCATAGGCCATTGTTGCCAAACCAGCTATCACTCGATGTTCAAGTTTTTTAACTGATTGATTTTATTGATAATTTTACTGACAAAGAAAGCATCAACATCATTGTAAATCAATCACTTATAAAACAAAGCCGGAAAAATTTACTTTTCTTAGCCCAGTTATAGCTGAAAACTTGAACATCGAGTATCAGTGACTGTCAATATCGGAGCGGTGGAAAAATGTTCTGCAATTGCAATTGCAATCAGCATTTGAGCCGCCTGAGCCATCTTGGTCAGGAAAGGAACGACATCACCTCTTATCGTGGCGGTTTCTTTTTTTGCCTGAATTGTTTTTAAGGGCAGATAAAATCGGAAATCTAAAAATAAGCACGCACAGCGACCTTTGACCTGTTTCAGCAACCTTACCGATACAATATTTTGTGCCCATGGATATTTGCTTTGATTCGATTTGGCCGCGTGGTCAAAAATGGCTTCACAGCCGAAGATATTTTTGCCTACTTTAGTGATAATGGAGTCATCCAGTGCAACCAATATGCGCCCATCTGTTTCAGGAGACGGAATCAGCTCCCAGATAGTTTTCCACAGCCCAGCCCACGGCAAAGTTGAAGAAGCCATGAAAGTGTAAAAGCGCTTATTCTTGATCTCAAACCCAAACAACGTATCAAGGCAACGCCAAAGATTAGAGGTCATTGATGACGTAAAAGGAACGATAATGGACAGGATCGTGTAAACGAACAGAGAGGCTCGTTCGCGGCCTAAAGTGGTTTCGGAAAAATGATCTTGAAGCGGGAGTGAAATATCGCGTAAAATAAACATGAATGAGGTCGTTTTATTTGTATAATCAATGTGTTATAAACTTTCATTATACAGTAAAACTAGGCCTCATTCACGATTAACCTGTTGTTTTTAAAAAGAATTCAAGGCTTTTAGTCAACGGAATGCCATTAATATTAGTAATACCAATATTTCAGAAAAATAAGCATTCGCTGATATTCTTATGCTTTAAAAACTATGAAACTTCAGCTTGTAAGGGGCAAAGTTTACTGCTATCCTTTCTACCGTGTTACAAAATGTTGTGTGAACGATACAATTTGTTGTGATATTCATACAAAAACTATAAATTACCCTTGGGGGGGTGACTATGTTTAAAAAAACAAAATTAGCTCTAAGTGCTGCGACAGCGCTTCTAGCATTAAGCGGTCTAGCAGTAGCGCCACTAGCTCATGCTGACGATATGGCTCAATTGCAAGCAAGAATTGCAAAATTAGAAAAGCAAGAAACAGAAAGACAAACGATGGGCGGAGGCAATATGGTCTATTTCCGCGGTGGTTATGCGAGAAATAATGATGATCGCTTTGGTAATATTCTTACCGATACAGCTGGCTTGTCAAGCTCTGCAAATGGTAAGCAAGACGGCTGGTATGTAGGTGCTGGCTTGGACCTGGTTTTAACCAATGATTTCTTTGGCTTTGAAGACAGTATCGAAGTGCTGGGTGAAATCATGTTTGAATATAAAGAATTTGATAACACCAACCTAAATTTACAGCCTCTTCCCACTGTTATTGACAGCTTAAATACAAGAGGCTCCGTTAAAGTGAATCAATTTACATTAACCGCATCACCAAAAGTTAAATTTATGCGTGGTAGCAAGTTCAGACCTTGGGTTATCCCAGTGGGTTTGGCTATCCACGTTATCAGCCCACCATCTGACGGTGTAACTGTATTAGAGTCAGGTATGCATTTTGCTGCTGGTGCGGATTACAATGTCTGGCACAACCTCTTTGTCGGTGCAGACGTTCGTTATAACCTGACATTCGGTGACCTGAATGGTGTAAATATCAATGGTTTCACCACAGGTGCATATGTAGGTTTTGGTTTCTAAGTTAAGCGCTTAAGCTGTACCTCGCTATAAGGGAAGGCTTAACAACCTTCCCTTTTTTTATGCCTGAAACAAATGCCTGGTTTTAAAAATATCATTCCAAAATCCTGCGTAGGGCGTGGCTTTAGCCCGCCTGTTTCGACATACACGGCGGGCTAAAGCCACACCCTACCGTCTAAGCGACTTTTAACGCATGTACGCCTAATTCATTTTTATACTGTTTAACTTGCCAAAGGTCATAGCTCACTTGATATCCAATCCAGCTTTCTGCGCTACCACCCAAGGCAATTGATAACCTGACCGCCATTTCTGGTGTTACACTTGCTTTTCCATTTATTATTTTTGACAAGGTTTTCCTACTAACCGCTAATGCCTTTGCCGCTTCCGTAATACTTATTTTTTCTGGTTCTAACCATAAGCCTTTTATGACTTCCCCGGGGTGAGGTGGGTTATACATTTCCATAATACCTCCTAATGGTAATCCTCATGTAACTATTTCTGCATCACCTTCATGAAATTGGAAGGTAATACGCCAATTTGCTTGAACCTAAAAAAACAGTTGAGCACGGAATTATAGTGCAAGATATAGGTTTCACAGTGCTTTCAAAAAATCTTAGATTCACCCATAGGTTAATTGGGCATTTTTTGGAAGTTCTGTGGGATCAATAGCTTATGCTAGAAACCGTGAGCAACTGATTTTTTTAGGTTGAACTGTTACAGACCATATCCCTTTTCTATCACCTTTTAATTCGTGAAGCTTAAGAAATGGAATATCCATATCCTTGATTGATTTTGCCTGGTTTAATTGAGCAAGGATTAATCGTAACCGTTCGTAGTGTTTCGCTTGAATACCTGCCTTGCTACCTGTTTGATAGAATTTTTCTAAACCTTTGTGGATAAAGCTTTTTATCATGGGCAAAATTGTAACCCCAGAGGTTTCAAGTTACAATTTTTTATTGCCTACACTTGTGTTAATATAGCCGCTAAAATCACAGGTCTGTTCAGGCGGCTTAAAAAATAGCATTGCAAAACCCTGGCGTAGGGCGTGGCTTTAGCCCGCCTGTTTCGGAACACAAAGCGGGCTAAAGCCACGCCCTACCGTTTTAATAAACTACTAATACTCTCTATGGCCAAAGTCTGGTTTGTTGGTGCAGGGCCTGGTGACCCTGAACTAATTACTCTAAAAGCACAAAAACTGATTGCCCAGGCAGATGCAATTTTATATGCAGGCTCTTTAGTTTCAATCGCTGCTACGCAATGGGCCAAGCCTGGCTGTACTATTCAAGACTCTAAAGGCATGACTTTAGATGAAATTACCGACTGGCTGATCTCGCAAGCAAAGGCAGATGCCACTGTGATTCGCCTGCAAACGGGTGATCCTGGTTTATATGGGGCACTGATTGAAATGGTGCAGCCCTTAGATAAAGCTAAGATAGCGATAGGCGTTGTCCCCGGCGTGACCTCCGCAATGGCTTCTGCTGCAGCGGCGGTAGAAACACTGACATTGCCAGAAGTAACGCAAACCGTTATTTTCAGCCGCGTCGAAGGTCGAACGCCGATGCCTGAGGGCGAGTCTTTAGTCGAACTGGGGCAGCATCACTGTACCCTGTGCTTATATCTCTCCATTACTTTGCTATCAAAAGTGCGCACCGATCTGCTTGCCGCAGGCTGGCAGGATGAAGCGCCGATCGTAGTGGTGCATAAAGCTAGTTGGCCGGATGAGCAAAAAATCATTCATGGCACACTGGCAACTATAAAAGACTTATGTAAACAGGCAGGTATCAATTCACAATCCATGATTATTATCAGCCCGGCACTGGGAGCAAGGCAGTGGGACAAGATTAAAAAATCCAAATTATACGATGCAGAGTTTAGCCATCGTTTTCGTAAAGCAAGCAAAACCCAGGAATAAACATGGAATTCAGTATTTTATTAGTCGGGCATGGCTCCAGAGCAGAGCAGGGAAATGTAGAAATCGATGCCTTTGCCAAACAGTGGCAGGCGCATCATCCTGAATGGCAGATCCATGTCTGTTTTATAGAATTTTCCGAGGTATTACTCGATGCGGGATTTGATCTGGCGGCTAAAAAATCAAAAAAAGTGATTGTGGTGCCGCTTATTTTAAATGCAGCCGGGCATGTCAAAATGGAGATTCCGGAGCATTTGGCACAGGCAAGAAAGCGCCACCCTGATGTGGAATTTATTTATGCCAGACACCTGGGGGCAAGTACCGGTATCTTAAGTATTCTCAAGCGTAGCCTGCAAAAAACCATGGCTAAAATAGATATGCCTGACCCTAAAACTACCGGGGTGATTGTGCTAGGCCGTGGCTCTTCGGATAAAGTCGCTAATGGTGAAGTGGCTAAAATTGCGCGCTGGCTCTGGGAAGAAACCCAACATGAGTTAGTCGATATTGCCTTTACCGGCATTACCTTTCCGCGCCTGGAATCTGCAGTACAAAGACAGGTCAAGCTGGGTATGACGCAAATATGCATTTTGCCGTATTACTTATTTACCGGCACTTTGATCGAGCGTATCGCCCGGCAATTTGCTAATCTGCAAAGCTTATATCCGCAAGTGAGTTTTTCGCTAGGCAAATATTTTGGCTTTGAGCCGGAAATCTACGCCGCTCTAGATGAGCGTGTGCTGGAGCTTGTGGATGCTAAGCAAGAACATATGATGGAATGCGATGGCTGTCATTACAGGCAAATAGCCCAGGAACATGGCCACGGACATCAGCACTAATAAAAACACATGATTGAAATAACCGATTATCAAAGCTTACTAGCAGCTGGCAGACAAGAACCAAACCCGCAGCGTTTTCTCTTTGTTTTTCTGCAAGCATCTTTACCTGAAGAGTATAATGAAACTGATAAGGATAAATTCCATGCCGGGCAAGGTGGGGAATTAAAAGCCATTATGTGTGTCGATAAAGATCTAGATGAACTCACTAATTTTTCTGATCTAGTCAGCGAATCAAAGCAGATGGAGCAAGACTGGAGTATGGTTTTGATTGCCTGCCTGGCGGGTAATAATGGTATGCACCCGAGTGCTGAAGAAGCTGAGCAGCCGCTGAAGATGATGGTGCAGACGGTACAAAGTGGTGGTGATTTATCGAAGTATCTAGCTTTTGACCGGCAAGGTTTTTTATTGCATTTTTCTTAAAGATTGGCATCTCCCAATAACAAGCCAAACCTTTGTCAATGCATTCCGTGTAGGCTGGGTTGAGGAACGAAACCCATATATGGACTCCTCGTTTATTGCAAGCCAAGTTTTACATAATTGATGCTAATAACAGTGAACAAGATTGCAGCCATATATTCGGTCTCTAACAGAGGCTTTTTTGCCTCAGGACTCCTGATGAATCTATTCGCATACTTTTTGACCCTACCAGCCTAACGGTCTCGCAATGGACTCTCTGGGTTGCACGGGTTCTGTAAAAGTATCGGTCTGACCTGTTGTTGTCATCAATATTGGTTAACTTGCCTCCGCAATCTTGGTTACTCGGTTATCTCAGGGTTATCCACGCTTTGTCCACAGACGAAGAGCCCTCCTAGCTCGCAGTCGGTGGGCAAAGGGTGGGTAACCCTGCTTATGCACTCTAACTATGTCAGAGCTGCATCATATTCTTTATCCTGACTCGCCATCGCCCACAGTATTCGGGCATTTTTATTGGCCAGCGCAACGGCGGCTTTATTAAATCCACGCCGCTCAATGAGTGCTTGTAGCCATAGGCTTAATTTATCTTTTTTACCACTACAGTGCTTTAACACCGATCGTGCTCCATGAATTAACATCATACGAATATAGCGGTTACCTCGCTTACTAATTCCTAAATAAACCTGATTATCACCACTGCTATGTTGTCTCGGAACAATCCCTAAGCTGGCTGCATAATCTCGGCTACTCTGATAGCTTTTACCTGTCCCTATGTCTGAGGCAATGATGGTGGCTGTTATTGCCCCAATACCTGGCACATCAAGAAAACGCTGGCTTAACTGATGGCTATTACATAGCCGGCTAATACGTCTGTCCTGTTGTTTAATCTCTTCATCTAGTGCAACTGGTTTTTCATATTGCTCAGCAAACATTTCTCGACTTAAATCAGTTAAATCATTGTCGCTATCTTCTTTCAATGGGAACACTGATGGAAAATCATGGAAACGGAGCTTAGCGAAGTGGTGATTTTTAGTCCCTGATACTCGATGTTCAAGTTTTTCCATCCCATTGCCATCAAACTCTTACCTTCACCCAGCAGAACAATACTTTAATGATGCTGTTGGCCCTAACCTATCTTCGTCACTTTTATCTCTTCAAGTCATTGATTTATAATTCGCATTAAAAATTCATCGTAAAAATCCCTTTGGAATCAATGGTGTTTTTTTTGAGGGTCTCTGTAGTGCCATCTTAACTTGCTCTGCCCCTTGATTTTCCCTGGTTTTTCACCGATGCTAGTGGTATGTATATTCGAAGAACCAAAACAAAAAGCCTTGAAGACGGCTCAGCTTATTTCACTTACCGCATTGTAGAATCTGTGCGTATAGGAAAACAAGTCAAGCAACGTACATTGCTCAATATAGGTGCGGACTTTACGATTGATAAAAAGTACTGGCCCTTGCTGACGGCCAGAATCGAACAATTACAGCAAGGTTTGGAACCACATCAGGAAGAGCTATTCAATTTAGCCGATGATTTAAATCAACTTCTGGAAGCAACAGCCCAGCGCTATAGCTCACTGATGACTGCAAAACTGTCACAACCGCTAGATTCAAAAACAACAACGCGAGATTTTCATCATGTCGATATTAATCATGTCGAAGCCATTAATACCCGTAGTATTGGTGTTGGAATCCTGGCACTGCATGCCGCACAGCAGTTACAGCTAGACGAAAAACTCATGGCGCTGGGCTTTAATAAAGTAGATACGGCGACGGCCCTGGGCACTATCATAGGACGTATGGTTTCACCCGGCAGTGAACTGCAAACACATGACTGGTTGCAAAATCGAACAGGCCTGGGCGAATTACTGGGTCATGACTACGGTAACACCAGCCTGACGCGATTATATACAGTCAGTGACAAGCTACTCAAACATCAGGCAACTCTTGAATATTTTCTGGCTGACCGAGAGCAGACGTTGTTCAATTTAAACCGCAAGATTGTATTGTACGATCTGAACAATACTTATTTTGAAGGCCAGTGCGCCCGAAACCCGAAAGCGAAATTCGGTCGCTCTAAAGAGAAACGCACTGATTGCCCGTTGGTTACTCTGGGGCTGGTTCTGGATGGTGACGGCTTTCCATTGAGTAGTCAGGTTTTTCCCAGCAACGCCAGTGAGCCCGCGACCTTGAAACTGATGCTTGACGAACTTCGAGACAAGGATCCCTTTCATCAAATAAAGCCGGTGGTTATCATGGATGCCGGCATTGCCAGCGCTGACAATATTGCCTGGTTAATCGAACAAGATTATCATTATCTCGTTGTCAGTCGAGAACAACATGTAAAAAACCCAAGAGATCAGAAAACTCCGGTAGCGGTCAGGGATACCCGGGACAGCAATGTTGTTGTTTATCGTGAAGTTGATCAAGAAACCGAGGAAACCCGACTCTATTGTCATTCAGAACAAAAAGCAAAAAAAGAACAAGGTATCCGTAATCGCTTCCATGCTCGTCTGGAAGAGGCCCTAGAAAAACTGCACACAGGTCTGAGCAAAAAAGGCACCCTTAAAAAATACGACAAAATACTGGAACGTATCGGACGACTACGTGAAAAACATAGCCGTGTTGCTGCAGATTACACCATTAACGTTATCGCGGATGACAAAAAAAACAAAGCCATCGGTATAGAATGGCAACGTAAACCTGAAAGTGACCAAAAAGATAAGCACTGTGGTGTTTACTGCCTAAGAACGAATATCCCTGACTGGTCGGAAGAACAGTTATGGCTAACCTATACCATGCTGACTGAGATTGAAGCGACCTTTAGAAGCCTGAAAACCGAGCTAGGCTTGCGCCCTGTCTATCACAAAAAAGAAGAGCGGGTTACCGGACACCTATTCATCACATTATTAGCTTACCACCTGGTACATGTACTGCGTTATCAACTTAGATTGCAGGACATCCATCTAAGCTGGGAAAGCATTCGCAACAGGATGTCGACCCAGCAACGCATGACCATTACTTTACCCACGGATAACGATACAATCATTCACCTGCGAACCACAAGCAAAGCAGAAACCAGACAAAAACAAATATACACTGCGTTGAATATTAACCCCGACCCGATTGGAAAAGTTAAAACGATCGTTGATATGAAACCTGTAGTGCCAACTGGGGCCGATTGAAAAATTTAACTCATTGAAATAATGGGAAATTGACTGTATATGTCACGAAGATAGGCTAAGCGCCCTAAATCTCTGCCAATCATATGTTTTCCTGATGGCATCAGTTGAAACACATCCTTTATTAATTCGCCTAACTCTTTCAGCTTATCACCAGGATCTGGAAACTCTAGCAATGACATGATGAACTCAAGCAGTACATCCATTTGAGACTTGCGCTGTAAGCTTCCTACGGTATACGCAGGTAGTTTGCTTTCAATGCGGGCTATTTGCTCTGGGTGAAGGAGAAGGCAATGGTCAAACAAAAGACTCAGAACCAGGCCACGGCTTGATCCCTCTTCATCTAATTGTTTGGCCTCACGCCCCCATCCTTCATAAAGCTTCCAGTCCTCAAAGAAAACCTCAATCAGCCATCTCAACGTATAGGCTTGAATAATATCTTGTGTGCGCCAAGTCAGGTCTGTCGCCACTAAATAGCGATAGTCGTTTTCACCGTCATATTTTAAGGCAATGACAAAGCGTTTTTTTACTGTGAGAACTCACCTTTAATCGTGCACTGCTGACAGTCACTTTAATCTCTTTTCCGCCACGTACACGTATTATCTGATCAATGCCTTTGTTAATCGAATTAAAGTAGCTCTCGACTGACCTTATTCTACCTCTATATTCAATATTTTGGTTTTTACGTAATTGGCTAATCACCTGCGAGCCTCCAGATTCTTTAGCGGCTTCGTCCATAAAGGCTTTTTCACCATACAGCGCATCAGCCAGTACGCCTTTAATTTTAATCAGGCTATGCGCAACTTTAAACTCTTTTAATAAGCCTAATGCAATCTCTGTTTTGGTCGGGTAGGCACTGTAATGGATGAGGTAACTAGCAGCAATAATACTATCGTTTGTCCATTAACATATCCGCCGGAGCCTTTGTGTTTCTGCTTGTAAACCTTATAAATACGTTTTGTAGACTTAGATCGTGCTCGGTCTGATTCATCAAAGGCCAACACACCTTCAGTAATGCCATAACGTTTTAAAATTAAGACCACACTCACCCGTAGCAACCAGTCACAGGGTATACTTGCTTTACGAAACACCCAGGATAATGCGGCTACTTTGCAATCTCCAAGGCTTGCTCGCTCAAACTTAGCCCAGCAAACAGAGTTCATTAGCAGTATGCCCGTTAAACAAGTGCCCAACCAAGCGGCTTGAATCCGTGTCAAAGCGGCTCCGGGTTTTAGCTGATTGAGCGCATCATTTAAATCGTCAATATAGCTTTGGATAAAGGTGGCTGGGGCATTCATTAACATGGGCTTACACCGATAAAATTACAACAACCTCAGAATACCTGATTTTACCTTCTCAATATCAAAAACTTGAACATCGAGTATAAACATGGCAAAACCACCTAAAATAAACCTCGATACACCAGCATTGTGTATTTCAGCTACTCAATAATTGGGAAACTTCAGTTATAAAGGAACCGATGCATACATTGGTACAGTAGGCATCAGTGTTCCCATTGAAAGAAGAAGTACCTAAACAAAGCAGCCTATAACCTACCTGAAGCTAGCACCAATCGAATATTTCCATCTTTTTGATTTTAATCACTTATAACAGCAAATAGACACTCTGTAGGCACCGTAAAAAAAACAACAAATAATTTCAAATAAAGCTTGCAATTGCCGAAAAAATTTTCGTTTTAATCACCTCATAAACGGATATCACCCATGCTTAAAGACCTACCACTCTCTGAACATATTCACCAACCAGGCGCGCCATGCTACCTCACGAAATTCCGGGACTCCTGTCGCCATAATTCGTTCACCTACGCAGCGGATGGGAGATGCCCTGAACGCCCTGCGTCCGCAACGACTACGCACAAAAGCCGCTTCGTCATTACTACCTCACTGGCTGGACGGCTATTCGGAATGCAATTCTTGCTCCTCTCGCGTGCTGCTAGCACACGTCGAATCAGCGAATTGCCCTGTCGCCTATCAGGGACTAAAAATCACCACTTCGCTAACCCATCTTCGTCACTATTGATGATGTAGTTGTTATAAATCAATTGGTTGAAATTTTAAAAAGTAGCCAGTTGGCACTACAGATTTTGTGTTTTTGTATAAAACGGTGGATTTTTTAGAGTATTTTTGTCGCATGTAAATTACACTCAAATAATGATGATTTTTTTGACAAAAGTCAATGAATTTATCGACAGAAATAATATAAATGGCACTACAAAACTTTCAAAAAAAACACCCAGGCGCGCCATGCTACCTCACGAAATTCCGGGACTCCTGTCGCCGTAATTCGTTCACCTACGCAGCGAATAGGAGATGCTCCAGCCGCCCTGCGTCCGCCACAGACTGAGCACAAAGCAGCTCAGTCATGGCTACCACAAATGGCTCTACGGCTATTCGGGATAAAATTTTAGCCTCCCTCGCGCGCTATCGCGCACTTCGGATTGGCAAATTTCCCTGCGCCTTCTGGAGACTATCAGCCCGTCCGGGGCTGACAGCGATTGATTTTAAAGAGAATTTTTCGACAAAAAATCGCTTAAACCGATGAATCAATGGCTTAGAAAGATGAAAGTGACGAAGATGGGCTAAGCTCCGTTTCCATGATTTTCAGCGGCTGTATCAGTGTAGTCGATAGTGGTCGCCATTTCCTCCAAACCAATGAACAGATTTATGGCCAGCTGCTTCCCCACTCAACGTATTTTAAATCACTGAAGTCGCATAGACGAACAAGTATGCTTGAGGCATTTGAACAGCAGAGCTATCATCTTCACGCTGAAACACTGCTATCGCAAGGCATTGATTATCTTAAAGCATTCCCGGAACTTGACGAATACACCATAGAAGCAGCGGATGGACATTTTATTGATCATGCCTGCCATACTGAAAAAAACAGCAATCGGGGAGTCGCTATTTTTGCGAAAGCTTGTTTTGGGCATCCCAGCCCAAGCAAGCAGCAAAAACTTAACGCGACCACTTATGCCTCCGGCGGCCCCGATTCGTCCTCGTCACCTCGTCCCGACCCAACAAGGGGTCGGAACATAGGCTCCAAATGACTTGACGCCGTGTCGGATGGCCTTTTATTTTGTCTCCACCTTCGCTAACGCTCAGACTCCGACAAAACAACGGCCCTACGGCTATCGCGGACTAAAAATCTTCACTTCGCTAAAGCTCCGTTTCCAGGATTTTCAGCGGGGGAAAGTTTATGCGGCCGAGGGGATTTACGCGTTGAATCTCAGAAGTGGGTTGCTCAGATTTCTTTGTCTGGTGACAAACGGAACTCAGAGACATCAAGAAATACCTGTGTTACGAAATCATATTGGAAAGCAAAACAAGGGAAATAACAGCTCTCAGAAACATCTCTATGTCTACGATAAAGCCGTCACCGATTTTGTCTGGTGGGATCGGCAGAAACGACATGCTAATTACATGATTTCAATGCTAAAAGAAAATTCAATTGCGACTCTGGCGGTGTTTTTCAAGACTGAAGTTTCCCAATTATTGAGTAGCTGAAATACACAATGCTGGTGTATCGAGGTTTATTTTAGGTGGTTTTGCCATGTTTATAGCAAACCCCTACTTAATTCCCCTTAGGCAATAGCATTTGAAACGAATGAAAAGACTGTTTTTTTCATATAGTTGTAGCATAGTCTCAATTTTACCATAAATAATTATTGGAAAACTTCAGATTTCTAACATTCCAGCTTTTTAAAAAAGAAGTAGTAAAATCAGCGCTGTAATCAATTCTTTTGCAGTATTATTATCTGACTTCTGCTTTGATGTTTACTATAAACTCACTTTATTGGGCGGAGCATTCCATCAGGCTCAACGCGGCACCAGCGAAAGACCTAAGCCTACATATTAATACTCGATGTTCAAGTTTTTTAACTGATTGATTTTATTGATAATTTTACTGACAAAGAAAGCATCAACATCATTGTAAATCAATCACTTATAAAACAAAGCCGGAAAAATTTACTTTTCTTAGCCCAGTTATAGCTGAAAACTTGAACATCGAGTGATAGGCGACAGGGCAATTCGCTGACTCGACGTGTGCTAGCAGCACGCGAGAGGAGCAAGAATTGCATTCCGAATAGCCGTCCAGCCAGTGAGGTAGTAATGACGAAGCGGCTTTTGTGCGTAGTCGTTGCGGACGCAGGGCGTTCAGGGCATCTCCCATCCGCTGCGTAGGTGACGAATTATGGCGACAGGAGCCCCGGAATTTCGTGAGGTAGCATGGCGCGCCTGTTTTCGTAAACAATAAAGCTGTAGGCAAAATCAACACTGTTATCATCATTAATATCTTCGCGTGCTACTTCTTGCCATAGTTCGGGGTTAATCTCGGGAAACCAGGTATCGCCATCAAAGTTCTGCTTGATTTCGGTAATATACAGCCTATTTGCTCGTGCCAAGGTTGCTGCATACAAAGTTGCTCCCCCGATCACAAAGACTTCAGCTTTATTCGCACAGTTTTGTAAAGCGCTATCCAGATCATTAAAAACCAGGCAGTCTGCTTGTTGATAATGTGGGGCACGGCTGATAATGATATTTTGCCGGCCGGGCAAAGGGCGACCAATAGATTCAAAGGTTTTACGTCCCATAATAATCGGCTGACCCATAGTGATCTGCTTAAATTTCTTAAGATCAGCAGATAAGTGCCAGGGCATTTGATTATTAATGCCGATAGTACGATTAGTCGCCATGGCGACAATAAGCGACAATTTCATTTTTATATTTTGTCAGTTTTTATATAGTATGAAATATTACATTAATTTTCCTGATTACGTATAACTCGATGTTCAAGTTTTCAGCTATAACTGGGCTAAGAAAAGTAAATTTTTCCGGCTTTGTTTTATAAGTGATTGATTTACAATGATGTTGATGCTTTCTTTGTCAGTAAAATTATCAATAAAATCAATCAGTTAAAAAACTTGAACATCGAGTATAAGCCTCAGCAACTTCCCATGGCGGGCTATACTGAAAGTATAGGAAAAAGTGGAGGATCAGAAAATGTGCAAAAATAAAGTGCGGTTTCAATCGGGCTATAGTTTAACAGATTTATTTCGTGAGTACGGGACGGAAAAGCAATGTGAGGACGCCGTATTTAAGTGGCGTTGGCCAAGCGGGTTTATCTGTGCAGAATGTGGTTGCACTCATTATTATGCACTGAAGACACGCAAACTGTATCAGTGCAAGGGGTGTCACCATCAGGCTTCACTCATCAGTAGGACCATCTTCGAGCAAACCAAATTACCACTGACTATTTGGTTTTTAGCGATGCATTTGATCACACAAGCTAAAACTGGGATATCAGCCTTGGCTCTGATGCGTCGTTGGGCGTTTCATACAATACTGCCTGGAGTATGAAACAGAAGATAATGCAGGTTATGAAGGAGCGGGATGACAGCAAACCACAAAGTGGAGAATTATTCAGTTAGACGATGTTTACTGGGGTGGCGAAAGGCGGGCAGGCGCGCCATGCTACCTCACGAAATTCCGGGACTCCTGTCGCCGTAATTCGTTCACCTACGCAGCGAATAGGAGATGCTCCAGCCGCCCTGCGTCCGCCACAGACTGAGCACAAAGCAGCTCAGTCATGGCTACCACAAATGGCTCTACGGCTATTCGGGACAAAATTTTAGCCTCCCTCGCGCGCTATCGCGCACTTCGGATTGGCAAATTTCCCTGCGCCTTCTGGAGACTATCAGCCCTTCCGGGGCTGACAGCGGCGGCAAACGAGGAAGAGGCTCAGCAAATAAAGTTCCTTTTGTTGCAGCTGTATCGGTTTCCAAAGAAGGCCACCCGATGGCCATGAATATGAATGTGGTGAAAGGGTTTCAAGCTAAAGAGATTGAAAGGTGGACAACAGGCCACTTAACAGCAGGCAGTACAGTTGTTTCCGATGGTCTGGCCTGTTTTTCTTCAGTGAAAAAAGCCGGTTGTGCTCATGTCAGCATTGTCACTGGTGGTGGACCTGAATGCGTATCACTTGAAGAATTTACATGAGTTAACACCATGATTGGTAATGTGAAAAATGCTCGGGGAGTCGCTATTTTTGCGAAAGCTTGTTTTGGGCATCCCAGCCCAAGCAAGCAGCAAAAACTTAACGCGACCACTTATGCCTCCGGCGGCCCCGATTCGTCCTCGTCACCTCGTCCCGACCCAACAAGGGGTCGGAACATAGGCTCCAAATGACTTGACGCCGTGTCGGATGGCCTTTTATTTTGTCTCCACCTTCCCTAACGCTCAGACTCCGACAAAACAACGGCCCTACGGCTATCGCGGACTAAAAATCATCACTTCGCTAAAGCTCCGTTTCCAGGATTTTCAGCGAATGACAGGAACTTATCATTCGGTCAGTAAAAATCACCTACCACGATACTTGGCAGAATTTTGTTATCGCTTTATTCGGCGTTTTCAGCTGGAGGATATGATACCCCGGCTGGGGTATATTGCAGCAAGAACTGCTCCTATGCCTGTGAAGCTATTGAAAGTAGCTGAGGGTTATGGGTAATCAGGAAGCTTTAAGTGTGACTAAGGGAGTAAATATACGATCTCTATTATCCGCAGAATGCTCAATGATTTGCTCCAAGGTGTTCGTGGATAAAATATCGTTAAAAGGTAGGTGGGAGAATTGAAATATGGATTTTTTGAATTTTTGAACTTGATACGATACGATTTTTTCGTAACATTAGACATGGTTAAGCTCTTTATCAGATTAATTTTACTTTGTAATTCAATTATATATGATTATAAAGAAGAGCTTAACCTTCAAAAAATACTTTATCAAGTTGAAATATAAGAACTGAAGTTCCTGAATTCGTATAATAAGTGCATAACCCTCTGCAAGTATTGGCTAGACTAACACCTGTTGAATTAAGACAAGACATAGGTGTAAAGTAAACAGCTACCAAACAATTTACAGAGGCTACAAATGAGCTATACACACCTATGTCCTGAAGAAAGATATTATATAGAAATTGAATTAAAAAAGGGAACTTCACAGAATAAAATAGCAGAAGCCTTAGAACAAAGCCAAAGCAATATTTCACGCGAGATTAAACGCAATACAGGTCAAAGAGGCTACAGGCATAAACAAGCAGAAGATTTTGCCCAAGAACGACACAAAAACAAGCCAAAGAGGTTAAATTAACGGATGAAATAAAAGGCATTGTTAATGTTCGCATTGAGGATGACTGGAGTCCTGAGCAGATTGCAGGGCGGTTAAAACAAGAGGGTATAATTAGTCTTCATCATGAAACAATCTACCAGCATATTCTGGCGGACAAAAAGGCAGGGGGTGAACTATACAAGCATCTTCGGCATCAGAACAAAACCTATCGCAAGCGGTATGGGTCAGCCCATAATAGGACAGGAATCCCTAATACTCGATGTTCAAGTTTTCAGCTATAACTGGGCTAAGAAAAGTAAATTTTTCCGGCTTTGTTTTATAAGTGATTGATTTACAATGATGTTGATGCTTTCTTTGTCAGTAAAATTGTCAATAAAATCAATCAGTTAAAAAACTTAAACATCGAGTAATAGAGTCGATATAGATGAGCGTCCTGAAGAGGTCAACAACCGTAAGCGTATAGGTGATTGGGAGGCAGATACAATCATTGGGAAAAATCACAAAGGGGCGATTGTAACGTTGGATGAGCGAGTCTCTAAATTACGGTTGGCCTTCCCTTTAGCGGGGAAAAAGGCTCAATATGTATTAGACGCAACTATTTTAATGCTTGATCCTATAAAAAGCTTTGTTAAAACAATTACTTTTGATAACGGGAAAGAGTTTACCCTGCATGAAAAAATAGCAGAAGCACTAGGTTGTGATACGTATTTTTCGACTCCATACAGCTCTTGGGAAAGAGGGCAAAATGAGAATGCTAATGGCTTATTAAGACAGTATTTCCCTAAAGTAATGGAGTTGATTGATGTTACGATAAAAGAGGTTTTTATAGCCGTTGATACTCGATGTTCAAGTTTTTTAACTGATTGATTTTATTGATAATTTTACTGACAAAGAAAGCATCAACATCATTGTAAATCAATCACTTATAAAACAAAGCCGGAAAAATTTACTTTTCTTAGCCCAGTTATAGCTGAAAACTTGAACATCGAGTGATAAGCTAAATAGTCGCCCTAAAAAGTGTCTCAATTACAAAGCACCTTATGAGGTATTTGAAGAGCTGACTGGGATAGATATGAAAAATTTATTGGGTTATGTACTTATGACTTGAATTCAGGGTTTACCAATAACTGAAGTTTCCCAATAATTATTTATGGTAAAATTGAAACTATGCTACAACTATATGAAAAAAATAGTCTTTTCATTCGTTTCAAATGCTATTGCCTAAGGGGAATTAAGTAGGGGTTTGCTATAAACATGGCAAAACCACCTAAAATAAACCTCGATACACCAGCATTGTGTATTTCAGCTACTCAATAATTGGGAAACTTCAGTTTACGAAATTCATCTGTACAAAATCCAGTATGAACGATTACGGTTTGTCTTTTAATAATGGCGCTTGATCCTGATGCGTATTTATCTGGTACTCTGCATCTAGAAACCCGGTTGATCTTTTTCTCTCTTCCAGTGCCCGTTCTTTTTGTGTGACTTCATCCGCTGTAACGCAAGATTTCGTGCACGGGTTTATTTACAAGGCTGTTAAGCGCAGGACACTCGCCCAGCAGGTGACAAGTTTTTACCAACATTATTTGTAACTACTCAGCGAAGCTGAGTAGTTTAATGAAATTATAAAGCAAATTCAGGTAACTTTCCCTCAAAGACCAAGGTCATTGCCTGAGTTGCACTTAGACCTTGTTTACGGCACGTTGATAAATACCCTCTGACACGACAAAATATCTCTGCACCCTTGGTACTACGAAAGCAGCCGGATATTTTCTGTTGAACCTTGGTCATCCGAATCGAATTTTCTGCGGCATTATTGGTAAATGGCACCCAGGTATTTGTCATGAAGCGCAAGACATCCTCTTCATAATTAATCAGCCTTTCCAGTAAGTTTCTAGCTTTACTGCGTTTTATTCGCTCCCGTTTTACTTCTTTAGGCTTATCGGGTGGTGGGCATTCGATCTCCGCTTTGCCAAGTAATTCTCTGTATTGTACCTTCCATTTTTCTGCTTCTTTATGTAGTAGCATGCCACCTGCTTCATTGACGGCATCATTCATTTTTTCAAGTAGTCGTTTCATTTCAAGCGCCCACTCCTGTTTATCCTGCTCCCAGGCGCGCGTTAATTCCCTCAAATGATGTGCATTACAAAGCGAATGAGTACAATCATATTTATAGTATGGGCTTCCAATGATCATGACATAAAATCCCATGAAAATGGGGTAAAATACCAATGTCATTCATTGCCTCTGTGCCACGTTTGGCATGGGGAAAGAAGTGTGTCCACTGAACATTGGAGGCCCCATGTAGCCAATGGCGCTTACCATTAATATTAATGCCTGTTTCATCCGCATGAATGCACGCTGATTCGACTAAGTGTTCTTTACTGATAGTTTCAAACCCAGCCAACTTCTCATAGGCCAGTTCATTGAAATTATAGATAGAGCCTTCACTAATCGGCATACCTAATTGATCAGCGAAATACTCCTGTATTCGGTTGTAGGGCAATAACTGATATTGCGAAAGATAAACCACATGGGCTTTTATCCCATTACCATATTGCGCAGCCTTAGTAACCTCATCTGGAAAAGGAGCGATAAAACACTGACCTTTTCCATTTATCAACCGTTGCGCCTGGTATTCTGTCACTACCCTTGAGATATCAATATCGAATACCTGGCGTGTTTCAAAGCCATCTGCCGTGTATCGCCCTTTTGGCAAGGTACGGCGATCAATGGTAATGATCTCGATTTCATCCGGGTCATCTATTTTTTGAAGTGTCGTGCCGACATGCGATTTTTGTCCGCCAGAAGGCTTATCTGATTTTTTTCGATTCCCTTTTTTACGTTTGGGATCACTTGCAGGTGGTTTACTGCTATTTTTGCTGTTCAGTGTCACTCGATTGAGTAATACCGTGACTAATAATAGAATCACTTCCAGTGCTGATTTTAGCGCAGGCGATATATCACGCTCAGTTTCAAGTAACTGTTTGGCATGACTGATTGCGGAATCAACATCGATGAAGTCTATTTTCAAAGGGTAACCTGTATTGCTTTAAGGACAGGCTTATTATCTCATGGGTTTTAAATCCCGAATTTTCCTTGTTTTAAGCGATTGTAAGGCGAATAAAAAAGTTCTTCGAGGTCGTAGATGTTTAAGGGGACATTTTGTGATGACTATAGCGATAGAAGCAATAAAGCGTGGATTAATCGACTGTTGGGCAGTTTACTAAAAATCACAAAAACCAGACTAAAACCCTGTCAAGAACTTTTTTAATTATTCAGGCGCGCCATGCTACCTCACAACATTCTGGGACTCCTGTCACCAACATTCATTCGCCTACGCAGCGAATGGGAGATGCCCTGGTCGCCCTGCGTCCGTCTCAACTACTCAACTACGCACAAAACCCTGCTCAGTTAAGTCTACCTCAAATGGCTGGACGGCTATTCGGAATGCAATTCTTGCCTCCCTCGCGCGCTACTAGCGCACTTCGGATCAGCGAATTGCCCTGTCGCCTACCAGAGACTAAAAATCATCACTCCGCTTAGGCTCCGTTTCCCTGATTTTAAGCGTACGCTGAGTAGTTACCATTATTTTTAACTGAAGTTTCCTAGTTTTTAAAGCATAGGAATATCAGCTAATGCCTATTTTTATTAGATATTAATGGCGTTCCGTTGACTAAAAGCCTTGCATTCTTTTTAAAAACAACAGGTTTATCGTGAATGAGGCCTAGTTTTACTGTATAATGAAAAGTTTTATAACACATTGATTATACAAGTAAAATGACCTCATTCAATGTTCATTTTACGCGAATATTTTTACTCCCGCTTCAATATCATTTTTCCGAAACCACTTTAGGCCGCGAACGGCCTCTCTTTCGTTTACACGATCCTGTCATTATCGTTCCTTTTACGTCCATCAATGAACCTCTAATCTTTGGCGTTCACTGATACGTTGTTTGGGTGGAGATCAAGAAATAAGCGCTTTTAACACTTTCATGGCTTCTTCAACTTTGCGTGGCCTTGGGCTGTGGGAAACTATCTGGGACTGGATTCCGTTCCGACAACAGATTGGGCCGCATATTGGTTGCACTGTATGACCTCCATATCACTAAGTAAGGCAAAAATATCTTGTCGGCTGTGAAGCCAGTTTTGACCACGCTGCCCATCGAAATCAAAGCAAATATCCATGGGCACAAAATTCTTGTATCGGTAAGGTTGCTGAAACAGGTCAAAGTCGCCTGTGCTGCTTTATTTTTTAGATTTTCCGATTTTATCTGCCCTTTAAAAACAATTCAGGCAAAAAAAGAAACCGCCCACGATAAGATCGGGAGTCGCTTATTTATTGCGAAAGCTTGTTTTGGGCATCCCAGCCCAAGCAAGCAGCAAAAACTTAACGCGACCACTTATGCCTCCGGCGGCCCCGATTCGTCCTCGTCACCTCGTCCCGACCCAACAAGGGGTCGGAACATAGGCTCCAAATGACTTGACGCCGTGTCGGATGGCCTTTTATTTTGTCTCCACCTTCGCTAACGCTCAGACTCCGACAAAACAACGGCCCTACGGCTATCGCGGACTAAAAATCTTCACTTCGCTAAAGCTCCGTTTCCCTGATTTTCAGCGGGTGATGTCGCTCCTTTCCAGACCAAGATGGCTCAGGCGGCTCAAATGCTGATTGCAATTGCAGAACATTTTTCCACCGCTCCGATATTAACAGTCACTGATAGCTGGTTTGGCAACAATGGCCTATGGAAGCCTGCTTACAAAGCTATCGGAAGCCGGTTTAATATTCTCTCTAGGTTAAGGTGCAATAATGTACTGTACGATCGTCCAGAAAAAAGAAAACCCAAGCAGAGGGGGCGGAATAAAAAGTACGGGCAGCGCCTGGGGTCAGCCACAGACATGGCAAAAACAGTACAACAAAAGGCCCGATCGTATACCGTGAATCTCTATGGAAAACAGCGTGAAGTCAGGGCTTATAGTCGCGTTGTCATGCTGAAAACATTGAAACGACCCGTTCAGGTTGTCTGGGTGTTTCGTCGCACACAGTGGATTGCTTTGTTTACGACCGATCTAAGTTTATCCGTCACACAGATTATTGAGTATTATGGTGCGCGATGGAAAATCGAATCCGGGTTCAAAGAGCTCAAGCAAGACATAGGGAATCAGAAAAGTCAGTGTCGAAATGCGCAGGCAGTGACCAACCATTTGAACTTCTGTATGATGGCAACAACGCTGACGTGGATTTACGCGGATCGTTTAAAAACCGATCCGGAACGTCGGCACAAAGTGAAGGGGCGAGCCAGTTTCGCCTTTTCAGATATCCGCCGCATCATTGCCGAAGCGGCTTTGGATCCGGATTTTGAAAGGGTTTGCCCCAAATACAGCAGCTCCCCTGTAAATTCGGTGGTAGCCGTTTTATTGCGAATGGTTCCTTGATGAATTTCTAAGAAACTTCAGCCAATAAGGTACACAGTCCTCTTTAAAATGAATCTCTCCCTCGTCTATACTTTGGGTAATATTTTTCCAGGCCGCAACAATAAATTGTAAAAAATCAGTCACAATATATTCTGCGCCATTGCTACCCAGACGGGAAATATAACCTAATAAATCCGAGGGTTCATGCCAGTCGGGACGAACAGGAACGATACAATAATTTGAATTATCTTGTCTAAAGCGATCGCTGAAAATCATGAATAAACAAAAACGCCTGGAGATATTCTCTAGACTAGCCGAAGCTATTCCAGATCCTGTTACCGAACTAAACTATAACAGCACGTTTGAATTACTAATTGCGGTGGTTTTATCTGCACAAGCTACTGATAAAGGTGTCAATAAAGCGACGGCCATATTATTTCCGGTGGCTAATACACCACAAGCTATTTATGATCTGGGTGAAGAGGGCTTAAAAGAGTATATTAAAACCATCGGCTTATACAATAGTAAGGGCGCTAATATTATTAAGCTATGCCGTAAATTACTGGATGATTTCCAGGGCGAAGTGCCGCAAACGCGGGAGGAACTAGAATCTCTTGCAGGTGTGGGGCGTAAGACGGCTAATGTGATTTTAAATACAGCGTTTGGTCAGCCAGTGATGGCGGTGGATACGCATATTTTTCGGGTATCCAATCGTACCGGTATTGCCAGGGGTAAAAATGTTTTAGAGGTGGAAGCAAAACTGGACAAACATGTACCTAAGCAATATAAACTGGATGCTCATCATTTATTAATTCTACATGGCCGTTATACTTGCATTGCCCGAAAGCCACGTTGTGCAAGCTGTGTAATTGAGGATTTATGTGAGTATAAAGATAAGCCTGATATGTAATATAAGGTAAAGTGTAGTTTATGCAGAGTATCAATTGAGTCTATAAAATAATTTTTGCTGTTTTAGGAGTTATCATGATGAAAACATTAGCAGGCGCGCCATGCTACCTCACGAAATTCCGGGACTCCTGTCGCCATAATTCGTTCACCTACGCAGCGGATGGGAGATGCCCTGAACGCCCTGCGTCCGCAACGACTACGCACAAAAGCCGCTTCGTCATTACTACCTCACTGGCTGGACGGCTATTCGGAATGCAATTCTTGCTCCTCTCGCGTGCTGCTAGCACACGTCGAATCAGCGAATTGCCCTGTCGCCTATCAGGGGCTAAAAATCACCACTTCGCTAAGCTACGTTTCCATGATTTTCAGCGCATGTAAGCGCGTTATATTTATTGGTACGCTGATATATTGCTCATTTTTTACTTTAGCCGCATTTGCGGCAGCCTCAAATGCTTCCCCTAAAGTGGCTAAACAGGCACAGGCGCGCCATGCTACCTCACGAAATTCCGGGACTCCTGTCGCCGTAATTCGTTCACCTACGCAGCGAATAGGAGATGCTCCAGCCGCCCTGCGTCCGCCACAGACTGAGCACAAAGCAGCTCAGTCATGGCTACCACAAATGGCTCTACGGCTATTCGGGATAAAATTTTAGCCTCCCTCGCGCGCTATCGCGCACTTCGGATTGGCAAATTTCCCTGCGCCTTCTGGAGACTATCAGCCCGTCCGGGGCTGACAGCGGATGCTGCTGGCCTGGTTGATGTTGATGCGGTTATTCCTACTTATGGGAATGCCCCTTACCGTCAGAAATGGCCGTGGCACTTTATCTTACCCGGGTATTAAAAGGGCGTCATGATATCCCGGTAGTTCCAGGTGCCATGGCACAGGCGAGTCAGACGCTGCATCCCACATCACTCTGGTTTACTAATCAAAATGTGAAAATAGAAGGGCCGGATGGATCGTTTGCTATTTCCTGTCGAAACTCCGGTGTAGAGATGATGTACCAGAGATTAATAAGCAGTGATAAGCCAATTACTATTCTGGCAATTGGCCCATTGACTGATGTTGCCTGTTTACTGACCACATCGCCAGAAATCAAAACTAAAATTGCAGAAATAATCATCCTGGCATCCCGTGTAGAAGGCGAGTCAGTCAGCGTTAATGGCAAGACTGTTAATGACTTCAATTTCCGCATGGATCCGATTGGGGGTGCTCTGCTGTTTGGTTCATCGGCAGCTCGTGAGGTTCCAATTCGGCTTATGTCTTTTAGTCTGACCGGGCAGACATCCCAGGCATTGGGGAGTCGCTATTTTTGCGAAAGCTTGTTTTGGGCATCCCAGCCCAAGCAAGCAGCAAAAACTTAACGCGACCACTTATGCCTCCGGCGGCCCCGATTCGTCCTCGTCACCTCGTCCCGACCCAACAAGGGGTCGGAACATAGGCTCCAAATGACTTGACGCCGTGTCGGATGGCCTTTTATTTTGTCTCCACCTTCGCTAACGCTCAGACTCCGAAAAAACAACGGCCCTACGGCTATCGCGGACTAAAAATCTTCACTTCGCTAAAGCTCCGTTTCCAGGATTTTCAGCGGAGGAGGGTAAACTCTAAATCTCGTTTGGGAGTGCATTAAAGAGTTGGTATATCATAACCTGAAGTTTCTTAGAAATTCATCAAGCAACCATTCGCAATAAAACGGCTACCACCGAATTTACAGGGGAGCTGCTGTATTTGGAGCAAACCCTTTCAAAATCCGGATCCAAAGCCGCTTCGGCAATGATGCGGCGGATATCTGAAAAGGCGAAACTGGCTCGCCCCTTCACTTTGTGCCGACGTTCCGGATCGGTTTTTAAACGATCCGCGTAAATCCACGTCAGCGTTGTTGCCATCATACAGAAGTTCAAATGGTTGGTCACTGCCTGCGCATTTCGACACTGACTTTTCTGACTCCCTATGTCTTGCTTGAGCTCTTTGAACCCGGATTCGATTTTCCATCGCGCACCATAATACTCAATAATCTGTGTGACGGATAAACTTAGATCGGTCGTAAACAAAGCAATCCACTGTGTGCGACGAAACACCCAGACAACCTGAACGGGTCGTTTCAATGTTTTCAGCATGACAACCCGACTATAAGCCCTGACTTCACGCTGTTTTCCATAGAGATTCACGGTATACGACCGGGCCTTTTGTTGTACTGTTTTTGCCATGTCTGTGGCTGACCCCCGCTGAAAATCATGGAAACGGAGCTTAGCGAAGTGGTGATTTTTAGTCCCTGATAGGCGACAGGGCAATTCGCTGATTCGACGTGTGCTAGCAGCACGCGAGAGGAGCAAGAATTGCATTCCGAATAGCCGTCCAGCCAGTGAGGTAGTAATGACGAAGCGGCTTTTGTGCGTAGTCGTTGCGGACGCAGGGCGTTCAGGGTATCTCCCATCCGCTGCGTAGGTGAACGAATTATGGCGACAGGAGTCCCGGAATTTCGTGAGGTAGCATGGCCGCGCCTGTAGCTTTGTAAACAGGCTTCCATAGGCCATTGTTGCCAAACCAGCTATCAGTGACTGTCAATATCGGAGCGGTGGAAAAATGTTCTGCAATTGCAATCAGCATTTGAGCCGCCTGAGCCATCTTGGTCTGGAAAGGAACGACTTCCCCTCTTATCGTGGCGATTTCTTTTTTTGCCTGAATTGTTTTTAAGGGTAGATAAAATCGGAAATCTAAAAATAGGCACGCCCAGCGACCTTTGACCTGTTTCAGCAACCCTACCGATACAATGTTTTGTGCCCATGGATATTTGCTTTGATTCGATTTGGCCGCGTGGTCAAAAATGGCTTCACAGCCGAAGATATTTTTGCCTACTTTAGTGATAATGGAGTCATCCAGTGCAACCAATATGCGCCCATCTGTTTCAGGAGACGGAATCAGCTCCCAGATAGTTTTCCACAGCCCAGCCCACGGCAAAGTTGAAGAAGCAATGAAAGTGTAAAAGCGCTTATTCTTGATCTCAAACCCAAACAACGTATCAAGGCAACGCCAAAGATTAGAGGTCATTGATGACGTAAAAGGAACGATAATAGACAGGATCGTGTAAACAAACAGAGAGGCTCGTTCGCGGCCTAAAGTGGTTTCGGAAAAATGATCTTGGAGCGGGAGTAAAATATCGCGTAAAATGAACATGAATGAGGTCGTTTTATTTGTATAATCAATGTGTTAGAAACTTTCATTATACACTAAAACTAGGCCTCATTCACGATTAACCTGTTGTTTTTAAAAAGAATTCAAGGCTTTTAGTCAACGGAATGTCATTAATATTAGCAATATCTAATATTTCAGAAAAATAAGCATTAGCTGATATTCTTATGTTTTAAAAACTAGGAAACTTCAGTTCAGTTTAACAAGCTTGCCCCTTATATTCAGAATCTGAAGTTTCCCAATTATTGAGTAGCTGAAATACACGCTGAAATACACAATGCTGGTGTATCGAGGTTTATTTTAGGTGGTTTTGCCATGTTTATAGCAAACCCCTACTTAATTCCCCTTAGGCAATAGCATTTGAAACGAATGAAAAGACTATTTTTTTCATATAGTTGTAGCATAGTCTCAATTTTACCATAAATAATTATTGGGAAACTTCAGTACATAGAATAACTATGTTCCAGTTATCGTGCCTTGAAGACAAACTAAAATCCTGTGCAATCTGCTATATTCTTTTCCAACAATCACATTAAACAAGTTTATTTGTATCTTTTAGGCGTCAGTAATAAATAGAAAATTGCCAGCATTAATATAAAAACTATTAGGCTTACCAGGTCATCGCGAACCTTGAAGCCTAATTCAATCGAAGTAAAAAGAAGTTGAATAAGCGCTAATATTAATACCGTTATTTTAACATTCTTGCGCTGCTGACCAAATATTATATGGTGTATATGCGTTCTGTCAGCCACAAAGGGGTTCTTGCCTCTTGAGATGCGGCGTATTAAAACAATGAGTGTATCCAGTATAGGTACGGCTGCTAATAGTAAGACACTGATGGGTGATATATAGTCATGCTGTATGGAATGTACTGAGATTATTGCAATAAACAGACCTAATACCAGACTGCCACTATCGCCCATAAATATTTTAGCGGGCTTCCAGTTGAGTATGAAAAAACCTAAGAGTGCACAAACATAACTTAGAGAAGTAAAAAATAGAAAGCTATCATTATATTTGTATCCCATATAGGCAAAAGCAGAAATAATGATAATGCCGATTGATGCGGCGAGTCCATCTAGCCCATCAATAAGGTTCATTGCATTAATAAAACCAACAAAGGAAAAAACTAGAATTACTTCAGCAACTATAAAAGGCAGTGCTAAATTGTAGCCCGCAAAACTACCCAGCGATTGAATTGATAAGCCATTTAAGACAAGTATTAGCACGATGCCTATCAGTATAAGTAATTTATGAGTTGAACGAATATCTTGTCTATCATCGTAGATACCAAGGCATAAGGTCAGAAAAAGAGTGACTATTTCAGCTGTATTTAAAAAACGGCCAAAGAATAGGTCGCCCAATATAAATGCAAAAAAAATAGCGATTCCGCCACTATTCGCAGTGGCTTGCATATGCATTGTGCGTTTATTAGGGGAAGCTAGTAAGGAGAGTTTTGGGGAAACTATAATTAATATCTTGCTAAGCACATAGGAGATAATAATTATAGTAGCTGACAAAGAAAATAGTTGGTAATCTAATTCTAAGCTCATCTGACTGCTCATAATTTAGTTATGATTGTTTGCTTATAATGAGACGTAAATAAATGGATTATGCTTCAATAGATTCGCGCTCAACACGACTAATCATGCCTGCAAGTACAGCAACCATCACGGCAAAAAACAAAATCATCATATTATGGACAAAAGAATAATTAGTTAGTCCAAAAATAAAAAAAGCCCCAACAATCATTACCCCTAAAAAGCTTAAGTATTTAACTCTTGTAATATGACTTCTAACCAGTGAGCTATAAAAGAAATAAGTAACTCCTGCATATAATGATAAATAAGCAAAAAGACCTATGATCCCGGTTATGACCATTATTTGTAATGCTTCATTATGCGCATGCCCAACTAAGTCTATTTTTTTTACTTCACCAGCAGCTATTTTTTCTTGCAATGCTTGCTTATATTCCCCGGAACCTATGCCAAATATTGGATGTTCAGTAAACATTAGCCACCCAGCCTTCCATTCGACTAGACGCCGGCCAGCAGAGTTTAGAGAATCAATAGTACTACTGTTGTAATAAATATGCGTATTTTTATAAACTGAATTCACCCGAGATTGTACATAATCATTAGAAAAATAGACTAGTATTAAAGCTAGGATCAAGCTAACACTGCCAATTATTTTATAAGCTCTGCTAAAGGGAAAAAATATTATAAATAAGCCAATAAAAAAAGGAATGGCAACCCAGCCTCCCCTTGTTCCAGATAATAGTGACCCGGCTATACCCATAACAAAAGCAAGTATAGTGATAATATAGAATGATTTTTTATAAGCAACACTATTGACCATAAATAGCCCAGCCAGGCTCATCATTCCTAGCAATATACTGATATTACCGAAATTTATCTGCATAGCATAGCCATGAATATCATGCAGATTTAGATAATATTTCTGATATAAAGCCAGTACTCCAGCCCCTACCGCACCAAACAATATGCCAATCATTAAGGGTGCTAGGCTTACTTTAATTGTCCTTAATGCAAAAAAAACTAGGATAACTAAAATAAACCTTGTGTAATAATCTAGATAATGGAATCTCAGATCCCTTAAAATGACATCAAAAATTATCACTATTGGCAGCAGTAGCAAAGAACAAATCAATATTTTTTCTTTTTTACTGAGTGCCATATCAATTGGGTAATGCGCTATTAGAACAATAAAGGAAAACAAAAAAATACATATAGATGATATGCTTGCGCCATGGGGAATGGTTAAGATAAATGCAGGCATGGATGCCAAGGAAATAGTGAGATATTTTGTAATAAATTTATCCATAAGTCCTATAATTATCTTAGATTCAAATAATAAGTGTAATTCATTTTTAAGGGAATAAAAGCCTTAGCAGATGTGTTGTGTAGGCTACCATGATTTATTAAGCCGCTTGAGGAACATTTGTGGTTTTCTTGTTAAAAAAGTTTGTAACTACTCAGCGAAGCTGAGTAGTTCAATGAAATTATAAAGAAAATTCAGGTAACTTTCCCTCAAAGACCAAGGTCATTGCCTGAGTTGCACTTAGACCTTGTTTACGGCACGTTGATAAATACCCTCTGACACGACAAAATATCTCTGCACCCTTGGTACTACGAAAGCAGCCGGATATTTTCTGTTGAACCTTGGTCATCCGAATCGAATTTTCTGCGGCATTATTGGTAAATGGCACCCAGGTATTTGTCATGAAGCGCAAGACATCCTCTTCATAATTAATCAGCCTTTCCAGTAAGTTTCTAGCTTTACTGCGTTTTATTCGCTCCCGTTTTACTTCTTTAGGCTTATCGGGTGGTGGGCATTCGATCTCCGCTTTGCCAAGTAATTCTCTGTATTGTACCTTCCATTTTTCTGCTTCTTTATGTAGTAGCATGCCACCTGCTTCATTGACGGCATCATTCATTTTTTCAAGTAGTCGTTTCATTTCAAGCGCCCACTCCTGTTTATCCTGCTCCCAGGCGCGCGTTAATTCCCTCAAATGATGTGCATTACAAAGCGAATGAGTACAATCATATTTATAGTATGGCTTCCAATGATCATGACATAAAATCCCATGAAAATGGGGTAAAATACCAATGTCATTCATTGCCTCTGTGCCACGTTTGGCATGGGGAAAGAAGTGTGTCCACTGAACATTGGAGGCCCCATGTAGCCAATGGCGCTTACCATCGCTGAAAATCAGGGAAACGTAGCCTAAGCGAAGTGAAGATTTTTAGTCCGCGATAGCCGTAGGGCCGTTGTTTTGTCGGAGTCTGAGCGTTAGCGAAGGTGGAGACAAAATAAAAGGCCATCCGACACGGCGTCAAGTCATTTGGAGCCTATGTTCCGACCCCTTGTTGGGTCGGGACGAGGTGACGAGGACGAATCGGGGCCGCCGGAGGCATAAGTGGTCGCGTTAAGTTTTTGCTGCTTGCTTGGGCTGGGATGCCCAAAACAAGCTTTCGCAAAAATAGCGACTCCCCGATAATATTAATGCCTGTTTCATCCGCATGAATGCACGCTGATTCGACTAAGTGTTCTTTACTGATAGTTTCAAACCCAGCCAACTTCTCATAGGCCAGTTCATTGAAATTATAGATAGAGCCTTCACTAATCGGCATACCTAATTGATCAGCGAAATACTCCTGTATTCGGTTGTAGGGCAATAACTGATATTGCGAAAGATAAACCACATGGGCTTTTATCCCATTACCATATTGCGCAGCCTTAGTAACCTCATCTGGAAAAGGAGCGATAAAACACTGACCTTTTCCATTTATCAACCGTTGCGCCTGGTATTCTGTCACTACCCTTGAGATATCAATATCGAATACCTGGCGTGTTTCAAAGCCATCTGCCGTGTATCGCCCTTTTGGCAAGGTACGGCGATCAATGGTAATGATCTCGATTTCATCCGGGTCATCTATTTTTTGAAGTGTCGTGCCGACATGCGATTTTTGTCCGCCAGAAGGCTTATCTGATTTTTTTCGATTCCCTTTTTTACGGTTGGGGTCACTTGCAGGTGGTTTACTGCTATTTTTGCTGTTCAGTGTCACTCGATTGAGTAATACCGTGACTAATAATAGAATCACTTCCAGTGCTGATTTTAGCGCAGGCGATATATCACGCTCAGTTTCAAGTAACTGTTTGGCATGACTGATTGCGGAATCAACATCGATGAAGTCTATTTTCAAAGGGTAACCTGTATTGCTTTAAGGACAGGCTTATTATCTCATGGGTTTTAAATCCCGAATTTTCCTTGTTTTAAGCGATTGTAAGGCGAATAAAAAAGTTCTTCGAGGTCGTAGATGTTTAAGGGGACATTTTGTGATGACTATAGCGATAGAAGCAATAAAGCGTGGATTAATCGACTGTTGGGCAGTTTACTAAAAATCACAAAAACCAGACTAAAACCCTGTCAAGAACTTTTTTAATTATTCAGGCGCGCCATGCTACCTCACAACATTCTGGGACTCCTGTCACCAACATTCATTCGCCTACGCAGCGAATGGGAGATGCCCTGGTCGCCCTGCGTCCGTCTCAACTACTCAACTACGCACAAAACCCTGCTCAGTTAAGTCTACCTCAAATGGCTGGACGGCTATTCGGAATGCAATTCTTGCCTCCCTCGCGCGCTACTAGCGCACTTCGGATCAGCGAATTGCCCTGTCGCCTACCAGAGACTAAAAATCATCACTCCGCTTAGGCTCCGTTTCCCTGATTTTAAGCGTACGCTGAGTAGTTACAAACCAATTTGCTTCCTTTAAACATTCTCGTGCAAATGCAAAAAAAGCAGTCTATTCTCTGGCTTACTTCCAGTTATCCTCGATATGCACAGGATAGCGCCTCAATCGCTGTCAGCCCCGGACGGGCTGATAGTCTCCAGAAGGCGCAGGGAAATTTGCCAATCCGAAGTGCGCGATAGCGCGCGAGGGAGGCTAAAATTTTATCCCGAATAGCCGTAGAGCCATTTGTGGTAGCCATGACTGAGCTGCTTTGTGCTCAGTCTGTGGCGGACGCAGGGCGGCTGGAGCATCTCCTATTCGCTGCGTAGGTGAACGAATTACGGCGACAGGAGTCCCGGAATTTCGTGAGGTAGCATGGCGCGCCTGTTTCTTGCGTTATCTGGCAGAATCAATCGATCATAAAATGTATGATTTACATATTTTATCAGCTGATGATCAATATGTAGATAACTCGCTGTATTCACCCACAATCTTTTTGCATTATTTTACATCAGTGTTCCCCTATCAATTGAGGCCGTGAAACTAACCTCGCCACAAGAGAGCTCATAAAGCACTGTAAAGACATTCCTGTTATTATTGCGTTTTGAACTGCCCGAATGGTATACGAGCTGATACGAGATATTCTTGCCTGGAAAAATAATGGATTCACAAAACGATCTCGTTTTTGAGCCTGTTGCTGCCTTATCTCCAGAGCCTCGCTATATTTTTTATCCGATGGATGAATCAATTCTGGCTGTTGTGTTTTTGAACTCTCTTCAAACACGCGCATTAAATTATAGCTCATTGCAGTCAGGCGCATTTGATTTTCAAGTGAGCGGGTATTGGAAGACCAAGCTTTAGTTTCCTTGAAATTACTTTTACTCGATGTTCAAGTTTTTTAACCGATTGATTTTATTGATAATTTTACTGACAAAGAAAGCATCAACATCATTGTAAATCAATCACTTATAAAACAAAGCCGGAAAAATTTACTTTTCTTAGCCCAGTTATAGCTGAAAACTTGAACATCGAGTTTTAGTGTTATTGAATGTCTTTTCAATCGTCCATCGCTTGAAATACAGCATGACAATGGTTCCAGGGTTAATAGTCATTGGCAAGGTTGTCACAAACCGGTGAAGTTTTCCGGTTTCTGGATCACGGTAATCCACCACGTTAAATTTGATGCCCTTGTTTTCGTACACACTGTATGCTTCAACCCCTGTATTGATCTCATGGCGGGAGTCAAAAGGGATAGACTCAACCAGAGTCGCAATTGAATTTTCTTTTAGCATTGAAATCATGTAATTAGCATGTCGTTTCTGCCGATCCCACCAGACAAAGTCGGTGACGGCTTTATCGTAGACATAGAGATGTTTCTGAGAGCTGTTATTTCCCTTGTTTTGCTTTTCAATATGATCTCGTAACACAGGTATTTCTTGATGCCTCTGAGTTCCGTTTGTCACCAGACAAAGAAATCTGAGCAACCCACTTCTGAGATTCAACGCGTAAATCCCCCCGGCCGCATAAACTTTCCCCTTGCTGTTTTTTTCAGTATGGCAGGCATGATCAATAAAATGACCATCCGCTGCTTCTATGGTGTATTCGTCAAGTTCCGGGAATGCTTTAAGATAATCAATGCCTTGCGATAGCAGTGTTTCAGCGTGAAGATGATAGCTTTGCTGTTCAAATGCCTCAAGCATACTTGTTCGTCTATGCGACTTCAGTGATTTAAAATACGTTGAGTGGGGAAGCAGCTGGCTATAAATCTGTTCATTGGTTTGGAGGAAATGGCGACCACTATCGACTACACTGATACAGCGTAATAACCCAAGGCGAATAAAGTCGATATCCTTCAACTCTGGGCATGAACGAGCCCACAAAGGATGACGCTCTGCTAACAGGGCACGTTCCATACTTTCATTGCAGTGTTGGTGAATATGTTCAGAGAGTGGTAGGTCTTTAAGCATGGTTGATATCCGTTTATGAGGTGATTAAAACGGAAATTTTTAGAAAAATTTTTTCGGCAATTGCAAGCTTTATTTGAAATTATTTGTTGTTTTTTTACGGTGCCTACAGAGTGTCTATTTGCTGTTATAAGTGATTAAAATCAAAAAGATGGAAATATTCGAGTGGTGCTACCTTCAGGTAGGTTATAGGCTGCTTTGTTTAGGTACTTCTTCTTTCAATGGGAACACTGATGTTATTTTAAGTACTTTATACCACGTCGCTTACAAAAACTGGCGTATGGGTCCGGGATTTTGCCTAATGTAAAAGCGCATCCATTGCTGTTTATTCAAGTTCCTTTCTTTTTGCTCAGTCAGTTTGTTCTCTGTTATCGATTAGTGAAAAAGCTAAAACCTGCACTGATCCACGCTCACTGGGTTTTTCCACAAGGCAGCATCGCAAGTTTGATTGGTAGATTAACTAATACGCCTGTAATTATTACCGCTCATGGAGGTGATGCTTTTGCACTACAGGGTTCGTTGCTCAACCGAATTAAACTATGGAGTTTGAGGAATTGCTTTGCATGGACGAGTAATACCTCGGCAACTGCAAATACTTTTTTAGGGAATATTGCGCAACCTGAAATTATTCCTATGGGGATTGATTGCCAGAGATTTGGCTTTGGTAATGCCCTGTTGTTACGCTCTGAATTAGCTAAAGGGACTACGATCTTATTATTTGTCGGGCGCTTGGTTAAGAAGAAAGGCGTTGAAGATTTGCTAAGTGCGTATGCTTTACTTTCCGCAGCACAAAAAAAGCAAACACAGTTATGGATTATCGGTGATGGATCCGAAAGGAAGGCATTAGAGGAGCTTAGCAGGGAATTAGATATAGATAATAAGCTAAGGTTCTGGGGTAAATTACCCAATGAACAATTGCCGGATTATTATGCCGCTGCAGATATTTTTATTGCGCCATCTATCATGGATTCCTCAGGAGATACCGAAGGTCAGGGGGTGACTTTAGTTGAGGCGATGGCAAGTGGTACGGCAATTATCAGCACTTATACCGGAGGCATTAGTGAGGTGATTGAACATGACCATACCGGAATACTAGTTGCACCTCAGGCTCCTTTAGAAATTAAAGCAGCAATCATCCAGCTTTTAGAGGATAGTAAACTTCGAGAGAAGATGGCTGAACAAGGTAAGCATTCAGCACAAAAATATGCCTGGTCACGAATTGGGCATAGCTTTCAGGCTCTTTATAATCAAGTTAAGACGGAAAGATAGTTCTCTTATTTTTCCTATTTATCTGGTCGCTTTGCAAGAAAAACTAGATGACCAGAAAACTGAATTTTCAGGAAGTTGCGCTCTCTGTGCCCCAGGCTAAAAATACTTCCAATTAGCCCGGTTATTCCATACAGAAAGTTATGCTTCCATATTGGGCGTAATAGCTTTGAGCGATTTAGTAATTGACGGTTAATTAAAACCGATACATCAACTCCAGGGCGTATTTCCTTAAGCTCGAAACCCGCATCCTGAAACACTCGAACAACCCTATACGGTGTAAAGTTAAATATACTGTACGAGTGATATGGTTCTAGATAGGAAACAGACCCTACAAACAATCCATTGGGTTTCAAGACACGAAGCGCATCGGAAATTAATGCATCTGGATATCGCACATGCTCAAGAACCTGATGGCAAAATATCAAGTCAAAATAGTTGTCAGGGTATGGCAGATCAACGCCATTGAAACTCGAAAGTAAGTCGCTTTCACGGATTCGCTGTTTCACTTCAGGGGAATTTTCAATATCGACTCCATGCCAGGCAACATCATCCCCAAATTTTCGAAACAAATCGATGGAATTTCCCTCTCCACAGCCAAGATCGAGTACCTTTACTGATTTAGGGTGTTTAGCAAAGAACATTTCTATATAGTGATGCAATGACTGCTGACTGGAATGGTCTTCAGGTAAATAGTCGCGTATTGATCTATAGTTTCTCAGATAAATAATTTCCAAATTTGGAGCGCTTAAACTTAGGCGGTAACAACGAAATCTTCCCGCAATTTTTGCATAACACAAATCACTTTACTGGCATCATGCATATAAGTGTTAAAAGTTTGCACAACTGAATCATGAAGATCTTCAAAAGTTTTAAAATACTTCATATGAGTCGAATCGCGTTTCGTATTTTTCCATAATTTCTCAATCGGATTAAAATCCGGCGAGAACGCAGGGAGACGTTCTACTGTCAAACGATCTACATTAGCTAACTTAAATTCCTTAATAACACCGCTTCCATAAAAAGCTTCTGTGTTGGATGTTTCTCATTTTTTAAGCTTTTAAGAATAGCTAAAAATTCTTGAGGCAGCCCAGCTTCTTTTAAAAGTCTAAGTGACTTTGGTTTTATCTCATAAGCCAATGATTCTCGGTATTGAAAACTCCCTCCTTCGAGTTCGATCGTACCAAACATTTTCAACCCTTTTCGAATCCCTGATGTTTTCACTGTGGGTTGCTCTCCTATTGGAGCCCAGGTTCGTGCCAATGAACCCCACATAGCAAATGACACCTCATCACCGAATAAAACGACACTCTTTTCTTCTACCGCCTTTTCCATAATGGCAGGCAATGTTTCTTCCAGCCACGTTTTTCTTTCAAGCTCGTACTTTTCTTCTTCTTGGCGATCAGTCACAAAACGAGCTTTTTGATAACTGAAGCCCAGTTTTTTCATTAGGCTTGATAAATAGTTCAAGTTTTAACGAACTTCAAGTTTTAACCAAATAAGCTCGGCAATCATCGCAGTATTCCATATTCCACAATGAAATCCATTGTCTTCTGGGCCTTTCTTTATCAACTCAACCAATTTATTTTTCTGGTCTTTAGTTAACTTTGACTTCCGACCACGTCCTTGATAGTGTTGCCCTATTAACCAACCGACACCTTTATGCATGAATGTTTTCAGCCAATTTATAATGGTTTTTTCACAGACTCACATTAGGCGTGCTATTTCTTTGATTCCCATGCATTCACTGAACCAGAGTAGAGCTTGAGTTAATCGATATAAACAAATATTACTTAGCTTGAGAGCTGTCGCCATATTTTTTTTTAGTCGGTCTACAATTGACTTTGAAAAAGTGAGGGATACCATTTTTGACTGTTTCCGTTAGTGTTGGGACGAAAATTATAAGCCAGTTTCCCCTCTGTCGTTTTTGTTTGTTCGGAAATTAATTTTCTGAAAGTCTATATATTCAATATTTTGGTTTTTACGTAATTGGCTAATCACCTGCGAGCCTCCAGATTCTTTAGCGGCTTCGTCCATAAAGGCTTTTTCACCATAAAGCGCATCAGCCAGTACGCCTTTAATTTTAATCAGGCTATGCGCAACTTTAAACTCTTTTAATAAGCCTAATGCAATCTCTGTTTTGGTCGGGTAGGCACTGTCACGTTCAGGCTTAATAGGCCGATCTTTTTTTGCTATACCGCTATTTTTCAACCGTTTATCTTCTTTATCCCACTGCTTTAAGGCTGGATCCGGCATATAAAAGAAAAAACCGACAGGCACTGTAATGGATGAGGTAACTAGCAGCAATAATACTATCGTTTGTCCATTAACATACCCGCCGGAGCCTTTGTGTTTCTGCTTGTAAACCTTATAGATACGTTTTGTAGACTTAGATCGTGCTCGGTCTGATTCATCAAAGGCCAACACACCTTCAGTAATGCCATAACGTTTTAAAATTAAGACCACACTCACCCGTAGCAACCAGTCCCAGGGTATACTTGCTTTACGAAACACCCAGGATAATGCGGCTACTTTGCAATCTCCAAGGCTTGCTCGCTCAAACTTAGCCCAGCAAACAGAGTTCATTAGCAGTATGCCCGTTAAACAAGTGCCCAACCAAGCGGCTTGAATCCGTGTCAAAGCGGCTCCGGGTTTTAGCTGATTGAGCGCATCATTTAAATCGTCAATATAGCTTTGGATAAAGGTGGCTGGGGCATTCATTAACATGGGCTTACACCGATAAAATTACAACAACCTCAGAATACCTGATTTTACCTTCTCAATATCAAAAACTTGAACATCGAGTTATAACAGCAAATAGACACTCTGTAGGCACCGTAAAAAAACAACAAATAATTTCAAACGCTGAAAATCATGGAAACGGAGCTTAGCGAAGTGGTGATTTTTAGTCCCTGATAGGCGACAGGGCAATTCGCTGATTCGACGTGTGCTAGCAGCACGCGAGAGGAGCAAGAATTGCATTCCGAATAGCCGTCCAGCCAGTGAGGTAGTAATGACGAAGCGGCTTTTGTGCGTAGTCGTTGCGGACGCAGGGCGTTCAGGGCATCTCCCATCCGCTGCGTAGGTGAACGAATTATGGCGACAGGAGTCCCAGAATTTCGTGAGGTAGCATGGCGCGCCTGTTGGGTTATTACGCTATATCAGTGTAGTCGATAGTGGTCGCCATTTCCTCCAAACCAATGAACAGATTTATGGCCAGCTGCTTCCCCACTCAACGTATTTTAAATCACTGAAGTCTCATAGACGAACAAGTATGCTTGAGGCATTTGAACAGCAGAGCTATCATCTTCACGCTGAAACACTGCTATCGCAAGGCATTGATTATCTTAAAGCATTCCCGGAACTTGACGAATACACCATAGAAGCAGCGGATGGACATTTTATTGATCATGCCTGCCATACTGAAAAAAACAGCAACAGGCGCGCCATGCTACCTCACGAAATTCCGGGACTCCTGTCGCCGTAATTCGTTCACCTACGCAGCGAATAGGAGATGCTCCAGCCGCCCTGCGTCCGCCACAGACTGAGCACAAAGCAGCTCAGTCATGGCTACCACAAATGGCTCTACGGCTATTCGGGATAAAATTTTAGCCTCCCTCGCGCGCTATCGCGCACTTCGGATTGGCAAATTTCCCTGCGCCTTCTGGAGACTATCAGCCCGTCCGGGGCTGACAGCGGGGGAAAGTTTATGCGGCCGGGGGGATTTACGCGTTGAATCTCAGAAGTGGGTTGCTCAGATTTCTTTGTCTGGTGACAAACGGAACTCAGAGACATCAAGAAATACCTGTGTTACGAGATCATATTGAAAAGCAAAACAAGGGAAATAACAGCTCTCAGAAACATCTCTATGTCTACGATAAAGCCGTCACCGACTTTGTCTGGTGGGATCGGCAGAAACGACATGCTAATTACATGATTTCAATGCTAAAAGAAAATTCAATTGCGACTCTGGTTGAGTCTATCCCTTTTGACTCCCAGCATGAGATCAATACAGGAGTTGAAGCATACAGTGTGTACGAAAACAAGGGCATCAAATTTAACGTGGTGGATTACCGTGATCCAGAAACCGGAAAACTTCACCGGTTTGTGACAACCTTGCCAATGACTATTAACCCTGGAACCATTGCCATGCTGTATTTCAAGCGATGGACGATTGAAAAGACATTCAATAACACTAAAAGTAATTTCAAGGAAACTAAAGCTTGGTCTTCCAATACCCGCTCACTTGAAAATCAAATGCGCCTGACTGCAATGAGCTATAATTTAATGCGCGTGTTTGAAGAGAGTTCAAAAACACAACAGCCAGAATTGATTCATCCATCGGATAAAAAATATAGCGAGGCTCTGGAGATAAGGCAGCAACAGGCTCAAAAACGAGATCGTTTTGTGAATCCATTATTTTTCCAGGCAAGAATATCTCGTATCAGCTCGTATACCATTCGGGCAGTTCAAAACGCAATAATAACAGGAATGTCTTTACAGTGCTTTATGAGCTCTCTTGTGGCGAGGTTAGTTTCACGGCCTCAATTGATAGGGGAACACTGATGTAAAACACACAAAATTGAGCTAAAACTTTGTCATGAACTTTTTTAATTATTTACGCTGAGTAGTTACAACTTTAGAACCAAAGAAGCAGCAATCAATAGCATTATTGATGTGTAGCTTTTTATAACGGTAAGCGTGCTCACTCAAAATTAGGTTATCAATCACCATTACAATTTGAGAGAGTAGTTATAGGAAAGTGTCTTAAGAAAGTGTCCGGTTATTGTTGACCATTACAGTTTTCTCAGGCTCACGTAGAAAGAAGAGTCTTGAGCTAGGCAAAAAATGCCTAAGCTTTATATTTATCCATCGCCTTGATAATCGAAAGTGCTTCGGCAACAAGGACTTTAGCAGCATCGTCTAGTTCATTATTTTTATAGATTTTTTCCAGCAAGCCTTCTTCAACTAAAGCTTCTTTTATCCAACGCTTGGCCATTCGATAGTTTCCGGCAACTTTTGCTTCTTCCCAGGTTGCAGGATTTCTCATTATCACTGTACGTAGCTCGATTTTTGGCGCTGCCTGTCTAGTTGCTTTAGCTTTTGGCTTCGGTGTTACAGGCTGAGTTTTTTTAGCCGGAACTGGTTTGGTGCTAGTGATTTCTACTTTGACGGTTTTATTTCCTGGGGGGGTTAATATGCTCTCAACTTGCTCTTTTGAGTGTGGATTTTGTCCGTCATCATTCTTGTTCTGATTAAAAGTTATGTACGCTATAAAAATCACGGCTAAAATAAATAAAAACTCAAACATCCTAAGTTCCTCCAAAATATGATAATTATTTAATGCCTAGCTAACTAACTGCGCGACTGAGTATATTGCAAACTGGCAAAATACACCAGAATCAATTGCCTACGCTGAAAATCATGGAAACGGAGCTTAGCGAAGTGGTGATTTTCAGCCCCTGATAGGCGACAGGGCAATTCGCTGATTCGACGTGTGCTAGCAGCACGCGAGAGGAGCAAGAATTGCATTCCGAATAGCCGTCCAGCCAGTGAGGTAGTAATGACGAAGTGGCTTTTGTGCGTAGTCGTTGCGGACGCAGGGCGTTCAGGGCATCTCCCATCCGCTGCGTAGGTGAACGAATTATGGCGAAAGGAGTCCCAGAATTTCGTGAGGTAGCATGGCGCGCCTGTAGATATTTTTTCTTTTCGATAGTCGCTTGTGTATGTCGATACTGTTATGGCCATATAGGCATAAAAAAAAGGCGGAACCTCCAAAGGAGGAACCATTCTTTTAGCGCATGTCCAAAGACAGGCCTTTAAATCGTGGGCTTATAATTAAAGCGCTACGATGTCCTCTGCTTGTGGGCCTTTATCGCCCTGTGTCACAGTGAACTCAACTTTTTGGCCTTCAGCCAGGGTTTTGAAGCCTGAGCCTGAGATTGCGCTGAAATGAGCGAAAACGTCAGGGCCTGATTCTTGCTCGATAAAGCCAAAACCTTTAGCTTCGTTAAACCATTTTACTGTACCAGTTGTAGTAGACATAATAATATCCTATTTATTTTAAGAGTAATTGAAGCCTTATGCAGGCTGTTTTGCTGGAAGTGATGCTATTACTTATAAAACAGGACGAGCTACTAAAGATATAATACTAAAGATAAAACATCGAAATGGTGTGCATAAATATAAGACGTACTTGCAAGCTATTTTTATTATATATAGATTTTCACTGTAGTCAACTCATATTCTTTGTTACGTTGAAAATGAGCCGCATTTGTAGTGGTGAGGTTTTATTTTGAATATTTGTGCTAGTAAAGCTGAGTCAACTATAAAAGTTTAAATACTTCGCACGAATTGAAGTCGTGCGAAGTATGATCAATTCTGCAGGTTATCTTAGAATGGCAATGCCTTTTAATAAGTTCAGTGCTTCTCGCAATGGATAGTCACGCATATCAACGCCCTTTGGGTCTTCATCCTTGCCATCCTTATCTTGCTTGTCATTTTTTGGAGCATCCGATTTTTTACCATTACCATTAGTTAAATGATGTGATAAGTCAGCTTCTTTAATGGGCTCGAAATTACTTGCTTCCAGTGTTTCCAGCTTCAGGCGCTCAAGCTCGATATCTGGCTCGATGCCTGTGGCTTGTATTGAACGACCTGCAGGCGTGAAATATCGCGCTGTGGTAATTTTAACTGCACCGCCGCTACCGATAGGCATAATCGTTTGTACCGAGCCTTTTCCAAAAGATTTGCTACCCATAATAATAGCGCGCTTATGATCCTGTAATGCACCCGCGACAATTTCGGAGGCTGATGCAGAGCCGGCATTAATTAATACTACGATAGGTGCGCCATCGAGTAAATCACCCGGAGTCGCATTAAAATCCATTTGCGAGTCCTTAATACGCCCCTCGGTATAAACGATCTTACCAGAGTCTAAAAAGGCGTCACTAACAGATACAGCCCCATCTAATACGCCACCAGGGTTGTTACGTAAATCCAGTACCATGCCTTTTAAAGAGCCACCGTTCTCTTGTCTAAGTTTCTTAACCGCTTCTCTAACAGCGGCACCGGTAGGCGATTGAAAGCTGCTGATACGCAAATAGCCAAAGCCGTCTTCCAGGGTGCGACTGCGTACGCTTTTTACTTTAATAATGTCTCTGACCAGGGTCACATTAAACGGGGCATCTTTGCCTTTGCGCACAATGGTTAGCACGATTTTACTACCCACATCGCCACGCATGATTTTAACAGCATTAGTCAGGGTCATGCCTTTAACCGGCTGGTCATCCAGCTTGATAATTAAGTCGCCTGATTCTATGCCGGCGCGTTGTGCTGGCGTGTCATCGATAGGGGAGATTACTTTTACAAAGCCATCTTCCATGGTGACTTGAATGCCTAAGCCTCCAAAGCGCCCGGTTGTGCCAACCTTTAGTTCTTTATATTCTTCGGTATTAAGGTAGCTAGAGTGAGGATCCAGGCCTACCAACATGCCACGTATTGCATTTTCCAGTAGATCTTTATCGCTAACTGGTTCGACATAATCTTGTTTGATACGCCCAAAAATCTCGGTAAAAGTACGTAATTCTTCAAAAGGCAAGCTAACGGCTTGCTCATTTTTCCCGGTTTCCTTATCTGCCAGAGCTGAACCGGCGGTAACAAATAAAACGCCCAGGCAACAACCTGTAAATAAGATAAAAATATTTTTTTGTTTAAGCACCTTGTAAAAACTCCGTAACAATATTCCTGATAAATTCCAACTGTATCCAGATTTTACATCGGTTACAGGTTGCAGAGAAAATGTATTTTATAACAATACAAATAAATAATGTAATTCAATGCAAAAAGAGCGAATTACAACACATGATTTTGCTTGCTGACATTGGGCTAATAAGGCCTTATCTTTTTTTGCGCCATTTTTTCGGGTTAAGCGGCCTGTTCTTTTTGCGAATCTCAAAATATAATCCAGCCTTATTTCTTCCTACGCTATTACCTAGCGTTGCAATCGTATCACCCGCATTAACCCACTCGCCTACTTCGCTATACACTCGATGTTCAAGTTTTTGATATTGAGAAGGTAAAATCAGGTATTCTGAGGTTGTTGTAATTTTATCGGTGTAATCCCATGTTAATGAATGCCCCAGCCACCTTTATCCAAAGCTATATTGACGATTTAAATGATGCGCTCAATCAGCTAAAACCCGGAGCGGCTTTGACACGGATTCAAGCCGCTTGGTTGGGCGCTTGTTTAACGTGCATACTGCTAATGAACTCTGTTTGCTGGGCTAAGTTTGAGCGAGCAAGCCTTGGAGATTGCAAAGTAGCCGCATTATCCTGGGTGTTTCGTAAAGCAAGTATACCCTGGGACTGGTTGCTACGGGTGAGTGTGGTCTTAATTTTAAAACGTTATGGCATTACTGAAGGTGTGTTGGCCTTTGATGAATCAGACCGAGCACGATCTAAGTCTACAAAACGTATTTATAAGGTTTACAAGCAGAAACACAAAGGCTCCGGCGGGTATGTTAATGGACAAACGATAGTATTATTGCTGCTAGTTACCTCATCCATTACAGTGCCTGTCGGTTTTTTCTTTTATATGCCGGATCCAGCCTTAAAGCAGTGGGATAAAGAAGATAAACGGTTGAAAAAGAGCGGTATAGCAAAAAAAGATCGGCCTATTAAGCCTGAACGTGACAGTGCCTACCCGACCAAAACAGAGATTGCATTAGGCTTATTAAAAGAGTTTAAAGTTGCGCATAGCCTGATTAAAATTAAAGGCGTACTGGCTTGATGCGCTGTATGGTGAAAAAGCCTTTATGGACGAAGCCGCTAAAGAATCTGGAGGCTCGCAGGTGATTAGCCAATTACGTAAAAACCAAAATATTGAATATAGAGGTAGAATAAGGTCAGTCGAGAGCTACTTTAATTCGATTAACAAAGGCATTGATCAGATAATACGTGTACGTGGCGGCAAAGAGATTAAAGTGACTGTCAGCAGTGCACGATTGAAGGTGAGTTCTCACAGTAAAAAACGCTTTGTCATTGCCTTAAAATATGACGGTGAAAACGACTATCGCTATTTAGTGGCGACAGACCTGACTTGGCGCACACAAGATATTATTCAAGCCTATACGTTGAGATGGCTGATTGAGGTTTCCTTTGAGGACTGGAAGCTTTATGAAGGATGGGGGCGTGAGGCCAAACAATTAGATGAAGAGGGATCAAACCGTGGCCTGATTCTGAGTCTTTTGTTTGACCATTGCCTTCTCCTTCACCCAGAGCAAATAGCCCGCATTGAAAGCAAACTACCTGCGTATACCGTAGGAAGCTTACAGCGCAAGTCTCAAATGGATGTACTGCTTGAGTTCATCACGTCATTGCTAGAGTTTCCAGATCCTGGTGATAAGCTGAAAGAGTTAGGTGAATTAATAAAGGATGTGTTTCAACTGATGCCATCAGGAAAACATATGATTGGCAGAGATTTAGGGCGCTTATAGCCAACACCATCATTAAAGTATTGTTCTGCTGGGTGAAGGTAAGAGTTTGATGGCAATGGGATGGAAAAACTTGAACATCGAGTATACAGGCTTTGATTAAATGCATACAGACTCATAAACTGAAGTTTCCCAATTATTGAGTAGCTGAAATACACAATGCTGGTGTATCGAGGTTTATTTTAGGTGGTTTTTCCATGTTTATAGCAAACCCTTACTTAATTCCCCTTAGGCAATAGCATTTGAAACGAATGAAAAGACTATTTTTTTCATATAGTTGTAGCATAGTTTCAATTTTACCATAAATAGTTATTGGGAAACTTCAGCTCATAAAGTTCTTATCATGTTTGATAATAACTAATACTCGATGTTCAAGTTTTCAGCTATAACTGGGCTAAGAAAAGTAAATTTTTCCGGCTTTGTTTTATAAGTGATTGATTTACAATGATGTTGATGCTTTCTTTGTCAGTAAAATTATCAATAAAATCAATCAGTTAAAAAACTTGAACATCGAGTAATAATCCGTAACCCTTAAACCAGTCTGAGAAGACTATTTGTCCATGGGCAATGGCTTTGACCTTGCTGCCTTCTTTAGCTCGAATTAATACCCCGTTCCATTTACCATCAGCGCGTGGGCTACCAAAACTGCGTACAATTTTACCGCTTACTGGTCAGGGTAATCGGCCTCTTGATTTTGCAAATGACTTGCTCGATATTTTGCTGGCAACCTGGCTTTGGGTGACTTCTTCCAGTCTGTAAATAAGCTGCTTAATTTGCCGCTCATTCGCTGAAAATCATGGAAACGGAGCTTAGCGAAGTGGTGATTTTTAGTCCCTGATAGGCGACAGGGCAATTCGCTGATTCGACGTGTGCTAGCAGCACGCGAGAGGAGCAAGAATTGCATTCCGAATAGCCGTCCAGCCAGTGAGGTAGTAATGACGAAGCGGCTTTTGTGCGTAGTCGTTGCGGACGCAGGGCGTTCAGGGCATCTCCCATCCGCTGCGTAGGTGAACGAATTATGGCGACAGGAGTCCCGGAATTTCGTGAGGTAGCATGGCGCGCCTGGTCTTTTTTGATTTGCGCAAGTATCTGCTTGCGCTCCGCTTTACTTGAGGATAATTTTTCCTGCAGTAACAACTTGTTTGCAGCAATTAGTTTGGCTAGCTCCTGTTTTTCCTGTTGCTTTTCTTGTTCCAGGCTGGTATTTATGTGCTGCAACTTATTTATGCGTGCCTGATTAAAATACCGGTAATACGTCATAACCCTGCTACTGCGGTTGATATCTTGCTGATTGAGCAATAATTTTAATTGCTCCTGCGGCCCTAGTGCATACGCGGTTTTAACTTGCTCGGCCAACTGTGATTGTTGGGTGAGTAGCCAGCCATTTTGCAGTTGTATTTCCTGCTGGATTGCATCGATGCGCTTGTGCTTTAATGCAACGTGCGCATTTAAGTCCTGAGCTGTACGCGATATTTCGCCATATTGCTGCTCAATACGCTTTAATTCAGTGCCCGCCTGATTTTTTTGCTGGCTTAGGCTGGATAAATTGTCAGCCAGGGCTTTAATTTTACCCTGGAGCTGTAGTAACTCTTGATCTTTGCTGGCTGCGGCCATACCAGAGGCATGCCCGCAGAGTAGCAAAAACAGTAAAAACAATCTCACCTAAACTTAAGACGCAACTAGTAACGATTTGCCGTCCATTTCAACAGGCTGTTGTATGCCTAAAATAGCCAGCATAGTCGGAGCCAGGTCTTTTAAGCTACCCCCATCGGCTAGTGGCTGATGGCCACCGACATAGACCAGTGGTACCGGGTTAGTGGTGTGTGAGGTTAGCGGTCCGCCCTGTGTATCACGCATTTGCTCAATATTACCATGATCCGCAGTGAGTAGCATCTGTCCGCCGACTTTTTCCAGTGCGGTCACTAGCTCAGCTAGTGAGGCATCAATGGTCTCTACTGCTTTCAGTGCCGCTTCCCATTTGCCAGTATGTCCAACCATATCGCAGTTGGAGTAATTGCAGATAATGACATCATATTTTTGCTCGTTAATCGCATTAACCAGGTGCTCGGTAACTTTTTCCGCATGCATTTCAGGTTGCAGGTCATAGGTTTTTACTTTTGGAGAAGGCACCAGAATACGATCTTCACCTACATTGGGCTCTTCCTCGCCTCCATTCATAAAAAAGGTAACATGCGCATATTTTTCTGTTTCTGCCAAACGCAATTGTAGCAAGCCTTGTTGCGCTAATACTTCACCCAGGCTGTTCTTGATTTCTATAGCAGGGTATGCGGCCGAGTAGGTGAATTTTTCATGATACTCGGTTAGAGTGACATAACAGCCTTGAAATCCGTTATGTTTGCGTTCAAATCCTGAGAAATCAGTATCGGTAATAGCCTGGCTAATTTCGCGTGCACGGTCAGCACGGAAGTTCATAAACACGACAGAATCATTTTCATTCATGCTGGTTGCTTCATCCTGAGCATTTAAAATAGCTGTTGCTGATACAAACTCATCAGTTTCCTCGCGCTGATAGGCAGCTTGAAGCCCCTCTATTGCGGATTTTGCAGTGTATTCACCTTTACCTAGCACAATAAGCTGATGTGCTTTTTGTACGCGCTCCCAGCGGTTATCTCTGTCCATTGCATAAAAACGCCCGACTATTGATGCAATATGCCCCACACCTAATTGGTCAATTTTAGCCTGCAGGTCTTGTAGCGAAGATTCGGCGCTGCTAGGTGCAACATCTCGACCATCCAGAATGGCATGGATAGCGACCTTTTTTAAGCCTTTCTTTGCAGCCAGTTCCAGCATCGCCAATATATGGTTAATATGGCTGTGGACACCGCCGGTAGAAAGCAAACCAAGGATATGTAATGTTCCATCATTATTTAATGCCTGATCCACAGCAAGGCATAGTGCCGGGTTTTCAAAAAAGCTGCCTGATTCAATGGCATCGCTTACGCGAGAGAAATCCTGTGGCACATAACGCCCGGTACCAATGTGCATATGCCCGACTTCTGAATTACCCATTTGCTTATCAGGCAGGCCAACAATACGCCCGGAACAATCCAGCTGGGTCATCGGGTATTTTTTCTGCAAGCTGTCCCAGCAAGGCGTGTTGGCATGTGCGATAGCGTTATAGCTGGTTTCTGCTCTAACGCCAAAGCCATCAAGAATTAATAGAATTAAGGGTTTAGGTTTGGTCATGGTGGGACTCATCAGTGCTAAAAATATATAAACAACTCAAAGTTGTGCTACTGCCTATTTTATAACAATATGAGGCGTTTGTACGTAGTGAGATAACCTTGGCAAAAGGATAGCGAAAATATAGCGTGTGAATAGCGCGCTGGTTTGGTAGTTTGCATAGTTTCTGGTTCGGTAAAAGAAGAGAGATGCGTATGCTGAACAAACATTTTTAATGAAAAAAGCGGCCAAATTTGCCGAATGTTCCTGTTTTTGATATATTTAAGAGTTTTCTAATGAGCCCTTAACAGGCTAAACTAGGCATTTTTCTACACCTTGCAAATAAAATTTCATTGTTGCCTTGTTGCTTCCTGATTAAAAGCGCAGCAAGTATGCAAAAACAGCTTATTTGAGTGTTATAATTCGCGCCTTGTAATTAATACAATCCCATGGAAATTCAAGATAATCAACAATTATACGCAGATGCCGATATAGAACGGGCGGCACGTTGCTTAAAGGCCATGTCTCATCCTTTACGTTTAAAAATTCTTTGCGTACTCGGTACCGAAGCAATTAGCGTTCAGGATATCGTCGAAAAAGTGGGCACTAGTCAGAGTAATATCTCTCAGCATCTCGCGATATTAAGAGAAAAAGATATTCTAAAGTTTAAAAAAGATGCAAACCGTGTTTTTTACTATACTGATGATCCGCGTATGCTCAAGTTGATTGAGATGATGCGCGAAATTTTTTGTAATCAATGCTAACTTTAACCCCTAAATAATACTCATAATGGATCAATATATCGAATTCGCTTCCACTCATTGGATGCTTGTAACAGCATTTTTTGCAGTTTCCTTTTTTCTAATTCAGGATATAGTCGAAGCGGGAATGCGTAAATATAATACGATTTCGCCGATGCTCACGGTGACCAAATTAAATACGGGGCACCCAATTGTTCTAGATGTGCGTGAGCCGGGTGAATACAGCAAGGGACATATTACAGATGCGATAAATATTCCTGTTGCCAACATAGAAGCGCAAGTTAATAAAATTGACCTGTACAAAAGAGATGATGTGATCGTTGTCTGTCAGACAGGTACCCGCTCTGCTCCAGCTTGCGCGACTCTAAAAAAATTAGGTTTTGAAAATATTTTTCTGATGACGGGCGGTATGCAGTCCTGGGAAGAGAATAAACTACCTATAGTCAAAAGCAAAAAATAAACACTCTAATAAAAATATAAGCACAGGTAATCATGGCTGAAGAAAAACAGGCGCAAGAAAAACAATTTTCAATACAAAAAATCTACACTAAAGATATTTCTTTTGAATCTCCCGGTTCACCTAAGATTTTCACTGAAAAGTGGGAGCCTTCGGTAGACTTTAATTTAGGCACCAATTCAACGCCCCTCGAAGATGCGCTATATGAAGTTGCTATTACTGTTACAGTCACAGTAATAACGGGCGACAATACAGCTTACCTAGTGGAAGCTACGCAAGCAGGTATTTTTTCATTGTCTGCTTTTTCAGACGAGGAAATGGGGCCTATGCTGGGTAGCTTTTGTCCGAATATTTTATTTCCCTATGCGCGGGAAGTTATCTCAGACCTGGTAGCAAAGGGAGGCTTTCCACAACTGCTTTTGGCACCGGTTAATTTTGATGCCTTGTATTCTCAACATGTACAGCAGAAACAACAGCAATCAGCTAGCAGCAGTACCTTAAATTAACAGCTATTATGACAAGCAAGATCAGCGTTCTGGGAGCTGGCTCCTGGGGCACAGCATTGGCAATACAGGCCGCTAGAAATGGCAATCAAACCATGCTTTGGGGGCATCTTCCAGAGCACATTGCTAATCTTGCTAAAGACCGACAAAACAAGCGTTATCTTGCCGGGCTGGATTTTCCGGAGACCCTCGAGCTGACTGATAAGCTAGAAGTAGCTGCGCAATTTAGCGATATCCTGCTAATTTCAGTCCCCAGCCATGTATTTAAGCAAACACTGGTTAACATCAAGCCCTTTGTTGGTAAGCAGATAAAAATTGCCTGGGCAAGTAAGGGCTTTAATCCGGAAACGGGTGAATTATTGCACCAGATTGTAGCTAATGTTTTTTCGGTTGAAACACCTGCTGCAGTTTTATCCGGGCCTTCGTTTGCCCAGGAAGTTGCGGTTGGGTTGCCTACAGCTGTGACTATCGCCGCAACCCAGCAAAGCTTTGCTGATCAGTTAGCGCAAATTATGCACAGCCCGCGTTTTCGTACCTACACAACTAACGATATTATTAGTGTGCAAGTGGGTGGCGCGGTTAAAAATGTACTGGCGATTGCTGCGGGCATCGCGGATGGACTTAGTTTTGGTGCGAACACCAGAGCAGCGCTGGTTACCCGTGGTATTGCCGAAATTATTCGCCTGAATACTGCTTTAGGTGGGCAACAAGAAACCCTGATGGGTTTAGCTGGCCTGGGAGACCTGATTCTGACCTGTACTGATAATCAGTCACGCAATCGCCGCTTTGGTATCGCTCTGGGAGAGGGGAAAGGCCGGCAGCAAGCTATACAGGAAATTGGTCAGGAAGTGGAAGGTATTTCTGCTGCAAAAGAAACCTATATGTTGGCTAAAAAACACGCTATTGATATGCCCATTACCGAGCAAACTTACCGGGTCCTGTATGAAGGGCTTGCGCCATTAAGTGCAGTACAGAACCTGTTACAACGCGATCAAAAATCTGAAACTGTGTAAGGCAACTCGGAATAAATAACCGACCCCACCTTGCTTGTCTTTTTATCCGCCTTCTTCGTTGCGCCTTGAAGACGAATAAAAATCCAGCGCAATCCGGGTAGATTATTTATTGCGCGTTACCTACGCTTTCTGCAGCTCTATATTGAGCGCATAAAGTTCAGCGGAATATTTCTCCAGCGGTACTTTATCTAACTGAAGTTTCCCAATTATTGAGTAGCTGAAATACACAATGCTGGTGTATCGAGGTTTATTTTAGGTGGTTTTGCCATGTTTATAGCAAACCCCTACTTAATTCCCCTTAGGCAATAGCATTTGAAACGAATGAAAAGACTGTTTTTTTCATATAGTTGTAGCATAGTTTCAATTTTACCATAAATAATTATTGGGAAACTTCAGTTTATCTAACACAGTTATAGATCATCCTTTTTTGTCTGCTTCTGCAAGGCAAATTTCAAAATACCCCGAGCATGCTCTTGTCAACTACCATCGCATTATTAAATTCACAATAAAGCTCCTGGATTTTGATAATATGAGTGGTTATACAGATCAAATAATTCATAGGAGAAAGAATGAAAGTTCTAGCATTTGCTGCGAGTAATAGTAAGCAATCGATAAATAAACAATTGGTGACCTATGCAGCTAGCTTAATTGAAGCTGCGCAGGTTGAAGTGCTGGACTTAAATGACTATGAACTGCCCTTGTTTAGTGTGGGTAAAGAGGAAGAGCTTGGGCAGCCTAAACTGGCTCAGGAGTTTTTTGCTAAAATTAGCGCGTGTGATGCGCTTATTATTTCATTTGCCGAACATAATGGCTCTTATACCGCAGCGTATAACTCGATGTTCAAGTTTTTCCATCCCATTGCCATCAAACTCTTACCTTCACCCAGCAGAACAATACTTTAATGATGGTGTTGGCTCTAAGCGCCCTAAATCTCTGCCAATCATATGTTTTCCTGATGGCATCAGTTGAAACACATCCTTTATTAATTCACCTAACTCTTTCAGCTTATCACCAGGATCTGGAAACTCTAGCAATGACGTGATGAACTCAAGCAGTACATCCATTTGAGACTTGCGCTGTAAGCTTCCTACGGTATACGCAGGTAGTTTGCTTTCAATGCGGGCTATTTGCTCTGGGTGAAGGAGAAGGCAATGGTCAAACAAAAGACTCAGAATCAGGCCACGGCTTGATCCCTCTTCATCTAATTGTTTGGCCTCACGCCCCCATCCTTCATAAAGCTTCCAGTCCTCAAAGAAAACCTCAATCAGCCATCTCAACGTATAGGCTTGAATAATATCTTGTGTGCGCCAAGTCAGGTCTGTCGCCACTAAATAGCGATAGTCGTTTTCACCGTCATATTTTAAGGCAATGACAAAGCGTTTTTTACTGTGTGAACTCACCTTTAATCGTGCACTGCTGACAGTCACTTTAATCTCTTTTCCGCCACGTACACGTATTATCTGATCAATGCCTTTGTTAATCGAATTAAAGTAGCTCTCGACTGACCTTATTCTACCTCTATATTCAATATTTTGGTTTTTACGTAATTGGCTAATCACCTGCGAGCCTCCAGATTCTTTAGCGGCTTCGTCCATAAAGGCTTTTTCACCATACAGCGCATCAGCCAGTACGCCTTTAATTTTAATCAGGCTATGCGCAACTTTAAACTCTTTTAATAAGCCTAATGCAATCTCTGTTTTGGTCGGGTAGGCACTGTCACGCTCAGGCTTAATAGGCCGATCTTTTTTTGCTATACCGCTCTTCTTCAACCGTTTATCTTCTTTATCCCACTGCTTTAAGGCTGGATCCGGCATATAAAAGAAAAAACCGACAGGCACTGTAATGGATGAGGTAACTAGCAGCAATAATACTATCGTTTGTCCATTAACATACCCGCCGGAGCCTTTGTGTTTCTGCTTGTAAACCTTATAAATACGTTTTGTAGACTTAGATCGTGCTCGGTCTGATTCATCAAAGGCCAACACACCTTCAGTAATGCCATAACGTTTTAAAATTAAGACCACACTCACCCGTAGCAACCAGTCCCAGGGTATACTTGCTTTACGAAACACCCAGGATAATGCGGCTACTTTGCAATCTCCAAGGCTTGCTCGCTCAAACTTAGCCCAGCAAACAGAGTTCATTAGCAGTATGCACGTTAAACAAGTGCCCAACCAAGCGGCTTGAATCCGTGTCAAAGCGGCTCCGGGTTTTAGCTGATTGAGCGCATCATTTAAATCGTCAATATAGCTCTGGATAAAGGTGGCTGGGGCATTCATTAACATGGGCTTACACCGATAAAATTACAACAACCTCAGAATACCTCATTTTACCTTCTCAATATCAAAAACTTGAACATCGAGTAATAAAAATACCTTGTTTAACATCTGCACCGACAATTAAGCCATTAAGCATGCTCAGAAAAGCCTTATGATTTTTGACCGCTGAGTTTTTTTGCTGACTGATACTGCCATCCGCTTTAAGCTCAGCCGCTCTTGTTTCAGTGGCTTTAACTCGCTTAGGTGTAGACGGGTGCGTCGCAAGAAAAGCGAACTCCTCCTCTTCCCCTTTCCGGGCAGTTTCGCGATCTCAGGCGCGCCATGCTACCTCACGAAATTCCGGGACTCCTGTCGCCATAATTCGTTCACCTACGCAGCGGATGGGAGATGCCCTGAACGCCCTGCGTCCGCAACGACTACGCACAAAAGCCGCTTCGTCATTACTACCTCACTGGCTGGACGGCTATTCGGAATCCAATTCTTGCTCCTCTCGCGTGCTGCTAGCACACGTCGAATCAGCGAATTGCCCTGTCGCCTATCAGGGACTAAAAATCACCACTTCGCTAAGCTACGTTTCCATGATCTTCAGCGAGCGTGCTAAGAAAATGGGTAATACCATCTGGATTCCAGCCGGCTTTAATAGCAAGTAACTGCCCTATCGCATCTGCATCATTTTCCTGCTCTCGGTTATAAGGCGCAAGAATTGCAGAGTTAAGCAGTGACCCTGTACCAGACACGACACTGGCTAGACAGGCGCGCCATGCTACCTCACGAAATTCCGGGACTCCTGTCGCCATAATTCGTTCACCTACGCAGCGGATGGGAGATGCCCTGAGCGCCCTGCGTCCGCAACGACTACGCACAAAAGTCGCTTCGTCATTACTTCCTCACTGGCTGGACGGCTATTCGGAATGCAATTCTTGCTCCTCTCGCGTGCTGCTAGCACACGTCGAATCAGCGAATTGCCCTGTCGCCTATCAGGGACTAAAAATCACCACTTCGCTAAGCTCCGTTTCCATGATTTTCAGCGGGGGAAGTCCTTCCTTTCCAGACCACTCGGGGAGTCGCTATTTTTGCGAAAGCTTGTTTTGGGCATCCCAGCCCAAGCAAGCAGCAAAAACTTAACGCGACCACTTATGCCTCCGGCGGCCCCGATTCGTCCTCGTCACCTCGTCCCGACCCAACAAGGGGTCGGAACATAGGCTCCAAATGACTTGACGCCGTGTCGGATGGCCTTTTATTTTGTCTCCACCTTCGCTAACGCTCAGACTCCGAAAAAACAACGGCCCTACGGCTATCGCGGACTAAAAATCTTCACTTCGCTAAAGCTCCGTTTCCAGGATTTTCAGCGGATGACTCAGGCGGCTCAAATGCTGATTGCAATTGCAGAACATTTTTCCACCGCTCCGATATTGACAGTCACTGATAGCTGGTTTGGCAACAATGGCCTATGGAAGCCTGTTTACAAAACTATCGGAAGCCGGTTTAATATTCTCTCTAGGTTAAGGTGCAATAATGTACTGTACGATCGTCCAGAAAAAAGAAAACCCAAGCAGAGGGGGCGGAATAAAAAGTACGGGCAGCGTCTGGGGTCAGCCACAGACATGGCAAAAACAGTACAACAAAAGGCCCGATCGTATACCGTGAATCTCTATGGAAAACAGCGTGAAGTCAGGGCTTATAGTCGCGTTGTCATGCTGAAAACCAGGCGCGCCATGCTACCTCACGAAATTCCGGGACTCCTGTCGCCGTAATTCGTTCACCTACGCAGCGAATAGGAGATGCTCCAGCCGCCCTGCGTCCGCCACAGACTGAGCACAAAGCAGCTCAGTCATGGCTACCACAAATGGCTCTACGGCTATTCGGGATAAAATTTTAGCCTCCCTCGCGCGCTATCGCGCACTTCGGATTGGCAAATTTCCCTGCGCCTTCTGGAGACTATCAGCCCGTCCGGGGCTGACAGCGATTGAAACGACCCGTTCAGGTTGTCTGGGTGTTTCGTCGCACACAGTGGATTGCTTTGTTTACGACCGATCTAAGTTTATCCATCACACAGATTATTGAGTATTATGGTGCGCGATGGAAAATCGAATCCGGGTTCAAAGAGCTCAAGCAAGACATAGGGAGTCAGAAAAGTCAGTGTCGAAATGCGCAGGCAGTGACCAACCATTTGAACTTCTGTATGATGGCAACAACGCTGACGTGGATTTACGCGGATCGTTTAAAAACCAATCCGGAACGTCGGCACAAAGTGAAGGGCCGAGCCAGTTTCGCCTTTTCAGATATCCGCCGCATCATTGCCGAAGCGGCTTTGGATCCGGATTTTGAAAGGGTTCGCCCCAAATACAGCAGCTCCCCTGTAAATTCGGTGGTAGCCGTTTTATTGCGAATGGTTGCTTGATGAATTTCTTAAGAAACTTCAGTGTTACTCGATGTTCAAGTTTTTTAACTGATTGATTTTATTGATAATTTTACTGACAAAGAAAGCATCAACATCATTGTAAATCAATCACTTATAAAACAAAACCGGAAAAATTTACTTTTCTTAGCCCAGTTATAGCTGAAAACTTGAACATCGAGTATAAGAATCTATTTGACTGGTGCTCGCGCATCAACCAAGAAATCTTTCAACATAAGCCCGTGGTGCTACTTGCAACGTCCCCAGGTGCTGGGGGAGCAGCTAAAGTTTTGGCAACAGCAGTGAGTTCTGTTGAGAATTTTAATGGCGATCTAAAAGCAAGCCTGTCTATTCCAAGCTTTAAGCAGAATTTTGATAGTGATAATAACTGTTTGATAAATCATGTGCTTAACGAAAAATTACAGGTTGCAATGCATAGTCTGCTGTAAGCACTAGTGGGTATTTTTACCATAGCTGACTATTGCATCCAGGGCATAATCGCAATATAGTGAGATCATGATAAAGCCTAATGACCAACCCTATCGCACAATAAGAATGGCCGGATGGAATTTCGCTGCTATTGCAGCCGCTATTCAGGACGGATTAAAAGCTAACTGGAATTTAGTTTTTAAATTAGCAGTATATAAGGCTCCCTATGCATCAAGCCCAAATAGGTGCTGCACTAGCCTGGTGTTGCTATGCTTGTGCCTGACAAGCATGCCGAGCGAAGCGAAGAAGCTGTACAAGTATCAGGACGAAAAAGGCGGCTGGCATTATACCGACAAAGCTCCTTCAGCTAGACAAAGCGAGGAGTTTAAAGTTGAAGTTCGGCAATTAAAAGTTGCCAGCAAGCAGCGCGTCCGGCTTAATCAGATAGGCGAGAAGCGGCAGCCAGAGTTTGTCATTAGAAATGATTATTTTGGTCCGATTGAAGTGGAGGTGGTTTTTTATGAACAGCAGAATGTACAGTCTAGCCCTGTTCTGCCGAGAAAGTTTGTGGTGCAGCCTGGCGTTTCCAAGCCATTGTTTGGACTGGGTGCAGTAGATGAATTTCAGGGCTGGCGATATGCGCTGAGTTATCGGTATTCGCTTGGTGACCCTTCGGCTCGGTATGATACTCAGGCAGTGTACTATCCTCCATTTGCCAGTTATAGAAAGTATCAGGTTAGTCAGTCCTTTAATGGCAAGTTTTCACATACTGACAAGCAAAACAAATATGCTGTAGATTTGTCTATGCCAGAAGGTTCCGAGGTACATGCTGCTCGAGCGGGCGTAGTCATGAGCCTGGAAAATGATTTTTTTAAAGGTGGCACGGATAAGCAGGCGTATAAAGCACGCGCGAATAACATCAGGATTTTACATGACGATGGATCGATGGCGGTTTATGCGCATTTACAAGTCGATCGGGCACAAGTTTATGCCGGTATGCGGGTAAGGGCCGGGCAATTAATTGCTTATTCGGGGAATACAGGGTTTAGCTCCGGGCCGCATTTGCACTTTGCTGTACAGGTAAATCGGGGAATGAGCCTAGTGTCTGTGCCCTTTAGGTTCACCGATGCCCAGGGAGAGGTGTCTCAACCTAGGGCGGGACAATGGCTGGCTGGCTTTGTAGTAAATTAGTGAGGCAAGATATTACCGGATTAAACTGTTTAGGAACGTGCACGAAATAACTTCGACAACTACCTTGTGTTTATGCTCGCCTTCTGCATTGTAGAAATAGTTGCGCAGCCAGCTATGCGCCTGTTTCTACGCTTTAGATACGAACATAAATCCTGCGCTAGCGTAGCGGTGTGCCAAACTTATTCCGGACGCGTTCCTTAGAGAGAAAAGTCTAACTCCGTGTGTTTTGCTTATTGCTTAATTTTGTACCAGCTCTTCAGTGATATCACCTTCTTCATCATCTAACTCAAGATTGGTCACGGTCGAAACACATTCTAGGTAGCTCTTAGAATAATTTCTATGTGCATCAGCAAGCGCCTGAGCTGAACCAAAGCTCAGGCGTAATTCGGCTAAAACTTCCTCGGGTTTTTCGGGTGTCTTGATAGCGATCATTTTTGTATAGCCCTTATAGGCAGTCTTGCGTATAGGCTCAAATGGTGCGAGCCCGGGCATTTTTTTTGAGGATAGGTCAACAATACAGTCAGCGACAGTCGCAGGGTCAAGATGGTAGGATTTAATATCCGGGTCATTGCTTATTTGTTCTAGGACTGTTGCTTCATATTCCTGTTGTTCGGTACAGGCGGTTAATAATAAGGCGGAAACGCTGATAAGTAATAATTTTTTCATAAGTTTTTTAAAGTGTGTGTAGTCGTATCAATTTCTTGCATGGCATTTTTAATCCATGCTTCTGCATCGGTATTAATGTCTCTGCTTTTTCTGCCTTCAGTCGGTATCGCCGGGCCGATTTTGACCTGGATAACCCCAGGATATTTTAAAAAACTATTGCGCGGCCAGAATTCACCTGCGTTATGCGCTATGGGAATAATCGGGTAACCCGTGCGTTGCGCAAGTAAACTGCCGCTGGCACTGAATTTCCCTTGCTCTCCTGGTGCCATGCGTGTTCCTTCCGGATATATAACTAGCCAGTAGCCTTCCTGCAGTCGTTTCGCCCCTTGTTTTAATAATTGCGCTAAGGCTTGTTTAGGATTAGAGCGATCGATAGCAATAGGTTTCAAGGTCGCCATTGCCCAGCCCCAAAACGGGATCTTAAGCAGGGATTTTTTTAACAGGACACTCGAGGGCGGTAATGCCGCCATTAAGAAAATTGTTTCCCATGCGGACTGATGTTTACACAGGACGATGGCATTTTGCTCTGGGGTAATATTTTCCAGTCCGGAAGCCTGATAGCTCAGTCCACAGATTACTTTAGTCATAAACATAACATAAGTCCCCCAGAATGATGCTAGCTTATATTGCAGTGCAAAAGGTAATAATGTTGCCAGCAACACCAGCAGGCTTATTATTATTGCAGCACTTAGTACCACAATAAATAACAAGCCCGAACGGAGATAAAGCAAGAGTCGGCTACCTTGATAAGATGTGTGCTGTTGCGTCATAAAGATTCTCAAAAATAGGAATGTTTAAATCAGGATTAGCGGCTAGGGTTTTTGCACCGTTTCCAGTTTTGACTAAAATGGGCTTTGCCCCCGCCGCGATGCCTGCTTGGATGTCGCGTAATGAATCACCGATAAAGAAAATATCATTCAGTGCCACGTCTGCATCAGCGCTAAATTGATGCAGCATGCCGGGCAGGGGTTTACGACATTTGCAGCCGGCATCAGGCAAGTGTGGGCAATAATAAATATGGCTTATTTTGCCACCTACTGCTTCCGTCAAGCGGGACATTTTAAGGTGCATGTCGGTAAGAGTTGCATCACTATACAAACCACGTCCTACCCCCGATTGATTGGTAATAATCACGACTTGATATCCATGTCGAGTTAATAAAGCAATGGCTTCCAGGCTTTTGTCGATCGGTAGCCATTCATCAGGTGATTTTATAAAATCACCTGAATCGTGATTGATGACACCATCACGATCCAGTAGGATATATTTTTTAGGTGCGGTCATTAGCTTTGCAATTTTGATATATCAGCTATCTGTAAAAATAAGGTTGATAGCTTGGTTAGCAAGGCCAAACGATTAGCACGTAAGTCTGGATCATCACACATCACCATGACATCATCGAAAAAGCGATCAACATCCTCGCGCAAACCCGCGAGGCGATTTAACGCAGCCTGATAATCTGATGCTGCTAGTAATGGTGCAACATCTTTTTCAGCTTGTTGGGCAGACGCGAACAGGGTGATTTCCGCTGCTTCAATTAATTGTCCTATAGTTTCCGCTGCCTGGTTATCAGTCTTTTTAAGAATATTAGCAATACGCTTATTAGCAGCAGCCAGACTTTCCGCCTCCGGTAGCGTCCTGAAGTTTTGCACCGCCTGCAAGCGGCGTTGAAAATCATAGGGTTTTGCTGGCAGGATGGCGAAAACAGCAGCAAATTCATCTGCTGTATACCCATGCTCAAGACTATGGCCTTTTAAGCGCTCATAAACGAAGGCAATTAGCAGCTTGCGTGTTTTTTCTAAATCAAACTCATGCTTGAATTCCTGTAGAGAAAAATCTAAACAGGATAGTAGATTGATTTCTAGCTTGTTTTCAATAATAGTTCTTAGCACACCTAAAGCAGTACGCCTTAAAGCATAGGGGTCTTTATCGCCACTAGGGATTAAGCAAGCACTAAAAATACCGGTTAAGGTATCAATTTTTTCTGCAATCGCCAGGATTTGTCCTGTGGCATTCGCTGCAGTCGCACTACCAGATTGCTTAGGGTAATATTGCTCTTCAATCGCTTGTGCAACTTCCGGATTTTCGCCATCTGCTAAGGCGTAATAACGCCCCATTAGCCCCTGTAAACTGCCAAATTCCTCAACCATATTAGTCACAAGGTCAGTTTTTGCCAGTTTTGCCGCCCGGGTGACCAGGTTACTATCTTGCTGCAAACTATCGGCAATAAACTCGGCAAGCTTTTCGACTCGCTGTGATTTATCTGCCAGGCTACCTAATTTTTTCTGGAAGATAATAGTATCTAATTTCCCGGTACGTTCCTCCAGACTAAATTTACGATCCTGATTCCAGAAAAATTCGGCATCTGCCAGACGAGGCATAATTACTCGTTCATTACCCTGCTGAATAGAAACCGGATTTTTGCTCTCAATATTACTAAAGGTAATAAAGTGCGCAAGTAAATCACCCTCGGCATTTTTAACTGGAAAATATTTCTGGTTAATCTGCATGGTGGTAATCAATACTTCAGCCGGTAGAGCCAGATAACGGGTAGCAAAATTTCCGGTAATAGGGACTGGAAATTCGTTCAGAGCGGCAATTTCTTCGAGTAAGCCCTCTTCAATATGTGCTATGCCGCTGACGGCAGATGCGGCACTATTAGCTGCATCGCGAATGATTTGCATGCGCTGATTAAAGTCAGCGATGACTTTTCCTTGTCCCAGCAAGATCGTTGCATACTTTTCAGGCGCTGTTACAGTAATCGCTTTAGGCGCATGGAAGCGATGACCGTAGGTGATATTGCCAGTACTTAAACCTAGAATTTCAGTATCAATGACATCTTGCCCATACATCAACAGAGCCCAGTGCACCGGGCGTACAAATTCTGTATTCGATGCGCCCCAGCGCATACGCTTGGCAATCGGTAACTGATTGATACTTTTGGCGATAATCTCTGGAATTAAAACGACACTGGGCTGACCTTTGACTTCTTGGCTAAAGCTTAGCCATTCACCTTTACCAGTTTTAAGTGTGCTGAGTTGCTCTACAGTGGTGCCGCAGCTTTTGGCAAAGCCGAGGCATGCCTTGCTAGGCTCGCCTTTCGCATCAAAAGCGGCTTGCACTGCAGGGCCACGTTTTTCGATATGTTTATCAGCCTGTGAGCTGGCTAGATCTTTTATTAAAACGGCCAGGCGGCGCGGCGTTGCATAGGCAATACACTCGCCATAGTTTAGGCCTGCCTGGTTAAGACCTTGCTGAACATTTTCCAGTAAGGCGTTACTAAGTTTGCGTAATGACGCAGGAGGCAGCTCTTCACAGCCTAGTTCAAACAACAGGTGTTGAGTATTGCTCACGCTGTTTCTCCCGCTGCTTGTACCATGGGAAAGCAGCGGGCTTCCCTGCTGGCATAATAGGTTGCGGCTACGGCTTTAGACATATTCCTTACTCTGAGGATATAGCGCTGGCGCTCAGTTACCGAAATCGCATGACGGGCATCGAGTAAATTAAAGGTATGCGATGCTTTTAGTACCATTTCATAAGCAGGTAGCGCCAGACCTTGCTCGATCAGCATGGCCGACTCAGTTTCATAGGTATCAAAGCAGCTAAACAGAAAATCAACTTTGGCATGATCAAAGTTATACTCGGACATTTCCACTTCATTTTGATGAAATACGTCGCCATAGGTTACAGTGCCTTGTGGCCCTTTAGACCAGACCAGGTCATACACACTTTTTGCGCCTTGTATGTACATGGCAATACGTTCAAGGCCGTAGGTTAATTCGCCGGTGACAGGGTGACATTCCAATCCACCCACCTGCTGAAAATAAGTAAACTGCGAGACTTCCATGCCGTTGAGCCAGACTTCCCAGCCTAAGCCCCAGGCGCCGAGCGTTGGAGATTCCCAGTTATCCTCAACAAAACGCACATCATGTTCCAGTAAATCCAGGCCAAGATGACGTAAAGAGCCAAGATATAGTTCCTGTATATCATCAGGAGACGGCTTTAAAACCACCTGAAATTGATAATAATGCTGCAAGCGATTTGGGTTTTCTCCATAACGACCATCGGTAGGACGGCGCGAAGGCTGAACATAAGCCGCATTCCAGGGCTCAGGGCCAATAGCACGCAGGAAGGTAGCCGGGTGAAATGTTCCTGCACCGACTTCTAAATCGAGAGGTTGTAATAAAACACAGCCTTGCTCAGACCAATAATTTTGTAATGCAAGGATAAGTCCTTGAAAGGTAGATAAAACGTTATTTGAACTGGACACTATATCGAGGTTATTTAAGCGTAAAAAAATCCACTAATTATAGCTTAAAAAATACATGCAGGTGTTTTTCCTTATGTAGTTGAGCAGTGTTTTACAAAAAAGCTGGTTGCTTTTCGGGTTTTCAGGTAAGTAAATATACGCAATGAAAGCAGTACAAACATGATACATGCATAAAAAATGGGCTCGCGATAGTCAGATTTGACTAACCAGAGGTAATGGATAACAGCGCTGATCCCAGCAATGTAGACCAGTTTATGTAATTGTACCCAGTGCTTGCCCAGCCGTTTTTGTATAGCCTTGGGTGAGCTGATTGCTAAAGGAATCAGCAGTAAATAAGTAAACAGTTCGACTAGAATGTAGGGGCTTTTAGGTACTTCATCAACAAACTCCTCCCATGATAATGAAAGGTCAAGCGCGATATAAACCAGGAAATGCATGCTGGCATAAAAAAAGGCAAACAAGCCCACCATGCGCCTGAATCGGGTTGGCCAGCTTTGCTTAATAAGTTTTTTTAATGGGGTTAAAGCCAGTCCTATACATAGAAAACTCAGCGCCCAGTCGCCGAGACTAAAGTGCAGGGTCTGTATCGGGTTTGCGCCCAATTGATCGTGAACGGTATCATTAAGCAATAGCAGGAAAGGGCTTAGGCTAAGTAAAAATATGAGGACTTTTATTACTGAAGTTTCCCAATTATTGAGTAGCTGAAATACACCATGCTGGTGTATCGAGGTTTATTTTAGGTGGTTTTGCCATGTTTATAGCAAACCCCTACTTAATTCCCCTTAGGCAATAGCATTTGAAACGAATGAAAAGACTATTTTTTTCATATAGTTGTAGCATAGTTTCAATTTTACCATAAATAATTATTGGGAAACTTCAGTTTTATTAATGCCGTAACTACTCAGCGTACGCTTAAAATCAGGGAAACGGAGCCTAAGCGGAGTGATGATTTTTAGTCTCTGGTAGGCGACAGGGCAATTCGCTGATCCGAAGTGCGCTAGTAGCGCGCGAGGGAGGCAAGAATTGCATTCCGAATAGCCGTCCAGCCATTTGAGGTAGACTTAACTGAGCAGGGTTTTGTGCGTAGTTGAGTAGTTGAGACGGACGCAGGGCGACCAGGGCATCTCCCATTCGCTGCGTAGGCGAATGAATGTTGGTGACAGGAGTCCCAGAATGTTGTGAGGTAGCATGGCGCGCCTGAATAATTAAAAAAGTTCTTGACAGGGTTTTAGTCTGGTTTTTGTGATTTTTAGTAAACTGCCCAACAGTCGATTAATCCACGCTTTATTGCTTCTATCGCTATAGTCATCACAAAATGTCCCCTTAAACATCTACGACCTCGAAGAACTTTTTTATTCGCCTTACAATCGCTTAAAACAAGGAAAATTCGGGATTTAAAACCCATGAGATAATAAGCCTGTCCTTAAAGCAATACAGGTTACCCTTTGAAAATAGACTTCATCGATGTTGATTCCGCAATCAGTCATGCCAAACAGTTACTTGAAACTGAGCGTGATATATCGCCTGCGCTAAAATCAGCACTGGAAGTGATTCTATTATTAGTCACGGTATTACTCAATCGAGTGACACTGAACAGCAAAAATAGCAGTAAACCACCTGCAAGTGACCCCAACCGTAAAAAAGGGAATCGAAAAAAATCAGATAAGCCTTCTGGCGGACAAAAATCGCATGTCGGCACGACACTTCAAAAAATAGATGACCCGGATGAAATCGAGATCATTACCATTGATCGCCGTACCTTGCCAAAAGGGCGATACACGGCAGATGGCTTTGAAACACGCCAGGTATTCGATATTGATATCTCAAGGGTAGTGACAGAATACCAGGCGCAACGGTTGATAAATGGAAAAGGTCAGTGTTTTATCGCTCCTTTTCCAGATGAGGTTACTAAGGCTGCGCAATATGGTAATGGGATAAAAGCCCATGTGGTTTATCTTTCGCAATATCAGTTATTGCCCTACAACCGAATACAGGAGTATTTCGCTGATCAATTAGGTATGCCGATTAGTGAAGGCTCTATCTATAATTTCAATGAACTGGCCTATGAGAAGTTGGCTGGGTTTGAAACTATCAGTAAAGAACACTTAGTCGAATCAGCGTGCATTCATGCGGATGAAACAGGCATTAATATTAATGGTAAGCGCCATTGGCTACATGGGGCCTCCAATGTTCAGTGGACACACTTCTTTCCCCATGCCAAACGTGGCACAGAGGCAATGAATGACATTGGTATTTTACCCCATTTTCATGGGATTTTATGTCATGATCATTGGAAGCCCTACTATAAATATGATTGTACTCATTCGCTTTGTAATGCACATCATTTGAGGGAATTAACGCGCGCCTGGGAGCAGGATAAACAGGAGTGGGCGCTTGAAATGAAACGACTACTTGAAAAAATGAATGATGCCGTCAATGAAGCAGGTGGCATGCTACTACATAAAGAAGCAGAAAAATGGAAGGTACAATACAGAGAATTACTTGGCAAAGCGGAGATCGAATGCCCACCACCCGATAAGCCTAAAGAAGTAAAACGGGAGCGAATAAAACGCAGTAAAGCTAGAAACTTACTGGAAAGGCTGATTAATTATGAAGAGGATGTCTTGCGCTTCATGACAAATACCTGGGTGCCATTTACCAATAATGCCGCAGAAAATTCGATTCGGATGACCAAGGTTCAACAGAAAATATCCGGCTGCTTTCGTAGCACCAAGGGTGCAGAGATATTTTGTCGTGTCAGAGGGTATTTATCAACGTGCCGTAAACAAGGTCTAAGTGCAACTCAGGCAATGACCTTGGTCTTTGAGGGAAAGTTACCTGAATTTGCTTTATAATTTCATTGAACTACTCAGCTTCGCTGAGTAGTTACGTCAAAGTTAACTAAAGACCAGAAAAATAAATTGGTTGAGTTGATAAAGAAAGGCCCAGAAGACAATGGATTTCATTGTGGAATATGGAGTACTGCGATGATTGCCGAGCTTATTTGGTTAAAATTTGAAGTTCGTTATAACTTGAACTATTTATCAAGCCTAATGAAAAAACTGGGCTTCAGTTATCAAAAAGCTCGTTTTGTGACTGATCGCCAAGAAGAAGAAAAGTACGAGCTTGAAAGAAAAACGTGGCTGGAAGAAACATTGCCTGCCATTATGGAAAAGGCGGTAGAAGAAAAGAGTGTCGTTTTATTCGGTTCGGGGAGTCGCTATTTTTGCGAAAGCTTGTTTTGGGCATCCCAGCCCAAGCAAGCAGCAAAAACTTAACGCGACCACTTATGCCTCCGGCGGCCCCGATTCGTCCTCGTCACCTCGTCCCGACCCAACAAGGGGTCGGAACATAGGCTCCAAATGACTTGACGCCGTGTCGGATGGCCTTTTATTTTGTCTCCACCTTCGCTAACGCTCAGACTCCGACAAAACAACGGCCCTACGGCTATCGCGGACTAAAAATCATCACTTCGCTTAGGCTACGTTTCCCTGATTTTCAGCGGATGAGGTGTCATTTGCTATGTGGGGTTCATTGGCACGAACCTGGGCTCCAATAGGAGAGCAACCCACAGTGAAAACATCAGGGATTCGAAAAGGGTTGAAAATGTTTGGTACGATCGAACTCGAAGGAGGGAGTTTTCAATACCGAGAATCATTGGCTTATGAGATAAAACCAAAGTCACTTAGACTTTTAAAAGAAGCTGGGCTGCCTCAAGAATTTTTAGCTATTCTTAAAAGCTTAAAAAATGAGAAATATCCAACACAGAAGCTTTTTATGGAAGCGATATATTCTATTGCCGACAACGTCTTAATCGAGAGTTATAAGCCAATGATATTACAACACGCTGAAACATCTGGGCGTTTTAATGGTGAAAGCTATGTTGAGTTTTTAACACAATTGCTGGCTTATTATAAAGGCAAGATTATTCTAATTGAAGATGGTGCCCCGTATCATGGAAGCGGTGTTATTAAGGAATTTAAGTTAGCTAATGTAGATCGTTTGACAGTAGAATGTCTCCCTGCGTTCTCGCCGGATTTTAATCCGATTGAGAAATTATGGAAAAATACGAAACGCGATTCGACTCATATGAAGTATTTTAAAACTTTTGAAGATCTTCATGATTCAGTTGTGCAAACTTTTAACACTTATATGCATGATGCCAGTAAAGTGATTTGTGTTATGCAAAAATTGCGGGAAGATTTCGTTGTTACCGCCTAAGTTTAAGCGCTCCAAATTTGGAAATTATTTATCTGAGAAACTATAGGTTAAGGTGCAATAATGTACTGTACGATCGTCCAGAAAAAAGAAAACCCAAGCAGAGGGGGCGGAATAAAAAGTACGGGCAGCGTCTGGGGGCAGCCACAGACATGGCAAAAACAGTACCACAAAAGGCCCGATCGTATACCGTGAATCTCTATGGAAAACAGCGTGAAGTCAGGGCTTATAGTCGCTCGGGGAGTCGCTATTTTTGCGAAAGCTTGTTTTGGGCATCCCAGCCCAAGCAAGCAGCAAAAACTTAACGCGACCACTTATGCCTCCGGCGGCCCCGATTCGTCCTCGTCACCTTGTCCCGACCCAACAAGGGGTCGGAACATAGGCTCCAAATGACTTGACGCCGTGTCGGATGGCCTTTTATTTTGTCTCCACCTTCGCTAACTCTCAGACTCCGACAAAACAACGGCCCTACGGCTATCGCGGACTAAAAATCTTCACTTCGCTAAAGCTCCGTTTCCAGAATTTTCAGCGGTTGTCATGCTGAAAACATTGAAACGACCCGTTCAGGTTGTCTGGGTGTTTCGTCGCACACAGTGGGTTGCTTTGTTTACGACCGATCTAAGTTTATCCGTCACACAGATTATTGAGTATTATGGTGCGCGATGGAAAATCGAATCCGAGTTGAAAGAGCTCAAGCAAGACATAGGGAGTCAGAAAAGTCAGTGTCGAAATGCGCAGGCAGTGACCAACCATTTGAACTTCTGTATGATGGCAACAACGCTGACGTGGATTTACGCGGATCGTTTAAAAACCGATCCGGAACGTCGGCACAAAGTGAAGGGGCGAGCCAGTTTCGCATTTTCAGATATCCGCCGCATCATTGCCGAAGCGGCTTTGGATCCGGATTTTGAAAGGGTTTGCCCCAAATACAGCAGCTCCCCTGTAAATTCGGTGGTAGCCGTTTTATTGCGAATGGTTGCTTGATGAATTTCTAAGAAACTTCAGATCATAACTAAGTTAAATGCAAATTAAAATGTGACAAATTGTCGCAGGGCGTATTTTCAAAAAATCAAGCTTTATTTTTTAAACTGAATCACATGATTTGCCGGATTGAGATTGATTTCATCAATAATAATACCGCCTCGGGCATTGATAATATAACTAACTGCCTCTGCAACATCTTCTGCAAGCAAATGTTGGCTGAGGTGTTCTCCAGGCTCAAAGTTCAAAGACTGGAAAAAATCTGTTTTTACCATACCGGGGTTAATTAAAGAGACGCGCACACTGCTTTTTGCGCACTCATCTCTAAGCGCCTGGCTAAATCCACGTAAGGCAAATTTACTAGCGCAGTAAATCGAACCTTTGCGACTTCCTGTCAATGCGGCTTCCGATCCGATAAATATTAAATCAGCCAAGGGTTTTCTTTTTAAAGCGGGTAAAAATCCTCTAGCAAGAAAGCTCTGGCTGATAAAGTTGAGATTCATTAATTCCTGGATCTGGCTATATGAAAACTCTTCCAGGCTACTGAACTGTCCTTTACCCGCACTGAAAATAATGCTGTTAATAGCGGGATACTGTTTGCTTATCCGTTTGATATTATCAGCTAAGGCCGTTAAGTCACTTAAGTCGCATTCCACGCTAGTAAAACGAGGGTGAGCATGGATAAATTGCTTGCAGTTTCTGGACAGGCCAATAACATCATGCCCCTGGTTTAGCAGAGTAACAGCACAGGATCGCCCTATTCCTGAGCTGGCACCGGTTACCAGGATCGTACGTTTTACAGGCTGCATGGGAAAAATTTTTCTGTGGGAATATAGCGCATAAGTTCCTTGCTACAAAAATCCATCATTTCGTCTTCTAATGCAGTTTTATAAGACATCATGCCTTGTCTCGATTCCAGTGGACTGGCAAACAGTTTTTCCTCTGGATACAGCTTATGTATTTTTTTAAAGTAATTATCGGGCAGACGAAACACGCCTAAGCTAACTGAATGTAAGGTATCTGGATTAATTTCAGCGAAGACGGTTTTAAATAACAACTGGTAATGTTGCTGATAATCGTCTTCATAAATAATCGGGTCAAATCGGAGACCGATCGGCCAGCCTTGTTGCTGTAATTTCTTCAGTGCATCCAGGCGCTTGGAAATAGCAGGGGCCTTGTGTTCTAATGCGCGGGCAATTTCATCCGGGATAAAGCTAAAGGCAACAATACAGCGTTCAAGTGCGGGGGTATCCAGAAGGTGGCGCACCTGGGTGCTTTTAGTACGCAGCTCCATCCAGGCATTAGGAATGGATCGGATCAGCGGTAAAAATTCCTTAGCAAAATCAGTGACTGGCTCTAAAGCGAGACTGTCGCAATCATATCCTGAGAAAAAGTGGACGGGTTCATCAGGGGTTGCCGCACAGATTCGCTGTATATCTGCAAAATAATCTTCGTAATTAACAAACAAGACATAATTCGCCGATTGGTACATACCCTGAAGAAAGCAGTAACGACAGTCATATAGGCAATTCAGCATATGTGAAAAATAGTAATTATGCTGCGCTCCAATGCCATAATTAGGCGGCGCTTTAAGCATAAATCCACGATATTTTTCCGCTAGAATTAAAGCGGGTTGTTGTTTCTGCAAGCGAAAATTCTGCGCCTTGGGATTAAATACTTCACCATAACGCTCGCAGGTAATTTTTCTTGCTTTGGGAAAGCGTGTGCAAATATCTAATACTCGTGGGTGTTGCAGAATATTTTCTTCTATATAGATTGTTTCAATCATATTTAGTCTGATTTACTATTAAATCCATCAGTGTTCCCCTATCAATTGAGGCGGTAAAACTAACCTCGCCACAAGAGAGCTCATAAAGCACTGTAAAGACATTCCTGTTATTATTGCGTTTTGAACTGCCCGAATGGTATACGAGCTGATACGAGATATTCTTGCCTGGAAAAATAATGGATTCACAAAACGATCTCGTTTTTGAGCCTGTTGCTGCCTAATCTCCAGAGCCTCGCTATATTTTTTATCCGATGGATGAATCAATTCTGGCTGTTGTGTTTTTGAAATCTCTTCAAACACGCGCATTAAATTATAGCTCATTGCAGTCAGGCGCATTTGATTTTCAAGTGAGCGGGTATTGGAAGACCAAGCTTTAGTTTCCTTGAAATTACTTTTAGTGTTACTCGATGTTCAAGTTTTTGATATTGAGAAGGTAAAATCAGGTATTCTGAGGTTGTTGTAATTTTATCGGTGTAAGCCCATGTTAATGAATGCCCCAGCCACCTTTATCCAAAGCTATATTGACGATTTAAATGATGCGCTCAATCAGCTAAAACCCGGAGCCGCTTTGACACGGATTCAAGCCGCTTGGTTGGGCACTTGTTTAACGGGCATACTGCTAATGAACTCTGTTTGCTGGGCTAAGTTTGAGCGAGCAAGCCTTGGAGATTGCAAAGTAGCCGCATTATCCTGGGTGTTTCGTAAAGCAAATATACCCTGGGACTGGTTGCTACGGGTGAGTGTGGTCTTAATTTTAAAACGTTATGGCATTACTGAAGGTGTGTTGGCCTTTGATGAATCAGACCGAGCACGATCTAAGTCTACAAAACGTATTTATAAGGTTTACAAGCAGAAACACAAAGGCTCCGGCGGGTATGTTAATGGACAAACGATAGTATTATTGCTGCTAGTTACCTCATCCATTACAGTGCCTGTCGGTTTTTTCTTTTATATGCCGGATCCAGCCTTAAAGCAGTGGGATAAAGAAGATAAACGGTTGAAAAAGAGCGGTATAGCAAAAAAAGATCGGCCTATTAAGCCTGAACGTGACAGTGCCTACCCGACCAAAACAGAGATTGCATTAGGCTTATTAAAAGAGTTTAAAGTTGCGCATAGCCTGATTAAAATTAAAGGCGTACTGGCTTGATGCGCTGTATGGTGAAAAAGCCTTTATGGACGAAGCCGCTAAAGAATCTGGAGGCTCGCAGGTGATTAGCCAATTACGTAAAAACCAAAATATTGAATATAGAGGTAGAATAAGGTCAGTCGAGAGCTACTTTAATTCGATTAACAAAGGCATTGATCAGATAATACGTGTACGTGGCGGCAAAGAGATTAAAGTGACTGTCAGCAGTGCACGATTGAAGGTGAGTTCTCACAGTAAAAAACGCTTTGTCATTGCCTTAAAATATGACGGTGAAAACGACTATCGCTATTTAGTGGCGACAGACCTGACTTGGCGCACACAAGATATTATTCAAGCCTATACGTTGAGATGGTTGATTGAGGTTTTCTTTGAGGACTGGAAGCTTTATGAAGGATGGGGGCGTGAGGCCAAACAATTAGATGAAGAGGGATCAAGCCGTGGCCTGATTCTGAGTCTTTTGTTTGACCATTGCCTTCTCCTTCACCCAGAGCAAATAGCCCGCATTGAAAGCAAACTACCTGCGTATACCTTAGGAAGCTTACAGCGCAAGTCTCAAATGGATGTACTGCTTGAGTTCATCACGTCATTGTATAATACTCCCCATTGTCCAGACCAATTTATTAAATAGTTAAGATAGCCCTTCCCTTTTTATATTAATAATTTGTTATTATTGCGCCGCAGGCGTTTTGATACTACTCTTTGCCGACTGCGGTGAAATGTGGTCAAAGGGTGAATTAGTGTGGGTAAGTTCGTGGGAAACGGCTTTATCGTTTTCCATCAGCTTATCCACACGTTCCGTAGGAAATTCACGCTTTGTCCACATGGAGTCCGCCTGCAGGGACTCTCACGTATAGACCGTTCTTTCGCTGAAAATCCTGGAAACGGAGCTTTAGCGAAGTGAAGATTTTTAGTCCGCGATAGCCGTAGGGCCTTTTATTTTGTCTCCACCTTCGCTAACGCTCAGACTCCGACAAAACAACGGCCCTACGGCTATCGCGGACTAAAAATCTTCACTTCGCTAAAGCTCCGTTTCCAGGATTTTCAGCGGTTGTGCTATACTTCAGTTTCAAAAGAAACATACCTCTGTCCGCCCAAGCAAAAAAACTTTCTTACGCTGAAAATTCAATATAGGTATGTCGATACAATACACTGAGACAAGGAATAAATATGACAACAAAGTTAAGCACTGATTTGGATGCCATTATCGATATCCCCCTACAAGATGCGTCCGCAGATATATGGGATACAAAATATCGTTTAAAAACAAAATCAGGTGTTGCCATCGATGGCAGTATTGATGAAACATACCAGCGCGTAGCCACAGCCTTATCCAGAGTCGAAAAAGGTAAGGCAAAACAGGATAAATATTATAAAGAATTCTTATGGGCATTACGTCAGGGGGTGATTCCGGCAGGTCGTATTATTTCAAACGCTGGAGCGCGCGAACATAAACCGGCCACCTCAACAATTAACTGTACAGTTTCTGGATCGATCCTCGATTCGATGGATGATATTCTTGGTAAGGTGCATGAAGCAGGGCTTACCTTAAAAGCAGGCTGTGGAATCGGCTATGAATTTTCCACTCTTAGACCTAAAGATGCTTATGTCTCAGGAGCCGGTGCATATACGTCAGGGCCTTTATCCTTTATGGATATCTACGACAAAATGTGTTTTACCGTGTCCTCTGCGGGTGGGCGACGCGGTGCACAAATGGCGACCTTTGATATCGGCCATCCTGATGTGGTTGACTTTATTCGTGCTAAACGAGAAGACGGGCGTTTACGTCAGTTTAACTTATCATTATTAATAACAGCGGAATTCGTTGAAGCAGTCAAAGAAGACAAACCTTGGCGACTTTCTTTCCCCGTGATGCAAAAAGAATGGGATGAAGACAATCTGGCAGTAGCTGATGATGGCTTAATTATCTGGCGTGATTTACCGCATACGGAAGGCTATGTTGAAAATACGGATGGCTTGGTAGCCTGTAAAGTCGCTAAAACAATGCCCGCGCGTCGTTTATGGGACATTATTATGTCTTCAACCTACGACTATGCTGAGCCAGGCTTTATTCTGATTGATAAAGTCAATGAAATGAATAATAACTGGTTTTGTGAGGACATCCGGGCGACCAATCCATGTGTTACAGCTGACACATGGGTACAAACTGAAAACGGTGCGAGGCAGGTTAGTTCACTTTTAGGGCAACAGATTAATGTTCTGGTCGATGGCAAATTATACCAGTCAGGGAAACAAGGTTTTTTTAAAACAGCGACTAAAAAAGTCGTTAAATTAATAACTAAGGAAGGCTTTAATTTACGTTTAACTGCAGACCACCAAGTGCGCAAGGTCACCAATCAGAGCCACTACAAACAAGAAACACAATGGTGCGCAGCAGGTGATTTAATATCAGGGGATCAAGTCTTATTAAACAACCATCATGCCGAAAACTCATGGCATGGACTCTATAACGAAAACCTGGGGTATTTAATAGGCTTACTAGTTGGCGATGGTACTTTAACACAGGATAAGGCAGTTTTATCTGTATGGAAATCAGCTAAAGCTGCAAATGACAATTTTGATTGCATCAATGCTGGCGTTAATGCAATTATGGACAAGGTGCTTGCTGCCTCCCAGGAATTCACAACGCGGAGTGACTTTAAAGGTTGGTCTGAAATTGCTGGCAGAAATGAATGTAGATTCAGCTTTTCAGGACTCAAATATTTTGCTGAAGAATTAGGACTATCAGCTGGAAATAAAGCAATTACAGCGAAAATGGAAGAAGCATCAAGTAATTTTTATAAAGGCTTCTTGCAAGGATTTTTTGATGCCGATGGCAGTGTGCAGGATACGCAAGAAAAAGGCGTGAGTGTACGCTTAGCCCAGTCTGACTTACCCCGCCTTGAAGCAGTACAACGCATGTTGTTACGCCTGGGAATTAATGCCAGTATTTATCGTAACCGTCGACCTGCCGGAATCAAGCAACTACCTAATGGAAAAGGGGAGAGTGCGGACTATCAAATTAAAGCACAACATGAATTAGTCATAAGCGGCGAAAATTTGGTTTCATTCCAGAAACTAATCAATTTTACCGACATCACTAAGTCAATAAAACTTAAAAATGTCTTATCCAGCTATAAGCGTAATCTAAATCGTGAACGTTTTACTGCAACAATTGAGGCTATCGTTGCAGATGGCACTGAAGATGTCTTTGATATTCAGGTTCCTGGTATCAATACGTTTGATGCCAATGGCCTGCATGCACACAATTGTGGTGAGCAACCCTTACCGCCTTATGGTTCATGCCTTCTAGGCTCAATCAACCTAACCCGGTTTATCGAAAAGCCATTTACTAAAAATGTATCGTTTAACTGGAATAATTACCGTAAAACCATCCGCATATTTACCCGCATGCTGGATAATGTAGTTGAAATTAATGGCCTGCCATTAGCAAAACAACGCGAAGAAATCGTCTCTAAACGTAGACATGGCATGGGCTATCTCGGATTAGGCTCAACTCTCACCATGCTGGGCATGCAATATGGCGATGCTAATTCGCTAGACTTTACCAGTGAAGTCACTAAAGTTCTGGCGGTAGAAGGCTGGAAAGAAGCGCTCGCATTGGCTAAAGAAAAAGGCACAGCGCCCGCTCTGGAAAAGGATTACAGCGTAACTGGCGCTATGTTACATAAACGCCCGGAAATGGTAGCCGATGGATATAAAGTGGGTGATGTGGTGAGCGGCAAAGTGTTACATGCCAAATATAGTCGCTATATGCAACAACTCGCTCAGGAAGATCCCAAACTGATAGCTGAACTTGCTGAACAGGGTGCACGTTTTACGCATCATAGCTCTATTGCACCAACGGGTACTATTTCACTTTCCCTGGCTAATAATGCCAGCAATGGAATCGAGCCCAGCTTTGCACATCATTATTCGCGTAATGTGATTCGTGAAGGTAAGAAGAGCAAAGAAAAAGTCGATGTATTTTCCTTTGAATTACTTGCCTATCGCGCACTGGTTAATGATAAAGCCATGCCCTATAGCGAAAAAGCAGATGAACAATTACCCGATTATTTTATCACTGCCGATGCGATTACTCCCAGGCAACATGTGGATGTACAAGCGGCAGCACAAGTATGGATAGACTCCTCCATTTCCAAGACAGCGAATGTTCCTACCGACTATCCTTATGAAGATTTTAAGGATATTTATATGTATGCATATGATCAGGGCTTAAAAGGCTGTACAACATTCCGTTTTAATCCTGAAGCGTTTCAGGGAGTACTGGTGAAAGAATCAGACCTGGAAAATACCACCTATCAATTTACACTGGAAGATGGACATGTGCTGGAACTAAAAGGGAATGAAGAAATTGAATACGACGGCGAAATGCACAGTGCAGCTAATTTGTTTGATGCCTTAAAAGAAGGCTATTACGGAAAATTCTAAGGCGAAAAAAAATAATGACCATAAAAATAGATAAAAAAATTGTCGGCTATAAAGTAATCACCAAAGAAGACCAGCAAGCAGCAGAAAAAGAAGCGGCGGCACTGGATGTCATTCAAATGGATGAACATGTGTTACGTCCGGAAATGTTATCTGGCTCTACCTATAAAATTAAAACCCCGCAATCAGAACATGCGCTGTATATCACCGTTAATGACGTGATCCTAAATATGGGCACAGAGCATGAAGAGCGCCGCCCCTACGAAGTGTTTATCAATTCAAAAAATATGGAGCACTTTCAATGGGTACTCGCATTAACCCGAGTTATTTCTGCCGTATTTCGTAAAGGTGGCGATATCACTTTTATGGTCGAAGAGCTAAAAGCCGTATTTGATCCCAAAGGTGGTTATTTCAAGAAAGGCGGCGTGTATATGCCCTCCCTGGTCGCTGAAATCGGTCATGCGATTGAGCAGCATATGAAGCAGATCGGCATGTTAAAAGACATGGAAATCGAAGCGCACCAAAAGCAATTTCTTGCTGAAAAACGCAAAGAATTTGAAGCCAAGCATGGTGGACAGGCTAATGAAAGTGATAACTTCCCGGAACAGGCTCAGCTATGTACAAAGTGTCAGGCTAAAGCTCTAGTGTTAATGGATGGTTGTATGACTTGTCTGAATTGTGGTGAAAGTAAGTGTGGCTAATATTTTTTCGAATTCCATTGCAGCAAAACTTGTTAAATCCAAATGACAATGTTATATTTTAGTATAACATTTGAGAGGAATAGTAATGACACAAGTTGCGATAAGACAATCAGGGGGAGCTAATATTATTAGCATTCCTAAAGTTATACTCAGAACCTTAGCGTTGGAAACAGGTGCATCACTAGACTTATCAATTGAAGATACCTGAATTCGTATAATAAGTGCATAACCCTCTGCAAGTATTGGCTAGACTAACACCTGTTGAATTAAGACAAGACCTATAGTTTCTCAGATAAATAATTTCCAAATTTGGAGCGCTTAAACTTAGGCGGTAACAACGAAATCTTCCCGCAATTTTTGCATAACACAAATCACTTTACTGGCATCATGCATATAAGTGTTAAAAGTTTGCACAACTGAATCATGAAGATCTTCAAAAGTTTTAAAATACTTCATATGAGTCGAATCGCGTTTCGTATTTTTCCATAATTTCTCAATCGGATTAAAATCCGGCGAGAACGCAGGGAGACGTTCTACTGTCAAACGATCTACATTAGCTAACTTAAATTCCTTAATAACACCGCTTCCATGATACGGGGCACCATCTTCAATTAGAATAATCTTGCCTTTATAATAAGCCAGCAATTGTGTTAAAAACTCAACATAGCTTTCACCATTAAAACGCCCAGATGTTTCAGCGTGTTGTAATATCATTGGCTTATAACTCTCGATTAAGACGTTGTCGGCAATAGAATATATCGCTTCCATAAAAAGCTTCTGTGTTGGATATTTCTCATTTTTTAAGCTTTTAAGAATAGCTAAAAATTCTTGAGGCAGCCCAGCTTCTTTTAAAAGTCTAAGTGACTTTGGTTTTATCTCATAAGCCAATGATTCTCGGTATTGAAAACTCCCTCCTTCGAGTTCGATCGTACCAAACATTTTCAACCCTTTTCGAATCCCTGATGTTTTCACTGTGGGTTGCTCTCCTATTGGAGCCCAGGTTCGTGCCAATGAACCCCACATAGCAAATGACACCTCATCACCGAATAAAACGACACTCTTTTCTTCTACCGCCTTTTCCATAATGGCAGGCAATGTTTCTTCCAGCCACGTTTTTCTTTCAAGCTCGTACTTTTCTTCTTCTTGGCGATCAGTCACAAAACGAGCTTTTTGATAACTGAAGCCCAGTTTTTTCATTAGGCTTGATAAGTAGTTCAAGTTATAACGAACTTCAAATTTTAACCAAATAAGCTCGGCAATCATCGCAGTATTCCATATTCCACAATGAAATCCATTGTCTTCTGGGCCTTTCTTTATCAACTCAACCAATTTATTTTTCTGGTCTTTAGTTAACTTTGACTTCCGACCACGTCCTTGATAGTGTTGCCCTATTAACCAACCGACACCTTTATGCATGAATGTTTTCAGCCAATTTATAATGGTTTTTTCACAGACTCCCATTAGGCGTGCTATTTCTTTGATTCCCATGCATTCACTGAACCAGAGTAGAGCTTGAGTTAATCGATATAAACGAATATTACTTAGCTTGAGAGCTGTCGCCATATTTTTTTTTAGTCGGTCTACAATTGACTTTGAAAAAGTGAGGGATACCATTTTTGACTGTTTCCGTTAGTGTTGGGACGAAAATTATAAGCCAGTTTCCCCTCTGTCGTTTTTGTTTGTTCGGAAATTAATTTTCTGAAAGTCTATAGGTGTAAAGTAAACAGCTACCAAACAATTTACATCGGGGAGTCGCTATTTTTGCGAAAGCTTGTTTTGGGCATCCCAACCCAAGCAAGCAGCAAAAACTTAACGCGACCACTTATGCCTCCGGCGGCCCCGATTCGTCCTCGTCACCTCGTCCCGACCCAACAAGGGGTCGGAACATAGGCTCCAAATGACTTGACGCCGTGTCGGATGGCCTTTTATTTTGTCTCCACCTTCGCTAACGCTCAGACTCCGACAAAACAACGGCCCTACGGCTATCGCGGACTAAAAATCTTCACTTCGCTAAAGCTCCGTTTCCAGGATTTTCAGCGGAGGCTACAGGCATAAACAAGCAGAAGATTTTGCCCAAGAACGACACAAAAACAAGCCTAAAGAGGTTAAATTAACGGATGAAATAAAAGGCATTGTTAATGTTCGCATTGAGGATGACTGGAGTCCTGAGCAGATTGCAGGGCGGTTAAAACAAGAGGGTATAATTAGTCTTCATCATGAAACAATCTACCAGCATATTCTGGCGGACAAAAGGCAGGGGGTGAACTATACAAGCATCTTCGGCATCAGAACAAAACCTATCGCAAGCGGTATGGGTCAGCCCATAATAGGACAGGAATCCCTAATAGAGTCGATATAGATGAGCGTCCTGAAGAGGTCAACAACCGTAAGCGTATAGGTGATTGGGAGGCAGATACAATCATTGGGAAAAATCACAAAGGGGCGATTGTAACGTTGGATGAGCGAGTCTCTAAATTACGGTTGGCCTTCCCTTTAGCGGGGAAAAAGGCTCAATATGTATTAGACGCAACTATTTTAATGCTTGATCCTATAAAAAGCTTTGTTAAAACAATTACTTTTGATAACGGGAAAGAGTTTACCATGCATGAAAAAATAGCAGAAGCACTAGGTTGTGATACGTATTTTGCGACTCCCTACAGCTCTTGGGAAAGAGGGCAAAATGAGAATGCTAATGGCTTATTAAGACAGTATTTCCCTGAGGTTTTTATAGCCGTTGATAAGCTAAATAGTCGCCCTAAAAAGTGTCTCAATTACAAAACACCTTATGAGGTATTTGAAGAGCTGACTGGGATAAATATGAAAAATTTATTGGGTTATGTACTTATGACTTGAATTCAGGATAATAGAATAACTGAAGTTTCCCAATTATTGAGTAGCTGAAATACACAATGCTGGTGTATCGAGGTTTATTTTAGGTGGTTTTGCCATGTTTATAGCAAACCCCTACTTAATTCCCCTTAGGCAATAGCATTTGAAACGAATGAAAAGACTGTTTTTTTCATATAGTTGTAGCATAGTTTCAATTTTACCATAAATAATTATTGGGAAACTTCAGATAGAATAATATTAACACCTGTAAAAGAAAGTTTAACACTACAAGCGATTTTAGATGGCAGCCCTAAATCCGCACTGAGTTTAACCGAGGAAGATAAGCAATGGTTAAATAGTCCTGTAGTTGGGAAAGAAATTTAATGGATTATTTTCCAGAGCAAGGCGATATTGTCTGGATAAGTTTTGACCCAAGTAGCGGTAAAGAGATTATGAAGCGCAGGCCTGCGTATGTTATTTCAAGAAAAATTTTTAATAAACATACTGGGCTAGCTTTTATTGCACCTATATCAAGTACCGTGAGAGGTATTAAACTAGAAGTGGTATTACCTGAGCAATTAAAAACCAAAGGACAGCGGTTTTAGTACATCAATTAAAGTCACTCGATTTTAGCGAACGAGAAGCGGTATTTATAGAGAGAGTAAAGCAAAAAGAAATTGAAGAAATAAAGTCACTTGCTAAATTGTTGATAGAGTAAAGCGACTACGAACTTAAAGCGAAACATTATCGATGCTGATTGACATGGAGTAGTCATGAAAGTATAAAAGCGCTTAGGGAGATGGAAACACACATCATCCAAAACGGCTGGTCTTTTTGTCCGTCTTCTGCGTTGTAGTAACTTTATGTAGTCTGCTATGCGCCTGTTACTACGTCTTGAATACGAACAAAAATCCTGTGCCAGCGTAACGGTGTACCAAACTTATTCCGTGCAAGCTCCTAAAGTAGTTTCGAAAAAATGACCTTGAAGCGGGGATAAAATATCGCGTAAAAACAAATCTGAATGAGGCCATTTTGTTTGTATGCTCAGTGTGTTAGAACCTTTCATAATACACTAAAGCCAGGCCTCATTCATCATTACCCTGTTGTTTTTAACCGGAATATTATTTTAATACTTGATATTACTATTGTTCCGCAAAAATAAGCATTAGCTAATGTTGTTATGCTTTAAAAACCAGGAAACTTCAGTAAAAAACTATTCTGGACAAATATAGGCCAAAAATTAAAGTTTTGGTTTTTGTAGAAAATCAAGAATAATTAATCGAAACTTTGTTTTTCCGAAACATATAAATGTTACCACTGGTAAGCCAAAGTCACATAATAATTACGGCCTTGTAATGGAATCCTTTGCCCTTGAGTTAAACCATTCGTGGGATCAGACATGGGAGTGTAATAACCACCTAAGTGATTAAAATTTGTTGCATCAATAATATTTTCGATCCCGGAACCAATTACAAATCCATCAAATGGCTCATAACTGGCACGAAGGTTCATGATTTGATAATTGGGCGTTGTACGCTCATTGTTATAATCGGCGACTTTATTTTGTGCAGCATAGTAAATACCCTCAATTGAAGTAGTAAATCCTGCATAATTAAAGGTTAATTGCGTACGGCCATTAAATGGTGCTATTCTGTATAAATTGCCCTTTGGGCCATCAAGGCGCTCACCACTAACATAATTTAAACCGGCATCAAAACGCAACCAATCCGTTATCTCATATCCACCTTCTACATCAACACCATATATCTGAGCTTCAATATTATTAAACTCCAACACTGGACAACTTGCACTCAATGTTGGACAGCTCGGTTGCAGCTGATTGAGTGTCGATGGTGTACCCTGAATATAATTATTTATATAATGATAAAAAGCACGAGGTGCAAAATAAATATTATCTGTATGCCACTCCATACCTAACTCAAACTGGTACGCTGTTTCACTGCTTAAGTCTAAATTACCTACATAAGTTCTTCCATCAGCCAAACCCCCAGTTGCCTGGGAAGGGGCCCATAAGTAGAGCTCTTGATAAGAGGGTGCCGTATTCTTTCTGGCAAAACCAATCTCAAAATCTAAATCGTCACGCATGGCGTAACGTAAAATAGCGGTTAAGTCGACATTATGAAAATCTTTGCTATGACCTTTACTATTGAACCTTGCTGCCGCTGGCTTCAGCCTCATATTAGTCGTTGATACATTATCTGCATCCGCAGTTGTGTAGGTATATCGAAGCCCTAGTTCAGTGGATAATTTATCCGCAATATCACCTTTCCATTCACCAAAAAAACTATACCGGGAACGATTAGCATTATTAAAGTTCTGAATATTCATGTTCATTGGCATCATCGCCATATTCATAGTGACATCAGAATTATGGAATGAAGTATCGCCCGTAAATCCAGTACTAAATTCTCCTGAAAATAAAGGCATTAGCAAGGCAATATCCCAGCCTCCACCTTGAACATTGGTCTGGTTCTGCATGAGCCTGGGAGCGCCTTTTGTCATCATAGGCATTCGCAATGAATTATTATCCATTAAATGATCTGAGTTTTGGTAAAAGAATTTGGTTTTCAGCTCATAACCTTGTCCAAGATCCCAATTGTAATCCACATTGTAAATACTACTTTTTATGTAAACAATATCCATCGGTAAGGCAGGCGCACCAGAATTTCTCGTATAGTTATTGGTATAATTTAGACTTAACTCATGCCCGTTGCGTTGATAATCATATCCGGCAATGATGGCTTGACGATCATAGCTTGTGGGTACAACTTTTTTACCATCACGCTCATTGTATTTGTAATCATTGCCCTCTTCCTTACTCATGCCAAAACGGATTTTATGATTTTCATTCGCCAGGGAAGAGAACCCGGAAACAAAATAACCATTATCAACTGAACTATAACCCGACGAAAGTGTGCCATTTGATTCAATTTCACCTTCAGAAGTAGCAAAATATCCTTTTTTAGTTTTGACGTTCATGGTGCCGCCTTCTGTTTCAATACCGCTACTGACAGGCGCAATACCTCGATAAACAGTGAGTGACTCCGTTAATACAGCAGGAATATGGCTTAAAGCCGTATCCATCGAATTGGCGCCTGCTTCTTTAATATTCGCACCATCAATTTCTACATTAATACGATTGCCATACATGCCACGATATTGAGGAATTCCCGTTAGTGGACCATTACGATTAATATTGGCGCCGGGAATATGCTCCAATAATGCAGCGGTATCTTTAAAGCCTGATGAATCAGGTGCTATAGCCATAGCCCCCGGCCTATTACTACTTCCTTCAACTACAATGGTTGTTAACTGCTCCGTTTCTGCATAACCAGGCACCGGCAATACTAACGCAATGGCTATTGCAATACTTAACTTTTTTTTCAAAATAGCTCCGATCATAAATAAATGCTTAAAATGCACGAAAATTGTTTTTTGTTTAGCTTAAGCAAACATCAGGCCATTTATATTATAGGATATGTCTAGCTCAGAGGCTGCCATTAATTAAACTATGTTATATAAGGTATCTGAAGCTTCCTAGTTCTTAAAGCATAAGAATATCAGGTAATGCTTATTTTTCTGAAGCATTAGGTATTACTAATATTAATGGCATTCCGTTGACTAAAAGCCTTGAATTATTGTAACTACTCAGCGTAATTTACAATCATAACAGATTGATTTAAAATAATAATTAATGTATCTCTCTGAATTTTAGTCCAATTTTCACCCCTTTTTAAAGGTGAAAATGACTAAAGTAAGGTTAAATTAAAATATATCCATTTGATTTTAAAGTTAAAAAACACGCTGAGTAGTTACGAATTATTTTTAAAAACAACAGGTTAATCGTGAATGAGGCCTAGTTTTGTGTATAATGAAAGTTTATAACACATTGATTATATAAATAAACCTGCCTCATTCATGTTCATTTTACGCGATATTTTACTCCCGCTTCAAGATCATTTTTCCAAAACCACTTTAGGCCGCGAACGAGCCTCTCTGTTTGTTTACACGATCCTGTCTATTCTCGTTCCCTTTACGTCGTCGATGACATCTAATCTTTGGCGTTGCCTTGATACGTTGTTTGGGTTTGAGATCAAGAATAAGCGCTTTTACTCGATGTTCAAGTTTTTTAACTGATTGATTTTATTGATAATTTTACTGACAAAGAAAGCATCAACATCATTGTAAATCAATCACTTATAAAACAAAGCCGGAAAAATTTACTTTTCTTAGCCCAGTTATAGCTGAAAACTTGAACATCGAGTGACAGGGTTTTAGTCTGGTTTTTGTGATTTTTAGTAAACTGCCCAACAGTCGATTAATCCACGCTTTATTGCTTCTATCGCTATAGTCATCACAAAATGTCCCCTTAAACATCTACGACCTCGAAGAACTTTTTTATTCGCCTTACAATCGCTTAAAACAAGGAAAATTCGGGATTTAAAACCCATGAGATAATAAGCCTGTCCTTAAAGCAATACAGGTTACCCTTTGAAAATAGACTTCATCGATGTTGATTCCGCAATCAGTCATGCCAAACAGTTACTTGAAACTGAGCGTGATATATCGCCTGCGCTAAAATCAGCACTGGAAGTGATTCTATTATTAGTCACGGTATTACTCAATCGAGTGACACTGAACAGCAAAAATAGCAGTAAACCACCTGCAAGTGATCCCAACCGTAAAAAAGGGAATCGAAAAAAATCAGATAAGCCTTCTGGCGGACAAAAATCGCATGTCGGCACGACACTCCAAAAAATAGATGACCCGGATGAAATCGAGATCATTACCATTGATCGCCGTACCTTGCCAAAAGGGCGATACACGGCAGATGGCTTTGAAACACGCCAGGTATTCGATATTGATATCTCAAGGGTAGTGACAGAATACCAGGCGCAACGGTTGATAAATGGAAAAGGTCAGTGTTTTATCGCTCCTTTTCCAGATGAGGTTACTAAGGCTGCGCAATATGGTAATGGGATAAAAGCCCATGTGGTTTATCTTTCGCAATATCAGTTATTGCCCTACAACCGAATACAGGAGTATTTCGCTGATCAATTAGGTATGCCGATTAGTGAAGGCTCTATCTATAATTTCAATGAACTGGCCTATGAGAAGTTGGCTGGGTTTGAAACTATCAGTAAAGAACACTTAGTCGAATCAGCGTGCATTCATGCGGATGAAACAGGCATTAATATTAATGGTAAGCGCCATTGGCTACATGGGGCCTCCAATGTTCAGTGGACACACTTCTTTCCCCATGCCAAACGTGGCACAGAGGCAATGAATGACATTGGTATTTTACCCCATTTTCATGGGATTTTATGTCATGATCATTGGAAGCCCTACTATAAATATGATTGTACTCATTCGCTTTGTAATGCACATCATTTGAGGGAATTAACGCGCGCCTGGGAGCAGGATAAACAGGAGTGGGCGCTTGAAATGAAACGACTACTTGAAAAAATGAATGATGCCGTCAATGAAGCAGGTGGCATGCTACTACATAAAGAAGCAGAAAAATGGAAGGTACAATACAGAGAATTACTTGGCAAAGCGGAGATCGAATGCCCACCACCCGATAAGCCTAAAGAAGTAAAACGGGAGCGAATAAAACGCAGTAAAGCTAGAAACTTACTGGAAAGGCTGATTAATTATGAAGAGGATGTCTTGCGCTTCATGACAAATACCTGGGTGCCATTTACCAATAATGCCGCAGAAAATTCGATTCGGATGACCAAGGTTCAACAGAAAATATCCGGCTGCTTTCGTAGTACCAAGGGTGCAGAGATATTTTGTCGTGTTAGAGGGTATTTATCAACGTGCCGTAAACAAGGTCTAAGTGCAACTCAGGCAATGACCTTGGTCTTTGAGGGAAAGTTACCTGAATTTGCTTTATAATTTCATTGAACTACTCAGCTTCGCTGAGTAGTTACGATATTTTTTGCTGATTCCGCTTTGAACGACCTACAAGAAATTATTCAGTACTACGAAGATCAATTAGTGCCTCATGTCGGGGAAATGTTTGTGGCTGACATTATTGATCGTATCGAAACCCTGTTAGACCATACAGATATTGGCCGTGTTGTTCCGGAGTTTGAGGCTCAGAATATTAGGGAGACTATTCACCCACCTTTCCGCATTGTTTATTTGAGGGAAAAGTCAAAATCCACATAGCAAGGGTTTGCAGAAGCGAGCGTCTTTTAATCTTGCCATAGGATAGAGAGTGAAACATACGCTGAAAATCAGGGAAACGTAGCCTAAGCGAAGTGAAGATTTTTAGTCCGCGATAGCCGTAGGGCCGTTGTTTTGTCGGAGTCTGAGCGTTAGCGAAGGTGGAGACAAAATAAAAGGCCATCCGACACGGCGTCAAGTCATTTGGAGCCTATGTTCCGACCCCTTGTTGGGTCGGGACGAGGTGACGAGGACGAATCGGGGCCGCCGGAGGCATAAGTGGTCGCGTTAAGTTTTTGCTGCTTGCTTGGGCTGGGATGCCCAAAACAAGCTTTCGCAAAAATAGCGACTCCCCGAGCAAATCATTTAACCCGGAAGTCAGCAAAGCTAACTCCGTTTAATTCACTCCTTAGCATCCATAAATAAGGCTTACTTTGACCAGTATGTGTTTACTCATAACCAGGCTATCAAGCTCACAAACCTGGGCTTCTCGCGTTATCAAACTAATACCTGGCATCTAAGCTGAGAAAATATGCTCCAATCAGCAATTAACGCATTACTCCCTTAGCATAAATGAACCCACATACCTTTAGCCAATACCTACTGACTTGGTTTGACCAGTTCGGGCGTAAAGATCTGCCTTGGCAACATCCTGTTACTGCTTATCGAGTCTGGATATCTGAAATCATGTTACAACAGACTCAGGTTGTGACTGTGATTCCCTACTTTAATAAATTCGTCCGGCAATATCCTGATATACAGGTTCTGGCTAATGCCCCCTTAGATGAAGTCCTTAGTCTATGGGCTGGTTTAGGCTATTATACACGCGCTAGAAATCTACATAAAACTGCCGGTATCATTAATCAGGCTGGCAGGTTCCCAGATTCTTTTGCAGGCTTAGTCGTCTTGCCAGGAATTGGGGCCTCAACTGCTGGTGCGATACTAAGCATAGTTTTTAATAAACGTCAGGCCATTCTCGATGGCAATGTACGCCGAGTACTGGCTCGCTTTCAGGCCATATCAGGCTGGACAGGGGGCACGCAAGTTAATAAGCTGCTATGGTCTATAAGTGCACAATATACACCCGAAATACGTGTTGCCGACTATACTCAAGCCATTATGGATTTAGGCGCAACAATCTGCACTCGCGCTAAGCCTCGATGCACAGTGTGTCCCTTACAGACAGATTGCCTAGCACTTGAGCAGCAACGCGTGGCTGAATTACCCACGCCCAAGCCGCGTAAACAAATACCGATTAAACAAAGTACCTTTATTATTGCCATCAATGAAGATCAGCAAATTTTGCTGGAAAAAAGAGCCCCGACAGGTATTTGGGGAGGCTTATGGAGCGTTCCAGAATTAGCACACCACTCTGAAGTGGAGGAATGGCTACTGAAGCAGGCGATGGTGGTAACTAACAAACAGGAATTAGCCGTGAGACGGCATACATTTTCCCATTATCACTTGGATTATCAGCCGATTGTGCTTAATATTAGTCAGACTAAAAATAATATACTGGAAGCAGAAACAGCACTCTGGTATAAACATCGGCAAACTAAAAATATTGCGCTACCTGCGCCTGTAAAACAATTATTTGATGAACTCAACAAGGATTAATAATGACTAGATATGTAAACTGTGTGAAATTAGGCAGCAAGGAAGAAGGCTTGGAATCCTTGCCTTTCCCGGGCGTTAAAGGACAATACATCTACGATAATGTCTCCCAGAAAGCCTGGAAAGAATGGATTAGCATGCAGACCATGCTGATTAATGAAAACCGTCTGGCAAGCTTTGAGGCCAAAGCAAAAAAGATGATCGAGACAGAAAGAGAGAAATTTTTATTTGGCTCTGATTTCCAGATGCCCGAAGGCTACGTTCCACCCAAAAGCTAGTGCTGCACAAACCAGCAAAACTCGAATGGGGGAACAGAGACTAATATTGCTTACTTAAGTGAACATTTACTAATAAACAATAAGTTAACTGAAGTTTCCCAATTATTGAGTAGCTGAAATACACAATGCTGGTGTATCGAGGTTTATTTTAGGTGGTTTTGCCATGTTTATAGCAAACCCCTACTTAATTCCCCTTAGGCAATAGCATTTGAAACGAATGAAAAGACTATTTTTTTTCATATATAGACTTTCAGAAAATTAATTTCCGAACAAACAAAAACGACAGAGGGGAAACTGGCTTATAATTTTCGTCCCAACACTAACGGAAACAGTCAAAAATGGTATCCCTCACTTTTTCAAAGTCAATTGTAGACCGACTAAAAAAAAATATGGCGACAGCTCTCAAGCTAAGTAATATTTGTTTATATCGATTAACTCAAGCTCTACTCTGGTTCAGTGAATGCATGGGAATCAAAGAAATAGCACGCCTAATGGGAGTCTGTGAAAAAACCATTATAAATTGGCTGAAAACATTCATGCATAAAGGTGTCGGTTGGTTAATAGGGCAACACTATCAAGGACGTGGTCGGAAGTCAAAGTTAACTAAAGACCAGAAAAATAAATTGGTTGAGTTGATAAAGAAAGGCCCAGAAGACAATGGATTTCATTGTGGAATATGGAATACTGCGATGATTGCCGAGCTTATTTGGTTAAAATTTGAAGTTCGTTATAACTTGAACTATTTATCAAGCCTAATGAAAAAACTGGGCTTCAGTTATCAAAAAGCTCGTTTTGTGACTGATCGCCAAGAAGAAGAAAAGTACGAGCTTGAAAGAAAAACGTGGCTGGAAGAAACATTGCCTGCCATTATGGAAAAGGCGGTAGAAGAAAAGAGTGTCGTTTTATTCGGTGATGAGGTGTCATTTGCTATGTGGGGTTCATTGGCACGAACCTGGGCTCCAATAGGAGAGCAACCCACAGTGAAAACATCAGGGATTCGAAAAGGGTTGAAAATGTTTGGTACGATCGAACTCGAAGGAGGGAGTTTTCAATACCGAGAATCATTGGCTTATGAGATAAAACCAAAGTCACTTAGACTTTTAAAAGAAGCTGGGCTGCCTCAAGAATTTTTAGCTATTCTTAAAAGCTTAAAAAATGAGAAATATCCAACACAGAAGCTTTTTATGGAAGCGATATATTCTATTGCCGACAACGTCTTAATCGAGAGTTATAAGCCAATGATATTACAACACGCTGAAACATCTGGGCGTTTTAATGGTGAAAGCTATGTTGAGTTTTTAACACAATTGCTGGCTTATTATAAAGGCAAGATTATTCTAATTGAAGATGGTGCCCCGTATCATGGAAGCGGTGTTATTAAGGAATTTAAGTTAGCTAATGTAGATCGTTTGACAGTAGAACGTCTCCCTGCGTTCTCGCCGGATTTTAATCCGATTGAGAAATTATGGAAAAATACGAAACGCGATTCGACTCATATGAAGTATTTTAAAACTTTTGAAGATCTTCATGATTCAGTTGTGCAAACTTTTAACACTTATATGCATGATGCCAGTAAAGTGATTTGTGTTATGCAAAAATTGCGGGAAGATTTCGTTGTTACCGCCTAAGTTTAAGCGCTCCAAATTTGGAAATTATTTATCTGAGAAACTATAGTTTCAATTTTACCATAAATAATTATTGGGAAACTTCAGTAAGTTAAGAATGTAGGTTGGATTAGATTTTTACCGTAGCGAAAAAACGTATCCCAGCAATACGTTAATTTATGGGAAAATGCTGGGTTACGTAATCGCGCCTTGCTTGATAAACTAGCCCAGCCTACATATCCAAGCTATTGTTCATTAATATGTTAATGCTTAAGTAAGCAGTATTGGGGACAGAAGGGCATTTAGATTACCTTTATATGCCAACCTCCCCTAGCCTTTCTTTGCTAAAGGGAAAAATATTTTGCATGTTTGCGCCAGTTTCTCTTACCCTTCTGAATAGCTGGATTTTATTAATCTGGCTCCTACCGAAAGTAGGTTTTTTGTATACTCCCTATACAAACTCCCCCCACTCTGGAAAACCATGTTTATCCTGCACAGCTCCAATAAAACTGAAAACCTGCTTGAGCATCTCTGCGCTATTATCAGCAACTCACCTTTGGCTGACCCTTTAGCCAAAGAAGTTTTTCTAATTCAGAGTCAGGGCATGGAGCGCTGGCTGTCGCAACAGCTCGCAAGGAAGTTTCAGTTATTTGCAAACTCCGAGTTTTTATTTCCAGGTAAGTTTTTTAGCCAGATGGCGCGGCATATTAATCAGCAGATTCAAACCGATATCTTTGCACGCGAATTAATGGTGTGGCGCATCGAGAATTTATTACGTGATCTGGATGCCCCCGTTTTTTCTGAATTAAAGCAATATATCAGCGGTGAAAATATCGATCTGAAGCGCTTTCAACTGGCAACGCATTTAGCACAGATTTTTGACCAATATCAAGTGATGCGTCCCATGCTGTTGAATGACTGGCAACAGGGAAAATTACATTATTTCTCCGCAACGGAAAAATGGCAACAGGCTTTATGGCTCAAACTAAGCTTACTAACGACTGAGCAACATCGTGGTGCATTATGGTTACAGGCTATCGCAAAATTTAATGGCTTGCCGCCCGGTAAATTAGGTACTGAACTCCCTGAGCGAATTTCTATTTTTGGCTTAAACACCATGCCGCCACTCTTTATGGAATTTATCCAGGGACTGGCACGGCATACCGATGTGCATTTCTATCTGCTGAATCCAGCGCAGGCATTTTGGGCTGATATGGTAAGTAGCAAGCGAGTGAATTTAGAGGCATTTGAAAATGGTCACCCACTATTAGCCAGTCTGGGGCAACAAGGCCGTGAGTTTCAGCAGATGCTGCTGGATCGTGCTTTCGAGCTGGAACTGGATAGCTTTGAAGATAACCCTGGGGAATCATTAAGTAATTTGCAGCAATTACAGAATGATATGCTAAATAACGCTAGCAGCAGCCTGCCCATGGTTAGTGACGGCTCTATCAGCATACATTCCTGTCACACGCGTATGCGTGAAGTGGAAGTACTAAAGGCTCAATTGTTACACGCGCTAGAAACGGACCCTAAGCTGGAATTGCGCGATATTGTGGTGATGGCACCTGATATACAGCAGTATGCGCCATTTATCAGTGGTGTATTTGATGAGCTTCAGCATGCGATTGCAGATCGCAGCTTGCGTAATAGCAACAGCACCTTTGATACTTTTCTACGCTTTATACGCTTGACCCAAAGTCGCTTTGGCTGGCAGCAGGTAATGGACTTACTAAGCCAGGCTGAAGTTTATCGCTGTTTTGGCCTTACTGAAACCGATGTGGAGTTAATTCAGCACTGGGTGGCCGGGACATATATACGCTGGGGTAAGTCAGCAACGCATAAACAACAGTTAAATTTACCCAAAACAGCTGAAAATACCTGGCAAGCCGGCTTAGAGCGGCTGTTAATGGGCTATGCAGTTGGCACTGAAGATGATTTTTTTGCTGGCATTCTACCATATAGTGAAATTGAAGGCTCATCCGCTCAGGCTCTGGGCGGGTTGCACGATTTTCTGCAATTATTATTTAGTGCGAGTAGCAAGCTGGCCAAGAGCTATACCTTGGCAGAGTGGGCCGCTCATCTGCTGGCTTATGCTGATTTATTATTTCCTGCCGAGCAATTAGACGATGCTGCTCAACAAGCGGAAAAGCAGCAGATGAATGAAATTTTTCTGGAGTTAAGTCAGCAGTTTGCCGCAATACATGATCAGCCTGTTTCATTAAGCGTTATTTTAGCCTGGCTAGAGGGGCGAGTTGAAGAAGTGAAGTCGTCCAATGGATTTTTACGTGGTCAGCTGACATTCTGTTCCATGCTACCGATGCGCTCGATTCCATTTAAAGTTATTGCTTTATTAGGTATGAATGAGGGCGAATTCCCACATATCGACCACCACCTGACTTTTGATTTATTAGGCAAAGACTTTCAACCGGGCGACCGTTCCAGGCGTGCCGATGATCGTTACCAGTTTCTGGAAATCCTGCTTTCTGCACGCCAGCAGGTGATTATTACCTATATCGGTCAGTCAATTAGCGAAAATGAACCTATACCCGCTTCAGTAGTTATTCACGAGTTGCTGGACGTGATGCAGGAGCATTACCAGTTGGATAGCCTTATTACTCAGCACCCACTACAAAGCTTTAGCCCGCGTTATTTTAAATCGGAAACCGGACTGATCAGCTATAGCCACACCGACTTTGCAACAGCACAGGCGCTAAGCGCCCACAAAACAGAGCAACAAGCCTGGTGGCAAGGTGAGATTCAAGCAGATAATCAAGCAGTGATAGAAGTGCAGGAACTATTGCGTTTTTATCGCCATCCGCAGAAGTATTTTTTACAGCAGCAACTGAATATTCGCCTGCATGGTATCGAAGCTGATGAGCAAGAGCATGAGCCATTTAGTCTTGAAGGTATGGATAGCTACCTGCTAAATCATCAATGGATTGAGGCAAAGCTAAAGCAGGATAATTTATCACTGGCCAAATTAAAAGCACAGGGGCGGTGGATCTCAGGTGAATTAGGTGTGCTTGCCTTTAATGCGCAAGAGCAGGAAATAGACAAATTTGTCGAGAAAATTCTGTCGAAAAGTGCCGGCCTGAGTAGCGACCCTATTGCAATAGACATTAATATCGACGCTATACGCCTGGTCGGTACTATCGCTAATCAATATACCGAGGCAAGCCTGATTTATCGTTACACGCCGATGAAAGGTAAAGACTTTATTATTGCCTGGCTACAGCACCTGATACTTAATCGGCATGGCACGCATACGACTCATTTAATCAGCCTGGATGAGTACATTACTTTTTTGCCGGAACATATCAAGGGCAACGAGCTAGAGCAATTTCTACAACTGTATCTGCAGGGGCAAAGTAGACCGGGTGCATTTTTTACCGAAGCTGCTTTTTCCTATATAAAACAGCAAAGCGCACTGAATACCCCCTCAAGCCGCAGCTCCGTCCCGGCCATTGTAAAAGCGCAGGAGGTATTAAGCCATGCTATAGAGCAAAGCTATGAACCTGAACTACAGCTGCTCTATAAAAACCTGGGAGGTATAGAAGAATTATTAAATAGTGAGTTTGAGCAGTATTGTAATGATTTATTGCTCCCTGTTTGGGAGGCAAGCGGTTGATAGAGCTTTTTTGATCGTCTGTAAAAATAAGGGTAATTCACATGAGTGCAATAGCTTTAGCTATTGCTGTCATTAAAAAAACTAAAGCTTTTTTACTCCTATTCTGGATTTAAAGTAGATATGCTTTATTCCTACTTATCATTAGTAACTTCAGCTCCCTCTCAGTCCCTTCTCCGTCTGGATTAGGGAAATGAACCCATATCTTCTGAGTGCATTTTCGTTGCCGTTATGACAAAGGACATTATGCTATACCAAGCCTAAGTATTTTTAGAGATGCCCCCTTGGACCCGAATGAACTTGAAACGGTCTTCAACGCCTGGAATAAAGCCTATGCCCAAGTGAACAATTCTCTCGCAATTGACGGCAAAGTCATGTGTAATGCGATTGACGAGTCTGGGCGTCAAACACACATACTCCTGTCATAACCTTGTAAACCCCTGAATATTAAAAATAATGATAGTAAAAACGTGTCTGCGCTGGTGATGGATCGGATGAAGTTAAGCAAACTAATGACATAAACAAGCTCCGATATTATTAGACTGAAGTTTCTTAGAAATTCATCAAGCAACCATTCGCAATAAAACGGCTACCACCGAATTTACAGGGGAGCTGCTGTATTTGGGGCAAACCCTTTCAAAATCCGGATCCAAAGCCGCTTCGGCAATGATGCGGCGGATATCTGAAAATGCGAAACTGGCTCGCCCCTTCACTTTGTGCCGACGTTCCGGATCGGTTTTTAAACGATCCGCGTAAATCCACGTCAGCGTTGTTGCCATCATACAGAAGTTCAAATGGTTGGTCACTGCGGTGTTTTTCAAGATAGTTTTCGCCTAAATTATTTAAGCCGCTTCATCAGTCCTGTCAGGATTTAATGAAACTGGCCCTGTAGCATCCCAGTTTCTGGTTGAGCCAGACCATCTGGAAGGTTTTTCTTTTTTCTTCTGGAGATATAATTTATCTCGCATTTCAAGAATATTTTTGTCTTTTCCTTCATGTCGTTCCGCAGGTGTGACGAATTCTATTTTGCTGTGCCGGTGCTCGTTGTTATACCATTCGACAAAGTTACCTACCCATTCCCGGGCTTCATCAAGACTATCAAAGCCACTGCCAGGCCAGTCAGGACAATACTTTACCGTTCTAAACAAAGCTTCAGAATAAGGGTTGTCATTACTCACTCGTGGGCGGCTGTATGAGCTGGTTAAGTTTAAATCATACATTTTGCTGCGCAAGGTGAGTGATTTCATTGGTGCGCCATTATCAGAATGGAGCACCAATGGGTTATACATCATTTTTTCCTTTAATAGGCTACGCTCAAGTAGTGTAGCGGCATCTTCGCCACTTTCTTGTTCATACACTTCAGCCCCGACTATTTTTCGGCTATAAATGTCCTCTATCATATATAAATCATCAGTGTTCCCATTGAAAGAAGAAGTACCTAAACAAAGCAGCCTATAACCTACCTGAAGGTAGCACCACTCGAATATTTCCATCTTTTTGATTTTAATCACTTATAACAGCAAATAGACACTCTGTAGGCACCGTAAAAAACAACAAATAATTTCAAATAAAGCTTGCATTTTCCGAAAAATTTTTCTAAAAATTTCCGTTTTAATCACCTCATAAACGGATATCACTCATGCTTAAAGACCTACCACTCTCTGAACATATTCACCAACACTGCAATGAAAGTATGGAACGTGCCCTGTTAGCAGAGCGTCATCCTTTGTGGGCTCGTTCATGCCCAGAGTTGAAGGATATCGACTTTATTCGCCTTGGGTTATTACGCTGTATCAGTGTAGTCGATAGTGGTCGCCATTTCCTCCAAACCAATGAACAGATTTATGGCCAGCTGCTTCCCCACTCAACGTATTTTAAATCACTGAAGTCGCATAGACGAACAAGTATGCTTGAGGCATTTGAACAGCAGAGCTATCATCTTCACTCTGAAACACTGCTATCGCAAGGCATTGATTATCTTGAAGCATTCCCGGAACTTGACGAATACACCATAGAAGCAGCGGATGGACATTTTATTGATCATGCCCGCCATACTGAAAGAAACAGCAACAGGCGCGCCATGCTACCTCACGAAATTCCGGGACTCCTGTCGCCGTAATTCGTTCACCTACGCAGCGAATAGGAGATGCTCCAGCCGCCCTGCGTCCGCCACAGACTGAGCACAAAGCAGCTCAGTCATGGCTACCACAAATGGCTCTACGGCTATTCGGGATAAAATTTTAGCCTCCCTCGCGCGCTATCGCGCACTTCGGATTGGCAAATTTCCCTGCGCCTTCTGGAGACTATCAGCCCGTCCGGGGCTGACAGCGGGGGAAAGTTTATGCGGCCGGGGGGATTTACGCGTTGAATCTCAGAAGTGGGTTGCTCAGATTTCTTTGTCTGGTGACAAACGGAACTCAGAGACATCAAGAAATACCTGTGTTACGAAATCATATTGAAAAGCAAAACAAGGGAAATAACAGCTCTCAGAAACATCTCTATGTCTACGATAAAGCCGTCACCGACTTTGTCTGGTGGGATCGGCAGAAACGACATGCTAATTACATGATTTCAATGCTAAAAGAAAATTCAATTGCGATTCTCGTTGAGTCTATCCCTTTTGACTCCCGCCATGAGATCAATACAGGGGTTGAAGCATACAGTGTGTACGAAAACAAGGGCATCAAATTTAACGTGGTGGATTACCGTGATCCAGAAACCGGAAAACTTCACCGGTTTGTGACAACCTTGCCAATGACGATTAACCCTGGAACCATTGCCATGCTGTATTTCAAGCGATGGACGATTGAAAAGACATTCAATAACACTAAAAGTAATTTCAAGGAAACTAAAGCTTGGTCTTCCAATACCCGCTCACTTGAAAATCAAATGCGCCTGACTGCAATGAGCTATAATTTAATGCGAGTGTTTGAAGAGATTTCAAAAACACAACAGCCAGAATTGATTCATCCATCGGATAAAAAATATAGCGAGGCTCTGGAGATAAGGCAGCAACAGGCTCAAAAACGAGATCGTTTTGTGAATCCATTATTTTTCCAGGCAAAAATATCTCGTATCAGCTCGTATACCATTCGGGCAGTTCAAAACGCAATAATAACAGGAATGTCTTTACAGTGCTTTATGAGCTCTCTTGTAGCGAGGTTAGTTTTACCGCCTCAATTGATAGGGGAACACTGATGTTTGTCAGAGAGTTTCATGGTCAAATATCTCAAGCACTCAGTTTAAATTTAGCACTGCAACAAATAATCTCGAACCATATATAAAGCGGCAATACTCCGCGCTTCAGTACATTGGCCACTATTCACTAATTCCGTTAGATTATCCAGTTTCCAGGGGACAACTTCTAACTCTTCCGGCTCATCCCCTGGCAATTTTTCGGGGTATAGGTCCTGGGCAAGAATAATTTCGGTCATATGCTCCATATAACTCGGAGTAATAGAAAACGAACTAAGTTGCTGTAAATTGTTTGCCCCATAACCTACCTCTTCCTTTAATTCACGATTTGCTGCCTCCAGAGCCGTTTCACCCGCATCAATTTTTCCCTTTGCCAATCCCAGTTCATAGCGCTCTACACCGCCTGAATACTCCCGAATCAATAATACCGTTTGCGGATCTAGCATCGGAACTATCAGCACCGCGCCATTACTTCCACTACCTCGCATCAAGCGCTCATATTGCCGGGTCGCACCATTGCTAAATTCTAAATCCAGCGATTCAATTCTAAATAAACGCGATTGAGCCACGATTTTTCTATTAAGTATCTTCGGTTCTTGGGACATTTTTGTTATGGTGATCAATATTTACTTAACTGAAGTTTCCCAATTATTGAGTAGCTGAAATACACAATGCTGGTGTATCGAGGTTTATTTTAGGTGGTTTTTCCATGTTTATAGCAAACCCCTACTTAATTCCCCTTAGGCAATAGCATTTGAAACGAATGAAAAGACTATTTTTTTCATATAGTTGTAGCATAGTTTCAATTTTACCATAAATAATTATTGGGAAACTTCAGTTTACTTAATATCACTATAGCCTTTGTTATGCTGGATTGGAATAAAATTAATACAGTTTTACTAGATATGGATGGAACTTTGCTGGATTTGAATTTTGATAATCATTTCTGGCTAGAGTTTATTCCCGAGTGCTATGCACTTAAAAACCAGCTAACTATTACGCAAGCAACAGATATTTTGTTGCCTTTATTCAAGAGTATGGAAGGCAAGCTGGAATGGTATTGCCTAGATTACTGGAGTGGCATTTTAAACCTGGATATCGCTGGCCTGAAAGCAGAGATTTCAGGTTTAATCAATGTATTGCCTCATGTGACAGAGTTTTTAAATGCCTTGAAGGTTACCGATAAAAAGGTGTTCTTAGTCACTAATGCGCATCGTAACAGCTTATCAATTAAAATGGAAAAACCCTGTTTGCAACCTTTTTTTGATGAGATTATCTGCTCGCATGATTATGCTTTTGCCAAAGAGCATCAAGAGTTTTGGCAAGCCTTTCAAAATCAGCATGGCTGGAATAAGCAAACAACTTTAATGGTGGATGATAGTCTGGCCGTACTGCAATCTGCCAAGACTTTTGGCGCGGGGAGTCGCTATTTTTGCGAAAGCTTGTTTTGGGCATCCCAGCCCAAGCAAGCAGCAAAAACTTAACGCGACCACTTATGCCTCCGGCGGCCCCGATTCGTCCTCGTCACCTCGTCCCGACCCAACAAGGGGTCGGAACATAGGCTCCAAATGACTTGACGCCGTGTCGGATGGCCTTTTATTTTGTCTCCACCTTCGCTAACGCTCAGACTCCGACAAAACAACGACCCTACGGCTATCGCGGACTAAAAATCATCACTTCGCTTAGGCTACGTTTCCCTGATTTTCAGCGATTGAGTATTTACTATCCATTAGCTGAAGTTTCCCAATAATTATTTATGGTAAAATTGAAACTATGCTACAACTATATGAAAAAAACAGTCTTTTCATTCGTTTCAAATGCTATTGCCTAAGGGGAATTAAGTAGGGGTTTGCTATAAACATGGAAAAACCACCTAAAATAAACCTCGATACACCAGCATTGTGTATTTCAGCTACTCAATAATTGGGAAACTTCAGTCCATTAGTAGACCCGACTCAAAAAAAGCAGCCCGAAGTATTACCAAGTTCCCTGCGATTCATGATTTTCGGGAGATTATGCCCGCAGCATAATGTTTACAAATGCTTTTTACCATGCAGAGCATGAAGGACTTGAAGATTTAGCTTAACTGGCTTCAAGTTTTTTATGTTGAATAAGGAAGCAAATTTCAATAATATCCAAGCATGACTTATTTCTGTCTACGCAGGAATGTTGTTTCTTTTTACCTTCACTCTCTTCATGTCCTTCAGGGTAAAAAATTAATCATCCAGTTCTCTACGCTTTTGAGTGTGTTCTTGTTCCTAGCTTTCTTGGTGAATATTGCTTGCGTTCTGCTCGTGGCCTTGGGGCGGGCTTGGTTAATTCGGGTAATAAATCTTCGGTAACTTTATGTACCGGCACTTTCTGATTGATATAGTCTTCTATATCGGGCATAGAATAGGCATATTCTTCACAGATAAAACTAATCGCTTCACCCTTTGCGCCAAAGCGCGCTGTTCTGCCAATTCTATGCACATAATCTTCTGCATCCTGAGGTAAATCAAAATTAAATACATGCAAGACATCAGGTATATGCAGTCCACGTGCCGCAACATCTGTGGCGATCATAATAGTGACTTTACTTGCCTGAAAATCTGCTAATAAACGCTGGCGCTTTTCCTGTGGTACATCGCCGCTTAATAGTGCCGTTTTATAGCCATTGGCAGCAAGGTAGTCCGCTAATCTTTCTGCGCTACGCTTGGTATTGACAAAAACTATACTACGCTCGGGATTATGTGAATTAAGCAGGCCGATTAACAACGGGATTTTCTGCTCGTTCGCAGGGCAAAAGGCAAATTGATTAATAGATTCCGAGGTGACTTCTTCAGACTCAATTTTAACCATCACCGGCTGATACATATGCTCATAAGCCAGCTCAGACACCTTGAACGACAGGGTCGCAGAAAACAGCATGTTCAGGCGTTTTTCAGGGTTCGGCATACGATTAAGCAAATAACGTATATCTTTTATAAAGCCTAAATCAAACATTCTATCCGCTTCATCCAGCACCATCACCTGGATATTATCCAGAGAAAATGCTTTTTGCCGATAAAAATCAATAATTCTACCAGGCGTCGCAATAATGATATCGACATTGCCCTGAACTGCTTTTAATTGCTTCTGATAGTCTGTACCACCATAGATAAGTGCTAGATTAAAATCCAGATGTTTACCTAATAATAAAGCATCTTTATGAATTTGTATGGCAAGCTCACGTGTTGGGGCTAAAATTATCGCTCGGGGGTATTTTCTTTTTTCGCTGTTGTCATTTAACAGCCGCTGGAAAGTCGCCAATAAAAAGCTCGCGGTCTTTCCCGTTCCTGTTTGCGCTTGCCCTGCGACATCTCTATCGCGCAGAGCGATTGGCAAGGACTTATCCTGAATCGGCGAGCATTGATCAAAACCAGCGTCTTTCAAGCCTTTTAAAATACTGCTGGAAAGTTCCAGGTTAATGAATTGTGTATCCGTTAAATGTGTCTTCTTCATCTGAGTAGAATACATCAATAGCCGCTAGTTTGCACTGTCCAGTTTAAATTGAAGAAATAAGCGGCCAATATTTTTCAAAAAATAGATTGACAAAATATTGCGATACAGCGACATTACTCCTTCGTAAAATAATTTGGAGAATAGCGTGAGTGACTCAGTCCTTCATGTAACTGATAGTAATTTTGATGAACTTGTTTTAAAAGCTGATGCGCCTGTATTAGTTGACTACTGGGCTGAATGGTGCGGTCCTTGTAAAATGATTGCTCCGGTTTTAGATGAAATTTCTGCAGAGTATTCCGGTAAAATTACTGTTGCAAAGTTGAATATTGATGACAATCCTGCCACACCTTCCCATTATGGTGTACGTGGAATTCCAACACTAATGCTATTTAAAGATGGCGATGTTGAAGCAACTAAAGTTGGCGCATTAACAAAATCACAGCTTACTCAGTTCATCGACGGTAACATCTAAAGCACACACTTTTTAGAATTCTGAAGGGAAGTAACAATAAAGTTGTTACTTCCCTTTTTTATGCGTATACTACGCAACTGGTGCTGACCTCTTTCTGCACTTTCTGCATATCAAAATAACCACATCTTACACACTAAACTAACTTCATCTGTTAGTGAACATGTTATATCTTCCTTAACTATCCTTGTATGAATCTTACCGAATTAAAATTAAAACCAATTACAGAAATTATTGCACTTGCTGAAAATCTAGGTATCGAAAATGTTTCTCGATCGAGGAAACAGGAAGTTATCTTTTCCATTCTGAAAAAACAGGCTAAAAGTGGCGAAGACATATACGGCGATGGTGTTATAGAAATCTTACAGGATGGCTTTGGTTTTTTACGCACACCAGGCAGTTCTTATCTGACAGGCCCTGATGATATTTATGTCTCACCTAGCCAGATCCGCCGATTTAGCTTACGCACCGGGGATACCATCAGCGGTAAAATCAGACCTCCGAAAGACAACGAGCGCTATTTTGCCATGCTCAAAGTTGAGAGAATCAATTTTGAAGCACCAGAAAATGCAAAACACAAAATTCTCTTTTCTAACCTGACACCCTTATTCCCTAACAAGCGTTTTATTATGGAACGCGGTGATGGTAGCAGTGAAGATTTAACCGGACGAGTCATCGACTTAATTTCTCCCATCGGTAAAGGCCAGCGTGGCCTTATCGTTTCTCCACCTAAAGCCGGTAAAACCATGATTCTGCAGAGCCTTGCGCACTCAATTGCAGAAAATAATCCTGAGTGTTACATGATCGTACTACTCATTGACGAGCGCCCGGAAGAAGTTACAGAAATGCAGCGCTGTATACGTGGGGAAGTTATTTCCAGCACCTTTGATGAGCCTGCTACGCGTCATGTACAGGTTGCTGAAATGGTGATAGAAAAAGCCCGTCGCCTGGTTGAGCACAAACACGATGTAGTTATTTTGTTAGACTCATTAACCCGTTTGGCACGTGCTTATAATATCGTCGCTCCTTCGTCCGGCAAGTTACTTTCTGGGGGGGTGGATGCCAACGCACTGGAAAAGCCCAAGCGCTTTTTTGGAGCAGCACGTAATATCGAAGAAGGTGGCAGCTTAACTATTATCGCAACTGCTCTGGTGGATACCGGCTCACGTATGGATGAAGTTATTTACGAAGAATTCAAAGGCACAGGTAATATGGAACTGCACCTGGAACGTAAAATTGCTGAAAAACGCATCTATCCTGCGATCAATATTAACCGCTCTGGCACGCGTCGTGAAGATTATCTTGTTGACCCGGAAGCCCTACAAAAGACCTGGATCTTACGCAAAATCCTGCAACCTATGGATGAAATGGCTGCCTCTGAATTTATACTTGGTAAACTTAAGGACTTCAAAACCAATGCCGAATTTTTTGAGTCTATGAAGCGCTAGATCATTATTCAGCAAAACCTGGAGAACGATATGAAAAAGCACAGGACTTATTTTTTATTGCTACATTAACTTGCCTTAGCCAGCCGATGGCTTTTGCTGAACAGCAATATGATTCGAACGCATCACAAGCGACTGAAGTAACCCAGACTAGTACCACTGCAACTGAACAGGAAGTTGACCCAGACTTATCACAGTCTGCAGAGAATATTACAGAAACAGAAATGGATGATACATCTTCTACTGACAAATATATGCTTTCCGAAGTGATCATTCGTCCTTTCGCCGTGCTAGGTAGTGTTACAGGGTTTGCACTTTTTCTTGCTGCATCACCTTTTTCTGGGCTGGCGAGTATACCGGAGCCACATGATGCTTTTAAAAAGACCTGGGATAACTTTGTGGTAACTCCCTATTTTTTCGCTTTCCGCCGCCCACTTGGCGATTATTCAGTTGAGCTAAATCATTAAACCTTATCATTCAACCTGATTACGTACATGTCGCAGCCATTATAAAAAAAATTAATATCTGTATTTTATACAAAACCGACTTCGTCATTCCCAAAGTATTTTATCGGGAATCTATTGCTTAGGCCTATAGATTCCTGCTAACAACATGCAGAAATGACGGGCGTATTTGAATATAGCAGAGGATTATGGGTAATCAGGTAATTCAATAAAAAAGGCTGCAAGAGCTTTAGCTCTCGCAGCCTTTTTTTGTTTAAGTGTTAGGTTCATACCACATACGCTTAAGCCTGTGCTGTTAAGCCTTGCATAATCTCATTGACTAAGTTCGGACCTTGATAAATCAGTCCACTATAGACTTGCACCAGGCACGCTCCTGCATCCAGTTTCTCTTGTGCATCTGCATAACTCATAATACCGCCTACTGCGATGATGGGTATATTTCCTCGTAACTCCTCGGCAAGTCTAGCAACCACATAAGTTGATTTCTGCCTGACGGGAGATCCACTTAACCCACCCATTTCATCTGCTAAAGGATGGCCTTGAACAGCACTGCGCTCCAGGGTTGTATTGGTTGCAATCACACCATCGATAGAAAAATCAATTAAAAGCCCTGCAATATGCTGAATTTCCTGATCGCTTAGGTCAGGTGCAATTTTAACTACGATCGGGGTATATTTGTTATGCTGTCTTTGTAGAGCCAGCTGCTCTTCTTTTAACGCAGGGAGTAGCTTTTTAATTTCATCACCTTGTTGTAGCTGACGCAAATTCTTAGTGTTAGGCGATGAAATATTAATCGTAATATAGCTCGCATCCAGATAGGCCTTACGTAAACAAACCAGGTAATCGTCAGTCGCTTTATCCATTGGCGTATCAAAGTTTTTACCTATATTAATCCCCAGTACACCTTTATACTGACTGCTTCTAACTTGCTCTAATAGATAATCTACGCCTTGATTATTAAATCCCATACGATTAATAATCGCCTGGTGCTCAATTAATCTGAATAATCGTGGTTTTGGATTTCCGGGCTGGGGACGTGGAGTCACTGTACCAATTTCCAGAGAGCCAAATCCAAGTGCGGCTAATGCATCTATATAATCACCATTTTTATCCAGGCCTGCTGCCAAGCCGACAGGGTTGGAAAAATCTAGCCCCATCACTGTTACCGGCTTTGTAATCATGGCTGGATTAAGTAGTTTATCCAGACCTGCCTGATGGGAGAGTTTTAAGCCTTTTAAAGTCAGGTAATGTGCCGTCTCAGCATCTAACTTAAATAGTAAAGGCTTGATGAAAGGGTAATAATTCATGGCTGATTGTTAGTGCTTAGCTGAAAATTCATACAAACCCGCATCCATCGTCGTCGCTTGCCGGGTAATTATGTCATAAAGTAATTGTGCAGCGGCTGGCCCCATCGCAAAGCCATTTCTGAAGTGCCCGGCATTTATTGCCAGATTGTTAATTTCTGGATGCATACCTATATATGGGATGCCTTGCAACGTACCCGGACGTATACCTGCCCAGTGATGGATAATAGGCGCTGATTCCAGGGCAGGAAATAGATTTCTGGCAAAACCAGCTAGTGACTGTTGCGCCTGTTGGGATGTCGATTTATTAAATTCTGCATATTCTACAGTACTACCACATAATATTTTTCCATCACGCCGGGGAATTAAATACTGGTTATTATCTAGTACCATCGTTTGCAGAGTATTGACAGGTGCATCTAATATCAACATTTGTCCTTTAACAGGAAAAACTTCAACACGTGCATTTTCTCTATCCCCGAATAATTGCCTGCATAAATTCCCCGTCCAAGCGCCTGCTGTTATCACTACAGTATTCACTGTAAACGTTTCCGACTCACAGGCTATTGCGGCAATCCGGTGATTACTTATCTGCGCTTTTTCTATTGTACAGTTTTCAACTATATTAACACCACGCTGTAGCAGGTCTTGCTTTAGTGATTTAAGTAAACGAGGATTTCGAACCTGGGCTATAGAGTCCAGATACAAGGATTGGCCATTACAGCTAGAAAACGTGCTTCGCTGCTCTGGGCTTGCAAAGTTATAATTAATAGCATATTTTTCACACCAACTGGTGGCTTTGTCTAAATCCGCAAGCTGGGTCATTAACAAACCGCTGACTGTATATTCAGGATCCAGTCCCGTGGATTCAATCAATGTTTGTACTAACTCTGGATACGCTGTTATGCTCGGTAACACAAGCTGGCTAATAGCATCCGCCTGACGCCAGGGATATAGGGGCAGTAAAATCCCCCCTCCGGCCCAGGAAGACTCTTGTCCGACCTGACCCTTTTCTATAATCGTGACTTTTGCTCCAGCTAAAGCAAACAAGCGCGCACTTAACAGGCTAGTGATACCACCACCTACAAAAGTTATATCAGGTATAGGATGCATAAAAAAAGGAAGTTAAAAAATAGGCAATCATTATACCTTTTGCCCCTCAGAACAAACAGATAAGTATGCATCGATTTGCATTAAAGAACAGCAAATGCCCGCTATATAAATCCACTTGTTTACTTAAGCATAGCTCGGCACCCAGGCTAGATTTGTGGCAGCGTATATCTAAACTGAAGTTTCTTAGAAATTCATCAAGCAACCATTCGCAATAAAACGGCTACCACCGAATTTACAGGGGAGCTGCTGTATTTGGGGCAAACCCTTTCAAAACCCGGATCCAAAGCCGCTTCGGCAATGATGCGGCGGATATCTGAAAAGGCGAAACTGGCTCGCCCCTTCACTTTGTGCCGACGTTCCGGATCGGTTTTTAAACGATCCGCGTAAATCCACGTCAGCGTTGTTGCCATCATACAGAAGTTCAAATGGTTGGTCACTGCCTGCGCATTTCGACACTGACTTTTCTGACTCCCTATGTCTTGCTTGAGCTCTTTGAACCCGGATTCGATTTTCCATCGCGCACCATAATACTCAATAATCTGTGTGACGGATAAACTTAGATCGGTCGTAAACAAAGCAATCCACTGTGTGCGACGAAACACCCAGACAACCTGAACGGGTCGTTTCAATGTTTTCAGCATGACAACGCGACTATAAGCCCTGACTTCACGCTGTTTTCCATAGAGATTCACGGTATACGATCGGGCCTTTTGTTGTACTGTTTTTGCCATGTCTGTGGCTGCCCCCAGACGCTGCCCGTACTTTTTATTCCGCCCCCTCTGCTTGGGTTTTCTTTTTTCTGGACGATCGTACAGTACATTATTGCACCTTAACCTAGAGAGAATATTAAACCGGCTTCCGATAGCTTTGTGAGCAGGCTTCCATAGGCCATTGTTGCCAAACCAGCTATCAGTGACTGTCAATATCGGAGCGGTGGAAAAATGTTCTGCAATTGCAATCAGCATTTGAGCCGCCTGAGCCATCTTGGTCTGGAAAGGAACGACATCACCTCTTATCGTGGCGGTTTCTTTTTTTGCCTGAATTGTTTTTAAGAGGAGATAAAAAAGGAAACTAAAGCTTGGTATTCCAATACCCGCTCACTTGAAAATCAAATCCGCCTGACTGCAATGAGCTATAATTTAATGCGCGTGTTTGCAGAGATTTCAAAAACACAACAGCCAGAATTGATTCATCCATCGGATAAAAAATATAGCGAGGCTCTGGAGATAAGGCAGCAACAGGCCAAAAAACGAGATCGTTTTGTGAATCCATTATTTTTCCAGGCAAGAATATCTCGTATCAGCTCGTATACCATTCGGGCAGTTCAAAACGCAATAATAACAGGAATGTCTTTACAGTGCTTTATGAGCTCTCTTGTGGCGAGGTTGGTTTCACGGCCTCAATTGATAGGGGAACACTGATGTTATCAGTAGATTTTTGCTTGGCTATAATCTTTTCTTGCTCTGCTCTTAAAATTGCCAGCCTTTTCTCCAGATCAATTTCTTCCTGAGTTTTTGCCGCTCTAATCGTTTCGATCACACGCCCTGTATCGCTTAATACCTTACGCTCCAGCTTTGACTGACTGGGCGGAACTTGATCTGAATAGTAAACATTGCCTTGTTTATCGACCCAGCGGTACATTTTTGCATGCGCTGCGGATGGCAATGGGATCAAACACACCATCAAATTAAAACAACAAAACCAACGTGAATAATTCATCGTAAAGGCGCAATTATTAAATACGTAAATTTAAGCTTAATAACAACCAGGATCACCAACTACTTTTATTACAATTATCCAACTAAAACAATTAACTCCTGCAACGGAGGAATAATTAACATTTTTGCCAGTTGCAAACCCACCAGCACAATCAGAGGAGAAAGATCAATACCACCGATATCAGGAATTATGCGTCTACATGAAACTAATAATGGCTCAGTAATACTGTACAGTAAATTTGAAGCCGCATTAAAAGTACCCGGATTAACCCAGCTAAGCAGTGCGCGTGCAAAAACAGCAAACACAAACACATTTATCACCAGGGAAATTAACTGACTAACAGATAATAAAGTCAGTGCCGCAAAGCTAAACGGTACACCTTTCAAACTCAGGGTAATAAAATCTGATAACATTTGCAGGGCCATAACAAATACGATCGATGAGGTATCGATTTTACCTACGGCTGGTATATAACGCCTCAGTACACGTAATGGCGGATGAGTAATTTTTACCAAAAATTGCGAGATCGGATTATAAAAATCCCCACCGAGCCATTGTAAAAGAAAACGTAAAACTACCGCTAAAATATAAAAAGAAAAAACGGTATCTAGTAAAAAAATGATTGGATTACTAAAATATGTAGTCCCCATTACTCTGCTCCTAATTCGTTAGATAATGAGATAGATCGATCATTCGCAGCCTGCATAGCTTGTTTTACTAAATCTATAAAACCGCCCTTCTCAAATGTTTTAATCGCTTGCTCCGTAGTACCGCCAGGAGAAGTCACACGCTTTCTTAATGCCCCCGGTGATTCTGTAGATTCCAATGCAATCCTAGCCGCTCCTAACGCTGTTTGCTCTATTAATAACTGTGCTGTGCTTGGTGATAAACCTAATTCTAATGCTGATTTTTCCATCGCTTCCATCAACAAAAAGAAATAAGCAGGACCACTGCCGGAAACTGCGGTGACAGCATCCAGTTCAGCTTCACTCTCAACCCAGACTAAAATACCAACCGAGCGCATAATATTTTCTGCCAGATTATGTTGCTCTTCGCTCACATTATTATTTGCATGCAGTCCCGTTGCACCTGTTTGCACTAAGGCTGGTGTATTTGGCATACAGCGCACAATTGCTTTATCGGCACCTAGCCATTTACGTAAACTCTGCTGATTAATTCCCGCTGCAATTGAAACAATTAAAGCCCCACTTTGATTAAAGCCATCTATAGAGGATTTAATCACTGCAGAAATAACTTGTGGCTTCACAGCTAAAACTACTACATCAACTTCGGCTATCAGTGCATCATTACTTGCTGAAGTATTAATGTTCATACTGGTAGCTAGGCTGGATAACTTTTCCTGATCAGCATCGGATACCCAGATCTGCTGTGCTAAGTGTCCACTGGCAATTAAACCACTGATGAGGCTATTAGCCATATTACCGCCGCCGATAAATCCTATTTTCTTTGTTTTCATTATTTAAGCAATCTCTTTATTTGTGTAAGTTCGACTGATCCGTATCTATAATATTCACTATTATTTATTCCTTATTAAGATAGGGACATTTTACCTGTTTATCAATAACCTGTTATTTATAATTAGCTTGCATCTGCATTTAAAGTAACGCGCAGTAAAAAATCTACCCATATTGCCCAGAATTTTTGTTTGTCTTCAAGGCGTAAACACTGCGCATAGCTAGCTACACAACTATTTCTACAATGCAGAAGACGGACAAAAAGACTAGCAAGATAGTCGGGGAGTCGCTATTTTTGCGAAAGCTTGTTTTGGGCATCCCAGCCCAAGCAAGCAGCAAAAACTTAACGCGACCACTTATGCCTCCGGCGGCCCCGATTCGTCCTCGTCACCTCGTCCCGACCCAACAAGGGGTCGGAACATAGGCTCCAAATGACTTGACGCCGTGTCGGATGGCCTTTTATTTTGTCTCCACCTTCGCTAACGCTCAGACTCCGACAAAACAACGGCCCTACGGCTATCGCGGACTAAAAATCATCACTTCGCTTAGGCTACGTTTCCCTGATTTTCAGCGGTCGGGGGTTTATTGCGAGTTGCCTAAGTACTGAAAACATTGCAGACTGTTATTACATCGTCTACTATAAATCTCGCAAAACTTGCATAGGTGACTGTCTCACAACTGAGCGTGTACCCCAGAAACCAGCAAACCCTATTACTAAAGCAGAGGCTAACGGCACTCGCTGAAAATCATGGAAACGGAGCTTAGCGAAGTGGTGATTTTTAGCCCCTGATAGGCGACAGGGCAATTCGCTGATTCGACGTGTGCTAGCAGCACGCGAGAGGAGCAAGAATTGCATTCCGAATAGCCGTCCAGCCAGTGAGGTAGTAATGACGAAGCGGCTTTTGTGCGTAGTCGTTGCGGACGCAGGGCGTTCAGGGCATCTCCCATCCGCTGCGTAGGTGAACGAATTATGGCGACAGGAGTCCCGGAATTTCGTGAGGTAGCATGGCGCGCCTGGAAATTAATAAAATAAAGTTAAATGTAAAATCCAGTTTAAGTACCCAGTGGTATAAAACACATCAGTGTTCCCATTGAAAGAAGAAGTACCTAAACAATGCAGCCTATAACCTACCTGAAGGTAGCACCACTCGAATATTTCCATCTTTTTGATTTTAATCACTTATAACAGCAAATAGACACTCTGTAGGCACCGTAAAAAACAACAAATAATTTCAAATAAAGCTTGCATTTGCCGAAAAAATTCTTCTAAAAATTTCCGTTTTAATCACCTCATAAACGGATATCACCCATGCTTAAAGACCTACCACTCTCTGAACATATTCACCAACACTGCAATGAAAGTATGGAACGTGCCCTGTTAGCAGAGCGTCATCCTTTGTGGGCTCGTTCATGCCCAGAGTTGAAGGATATCGACTTTATTCGCCTTGGGTTATTACGCTGTATCAGTGTAGTCGATAGTGGTCGCAATTTCCTCCAAACCAATGAACAGATTTATGGCCAGCTGCTTCCCCGCTCAACGTATTTTAAATCACTGAAGTCGCATAGACGAACAAGTATGCTTGAGGCATTTGAACAGCAGAGCTATCATCTTCACTCTGAAACACTGCTATCGCAAGGCATTGATTATCTTAAAGCATTCCCGTAACTTGACGAATACACCATAGAAGCAGCGGATGGACATTTTATTGATCATGCCTGCCATACTGAAAAAAACAGCAAGGGGAAAGTTTATGCGGCCGGGGGGATTTACGCGTTGAATCTCAGAAGTGGGTTGCTCAGATTTCTTTGTCTGGTGACAAACGGAACTCAGAGGCATCAAGAAATACCTGTGTTACGAGATCATATTGAAAAGCAAAACAAGGGAAATAACAGCTCTCAGAAACATCTCTATGTCTACGATAAAGCCGTCACCGACTTTGTCTGGTGGGATCGGCAGAAACGACATGCTAATTACATGATTTCAATGCTAAAAGAAAATTCAATTGCGACTCTGGTTGAGTCTATCCCTTTTGACTCCCAGCATGAGATCAATACAGGAGTTGAAGCATACAGTGTGTACGAAAACAAGGGCATCAAATTTAACGTGGTGGATTACCGTGATCCAGAAACCGGAAAACTTCACCGGTTTGTGACAACCTTGCCAATGACTATTAACCCTGGAACCATTGCCATGCTGTATTTCAAGCGATGGACGATTGAAAAGACATTCAATAACACTAAAAGTAATTTCAAGGAAACTAAAGCTTGGTCTTCCAATACCCGCTCACTTGAAAATCAAATGCGCCTGACTGCAATGAGCTATAATTTAATGCGCGTGTTTGAAGAGATTTCAAAAACACAACAGCCAGAATTGATTCATCCATCGGATAAAAAATATAGCGAGGCTCTGGAGATTAGGCAGCAACAGGCTCAAAAACGAGATCGTTTTGTGAATCCATTATTTTTCCAGGCAAGAATATCTCGTATCAGCTCGTATACCATTCGGGCAGTTCAAAACGCAATAATAACAGGAATGTCTTTACAGTGCTTTATGAGCTCTCTTGTGGCGAGGTTAGTTTTACGGCCTCAATTGATAGGGGAACACTGATGATAAAACATAAATCACCATGTGTGACATTATCACCGCGAGTAAGCCTGCGATAAATCCCAATACACTGAACTCTATCCACTGAATTTTTTGTAAAAAACTCCGCCTGGCTCAGAAAGTACGCATTAACACGCCACTGTAAATTCGACTATCTAATGTTGTTTGTACTGCTGCGAATAACACTATAAACCCTGCAACTAAAGCAAAATACAGTAAATAATTAATCGCTGCAGTCAACTGAGTCAGAATCTGCTTTATTTGCTGCAAGAGTAAATCTACGTCTAATACCGTCATCGCAGGATAATGCTTGAGTAACTGATTTAATATTTCCTTTTGCTCTTCAGCTAGATAAAAGCTACTAATAAAAGTATGTGCAAACTGATCAATAGTTCCGGGTGAAAACATCATATAAAAATTGGGTTTCATGGTATCCCAATCCACTTTTCGAACACTATCAACCTGTGCAGTTATTTGCTGGCTACCTATAGTAAACGTTAGCATATCACCTACACTGACTATTAAACTTTTTGCCAGTTTTTGCTCTATAGAAACCAGGCCAGGCTTACGTTCAGTTTGCCAACGCCCTGCAATAATTTTATTATCCTTAGGAGCTACTGTAAACCAGGTTAAACTCAGGTCGCGATGTATCGCACGCTCCCCCTGAGATTCTTTAGTGACAATTTGCTGTACCGGAATTGCATTAATTTCTACCAACCGCCCTCGTACGACTGGATAAAAACGATTGATCTGTATGCCTTGCTGCTTTAACTCCTGTGCTAAATTTTCTTTCTGATCGGCAAACACATTCAATGCAAAATGATTCGGAGCATGGTCTGGTAACTGCTTTTGCCAATCGTTGATTAAATCTGAACGTACGGTAAAACTTAAAATGATAGCGAGTAAAGTCATACTAAACGCCAGAATCTGGACGATATTTGACTGCCTATTTCTGGACAAGCCCTGTAGGCCGAAGCGCCAGCTTAAATTCACATAGGCTAATAAATAACGACTCGCAGTTAATAACAAATATACTAACCCTGCTATTATTAATAAACTCAGTACACACGCACCGATTATACTCAGGGTTAATGACAGATCGTCTATGTATTGCTTAATTAGAACAAACAATAAGCTAAATGCCAATCCATAAACTAGCCAGGCACTAGATCACGACGTAATATACGTAAGGGTGATACCTGTTTTAAACGTAATAAGGGTGGCAAAGCCAAACAACACTACGATACCCATCAGCATACCGAATACAACTGCTAGTACACTAGGATCAGCAACTCTGGCTGGTAATAAGTCATGTTCGGGGAGTCGCTATTTTTGCGAAAGCTTGTTTTGGGCATCCCAGCCCAAGCAAGCAGCAAAAACTTAACGCGACCACTTATGCCTCCGGCGGCCCCGATTCGTCCTCGTCACCTCGTCCCGACCCAACAAGGGGTCGGAACATAGGCTCCAAATGACTTGACGCCGTGTCGGATGGCCTTTTATTTTGTCTCCACCTTCGCTAACGCTCAGACTCCGACAAAACAACGACCCTACGGCTACGCCGGACTAAATAATCATCACTTCGCTTAGGCTACGGTTCTGATTTCGCGAAGGTATGCAATAAACTTCCTAGGTAACCAATATATGGAACCTCCTCGTTTATTGCAAGCCAAGTTTTCAGAAGTGATGCTAATAAAACAGTGAACAGATGCAGCCCATATATCCGGTCTCTACAGGCTTTTTTGCATCAGGACTCCTGATGGAATCTATTCGTCAGACTTTTTGACCTACCAGCATAACGGTCTAGCAATGGACTACTCTGGGTTGCAAGGTTCTGTAAAAGTATCGGTCTGACCTGTTGTTGTCATCAATATGGTTAACTTGCCTCGCAATTCTCTGGTTAATCGGTTATCTCAGGGGTTATACACGCTTTTGTCCACAGGACGAAGGCCATCCCTCTACGCTCGCAGTCGGGGGCAAGGGTGGGTAACCCTGCTTATGCACTCTAAACTATGTCAGAGCTGTATCATAGTCTCTTATCCGGACTCGCCACCACGCACACAGTATTCGGGCATTATTTACTATTTGGCCAAGGCGCAACGGCGCTTTATTAAATCCACGCACGCTTCATGAGTGCTTGTAGACCATAGCTTAATTTATCTTTTTTACCACTACTAGTGTTTAACACACGATCGTGCTCCATGAATTAACATGCGGACGAATATAGAGGTTACTCGACTACTAATTCCTAAATAAACCTGATGATCACACCTGCTATGTTGTCTCGGAACAATCCCTAGCTGGCCATCTAGTGTTCCATCAATTAGGCGGTAAACTAACCTCGCCACAAGAGGCGCTCAAGAAAGCACTGTAAAGACATTCCTGTTATATTGCGTTTTGAACTAGCCCGAAATGGTTATAGAGCTGATACGAGATATCTGCACTGGGAAAAAATATGATTCACAAAACGATCTCGTTTTTGAGCCTGTTGCTGCCGAATCTCCAGAGCCTCGCTATATTTTTGATCGATGGATGATCAATTCTGTGCTGTGTGTTTGGACAAATCTCTTCAAACACGCGAATTAAAATGATAAACTCATTGCAGTCAGGCGCATTTGATTTTAGGTGCGCGGGTATGGGAATACCAAGCTTTAGTTCCTTGAAATTACTTTTAGTGTTATTGAATGTCTTTTCAATCGTTCATCGCTTGAAATTACAGCATGGCAATGTTCCAGGGTAATAGTCATTGGCAGGTTGTCACAAAACCGCGTGAAGTTTTCCGGTTCTGGATCACGGTAATCACCACGTTAATTTGATGCCCCTTGTTTCGTTACACACTGATGCTTCAACTCCTGTATGATCTCATGCTGGAGTCAAAAGGGAGAAGACTCAACCAGAGTAGCAATTGAATTTCTTTTAGCATTGAACATAAGTGTAATTAGCATGTGTTTGCCGATCCCACAAGACCAAAGTCGGTGGACGGCTGTATCGTTAGGACATAGAGAGTTTCTGAGAAGATGTTATTTGCCCTTGTTTCGCTTTTCAATATGATCTCGTAACACAGGTATTTCTTGAGTGTCTATGAGTTCCGCTGGCTCACCAGACAAAGAAATATGAGCAACCACTTCTGAGATTCAACGCGTAAATCCCCCCGGCCGCATAAACTTTCCCCTTGCTGTTTTTTTCAGTATGGCAGGCATGATCAATAAAATGTCCATCCGCTGCTTCTATGGTGTATTCGTCAAGTTCCGGGAATGCTTTAAGATAATCAATGCCTTGCGATAGCAGTGTTTCAGCGTGAAGATGATAGCTCTGCTGTTCAAATGCCTCAAGCATACTTGTTCGTCTATGCGACTTCAGTGATTTAAAATACGTTGAGTGGGGAAGCCGCTGGCCATAAATCTGTTCATTGGTTTGGAGGAAATGGCGACCACTATCGACTACACTGATACAGCGTAATAACCCAAGGCGAATAAAGTCGATATCCTTCAACTCTGGGCATGAACGAGCCCACAAAGGATGACGCTCTGCTAACAGGGCACGTTCCATACTTTCATTGCAGTGTTGGTGAATATGTTCAGAGAGTGGTAGCTCTTTAAGCATGGGTGATATCCGTTTATGAGGTGATTAAAACGGAAATTTTTAGAAAATTTTTTTCGGCAATTGCAAGCTTTATTTGAAATTATTTGTTGTTTTTTTTACGGTGCCTACAGAGTGTCTATTTGCTGTTATAAGTGATTAAAATCAAAAAGATGGAAATATTCGAGTGGTGCTACCTTCAGGTAGGTTATAGGCTGCTTTGTTTAGGTACTTCTTCTTTCAATGGGAACACTGATGATTTATATATGATAGAGGACATTTATAGCCGAAAAATAGTCGGGGCTGAAGTGTATGAACAAGAAAGTGGCGAAGATGCCGCTACACTACTTGAGCGTAGCCTATTAAAGGAAAAAATGATGTATAACCCATTGGTGCTCCATTCTGATAATGGCGCACCAATGAAATCACTCACCTTGCGCAGCAAAATGTATGATTTAAACTTAACCAGCTCATACAGCCGCCCACGAGTGAGTAATGACAACCCTTATTCTGAAGCTTTTTTTAGAACGGTAAAGTATTGTCCTGACTGGCCTGGCAGTGGCTTTGATAGTCTTGATGAAGCCCGGGAATGGGTAGGTAACTTTGTCGAATGGTATAACAACGAGCACCGGCACAGCAAAATAAAATTCGTCACACCTGCGGAACGACATGAAGGAAAAGACAAAAATATTCTTGAAATGCGAGATAAATTATGTCTCCAGAAGAAAAAAGAAAAACCTTCCAGATGGTCTGGCTCAACCAGAAACTGGGATGCTACAGGGCCAGTTTCATTAAATCCTGACAGGACTGATGAAGCGGCTTAAATAATTTAGGCGAAAACTATCTTGAAAAACACCGCTATACCGCCTTGTCGCCATGGCAATCGCAACACCCGAAATTAAAATCACCACAATGCTGGACAGCCCCAAATAGCGCTCTGCTTTTTGCAGCGCTGAACCTAATTTTGGCCGGTCCTCATACACATCCATAATCCGTTGCGATACAGTTATTTGCGGCCCTAACCAGCGCTTAAAATTTAAGATACTGCCTTCGTCTCCAGCAAATTGATAGAATCGATGTACGTGACTTCCGGCAGGCGCGCCATGCTACCTCACGAAATTCTGGGGCTCCTGTCGCCATAATTCGTTCACCTACGCAGCGGATGGGAGATGCCCTGAACGCCCTGCGTCCGCAACGACTACGCACAAAAGCCGCTTCGTCATTACTACCTCACTGGCTGGACGGCTATTCGGAATGCAATTCTTGCTCCTCTCGCGTGCTGCTAGCACACGTCGAATCAGCGAATTGCCCTGTCGCCTATCAGGGGCTAAAAATCACCACTTCGCTAAGCTCCGTTTCCATGATTTTCAGCGGTTGTAATGTTTTAGTTGCAGCTAAATCCTGCGCATTAATAATCACTCTGGGTGATAAACTATATAAACTGAAGTTTCCCAATAATTATTTATGGTAAAATTGAAGCTATGCTACAACTATATGAAAAAAATAGTCTTTTCATTCGTTTCAAACGCTATTGCCTAAGGGGAATTAAGTAGGGGTTTGCTATAAACATGGCAAAACCACCTAAAATTAAAATAAACCTCGATACACCAGCATTGTGTATTTCAGCTACTCAATAATTGGGAAACTTCAGTTAATAAGCTCAATTCCCCCGATCGACCATCCCGGCGCAAGAATCGTAGCGATAAATATAAGCCATTCATACTATGCACCCAGCTTTTAACTCAATAATCCTCTCACAGCGCTCTGCCAATCGCTGATCATGAGTGACCAAAACGAGTGTCGTCTGGTTTTCCTTATTTAACTCAAACAGTAAATTGATTATCGTATCGCCTGTACTGCTGTCTAGATTTCCGGTAGGCTCATCGGCAAATAAGATTTTCGGTTTAGTTACAAAAGCTCGCGCAAGTGCAACCCGCTGCTGCTCACCTCCTGATAACTGACTAGGAATATGAGTTAAACGCTTGCTTAACCCTACACGATCGAGCAAATCTGACGCCAGTTGATGCGCTTGCTTATCCCCCACTAATTCCAGTGGCAACATAACATTTTCCAGAGCATTCAGATTAGGTAATAACTGAAAAGACTGGAAAACAAAACCAATCTTCTGTCTACGTAATACTGCACGTGCATCTTCATCTAGCTCACTGATCGATTGACCTAATACTTCTATTGAGCCCGAACTTGCAACATCCAGTCCAGCCAGTAGGCTCAGGCGCTCCATGCTACCTCACGAAATTCCGGGACTCCTGTCGCCATAATTCGTTCACCTACGCAGCGGATGGGAGATGCCCTGAACGCCCTGCGTCCGCAACGACTACGCACAAAAGCCGCTTCGTCATTACTACCTCACTGGCTGGACGGCTATTCGGAATGCAATTCTTGCTCCTCTCGCGTGCTGCTAGCACACGTCGAATCAGCGAATTGCCCTGTCGCCTATCAGGGACTAAAAATCACCACTTCGCTAAGCTACGTTTCCATGATTTTCAGCGGAGTAAGGTTGATTTACCTGAGCCCGATGCCCCATAATTGCAAGACTTTCGGCGGGTTTGATTCTAAAGCCATCGGGGAGTCGCTATTTTTGCGAAAGCTTGTTTTGGGCATCCCAGCCCAAGCAAGCAGCAAAAACTTAACGCGACCACTTATGCCTCCGGCGGCCCCGATTCGTCCTCGTCACCTCGTCCCGACCCAACAAGGGGTCGGAACATAGGCTCCAAATGACTTGACGCCGTGTCGGATGGCCTTTTATTTTGTCTCCACCTTCGCTAACGCTCAGACTCCGACAAAACAACGGCCCTACGGCTATCGCGGACTAAAAATCTTCACTTCGCTAAAGCTCCGTTTCCAGGATTTTCAGCGACTGATGACAAGATAGTTAACCCATCTTCGTCACTTTCATCTTTCTAAGCCATTGATTCATCGGTTTAAGCGATTTTTTGTCGAAAAATTCTCTTTAAAATCAATGGTGTTTTTTTTGAAAGTTTTGTAGTGCCATTTATATTATTTTTGTCGATAAATTCATTGACTTTTGTCAAAAAAATCATCATTATTTGAGTGTAATTTACATGCGACAAAAATACTCTAAAAAATCCAACGTTTTATACAAAAACACAAAATCTGTAGTGCCAACTGGCTACTTTTTAAAATTTCAACCAATTGATTTATAACAACTACATCATCAATAGTGACGAAGATGGGCTAAGCGGCCATTATGGCTGTTCACTGTTTTATACAAATTATCTACAACGATAATGTTGGTGTTATTTTTATCTATAGGGGAGTTCATTATGCGTAATATTTTATTGGTCTGGATGATATTAATATCTGGTTTTTTTTCCTACATTAGCTCAGGCAAAGTCAATTCTAGTCCTAGGAGATAGTATCAGTGCTAACCATGGATTTGAAGCACAACATGGCTGGGTCACATTACTGCAACAAAAATTAAATGCTAGTCACGCTGAATATACTATTTATAACGCTAGTATTAGTGGTGATACCTCAGCCGGTGGCTTAGCACGTTTGCCGCAACTATTAAAATTGTACAAACCTGAAATTCTGCTACTTGAACTTGGTGCTAACGATGGCTTAAGAGGCATGTCATTAATCAGCATGCAGAAAAATTTATCCACCATAATTGCAGAGGCAAAAAAGTCCGGGGCAGAAGTTTTACTACTGAGTATGCGCATCCCCAGTAATTATGGAAAGCGCTATACCGATATGTTTTACAGTAGCTATGAAAAAGTTGCCAGGGAACAGAATATCTCAGTTGTACCTTTTATACTTAATGGGATCGCTCTGGATAAATCGCAAATGCAAAATGATGGCTTACATCCCAATGAAAAAGCCCAGCCCATCATAGCCAATCACGTTGCAGCTTACTTATTGCCATTATTATAATGTGATGTGTTGTGGATAAGTCTGTGGGTTAGGCTACTGCAAAGATGTTTATGTTTTGTAGATAAAAATCCCCCTTCATTTTTAGCACAGTCTTTCTACAAATTAGCCTAAACTTTATAACAAACTTACAGATAAGTTAACAACATGATTTTTAATCCTAAAAATGACTTATCCACAAGTAGGCAGTAGACTAATAGTAATAATAAGTTTTATATAAAGATACTCTTATTTATTATTATTAAGGATGCTATTCTATACACTGAATTATTTTAGTCACTAAACAGCCTTTTATCTATATGACCAATCGAGAAAAAAAACATAATACCTTACATAAAGCACTAGAAATAAACCTTGATAATTGTAAGTATGGAACTATTGTTGAAATTGGAGCGGGCCAGGAAGTCGCCAGAAATTTTTTCCGTGCGGGTGGCGCTGCCGGGACAATAGCTAAAACCATGTCTGCGTATGATATGCAGGTAAGTGATGATATCTATGGTGCGGAAGAAACTAAGCGCTATGTCAGCCGTAGTCGATTACTGAAAATGCTGGATAAAGAATATACCGGTGTCACCGAACTTCTTACTGCTACCCGCCCCAAAAATACAACCTTTTTTTCTTATGCTGCTACAGTAACAGCGAAAAGTTATTTACAAAAAAAAGAGTGTCACGGCTGGATCGGTTTGCGTGCGCAACTTTATCCCGGTGCTGCACCCAGTAATATTATTCTGCATGTGCGCATGTTAGATAATGATGGAAGTGCACAACAAGAAGCTCTGGGAATTCTTGGAGTTAATTTAATTCATTCAGCATTTAGTTTTTTCACCCAACCTAAAAAAATTATTGAATCTTTAGTTGATGATTTAGAGGAGTGTCGAATAGAGATCGATATGATAGATTTTTCTGGTCCCTATTTTGAGGAGATAGAAAATAGATTAATGAACTTGCATCTTGTGCATCATAACCTGACTCATGCGATTATGTTTAGCCCAGGCGGTGAAGTACAGGTTCCTAGTGAACTACTTTATAAAAAGAATATCCTGGTGATCCGCGGTAACTTCACTCCTTTAACTAAAGTTCAACTGGATATGACCCGTTGTGGTCAACAGCATTTTAATGATATGGAAAACATTAATGCTGAAAGAACATTAGTGCTGGCCGAAATTACTATGGCGAGTTTAACAGTAGGTGATGAAATTGATGATGCGGATTTTTTGGCACGTGTAGATATGCTAAATACGCAAGGCTATACGGTCATGATTTCCAATTACCTACGCTATTTCCGCTTACGTGCCTATTTCCGTCGTTATACTCAATTACAGATAGGCATGATTTTAGGTATATCAAATTTAGAGCTAATTTTTGATGAGGAATATTATCATGGGCTTGAAGGTGGAATTTTGGAAGCCTTTGCCAAGCTGTTTCCAGATAATACGCATCTGTATATTTACCCGTTTAAAACCCCTGAGCAGGATGAATTAATCACTGTTTACAACTTCAAAGCACCTAAGAAGTTACAGTACCTGTATAAGTATGTTCTGGAAAATAATTATTTAGTTGGTCTAGAAAATGTTGATGAAAGCGTTCTACATATCAACCCAAATGAAGTACTGGCTGATATTAAAAATGGACGTGGTGACTGGGAGAATAAAGTACCGGAATCTATCGTTGAGATGATTATTAAGAAGAAGCTACTGGGTTTTGTTAATAGTTAATAGTATAGAGCGGGCCTCAGTCCGCTCCCCCTCTTTCTGTGCATAATCCTGTGTTTTAGTATCCCCGGCACCTGTGCACTAGCTGTGTTTGAATTGAAACTCCTCATATATGCACATTTTAACTACAGCTATTGTCTAATTTGGGAACAGACTTAAAAACAGGTTAAAATACTGATTTTATGCTTATAAAATGACTTTTCAACAGATAGACACCTGCCTAATAGTAATAATAAATAATATATTCTTTTATGAAATTTATAATTAACAGAGAGCTATTACTCACGCCTCTACAGCAAATCGTCAATGTTATCGAGAAAAGGCAAACTATGCCCATTCTTGCCAATGTACTTTTCAAGCTATCAGAAAATCAGCTGACATTGACGGGGACTGATCTTGAAGTACAAATTGTTGCACAAGTAATTTTAGAAAATGACGTAGAAGCAAGCATTACTATTCCAGCGAGAAAGCTGCTGGACATTTGTCGGCTGTTACCGAGTGCTGCAGATATAAAATTTGAATTGGTTGATAGAAAATTAAAAATAAAATCGGGTCGTAGTCGTTTTTCAGTGAGTACCTTAAGTGCAGATGAGTATCCTGATTTTGAAATGGGTGTGATGGAGTGCCAGTTTTCTATGCCAGCGAGTCAACTGAAGCTAGCATTAGATAAAACAACCTTTTGTATGGCGAATCAGGATATCCGTTATTACCTTAATGGTCTGATGTTGAGTATTTTTAATCAGCAATTAAAGCTGGTTGGATCGGATGGGCATAGATTATCAATTTATGAGGATACCATTGAACAAGAAACAGGTATTGAGTTACGTATCATTATTCCTCGTAAAGGTGTTATAGAATTAGTTCGACTATTAGATAATGCAGAGCAGCAAGTGCAGGTAGAATTTTCACGTAATAATATACGTGTGGTGATTAATAATCTGATTTTTTCCGCCAAACTGGTGGATTCCAAATATCCAGATTTTAGTAAAGTATTTGAACAGGAATTTAATAGCCCCATACATGTGCAAAAAGACGTTTTAAAAGATGCATTAACACGGGTATCAATCCTTGCAAATGAAAAATTCAAGGGAGTTGAATTTGTTATCGATGGAAATACCATAACGATTAGTACAAACAACCCTGAACACGAAGAAGCAGAAGAACAAATAGCGATAGAGTATCAGGGACAACCTCTGGCAATTGCATTTAATTCACAATATATTTTAGATGCGGTCGCTAATCTTGATTCGGAGCTGGCAGTACTCACGATTGCTGAAAATTCCAGCTGCTGTTTTATTGAAGAACCTAGTGAGCAGCAATATAAATTTATCGTTATGCCTATGCGTTTATAAAACGCAATGAGTTTACAAAAGCTGGATATATATCATGTGCGTAATCTTGGCAATGTCAGTTTATATCCAGCAACAAAGCTTAATTTCATCTACGGTAGTAATGCGAGTGGCAAAAGTTCTATTCTAGAAGCCATTCATTTGCTAGGCAGAGCAAATTCATTTCGTTCATCAACAATTAAAAATGTTATCAATTTTACCCATAATGAACTCATTGTTTCGGGTAAGGTTCGCTTCAAGAATGCCCATATATCTACGCTTGGAATTCAGCATGATGGTAAAAACCTACAGATTCGTATAGATGAAGAAACTCGGTATTCTCGTTCCGATTTAGCTTATGCTCTGCCCATCCAGTTAATACATCCTAAAAGTTATCAATTATTAGATGCTGGCCCACAGTTACGCCGTGAGTTTATGGATTGGGGTGTTTTTAACCAACATTCAGATTATCTGGATAATTGGCGAAATTTCAAAAAAGCGTTAAACCAGCGTAATGCATTATTGAAAATTCGTAGTGTAAACGAGTTAAATGTTTGGAATCATGAATTACAACAATACGGTACAATAGTTGCTAATTTTAGGAAAGAATATTTAGCAGAACTCACTCCTTTTTTTCTAAGTATTGCACAGAAATTTTTGGGCTTAGAGGATCTTCAGTTAAAGCTGGTGCAAGGCTGGAATGAGCAGAGTTCATTACTTGATAAACTAGTAGAAGATCAGGAAAAAGATTTACGTTACGGTTTTACTCATAGTGGCCCACATCGGGCAGATTTTCAATTACTATGTGATTCCAGAAAGGCAAAGGATTTTGTTTCGCGTGGACAGTTAAAATTATTGGTCTTATCTTTAAAACTAGCGCAAGTAGAACTTCTTTTAAGTAACGGGTTTCATTCTGGCTGCGTATTGATTGATGATGCGGTCGCTGAGCTGGATTTTTCTAATCGAACAAAATTAATAGAATTCCTTGCTGGAATGGATGTACAGGTATTTATAACAGCAACTGAGCAGAATGAATTTGGTAAATTAAATAAAATTGGAGAATACAAAATGTTTCACGTGAAACATGGAGTAGTATCTGAGTGATAAGAATGTTTCACGTGAAACATTAAAATAAAAGGCACAATAAACATGTTCCACGTGGAACACAAAAAAAAGGTTAAACATGAGCGACAATACGGATAATTACGATAGTTCTAATATTAAAGTTTTAAAAGGCCTGGATGCAGTACGCAAAAGACCAGGAATGTATATTGGAGATACCGATGATGGAACAGGACTGCATCATATGGTTTTTGAAGTGGTGGATAATTCAATTGATGAAGCTTTGGCGGGGTTCTGTAAGGAAGTTACGGTTACTATCAATGATAATGGCTCTGTAACTGTGACTGATGATGGCCGTGGTATTCCTGTGGATACACACCCTGAAGAGGGTCGCTCTACTGCTGAAGTAATTATGACTGTGCTACATGCAGGAGGTAAGTTCGATGATAATGCTTATAAAGTATCTGGCGGTTTGCATGGCGTAGGCATTTCGGTTGTTAATGCCTTATCAGAAAAGCTGGACCTAGAGATTTATAAACATGGCTATGTTTATCGTCAAACCTATCAACATGGCGAACCTGTTGCGCCGCTAGAAAAAATGGAAGCAACGGATAAACAGGGCACACAAGTTACATTCCTACCGAGCACAGAAACCTTTTCTGATGTGGAGTTTCATTATGAAATTCTGGTTAAACGCCTACGTGAACTATCTTTTCTGAATTCAGGTGTGCGCATTCATATTAAAGATGCACGAAATGATAAAGAGGATATTTTTGAATTCGAAGGCGGTATAAAAGCTTTCGTTGAGCATCTTAATAAAAACAAAACACCGTTATTTCCAGAGGTATTTCATTTCACCGTAGAAAAAGAGGATGTCATTGTGGAAGTAGCGATGCAGTGGAATGACTCGTATCAGGAAAACATATTTTGTTTTACTAATAATATTCCTCAGCGTGATGGTGGCTCTCATTTAGCAGGATTCAGAGGGGGCCTAACAAGAACCATTAATCAATATATCGAAGCGAATGGCTTAGCAAAAAAAGAAAAGGTATCAACTACAGGAGATGATGCACGTGAAGGCTTGACGGCGGTATTATCAGTAAAAGTACCAGATCCCAAGTTTTCATCGCAAACTAAAGATAAGCTAGTCTCTTCTGAAATTAAGCCCTTAGTTGAATCCGCTATGAATGAAAGGCTGAATGATTTTTTACAGGAAACCCCGGCAATAGCAAAAATCATTGCCGGAAAAATTATCGAGGCAGCCAGAGCCAGAGATGCTGCACGTAAGGCAAGAGAATTAACCCGGCGTAAAACCACACTGGATATTGCCGGCTTACCAGGTAAGTTAGCCGATTGTCAGGAAAAAGACCCAGCCTTATCTGAAATATTTATTGTGGAAGGGGACTCAGCGGGTGGCTCTGCCAAGCAAGGCAGAGACAGACGCACACAGGCGATATTGCCATTAAAGGGAAAAATCCTTAATGTAGAAAGAGCGCGCTTTGATCGTATGATCTCGTCGGATGAAGTAGGTACGCTGATTACCGCATTAGGTTGTGGTATTGGTAAAGATGAATACGACCCTGAAAAGCTACGCTATCACCGTATTATTATTATGACCGATGCGGATGTTGATGGCTCGCATATCAGAACCCTATTACTGACCTTTTTTTACCGGCAAATGCCTGAGTTAATTGAACGTGGACATATTTATATTGCACAGCCACCTTTGTACAAAATAAAAAAAGGTAAGCAAGAGCGTTATGTAAAAGATGATGCCGAGCTCAATGATTACTTGATTCAATTAGCACTGGAAAAAACACAACTAGTGACTAATAGCGAAACACCCGAAATAAAAGGGATCGGTTTAGAAAAATTGGCTAAAGAATACCTGGGCGTTGAAGAAGTCATTGCACGCATGGGCAGACGCTATGATGATGACTTTTTGGAACAGCTTAGTTATGAAACTGTATTATCAACAGAAGCACAGCAAGATGAAACGCAACTGTCTGTGTGGCTGAGTATAGTTGAGCAAGGCTTAAATCAACGTATTAGTAAAGCAAGCTTTAGCATAGAACTCGCCTTTCGTAGCGCTGAAGATTACACCTTAACGATCCATAAAAAAGAGCATGGCGTAGAGAAGGTTTTTATCGTAGAGGCGGTCTTTTTTAAGAGTAATGATTATAAGAAAATAGCAAATTATGTAGAAGATACGGCTGGCTTATTTAGTGAGGAATCGTTTATTCAAATGGGGGAACGTAAGCAGCTTGTAGGAAACTTTAAGCAAGCTTTTAACTGGATGATGCGTGAAGTGAAAAAAGGCCAGCATATCCAGCGCTATAAAGGTTTAGGAGAAATGAACCCCGAGCAATTGTTTGAAACTACGCTGGATGTTAATCAGCGGGTATTATTACAGGTGCACATTGCAGATGCTATTGCTGCTGATGAAGTCTTTACCACTTTAATGGGAGATGTGGTAGAGCCTCGCAGAGATTTTATTGTTAAAAATGCACTAGAGGTTTCTAATCTGGACGTATAAAAAAAAGTAGTGCGGACTTCAGTCCGCTAATAAGTTTGGTATCATAGGGCGGATTAGCGAAAAGCTAATTCGCCCTTTTTTTTACTACACTAAAACTCATGCTTACTTACCCAATTATAGATCCAGTTGCAATTAGTCTAGGCCCAATTAAAGTTCACTGGTATGGGCTTATGTATTTAATCGGCATAGGGGGAGCCTGGTTATTGCTAACTAAGCGTGTAACCAGAAGCTATTCACCAATTAAGCCGGATGCCTTAGAAGACCTGGTTTTTTATGCAGCGATGGGGGTTATTTTTGGAGGAAGATTGGGTTATATAATCTTTTATAATTTTCCACAGTTCATTGATAACCCTCTAATACTGTTTAAAGTCTGGGAAGGCGGCATGTCATTTCATGGTGGATTATTAGGTGTGATTATTGCCATGTGGGTATCAGCCCGTAAGAACCAATGTACTATGCTGGCACTCACTGATTTTATTGCGCCAGTTGTACCCGTCGGATTATTCTTTGGACGTATAGGGAATTTTATCAATGCAGAATTATGGGGTAGACCTACTGATGTTTACTGGGCATTTGTATTTCCTGGCGCAGGGCCTATAGCTAGACATCCTTCACAATTATACGAAGCGGGATTAGAAGGCCTTGCTCTCTTTTTGATTTTATGGATTTACTCAAATAAGCAAAGACCCTATATGGCAGTTTCGGGCATGTTCGCATTATTCTATGGAATCTTTCGCTTTATAGTAGAGTTCTACCGGGTTCCCGATGCGCATCTAGGCTATCTGGCAATGGACTGGTTAACTATGGGGCAAATTCTGTCAGCGCCATTAATCGTTGTTGGAATAATTTTGTTGAGCATAGCGTATACAAAAAACAGCCTACCTGACTAATTTAAACAGTGGGCTAAAGCACCGCCCTACAATGCAGTTTTTACCGTAGGGCGGTGCTTTAGCCCGCTAATTCAAATAAGATCATGAAACAATATCTCGAATTACTAGAAGAAACACTTACTACAGGCTGCTTAAAAGGAGATCGTACCGGAACAGGTACAAAATCTCTATTCGGCCGTCAGATACGCTTTAATTTACAGGAAGGGCTACCTTTAGTTACCACCAAGCGCTTACATACTAAATCTATTATTCATGAGCTACTCTGGTTTCTTAAAGGCGATACAAATATAAAATATCTAAGCGAGCATGGTGTCTCAATCTGGAATGAATGGGCGACTGAAGCAGGTGAGCTTGGTCCTGTTTATGGAGCACAGTGGCGGCATTGGAAAGGCGTAGAAGGTGAGAGTTATGACCAGGTAGCCGCATTAATATCTGGCATAAAAAACAATCCAGATAGCCGCCGACATATTATCAGCGGCTGGAATGTTGCCGATCTACCAGATGAAACAAAATCGCCGCAAGAAAATGTAGCTAATGGAAAAATGGCCTTACCGCCCTGCCACTTACTTTATCAATGGTATGTGGCTGATGGAAAACTAAGCGGATCGCTGTATATCAGAAGTAATGATCTGTTTTTAGGCAATCCGTATAATACTTGTAGTCTGGCAATATTTACGCACATGATTGCTCAGCAATGCGATCTGGATGTTGGTGAAATAATTATTTCAATTGGTGATTGTCATTTATACAGCAACCATTTTGAGCAGGCGAAAATACAATTACAGCGCGAACCCAGAGCATTACCTAAACTGATTATCAAACGTAAACCTGATAGTATTTTCGACTACCGTTTTGAAGATTTTGAAATCGTAGGATACGATCCACACCCGCATATCGCAGCGCCCATAGCTGTGTAGAAATAAAAAGCGTAGGGCGTGGCTTTAGCACGCCTTTTGCAGTGAAACCAAAACATATAATTGAGACTCAAGAACAGTGGAAAATGAAACCGAAATCATAAGAAAACGCTACGATCGTTTGGCACCCTATTTTGAACGCATAGAAAGTATGATGGAAAAAATGATGATGGGAGCATTAAGAGAAAAGATCTGGCAGAAAATTCATGGAGAAAAGATCCTTGAGGTCGGTGTCGGAACAGGAAAAAATTTCTCCTATTATCCGGCTAAAGCAATAACTGCAATTGACTTCAGTCCTGCAATGATCAATGAAGCTAAAAAGAAAAGCCAGCATCTGGGAGTAGTCGTTGATCCCTGAATTCAAGTCATAAGTACATAACCCAATAAATTTTTCATATCTATCCCAGTCAGCTCTTCAAATACCTCATAAGGTGTTTTGTAATTGAGACACTTTTTAGGGCGACTATTTAGCTTATCAACGGCTATAAAAACCTCTTTTATCGTAACATCAATCAACTCCATTACTTTAGGGAAATACTGTCTTAATAAGCCATTAGCATTCTCATTTTGCCCTCTTTCCCAAGAGCTGTAGGGAGTCGCAAAATACGTATCACAGCCTAGTGCTTCTGCTATTTTTTCATGCAGGGTAAACTCTTTCCCGTTATCAAAAGTAATTGTTTTAACAAAGCTTTTTATAGGATCAAGCATTAAAATAGTTGCGTCTAATACATATTGAGCCTTTTTCCCCGCTAAAGGGAAGGTCAACCGTAATTTAGAGACTCGCTCATCCAACGTTACAATCGCCCCTTTGTGATTTTTCCCAATGATTGTATCTGCCTCCCAATCACCTATACGCTTACGGTTGTTGACCTCTTCAGGACGCTCATCTATATCGACTCTATTAGGGATTCCTGTCCTATTATGGGCTGACCCATACCGCTTGCGATAGGTTTTGTTCTGATGCCGAAGATGCTTGTATAGTTCACCCCCTGCCTTTTTGTCCGCCAGAATATGCTGGTAGATTGTTTCATGATGAAGACTAATTATACCTTTTTGTTTTAACCGCCCTGCAATCTGCTCAGGACTCCAGTCATCCTCAATGCGAACATTAACAATGCCTTTTATTTCATCCGTTAATTTAACCTCTTTAGGCTTGTTTTTGTGTCGTTCTTGGGCAAAATCTTCTGCTTGTTTATGCCTGTAGCCTCTTTGACCTGTATTGCGTTTAATCTCGCGTGAAATATTGCTTTGGCTTCGTTCTAAGGCTTCTGCTATTTTATTCTGTGAAGTTCCCTTTTTTAATTCAATTTCTATATAATATCTTTCTTCAGGACATAGGTGTGTATAGCTCATTTGTAGCCTCTGTAAATTGTTTGGTAGCTGTTTACTTTACACCTATGTCTTGTCTTAATTCAACAGGTGTTAGTCTAGCCAATACTTGCAGAGGGTTATGCACTTATTATACGAATTCAGGATCTATCAATTATGGATGTACAACAATTAGATTTCCCGGATAACCACTTTGATAGTGTTATTGGAACTTTTCTGTTTTGTTCAGTACCCGGCCCAAAGCAGGGAATACTAGAATTAAAGAGAGTCTGTAAGCCAGGCGGAGAAGTTTTATTACTAGAGCATGTACTTAGTAGTAATAAAATTGCCGCTGCAATCATGCATCTGCTAAACCCCATTACCGTGCGCTTAGTGGGTGCCAATATAAACCGTGAAACTGTAAAGACCGTACAAGCCTGTGGATTTTCTAACGCTGAAAATCAGGGAAACGGAGCTTTAGCGAAGTGAAGATTTTTAGTCCGCGATAGCCGTAGGGCCGTTGTTTTTTCGGAGTCTGAGCGTTAGCGAAGGTGGAGACAAAATAAAAGGCCATCCGACACGGCGTCAAGTCATTTGGAGCCTATGTTCCGACCCCTTGTTGGGTCGGGACGAGGTGACGAGGACGAATCGGGGCCGCCGGAGGCATAAGTGGTCGCGTTAAGTTTTTGCTGCTTGCTTGGGCTGGGATGCCCAAAACAAGCTTTCGCAAAAATAGCGACTCCCCGATGGATAAAATTGTCTCATTTGATGATAGTCAGCAAGCAGTCTATGCCTTACAGTCGCCTCTGGTAATTATTGGTTCGGCGGGTAGCGGTAAAACCGCACTGACTTTGGAAAAAATGAAACATGCTGTGGGTGATGTATTATATGTGACCCAGTCGGCTTATCTAGTCAAAAATTCACGTGATTTATATTATGCCCATAACTACGATAATGAAGATCAGCAAGTAGATTTTCTATCGTTTCAGGAATTTTTAGAAAGCATTCATGTTCCCGAAGGCAAGCCCATCACTTTTCAGCGTTTCCAGCAATGGTTTAGCCGCCATAAACAAGGCAAGCAGCTGAATGATGCGCATAAATTATTTGAAGAATTCCGTGGTGTCATTACAGGACCGGCAACTGATAAAAGCTGGCTAAGTCGAGAAGACTACTCAGCTTTAGGTATAAAAGAAACCATCTTCTTGCAAGCAGAGCGAGATGCCGTTTATAGTATTTTTGAAAAATACCTCAGTTTTTTACAAGACAATAAACTCTATGATAGCAATGTTGTTAGTCATCAGTATTTAGATAAACTGCAAGCACGTTATGATTTTATTATTGTCGATGAAGTACAAGATCTGACCAATATTCAGCTCTATTTGATTATAAAATCCCTGCATCATGTGCATGATTTTATTTTATGTGGTGACTCCAATCAGATAGTTCATCCCAACTTTTTTTCCTGGTCAAAAGTAAAAAGCCTATTTTATAAGCAAGAAGATTTAGGCGGAGCAGAAAACCTGATTCGTATTTTAAATACCAACTATCGGAACTCACCTCAGGTGACTGAGATTGCAAATAAAATACTGAAAATCAAAAATAACCGCTTTGGCTCGATTGATAAGGAAAGCCATTACCTGGTCGAAAGCAACGGTCACACGCAAGGTGAAGTGGTTTTCTTACAAGATAACGACCATATCAAACAAGAGCTGGATAAAAAAACCAAAGCTTCGACACGCTTTGCCGTCATAGTGATGAGCCCAGAGAAAAAACCGATGGCGCAAAAGCACTTTAGTACACCACTGGTTTTTACCATACAAGAAGCTAAAGGTCTGGAATACGAAAATATTATTCTTTACAATTTTCTGTCTCAGGAAGAGCAACGCTATCGGGAAATCAGTAAAGGTGTCACAGCTGAAGACCTGGATAAAGACCTTAAATTCTCCCGTACCAAAGACAAAACCGATAAATCATTAGAGATTTATAAGTTTTACATAAACTCTCTGTATGTAGCCTTAACCCGTGCGATTAAAAATCTATACTGGATAGAAAGTGCGCCTAAACAACAACTACTAGCTTTACTTGGACTGGATAATGCTCAGGCCTCTCTGGAAATTGCCGATAGCAACTCTAGCCTTGATGATTGGCGGCAAGAAGCACATAAACTGGAACTACAAGGAAAACAGGAACAAGCTGAGCGTATTCGTGAGGAAATTCTCAAACAAAAAACACCAAACTGGACAGTGATAAGTGGTGAGAGTTTAGAAGCATTGAAACAACAAGCTTTTGAACAAAACAATAAAAAAGCGAAATTAGAATTATTTGAGTATGCCTTGGTTTATGAAGACCGTAAACTACTGAATAGCTTGATCAAAGCTGATTTTAAACCGGCTAAGAATCCTGCTAAGGGACTACAGCTATTACAGCAGAAGCACTATGCAGCTTATAACTTTAAAAAACCGGATGCAGCCATAAAGCAAGTGAACCAATATGGTCCCGATTTTCGTAATCTATTTAACCAGACACCATTAATGGTTGCTGCATGGGTGAGCAATGTCGGGGTCATTAAAGCCTTATTTGAACAAGGTGCGGATACCGAAAAAGTAGATGAAAATGGATTTACCGCCTTACAAATAGCACTTTCTCAGGCAAGTGGCGATGAGAATTACGCACGTAAAAAATTAGCAGACACCTACCTCCTACTAGAACCAACAAGTATTAGTATTCAGGTTGATGGACGTTTAATTAAACTAGACAAACATCAAATGGAATTTTTTATGTTGAATATGATGATTGCTTTATTTTATCGTACATTGCCCCAAAAAATAGTATATTCGGCAGGTGCTTTTTCTAGTCAGGATTTTATGGATGCAGTTCAGCACATGCCCAACAGTGTCTTACCCGAACGGAGAAAAAAGCGGGCTTATCTTTCCAGTATTTTATCCAAAAATGAATTTACTAAAGATGATAAAAACAATCGTAAAATATTTTTTCGCATCAAGCGGGGTCATTATCTTTTCAATCCGAATCTGGCACTTAAAGTCGGAGATGAATGGGTGAATATTTATGATTTATTGTCGCTAGACAAATTAGCCATCCAGCATGAAAAACAGGAAGACTGGTGGAGAATTGATATGAATGAGCGTTTAGCTGATTCACTGGAGCATAATAAAAGATATATAAAGTCACAGATTAAAATTGTTCAGGCGAATTTGCTAAAGCCAACTCAGTAAATACATAGAATTTAAGAAATACTATGAAAGAAAAATATGATTCATCCTGGGATCAAGGTGGAAATGAAGAAGCATATGATAATAAGTTTTCAAAATACTCAGATGAAGCTTAATTATGCAGGCGCGCCATGCTACCTCACTGGCTGGACGGCTATTCGGAATGCAATTCTTGCTCCTCTCGCGTGCTGCTAGCACACGTCGAATCAGCGAATTGCCCTGTCGCTTATCAGGGACTAAAAATCACCACTTCGCTAAGCTCCGTTTCCATGATTTTCAGCGTAGGTTGGTGCTGAGGAACGAAGCCCAACAATTCAGGAACAATACCTGGAACTATAGGGAATTAGTTTGTTGAAGACAAAGAAGAAAGAGCGTATAAATTAACGTCTTACTTTTATTCTTACAGAGAAAAATATGCTGTCTTCTTATGTTAAATTATCAAGCAAAGGGTAAATTGTAACCCCCAAAGCAATACGTGAATCACAACATTGGGATACTGGTGCAGAGCTAACCCTAGTTGCTTCAGAAAGTGGAGTTATATTACAAGCAAGGAAAAATAATACAGAACAGGATATAAGTTGTTTACGTGGGATGCTGCAAAATTCAAATACCTTATTATCGACAGAGGAGCTTTGCCAGCCTATCTTGTTATGAAAGCTATTTCCCAATATCCTGTAAAACCATCTCAACAATAGCATCGCCAATGTAATACCCTGATTCACGCAAAGCATGTAATACATCACCTGCAGATGAAATGTATCCCTGAATTTTTGCCATAGCCACAATTGCAGCTGTACCGGTTATGGTTATTTTTTGGAATTTTGCCTCGGCTCTTCCCGCTTGGTCATCAATAATAAGAGTACTTTCAGGCATTTATAACGCAAGATATATTGCACTAGCCTCTCCGGAATCTACACCAGAATTGATTGTTTTCCAGCCTCCGATACAATCGCTTTGAACTTTGGGCCAGTTTGCATCGATTGCTTTTATGACGTCGGTTTTACCTATGCAGTGGTCATTCTCCAGGACTTCATCTCGTACAATCGTTGTAATAAAAACTTGTTGAAAAGTTGTTGTAGTAAGTCTAGTTTCCCAATTCGGGATAAAGCAATCAATGGTTCCGCATCGGAAATAACAACTGTCATGAGTTTTGCTTGAGCCATTGTCGGGCAACTGTTATATCATTTTTTGCATCATCCGCATTATTTCTAGTCAGAGGTATATTGAGACTAGAGAGTAAAGTGATCATATCGGATAGATTATGATTTGCCATGCGTGCAGCTGAACCAAGAGAAATAATCCCGCTTTTAAATAAAGAAATTGCAAGGGAAACCTTGACGGACTCAAGACTGGCAGTGCCATTTTTTCTAAATCAACTAATAAAGCGGTTGGGTTATCACGATTCATAACAACAACCATGTCATTCTTATGTGCTGCCCGTAAAGTGGTTGAGGGATTGTTTATTAACTGAAGTTTCCCAATAATTATTTATGGTAAAATTGAAACTATGCTACAACTATATGAAAAAAATAGTCTTTCGCTGAAAATCAGGGAAACGTAGCCTAAGCGAAGTGAAGATTTTTAGTCCGCGATAGCCGTAGGGCCGTTGTTTTGTCGGAGTCTGAGCGTTAGCGAAGGTGGAGACAAAATAAAAGGCCATCCGACACGGCGTCAAGTCATTTGGAGCCTATGTTCCGACCCCTTGTTGGGTCGGGACGAGGTGACGAGGACGAATCGGGGCCGCCGGAGGCATAAGTGGTCGCGTTAAGTTTTTGCTGCTTGCTTGGGCTGGGATGCCCAAAACAAGCTTTCGCAAAAATAGCGACTCCCCGACAAGCTCGTACTTTTCTTCTTCTTGGCGATCAGTCACAAAACGAGCTTTTTGATAACTGAAGCCCAGTTTTTTCATTAGGCTTGATAAGATAGTTCAAGTTATAACGAACTTCAGATTTTAACCAAATAAGCTCGGCAATCATCGCAGTATTCCATATTCCACAATGAAATCCATTGTCTTCTGGGCCTTTCTTTATCAACTCAACCAATTTATTTTTCTGGTCTTTAGTTAACTTTGACTTCCGACCACGTCCTTGATAGTGTTGTCCTATTAACCAACCGACACCTTTATGCATGAATGTTTTCAGCCAATTTATAATGGTTTTTTCACAGACTCCCATTAGGCGTGCTATTTCTTTGATTCCCATGCATTCACTGAACCAGAGTAGAGCTTGAGTTAATCGATATAAACAAATATTACTTAGCTTGAGAGCTGTCGCCATATTTTTTTTTAGTCGGTCTACAATTGACTTTGAAAAAGTGAGGGATACCATTTTTGACTGTTTCCGTTAGTGTTGGGACGAAAATTATAAGCCAGTTTCCCCCGCTGAAAATCCTGGAAACGGAGCTTTAGCGAAGTGAAGATTTTTAGTCCGCGATAGCCGTAGGGCCGTTGTTTTGTCGGAGTCTGAGCGTTAGCGAAGGTGGAGACAAAATAAAAGGCCATCCGACACGGCGTCAAGTCATTTGGAGCCTATGTTCCGACCCCTTGTTGGGTCGGGACGAGGTGACGAGGACGAATCGGGGCCGCCGGAGGCATAAGTGGTCGCGTTAAGTTTTTGCTGCTTGCTTGGGCTGGGATGCCCAAAACAAGCTTTCGCAAAAATAGCGACTCCCCGATTCACCGTCATATTTTAAGGCAATGACAAAGCGTTTTTTACTGTGAGAACTCACCTTTAATCGTGCACTGCTGACAGTCACTTTAATCTCTTTGCCGCCACGTACACGTATTATCTGATCAATGCCTTTGTTAATCGAATTAAAGTAGCTCTCGACTGACCTTATTCTACCTCTATATTCAATATTTTGGTTTTTACGTAATTGGCTAATCACCTGCGAGCCTCCAGATTCTTTAGCGGCTTCGTCCATAAAGGCTTTTTCACCATACAGCGCATCAGCCAGTACGCCTTTAATTTTAATCAGGCTATGCGCAACTTTAAACTCTTTTAATAAGCCTAATGCAATCTCTGTTTTGGTCGGGTAGGCACTGTACGTTCAGGCTTAATAGGCCGATCTTTTTTTGCTATACCGCTCTTTTTCAACCGTTTATCTTCTTTATCCCACTGCTTTAAGGCTGGATCCGGCATATAAAAGAAAAAACCGACAGGCACTGTAATGGATGAGGTAACTAGCAGCAATAATACTATCGTTTGTCCATTAACATACCCGCCGGAGCCTTTGTGTTTCTGCTTGTAAACCTTATAAATACGTTTTGTAGACTTAGATCGTGCTCGGTCTGATTCATCAAAGGCCAACACACCTTCAGTAATGCCATAACGTTTTAAAATTAAGACCACACTCACCCGTAGCAACCAGTCCCAGGGTATACTTGCTTTACGAAACACCCAGGATAATGCGGCTACTTTGCAATCTCCAAGGCTTGCTCGCTCAAACTTAGCCCAGCAAACAGAGTTCATTAGCAGTATGCCCGTTAAACAAGTGCCCAACCAAGCGGCTTGAATCCGTGTCAAAGCGGCTCCGGGTTTTAGCTGATTGAGCGCATCATTTAAATCGTCAATATAGCTTTGGATAAAGGTGGCTGGGGCATTCATTAACATGGGCTTACACCGATAAAATTACAACAACCTCAGAATACCTGATTTTACCTTCTCAATATCAAAAACTTGAACATCGAGTAACAGAACGTTCTACGCAGTCTCCATTGCTTGCAAAAATGCTTGCATTTGCAAAAAATGAACAGGCGCGCCATGCTACCTCACGAAATTCCGGGACTCCTGTCGCCATAATTCGTTCACCTACGCAGCGGATGGGAGATGCCCTGAACGCCCTGCGTCCGCAACGACTACGCACAAAAGCCGCTTCGTCATTACTACCTAACTGGCTGGACGGCTATTCGGAATGCAATTCTTGCTCCTCTCGCGTGCTGCTAGCACACGTCGAATCAGCGAATTGCCCTGTCGCCTATCAGGGACTAAAAATCACCACTTCGCTAAGCTCCGTTTCCATGATTTTCAGCGATTGGCACGATGGAGCAACCCTTAGGTTCAAATAAAGGCGAAAGAATTGAACAATACCTTGCCAGCACAGGTCTCGATGGTGGATATGCCTGGTGCGCTGCCTTTATTCATTTTTGCTTTCAGGAAGCCGCAAAAGAACTTGACAACCCCTGCATCAAGACAGCAGGCGTACTGAATCACTGGAATGAAGCAGGCAGGGAGTTCGCCGCATCACCCATGAGCAAGTAAAGCATGACCCACAATTAGTACAGCCCGGCATGACCTTTATTATAGATACGGGAGCTCCCGGAGGTGCTGGGCACACAGGCATAGTCGAAAAAGTTCAAGGCGGGCGGCTGGTATCAATCGAAGGTAATACCAATAACGGAGGGTCAAGAGCAGGCGCGCCATGCTACCTCACGAAATTCCGGGACTCCTGTCGCCGTAATTCGTTCACCTACGCAGCGAATAGGAGATGCTCCAGCCGCCCTGCGTCCGCCACAGACTGAGCACAAAGCAGCTCAGTCATGGCTACCACAAATGGCTCTACGGCTATTCGGGATAAAATTTTAGCCTCCCTCGCGCGCTATCGCGCACTTCGGATTGGCAAATTTCCCTGCGCCTTCTGGAGACTATCAGCCCGTCCGGGGCTGACAGCGAAGGCATAGGCGTATTCCGCCGCAATAAGCGCAAAATCAATAGCATCAATAAGGGCTTTATTGATTATAGCCGGGGGCTAGGGTAAAACTCGATGTTCAAGTTTTCAGCTATAACTGGGCTAAGAAAAGTAAATTTTTCCGGCTTTGTTTTATAAGTGATTGATTTACAATGATGTTGATGCTTTCTTTGTCAGTAAAATTATCAATAAAATCAATCAGTTAAAAAACTTGAACATCGAGTAAAACACTTTTATTTTCAAGCTGGTAAAATACTTGAAGGTTAAAGTGCTCGATTTAGCGTTTTTATTTCGAATGGTAACCCATCTTTGCAGGGTCTAATTCAATAAGTTATTGATTTGTCGTTCATGGCTTATTGATATCATAAAAACTCCTTTAAAATCAATAATTTTAAATCCTTTTGTAGTGTCAACTGGATACTTTTAAAAATGCAGGGTATTGAAATATAAGGATAGTGGTTCTAAAAGTGACGAAGATGGGTTAAGGCCGCATGGCAACAAAGCCTGTAGCGGATAGTTACTTAATAAAGCAGTTGGATTTTGAGCTTGTCGATAACGATTATTCGAATTCAGGCTGTTCTACTGCGTGTAGTATTATAAAAATGTACATATCAATTAGCCATTGTTTGCATAAACTTTATCTAGCCCTTTAACGACCACAGGTAATTGATCGTGCAAGGAATTGCTGTGACTGGTGGCGGTATTACTGGCTGGCCCTTGATTTTTCTCAATTTTATCTTAGGCACTTAGGTTTTTGGTATTTTTTGCCAGGGCCATTTCCCTTCAATTTCTAATTCTAGAGTAAAGCCTAAAAAAGTACGAATTAAGACGATAACAGACAATGCGCCAACTTGCTCCAGCGTAGGCGATATAACAACAGTCCGGATTATATCACCAGCCAATAGAAGTTCCAGCCCTAATAGAATGATTCTACCGAGCATTATGCGATACGCATTGTAAGTAACTGCCAGGTCAGTTTTTTTCAAGTGCAAAAGAAACCACCCACTGGCAACGAAGCTACCGACTAAAATTATTAAAACGCCCATTGCTTCGATGGCATAGCCACCGACTTGAATTATTTCTTTGAAAATTTCCATGATTTTTTCTTAATTCTAAAGGTCGTTCTTTCCGCTAAAGGGTTGCTTATTCTAAGACATTGTATCGTTCGTCTGGGTATTTCACCTTTTCCCTGCTATTTTTTTACTTCGATCACCAGCGCATCCATTTTATTGGATTTAAGGCGGGATTGTATGGCATCTACTGAGGCCAGTCGATTGTATGGGCCCATTTTGACTCGGTACCATGTTGCTGAGCCTATCACGGCTTTTTCAATCTTGGGCGAAAAGCCCATCATGATTAATTTTGCTTTCAAGCTATCGGCATCCTTGTGTTTACGGAAAGCTCCCGCTTGAACGGAGTATTGCCCCCCCGCCTTAGCTTTACCTACCCGCTCTTCCCGTTTGCGGGTTTTTACTTCATGATCGGGAATAACAAATTCAGCTTCAGGGAGAATGGTATAAAAATCATATTGAATATCATGCTGAGCTGCTGGTTTTTTAACGCTCTTAGTGGGTTTAGACGTTTTTTTAGCGACTGGCTTGCTAACCTCTCTAGCCAAAGGCTTAGTTAGCCTAGTGGCTTGGCTTGGTTCTGGCGTTTGGGAAAGGCTGTATAAAAAATAAGCAAATAAGCCAAGCAAAATTATAACCAATCCCCAGCGCCATAGTGGCACGCTCTCCTGCCCGTTTGCAGAATTTGCTCGCGCAACAGGTGTGCGCCTGTTGATTTTTGGTGCCTGACGTTTAGGAGCCTGGCCTGATTTACTGGCTCTGTGCTTATAGTCTCTTGCCATTACATTGCTTCCGGCGTATTAATCCTGAGTAGGCTTAAGCCATTTGCTATGACCTGCTTGACAGAATAAATTAAATTCAATCGTGCATTACGCAGTGCGACATCATCTACAATAAATTGCTGAGCATTATAATAGCTATGAAACTCGGCCGCTAATTCGCGTAAATAATTGATTAATAAATGCGGCTCAAATTGCACTGCTGCACGTTCCAGTACTTCAGGGTAGCGGGTCAGACTACTTACCAACGCGATTTCCTGCTCTACAGTTAGTTTATCCAGATTATCATCCCCAGTCTGGATATCACGCTGCAAGCCTTTTTCAGCTAATTGTTTTAACACGCTACAGACGCGTGCATGCGCGTATTGCACATAAAACACAGGGTTTTCATTAGTTTTAGACGTGGCCAGCTTTAGATCAAAATCCATATGCTGCTCAGATTTGCGCATTACATAGAAAAAACGTGCGGCATCCTGACCCACTTCATTACGCAGCTGGCGCAAGGTAACAAATGACCCTGAACGCGTGGACATTTGCACTTGCTCGCCACCACGGTATAACACCGCAAACTGTACCAGTAAAACCTTCAGCTTTTCAGTGTCTGCACCCAGTGCCTGCATAGCAGCCTTTACCCGGGGAATATAGCCGTGATGATCTGCGCCCCAGATATTAATGATCTGGTCAAAGCCGCGCGCCAGCTTATGCATATGATAGGCGATATCTGAAGCGAAATAGGTACTTTGACCATTTTCACGCACCACTACCCGGTCTTTCTCATCGCCAAGGCGGCTGGACGCAAACCAGGTTGCACCATCTTTTTCATATAAATACCCGGCTTCACCCAGGCGCTTTAATGCTTCATTAATAGAGCCGTCATCCATTAGTTGACGCTCAGAAAACCACTGCTGGTAATCTACACCAAACTCGCTTAAGTCATGGCGGATATCAGCCAGTATTTCATTGAGACCCGCCTGGAACACATTACGATATTGCTTATCACCCAGCAGCGTTTTTGCGCGAGCAATTAATGCATCTATATGAATGTCCTTATCGCCACCTTGTGGCTCGTCTGCGGGAATTTCTTCAAAAACAAGTGCCACAGGGTGGCGATATTCGTTATTTGATTCACGGTGCAGCTTAGCTGCAATTTCGCGTATATAATCGCCGCGATAACCATTGCTGGGAAAAGTAAGCACTTCGCCACACTCTTCTAGGTAACGTAGCCAGACACTGGCAGCAAGGATATCCATTTGCCGGCCTGCATCATTAACGTAGTATTCACGTTCCACTTCAAAACCAACTGCAGTCAGTAAGTCAGCAACCGCCGAACCGTATGCCGCGCCACGCCCATGCCCGACATGCAAAGGTCCTGTGGGATTGGCAGAAACAAACTCGACCTGCACCTTTTTACCGACACCTATCTGGCTTAGCCCAAACTTTTTACCTTGCTCATGAATAGTGGTAATAATCTGGTATTGCGCTTTAGGGTCTATGAAAAAATTAATAAACCCGGGGCCTGCAATCTCGACTTTGGTAATTGCTTTATCTAAAGGTAGCGCTGTAATGATTTTGTCCGCTAGCTGACGCGGGTTCATTTTGGCGGGTTTTGCCAGCATCATGGCTAGATTAGTCGCAAAATCACCGTGCTGCAGATCACGAGCACGCTCAATATTGATTTTGGGATTGAGTTCTCGCTCTAAAGTACCGTCTGTTTTCAGTGTTTCTACGGCGTGTACCAAGAGAGATTCTAACTTTTGTTTCATGCGCTTATGGAATTAAACTGACTTAGCAAATCTTTCTATTATCCCTGAAAAAACTCACTGACGATAGTAAAATTTATTATCTGGATATATGTTTATTTGCCGAGTTTTCTTTGCGTACCGAATAGCCGTCCAGCCAGTGAGGTAGTAATGACGAAGCGGCTTTTGTGCGTAGTCGTTGCGGACGTAGGGCGTTCAGGGCATCTCCCATCCGCTGCGTAGGTGAACGAATTATGGCGACAGGAGTCCCGGAATTTCGTGAGGTAGCATGGCGCGCCTGTCTGTTTCAGGAGACGGAATCAGCTCCCAGATAGTTTTCCACAGCCCAGCCCACGGCAAAGTTGAAGAAGCCATGAAAGTGTAAAAGCGCTTATTCTTGATCTCAAACCCAAACAACGTATCAAGGCAACGCCAAAGATTAGATGTCATCGACGACGTAAAGGGAACGAGAATAGACAGGATCGTGTAAACAAACAGAGAGGCTCGTTCGCGGCCTAAAGTGGTTTTGGAAAAATGATCTTGAAGCGGGAGTAAAATATCGCGTAAAATGAACATGAATGAGGTCGTTTTATTTGTATAATCAATGTGTTATAAACTTTCATTATACAGTAAAACTAGGCCTAATTAACGATTAACCTGTTGTTTTTAAAAAGAATTCAAGGCTTTTAGCCAGCGGAATGCCATTAATATTAGCAATACCTAATATTGCTTAAAAATAAGCATTAGCTGATATTCTTATGCTTTAAAAACTAGGAAACTTCAGCTTTGAAATTATTAAGCCGTTTACAATTATTATGGTCTGGGGGATTATTATTGCGGTTGCTATTTTCCCACTTTATAACAAGCTAAGCCTGGCTCTTGGCAGACGCTTTAAACTCACTGCAATACTTTATACACTATTGGCATTAAGCCTGTTAATTGGCCCCTCAATACTGCTGTCTAGTTCACTAGTAGAAACGTCTGCGCACCTGGCAAAAGGCTTTAGTGAGGGTAGCCTGGTTGTTCCGCCACCGGCTAAAAGTGTTAGCGAATGGCCGTTGATCGGGGATAAGGTGTATGCCTTCTGGAATCAGGCTTCTAATAATCTGGAAAATACGCTAAAACAAAATATCCCGGCGATTAAAAAGCTCGGGGAAGCGTTTATTTCTGCTGTCGCAGGTGTCGGTGGTAGCATTCTACAATTTATTTTTTCTATCATTATCTCCGGGATTTTTTTAGTCAACACCCAGAAAGCCTACGATGTAGCGGTAAAAATTGCATCGCGGCTGACTGATAGCGAACAAGGACCACAGTTTACCAATCTTGCAATTGCTACCATTCGTAGTGTTGCGCAGGGGGTACTTGGCGTAGCCTTGATTCAAGCGACACTCGCCGGAATGGGGATGTATGTTATGGATATACCCGGCTGGGGGCTCTGGACCTTAATGATTCTTATTCTTGCAGTCGCGCAATTACCCCCGCTTTCAGTCCTGATTCCAGCCATGTTTTATGTCTTTTCAGTCGCGGCAACAACACCCGCAATAATTTTTGCCGTATGGAGCATTGTGGTCAGTATGAGTGATAGCTTTCTCAAACCCATGCTTTTAGGCCGTGGTATGGATACCCCACACTGATTATCCTGCTCGGCGCTATTGGTGGCATGATGTGGGTTGGAATTCTGGGTCTATTTGTCGGTGCTATTACTCTGGCACTAGGTTATGAGATATTTATGGCATGGCTGGATAAGGATATTGAAAGTGCATAATATGTTGCAGTTATATCTATTGCCTTTTAGCCTGTTAATACTCTTACAATGCTGCGTACCCTATACCAGGGATATTGAGGTTAAAACAGAAGTCGGCACTCAAGCTGATCTTAGTGACTACAACACTTACACCTGGCTAGAAACTATGTCTACGCTGAATGACCCCAGTGGGAAATGGCAGCCTACGGGTCTGGATTTGGCAGGAGAAATTAAGTTTTTTATTGATCGTGAGCTGCAAGATCATGGCCTGCACCTTAACACCACCGATCCGGAATTAGGCGTAGCATTCCAGTTTGGTGCAGATATGCAGTCTTTAAAGCTCCAGCAAAATCCGAAATCCAAACTTGCCGTTTTAAGCAATGTGCCTGATGCGACACTGGCGGTTATATTAATTGATACCGTGACCAAAGACATTATCTGGATTAGTAAGGCAGAAGCTGAGATACAGCAAGGATACGATGCGGAATTAGTACGTAAGCGTATTGACTACACGATTACTAAAATGTTTAAAGCGCTGGGTAAAAAATCGTTTTTTAGTGGTTTTTGGGGTTAATTAAGTAAAAAGGAGCGAGATCTAAAATTGCAATGATACAGCTCCTTTTTTAGCAGAGAGGTATCAGGCTATTATTGTAATATAACTCCCATAAAGTGAATTTCAACCCGCCGTTCTATGGCCTGGCTTTCCTCTGTAGTAGCATCCGACTTCGATTCGGTAGCTCCCATTCCGATCACTTTGATTTCATTATGAGGAATATCTGTTTGTTGCTCTATATAGTCTGCAACTGCTTGTGCCCTGCGTAGCGACAAGCTTTGATTATAGCTCGCATCACCGCTATTATCAGTATAGCCAATGACCTCGATATCCAGAGTGTTTTTCACCTTGCCTCGGTATTTGGCTATCCGCTCATCCAGAATAGCCCTACTGTCATCAGATAATTCAGCCTCGTCATGCGCAAATAACAGAGCGCCATTTAAAACTATAAAATCATCCACCGTTGTGGTTAAACTTATTGCGGTTTCATTAGCGACTATTTCTTCTGTCACCACAACAACTTGCTCTGATGGTATTCCGGCTTCTTGAACAGGGTGTGATTTTTCACATTGCACGGTCATAATGAGTAGCAATATGACAAACGCAACCCAGATAATTACTTTAATATCCATTTAACTGAAGTTTCCCAATAATTATTTATGGTAAAATTGAAACTATGCTACAACTATAGACTTTCAGAAAATTAATTTCCGAACAAACAAAAACGACAGAGGGGAAACTGGCTTATAATTTTCGTCCCAACACTAACGGAAACAGTCAAAAATGGTATCCCTCACTTTTTCAAAGTCAATTGTAGACCGACTAAAAAAAAATATGGCGACAGCTCTCAAGCTAAGTAATATTTGTTTATATCGATTAACTCAAGCTCTACTCTGGTTCAGTGAATGCATGGGAATCAAAGAAATAGCACGCCTAATGGGAGTCTGTGAAAAAACCATTATAAATTGGCTGAAAACATTCATGCATAAAGGTGTCGGTTGGTTAATAGGGCAACACTATCAAGGATGTGGTCGGAAGTCAAAGTTAACTAAAGACCAGAAAAATAGATTGGTTGAGTTGATAAAGAAAGGCCCAGAAGACAATGGATTTCATTGTGGAATATGGAATACTGCGATGATTGCCGAGCTTATTTGGTTAAAATTTGAAGTTCGTTATAACTTGAACTATTTATCAAGCCTAATGAAAAAACTGGGCTTCAGTTATCAAAAAGCTCGTTTTGTGACTGATCGCCAAGAAGAAGAAAAGTACGAGCTTGAAAGAAAAACGTGGCTGGAAGAAACATTGCCTGCCATTATGGAAAAGGCGGTAGAAGAAAAGAGTGTCGTTTTATTCGGTGATGAGGTGTCATTTGCTATGTGGGGTTCATTGGCACGAACCTGGGCTCCAATAGGAGAGCAACCCACAGTGAAAACATCAGGGATTCGAAAAGGGTTGAAAATGTTTGGTACGATCGAACTCGAAGGAGGGAGTTTTCAATACCGAGAATCATTGGCTTATGAGATAAAACCAAAGTCACTTAGACTTTTAAAAGAAGCTGGGCTGCCTCAAGAATTTTTAGCTATTCTTAAAAGCTTAAAAAATGAGAAATATCCAACACAGAAGCTTTTTATGGAAGCGATATATTCTATTGCCGACAACGTCTTAATCGAGAGTTATAAGCCAATGATATTACAACACGCTGAAACATCTGGGCGTTTTAATGGTGAAAGCTATGTTGAGTTTTTAACACAATTGCTGGCTTATTATAAAGGCAAGATTATTCTAATTGAAGATGGTGCCCCGTATCATGGAAGCGGTGTTATTAAGGAATTTAAGTTAGCTAATGTAGATCGTTTGACAGTAGAACGTCTCCCTGCGTTCTCGCCGGATTTTAATCCGATTGAGAAATTATGGAAAAATACGAAACGCGATTCGACTCATATGAAGTATTTTAAAACTTTTGAAGATCTTCATGATTCAGTTGTGCAAACTTTTAACACTTATATGTATGATGCCAGTAAAGTGATTTGTGTTATGCAAAAATTGCGGGAAGATTTCGTTGTTACCGCCTAAGTTTAAGCGCTCCAAATTTGGAAATTATTTATCTGAGAAACTATATGCTACAACTATATGAAAAAAAATAGTCTTTTCATTCGTTTCAAATGCTATTGCCTAAGGGGAATTAAGTAGGGGTTTGCTATAAACATCATCAGTGTTCCCCTATCAATTGAGGCCGTGAAACTAACCTCGCCACAAGAGAGCTCATAAAGCACTGTAAAGACATTCCTGTTATTATTGCGTTTTGAACTGCTCGAATGGTATACGAGCTGATACGAGATATTCTTGCCTGGAAAAATAATGGATTCACAAAACGATCTCGTTTTTTGGCCTGTTGCTGCCTTATCTCCAGAGCCTCGCTATATTTTTTATCCGATGGATGAATCAATTCTGGCTGTTGTGTTTTTGAAATCTCTGCAAACACGCGCATTAAATTATAGCTCATTGCAGTCAGGCGCATTTGATTTTCAAGTGAGCGGGTATTGGAAGACCAAGCTTTAGTTTCCTTGAAATCGCGTTAAGTTTTTGCCGCTTGCTTGGGCTGGGATGCCCAAAACAAGCTTTCGCAAAAATAGCGACTCCCCGCTGTTTTGCTTTTCAATATGATCTCGTAACACAGGTATTTCTTGATGTCTCTGAGTTCCGTTTGTCACCAGACAAAGAAATCTGAGCAACCCACTTCTGAGATTCAACGCGTAAATCCCCCCCCCGGCCGCATAAACTTTCCCCTTGCTGTTTTTTTCAGTATGGCAGGCATGATCAATAAAATGTCCATCCGCTGCTTCTATGGTGTATTCGTCAAGTTCCGGGAATGCTTTAAGATAATCAATGCCTTGCGATAGTAGTGTTTCAGAGTGAAGATGATAGCTCTGCTGTTCAAATGCCTCAAGCATACTTGTTCGTCCGCTGAAAATCAGGGAAACGTAGCCTAAGCGAAGTGATGATTTTTAGTCCGCGATAGCCGTAGGGCCGTTGTTTTGTCGGAGTCTGAGCGTTAGCGAAGGTGGAGACAAAATAAAAGGCCATCCGACACGGCGTCAAGTCATTTGGAGCCTATGTTCCGACCCCTTGTTGGGTCGGGACGAGGTGACGAGGACGAATCGGGGCCGCCGGAGGCATAAGTGGTCGCGTTAAGTTTTTGCTGCTTGCTTGGGCTGGGATGCCCAAAACAAGCTTTCGCAAAAATAGCGACTCCCCGATATGCGACTTCAGTGATTTAAAATACGTTGAGTGGGGAAGCAGCTGGCCATAAATCTGTTCATTGGTTTGGAGGAAATGGCTACCACTATCGACTACACTGATACAGCGTAATAACCCAAGGCGAATAAAGTCGATATCCTTCAACTCTGGGCATGAACGAGACCACAAAGGATGACGCTCTGCTAACAGGGCACGTTCCATACTTTCATTGCAGTGTTGGTGAATATGTTCAGAGAGTGGTAGCTCTTTAAGCATGGGTGATATCCGTTTATGAGGTGATTAAAACGGAAATTTTTAGAAAATTTTTTTCGGCAATTGCAAGCTTTATTTGAAATTATTTGTTGTTTTTTTACGGTGCCTACAGAGTGTCTATTTGCTGTTATAATTGATTAAAATCAAAAAGATGGAAATATTCGAGTGGTGCTACCTTCAGGTAGGTTATAGGCTGCTTTGTTTAGGTACTTCTTCTTTCAATGGGAACACTGATGATAAACATGGCAAAACCACCTAAAATAAACCTCGATACACCAGCATTGTGTATTTCAGCTACTCAATAATTGGGACACTTCAGTTCATTTAAGTGTTCCTCTTTTTAAGTTAAATTTATATAGTGCCTTGGCTAGACTTTGCGTGCCAGATAATCAAGCCAGCTAGCGGGTAAAAACCTTTTTAAATAGCCAAATAAATACGTAGGGAAAGTCACATAATAACGAATTTTAGGCTGCTTTGCTTCCATGGCATGAATAACCTTCTGCACGACGGCATCAGGCGGAAGAGTAAACGGCACAGCAGGACCTTTTTTTTGCAGGCGCAGCGCCATAGTCTGGTAGGTTTCCTGGTGCGGGCTATGGGTAGGATCTATATTTTTTTGAAATAATGCAAATGCATTTTTACGAAAATCGCTACTAATAGGCCCAGGCTCGATCAATGAAAGATGAATGTTGGTTCCATGTAACTCCAGGCGTAGTGTATCGACTAGCCCTTCCAGGGCAAATTTACTGGCGTTATAAGCGCCGCGATAAGTCATCGCAATAAAGCCCAGTATCGAGCTATTATAAATAATCCGACCTTTACCTTGCGCGCGCATTAATGGAATAATCAGGTTGGTTAATTCATGTGTGCCAAAGAAATTTGTTTCAAACTGCTCACGCAATACATCCCGACTCAAATCCTCTACCGCACCCGGTTGTCCAAAGGCACCATTATTGAATAAGCCATCGATTTTACCCTCGGTCATTGCGGTCACTTGTTTAACCGCTTGTTGAATACTTTCGCTATCTGCTAAATCCAGTTGCACCGTTTCAAATCCTTCACTACTCAAACGCGCAACATCTTCAGCTTTTCTGGCAGAAGCAATTACGCGATAACCACGTTGCTTTAAAAGTACCGCTGTTCGATAACCGATCCCAGTTGAGCAGCCTGTTATTAATATCGTTAGTGTATTCATTTTAGTTATTAATTGAAGAGTGATATGCACTTTTATGCTATGATTTACCTTAACTGAAGCATGCTTCAGATCCTGTTTTTTCTTATACCTAACAGCGCTATAGCTGCTGTTTACTTAATCCTGTGAATCGTTTAATGAGCTCTATCTGGAATTCCTGTCTTTCCCGTCTTGAAAATGAAATCTCTACAAATGATTTAAACACCTGGATTCGGCCATTACAAGCGCAAGATGAAAAAGATGTGATTACACTGCTGGCACCTAACCAGTTTATTATTGCGCATGTAAAAGATCATTTCATAGCTAAAATTGAAGATGCCGTCTATGAATTCTCCAGTGGCCAATATACTGTAAAAATGGCGATCGGCACAAAAAGCGTTAAACCGACCGTTGTACCAAATCGCAACACCCGTGTGATTGGTTCGGCAAATGAGCCGCAGAAAAAGAAAAAAACACCCACCTTTATTAATACCGCTTTTACCTTTGAAAATTTCGTTGAAGGTAAATCCAATCAACTAGCAAAAGCCGCTTCTATACAGGTTTCTGAAAATATAGGCAAAGCCTATAATCCTCTGCTGATCTATGGTGCATCTGGGTTAGGAAAAACACATTTAATGCATGCTATTGGCAATGCAATACTGGCAAAAAATCCTAATGCAAATGTAGTGTATTTACACTCAGAAAAATTTGTTCAGGATATGGTCAGGGCATTCCAGCAAAACAGCATTAATGCGTTTAAAGAATATTACCGTAATGTAGATGCATTATTTGTTGATGATATCCAGTTTTTTGCCGGAAAAGAACGCTCACAGGAAGAGTTTTTTCATACCTTTAACACCCTGCTGGAAAAGAAAAACCAGGTAGTTCTAACCTGTGATAAATACCCAAAGGAAATTGAAGGCCTGGAAGATCGGCTAAAATCACGTTTTGGCTGGGGCTTACCCGTGGCTGTCGAGCCGCCTGATCTGGAAACACGCGCCGCAATTTTAATCAACAAAGCCCAGCAAAATGGCGTTGAACTAGATCACGAAGTTGCTTTTTTTATAGGTAAACGTATTCCATCCAATGTACGAGACCTAGAAGGTGCATTACGCCGTGTTCTGGCAAATGCCCAGTTTACCGGGGCAGATATCAGCATTGATTTTGCCAAAGAAGCACTACACGATTTAATCTCCTTGCAAGATAAACTGGTCAGCATCGACAATATTCAAAAAACCGTTGCCGATTACTTCAAAATAAGAATCGCTGATTTACTCTCTAAAAGCCGTAAACAATCAGTCACCCGGCCTCGGCAAATTGCCATGTCACTCGCAAGGGAATTAACCAGCCATAGCTTGCCGGAAATTGGTGATGCCTTTAGTGGTCGCGACCATACTACGGTTATTAATGCCTGCAAACGGATTAAAGCATTACGTACCAGCGAATATAAAGTTGATGAAGATTATGCCAATTTATTACGTACTTTATCGCATTAAAAACCGGAATCGGGGTCTTTAGCCCCGCATCCTTGTTACGCAAATAAAGAGTAGTAAAAATAAATTGTATTATTGTAGAGCGGATTTCAGCATGAACTGCGAGCTAAAGCCACGCTCAACAACATTAATTAAGCAAAGAAATAATGAAACGAGCCTTTGATATTATTTTTTCCCTCTTTTTAATACTACTTCTAGGTATCCCGATTCTAATAATTGCACTGCTAGTCAAACTGACCTCACCAGGCTCCGTTTTATACTGGTCGGATCGGGTAGGCTTAAACAATGACTTGTTTAAAATGCCTAAATTTAGAAGCATGAAAACTGATACGCCCGAAGTGGCTACACATTTATTAACCGATCCGCAAAGCACTCTAACCCCGATCGGAAATTTTCTGCGCAAAACCAGCCTGGATGAATTACCTCAATTATGGAATATCCTAAAAGGCGAAATGAGTTTTGTCGGCCCACGGCCAGCCTTATTTAATCAAAATGATTTAATAGCACTACGAACTGAACAAGGCATACAGACATTGGTTCCGGGCTTAACTGGCTGGGCACAAATAAATGGCCGTGATGAATTGCCTATTCCCGAAAAAGTGAAGCTGGATGCTGAATATCTACACAATCTGTCTTTCACCTGGGATCTGACTATCCTTTGGCTAACCTTTTTCAGAGTAATTACCAGGTATGGAGTAAGGCATTAAGTCATCACAATTTGGCTTAATCTATTACCCTCTATAAGCCCTCGGCGATATCCCAGTCCAGCGCTTAAAAGCCCTGGAAAAAGAACTCAACTCAGAAAATCCAAGTAAAAAAGAAATCTCATTCAGATTCAAACTACTGTCCTTAATATACTTGTCAGCAAGCTCATGTCTTAAGTCATTAAGAACAACTCTAAAAGTAGTCTCAGATTGCTGCAGTCTGCGGTGAAAAGTTCTGTTGGACATATACAGTGCATCATCAACAGTACTGTCTGTTAGCCCGCCTGAAGGTAATTGCTCAATAATTACCGCTTTAACTCGATCAACAATATTATCCTCATCCAGTTTTGCCAGGTAATTGATCATGTAACTGTGCAAGCATTGGATTGTCAGAGATTAATCTTTTATCAACCACCGCTTGAGTAAAAGTGATCTTATTAGCTGGTGCATCAAAAGTTACTGGACACTTAAACTCGATGTTCAAGTTTTTTAACTGATTGATTTTATTGATAATTTTACTGACAAAGAAAGCATCAACATCATTGTAAATCAATCACTTATAAAACAAAGCCGGAAAAATGTACTTTTCTTAGCCCAGTTATAGCTGAAAACTTGAACACCGAGTTTTAAGCACATTATCGTTGCTATTTTATGATATTAAATTGCGGAAGTAACTGTAGCGGATAGCATACTCGACGATGATTTAATAAAAAATAAGAATACACCTTCTCACTACATTACACATGACCCATATGGGTCAAAATTAAGCAAATTGCGGAGATACCATGTATGCCAGATAGTCTAGACAGACTAATAAATGGGACAGGCTCAGGGAGCGCAGCGCACATATTCTCAACGCTCTATATGTAAATGATATTTCAGCTGCTTGTATTTGTTATGACCACGGAGTGCTTACTGCACGATTATTATTAATCAATGCAACATAGCCCTCAGAACCATGGTCCCTAAGTGCATCGATACCAAAGTCACCAACATCTACCTTAATTCCATTCCATTCCATTGATCCCAGAGTTTCTTCCACCAGGGGATAGTGGAACGTAATATGCCATTGCTGTCTATGTAGAGTTTCTGACCAACGTGGGCGTACTTGAATACTAGCCCGGGGAGCGGGTTCTGCGTTACCACATCATTGTTATTAACAAAGCGAAAACATTTTTCTGCCAGCGCAGCATCAAAACCTGCGGCAAAGTCTTCATCCCCTACGCGTGGCTGACCAATGGATAAATACCATGAGCCACTTTGCGGTCTTTTAGTACATATTCCGCTGCAGCAAGTGTTGCCAGCGCTGCACCCAGGCTGTGACCACAAAACCACACGCTTTGATTGTTATCCTGAAACTGATCTATGCAATTGCGCATATCTGCCCAGACTTCACGTAAGGCATCTTGAAAAACTCTGTGTACTTTTCCGACTGGGCCGGGTTCCGGTTTAAGTTGTGTATCGGCCAGAAAGTCTTTGACTTTCATTTCCGTGCCGCGAAAAGCCACGATGATCATTTTGTCGTTGCCGGCTATGTAAGCCTGCGTGCTGGGTCCAGTAAAGAACTTGAAATTATTAAGTTCCAGCTCATCCATCACTTTTTTGATTGATGCTTCTGGCTTATAAGCGAGTTTTGCGCAATCGGTAAGAAATAGAGCATTTTCACCGGTGTAGCGCATAGTGTCCGGATTGAACTTACTGAAGTCTGCTTGAAAATTGTAATCGTTCATTGTTTTATCCTCTTTTAGCGTTAGCTGAAAATAAGGAAACCTTAATTACACGATGACCTAGCTCCTTAATCGTTCAGTTGATATAAGATTATCATTTGTTACGCTGATTTTATTACGATGGATCAATATGATACGAACCCTATTCCTCACACAGCTTGGTGCTTTATCAATCAGCGTTTAACAAGGGCGATGATTGAAGTTGAGCATACTAGTACAGCACCGTGTTGGAAAAAATGCATAGTGAATAAAGTTTAATGTTAAATCAACAGTGCAAAAAACGACTCTATCCATCAAAGCAACACAGTGCTGTGCTGTACTCTCTTCAATCTGCTTATTCAGTATACGCCCAAAAACATTAGCTGAAAAATCCATGTCCGCTGTATAAAGTTCAGTATATGGGTCGCTGGTTTTAGCTGGCACTGATATTACCCCGTGTAAACTAAAGCCTATGCCTCCACAGAAGTACAAGAACTGATGCACCGATTAATATTACCTAAGGGGCGACTCAATCAGCCTTGTTTTATTGCGTATTTGCCACTACCCAGTAACGCAACTGAAAGCCCTCCTAGCAAATAAAATGCCTGCAATTCAAGACTCCAGCCACCATGTTTAGTTAAGCTGAATAATTCATGCTGATGCACCAAACCAATAGCAAACAGCATGTTGACTACAATAATTAAGCCGCCTATTCGGGTGTAGTAGCCGAAAATAAGCATTAAGGGCGCAGTCACTTCGCCTATATAAATGGCGTAGGAAATTTCAGCAGGCAAGCCTGCACTTGCAAGAGTACTTGCTATAAATTCCAGCGATCCAGGGTGCATGATTTTCGCAACCCCATGCAGCAGCAACAATATCCCCACTGTTAAGCGCAGTACTAATTTGCCCATTGCATCACTATACATCACTTATCATCCTCAGCCTTTTGGTACGGGTATTTACGAAACTGAAGTTTCCCAATAATTATTTATGGTAAAATTGAAACTATGCTACAACTATATGAAAAAAATAGTCTTTTCATTCGTTTCAAATGCTATTGCCTAAGGGGAATTAAGTAGGGGTTTGCTATAAACATGGCAAAACCACCTAAAATAAACCTCGATACACCAGCATTGTGTATTTCAGCTACTCAATAATTGGGAAACTTCAGTTTACGAAATTCATCTGTACAAAATCCAGTATGAACGATTACGGTTTGTCTTTTAATAATGGCGCTTGATCCTGATGCGTATTTATCTGGTACTCTGCATCTAGAAACCCGGTTGATCTTTTTCTCTCTTCCAGTGCCCGTTCTTTTTGTGTGACTTCATCCGCTGTAACGCAAGATTTCGTGCACGGGTTTATTTACAAGGCTGTTAAGCGCAGGACACTCGCCCAGCAGGTGACAAGTTTTTACCAACATTATTTTTAACTGAAGTTTCCTAGTTTTTAAAGCATAAGAATATCAGCTAATGCTTATTTTTCTGAAATATTAGATATTATTAATATTAATGGCATTCCGTTGACTAAAATCCTTGAATTCTTTTTAAAAACAACAGGTTAGTCGTGAATGAGGCCTAGTTTTACTGTATAATGAAAGTTTATAACACATTGATTATACAAATGAAACGACCTCATTCATGTTCATTTTACGCGATACTTTACTTCCGCTTCAAGATCATTTTTCCAAAACCACTTTAGGCCGCGAACGAGCCTCTCTGTTTGTTTACACGATCCTGTCTATTATCGTTCCCTTTACGTCGTCGATGACATCTAATCTTTGGAGTTGCCTTGATACGTTGTTTGGGTTTGAGATCAAGAATAAGCGCTTTTACACTTTCATGGCTTCTTCAACTTTGCCGTGGGCTGGGCTGTGGAAAACTATCTGGGAGCTGATTCCGTCTCCTGAAACAGATGGGCGCATATTGGTTGCACTGGATGACTCCATTATCACTAAAGTAGGCAAGAAGATCTTCGGCTGTGAAGCCATTTTTGACCACGCGGCCAAATCGAATCAAAGCAAATATCCATGGGCACAAAACATTGTATCGGTAGGGTTGCTGAAACAGGTCAAAGGTCGCTGGGCGTGCTTATTTTTAGATTTCCGATTTTATCTCCCCTTAAAAACAATTCAGGCAAAAAAAGAAACCGCCACGATAAGAGGTGATGTCGTTCCTTTCCAGACCAAGATGGCTCAGGCGGCTCAAATGCTGATTGCAATTGCAGAACATTTTTCCACCGCTCCGATATTGACAGTCACTGATAGCTGGTTTGGCAACAACGCTGACGTGGATTTACGCGGATCGTTTAAAAACCGATCCGGAACGTCGGCACAAAGTGAAGGGGCGAGCCAGTTTCGCCTTTTCAGATATCCGCCGCATCATTGCCGAAGCGGCTTTGGAACCGGATTTTGAAAGGGTTTGCCCCAAATACAGCAGCTCCCCTGTAAATTCGGTGGTAGCCGTTTTATTGCGAATGGTTGCTTGATGAATTTCTAAGAAACTTCAGTTGATATTATATAAACAGCCTTAAAGGCATTGTTTATCAAGTGCATAATCCAGAGGAAATTGTAACTCCACTGTCCGATAAACATGCCATAATATCGCAATAATATAGACTTTCAGAAAATTAATTTCCGAACAAACAAAAACGACAGAGGGGAAACTGGCTTATAATTTTCGTCCCAACACTAACGGAAACAGTCAAAAATGGTATCCCTCACTTTTTCAAAGTCAATTGTAGACCGACTAAAAAAAATATGGCGACAGCTCTCAAGCTAAGTAATATTTGTTTATATCGATTAACTCAAGCTCTACTCTGGTTCAGTGAATGCATGGGAATCAAAGAAATAGCACGCCTAATGGGAGTCTGTGAAAAAACCATTATAAATTGGCTGAAAACATTCATGGATAAAGGTGTCGGTTGGTTAATAGGGCAACACTATCAAGGACGTGGTCGGAAGTCAAAGTTAACTAAAGACCAGAAAAATAAATTGGTTGAGTTGATAAAGAAAGGCCCAGAAGACAATGGATTTCATTGTGGAATATGGAATACTGCGATGATTGCCGAGCTTATTTGGTTAAAATTTGAAGTTCGTTATAACTTGAACTATTTATCAAGCCTAATGAAAAAACTGGGCTTCAGTTATCAAAAAGCTCGTTTTGTGACTGATCGCCAAGAAGAAGAAAAGTACGAGCTTGAAAGAAAAACGTGGCTGGAAGAAACATTGCCTGCCATTATGGAAAAGGCGGTAGAAGAAAAGAGTGTCGTTTTATTCGGTGATGAGGTGTCATTTGCTATGTGGGGTTCATTGGCACGAACCTGGGCTCCAATAGGAGAGCAACCCACAGTGAAAACATCAGGGATTCGAAAAGGGTTGAAAATGTTTGGTACGATCGAACTCGAAGGAGGGAGTTTTCAATACCGAGAATCATTGGCTTATGAGATAAAACCAAAGTCACTTAGACTTTTAAAAGAAGCTGGGCTGCCTCAAGAATTTTTAGCTATTCTTAAAAGCTTAAAAAATGAGAAATATCCAACACAGAAGCTTTTTATGGAAGCGATATATTCTATTGCCGACAACGTCTTAATCGAGAGTTATAAGCCAATGATATTACAACACGCTGAAACATCTGGGCGTTTTAATGGTGAAAGCTATGTTGAGTTTTTAACACAATTGCTGGCTTATTATAAAGGCAAGATTATTCTAATTGAAGATGGTGCCCCGTATCATGGAAGCGGTGTTATTAAGGAATTTAAGTTAGCTAATGTAGATCGTTTGACAGTAGAACGTCTCCCTGCGTTCTCGCCGGATTTTAATCCGATTGAGAAATTATGGAAAAATACGAAACGCGATTCGACTCATATGAAGTATTTTAAAACTTTTGAAGATCTTCATGATTCAGTTGTGCAAACTTTTAACACTTATATGTATGATGCCAGTAAAGTGATTTGTGTTATGCAAAAATTGCGGGAAGATTTCGTTGTTACCGCCTAAGTTTAAGCGCTCCAAATTTGGAAATTATTTATCTGAGAAACTATAGATATGTTTTTTTAACCCGCCCCGGCAATTAATGCAATTTTCAACCAGCTGCTCGCCTTTTATACCTGCAAACACCAGCGTAAGTCTGGTTATGCGCCAGGTATTAATTGCGCTAACCCCCGTACTGGGCGTGATGTTCTGGTTATTTGGCTACACAGTTCTGCTACATCTACTATTAGCAAGCAGCACCGCATTGCTCGCAGAAGCCGGATGCCTGTGGCTAAGAAAGCGTGCGGTAACAATTCATTTACTGGATTATAGCGCCCTGATTACTGCGACGTTATTAGCCCTTGCCATACCCACTATTGCACCCTGGTGGATGAGCATCAGCGGTACTTTATTTGCCATTATTATTGCCAAACAGATCTATGGCGGACTAGGGTATAACCCGTTTAATCCGGCGATGGCAGGTTATGTATTTTTATTAATTTCATTTCCACAGCAAATGACCGCATGGCAAACGCCCTATACCTTTTTACCAATATCAGATTCACTTAATCTTATTTTTTCAGGCTCAGTAGCATTTGATAGTATTAGCTCTGCTACCGTGCTGGACAGTATAAAAACCACTAAAACCTTGGGCACATCACTATTGGACTTACGTAGCTCCTCCCTGTTTGGCTTTATTGCAGGCCAGGGTTGGGAGTTAATCTCCCTGGCTTATCTAACAGGGGGGCTATGGCTTTTATATCGAAAAATTATCAGCTGGCATATTCCCACTGCTGTCCTGCTCAGCTTATGCATACCTACCAGTATTCACTACCTAATTGATGCTAATAATGTAGCCAACTCGCCACTATTTCAGCTATTTTCCGGCGCAAGTCTGTGCGGCGCTTTTTTTATTGCCACCGATCCTGTTAGCGCAGCAGCCAGTAATACCGGGCGCTTATATTATGGTGCACTTATTGGGCTATTGATCTATGTCATTCGTAGCTGGGGGGCATACCCCGATGCAGTTGCCTTTGCAGTTTTAATCGCTAATCTTGCAGCACCTGCTATTGATGTTTATATGCGGCCAAAATCTACATCACAACGTTAATGAAGCCCTCTACTCCAATAACTACCGCACTACGCATAGGCTTGTTTTCATTTATTATCGTCGGCATGGTTTCTCTAGTATTTAATGCCACAAAAGATAAAATTGCAGACAATGAACATCAGGCTTTACTAGATAGCTTGCAATCTGTATTGAACCAGAACAGCTATGATAATGATCTGGCAAATGATGTTATCCAATTACAGGGCTATACCATTTACCGGGCAAAAAAGTCAGACACGTCTGTTGCCGCAATTCTTAGCAGCACGACAGCTCATGGCTATAATGGCGACATCGGTTTGCTAATCGGCATAGATATAAGCGGTAAAATAAGCGGTGTGCGGGTTCTGAAACACCGAGAAACTCCAGGGCTAGGCGATAAAATAGAGATCAAAAAATCTAACTGGATTCATAGTTTTAAGCATAAATCAATCAACGACATGCACTCAAAACACTGGGCCATCAAACGCGATGGCGGTGAGTTCGATCAATTCACTGGCGCAACCATTACACCCCGCGCAATTGTTAATGAAGTGAAGAAATCCGGGCTGTTTTTTCAGCAAAACCAGCAGATTATTTTTCAATAAATGGCAACAAGTAGTACTCAATCAATTATCCGCAATGGCCTATGGCACAACAATCAGGCGCTAGTTGCGCTACTGGGCTTGTGCCCATTACTTGCCGTCAGCAATACCGTTATCAACAGCCTGGGGCTAGGCATAGCGACCACCTTAACCCTAGTGTTATCAAACGGGCTAGTCTCATCACTACGCGGATATATCCTGCCCGAAATTCGCTTACCGCTTTTCGTCTTAATGATTGCCGGTATCGTAACCATTATTGAATTACTGATGCATGCCTGGTTTTATCAGCTGTATAAATCTCTGGGCATTTTTATCCCACTAATCGTCACTAACTGCGCCATTATAGGACGAGCCGAAGTGTTTGCCTCTAAAAACCGTATTTTACCCAGCTTACTAGATGGACTAGCGATGGGACTGGGTTTTAGCTTCGCGCTACTCGCACTCGGCGTTTTTAGGGAAATATTGGGGGCAGGTACCTTATTTTCTCAGGCTGAGCTACTATTTGGCGAGACTGCGAAAAACTGGCAAATTCATGTATTCGATAATTACACCGGGGCATTATTAGCCCTGCTACCGCCTGGCACATTTATCGGCCTGGGTTTATTAATCGCGGCAAAAAACGCATATACTTTGCACAAATAAGCACGTACTGTCTTATACTCACCCGGTTCGATTATTAATTTAACCGTTTAGTTTTGGGAATTCAGCAAAGTTTTACCTATGATCATCAAGCAAATTAATAGTCTAAGCGAGGTTAACGCGAGTTGCTGGAATAGTCTGGTGCAAAACCAGGATCCATTTGTTCGCCATGAATTTCTACTGGCTCTGGAGCAAAGTGGTTCGATCAGCAGCACAAAGGGCAGGCAGTCAAAGCACATGCTTGTTTTTGAACAACAGGAATTGATTGCCGCCATGCCGCTGTACTTAAAAAGTCATTCGCGGGGCGAATATGTTTTCGATCAGCAATGGGCCGATGCCTATTTTCAATCGGGCATGGAATATTATCCTAAATGGCTTAATGCTATCCCTTTCACTCCCTGTCAGGGGCAGCAAATCTTGATTAAAGACGGACAGAGTAAATCTGCTGTTATGCAACTATGTATCGATAAGCTCAAAGCTTATTCTGAACAAAACAATATTTCCAGCCTGCATTGTCTGTTTGCTGATAAAGGGCAAATGCAAAACCTGCCAAAAGAAATGCTGACTCGCACCGGCGTACAGTTTCAGTGGTTTAATAATGGTTACCGTGATTTTACCGACTATTTACAGAGCTTTACTTCCCGACAACGCAAAAATATCAATAAAGAGCGGCGCAGGGTCGCTAAGCAAGGAATTAAATTACAGAGAATTACCGGAAGTGAAATCAGCGAACAACAATGGCAGGTATTTTTCCAGTTTTATGAACTAACCTATTTAAAAAGAGGGCAGAGCGCTTATTTGAATATCGCCTTCTTCAAGCAACTCGCGCAGTCCATGCCTGAGAAGATATTACTGGTACTGGCTAACAATGCTCAAGTATACGTGGGAGCAGCGCTTAGTTTTATTGGTCAGAATACTTTATATGGACGCTACTGGGGATGTTATGAAGAGTATCATAGCCTGCATTTTGAGGCCTGTTATTATCAAGGGCTGAAATTTTGTATAGCACATAACAAGCAAATATTTGATTCTGGCGCTCAGGGAGAGCATAAGATTTCACGTGGATTTAAACCCATTGAAACTTACTCAGCACACTGGATTCAGAATGCTGAATTTGCAAGACTCATCGCAGATTTTTTACAGCGCGAGCGGGAAATGATTCAGCAGTATAAACAGGCGTGTTTTAAACAATTGCCCTTTAAGACGCTTGTTTAGGGTACTGGCACCGACTGTTAAGAGTTAGACTATTGTAAACAATGCGTTAAAAACCGTAGACTGGGTTAGATTAGCAAGCGCAGCGCAGATAACACGTAACCCACGCTGAAAATCATGGAAACGGAGCTTAGCCCATCTTCGTCACTTTCATCTTTCTAAGCCATTGATTCATCGGTTTAAGCGATTTTTTGTCGATAAATTCTCTTTAAAATCAATGGTGTTTTTTTTGAAAGTTTTGTAGTGCCATTTATATTATTTTTGTCGATAAATTCATTGACTTTTGTCAAAAAAATCATCATTATTTGAGTGTAATTTACATGCGACAAAAATACTCTAAAAAATCCAACGTTTTATACAAAAACACAAAATCTGTAGTGCCAACTGGCTACTTTTTAAAATTTCAACCAATTGATTTATAACAACTACATCATCAATAGTGACGAAGATGGGTTAGCGAAGTGGTGATTTTTAGTCCCTGATAGGCGACAGGGCAATTCGCTGATTCGACGTGTGCTAGCAGCACGCGAGAGGAGCAAGAATTGCATTCCGAATAGCCGTCCAGCCTCGGGGAGTCGCTATTTTTGCGAAAGCTTGTTTTGGGCATCCCAGCCCAAGCGCCCAGCTTGTACTTTCAATCTTTCTAAGCCATTGATTCATCGGTTTTAAGCGATTTTTTGTCGAAAAATTCTCTTTAAAATCAATGGTGTTTTTTTTGAAAGTTTTGTAGTGCCATTTATATTATTTTTGTCGATAAATTCATTGACTTTTGTCAAAAAAATCATCATTATTTGAGTGTAATTTACATGCGACAAAAATACTCTAAAAAATCCAACGTTTTATACAAAAACACAAAATCTGTAGTGCCAACTGGCTACTTTTTAAAATTTCAACCAATTGATTTATAACAACTACATCATCAATAGTGACGAAGATGGGTTAGCGAAGTGGTGATTTTTAGTCCCTGATAAGCGGCGGATGGACATTTATGATCATGCCTGCCATACTGAAAAAAACAGCAAGGGGAAAGTTTATGCGGCCGGGGGATTTACGCGTTGAATCTCAGAAGTGGGTTGCTCAGATTTCTTTGTCTGGTGACAAACGGAACTCAGGCACGTAATTTCAAGGAAACTAAAGCTTGGTCTTCCAATACCCGCTCACTTGAAAATCAAATGCGCCTGACTGCAATGAGCTATAATTTAATGCGCGTGTTTGAAGAGATTTCAAAAACACAACAGCCAGAATTGATTCATCCATCGGATAAAAAATATAGCAAGGCTCTGGAGATTAGGCAGCAACAGGCTCAAAAACGAGATCGTTTTGTGAGTCCATTATTTTTCCAGGCAAGAATATCTCGTATCAGCTCGTATACCATTCGAGCAGTTCAAAACGCAATAATAACAGGAATGTCTTTACAGTGCTTTATGAGCTCTCTTGTGGCGAGGTTAGTTTCACGGCCTCAATTGATAGGGGAACACTGATGATAAACATGGCAAAACCACCTAAAATAAACCTCGATACACCAGCATTGTGTATTTCAGCTACTCAATAATTGGGAAACTTCAGTTTACTAGGTGGTATAGCTATCGCACCATCTACCATTTAACGCGGAATACGTCGAAAACCGTAGGGCGTGGCTTCAGCCCGTCAGTGCCAAGGAGTGTTGGCGGGCTGAAGCCACGCCCTACAGGTATGAATTCACCAGTCTTAATCTCGTAGACTTGATTATGCTATGACGAAATGCGCTCGCTGAAAATCATGGAAACGGAGCTTAGCGAAGTGGTGATTTTTAGTCCCTGATAGGCGACAGGGCAATTTGCTGATTCGACGTGTGCTAGCAGCACGCGAGAGGAGCAAGAATTGCATTCCGAATAGCCGTCCAGCCAGTGAGGTAGTAATGACGAAGCGGCTTTTGTGCGTAGTCGTTGCGGACGCAGGGCGTTCAGTGCATCTCCCATCCGCTGCGTAGGTGAACGAATTATGGCGACAGGAGTCCCGGAATTTCGTGAGGTAGCATGGCGCGCCTGGCGTTTTTCCGCCCAACGTAGTGCAGTGGAGAGTGCAGTGGTTTTTGTTGGCACAGTGTTGCTGTACTGAAGTTTCCTAGTTTTTAAAGCATAAGAATACCAGCTAATGCTTATTTTTCTGAAACATTAGATATTACTAATATTAATGGCATTCCGTTGACTAAAAGCCTTGAATTCTTTTTAAAAACAACAGGTTAATCGTGAATGAGGCCTAGTTTTAGTGTATAATGAAAGTTTCTAACACCTTGATTGTACAAATAAAACGACCTCATTCATGTTCATTTTACGCGATATTTTACTCCCGCTTCAAGATCATTTTTCCAAAACCACTTTAGGCCGCGAACGAGCCTCTCTGTTTGTTTACACGACCCTGTCTATTATCGTTCCCTTTACGTCGTCGATGACATCTAATCTTTGGCGTTGCCTTGATACGTTGTTCGGGTTTGAGATCAAGAATAAGCGCTTTTACACTTTCATGGCTTCTTCAACTTTGCCGTGGGCTGGGCTGTGGAAAACTATCTGGGAGATGATTCCGTCTCCTGAAACAGATGGGCGCATATTGGTTGCACTGGATGACTCCATTATCACTAAAGTAGGCAAGAAGATCTTCGGCTGTGAAGCCATTTTTGAACACGCGGCCAAATCGAATCAAAGCAAATATCCATGGGCACAAAACATTGTATCGGTAGGGTTGCTGAAACAGGTCAAAGGTCGCTGGGCGTGTTTATTTTTAGATTTCCTATTTTATCTCCCCTTAAAAACAATTCAGGCAAAAAAAGAAACCGCCACGATAAGAGGGGAAGTCGTTCCTTTCCAGACCAAGATGACTCAGGCGGCTCAAATGCTGATTGCAATTGCAGAACATTTTTCCACCGCTCCGATATTGACAGTCACTGATAGCTGGTTTGGCAACAATGGCCTATGGAAGCCGGTTTACAAAGCTATCGGAAGCCGGTTTAATATTCTCTCTAGGTTAAGGTGCAATAATGTACTGTACGATCGTCCAGAAAAAAGAAAACCCAAGCAGAGGGGGCGGAATAAAAAGTACGGGCAGCGTCTGAGGTCAGCCACAGACATGGCAAAAACAGTACAACAAAAGGCCCGATCGTATACCGTGAATCTCTATGGAAAACAGCGTGAAGTCAGGGCTTATAGTCGCGTTGTCATGCTGAAAACATTGAAACGACCCGTTCAGGTTGTCTGGGTGTTTCGTCGCACACAGTGGATTGCTTTGTTTACGACCGATCTAAGTTTATCCGTCACACAGATTATTGAGTATTATGGTGCGCGATGGAAAATAGAATCCGGGTTCAAAGAGCTCAAGCAAGACATAGGGAGCCATAAAAGTCAGTGTCGAAATGCGCAGGCAGTGACCAACCATTTGAACTTCTGTATGATGGCAACAACGCTGACGTGGATTTACGCGGATCGTTTAAAAACCGATCCGGAACGTCGGCACAAAGTGAAGGGGCGAGCCAGTTTCGCCTTTTCAGATATCCGCCGCATCATTGCCGAAGCGGCTTTGGATCCGGATTTTGAAAGGGTTTGCCCCAAATACAGCAGCCCCCCTGTAAATTCGGTGGTAGCCGTTTTATTGCGAATGGTTGCTTGATGAATTTCTAAGAAACTTCAGTTGCTGTATAATACCGCGATTAAAGTTATTAGCCAGAGTAGCGCTTGTAAATGCAAAAACGTAGGCCGGATTAGCTTTTTATTGCGCAGTATTAAAAAACTGAAGTTTCCCAATTATTGAGTAGCTGAAATACACAATGCTGGTGTATCGAGGTTTATTTTAGGTGGTTTTGCCATGTTTATAGCAAACCCCTACTTAATTCCCCTTAGGCAATAGCATTTGAAACGAATGAAAAGACTATTTTTTTCATATAGTTGTAGCATAGTTTCAATTTTACCATAAATAATAATTGGGAAACTTCAGTTAAAAAACTGAAGTTTCCCAATTATTGAGTAGCTGAAATACACAATGCTGGTGTATCGAGGTTTATTTTAGGTGGTTTTGCCATGTTTATAGTAAACCCCTACTTAATTCCCCTTAGACAATAGCATTTGAAACGAATGAAAAGACTATTTTTTTCATATAGTTGTAGCATAGTTTCAACTTTACCATAAATAATTATTGGGAAACTTCAGTTAAAAAACGTTATCCGGTAATTTATTTGAGAAATGCTGGATGGGGATATCGAGCTACGCATGATAAGAAATTCCAGTCTACGCCATAATTTAATAAGTTCTCATGCCGCGCATGGGAGCAATGATAAAGTAGTTTTTAAAGTGCTGAGTATAGGCACGACACAAAATCGCAGGAGTATGGGATGAGTAATGGTTTGAATGCCAATATGTTAGATCAGCTTGATATAGATCCGGAAGAAACAAAAGAATGGCTTGAGGCTTTAGGCGCTATTCAAGAGCAAGATGGTAATGAGCGGGTTCAGTTTATAATTGGCCAGCTGGTCGAAATGGCAAGACAATCTGGCGCGGCAATTCCGTTTAGTGCCAATACTGCGTATATCAATACCATCCCTGTAGAGCAGCAACCCAAATATCCAGGCATGACCACGATAGAGCGCAAAATTCGCGCGTATGTACGCTGGAATGCGATGATGATGGTGTTAAGAGCCAATAAAAATACTAATGTTGGCGGACATATAGCCAGCTTTGCATCTGCAGCGACTCTTTATGATGTCGGGCATAATCATTTCTGGCATGCAGCGACTGATGAGCGCGGTGCGGACATGGTGTTCGTGCAAGGGCATTCCTGTCCAGGTGATTATGCTCGCGCCTATTTACTTGGCCGTTTTGCAGATGAGCAAATGGATCAGTTCCGTCAGGAAGTTGGTGGCAATGGCCTGTCTTCTTATCCACACCCCTGGCTAATGCCTGACTTCTGGCAATTCCCAACTGTTTCTATGGGGCTGGGTCCGATCATGTCAATTTATCAGGCGCGCTTTATGCGCTATATGCAGAGTCGTGGCCTGGCTAAAACTGAGGGTCGCAAAGTCTGGGCATTTTTGGGCGATGGTGAGACCGATGAGCCAGAAACACTGGGCGCGATTACCATGGCTGGCCGGGAAAAACTGGATAATCTTATCTTTGTTGTTAACTGTAATTTACAGCGTCTGGATGGGCCTGTACGAGGTAACGGCAAGATTATTCAGGAACTGGAAGCTAGTTTCCGTGGTGCAGGCTGGAATGTTATTAAAGTGATCTGGGGTAGGCACTGGGATGCGCTACTTGCTAAAGATAAAGATGGTTTGATTATGAAACGCATGATGGAGTGTGTGGACGGTGATTACCAAACCTATAAATCCAAAGATGGAGCGTATGTGCGTGAGCATTTCTTTAATACCCCGGAATTAAAGGCGCTGGTAATAGAATATACCGATAGAGATATCTGGTCACTTAATCGTGGAGGACATGATCCGATTAAGGTATTTTCCGCTTATCAGGCTGCGAATGAGCATTCGGGACAGCCTACGGTTATTCTGGCGAAAACCATTAAAGGTTATGGCATGGGAGACTCTGGTGAAGCACAGAATACCAGTCATCAGCAGAAGAAAATGAGCTTGCAATCGATCATCAATATTCGTGATCGCTGGCAACTTCCAGTGACAGATAAGGAAATTGAAAGCTTGCCGTATTTGAAATTTGCCGAAGACTCGGAAGAGTATAAATACATGCTACAGCGTAGAACAGACCTGGGCGGTCATATTCCTGCACGTAGGCAAAAATCGGAAACCCTGGAAATTCCACCATTAAGTGCGTTTCAGGCGATTCTGGATGGCACCAAAGCGGGGCATGGTATTTCGACAACCATGGCCTTTGTCAGAATCCTGAATATCCTGGTTAAAGATAAAAAAATTGGTGAGCGTATCGTACCGATTGTGCCTGATGAGTCACGCACTTTCGGTATGGAAGGTATGTTCCGTCAGCTAGGCATCTGGTCACAAGTAGGGCAGTTATATACGCCTCAGGATGCCGAGCAGCTCATGTATTACAGAGAAGATGAAGCTGGGCAAGTATTACAGGAAGGCATTAATGAAGCCGGTGGCTTATGTGACTGGATTGCGGCGGGAACATCGTACTCTACGCATAATGTGCCTATGGTTCCATTCTTTATCTATTATTCCATGTTTGGCTTTCAGCGCGTAGGTGATTTAATCTGGGCTGCGGCTGACCAGCGCACGCGTGGCTTCTTGCTCGGTGGAACAGCCGGACGAACCACGCTGAATGGTGAAGGTTTACAGCATGAAGATGGGCATAGTCATTTGATGTCGTCAACCATACCTAACTGTATTTCCTATGATCCATCCTATGGTTATGAGCTAGCCGTTATTATTCAGGATGGCTTACGCCGTATGTATAGCGAGCAGGAAGACGTGTTCTACTATATTAGTGTGATGAACGAGAACTATGACCAGCCACCGATGCCAGATGGCGCGGCTGAAAATATTCTTAAAGGTATGCACTTGTTCCAGCCAGGAATAACGCGTAAAAAAGCACCTAAAGTAAATTTATTAGGCTCAGGTACAATTTTTTGTGAAGTGGTTGAAGCGGCCAGCTTATTACGTGAGGACTGGGGAGTTGAGTCTGATCTCTGGAGTTGTACTAGCTTTACTGAATTAGCCCGCGATGGTGTGGCGTGTGAGCGCTGGAATCGTTTGCACCCAACAGCGAAGCAACGAGTATCGCATGTAGAAAAGTGCATGACTAAAGCAGATATTCCGGTGATTGCTGCAACTGACTATATTCGTGCTTTTGCCGAGCAAATTCGTCCGTTTATTAAAGCGGACTATACAGTTTTAGGTACCGATGGTTTTGGTCGCTCTGACACGCGGGAAAAATTACGTAGCTTTTTCGAAGTTGATCGTCATCATATTACGATTGCAGCACTAAAGAGCCTAGCAGATAAAGGTGAATTTGATGCTGCGAAAATTGATGAAGCCATTAAAAAATATAATATCAATGCAGAAATCATTGCGCCCTGGTTAATCTAATATTAAAGAACAAATTATGACTCTATTAACAGAAGTAAAAGTGCCCGATGTCGGTGATGTTGCTGATATTGATGTCATTGAAGTGCTTGTAAACGTGGGTGATGTGGTTGCTGTGGAGCAAACACTCGCAGTGTTAGAAAAAGATAAGGCGAGTATGGAACTACCTTCCAGCGCTGCAGGCATCGTAAAATCAGTACATGTCAATGTCGGTGATAAAGTTTCTGAAGGGGCTTTAGTGGTTGTATTAGAGGCTGCCACAGCGGAGGTTTCGGATGCGCCGGTAGTTGAAGATGTAAAAATTGCCAGCGCAGAGAAAACTGCAACACCTGCTGTAACCGAGACGAAAGTGAGCATCATTGAAGTAAAAGTACCTGATGTAGGTGATGTAGCAGATATAGACGTTATTGAAGTGTTGGTTCAGACCGGTGATACGGTTGAAAAAGAGCAGACTTTAGCGGTACTGGAAACAGATAAGGCGAGTATGGATTTGCCTTCCACGCATGCGGGTATCGTTAAAGATGTGTTTGTTAAGGTTGGTGATAAGGTTTCTGAAGGTGCTTTAGTTATTAGCCTGGAAGTTCAATCCGAGGCTGCCCCAGTAGCAACGCCGGCGGTTAAAGAAGCACCCAAAGCAGCACCTGCTCCTGCAGCATCAAAACCAGCCGCTAGATCCGCTCCAGCCAGCGCTGTAACTAGTCAGTCTGGTAAATCTGCTCATGCGAGTCCAAGTGTACGTTTATTTGCGCGTGAGCTAGGTGTTGATATAAGCCAGATTACGCAGGGGAGTGGGCGTAAAGGACGTATTTTAAAAGAGGATGTTAAGAACTTTATTAAAAAGGTGATGGCATCTGGTGCTTCGGCACAAAGTGGTGCAGGAATTCCACCTATTCCGGCAGTCGATTTCAGCCAGTTTGGTGAAATTGAAGAGCAAAAACTGAGCAAGATTCAACGCCTGACCGGTCAGAATTTAAGTCGCGTGTGGTTGAATTTACCACTAGTGACCTATCATGATGAGGCTGATATTACCGAAATGGAAGCATTTCGCAAGGCGCTGAATGCAGATAAGTCGACTGAGATTAAGGTAACGGGGTTAATATTTATCGTTAAAGCGCTAGTAGCGGCTATGCAGAAGTTCCCCAGAACCAATAGTTCCTTATCGCCAGACGGCGAGTCCTTAATTTTGAAAAAATACTTTAATATCGGCATTGCGGTTGATACACCTAATGGGCTAGTGGTTCCCGTACTAAAAGATGTAGATAAAAAAGGCATCGCGGAATTAACCCGGGAGTTGAATGAGCTCAGCGAAAAAGCACGTACCGGTAAGTTGCTACCCGCTGATATGCGTGGTGGCTGTATGACCATTTCTAGCCTGGGAGGCATTGGGGGAAAATCTTTTACGCCTATCGTTAATGCGCCTGAAGTAGCGATTCTGGGAGTGACCCGATCATCAATGCAGCCGGTGTGGAATGGCTCTGAATTTGTGCCCAGGCTGATGTTGCCACTAGATATAACTTATGACCACCGGGTGATTGATGGTGCAGATGGCGCACGATTTATGTCGACAATTATTAAATACTTAGGCGATATTCGCCGCTTATTACTCTAGGAGTTGAGAATATGACAGATGTTATACACGCAGAAGTCCTGGTTTTAGGTGGTGGTCCTGGTGGCTATACAGCAGCTTTTCGTGCCGCTGACTTAGGTAAGCAAGTGGTGCTGGTAGAGAAATATCCTGTTTTAGGCGGGGTCTGCTTAAATGTTGGCTGTATTCCTTCCAAGGCATTATTGCATGTTGCACAAATCGTACATGAAGCTGAACACTTTGAACAACATGGATTAAGCTTTGGTAAACCTGCTTTTGATCTGGATAAAATTCGATCATGGAAAGAGGGCGTTAGCAATACCTTGACTGGAGGTTTGGCTAGGCTTGCAAAGCAACGTAAAGTTCGGGTTGTGCATGGCCTGGGGGTGTTTACTGGCGCTAATTCGCTAGATGTTGCAAGCGAGAATGGCGTGCAGAAAATTACCTTTGAAAATGCAATTATTGCCGCAGGATCTCAGGTTAACAAGGTTCCAGTATTTCCTAACGATGACCCACGCTTAATGGACTCAACAGATGCTTTGAATCTGCAAGATGTGCCTAAAAAGCTGTTAATCGTTGGTGGCGGTATTATTGGCCTGGAAATGGCCACGGTGTATCATGCGCTAGGGTCTGAAATTAGTGTGGTAGAGCTGATGGATCAGATTATCCCGGGTTGTGATAAAGACCTGGTGACGCCTTTACAAAGACGCATTAAAAAACAGTATAAAAATATCTGGCTAAAAACCAAAGTTGAAAGTATCGTGCCGCAAGATGATGGGCTGAAAGTGACCTTTGGCGGCGATAAAGCTCCTGAAGCAGAGGTGTTTGATAAAGTATTGGTTGCTATCGGGCGTAAGCCCAATGGGCTTTTAATCGGAGCCGATAAGGCAGGTGTTAATGTTGATGAGCGTGGCTTTATTGCAGTTGATAAGCAGCAAGGAACCAACAAGCCACATATCTTTGCCATAGGAGATATTGTTGGTAACCCTATGCTGGCACATAAAGCAGTGCATGAAGGCAAGGTTGCTGCTGAGGTGACGGCTGGACATAAATCAGGCTTCGATGCCTTGACCATTCCTTCGGTTGCTTATACAGATCCTGAAGTCGCCTGGATGGGACTTACCGAAAATCAGGCAAAAGAGCAGGGTATTGCCTATGATAAAGGTGCATTCCCTTGGGCTGCTAGTGGGCGTTCTTTAAGCTTGGATCGTAATGAAGGCGTAACCAAAGTGCTTTGTGATCCTGAAACAGGACGTATTTTAGGTGCGGGTATGGTGGGGCCAAATGCAGGTGAATTGGTTGCAGAAGCGGTATTAGCGTTGGAAATGGGTGCAGATGCTGAAGATGTAGGTTTAAGTATTCATGCGCATCCAACACTTTCTGAGACCTTTGCTTTTGCCGCAGAAATGGTCACCGGTACGATTACTGATCTGTACGTTAAAAAATAACTGGTAAATGTAGAGCGGACTAAAGTCCGCTCTACATACCTGATTTATTTCCACTCAAACTTCATATTATGCAAAAGCGAATACTTGCAATATTGCTCTTCTTATCCTTAATGATTGGTTCATTTGCTCAGGCTGAAATTAAAGATAGAGTAGCTGTTGATAAATTTATTAACAAAATGGTGGAAGAGCATCAATTCGAGCAAGCCGAGTTAGCAGTGATATTTGACTCTGTAGAACTACAGCCCAAGATTATCGAAGCGATGACTCGCCCTGCTGAAGGCATGCCCTGGTATAAATATCGCAAGATTTTTATGCGTGACTCACGTATCCAGGGTGGAGTGAAATTCTGGCAGGATAACCAGCAAAGCCTGGCTAAAATGCAGCAGGTACACGGCATACCAGCCGAGATTATCGTTGCCATTCTCGGCGTAGAAACTTTGTATGGAGAACGTACTGGCGGACACCGGGTTATTGATGCACTGGCAACATTAGGTTTCGATTATCCTAAGCGTAGCAAATTTTTCTTAAGTGAATTAGAGAATTTCCTGATCTTGTGCCGGGAAGAAAAAATGAATCCTTTAGAGCCAGTTGGCTCTTATGCCGGGGCAATGGGTATGCCACAGTTTATGCCGAGCAGTTATCGTCACTTTGCAGCGGACTATGAAGGTGATGACAAACGTGATATCTGGAACAATACGGCGGATGCCATTGCCAGTGTGGCAAATTACTTTGCAAAGCACCACTGGCAAGCTGGCAAAGATATTGCTTTTGCAGTTACTGCGACAGGTGATCAATACAAGCAGGCATTGAGTAAAGGCTTAAAACCAGACATTAATGCAGCAGAACTTAGAGCTCTTCATGTTCAATTACCAGAAACAATTGCTGACGGTGAATTGCTTAAGCTATTAAGTTTTGAGCAGGAAAACGGAGATGATCTCTGGGTAGGGCTAGAAAATTTTTATGTAATTACGCGTTATAATCATAGCCCTCTTTATGCATTGGCTGTATTTCAGTTGAGTCAGGCAGTAAAACAGCAGTATGCGATAGCGAGCAATGAATAGAGTAGGCCTATTCGTATTAACAGCTTGTCTGAGCGCCTGTTCAGCGCCTGAAAAAAACTGAGTAAGCTGAACCACAGATTATTGATGGTCGCCCGGAAAATATTCTGCTTGATCTATCCGAGATACCGGATGCAGTTTCGCGTTTTGAGCCATGGTCTGCTTCGGTTAATCCAGAATCTTATAAAGTTCTGGGAGAAACCTATCATGTGTTGCCCAGCAATGAAGGCTACAGGCAGCAGGGCATTGCTTCCTGGTATGGAACCAAGTTTCACCAGAAAAATACTGCAACCGGTGAAGTGTATGACATGTGGGCGATGACTGCGGCACATAAAACTTTGCCCATACCCAGTTATGTGCGGGTCACAAATCTGGATAACCAGCACAGCGTGATTGTTCGGGTAAATGATAGAGGCCCTTTTCATGCGCACAGAATTATTGATTTGTCCTTTGCGGCGGCGGCCAGGTTAGGTCTGGTGAAAGCGGGCACTGGCTTTGTTGATGTAGTGGCGATTCAGCCGCTGAAAATCATGGAAACGTAGCTTAGCGAAGTGGTGATTTTTAGTCCCTGATAGGCGACAGGGCAATTCGCTGATTCGACGTGTGCTAGCAGCACGCGAGAGGAGCAAGAATTGCATTCCGAATAGCCGTCCAGCCAGTGAGGTAGTAATGACGAAGCGGCTTTTGTGCGTAGTCGTTGCGGACGCAGGGCGTTCAGGGCATCTCCCATCCGCTGCGTAGGTGAACGAATTATGGCGACAGGAGTCCCGGAATTTCGTGAGGTAGCATGGCGCGCCTGCTGGTGAAAATTTGGATGATGCGGGTGGGATACCGGCACAAAAGATTTTTTACCAGATTGGTGCATTCGCTGTCAGCCCCGGACGGGCTGATAGTCTCCAGAAGGCGCAGGGAAATTTGCCAATCCGAAGTGCGCGATAGCGCGCGAGGGAGGCTAAAATTTTATCCCGAATAGCCGTAGAGCCATTTGTGGTAGCCATGACTGAGCTGCTTTGTGCTCAGTCTGTGGCGGACGCAGGGCGGCTGGAGCATCTCCTATTCGCTGCGTAGGTGAACGAATTACGGCGACAGGAGTCCCGGAATTTCGTGAGGTAGCATGGCGCGCCTGTGCAACACGTGAAAATGCGCTTTTATTGCAAGAGAAAATAAGTGCAGCCGGTATATCAGCCAGTAGAATTGTAGCAGATGAAACAGCAGACAATAAGCTGTTAAAACTGCAGATCGGTCCGATAAGTTCGGTGAGCGAAGCAGATAATATCAGTAAAAAACTCAAACAAATAGGTATACGCAGCGGCCACTATATTTCTGAATAAAATATAGCTACTTACTTTAGCTAAGCAGGGAACTAAAAGCCTGTTTTTACATGAAGGGTATGAAGGAATTGAAGGGTCTTATTTATTCAACAAAATACTATGCTTTTACCCTTCATGCGCTGTCAGCCCCGGACGGGCTGATAGTCTCCAGAAGGCGCAGGGAAATTTGCCAATCCGAAGTGCGCGATAGCGCGCGAGGGAGGCTAAAATTTTATCCCGAATAGCCGTAGAGCCATTTGTGGTAGCCATGACTGAGCTGCTTTGTGCTCAGTCTGTGGCGGACGCAGGGCGGCTGGAGCATCTCCTATTCGCTGCGTAGGTGAACGAATTACGGCGACAGGAGTCCCGGAATTTCGTGAGGTAGCATGGCGCGCCTGCTCTTCATGGTAATAAAATCAATGCATTAAATGTAAAAAGTTACCGTTAGATGCACATGTTATAATTTTTTCAACTTACACTCAGATTCTTTGTTTATGTTCCTAAAATTCCAGAAAAATTTACACAGTGTTGTTTTTATTTTCTTGTTACTGCCCTTGGCGCAAAGTTACGCAGAAAGTGAAATCAAAATTCCAGAGCCACCACGTCTGGCTGCAAGCAGTTATTTTTTACAGGATTTTGACAGTGGCCGCATCCTGGCAGAGAGAAATGCAGACGAAGTGTTGCCACCTGCTAGCCTGACTAAAATCATGACGGTTTATATCGCGTTTCGCGAGTTAAGCAACAATCGTCTAAGCCTTGATGAAATGGTCACTATCAGCGAAAAGGCTTGGCGCACACCAGGCTCTAAAATGTTTATTGAAGTCAATAAACAGGTCAGCGTAGAAGATTTATTAAAAGGAATTATTATTCAATCCGGTAATGATGCCAGTGTTGCCATCGCGGAACATATTGCCGGTGATGAGGCAACGTTTGCTGAAATGATGAACCAGCAAGCGCAACGTCTGGGGATGTACAGTACGCATTTTATGAATGCCACAGGACTGCCTGTTCCTGAGAAGCATTACACCACTGCACGAGATTTAGCCACACTAACGCGTGCCGTTATTAGAGAATTTCCAGAATATTATCGCTGGGATTCGGTCAAAGAATTTACCTATAGCAATATTACTCAGAAAAATCGCAATATTTTATTATGGCGTGATGAATCCGTTGATGGTGTCAAGACAGGGCATACTGAAGAGGCAGGCTATTGTCTAATTGCTTCTGCGAAACGGGAACAAATGCGCTTAATCTCGGTTGTTTTAGGCACTAAAAGTAAAAGTGCCCGCGCTAATGAAAGCCAGACTTTGCTGAATTATGGGTTCCGCTTTTATGATACACATAAACTCTATGATGCAAATACTGAGCTAACAACTGCTAAAGTCTGGAAAGGTGCCAGTGATACCGTGAGTCTGGGGGTTGCTGAAGATTTATATGTCACTATATCCAGACGTCATTATAAGGAAATGAAAGCGGCGACCAGTGTCGATGTAAAAATCATAGCTCCGATAAAACAAGGCGATCAACTAGGCGTGGTAAATGTGATTTTGCGTGATGAAACAGTCAGGTCTATGCCATTAGTCGCCCTGAATTCTGTAGAAAAAGGCAGTTTCTTGCAGCGCACTTATGATTCCGCATTAATGCTCATTAAGTAAGTCAATCCATGCAAGATAAAACAGTTTATTTGAATGGCGAATATTTACCTTTATCCGAGGCAAAGGTATCGGTATTAGATCGGGGGTTTTTATTTGGCGATGGTATTTACGAAGTAATCCCCGTCTATTTTGGTAAATTGTTTTGCCTGGAAGCACATTTACAACGGCTTAATAATAGTCTAAATGCAATACGTCTGCCAGTTGCCTTAAATACCCAGCAATGGCTGGAAATATTGCAGCCTCTATTAGTCGAGGGTGATGCACAATATATTTATCTGCAAATAACACGCGGTGTTGCTGATACCCGGGATCATGCATTTCCAGAGCAGTGTGAGCCAACTATTTTTGCCATGTGTTCTGCCATAGCGCCATTTAACCGGGAAAGCGGCGTACAAGCCATTACACTAGACGATATGCGCTGGGCTTTATGCAATATTAAAGCGACTACCTTGTTGGCAAATATATTATTACGTCAGCAAGCGGTAGACCAATCCTGTGCAGAAGCAATCCTGTTAAAAGACGGCTATGCAACAGAGGGAGCGGCGAGTAACGTGTTTTCGGTGATTGATGATGTGTTAATTACCCCGCCCAATAGCAATAAAATATTACCAGGCATTACCCGCAATGTGATTATTGACCTAGCCAAGGAAAATGGCATCAGTTTGCGCGTAGAGTCTATTCCTGACGCAGACTTACGCAGCGCAAGCGAAATCTGGCTGACCAGTTCCACGCGTGAAATTTTGCCGGTTATCACTCTGGACAATAAACCGGTAGGAGATGGGCAGGTGGGGCCTATCTGGCAATCCATGCAGAACTTATTTCAAGAGTACAAGCGGGCAGTTTCATGACTAAGCAAGAAGTAGAGTCGCTCTTTGAGTTTCCCTGTCAGTTTCCTATTAAAGCGATGGGGAGAAATGTCCCTGACCTGGATGCCATTATCGTGGCACTTATTCGCTGCCACGTAGATGATTTAAGTGAAGGTGCAGTGACTACACGGCTTAGTAAGGGCGGTAAGTTTATCGCTATTACTGTAGAAATTGAAGCGCAAAGTAAAGCGCAACTGGATGCCATCTACACAGATTTAAATGCATGCCCGCATATAACAATGACTTTGTAGGGCGTGGCTTTCGCTGTCAGCCCCGGACGGGCTGATAGTCTCCAGAAGGCGCAGGGAAATTTGCCAATCCGAAGTGCGCGATAGCGCGCGAGGGAGGCTAAAATTTTATCCCGAATAGCCGTAGAGCCATTTGTGGTAGCCATGACTGAGCTGCTTTGTGCTCAGTCTGTGGCGGACGCAGGGCGGCTGGAGCATCTCCTATTCGCTGCGTAGGTGAACGAATTACGGCGACAGGAGTCCCGGAATTTCGTGAGGTAGCATGGCGCGCCTGTCTTATTTCCCTGTTTTATGGGTTTTTGCTGTACCTGAGTGCACTCTGAAATGCCACAAAAAAAAGCTATAGCAATCAGCGCCTGTCTGCTAGGCCATAAAGTCCGTTACGATGGGAATCATCAGGAAAATAAAATTATCCTGCAGCGATTAGAAGCTAATTTTAATATCATCCCCGTTTGCCCCGAAGTAGAAATAGGTCTCGGTGTGCCACGAGAGAAAATCGAATTACATCAACGAGGCGCAAAAATCCATTTATTAACTTGTAAACAGCCAGTTGTCGATCTAACCGGGCAAATGATTACGTATGCGCAAGCTTTCCTGCAAAATCATAAAATTTCCGGAATGATCTTAAAAGATAAATCCCCGAGCTGTGGCGTTGCTAACTGTAAGCAATGGACCGATACAGGAGAAATGCAGCGCAATGGTACCGGAATTTTTGCCGCAAACATTATAAAACTAAAACCTGACTTACCAATGTTGCAAGGTAATTTAGTTACCCAGGCGGGTGATCTGGATAGTTTTCTGCAGAAAGTAGCTGACTATGAACATTAAGGTTCGCCATCTAGGGCAGCAAGACTATCTAAGCTGCTGGAAAAAGATGCAGGATTATACTTTAGCCAGAGATGAAAACAGTACTGATGAAATCTGGATAGTCGAACACCCTCCCGTCTTTACCCAGGGGCTAAATGGTAAGCCTGAGCATTTATTACAAGTATCGGATATTCCTGTAGTGAATGCTGATAGGGGTGGACAAATTACCTATCATGCGCCGGGCCAGTTGGTTGTTTATACTTTAATTGATATAAAGCGCAGAGGACTAGGTGTGCGTCAGTTGGTGACTGTTATCGAGCAGGCAATGATAGTAGCCCTTGCTCAATATGGCTTGCAGGCAGCCGCAAGAGCCGAAGCGCCTGGAGTTTACATACAGGATAAGAAAATAGGCTCAGTCGGTTTGCGCATAAAAAAAGGCTGTAGTTATCATGGTCTGAGTTTAAATAACAATATGGACTTAACGCCTTTTAGTTATATCAATCCCTGTGGATATCAAGGTTTGCAAGTCACGCAACTAGCCGATTTAGGGGTAAATATCAAGACCAATGAGCTGGCGATACCCGTGGTGAAATCTATTATCAATACTTTAGAGAGGGCTGAGTTTTCTAGCAGCACAGGGGCGATCATTTAGACACGGTAAGCGTATCAATATCATGGGTGGCATGTAAGTTGCTTAATAGTTATTAGCTCTGCATAGGTGCAGATTTTTATAATGACTAGTTGAGGATTGATATTATGTTCCCCTTAAATAAAAGCTTTTCCCTGTTAATAAGAAGTACCCTGTTGGCGCTGTTATGTGTCTTTAGTAATACTGTTTCGGCATCTCTAATTCAAGATATTACGCTAGACTTGGACAATCAGTACCTAGGGACTGTGACATTACCTACCGAAAGCGGTTCTGTTTCTGATTGTGACGATGGCGGGGAGTGTAGCGGATTTCTATTCTCATTTTATGTGCAGTTATCCGGAGTAACGTTTGACCAATCAAATGTTGATTCTGCATTCTGGGAAATTGATGATAACTGGCAGATGACTTCATTTAGGCTAACGGCCTCAAATGTGAATAATAATGTAGTGGGCTGTGACATGAATATATCCTGTAACCTAGAGATATTTGAATCATTCAGCGGTCCATTTGCAAGGCTTGTGATCAATAAACAGGCTGCCCTTTCAGGCTTAGTATCTTACCAGCCGGTACACACAGTTCCTGAGTCATCCACTCTGATATTGTTGAGTCTAGGCGTACTCGGTTTCTGGGGGAGCACACGCCGCGCTAGCCGCAACTTACAAAGCTAATACAGAGAGTATGCATTGGTATCATATTAAGCTTTAACAGGCTTGCTTCAGTAAGCGTTAAAGAGACATAAAGTATGATGAGTATTGTATAAGCTGAAGTTTCCCAATTATTGAGTAGCTGAAATACACCATGCTGGTGTATCGAGGTTTATTTTAGGTGGTTTTGCCATGTTTATAGCAAACCCCTACTTAATTCCCCTTAGGCAATAGCATTTGAAACGAATGAAAAGACTATTTTTTCATATAGTTGTAGCATAGTTTCAATTTTACCATAAATAATTATTGGGAAACTTCAGTATAATAGGAACCTGCGTAACTATAGGAGGAAAAGGGAAAGGGAAAGGGATCCAAGGAGCTCCAGTAATCGGTGATAATGTATACTTAGCAACAGGTTGTAAAGTAATTGGTGAGGTGACTATAGGCTCAAATGTTGTAGTTGGTGCGAATAGTGTAGTCACTAAGGATGTTCCTGATGTAAGCGTCAATTCTCTCCACCTAGACAAGCTACCCCAATTACTTTAGAGGCTTAATTTTTTCAATCAAGTTCCAGGGCAAAAACTGATCCAGTGCTTCTGGTTCATAATGCCTACCCAGCTTGGGTAGTTCAGTTAATAGGTATTTCAGGTAATCAAAAGGTTGCAGGTTATTAGCAATGGCTGTTTGCACAAGACTGTAAAGTAGTGCGCTGGCATTTGCACCGCGTGGTGTCTGGTTAAACAGCCAGTTTTTACGTCCAATCACAAACGGTTTGATATGCCGTTCAGCTGCATTATTATCAATTTGTATATTACCGTCATCAATATAGCGGATCAAGCTACCCCACTGGTTAATAGTGTAACGAATGGCTTTACCTATTGCGCTGTCCTTTGCTGTCTTGGTAAGGTTGTTATCGCACCACTGCTTTAACTCTTCCAGTAAAGGTTTGCTTTTTTCCTGACGCTGTAAATAACGTTGCTCTATCGTCAGGTCTTTGATCTGTTTTTCAAGTGCATACAGTCGGGCAAACTTACGTAATGCGGTTTGAGCCAGCCCCATTTTATTCTTGCGACTCTCTTTAGGGAGGGCTTTTAGCGCTTCATCGAATTTACGCCGCGCATGTGCCATACACCCCACGAGGATACAATCATCTGATGCCAGTGCATGATAGCCTGCATAGCCATCTACTTGCAAGTGACCTGAAAAGGCCCGCAAGAAGCTTTCAGCATGCGCTCCTGCCCGCGTTGACTGATAATCATACAAAACGATCGGGTGCTCGGATTCATGCCCACCACTCTGATAGAGCCACATATAGGATTTCGATTTCGTCTCTCGACCATCCTGAATCACATTTAAGGTTGTTTCATCGGCCTGGAGGATCTTCTGTAGAATCAGCAGAGCATGCAGTCGATCATAAAAGGGCTGGAGCAATTCAGCGGACTTTAATACCCAGTTAGATAGCGTGGCACGAGAAAGGTCAACACTTAAGCGCTTGAAAATGGTTTCCTGCCGGTAAAGTGGCAGGCTATCCATGAACTTGGCGACAATAATGTAAGCTAATAAACTTGCCGAGGCAAAACTACGAGGAATGGGCTGTGCGGGTTTTGGTGCACTGATAATGCCATTTTCACAGGCGCGGGAGCCATACTTGATCTGTATATGTTCAATGACTTTGATCTGGGCAGGAATGATTTCTAACTGCTCTGACTTGTCTTCGCCAGCCTCATGCAATGCATGACCGCAGGCACAAACACGCTCTGCTTCAGGTAATTCATAACGGATAACTTCGCGCGGGATATCTCTGGATAATGGCTTGCGGCCTGGCTTTTTACGCTGATAGCTTAGGGTTTCTTCAGGGTCGGAATCATCCTGCTTTAAGCTATCAAGAATGGACTCCGCTTCATTAAACAACTCCATTTGACCCGGACATTTCTCACTGGAGGTGCCAAAACGCTTATGTTGCAACAGACGAAACTGCTCCTCATACCATGTCAGTTTTTCCTGTAATTAATCCACTGTCGGCTGATAGTCCAGCACCATTTTGTGCAGTACATTCGTCTCGTCTGGCAGTATTTCAGGAAGTGATTTCATGGTGTTTATTATACCGCAAAACAGGGTTAAATAATCATTTAACTAGCTGTTTTATTAGATATTTTCCACGTAAAATAACGGCAACAAATCAATTATTTATTAAGCCAGAAATAGCGGTATGAGCTTGCGCTTGCCGATAGGATAACCAGTGTAATTCACGTAAGGTTAATGATAACGGATGTTCGTTTAACTCGGTTGGCCACTGAAACTTCCCCCGCTGTCAGCCCCGGACGGGCTGATAGTCTCCAGAAGGCGCAGGGAAATTTGCCAATCCGAAGTGCGCGATAGCGCGCGAGGGAGGCTAAAATTTTATCCCGAATAGCCGTAGAGCCATTTGTGGTAGCCATGACTGAGCTGCTTTGTGCTCAGTCTGTGGCGGACGCAGGGCGGCTGGAGCATCTCCTATTCGCTGCGTAGGTGAACGAATTACGGCGACAGGAGTCCCGGAATTTCGTGAGGTAGCATGGCGCGCCTGTTATCCAGGCGCCGATAATAAAGCCAGAACCCATTACACTCCCAATAGAGTATTTTCAGTTTATCGCGAGAGCGGTTACAAAAGACAAAAATACTTCCGGCAAAGGGATCATGGCCAAACTGTTCCGAAACAATCAGTGACAGACCATTGATAGATTTACGCATATCAGTAACGCCGGTCGCCAAAAACACTTGATTAACAACAAGCCCGTTTATCATGAGATAGACCTAACCAGTTTCAGAAGCGGCTTTAATGATGCAAGTTCTGTACAGGCCATCAGTGTTCCCCTATCAATTGAGGCCGTGAAACTAACCTCGCCACAAGAGAGCTCATAAAGCACTGTAAAGACATTCCTGTTATTATTGCGTTTTGAACTGCCCGAATGGTATACGAGCTGATACTCGATGTTCAAGTTTTTGATATTGAGAAGGTAAAATCAGGTATTCTGAGGTTGTTGTAATTTTATCGGTGTAAGCCCATGTTAATGAATGCCCCAGCCACCTTTATCCAAAGCTATATTGACGATTTAAATGATGCGCTCAATCAGCTAAAACCCGGAGCCGCTTTGACACGGATTCAAGCCGCTTGGTTGGGCACTTGTTTAACGTGCATACTGCTAATGAACTCTGTTTGCTGGGCTAAGTTTGAGCGAGCAAGCCTTGGAGATTGCAAAGTAGCCGCATTATCCTGGGTGTTTCGTAAAGCAAGTATACCCTGTGACTGGTTGCTGCGGGTGAGTGTGGTCTTAATTTCAAAACGTTATGGCATTACTGAAGCTGAAGTTTCCCAATAATTATTTATGGTAAAATTGAAACTATGCTACCGCTGAAAATCAGGGAAACGGAGCCTAAGCGAAGTGATGATTTTTAGTCCGCGATAGCCGTAGGGCCGTTATTTTGTCGGAGTCTGAGCGTTAGCGAAGGTGGAGACAAAATAAAAGGCCATCCGACACGGCGTCAAGTCATTTGGAGCCTATGTTCCGACCCCTTGTTGGGTCGGGACGAGGTGACGAGGACGAATCGGGGCCGCCGGAGGCATAAGTGGTCGCGTTAAGTTTTTGCTGCTTGCTTGGGCTGGGATGCCCAAAACAGGCTTTCGCAAAAATAGCGACTCCCCGAAACTATATGAAAAAAATAGTCTTTTCATTCGTTTCAAATGCTATTGCCTAAGGGGAATTAAGTAGGGGTTTGCTATAAACATGGCAAAACCACCTAAAATAAACCTCGATACACCAGCATTGTGTATTTCAGCCACTCAATAATTGGGAAACTTCAGTTACTGAAGGTGTGTTGGCCTTTGATGAATCAGACCGAGCACGATCTAAGTCTACAAAACGTATTTATAAGGTTTACAAGCAGAAACACAAAGGCTCCGGCGGGTATGTTAATGGACAAACGATAGTATTATTGCTGCTAGTTACCTCATCCATTACAGTGCCTGTCGGTTTTTTCTTTTATATGCCGGATCCAGCCTTAAAGCAGTGGGATAAAGAAGATAAACGGTTGAAAAAGAGCGGTATAGCAAAAAAAGATCGGCCTATTGAGCCTGAACGTGACAGTGCCTACCCGACCAAAACAGAGATTGCATTAGGCTTATTAAAAGAGTTTAAAGTTGCGCATAGCCTGATTAAAATTAAAGGCGTACTGGCTTGATGCGCTGTATGGTGAAAAAGCCTTTATGGACGAAGCCGCTAAAGAATCTGGAGGCTCGCAGGTGATTAGCCAATTACGTAAAAACCAAAATATTGAATATAGAGGTAGAATAAGGTCAGTCGAGAGCTACTTTAATTCGATTAACAAAGGCATTGATCAGATAATACGCGTACGTGGCGGCAAAGAGATTAAAGTGACTGTCAGCAGTGCACGATTAAAGGTGAGTTCTCACAGTAAAAAACGCTTTGTCATTGCCTTAAAATATGACGGTGAAAACGACTATCGCTATTTAGTGGCGACAGACCTGACTTGGCGCACACAAGATATTATTCAAGCCTATACGTTGAGATGGCTGATTGATGTTTTCTTTGAGGACTGGAAGCTTTATGAAGGATGGGGGCGTGAGGCCAAACAATTAGATGAAGAGGGATCAAGCCGTGGCCTGATTCTGAGTCTTTTGTTTGACCATTGCCTTCTCCTTCACCCAGGGCAAATAGCCCGCATTGAAAGCAAACTACCTGCGTATACCGTAGGAAGCTTACAGCGCAAGTCTCAAATGGATGTACTGCTTGAGTTCATCACGTCATTGCTAGAGTTTCCAGATCCTGGTGATAAGCTGAAAGAGTTAGGTGAATTAATAAAGGATGTGTTTCAACTGATGTCATCAGGAAAACATATGATTGGCAGAGATTTAGGGCGCTTAGGGCCAACAGCATCATTAAAGTATTGTTCTGCTGGGTGAAGGTAAGAGTTTGATGGCAATGGGATGGAAAAACTTGAACATCGAGTGATACGAGACATTCTTGCCTGGAAAAATAATGGATTCACAAAACGATCTCGTTTTTGAGCCTGTTGCTGCCTTATCTCCAGAGCCTCGCTATATTTTTTATCCGATGGATGAATCAATTCTGGCTGTCGCTGTCAGCCCCGGACGGGCTGATAGTCTCCAGAAGGCGCAGGGAAATTTGCCAATCCGAAGTGCGCGATAGCGCGCGAGGGAGGCTAAAATTTTATCCCGAATAGCCGTAGAGCCATTTGTGGTAGCCATGACTGAGCTGCTTTGTGCTCAGTCTGTGGCGGACGCAGGGCGGCTGGAGCATCTCCTATTCGCTGCGTAGGTGAACGAATTACGGCGACAGGAGTCCCGGAATTTCGTGAAGTAGCATGGCGCGCCTGTGTGTTTTTGAAATCTCTTCAAACACGCGCATTAAATTATAGCTCATTGCAGTCAGGCGCATTTGATTTTCAAGTGAGCGGGTATTGGAAGATCAAGCTTTAGTTTCCTTGAAATTACTTTTAGTGTTATTGAATGTCTTTTCAATCGTCCATCGCTTGAAATACAGCATGGTAATGGTTCCAGGGTTAATAGTCATTGGCAAGGTTGTCACAAACCGGTGAAGTTTTCCGGTTTCTGGATCACGGTAATCCACCACGTTAAATTTGATGCCCTTGTTTTCGTACACACTTTATGCTTCAACCCCTGTATTGATCTCATGGCGGGAGTCAAAAGGGATAGACTCAACCAGAGTCGCAATTGAATTTTCTTTTAGCATTGAAATCATGTAATTAGCATGTCGTTTCTGCCGATCCCACCAGACAAAGTCGGTGACGGCTTTATCGTAGACATAGAGATGTTTCTGAGAGCTGTTATTTCCCTTGTTTTGCTTTTCAATATGATCTCGTAACACAGGTATTTCTTGATGTCTCTGAGTTCCGTTTGTCACCAGACAAAGAAATCTGAGCAACCCACTTCTGAGATTCAACGCGTAAATCCCCCCGGCCGCATAAACTTTCCCCTTGCTGTTTTTTTCAGTATGGCAGGCATGATCAATAAAATGTCCATCCGCTGCTTCTATGGTGTATTCGTCAAGTTCTGGGAATGCTTTAAGATAATCAATGCCTTGCGATAGCAGTGTTTCAGCGTGAAGATGATAGCTCTGCTGTTCAAATGCCTCAAGCATACTTGTTCGTCTATGCGACTTCAGTGATTTAAAATACGTTGAATGGGGAAGCAGCTGGCCATAAATCTGTTCATTGGTTTGGAGGAAATGGCGACCACTATCGACTACACTGATACAGCGTAATAACCCAAGGCGAATAAAGTCGATATCCTTCAACTCTGGGCATGAACGAGCCCACAAAGGATGACGCTCTGCTAACAGGGCACGTTCCATACTTTCATTGCAGTGTTGGTGAATATGTTCAGAGAGTGGTAGGTCTTTAAGCATGGGTGATATCCGTTTATGAGGTGATTAAAACGGAAATTTTTAGAAAATTTTTTTCGGCAATTGCAAGCTTTATTTGAAATTATTTGTTGTTTTTTTACGGTGCCTACAGAGTGTCTATTTGCTGTTATAATTGATTAAAATCAAAAAGATGGAAATATTCGAGTGGTGCTACCTTCAGGTAGGTTATAGGCTGCTTTGTTTAGGTACTTCTTCTTTCAATGGGAACACTGATGGTACTGGCACAAATTTCCAGACTGAAGCCATTAGAATGAGTCACTTTGATAACTGATGAATCAGCAGGTACGCCTGATCCGTTCAACATGTCCTCTGCAACCAGTGTTACCGGAACCAATTGCTTGGCTTGTAACACTGGTGGAGCGAGCGAACTGAATTGCTTTTTGTAATAACTGAAGATATGCGGCTTGATATCATGGGCTTTGCAATACCCGACCTGAGTTAAACGACTGGCTTGCCATTGCGGTATATGATTTTGCATAGCCGCTTTATTTTGAGATGGACTCATAAATTCCTCCTGAGTTAATTGGAGGTATTAGTCTGCCATTTTTTATATTGGTTTAGAATGTGTACTTTAATTGACGCTTACTCTAATACAGCTTTTTTCCAATTGTTGATTTGTGTTGCATGAATATCATATTTCGCGGTAATTTCAGCTCTTGTCTTTTCCCCTTTTAGTACGTCTAATACCACTTTTACTTTGGTTTGCGTACTATGCTTCTTCCGATTTATGGTCATTTCTTAATCCACAGTTTTGAGGGCAAGATTCTATCTTAAATGCTGGTCTAGTTTTTGGGGATCATTATATAACAGTGCAAACAGTGGTTGAGTTTCTTCGTATGGGTGAGACAGAAGAAGAAATCTTGAAGCAGTACCCTACTCTGGAGAGCAATGATATTCATGCCTGTTTAGTTTTTGCTAGTAAAGTGATGGGGCACAGATATACTCCCTGAATTCAAGTCATAAGTACATAACCCAATAAATTTTTCATATCTATCCCAGTCAGCTCTTCAAATACCTCATAAGGTGTTTTGTAATTGAGACACTTTTTAGGGCGACTATTTAGCTTATCAACGGCTATAAAAACCTCTTTTATCGTAACATCAATCAACTCCATTACTTTAGGGAAATACTGTCTTAATAAGCCATTAGCATTCTCATTTTGCCCTCTTTCCCAAGAGCTGTATGGAGTCGAAAAATACGTATCACAACCTAGTGCTTCTGCTATTTTTTCATGCAGGGTAAACTCTTTCCCGTTATAAAAAGTAATTGTTTTAACAAAGCTTTTTATAGGATCAAGCATTAAAATAGTTGCGTCTAATACATATTGAGCCTTTTTCCCCGCTAAAGGGAAGGCCAACCGTAATTTAGAGACTCGCTCATCCAACGTTACAATCGCCCCTTTGTGATTTTTCCCAATGATTGTATCTGCCTCCCAATCACCTATACGCTTACGGTTGTTGACCTCTTCAGGACGCTCATCTATATCGACTCTATTAGGGATTCCTGTCCTATTATGGGCTGACCCATACCGCTTGCGATAGGTTTTGTTCTGATGCCGAAGATGCTTGTATAGTTCACCCCCTGCCTTTTTGTCCGCCAGAATATGCTGGTAGATTGTTTCATGATGAAGACTAATTATACCCTCTTGTTTTAACCGCCCTGCAATCTGCTCAGGACTCCAGTCATCCTCAATGCGAACATTAACAATGCCTTTTATTTCATCCGTTAATTTAACCTCTTTAGGCTTGTTTTTGTGTCGTTCTTGGGCAAAATCTTCTGCTTGTTTATGCCTGTAGCCTCTTTGACCTGTATTGCGTTTAATCTCGCGTGAAATATTGCTTTGGCTTCGTTCTAAGGCTTCTGCTATTTTATTCTGTGAAGTTCCCTTTTTTAATTCAATTTCTATATAATATCTTTCTTTAGGACATAGGTGTGTATAGCTCATTTGTAGCCTCTGTAAATTGTTTGGTAGCTGTTTACTTTACACCTATGTCTTGTCTTAATTCAACAGGTGTTAGTCTAGCCAATACTTGCAGAGGGTTATGCACTTATTATACGAATTCAGGCTCTTCAAGAAATAGCATAAATGAAGAAATACTTGATAGATGTAAATCTTCCAAGTCGGTTTTCTTTGTGGGCTGGTGATGAATATGAGCATGTGGTTCATATTAATGATGAATTAAAAGATAGTGAAATTTGGGCGTATGCAAAAGAACATGACCTTACGATAGTTACTAAAGACACCGATTTTTCTGATTTGATTTTGATGAATAACCCTCCGCCAAGAGTGATACATATAAAGGTTGGTAATATGAAAATGAAAGAATTTCACCAGCTATTAACCAATATTTGGAATGATGATTGTAAAGTGAGTGAAGAATTTAAGTTAATTAGAGTTTATGCAACTAAAATCGAAGGTATTGATTAAATATTATTTCGTATCGAATAACAAATATATCGTTCCCATGCTCTGCGTGGGAATGCCTGTTGTGACGCTCTGCGTCACGGAACGCAGAGCGTTCCTGCATAAATTCCCACGGAGACCGTGGGAACTATAAGATGGCTTTTTCAGTCAGGCAGGCATGATCAATAAAATGTCCATCCGCCGCTTCTATGGTGTATTCGTCAAGTTCTGGGAATGCTTTAAGATAATCAATGCCTTGCGATAGCAGTGTTTCAGCGTGAAGATGATAGCTCTGCTGTTCAAATGCCTCAAGCATACTTGTTCGTCTATGCGACTTCAGTGATTTAAAATACGTTGAGTGGGGAAGCAGCTGGCCATAAATCTGTTCACTGGTTTGGAGGAAATGGCGACCACTATCACTACACTGATACAGCGTAATAACCCAAGGCGAATAAAGTCGATATCCTTCAACTCTGGGCATGAACGAGCCCACAAAGGATGATGCTCTGCTAACAGGGCACGTTCCATACTTTCATTGCAGTGTTGGTGAATATGTTCAGAGAGTGGTAGGTCTTTAAGCATGGGTGATATCCGTTTATGAGGTGATTAAAACGGAAATTTTTAGAAAATTTTTTCGGCAATTGCAAGCGCTGAAAATCAGGGAAACGGAGCCTAAGCGAAGTGATGATTTTTAGTCCGCGATAGCCGTAGGGCCGTTATTTTGTCGGAGTCTGAGCGTTAGCGAAGGTGGAGACAAAATAAAAGGCCATCCGACACGGCGTCAAGTCATTTGGAGCCTATGTTCCGACCCCTTGTTGGGTCGGAACGAGGTGACGAGGACGAATCGGGGCCGCCGGAGGCATAAGTGGTCGCGTTAAGTTTTTGCTGCTTGCTTGGGCTGGGATGCCAAAAACAAGCTTTCGCAAAAATAGCGACTCCCCGAGTGTCTATTTGCTGTTATAAGTGATTAAAATCAAAAATATGGAAATATTCGAGTGGTGCTACCTTCAGGTAGGTTATAGGCTGCTTTGTTTAGGTACTTCTTCTTTCAATGGGAACACTGATGGAATTAATACCAATTAAGCGACCACGTAGATCAATTAAAGCACCGCCTGAATTACCTGGGTTAATTGAAACATCCGTCTGAATGAAATTTTCATAGCCTTCAATGCCCAGGTCGGTACGACCCAGCGCGCTGACCATACGCTGTCAGCCCCGGACGGGCTGATAGTCTCCAGAAGGCGCAGGGAAATTTGCCAATCCGAAGTGCGCGATAGCGCGCGAGGGAGGCTAAAATTTTATCCCGAATAGCCGTAGAGCCATTTGTGGTAGCCATGACTGAGCTGCTTTGTGCTCAGTCTGTGGCGGACGCAGGGCGGCTGGAGCATCTCCTATTCGCTGCGTAGGTGAACGAATTACGGCGACAGGAGTCCCGGAATTTCGTGAGGTAGCATGGCGCGCCTGCCAGAAGTCACTGTATGGCTAAGCCCAAATGGATTGCCAATAGCGACGGCAAAATCACCTACCTGTAAATTATCTGAATCACCCAGGGGAATGCTGGTGAGGTCTTTTGCAGCGACCTGTAATACGGCAATATCCGTTTCAGCATCTGTGCCGATTAATGTCGCCTTTAATTTTTTCTTGTTGTGTAGCGTTACAAAAATAGTATCTGCGTGAGCAATCACATGATTATTGGTAATGATATACCCGTTTTCTGCATCCACAATAACGCCCGAACCTATGCCCTGAGTTTGTCGTTCTTTAGGCGCGCGGCGCAAAACGGCGAAAATAAGGGTTATTCATTTGTGGGTGTTGTTGTATGGCCACTATACCCTGAGTTGAAATATTCACCACACTGGGTAAGACATTTTTTAGCATGGGCGCCAGCGTTGGAACAGCCTGGCTGGGCGAAATCGGGGAGTCGCTATTTTTGCGAAAGCTTGCTTGGGCTGGGATGCCCAAAACAAGCTTTCGCAAAAATAGCGACTCCCCGCTCTATTGAACGGTCTAAGTGAAAGTGGAGTAAGAATACAGAACTATAGGTTGGTTTGAGCTTGTTACAATCTAAGCAGTAAACTGGGTTGTTGGACAAGCCTAAGCGAAGTGATGATTTTTAGTCCGCGATAGCCGTAGGGCCGTTATTTTGTCGGAGTCTGAGCGTTAGCGAAGGTGGAGACAAAATAAAAGGCCATCCGACACGGCGTCAAGTCATTTGGAGCCTATGTTCCGACCCCTTGTTGGGTCGGGACGAGGTGACGAGGACGAATCGGGGCCGCCGGAGGCATAAGTGGTCGCGTTAAGTTTTTGCTGCTTGCTTGGGCTGGGATGCCCAAAACAAGCTTTCGCAAAAATAGCGACTCCCCGCATGAAAAAATAGTCTTTTCATTCGTTTCAAATGCTATTGCCTAAGGGGAATTAGTAGGGGTTTGCTATAAACATGGCAAAACCACCTAAAATAAACCTCGATCGCTGAAAATCAGGGAAACGGAGCCTAAGCGAAGTGATGATTTTTAGTCCGCGATAGCCGTAGGGCCGTTATTTTGTCGGAGTCTGAGCGTTAGCGAAGGTGGAGACAAAATAAAGGCCATCCGACACGGCGTCAAGTCATTTGGAGCCTATGTTCCGACCCCTTGTTGGGTCGGGACGAGGTGACGAGGACGAATCGGGGCCGCCGGAGGCATAAGTGGTCGCGTTAAGTTTTTGCTGCTTGCTTGGGCTGGGATGCCCAAAACAAGCTTTCGCAAAAATAGCGACTACCCCGATAGCATGGAAATCATGTAATTAGCATGTCTGTTTCTGCCGATCCCACCAGACAAAGTCGGTGACGGCTTTATCGTAGACATAGAGATGTTTCTGAGAGCTGTTATTTCCCTTGTTTTGCTTTTCAATATGATCTCGTAACACAGGTATTTCTTGATGTCCTCTGAGTTCCGTTTGTCACCAGACAAAGAAATCTGAGCAACCCACTTCTGAGATTCAACGCGTAAATCCCCCCCGGCCGCATAAACTTTCCCCTTGCTGTTTTTTTCAGTATGGCAGGCATGATCAATAAAATGTCCATCCGCTGCTTCTATGGTGTATTCGTCAAGTTCTGGGAATGCTTTAAGATAATCAATGCCTTGCGATAGCAGTGTTTCAGCGTGAAGATGATAGCTCTGCTGTTCAAATGCCTCAAGCATACTTGTTCGTCTATGCGACTTCAGTGATTTAAAATACGTTGATGGGGAAGCAGCTGGCCATAAATCTGTTCATTGGTTTGGAGGAAATGGCGACCACTATCGACTACACTGATACAGCGTAATAACCCAAGGCGAATAAAGTCGATATCCTTCAACTCTGGGCATGAACGAGCCCACAAAGGATGACGCTCTGCTAACAGGGCACGTTCCATACTTTCATTGCAGTGTTGGTGAATATGTTCAGAGAGTGGTAGGTCTTTAAGCATGGGTGATATCCGTTTATGAGGTGATTAAACGGAAATTTTTAGAAAAATTTTTTCGGCAATTGCAAGCTTTATTTGAAATTATTTGTTGTTTTTTTACGGTGCCTACAGAGTGTCTATGATGCTTGTTATAATTGTGATTAAAGTAATACACACAGAATGTAAATAATTCGAGTGTGTGCTTACTCTTTCAAGGTTAGGTATAGGGCTGCTTTGTTTAGGTTACTTCTTCTTTCAATGGGAAACACTGATGTACTAGTGGCACAAAATTTCCAAACATGAAGCCATTAGAGATGAAGTCACTTTGATAACTGATGAAATCAGCAGGTACGCCTGATATCCCGTTCAACATGTCCTCTGCAACCAGTGTTACCGGAACCAATTGCTTGGCTTGTAACACTGGTGGAGCGAGCGAACTGAATTGCTTTTTGTATAAACTGAAGATATGCGGCTTGAATATCATGGGCTTTGCAATACCCGACCTGAGTTAAAACGACTGGCTTGCCATTGCGGTATATGATTTTGCATAGCCGCTTTATTTTTTGAGATGGACTCATAAATTCCTCCTGAGTTAATTGGAGGTATTAGTCTGCCATTTTTTATATTGGTTTAGAATGTGTACTTTAATTGACGCTTACTCTAATACAGCTTTTTTCCAATTGTTGATTTGTGTTGCATGAATATCATATTTCGCGGTAATTTCAGCTCTTGTCTTTCCCCTTTTAGTACGTCTAATACCACTTTTACTTTGGTTTGCGTACTATGCTTCTTCCGATTTATGGTCATTTCTTAATCCACAGTTTTGAGGGCAAGATTCTATCTTAAATGCTGGTCTAGTTTTGGGGATCATTATATAACAGTGCAAACAGTGGTTGAGTTTCTTCGTATGGGTGAGACAGAAGAAGAAATCTTGAAGCAGTACCCTACTCTGGAGAGCAATGATATTCATGCCTGTTTAGTTTTTGCTAGTAAAGTGATGGGGCACAGATATACTCCCTGAATTCAAGTCATAAGTACATAACCCAATAAATTTTTCATATCTATCCCAGTCAGCTCTTCAAATACCTCATAAGGTGTTTTGTAATTGAGACACTTTTTAGGGCGACTATTTAGCTTATCAACGGCTATAAAAACCTCTTTTATCGTAACATCAATCAACTCCATTACTTTAGGGAAATACTGTCTTAATAAGCCATTAGCATTCTCATTTTGCCCTCTTTCCCAAGAGCTGTATGGGAGTCGAAAAATACGTATCACAACCTAGTGCTTCTGCTATTTTTTCATGCAGGGTAAACTCTTTCCCGTTATAAAAAGTAATTGTTT
>NZ_BLYC01000005.1 GCF_019721995.1 Bathymodiolus japonicus methanotrophic gill symbiont | reverse complement strand
ATTTGCTCTGGGTGAAGGAGAAGGCAATGGTCAAACAAAAGACTCAGAATCAGGCCACGGCTTGATCCCTCTTCATCTAATTGTTTGGCCTCACGCCCCCATCCTTCATAAAGCTTCCAGTCCTCAAAGAAAACCTCAATCAGCCATCTCAACGTATAGGCTTGAATAATATCTTGTGTGCGCCAAGTCAGGTCTGTCGCCACTAAATAGCGATAGTCGTTTTCACCGTCATATTTTAAGGCAATGACAAAGCGTTTTTTACTGTGAGAACTCACCTTTAATCGTGCACTGCTGACAGTCACTTTAATCTCTTTGCCGCCACGTACACGTATTATCTGATCAATGCCTTTGTTAATCGAATTAAAGTAGCTCTCGACTGACCTTATTCTACCTCTATATTCAATATTTTGGTTTTTACGTAATTGGCTAATCACCTGCGAGCCTCCAGATTCTTTAGCGGCTTCGTCCATAAAGGCTTTTTCACCATACAGCGCATCAGCCAGTACGCCTTTAATTTTAATCAGGCTATGCGCAACTTTAAACTCTTTTAATAAGCCTAATGCAATCTCTGTTTTGGTCGGGTAGGCACTGTCACGTTCAGGCTTAATAGGCCGATCTTTTTTTGCTATACCGCTCTTTTTCAACCGTTTATCTTCTTTATCCCACTGCTTTAAGGCTGGATCCGGCATATAAAAGAAAAAACCGACAGGCACTGTAATGGATGAGGTAACTAGCAGCAATAATACTATCGTTTGTCCATTAACATACCCGCCGGAGCCTTTGTGTTTCTGCTTGTAAACCTTATAAATACGTTTTGTAGACTTAGATCGTGCTCGGTCTGATTCATCAAAGGCCAACACACCTTCAGTAATGCCATAACGTTTTAAAATTAAGACCACACTCACCCGTAGCAACCAGTCCCAGGGTATACTTGCTTTACGAAACACCCAGGATAATGCGGCTACTTTGCAATCTCCAAGGCTTGCTCGCTCAAACTTAGCCCAGCAAACAGAGTTCATTAGCAGTATGCACGTTAAACAAGTGCCCAACCAAGCGGCTTGCGCTGTCAGCCCCGGACGGGCTGATAGTCTCCAGAAGGCGCAGGGAAATTTGCCAATCCGAAGTGCGCGATAGCGCGCGAGGGAGGCTAAAATTTTATCCCGAATAGCCGTAGAGCCATTTGTGGTAGCCATGACTGAGCTGCTTTGTGCTCAGTCTGTGGCGGACGCAGGGCGGCTGGAGCATCTCCTATTCGCTGCGTAGGTGAACGAATTACGGCGACAGGAGTCCCGGAATTTCGTGAGGTAGCATGGCGCGCCTGAATCCGTGTCAAAGCGGCTCCGGGTTTTAGCTGATTGAGCGCATCATTTAAATCGTCAATATAGCTTTGGATAAAGGTGGCTGGGGCATTCATTAACATGGGCTTACACCGATAAAATTACAACAACCTCAGAATACCTGATTTTACCTTCTCAATATCAAAAACTTGAACATCGAGTGTCAGCTACTCAATAATTGGGAAACTTCAGTTTAGGAAACAGGTCGTTAATAAAGATTAAATCACCTGTGCCCCAGGTAAGTATCTGCCGGCCAAATTTAATATCCATAAATGAAAATGGACTAAAGGCAATATTTGCTTCACGTAAGTCCACCCAGCCATTACCTGTTTGCAGGTCTGCATGCTGATTTAGCGCGATAGGGTCATAAAGAAAGTCAGAGACGATGTTTATTGACACCGGGCCGATATCTTTTTGCAGGTCGATTTGTAACGGGGAGTCGCTATTTTTGCGAAAGCTTGTTTTGGGCATCCCAGCCCAAGCAAGCAGCAAAAACTTAACGCGACCACTTATGCCTCCGGCGGCCCCGATTCGTCCTCGTCACCTCGTCCCGACCCAACAAGGGGTCGGAACATAGGCTCCAAATGACTTGACGCCGTGTCGGATGGCCTTTTATTTTGTCTCCACCTTCGCTAACGCTCAGACTCCGACAAAATAACGGCCCTACGGCTATCGCGGACTAAAAATCATCACTTCGCTTAGGCTCCGTTTCCCTGATTTTCAGCGGACGCGTTTCACCTAAAGAGAACTGGTCTTCGTAGGGATCATTCTGGGTGCGCACGCCACCGCGTATGTCCCAGAAGCCACTCACATTAACAAACGGCTCATCGGGATCAAATAGACTAAAGTTTTCATCTTCGTCTTCTTGGTCTGTCTGACTACTTTCGCTGTCAGCCCCGGACGGGCTGATAGTCTCCAGAAGGCGCAGGGAAATTTGCCAATCCGAAGTGCGCGATAGCGCGCGAGGGAGGCTAAAATTTTATCCCGAATAGCCGTAGAGCCATTTGTGGTAGCCATGACTGAGCTTCTTTGTGCTCAGTCTGTGGCGGACGCAGGGCGGCTGGAGCATCTCCTATTCGCTGCGTAGGTGAACGAATTACGGCGACAGGAGTCCCGGAATTTCGTGAGGTAGCATGGCGCGCCTGTGGTTGGTCACTGCCTGCGCATTTCGACACTGACTTTTCTGACTCCCTATGTCTTGCTTGAGCTCTTTGAACCCGGATTCTATTTTCCATCGCGCACCATAATACTCAATAATCTGTGTGACGGATAAACTTAGATCGGTCGTAAACAAAGCAATCCACTGTGTGCGACGAAACACCCAGACAACCTGAACGGGTCGTTTCAATGTTTTCAGCATGACAACGCGACTATAAGCCCTGACTTCACGCTGTTTTCCATAGAGATTCACGGTATACGATCGGGCCTTTTGTTGTACTGTTTTTGCCATGTCTGTGGCTGCCCCGAGACGCTGCCCGTACTTTTTATTCCGCCCCCTCTGCTTGGGTTTTCTTTTTTCTGGACGATCGTACAGTACATTATTGCACCTTAACCTAGAGAGAATATTAAACCGGCTTCCGATAGCTTTGTAAACAGGCTTCCATAGGCCATTGTTGCCAAACCAGCTATCAGTGACTGTCAATATAGGAGCGGTGGAAAAATGTTCTGCAATTGCAATCAGCATTTGAGCCGCCTGAGTCATCTTGGTCTGGAAAGGAACGACATCACCTCTTATCGTGGCGGTTTCTTTTTTTTCCTGAATTGTTTTTAAGGGTAGATAAAATCGGAAATCTAAAAATAGGCACGCCCAGCGACCTTTGACCTGTTTCAGCAACCCTACCGATACAATGTTTTTTGCCCATGGATATTTGCTTTGATTCGATTTGGCCGCGTGGTCAAAAATGGCTTCACAGCCGAAGATCTTCTTGCCTACTTTAGTGATAATGGATTCATCCAGTGCAACCAATATGCGCCCATCTGTTTCAGGAGACGGAATCAGCTCCCAGATAGTTTTCCACAGCCCAGCCCACGGCAAAGTTGAAGAAGCCATGAAAGTGTAAAAGCGCTTATTCTTGATCTCAAACCCAAACAACGTATCAAGGCAACGCCAAAGATTAGATGTCATCGACGACGTAAAGGGAACGATAATAGACAGGATCGTGTAAACAAACAGAGAGGCTCGTTCGCGGCCTAAAGTGGTTTTGTAAAAATGATCTTGAAGTGGAAGTAAAGTATCGCGTAAAATGAATATGAATGAGGCCTGTTTGTTTGTATAATCAATGTGTTAGAAACTTTCATTATACACTAAAACTAGGCCTCATTCACGATTAACCTGTTGTTTTTAAAAATAATTCAAGGCTTTTAGTCAGCGGAATGTCATTAATATTAGTAATATCTAATATTTCAGAAAAATAAGCATTAGCTGATATTCTTATGCTTTAAAAACTAGGAAACTTCAGTCTAACTATAACTCAGGATAACCAAATGGCATCTCATCAAGAGAGCACAAAAGCTTCACATAATGTCGGTTTTACCTATCTTTCCCAGGAAGATTTACTAGATGCTGGCTGTTTCGATTTGCGCATGGCAATTGAAGTCGCCGAGAAAGCGATGCTTGCCTATGAAGATCACCGCATTATGTTTCCGGAAAAGGTTGTACAGATTTTTGACCCCGTTAGTCAGGATCGCATTAACTGCCTGCCTGCGACCTTGCTAGATGAAAAAATCTGCGGCGCAAAATGGGTATCGGTTTTCCCACGTAACCCAAAAAAGTATGATGTACAAAATTTATCAGCCATCTTTATTTTATCCGAAATCGAAAAAGGCTTTCCCGTTGCGGTTATGGAAGGCACGCTTGCATCAAATATGCGGGTCGCCGCTATCGGTGCGATTGCAGCAAAGCACTTATCCCGCAAAGATAGCCGCAGCATAGGCTTTATTGGTGCTGGCGAGCAGGCAAAAATGCACCTATTAGGCATGAAAGTGGTGCGCCCTGGCATAAAAGAATGTCGAGTGTCAGCTAAAACCGCACTGGAAGAAGAGCAGTTTATTGATGAACTATCACCTATTCTGCCGGATATAAATTTTATCAGAACCAATACAGTCGCACTCGAAGCCATGCAAGGAGCGGATATTCTTGTCACAGCAACTAGCGCACAGGCGCCATTACTCAAAGCAGAATGGATGAAGCCCGGCGCTTTTTATAGCCATATCGGCGGCTGGGAAGATGAATATGCAGTTGCGCTGCAGTGCGACAAAATTGTCTGCGATGACTGGGATACCGTGACCCACCGTACTCAAACACTGAGCCGCATGTACAAAGAAGGGCTACTCTCGCACAACGATATTCATGCCGACTTGCATGAACTGGTCTCAGGCCATAAACCCGGGCGTGAATCAGATGACGAGCGTACCTATTTTAATGCCGTGGGACTGGCCTATGTGGATATCTCACTTGCGCAAGCAATGTTTAAGCGAGCTGAATCATCACATATCGGATTAAAACTTGACCTGCAGGAAACCATGGTCTATGAGCACCATAATATTATCAGTAAAATCAGGCTATAAACCATGTTTAAACAGCTCCAAAATAATGACCTGGGAAACCTTGAAGTAACTCTTGATGGCTGCAAGATTCTGGTGCCACAAGGAACAAGCGTAGCTGCCGTGGTATTAGCGCAAGGATTACGTTCCACGCGCACAACGCCCATATCGAACAGCCCACGCGCGCCATTTTGCATGATGGGTGTCTGCTATGACTGCCTGATGATTATCGACGGCAAAGCCAATCAGCATAGCTGTGCGACTTATGTAAAACAGGGTATGCACGTTGAGACACAACAAGGCGTAGGCCCCGCTTTGGGAGATGCCAGATGAGAGATCACTATCAGTTAATTATTATTGGCGCAGGGCCCGCAGGTCTTGCAGCCGCTGTCACCGCAACGAATCACGGCATTTCCTGTGCGTTGCTGGATGAACAGGCATCCCCTGGTGGACAAATTTACCGCGCTATCGAGTCCGCTCCAGCAACACGCGCGCAAGTATTAGGCTCCGAATATCAGCAAGGAAAAACACTCGCCGAAGAATTTCGTGCATGCAGTGTCGAGTATTTCCCCGAATGCAAAGTCTGGTCACTTAATAGCGAACGGGAAGTGGGAGTATTGTATAAAGATCAGAGCAAAATCATTAGTGCAGATCAGGTTCTGGTTGCCAGTGGCGCAATCGAGCGCCCCGTACCTTTCCCGGGCTGGACATTACCAGGAGTCATGCAGGCAGGCGCAGGACAAATCCTGTTTAAATCTGCCGGGGTTATACCCAGTGATGGTGTAGTCCTTGCTGGATCGGGACCATTACTGCTTTTACTCGCCTGGCAATATATGCAAGTCGGCGTTGAGATTAAAGCCATGCTGGATGTTACCCCACACAGTAACTTCTTGAGCGCATTAACTAAATTTCCCCGAGCCTTGTTAGCCCATCATTATCTAACCAAGGGGCTGATTTATCAACGCGACCTGAAGCGGGCCGGCATCGTTAGCAAGATGGCCGTCAGCAATCTAAAAGCAGAGGGTAATGGCGAATTACAATCGATCAGCTATCGACACCTTGGCCGCGAGCATTCAATAGAAACGGGTTTATTAATGACTCACTTTGGCGTTATTCCAGATATCTGGCTTACGCAGGCTGCAGGTTGCCAACATCGCAGGGATAGCAGCCAGCAATGCTGGCGGCCCCAGCATAATGAATGGGGTAATACGAGTATAGACGGTATTCTCATTGCTGGTGATGGTGCTGGGATTAACGGCGTCCGATCTGCCGAATATGCCGGCCGCCTCGCAGTGCTACAGGCTTTATTTTCTCTGGGTGTTATTTCACAGGCCGAGCGTAATCAGCAATCGATCAATCCGCGCAAACAGATGCGCAAAGAGCGCCATATCCGGCCATTTCTGGAAGCCTATTTCGCAATTCCACAGAACATGCTGGCAACCACCGATAAGAGCACGATTATTTGCCGCTGTGAGGAAATTACCGCCGGTGAAATCCGTGCTGCGGTCGATAATGCCCATGGCGACAGTAACCAAGTTAAATACCTGTCTCGCTGTGGTATGGGGCCTTGTCAGGGTAGACAATGTGCCAATGCTGTTGCGCATATTGTTGCCGATGCAGGAGGAGAAGCCATATCCGATAGCAGCCTTTTCCGCGGACGACCACCGGTTGCGCCGCTAACATTAGCACAGCTGGCAAGCCTGTCAGCGGAGAACGCATCATGAATACCGATATACTTATTATTGGTGCCGGGCTAATAGGCACCTCTACTGCCTTGCAATTAGCTATGCGTGGATGCCGCTGTATAGTTATAGATAAAGCCAGTCCCGGACGACATGCATCTGGTTCTAATGCCGGGGGGTTACGCCAGCTAAACCGCGATCTAGCTGAAATCCCGCTCAGCGTAGCAGCTGCTAAAATGTGGCACAATATTGAAAATCTGGTGGATTCAGATTGCGATGCGCGATTTCCCGGACAAATACGCGTAGCAGAAAATCAGTCTGATATGCACAAACTGGAACAACGCGCCGCGATGGTTCGATCTATGGGCTATCAGCATGAAGAAATGATTGGCCGCAAAGAACTTTTTCAAATCGTTCCAGCCCTCGCCCCGCATTGCATCGGTGCATTAATTTGCCGGGAAGATGGTTATGCGCGCCCTTACCATGCCTTAACCGCATTTCGCCAGAAAGCAGAGTCTCTGGGCGCAAGCTTCCACTCAGATTGTGAAGTGTACAATATTACTCAGGAAGGTGACGGCTGGTCTGTGCGCACCTCTCAGGGCACTTATAACAGTAGCATTGTGGTAAATTGCGCCGGCGCCTGGGCGGGCGAACTTGCAGCACAAATGCAGGAACCGGTACCGCTAACACCTAAAGCCTTGATGCTGATGGTGACTGAGCGCCTGCCCCATTTTGTCGATCCCGTAATGGGCGCAGAAAGTCGCAAGCTATCCTTTAAGCAAATGCAAAATGGTACGCTGATTATTGGCGGCGCGCTGGTTGCCAAACTTGATTTTGAACAGGAACGCACCGATATCGACTGGCAGCAGCTCGCAGCAAGTGCCAAAACCGTGCTGGATTTTTTTCCACAACTGCAAGATGTGCGCATAGTCCGTGCCTGGGCTGGGATTGAGGGCTTTATGCCGGATAATATCCCGGTGATCAGTGCCTCACACAAAGCGAATAATGCTTACCACGCCTTTGGTTTTTCTGCACATGGCCTACAGCTTTCCCCTGTGATTGGACTTATTATGGCGCAGCTTATACTGGATGGCCTCTCTGAATTGCCCATTGAGCCGTTTAGCATTAGCCGGTTTAATCATTAAAAAATTGGCTTATCAGCTTTTAAAAACTAGACGATTATTTTATTTCCATCCCCCTTATTCTACCCAGCATAGATTAAATACAACTAACCACAAAAAATATGATATTATTCGATTATGCAAGTTGCTTTCGGTAATTGTATAGAAGGCTCTGTAACCCTGATACTTTCAACATAGAAAACAAGTTGAGTGCAAGATTATAGTACAATATATTGATTTAAAAATATTTTCCTGATTACCCGTAACTATCAACCATACTTCGTCATTCCTGCATGCCGTTAGCAGGGTCTCGTAGGTTTAGCATAGATTCCTGATAAAAAATTCGGGAATGGCGTGATTTTTAACCTACTGAAGCTTAAAGTTTTATTCTACTATGGCTGAGAATTGTACGTAATCCGGAAATTTTTTAAACAAACCTTAGCTACACCCATATCAGGTTAAACGGACATCTTTAAGAGTCTTATAATCAATAGCTTACATTAGAAGTCGTGAGCAGCTTATTTTTCTAAGTTAAGCGAGGTGTGTTATGAAAACTCAAACAAAAGCTCAACAAGATCATAGTCTCTTTTTCCTGTTTTTCTCATCAGTGTTCCCCTATCAATTGAGGCCGTGAAACTAACCTCGCCACAAGAGAGCTCATAAAGCACTGTAAAGACATTCCTGTTATTATTGCGTTTTGAACTGCCCGAATGGTATACGAGCTGATACGAGATATTCTTGCCTGGAAAAATAATGGATTCACAAAACGATCTCGTTTTTGGGCCTGTTGCTGCCGCTGAAAATCAGGGAAACGGAGCCTAAGCGAAGTGATGATTTTTAGTCCGCGATAGCCGTAGGGCCGTTATTCTGTCGGAGTCTGAGCGTTAGCGAAGGTGGAGACAAAATAAAAGGCCATCCGACACGGCGTCAAGTCATTTGGAGCCTATGTTCCGACCCCTTGTTGGGTCGGGACGAGGTGACGAGGACGAATCGGGGCCGCCGGAGGCATAAGTGGTCGCGTTAAGTTTTTGCTGCTTGCTTGGGCTGGGATGCCCAAAACAAGCTTTCGCAAAAATAGCGACTCCCCGACTTATCTCCAGAGCCTCGCTATATTTTTTATCCGATGGATGAATCAATTCTGGCTGTTGTGTTTTTGAAATCTCTTCAAACACGCGCATTAAATTATAGCTCATTGCAGTCAGGCGCATTTGATTTTCAAGTGAGCGGGTATTGGAAGACCAAGCTTTCGCTGAAAATCATGGAAACGTAGCTTAGCGAAGTGGTGATTTTTAGTCCCTGATAGGCGACAGGGCAATTCGCTGATTCGACGTGTGCTAGCAGCACGCGAGAGGAGCAAGAATTGCATTCCGAATAGCCGTCCAGCCAGTGAGGTAGTAATGACGAAGCGGCTTTTGTGCGTAGTCGTTGCGGACGCAGGGCGTTCAGGGCATCTCCCATCCGCTGCGTAGGTGAACGAATTATGGCGACAGGAGTCCCGGAATTTCGTGAGGTAGCATGGCGCGCCTGAGTTTCCTTGAAATTACTTTTAGTGTTATTGAATGTCTTTTCAATCGTCCATCGCTTGAAATACAGCATGACAATGGTTCCAGGGTTAATAGTCATTGGCAAGGTTGTCACAAACCGGTGAAGTTTTCCGGTTTCTGGATCACGGTAACGGTGTTTTTCAAGATAGTTTTCGCCTAAATTATTTAAGCCGCTTCATCAGTCCTGTCAGGATTTAATGAAACTGGCCCTGTAGCATCCCAGTTTCTGGTTGAGCCAGACCATCTGGAAGGTTTTTCTTTTTTTTCTTTTTTCTTCTGGAGATATAATTTATCTCGCATTTCAAGAATATTTTTGTCTTTTCCTTCATGTTGTTCCGCAGGTGTGACGAATTTTATTTTGCTGTGCCGGTGCTCGTTGTTATACCATTCGACAAAGTTACCTACCCATTCCCGGGCTTCATCAAGACTATCAAAGCCACTGCCAGGCCAGTCAGGACAATACTTTACCGTTCTAAACAAAGCTTCAGAATAAGGGTTGTCATTACTCACTCGTGGGCGGCTGTATGAGCTGGTTAAGTTTAAATCATACATTTTGCTGCGCAAGGTGAGTGATTTCATTGGTGCGCCATTATCAGAATGGAGCACCAATGGGTTATACATCATTTTTTCCTTTAATAGGCTACGCTCAAGTAGTGTAGCGGCATCTTCGCCACTTTCTTGTTCATACACTTCAGCCCCGACTATTTTTCGGCTATAAATGTCCTCTATCATATATAAATAGTAGAACTGACCCACGATGGGTGTTGGCATGTAGCTGATATCCCACGTCCATACCTGGTTCGCTTTTTCTGCGATATAACTCGTTGGTTTGGAGGTGTTTTTGCGCTCTTTAGCCCGCCCTCTATGTGTGACTTGTTCTGCTTTATGCAACACTCGATAAAATGATGATTCGGAGGCAATGTAGATGCCTTTGTCTGCCAGGATAGGGACGATTTGACTCGGTGGTAAATTGGCATACTCGTCCTCATTACAGGTCATTAAAATAGCAAGTTGCTCATATTCGCTTAATTTATTATTAGGAGATGAACGTATGGCATCCGACCTTCTATCGGCCTCTACTCCTCCGTTAACTTGCCAGTTTTGTAAGGTACGAATGCTGATACCAACAATATCACAGGCTTTGCCCTTTCTGGCACCTTGTCCAATGGCTTCATTGATCCATGTGACATAATTTACGCGCTCTGAGTGAGGAATTAAGCGTCCTCGTTTTCCTCCCAGAGCGCATCCAGCTTTTTTCTAAGCACCAATGCGGGGAGTCGCTATTTTTGCGAAAGCTTGTTTTGGGCATCCCAGCCCAAGCAAGCAGCAAAAACTTAACGCGACCACTTATGCCTCCGGCGGCCCCGATTCGTCCTCGTCACCTCGTCCCGACCCAACAAGGGGTCGGAACATAGGCTCCAAATGACTTGACGCCGTGTCGGATGGCCTTTTATTTTGTCTCCACCTTCGCTAACGCTCAGACTCCGACAAAACAACGGCCCTACGGCTATCGCGGACTAAAAATCATCACTTCGCTTAGGCTACGTTTCCCTGATTTTCAGCGAAGGCCACTGTTTCTGCAAGTGCTTTCTCTTTGCGATTAAGCTCTTTCTTTAATTTTTTGTTTTCACTACGTAATTGTTTTAATACGTTTCTATCTGTTTTTTCTTGCGTCGCGTTTTGCTCTGATCCTTTAATAAAATGGGTCTTCCAGGACTCAAGTTCAGCTTTATAAAGCCCATGTGTACGACAATATTCATTACACTCTTGCTCGCTCAGGGTACTTGTTTCTATAATGGCTGATAATTTTTCCTCGGTTGTCCACTGTATAGGAGAATGGCTTGTGTTTTTAGTGTTTTTGCACTTCTTATCAACATAAGTTTGCTTCCACGTATACAGCGTTCCGTAAGGAATATTTTCGGCCTTAGCTAATTCAGGTACGCTCATATTTAAGGGGGGAAGCATTTTGTTACTGAAGTTTCCCAATAATTATTTATGGTAAAATTGAAACCAGGCGCGCCATGCTACCTCACGAAATTCCGGGACTCCTGTCGCCGTAATTCGTTCACCTACGCAGCGAATAGGAGATGCTCCAGCCGCCCTGCGTCCGCCACAGACTGAGCACAAAGCAGCTCAGTCATGGCTACCACAAATGGCTCTACGGCTATTCGGGATAAAATTTTAGCCTCCCTCGCGCGCTATCGCGCACTTCGGATTGGCAAATTTCCCTGCGCCTTCTGGAGACTATCAGCCCGTCCGGGGCTGACAGCGTATGCTACAACTATATGAAAAAATAGTCTTTTCATTCGTTTCAAATGCTATTGCCTAAGGGGAATTAAGTAGGGGTTTGCTATAAACATGGCAAAACCACCTAAAATAAACCTCGATACACCAGCATTGTGTATTTCAGCTACTCAATAATTGGGAAACTTCAGTACCGTAAATAACGGTTCACCTTTTTGTACCTGCTTGCCTATATAGTCCGCATTTAGCGTACCTATCCAGGCATCATATTTAAGATTAATATCCACCAGACCGGATTCATCATAGCTAACCCGGGCTGCCGCATGGATAGTTTTAGTCATCTTCTGACATAGCACTTCACTGGTGGTCACGCCGATTAGTTGCCGTCGATAGCTATCCACTACAAACATTCCTGTTTGTTCATCTACATGCTCAGCCGATGTTTGCCTGGGCGCCATAGCACTTGAGGTAGCGCTGCTTAGTTTTAGACCCGCACGGCTGGTATTCATATCAAAAACCAGCTCAGCCTTACCCAGTGCAGGCGAAGTAATCTGTATAGCCAGCGGCCAACTACCATTCATCGGCAGGCTAAAATGCCCCTGATAAAACCCGTTGCCTGATTGCTGTACATCCACTACTTCGAGCATTGCCGGCATTGAGCCCATCGCGGGCATTTCTGAACTGGCTTCGAGCGTCGCGTCACTAACAGGCTGATCCTGTTCGTTGCGGATTAATATTCTCAGCGTGTTATTGCCAATTTTAGGCTTGGCAGGGGCCAGCTTAATCTGCACTTTGAAGGCCCCAGCATAATATGTGCTACCAATATTTTCCAACTCAGCAGTTTTTTTATCTGGCTGCTGCAGAAAATAGAACCCTAGCCCAGTCAGTAGTAGCAAGACTCCAACAATAAACTTGAGACTATTTTGTTTCACTGCTGCCTTCCCTGTCACTGTTTATAGAAATTGTGGTCACACTACCCACGGCATATTCAAGCTCGGCAAAACGCCGGTAAGTATCGGCCAGCGCCCGCTCAGTTTGTAATTGTGTTTGCATACGGTTTTTTTCGCTACTGATCAGGGTGAGAAAATCACTTTTTCCTGCCCGGTAATCGGCTATTGCAGCATGCAGATTTTCATCAGCGAGTGGCGTTAGCTGTCGCTGAAAATCCAGGCGCGCCATGCTACCTCACGAAATTCCGGGACTCCTGTCGCCATAATTCGTTCACCTACGCAGCGGATGGGAGATGCCCTGAACGCCCTGCGTCCGCAACGACTACGCACAAAAGCCGCTTCGTCATTACTACCTCACTGGCTGGACGGCTATTCGGAATGCAATTCTTGCTCCTCTCGCGTGCTGCTAGCACACGTCGAATCAGAGAATTGCCCTGTCGCCTGTTTCATCCTGGCTTGCGCTATTTTTTCGGCAGCGATGCGTTTGGCTTGACCCAGCGGCAAGTTAATTCCCACGCCTATGGTAAAGCGCTTATCCTCATTATCCCATAGACTATTGTAACCAGCCGAGAAATCAAAGTCGGGGTAATATTCCAGCGCCGCAAGTTCCATCTGTGTTTTACTCGCATCGAGATTCGCTGCTAATACTTTTAGCTCGGGACGCGACTGTCGTGCTTTGCTACGTAGTGTTTTTAATTCAGGCAAGAATTGAATTTCTGCCAGGCTATGTGGCGGTGGGATAAATGCATCGGGCGAACGGTTCAGCAGGGTATTCATTCGGGCAAGGATAGTTTGCTGTTCACGGTGTAAGACTATCTCGCCTGATGCTTGAGCAAATTCCGCTCAACATCGGCACGCAAAGCATCCTGCTTACTCGCCAGCCCTGCTCCGTAACGAGTCACGGCGATTCTACGAAACTCATCGAATAAATCCCGGTTAACTTGATTGATCCTAATGGCTTGATGAACATAATACCAGTCGGCAAACAGGGACTTTGCCGTTCTAGCCAGGGCTAGTTTTACTGCAGCAATATTTGCGTACTGGGCATCTGCCAGGTGCTCTGCCACTTCCCCACGCAGACGTAGCTTCCATGGCCAGGAAATTTTATGGGATAGTTCAAAGCGCTGCCCGTAACTGGTATTATTGCTGCCTATGGTGAGGGGTGCCATGGTATAGCGAAACTGCGGATCAGCCCAGGCTGATTGAGGTGCTGCTCTCGCACTAGAAGCCTCCCAGACTGCCTGCACCACTTCCATTTGTGGATTGGCTTGTAATATATCTGTGGGTAATTGCGCGGCTTGTATAGAATCGCCGGAGTAAATCAACTCCGATTCATTAGCCTGTGAAATAGAGTGGCTGTATTAAGAACTGAAGTTTCCCAATTATTAAGTAGCTGAAATACACCATGCTGGTGTATCGAGGTTTATTTTAGGTGGTTTTGCCATGTTTATAGCAAACCCCTACTTAATTCCCCTTAGGCAATAGCATTTGAACCGAATGAAAAGACTATTTTTTTCATATAGTTGTAGCATAGTTTCAATTTTACCATAAATAATTATTGGGAAACTTCAGTAAAGTGGGTGTTGCACTTGATAACATAGGTGCATCCAACAATGAAGTACTGCACTATAAACATAATCAGCTTTGTTTAGAGCAGTAATTTGATACCCTCATTGACGACATCCCATTACCCTAAAAACCGCAGTTGAGCACAGAATTTGTGGAAAACCTGTGCAGAGGAGTACACTCACCCAACAAGTGACAAGTTTTTACGATCACTATATTAATATTCAGCTGCTTACAATGTTTTATACTCGATGTTCAAGTTTTTTAACTGATTGATTTTATTGATAATTTTACTGACAAAGAAAGCATCAACATCATTGTAAATCAATCACTTATAAAACAAAGCCGGAAAAATTTACTTTTCTTAGCCCAGTTATAGCTGAAAACTTGAACATCGAGTTATAGCGGTCAACCGCTGTCAGCCCCGGACGGGCTGATAGTCTCCAGAAGGCGCAGGGAAATTTGCCAATCCGAAGTGCGCGATAGCGCGCGAGGGAGGCTAAAATTTTATCCCGAATAGCCGTAGAGCCATTTGAGGTAGCCATGACTGAGCTGCTTTGTGCTCAGTCTGTGGCGGACGCAGGGCGGCTGGAGCATCTCCTATTCGCTGCGTAGGTGAACGAATTACGGCGACAGGAGTCCCGGAATTTCGTGAGGTAGCATGGCGCGCCTGTGCGGTTTCTAGGGTTACGCTCGGTCGAGCCTGAAGACACAAAAGAGCGCTCACTTGACTGCAGAATGGGTATTCGAACCTTCGGGGCAGCGGATACTCTCCTGATGACGAGCGCAGGACGCGCCTACAGGAAGGAGACCTTGAAATACCTACAGAGCAAAAGGGTAGTCTGCCATGCCTGTGCAACCAGACAGGCATGAAAGATACCATAATTGCTAGAAAACAATACCATTATTGATATGTATACGGACATAAAAAAAGCCCAATGCTACGTAAACATTGAGCTTTTAGTGTAATCAATCTGCATTAGAACATTCTAATGGTACCGAGGGCCGGAATCGAACCGGCACTTCCGAAGAAACCGGATTTTGAATCCGGCGTGTCTACCAGTTTCACCACCCCGGCATAGAATATGCTAATAATTATAAGTAATCTTTTTTTATATTGCTAGAAAATTCTATAAAATAGACCCTTTTATTAATTGAGCGGCTTAAGCACTGAATATAGCAAGCATGAAAAAAAGTGATTTTTACTATGAACTTCCTGATGAATTAATTGCTCAGCAGCCATTGCCCGAACGTAGTGCAAGTCGTTTATTATGCCTTGACGAACACAGCAATGCGATTACTGATAAGCAGTTTAGTGACCTACTGGAACTGCTACATAAAGATGACCTGCTGGTGTTAAACAATACCAGGGTTATCCCTGCCCGCCTGTTTGGCCATAAACAATCAGGCGGGAAAGTTGAAATTTTGCTTGAGCGTGTATTGAGCGATGGTGAAGTTCTGGCGCATATGCGCTCTAGTAAATCGCCTAAAGCCGGCGCAATAATCGAATTAGATGCGGGCTTTCAGTGCCTGGTTCTGGGGCGTGTTGATGACTTATTTCACCTGCAGTTTCAAGGCGAACTGGCACTGGCAGATATTTTAGAAGATATTGGGCATATGCCACTGCCGCCATATATAGACCGTGCGGATAATATAACTGACCAGACCCGGTATCAAACGGTTTTTGCTCAGCAAAGCGGAGCAGTTGCTGCGCCAACTGCGGGACTGCATTTCGACGCTGCTATGCTGGATAAAATTCAGGCCAAGGGAGTTGAAATTTCCTATGTTACCCTGCATGTGGCCAGTGGAACATTCAGGCCTGTCAAAGTAGAGAACCTGGCAGAGCATGTGATGCATAAGGAATACTTTGAGGTTCCGCAAGCCACTGTTGAGGCTGTAGAACAAGCTAAAAACAAAGGTGGTCGTGTGGTAGCAATAGGCACGACTGCAATGCGCTCACTGGAATCCGCTTCTCGAAACGGGCATTTAGAAGCCTGTCAGGGCGATACGGATCTGTTTATTACCCCTGGGTATCAGTTTAAGACGGTTGACGCGATGGTGACTAATTTTCATTTGCCTGAATCAACCTTACTCATGCTGGTTTCTGCATTTGCAGGGTATGAGCGGATTAAAAAGGTCTATCAACATGCGATTACTGCAAAGTACCGGTTTTTTAGTTATGGCGATGCGATGTTTATTCAGCGTAAACATTTACCCTGGGCGCTTTGAAATGTTGGTTGTATGATACTTACGGAATATAGGGAAGAGTAATGCACGTTTCCCCGTATTACGCTAAAGCAGGATACGGTCAACATTAGCTTGATGAAACATCGCCTAGTTCTTCATGCTAAATCAAGTGCATGGTAAACTACTGCGTATCTTGTATTGCCTGGCGGACTGAAGTCCGCTCTACAATTTTTACGACTTCAGCTTAATAACTGAAGTTTCCCAATAATTATTGATGGTAAAATTGAAACTATGCTACAACTATATGAAAAAAATAGTCTTTTCATTCGTTTCAAATGCTATTGCCTAAGGGGAATTAAGTAGGGGTTTGCTATAAACATGGCAAAACCACCTAAAATAAACCTCGATACACCAGCATGGTGTATTTCAGCTACTCAATAATTGGGAAACTTCAGCTTAATAATGTCAGATATTCAACCTATTTTTTTACCCGACGTTCCGCATAAAATTAAACAGCCTCTATTCTGGTCTGGTTTAACAGGTTGCGCTGATTCTCTTGCGATTGCGACAGCGATAAAAAACGAATCTCGCTTATTTGTGGTGCTAACGCCCGATAGCCAGACCGCTTTGCGACTGGAACATGAACTGTCTTTCTTTCTACAGGATAAATACCCTATTCTGCATTTTCCTGATTGGGAAGTCCTGCCATATGATGTTTTTTCTCCCTTACCTGAAATTGTCTCCGAACGGCTAAAGGCGCTATCAAAACTACCTGAAGTAACGCGTGGCGCTCTGGTCTTGTCAGTGGCAACCTTAATGCATCGCCTGGCACCTCGGGAGCATATATTAGCCAATAGCTTTTCCATTGATATAGGTAGTATTTTTAATCTGGACTTAAACCGTATTAAGCTAGAAGCCGTAGGTTATCAATGTGTCTCGCAAGTTGTGCAGCATGCCGAGTTTGCAGTACGGGGCGCGATTGTGGATTTATTTCCGATGGGGAGCGAGTACCCGTTTCGTATCGAGCTGTTTGATGAAGAAGTCGAATCTATCAGAACCTTTGACCCGGAAACCCAGCTCTCTATAGAGAAGGTTGATAGCATACAGCTCTTTCCAGCACGTGAATTTCCATTTACTGATGCGGCGATCAATCTTTTCCGGCAGTCATTTCGTGATGCGTTTCCGGATAATCATCAAAATAATACTTTGTATCAAGATGTCAGCAAGGGAATTACTCCCAGCGGAATTGAAGCATATTTGCCCTTATTTGTTGAGAGCACAGAAACACTGTTTGACTACCTACCGCCTACTACCGCTTTTATATTGCCGGAAAACCTAACACAGTTTAGCCAGCAATTTATTGATGAAATTGACGAGCGCTTTCAACAGCGCAAATATGACCTGGAGAGGCCACTATTAGCACCGGAAAAGTTATATATACAGGCAAATGAATTTATCCAGCACATAGAGCAATTTCGCCGTGTGTATATTAGTTCAAAGGTAGAGAATAACTCGTGGCAGGCTAAAAGTGTTGATTTGCCGGAAGTTACGATAGACCATAGGTTAAGAGAGCCAGCCAGCCGGTTAAAGGCATTTGTAGCGAACAGCGACAGTCGGGTGTTATTTGTGGCTGAAACCGCAGGGCACAGAGAAGCCTTAATCGATAAATTACGCAGCTATAAAATCAGTGTAAAACAGTTGGATAACTGGGGGCAGTTTATACAGGCTATTGATTCCCCCTGTATCGTGGTTGCTCCTTTAGACCATAGTTTATATCTACAGCAGGCAGGACTTGCGATTATTACCGAAAGTCAGCTAACAGGTGATAAGGCGCAGCAAAGGCGCAGGCGCAAAAAGTCAGCGGCGCGTGAGCTGGAAAAAATCGTCAATAATCTAAATGAGCTTACCGTAGGCGCGCCGGTGGTGCATCAGGAGCATGGAGTCGGACGTTATTTAGGTCTGCAGGTCTTGAAATTTGGCGATATAGATGCCGAGTTTCTTGCGCTGGAATATGCCAATGAAGATAAGCTCTATGTGCCAGTTTCGGCTCTGGATGTTATAGGGCGGTATACCGGTGTTAATCCTGATACAGCCCCCTTGCATAGATTAGGTGGTGACCAGTGGAGCAAGGCGAAGAAAAAAGCGCTGGAGAAAATTCATGATGTGGCCGCCGAACTATTAGATATTCATGCCAAACGCGCATTGAATAAAGGGCATGCATTTATGTATGAGGAAAGTGAATGCCTGGCTTTTGCCGATGCTTTTCCATTTGAAGAAACCCCAGATCAGCAAACCTCGATTGACAGTATTATTGAGGATATGTCATCCAGTCTACCTATGGACCGGGTAGTATGCGGCGATGTCGGCTTCGGTAAGACCGAGGTTGCGATGCGCGCGACCTTTATAGCTGCACAAAGTGGCAAGCAGGTCGCGGTGTTAGTGCCAACTACTTTATTAGCACAGCAGCATTTTGAGAATTTTCGCGACCGTTTCGCTGATTGGCCGTTTCGCATCGAAGTGCTATCGCGTTTTATTACTCCCAAACAGCAAAAAATCATTATCGCAGACCTGTCAGCAGGCAAGGTCGATATTGTGATCGGCACGCATAAATTACTTTCTAAAGATATAAAATACCGTGAACTGGGCTTAGTAATTATAGACGAGGAGCATCGCTTTGGTGTGCGCCAGAAAGAGCACTTTAAAACAATACGCCAGGAAGTTGATCTCTTGACCCTGACCGCAACACCTATTCCGCGTACCCTGAATATGGCGATGTCTGGTTTACGCGATGTTTCAATTATTGCCACCCCGCCCGCTAATCGGCACTCAATTAGAACTTTTATCACAGAATGGATTGACTCATTGGTTAAAGAAGCCTGTCAGCGTGAATTGAAACGCGGTGGGCAGATGTATTTCCTGCATAATGATGTTAAGTCGATGGATAAAATGGCGCGTGAACTGGAGAAATTAGTACCCGAAGCGCGAGTGGAAATTGCGCACGGGCAAATGCCTGAACGCGAGCTAGAACGCATTATGCTGGATTTTTACCATCAGCGATTTAATGTCTTACTTAGTACGACGATTATAGAAAGCGGTATCGACATACCTACGGCGAATACCATTATTATTAATCGCGCCGATAAGCTGGGTCTGGCGCAATTGCACCAGTTGCGTGGTCGGGTCGGACGCTCGCATCATCGCGCTTATGCTTACTTTATTACCCCACCGAAAAAATTAATCAGCAAAGATGGTCTCAAGCGTCTAGAAGCCGTGGAATCTTCCGGTGAACTGGGCGCTGGATTTTTATTATCCACACATGATATGGAAATACGTGGCGCAGGTGAGCTATTAGGCGATGGGCAAAGTGGACAAATTCAGGAAATAGGCTTTACTCTTTACACTGAATTACTAGACCGCGCGGTGAAAGCCTTAAAATCAGGCAAGCAGCCAGAATTAAATGCGCCGATGCATACGGGTACCGAAGTCGATTTGCAAACAGCCGCACTGATTCCGGAAGATTATTTACCGGATATACATGCACGATTAGTGTTATACAAGCGCATTTCCAGTTGCGACAATAAAGATGATTTGCGCGACTTACAGATAGAAATGATAGACCGATTTGGGCTGTTGCCCGAACAGGTAAAAGTATTATTTTCGATCACTGAATTAAAGCAACAGGCGGAAAAAATAGGCATCAAGAAAATTGATGTTTATGATGAAGGCGGACGGATACTATTTAGTAGCGATCCAAAGCTAAATATGCAGCAGTTGTTGATATTGATCCAGACGCAGGCACATATTTATAAATTTGAAGGCGGAGATAAATTGCGCTTTACGCAGAAATTCGCTACAACAGATGACAAAATAGCATTTTTTAGCACTTTATTGGCACAATTAACGGACGATGATTTATGAGCTATCGATTGAAAATTCAGTACGTGCAGCACCAATTTTGGCAAGCAAAGATCAAAAGATATTTTTTAACACCAAAGCATGATTTCAACAATACATCTATTCACCAAAAGAAAATTGGTGCTGTATTTGCACTTTTAATTTTTTGCTTTAACAGCCGGGCGTTAGCCGATCAACGCTGGTTTCAGCTTGAGTTAATAGTATTTCAGCAACACGCACCTACTAGCGAACAATTTGAGCAAACGACCACAGAAATCACCCCCGTAAACCGCCATGCTCAAGCCAGAGTAGGCAACAAAACCTTGCAAAATACCTATAATAGATTACGCAGATCCGCCGCCTATCGCCCCTTTCATTATCAATCATGGAGAATTCCGGTAGCCAGTGGCAGTGTTAGTCTACCTATTGATGTTTCCGAGCCTGATATAGGCTTAAACGGCTGGATAAAAATTCAGCGCGGGCACTTGTTACATGTCATTGCCGACCTGGAGTTTAGCCCAACAGAATCAGCCGGTGTAATCTATCGCTTAAATGAAAAAAGACGGGTGTTGTTAAATGAAGTGCATTATTTAGACCACCCGAAATTTGCTGCCATAATAAAAGTATCACCCCTAGAAATGGAGAATTTGCAATGAATATAAGAAATAGTGCGTCTGTTGTGCTACTGGTATCAGTGAGCGCCTGTCAAAGCATGCCGGAAAGACCTAGTGATCTGGTCGATTGCCCAGAAGTAAGGCCGCAAGTATGTACCATGATCTATGCACCGGTCTGCGCCATGGAAGAAAATGGTCAGTTCACCAGTTATTCAAGTGACTGTACGGCGTGTAGCCATAAGGAAGTTGTCGGTTATCATTCCGGTGTATGCACTAAGGAAAACAAAGGGATTCGATGAAAGAAAAACTCTAGCCCAGTCTTCGATTTTTAAGTCACAATCATTGATATATTCATCAGTGTTCCCCTATCAATTGAGGCCGTGAAACTAACCTTGCCACAAGAGGGCTCATAAAGCACTGTAAAGACATTCCTGTTATTATTGCGTTTTGAACTGCCCGAATGGTATACGAGCTGATACGAGATATTCTTGCCTGGAAAAATAATGGATTCACAAAACGATCTCGTTTTTGAGCCTGTTGCTGCCTAATCTCCAGAGTCTCGCTATATTTTTTATCCGATGGATGAATCAATTCTGGCTGTTGTGTTTTTGAAATCTCTTCAAACACGCGCATTAAATTATAGCTCATTGCAGTCAGGCGCATTTGGTTTTCAAGTGAGCGGGTATTGGAAGACCAAGCTTTAGTTTCCTTCGCTGTCAGCCCCGGACGGGCTGATAGTCTCCAGAAGGCGCAGGGAAATTTGCTAATCCGAAGTGCGCGATAGCGCGCGAGGGAGGCTAAAATTTTATCCCGAATAGCCGTAGAGCCATTTGTGGTAGCCATGACTGAGCTGCTTTGTGCCCAGTCTGTGGCGGACGCAGGGCGGCTGGAGCATCTCCTATTCGCTGCGTAGGTGAACGAATTACGGCGACAGGAGTCCCGGAATTTCGTGAGGTAGCATGGCGCGCCTGGAAATTACTTTTAGTGTTATTGAATGTCTTTTCAATCGTCCATCGCTTGAAATACAGCATGGCAATGGTTCCAGGGTTAATAGTCATTGGCAAGGTTGTCACAAACCGGTGAAGTTTTCCGGTTTCTGGATCACGGTAATCCACCACATTAAATTTGATGCTCTTGTTTTCGTACACACTGTATGCTTCAACCCCTGTATTGATCTCATGGCGGGAGTCAAAAGGGATAGACTCAACCAGAGTCGCAATTGAATTTTCTTTTAGCATTGAAATCATGTAATTAGCATGTCGTTTCTGCCGATCCCACCAGACAAAGTCGGTGACGGCTTTATCGTAGACATAGAGATGTTTCTGAGAGCTGTTATTTCCCTTGTTTTGCTTTTCAATATGATCTCGTAACACAGGTATTTCTTGATGTCTCTGAGTTCCGTTTGTCAACAGACAAAGAAATCTGAGCAACCCACTTCTGAGATTCAACGCGTAAATCCCCCCGGCCGCATAAACTTTCCCCTTGCTGTTTTTTTCAGTATGGCAGGCATGATCAATAAAATGTCCATCCGCTGCTTCTATGGTGTATTCGTCAAGTTCCGGGAATGCTTTAAGATAATCAATGCCTTGCGATAGCAGTGTTTCAGCGTGAAGATGATAGCTCTGCTGTTCAAATGCCTCAAGCATACTTGTTCGTCTATGCGACTTCAGTGATTTAAAATACGTTGAGTGGGGAAGCAGCTGGCCATAAATCTGTTCATTGGTTTGGAGGAAATGGCGACCACTATCGACTACACTGATACAGCGTAATAACCCAAGGCGAATAAAGTCGATCGCTGAAAATCACATCAGTGTTCCCATTGAAAGAAGAAGTACCTAAACAAAGCAGCCTATAACCTACCTGAAGGTAGCACCACTCGAATATTTCCATCTTTTTGATTTTAATCACTTATAACAGCAAATAGACACTCTGTAGGCACCGTAAAAAAACAACAAATAATTTCAAATAAAGCTTGCAATTGCCGAAAAAATTTTTCTAAAAATTTCCGTTTTAATCACCTCATAAACGGATATCACCCATGCTTAAAGACCTACCACTCTCTGAACATATTCACCAACACTGCAATGAAAGTATGGAACGTGCCCTGTTAGCAGAGCGTCATCCTTTGTGGGCTCGTTCATGCCCAGAGTTGAAGGATATCGACTTTATTCGCCTTGGGTTATTACGCTGTATCAGTGTAGTCGATAGTGGTCGCCATTTCCTCCAAACCAATGAACAGATTTATGGCCAGCTGCTTCCCCACTCAACGTATTTTAAATCCAGGCGCGCCATGCTACCTCACGAAATTCCGGGACTCCTGTCGCCGTAATTCGTTCACCTACGCAGCGAATAGGAGATGCTCCAGCCGCCCTGCGTCCGCCACAGACTGAGCACAAAGCAGCTCAGTCATGGCTACCACAAATGGCTCTACGGCTATTCGGGATAAAATTTTAGCCTCCCTCGCGCGCTATCGCGCACTTCGGATTGGCAAATTTCCCTGCGCCTTCTGGAGACTATCAGCCCGTCCGGGGCTGACAGCGACTGAAGTCGCATAGACGAACAAGTATGCTTGAGGCATTTGAACAGCAAAGCTATCATCTTCACGCTGAAACACGGCTATCGCAAGGCATTGATTATCTTAAATCATTCCCGGAACTTGACGAATACACCATAGAAGCAGCGGATGGACATTTTATTGATCATGCCTGCCAGACTGAAAAAAACAGCAAGGGGAAAGTTTATGCGGCCGGGGGGATTTACGCGTTGAATCTCAGAAGTGGGTTGCTCAGATTTCTTTGTCTGGTGACAAACGTAACTCAGAGACATCAAGAAATACCTGTGTTACGAGATCATATTGAAAAGCAAAACAAGGGCATCAAATTTAACGTGGTGGATTACCGTGATCCAGAAACCGGAAAACTTCACCGGTTTGTGACAACCTTGCCAATGACGATTAACCCTGGAACCATTACCATGCTGTATTTCAAGCGATGGACGATTGAAAAGACATTCAATAACACTAAAAGTAATTTCAAGGAAACTAAAGCTTGGTCTTCCAATACCCGCTCACTTGAAAATCAAATGCGCCTGACTGCAATGAGCTATAATTTAATGCGCGTGTTTGAAGAGATTCCAAAAACACAACAGCCAGAATTGATTCATCCATCGGATAAAAAATATAGCGAGGCTCTGGAGATAAGGCAGCAACAGGCTCAAAAACGAGACCGTTTTGTGAATCCATTATTTTTCCAGGCAAGAATATCTCGTATCAGCTCGTATACCATTCGGGCAGTTCAAAACGCAATAATAACAGGAATGTCTTTACAGTGCTTTATGAGCTCTCTTGTGGCGAGGTTAGTTTCACGGCCTCAATTGATAGGGGAACACTGATGGAAAATCATGGAAACGGAGCTTAGCGAAGTGTTGATTTTTAGTCCCTGATAGGCGACAGGGCAATTTGCTGATTCGACGTGTGCTAGCAGCACGCGAGAGGAGCAAGAATTGCATTCCGAATAGCCGTCCAGCCAGTGAGGTAGTAATGACGAAGCGGCTTTTGTGCGTAGTCGTTGCGGACGCAGGGCGTTCAGGGCATCTCCCATCCGCTGCGTAGGTGAACGAATTATGGCGACAGGAGTCCCGGAATTTCGTGAGGTAGCATGGCGCGCCTGATCCTTCAACTCTGGGCATGAACGAGCCCACAAAGGATGACGCTCTGCTAACAGGGCACGTTCCATACTTTCATTGCAGTGTTGGTGAATATGTTCAGAGAGTGGTAGGTCTTTAAGCATGGGTGATATCCGTTTATGAGGTGATTAAAACAGAAATTTTTAGAAAAATTTTTTCGGCAATTGCAAGCTTTATTTGAAATTATTTGTTGTTTTTTTACGGTGCCTACAGAGTATCTATTTGCTGTTATAAGTGATTAAAATCAAAAAGATGGGAATATTCGAGTGGTGCTACCTTCAGGTAGGTTATAGGCTGCTTTGTTTAGGTACTTCTTCTTTCAATGGGAACACTGATGGATATATTAGATAAATTAAATTTTACGGCATTACGCGGCGTATTTTGGCATTTTTTTAATTCTTGTTTTTAGTATGTGCTGTGTGAATTGTTAGTCACTATTTTCGAACGCTGAGAAAAATATTTTTGATACAACATAAACCTATTTAAGAAACTGCTAGCACTAATGGCTAATAAACATTCTGTACACACTTGGATGCTTATTTAGTTCCAGCTGCTAAACCCTACGCCGACTGAACAAGTACCGTTATAATATACACCATTTACTAGCTACAATAATCACCTGCTTATGCAAGAAAAAGATGTTTTACGCCGTTTTTTATTTGATGGATTAGCCGTTCGGGGAGAGTGGTTAAATTTAACCGCTAGCTGGCAAGCAGCCAAACAACATCATCAATATCCGAAAGCCGTTATGCATTTACTCGGCGAAGCTTTAGCTGCCGCAACCCTGTTATCAGCGACAATAAAATTTGAAGGTAACTTAATTATCCAGGCTCAGGGTGACGGGCCATTAAAATCCCTGGTTGCGCAAAGCACTAATAAGCGAGAAATTCGCGGCTGGGCGCGTTGCGATAAGGCTGTAACGGGCCAAAGCTTAGCCGAAGTACTCGGTACTGGCCGACTGGTTCTCACCATTGAGCCGACGACAGGTGAGCCGTACCAAGGCATCGTGCCATTAGCAGGGACACAGCTTAGTGATGCTGTAGAAGCCTACTTTACACAATCGGAACAATTAAACACACGGCTCTGGGTATTTGCCAATAGTAATCAGGCAACCGCTTTATTTATTCAGGAACTGCCTGCAGAAGAAAATGAAAAATCCCGGGGAGACTGGCAGCGCATAGAAGCATTGGCAAGTACCATTACCGAACAAGAGTTGCTATCGCTACCTTGCAAGGAAGTATTACACCGTCTATTTAATGAAGAGCAAGTACGCCTGTTTGCAGCGGAACCGATTAGCTTTAAATGTCGCTGCTCAACTGAAAAAGTCGAGACGACACTCTTATCGCTAGGTCGTGCAGCAATCGATGAAATCCTCGCCGAGCAAGGTGAGATTATTGCAGATTGTGAATTTTGTAGTAGAAAATATCACTTTGATAAGGTAGATATCGTCCGATTATTTTCAGGTGCTGTAATAAACCCTGATAGCAACACCCAGCATTAATTCAGAATTTTTAAAGAAGATCGAAACTACTCAGCGTAAATAAAGAAAAAAGCTCTTGATACTCGATGTTCAAGTTTTTCCATCCCATTGCCATCACACTCTTACCTTCACCCAGCAGAACAATACTTTAATGATGCTGTTGGCCCTAAGCGCCCTAAATCTCTGCCAGTCATATGTTTTCCTGATGGCATCAGTTGAAACACATCCTTTATTAATTCACCTAACTCTTTCAGCTTATCACCAGGATCTGGAAACTCTAGCAATGACGTGATGAACTCAAGCAGTACATCCATTTGAGACTTGCGCTGTAAGCTTCCTAGGGTATACGCAGGTAGTTTGCTTTCAATGCGGGCTATTTGCTCTGGGTGAAGGAGAAGGCAATGGTCAAACAAAAGACTCAGAATCAGGCCACGGCTTGATCCCTCTTCATCTAATTGTTTGGCCTCACGCCCCCATCCTTCATAAAGCTTCCAGTCCTCAAAGAAAACCTCAATCAGCCATCTCAACGTATAGGCTTGAATAATATCTTGTGTGCGCCAAGTCAGGTCTGTCGCCACTAAATAGCGATAGTCGTTTTCACCGTCATATTTTAAGGCAATGACAAAGCGTTTTTTACTGTGAGAACTCACCTTTAATCGTGCACTGCTGACAGTCACTTTAATCTCTTTGCCGCCACGTACACGTATTATCTGATCAATGCCTTTGTTAATCGAATTAAAGTAGCTCTCGACTGACCTTATTCTACCTCTATATTCAATATTTTGGTTTTTACGTAATTGGCTAATCACCTGCGAGCCTCCAGATTCTTTAGCGGCTTCGTCCATAAAGGCTTTTTCACCATACAGCGCATCAGCCAGTACGCCTTTAATTTTAATAAGGCTATGCGCAACTTTAAACTCTTTTAATAAGCCTAATGCAATCTCTGTTTTGGTTGGGTAGGCACTGTCACGTTCAGGCTTAATAGGCCGATCTTTTTTTGCTATACCGCTCTTTTTCAACCGTTTATCTTCTTTATCCCACTGCTTTAAGGCTGGATCCGGCATATAAAAGAAAAAACCGACAGGCACTGTAATGGATGAGGTAACTAGCAGCAATAATACTATCGTTTGTCCATTAACATACCCGCCGGAGCCTTTGTGTTTCTGCTTGTAAACCTTATACTCGATGTTCAAGTTTTTGATATTGAGAAGGTAAAATCAGGTATTCTGAGGTTGTTGTAATTTTATCGGTGTAATCCCATGTTAATGAATGCCCCAGCCACCTTTATCCAAAGCTATATTGACGATTTAAATGATGCGCTCAATCAGCTAAAACCCGGAGCCGCTTTGACACGGATTCAAGCCGCTTGGTTGGGCACTTGTTTAACGTGCATACTGCTAATGAACTCTGTTTGCTGGGCTAAGTTTGAGCGAGCAAGCCTTGGAGATTGCAAAGTAGCCGCATTATCCTAGCAAGTATACCCTGGGACTGGTTGCTACGGGTGAGTGTGGTCTTAATTTTAAAACGTTATGGCATTACTGAAGGTGTGTTGGCCTTTGATGAATCAGACCGAGCACGATCTAAGTCTACAAAACGTATTTATAAGGTTTACAAGCAGAAACACAAAGGCTCCGGCGGGTATGTTAATGGACAAACGATCATCAGTGTTCCCCTATCAATTGATGCCGTGAGACTAACCTCGCCACAAGAGAGCTCATAAAGCACTGTAAAGACATTCCTGTTATTATTGCGTTTTGAACTGCCCGAATGGTATACGAGCTGATACGAGATATTCTTGCCTGGAAAAATAATGGATTCACAAAACGATCTCGTTTTTGAGCCTGTTGCTGCCTTATCTCCAGAGCCTCGCTATATTTTTTATCCGATGGATGAATCAATTCTGGCTGTTGTGTTTTTGAACTCTCTTCAAACACGCGCATTAAATTATAGCTCATTGCAGTCAGGCGCATTTGATTTTCAAGTGAGCGGGTATTGGAAGACCAAGCTTTAGTTTCCTTGAAATTACTTTTAGTGTTATTGAATGTCTTTTCAATCGTCCATCGCTTGAAATACAGCATGGCAATGGTTCCAGGGTTAATAGTCATTGGCAAGGTTGTCACAAACCGGTGAAGTTTTCCGGTTTCTGGATCACGGTAATCCACCACGTTAAATTTGATGCCCTTGTTTTCGTACACACTGTATGCTTCAACCCCTGTATTGATCTCATGGCGGGAGTCAAAAGGGATAGACTCAACCAGAGTCGCAATTGAATTTTCTTTTAGCATTGAAATCATGTAATTAGCATGTCGTTTCTGCCGATCCCACCAGACAAAGTCGGTGACGGCTTTATCGTAGACATAGAGATGTTTCTGAGAGCTGTTATTTCCCTTGTTTTGCTTTTCAATATGATCTCGTAACACAGGTATTTCTTGATGCCTCTGAGTTCCGTTTGTCACCAGACAAAGAAATCTGAGCAACCCACTTCTGAGATTCAACGCGTAAATCCCCCCAGCCGCATAAACTTTCCCCTTGCTGTTTTTTTCAGTATGGCAGGCATGATCAATAAAATGTCCATCCGCTGCTTCTATGGTGTATTCGTCAAGTTCCGGGAATGCTTTAAGATAATCAATGCCTTGCGACAGCAGTGTTTCAGCGTGAAGATGATAGCTCTGCTGTTCAAATGCCTCAAGCATACTTGTTCGTCTATGCGACTTCAGTGATTTAAAATACGTTGAGTGGGGAAGCAGCTGGCCATAAATCTGTTCATTGGTTTGGAGGAAATGGCGACCACTATCGACTACACTGATACAGCGTAATAACCCAAGGCGAATAAAGTCGATATCCTTCAACTCTGGGCATGAACGAGCCCACAAAGGATGACGCTCTGCTAACAGGGAACGTTCCATACTTTCATTGCAGTGTTGGTGAATATGTTCAGAGAGTGGTAGGTCTTTAAGCATGGGTGATATCCGTTTATGAGGTGATTAAAACGGAAATTTTTAGAAAAATTTTTTCGGCAATTGCAAGCTTTATTTGAAATTATTTGTTGTTTTTTTACGGTGCCTACAGAGTGTCTATTTTCTGTTATAAGTGATTAAAATCAAAAAGATGGAAATATTCGAGTGGTGCTACCTTCAGGTAGGTTATAGGCTGCTTTGTTTAGGTACTTCTTCTTTCAATGGGAACACTGATGCAAACGATAGTATTATTGCTGCTAGTTACCTCATCCATTACAGTGCCTGTCGGTTTTTTCTTTTATATGCCGGATCCAGCCTTAAAGCAGTGGGATAAAGAAGATAAACGGTTGAAAAAGAGCGGTATAGCAAAAAAAGATCGGCCTATTAAGCCTGAACGTGACAGTGCCTACCCAACCAAAACAGAGATTGCATTAGGCTTATTAAAAGAGTTTAAAGTTGCGCATAGCCTGATTAAAATTAAAGGCGTACTGGCTGATGCGCTGTATGGTGAAAAAGCCTTTATGGACGAAGCCGCTAAAGAATCTGGAGGCTCGCAGGTGATTAGCCAATTACGTAAAAACCAAAATATTGAATACAGAGGTAGAATAAGGTCAGTCGAGAGCTACTTTAATTCGATTAACAAAGGCATTGATCAGATAATACGTGTACGTGGCGGCAAAGAGATTAAAGTGACTGTCAGCAGTGCACGATTAAAGGTGAGTTCTCACAGTAAAAAACGCTTTGTCATTGCCTTAGAATATGACGGTGAAAACGACTATCGCTATTTAGTGGCGACAGACCTGACTTGGCGCACACAAGATATTATTCAAGCCTATACGTTGAGATGGCTGATTGAGGTTTTCTTTGAGGACTGGAAGCTTTATGAAGGATGGGGGCGTGAGGCCAAACAATTAGATGAAGAGGGATCAAGCCGTGGCCTGATTCTGAGTCTTTTGTTTGACCATTGCCTTCTCCTTCACCCAGAGCAAATAGCCCGCATTGAAAGCAAACTACCTGCGTATACCGTAGGAAGCTTACAGCGCAAGTCTCAAATGGATGTACTGCTTGAGTTCATCACGTCATTGCTAGAGTTTCCAGATCCTGGTGATAAGCTGAAAGAGTTAGGTGAATTAATAAAGGATGTGTTTCAACTGATGCCATCAGGAAAACATATGATTGGCAGAGATTTAGGGCGCTTAGGGCCAACAGCATCATTAAAGTATTGTTCTGCTGGGTGAAGGTAAGAGTTTGATGGCAATGGGATGGAAAAACTTGAACATCGAGTTATAGCAAACCCCTACTTAACTCCCCTTAGGCAATAGCATTTGAAACGAATGAAAAGACTATTTTTTCATATAGTTGTAGCATAGTTTCAATTTTACCATAAATAATTATTGGGAAACTTCAGTATTTGAATATATTGAGGTGTTTTATAGTCGTGAAAGAATCTATTCTACTAATGATTATATGTCGCCAGTAGATTACGAAATTCAGCATAAAGCTGTGTTACTTTGTGTCCGGAAATGTGTTGACACATCATTACCCTTCTGGATAATGACCATAAGTGTTACACATCAACATCCTTGAAGCTGCAGATGAAATTCAGGAGGCAATCTGTCGCCTAAAACTTGAACAGGCAATGCAGACAGCGAAAAAACAGCCTGTGCTAACGAAGCAAGTAAGCAACTTAAAGACGGTTAGGATAATCTTCGCGACTCAATTATGCGTAAGTTTTCTTGAACACCTCAGCCTTCCTTCTCCTAGTAAAATTATAATCATGTTTAAGGTATTTCTATGAAAAATATAATATTGACAGTTGCACTTGGGGTCTCCATTTTACTTGTAGCGTCTTGTGGGGAAGAATCTACTACGGAAAACATACAAGTAAAATCGAATAAAGTCCAGCGTACTGCGACAGAGACAGTCCATCGTATTGAGGAGGCTGTTTGTACAGGAACTGAAGCAGAATGTTTGGCTAAAAAAGCAAAAAACCGTGCTCAAGAAACAGCTGAGTTTATTAAGGATAAAGCCGAAGAATTAAATAATTAAGATGGGTAATTAATGTAACTTTTGAAGGTATAAACAACTAATGAGGTGAAATTATGGACATAACAGCAATATTAATATTTTAGCCATTGGCGCCGTTGCAGGCTGGTTAGCTGGAACCCACAGGCGCGCCATGCTACCTCACGAAATTCCGGGACTCCTGTCGCCATAATTCGTTCACCTAGGCAGCGGATGGGAGATGCCCTCGCTGTCAGCCCCGGACGGGCTGATAGTCTCCAGAAGGCGCAGGGAAATTTGCCAATCCGAAGTGCGCGATAGCGCGCGAGGGAGGCTAAAATTTTATCCCGAATAGCCGTAGAGCCATTTGTGGTAGCCATGACTGAGCTGCTTTGTGCTCAGTCTGTGGCGGACGCAGGGCGTTCAGGGCATCTCCCATCCGCTGCGTAGGTGAACGAATTATGGCGACAGGAGTCCCGGAATTTCGTGAGGTAGCATGGCGCGCCTGTACTTTAGGGAAATACTGTCTTAATAAGCCATTAGCATTCTCATTTTGCCCTCTTTCCCAAGAGCTGTAGGGAGTCGCAAAATACGTATCACAACCTAGTGCTTCTGCTATTTTTTCATGCAGGGTAAACTCTTTCCCGTTATAAAAAGTAATTGTTTTAACAAAGCTTTTTATAGGATCAAGCATTAAAATAGTTGCGTCTAATACATATTGAGCCTTTTTCCCCGCTAAAGGGAAGGCCAACCGTAATTTAGAGACTCGCTCATCCAACGTTACAATCGATTTTTCCCAATGATTGTATCTGCCTCCCAATCACCTATACGCTCACGGTTGTTGACCTCTTCAGGACGCTCATCTATATCGACTCTATTAGGGATTCCTGTCCTATTATGGGCTGACCCATACCGCTTGCGATAGGTTTTGTTCTGATGCCGAAGATGCTTGTATAGTTCACCCCCTGCCTTTTTGTCCGCCAGAATATGCTGGTAGATTGTTTCATGATGAAGACTAATTATACCCTCTTGTTTTAACCGCCCTGCAATCTGCTCAGGACTCCAGTCATCCTCAATGCGAACATTAACAATGCCTTTTATTTCATCCGTTAATTTAACCTCTTTAGGCTTGTTTATGCCTGTAGCCTCTTTGACCTGTATTGCGTTTAATCTCGCGTGAAATATTGCTTTGGCTTTGTTCTAAGGCTTCTGCTATTTTATTCTGTGAAGTTCCCTTTTTTAATTCAATTTCTATATAATATCTTTCTTCAGGACATAGGTGTGTATAGCTCATTTGTAGCCTCTGTAAATTGTTTGGTAGCTGTTTACTTTACACCTATGTCTTGTCTTAATTCAACAGGTGTTAGTCTAGCCAATACTTGCAGAGGGTTATGCACTTATTATACGAATTCAGGACTTATAACAGCAAATAGACACTCTGTAGGCACCGTAAAAAAACAACAAATAATTTCAAATAAAGCTTGCATTTTCCGAAAAAATTTTTCTAAAAATTTCCGTTTTAATCACCTCATAAACGGATATCACCCATGCTTAAAGACCTACCACTCTCTGAACATATTCACCAACACTGCAATGAAAGTATGGAACGTGCCCTGTTAGCAGAGCGTCATCCTTTGTGGGCTCGTTCATGCCCAGAGTTGAAGGATATCGACTTTATTCGCCTTGGGTTATTACGCTGTATCAGTGTAGTCGATAGTGGTCGCCATTTCCTCCAAACCAATGAACAGATTTATGGCCAGCTGCTTCCCCACTCAACGTATTTTAAATCACTGAAGTCGCATAGACGAACAAGTATGCTTGAGGCATTTGAACAGCAGAGCTATCATCTTCACGCTGAAACACTGCTATCGCAAGGCATTGATTATCTTAAAGCATTCCCGGAACTTGACGAATACACCATAGAAGCAGCGGATGGACATTTTATTGATCATGCCTGCCATACTGAAAAAAACAGCAAGGGGAAAGTTTATGCGGCCGGGGGGATTTACGCGTTGAATCTCAGAAGTGGGTTGCTCAGATTTCTTTGTCTGTTGACAAACGGAACTCAGAGACATCAAGAAATACCTGTGTTACGAGATCATATTGAAAAGCAAAACACAGGCGCGCCATGCTACCTCACGAAATTCCGGGACTCCTGTCGCCATAATTCGTTCACCTACGCAGCGGATGGGAGATGCCCTGAACGCCCTGCGTCCGCAACGACTACGCACAAAAGCCGCTTCGTCATTACTAACTCACTGGCTGGACGGCTATTCGGAATGCAATTCTTGCTCCTCTCGCGTGCTGCTAGCACACGTCCGCTGTCAGCCCCGGACGGGCTGATAGTCTCCAGAAGGCGCAGGGAAATTTGCCAATCCGAAGTGCGCGATAGCGCGCGAGGGAGGCTAAAATTTTATCCCGAATAGCCGTAGAGCCATTTGAGGTAGCCATGACTGAGCTGCTTTGTGCTCAGTCTGTGGCGGACGCAGGGCGGCTGGAGCATCTCCTATTCGCTGCGTAGGTGAACGAATTACGGCGACAGGAGTCCCGGAATTTCGTGAGGTAGCATGGCGCGCCTGGGATCAGCGAATTGCCCTGTCGCCTATCAGGGACTAAAAATCACCACTTCGCTAAGCTCCGTTTCCATGATTTTCAGCGAGGGAAATAACAGCTCTCAGAAACATCTCTATGTCTACGATAAAGCCGTCACCGACTTTGTCTGGTGGGATCGGCAGAAACGACATGCTAATTACATGATTTCAATGCTAAAAGAAAATTCAATTGCGACTCTGGTTGAGTCTATCCCTTTTGACTCCCGCCATGAGATCAATACAGGGGTTGAAGCATACAGTGTGTACGAAAACAAGGGCATCACATTTAACGTGATGGATTACCGTGATCCAGAAACCGGAAAACTTCACCGGTTTGTGACAACCTTGCCAATGACTATTAACCCTGGAACCATTGCCATGCTGTATTTCAAGCGATGGACGATTGAAAAGATATTCAATAACACTAAAAGTAATTTCAAGGAAACTAAAGCTTGGTCTTCCAATACCCGCTCACTTGAAGATCAAATGCGCCTGACTGCAATGAGCTATAATTTAATGCGCGTGTTTGAAGAGATTTCAAAAACACAACAGCCAGAATTGATTCATCCATCGGATAAAAAATATAGCGAGGCTCTGGAGATAAGGCAGCAACAGGCCCAAAAACGAGATCGTTTTGTGAATCCATTATTTTTCCAGGCAAGAATATCTCGTATCAGCTCGTATACCATTCGAGCAGTTCAAAACGCAATAATAACAGGAATGTCTTTACAGTGCTTTATGAGCTCTCTTGTGGCGAGGTTAGTTTCACGGCCTCAATTGATAGGGGAACACTGATGTAGAATACAGGATTGTATTTCGCCATGAAGAACTTGAAGAAAATAAAGAGGCAGAAAAAAGCATTTATCGAAGTGTCTTGCAGTTGGGTGCATAAAACACCATCTAGTTCTTCAAGGTGAAAATATAAAACACTCAGAACTATTTAAATATATACACCTGCAACAGCAACACTTATGTTAATTCAATCTACTTTTAAGCCCGCCTGGTGGTTAAAAAACCCACACCTGCAAACCCTGTATCCGGCTTTATTACGTAAGCCTGAAAATCCATTATTAAAGCGCGAAAGATTGCTTACACCTGATGATGATTTTATAGATATTGACTTCTGCGGTGCAGGCGATCAGCCGCTAGTCATTTTATTGCATGGGCTGACAGGGAGTTCGCAGTCTGTGTATATAAAAGGCCTGCAGCATGCCTTATGGCGACAGGGACTACGTAGTGCAGCACTAAATTTTAGAGGTTGCAGTGGTGAATATAATCACTCATCGCGGTGTTATCATTCAGGAGAAACGGGCGATATCGATTTTTTATATCGTACCCTGCGTGCCCGTGAATCCGATACACAAATGGCTGCAGTAGGTTTTTCCCTGGGTGGCAATGTATTATTAAAATGGCTGGGCGAGCAGGGCAGGCAGGTGCATATGTTTGCTGCTGTCGCAGTATCGGTGCCACTGGTTTTGAGTGTCTGTGCAAGCAAATTGGATAGTGGATTTTCTAAACTGTATCGAGCCAGTTTATTACGCGAACTAAAAGAATATGTGCATTTAAAGCAGCAACATCTGGCATCTTTAGGCAAAAGCGAAGAAGCAGAAATTCTTAGGCAGATAGGCGAGCTGGACAGCATTAATTCTTTTTGGCAATATGATGATCGGGTGATTGCCAAGCTTTATGATTTTGCAAATGTAGAAGACTATTATCAGCGTTCCAGAAACACGCCAGGTATTCGATATTGATATCTCAAGGGTAGTGACAGAATACCAGGCGCAACGGTTGATAAATGGAAAAGGTCAGTGTTTTATCGCTCCTTTTCCAGATGAGGTTACTAAGGCTGCGCAATATGGTAATGGGATAAAAGCCCATGTGGTTTATCTTTCGCAATATCAGTTATTGCCCTACAACCGAATACAGGAGTATTTCGCTGATCAATTAGGTATGCCGATTAGTGAAGGCTCTATCTATAATTTCAATGAACTGGCCTATGAGAAGTTGGCTGGGTTTGAAACTATCAGTAAAGAACACTTAGTCGAATCAGCGTGCATTCATGCGGATGAAACAGGCATTAATATTAATGGTAAGCGCCATTGGCTACATGGGGCCTCCAATGTTCAGTGGACACACTTCTTTCCCCATGCCAAACGTGGCACAGAGGCAATGAATGACATTGGTATTTTACCCCATTTTCATGGGATTTTATGTCATGATCATTGGAAGCCCTACTATAAATATGATTGTACTCATTCGCTTTGTAATGCACATCATTTGAGGGAATTAACGCGCGCCTGGGAGCAGGATAAACAGGAGTGGGCGCTTGAAATGAAACGACTACTTGAAAAAATGAATGATGCCGTCAATGAAGCAGGTGGCATGCTACTACATAAAGAAGCAGAAAAATGGAAGGTACAATACAGAGAATTACTTGGCAAAGCGGAGATCGAATGCCCACCACCCGATAAGCCTAAAGAAGTAAAACGGGAGCGAATAAAACGCAGTAAAGCTAGAAACTTACTGGAAAGGCTGATTAATTATGAAGAGGATGTCTTGCGCTTCATGACAAATACCTGGGTGCCATTTACCAATAATGCCGCAGAAAATTCGATTCGGATGACCAAGGTTCAACAGAAAATATCCGGCTGCTTTCGTAGTACCAAGGGTGCAGAGATATTTTGTCGTGTCAGAGGGTATTTATCAACGTGCCGTAAACAAGGTCTAAGTGCAACTCAGGCAATGACCTTGGTCTTTGAGGGAAAGTTACCTGAATTTGCTTTATAATTTCATTGAACTACTCAGCTTCGCTGAGTAGTTACAGTCAGGTTAAATTAAAATATATCCATTTGATTTTAAAGTTAAAAAACACGCTGAGTAGTTACACACATCCTTTATTAATTCACCTAACTCTTTCAGCTTATCACCAGGATCTGGAAACTCTAGCAATGACGTGATGAACTCAAGCAGTACATCCATTTGAGACTTGCGCTGTAAGCTTCCTACGGTATACGCAGGTAGTTTGCTTTCAATGCGGGCTATTTGCTCTGGGTGAAGGAGAAGGCAATGGTCAAACAAAAGACTCAGAATCAGGCCACGGCTTGATCCCTCTTCATCTAATTGTTTGGCCTCACGCCCCCATCCTTCATAAAGCTTCCAGTCCTCAAAGAAAACCTCAATCAGCCATCTCAACGTATAGGCTTGAATAATATCTTGTGTGCGCCAAGTCAGGTCTGTCGCCACTAAATAGCGATAGTCGTTTTCACCGTCATATTTTAAGGCAATGACAAAGCGTTTTTTACTGTGAGAACTCACCTTTAATCGTGCACTGCTGACAGTCACTTTAATCTCTTTGCCGCCACGTACACGTATTATCTGATCAATGCCTTTGTTAATCGAATTAAAGTAGCTCTCGACTGACCTTATTCTACCTCTATATTCAATATTTTGGTTTTTACGTAATTGGCTAATCACCTGCGAGCCTCCAGATTCTTTAGCGGCTTCGTCCATAAAGGCTTTTTCACCATAAAGCGCATCAGCCAGTACGCCTTTAATTTTAATAAGGCTATGCGCAACTTTAAACTCTTTTAATAAGCCTAATGCAATCTCTGTTTTGGTCGGGTAGGCACTGTCACGTTCAGGCTTAATAGGCCGATCTTTTTTTGCTATACCGCTCTTTTTCAACCGTGATTATCTTCTTTATCCCACTGCTTTAAGGCTGGATCCGGCATATAAAAGAAAAAACCGACAGGCACTGTAATGGATGAGGTAACTAGCAGCAATAATACTATCGTTTGTCCATTAACATACCCGCCGGAGCCTTTGTGTTTCTGCTTGTAAACCTTATAAATACGTTTTGTAGACTTAGATCGTGCTCGGTCTGATTCATCAAAGGCCAACACACCTTCAGTAATGCCATAACGTTTTAAAATTAAGACCACACTCACCCGTAGCAACCAGTCCCAGGGTATACTTGCTTTACGAAACACCCAGGATAATGCGGCTACTTTGCAATCTCCAAGGCTTGCTCGCTCAAACTTAGCCCAGCAAACAGAGTTCATTAGCAGTATGCCCGTTAAACAAGTGCCCAACCAAGCGGCTTGAATCCGTGTCAAAGCGGCTCCGGGTTTTAGCTGATTGAGCGCATCATTTAAATCGTCAATATAGCTTTGGATAAAGGTGGCAGGGGCATTCATTAACATGGGATTACACCGATAAAATTACAACAACCTCAGAATACCTGATTTTACCTTCTCAATATCAAAAACTTGAACATCGAGTGATAGGCGACAGGGCAATTCGCTGATTCGACGTGTGCTAGCAGCACGCGAGAGGAGCAAGAATTGCATTCCGAATAGCCGTCCAGCCAGTGAGGTAGTAATGACGAAGCGGCTTTTGTGCGTAGTCGTTGCGGACGCAGGGCGTTCAGGGCATCTCCCATCCGCTGCGTAGGTGAACGAATTATGGCGACAGGAGTCCCGGAATTTCGTGAGGTAGCATGGCGCGCCTGTATTGCATAACAAGCTGACCGCTTTGCAAAAGCATCAGCCCGAATTGATAGTTACAGCCAATGTAGGCTGCCAATTGCATTTGCAAAGCCAGGCTACTGTGCCAGTTAAGCATTGGATCGAGCTGCTGGATGAAAGTTTTATTTAGCTGATTACAAGTAATATCATAGTGTTTGTTCATGAAGTACCTGAAGATATTAATTGAAGTGTTTTGTGAACTTAGTTACACCTTTTAGATAAATAGCTTTGCGTCTTGCCTTTATTTTCTGTATGACTTTCATGGTGAAAAACAAGATAGACGTACGCGATAATATCTCGCATCAGAATCTACAGTTAGTAAGCAAATATTATGTTTAAATTTTTACCCGGTATTATTTTAATTCAGTTAGCTACTGGCGGTTTGATCATTATGGCACTTAACTGGTCGCATGATTTTCAACTGGTTATTGTAATTGCCATGATTGCATTAATTAGCGCCATTTTATCCGCCTTCTGGTTTTCATCCATTGCGCGTAATATTTACCATGACCAGCAAACAGCACTTCGCGAGCAACACGCGCAAGATAGGGAAAAGCTTTTAAAGGAAGCTGGAGAGGTAAGGGCGAGTGCTATTCAGGAAAAATCGCAACTACAGGATATGCATGCCCGTGAGCGCGAAAGAATACTGCTGGATACCGAACGCGAGAAAAGTAATATTATTGCGGCAAGCTATCAGAAAATTGAAAAAGAAACTCGCAGGGCACATGCTAAAGCAAATTCCAAGGTCGGCGCTGCTTTTGCAACCGCTGTTGGCATGGGAGGTATCATGATATTCAGCCAGCTCGTCACAGTAGGCGTGATGTTTCTGGTAGCCTCGGGAAGTGGTTTAAGCGGTTATATCCTGCGTGCCCGGCAAGAGCGATTAACACGTAATAAACAAACGCTTATTAACGGGCAGCGCTTGTTAACAGATCAGGCAGATACTTCTTCAATCCTGAATTCGTATAATAAGTGCATAACCCTCTGCAAGTATTGGCTAGACTAACACCTGTTGAATTAAGACAAGACATAGGTGTTCGGGGAGTCGCTATTTTTGCGAAAGCTTGTTTTGGGCATCCCAGCCCAAGCAAGCAGCAAAAACTTAACGCGACCACTTATGCCTCCGGCGGCCCCGATTCGTCCTCGTCACCTCGTCCCGACCCAACAAGGGGTCGGAACATAGGCTCCAAATGACTTGACGCCGTGTCGGATGGCCTTTTATTTTGTCTCCACCTTCGCTAACGCTCAGACTCCGAAAAAACAACGGCCCTACGGCTATCGCGGACTAAAAATCTTCACTTCGCTAAAGCTCCGTTTCCAGGATTTTCAGCGAAAGTAAACAGCTACCAAACAATTTACAGAGGCTACAAATGAGCTATACACACCTATGTCCTGAAGAAAGATATTATATAGAAATTGAATTAAAAAAGGGAACTTCACAGAATAAAATAGCAGAAGCCTTAGAACGAAGCCAAAGCAATATTTCACGCGAGATTAAACGCAATACAGGTCAAAGAGGCTACAGGCATAAACAAGCAGAATATTTTGCCCAAGAACGACACAAAAACAAGCCTAAAGAGGTTAAATTAACGGATGAAATAAAAGGCATTGTTAATGTTCGCATTGAGGATGACTGGAGTCCTGAGCAGATTGCAGGGCGGTTAAAACAAGAGGGTATAATTAGTCTTCATCATGAAACACTCTACCAGCATATTCTGGCGGACAAAAAGGCAGGGGGTGAACTATACAAGCATCTTCGGCATCCGCTGAAAATCATGGAAACGGAGCTTAGCGAAGTGGTGATTTTTAGTCCCTGATAGGCGACAGGGCAATTTGCTGATTCGACGTGTGCTAGCAGCACGCGAGAGGAGCAAGAATTGCATTCCGAATAGCCGTCCAGCCAGTGAGGTAGTAATGACGAAGCAGCTTTTGTGCGTAGTCGTTGCGGACGCAGGGCGTTCAGGGCATCTCCCATCCGCTGCGTAGGTGAACGAATTATGGCGACAGGAGTCCCGGAATTTCGTGAGGTAGCATGGCGCGCCTGAGAACAAAACCTATCGCAAGCGGTATGGGTCAGCCCATAATAGGACAGGAATCCCTAATAGAGTCGATATAGATGAGCGTCCTGAAGAGGTCAACAACCGTAAGCGTATAGGTGATTGGGAGGCAGATACAATCATTGGGAAAAATCACAAAGGGGCGATTGTAACGTTGGATGAGCGAGTCTCTAAATTACGGTTGGCCTTCCCTTTAGCGGGGAAAAAGGCTCAATATGTATTAGACGCAACTATTTTAATGCTTGATCCTATAAAAAGCTTTGTTAAAACAATTACTTTTTATAACGGGAAAGAGTTTACCCTGCATGAAAAAATAGCAGAAGCACTAGGTTGTGATACGTATTTTGCGACTCCCTACAGCTCTTGGGAAAGAGGGCAAAATGAGAATGCTAATGGCTTATTAAGACAGTATTTCCCTAAAGTAATGGAGTTGATTGATGTTACGATAAAAGAGGTTTTTATAGCGGTTGATAAGCTAAATAGTCGCCCTAAAAAGTGTCTCAATTACAAAACACCTTATGAGGTATTTGAAGAGCTGACTGGGATAGATATGAAAAATTTATTGGGTTATGTACTTATGACTTGAATTCAGGAATGGATAAAATCAAACGGAAAAATTAAATACCCATGTTCTAAGAACGTGGTTTTGATTTTTAATCAAATGCATCCAGATCAAGTGTGGCTAATTTATGTGCACGATAGGGATTCCGTGTTTACAGCAGGTCTACGCCAAACGCTGGAAGTAGTCTGGCTGTCGCAGGTACGCATCATCAGGCACACCCATACTACAATAAATGCTTAATAGCTTTACGTTCTTCTTTTAATTCCAGCACTGATTCTTTTAGGCGTGCTTTACTAGTGGCATCTAGGTCCAGATCCTGCACGATTGATACTAGGCCAGAGCTTGATACCTGGACAGGGAATGAGCAAAATAGGCCTTTTTCCACACCATAACTGCCATCAGAAATAACTGCCATGCTGACCCAGTCGCTCCAGTCACTGGCTTCGGTACCGAAAACCCATGAGCGCATCTGGAAAATAGCTGCATTCGCAGCAGAAGCAGCACTTGATATGCCTCCTCGTTCTTCGATAACGCTTGCTCCACGGTGTCGTACTGTGGGGATAAATTCATTTTCTATCCAGGCATCACTGACTAATGTTGAGGCACTCAAGCCTTTGACAGTGGCATGCATTAAATCGGGGTACTGCGTTTCGGAGTGATTTCCCCAGACTATAATGTTTTTAACATCTTTTGAGCGTACGCCACACTTTTTAGCCAGCTGAAAGATTGCCCGATTATGATCCAGCATACTCATGGCAGAAAAGCACGTGGGGCTTAAGTCAGGTGCGTTCTTTTGTGTAATCAGTGCATTGGTATTAGCGGGATTTCCAGTAATCAGTACCTTGACATTGCGGTGTGCAACTTCATTCAGTGCATTACCTTGACCGGAGAATATTTCGGCATTGCTTTCCAGTAAATCCTTGCGCTTCATTCCCGGGCCACGAGGTCTTGCGCCTACTAAAAAAGCATAATCTACATCTTTAAAAGCAATTCTAGGGTCGTCTGTCAGAATGACTTTTTGTAATAACGGGTAGGCACAATCATTTAGCTCCATCTTTACGCCGTGTAAGCGGTCTAAGGCGGGAGTGATTTCTAGTAGCCTTAATACGATAGGCTGCTCTAAGCCAAACAATTCTCCTGATGCCAAACGAAATAGTAATGAATAACTAATTTGCCCAGCTGCCCCAGTAACTGCTACGTCAATCGGTGTTTTCATCTATCATCCTTCCTATAGTTATTAATTATGTATGAGATGGGCCTTTAGTCTAGTGTGCCGCATCTATTTTGCTTCTGAAGTTTCCCAATAATTATTTATGGTAAAATTGAAACTATGCTACAACTATATGAAAAAAATAGTCTTTTCATTCGTTTCAAATGCTATTGCCTAAGGGGAATTAAGTAGGGGTTTGCTATAAACATGGCAAAACCACCTAAAATAAACCTCGATACACCAGCATTGTGTATTTCAGCTACTCAATAATTGGGAAACTTCAGTTTTGCTTTAATGGATAGAAAAATTCGTATGTTATTGATACTAAAATTAAAGTTATGATCATTTATTCATCTATCCAACACGGTGCCGCACTAGTGCGAAATTAATATCATCGCGACTAATAAGGCGTTACTATTTTTATACGTTATAATAGCGCTATTTTATATTCGTTTAAACGCATAATTGTTATAAAACTTTTCCCAAACTAATGAAGAAGCTGCTTTTCCAATTTGATACCGATAATTACCCTGCTGTTTTTGATACTGTAGTCGCTTATGATGGTGGTGCTGATCATGTGATTGGTCATGCTAATCTCACCCCGGATAATGTCAGGGCATTGGTAGAAGGCGCTATTTTTACACGTCCGCCTAAAAAGAAAAAAAATACTGCAATTTTTATAGGTGGAAGTAATATGGCCGCAGGCCAGGCTTTATTTAATGCGGTGCAGTCTTATTTTTTTGCTGGCTTCCAGGTTTCGGTAATGCTGGATAGTAATGGCAGCAATACCACGGCAGCAGCGGCTGTTGCTAAATTGGCCAGTAGTGGCGCCTTAAATGGCAAAAAAGCAGTGGTGCTGGCTGGAACAGGCCCGGTAGGGCAGCGCGCAGCGGTAATGCTGGCGGAAGAAGGGGCAGATGTTACCATCGTGTCACGACATATTGAAAATGCGGGCATAGCCTGCCTGAGCATGAAAGAGCGGTTTAATGTCGATTTAACACCAGCAGCGGCAGTTGATTCCGATGAGCGTGGCGAGCTTATAGCCAAGGCGAACATTGTAATGGCAACAGGGGCGGCAGGCGTCGAACTAATAAAGCCTGAACATTGGCAAAATAATAGCAAGCTGGAAATGCTTGCTGATGCCAATGCTACACCGCCTGTAGGGATCGGTGGTACAGATATGATGGATAAAGGCCTCGACCGGCATGGAAAAATAGTCTGGGGTGCGATAGGTTTTGGTTCTTTAAAGCTTGCCTTGCATCGTGCCTGTATCGCCCGTTTGTTTGAGGATAATAAGCAGGTCCTCGATGCAGAATTAATTTATCAGTTAGCTAAAGAAATGGCTTAGTGCAGCACAAGCTATATACGTAGTGAGATTATTCAACATAGGGTGTGTTGTTCTCACTATTTCGAAACTATGCTAACCCAGTTTAAATCATAAATATCTCAACCAGGAGTCCATAATGTATAAAAAATCTATGACCATCAAAGGCTTTGATGATGAACTATTCAAAGCGATAGAGGAAGAACATCAACGTCAGGAAGATCACATAGAACTTATTGCATCGGAGAACTACACTAGCCCGCGTGTACTGGAGGCACTGGGTTCGCAATTAACCAATAAATATGCAGAAGGCTATCCGGGCAAACGTTATTATGGTGGTTGTGAATTTGTTGATAAGGCCGAGCAGCTGGCTATTGAGCGAGCGAAAGATCTGTTTGGCGCGGACTATGCAAATGTGCAGCCGCACTCGGGTTCTCAGGCGAATATGGCGGCTTTTATGGCGATGATCCAGCCTGGCGATACTATTTTAGGTTTGAGTCTGGCAGATGGTGGACATTTGACCCATGGTGCAAAGCCTAATTTTTCAGGCAAAATTTACAACGCTATTCAGTATGGTCTGCATCCGGAAACAGGTGAGATTGATTATGATGAAGTCGAAAGGCTTGCATTAGAGCACAAACCTAAGGTATTAATTGCCGGGTTTTCTGCTTATTCACGTATCTGGGACTGGCAGCGCTTCCGCGATATTGCCGATAAAGTAGGGGCGTATTTGCTGGTTGATATGGCACATGTTGCAGGGTTGGTTGCTGCGGGTCTATATCCAAATCCGGTGCCGATTGCTGATATTGTGACTAGCACCACGCATAAGTCATTACGCGGCCCACGCGGTGGTTTGATTTTATGTAAAAGCAACCCAGACTTAGAGAAAAAACTAAACTCTAATATCTTTCCAGGTATTCAGGGCGGGCCTTTAATGCATGTAATTGCAGCAAAAGCAGTTTCATTTAAAGAGGCAATGCTACCTGAGTTTATAACTTACCAGGAGCAGGTTATTAAAAATGCTCAGGCGATGGCAGGCGTGTTTATCAAGCGTGGCTTTGATGTTGTTTCTGGGGGTACTGATAATCATTTAATGCTGGTTTCTTTAATTCCCAAAGGGATTACTGGTAAGGCTGCCGATGCGGCTTTAGGCAAGGCGCATATTACGGTGAATAAAAATGCTGTACCTAATGATCCTGAATCCCCGTTTGTGACTAGTGGTATTCGGGTGGGCACACCTGCACCCACTTCACGTGGGTTTAAAGAAGCTGAAGTTACTGAAATTGCAGGCTGGATGTGTGATGTCATGGAAAACCTGGAAGATGACGCAGTGATTTCCGTTATACGTGAAAAAGTCTCTGTTTTATGTGCGCGTTTTCCTGTCTATAGCCACTAATAATTAGAGTTTCCGTTCCTGTGCTTTGAATTACTGTCATAAGTTAAGAATCTGAAGTTTCCCAATTATTGAGTAGCTGAAATACACAATGCTGGTGTATCGAGGTTTATTTTAGGTGGTTTTGCCATGTTTATAGCAAACCCCTACTTAATTCCCCTTAGGCAATAGCATTTGAAACGAATGAAAAGACTATTTTTTCATATAGTTGTAGCATAGTTTCAATTTTACCATAAATAATTATTGGGAAACTTCAGTTAAGAATTAAAGCTATTGTAAATAATGTGTTACATCGTAGACTGGGTTAATTCATTGATTTTAATGGCGGTTTTGCATGGAAGGGCTTATGGAAATGAAATATAAATAAAGCCCGCTGTAGATTTAAGCGGGCTTTTTGCGTTTATTGAATACTTGAATTATCTGGAGATGTAAGCATGTCAGACATTGAAATCGCCCAGCAAGCAAAGATGCTGCCTATTATAGGTTTAGCAGTAGACAAACTGGGGATACCAGCCGAACAACTGGAACCTTATAGTCATTACAAAGCCAAAGTGTCGCTGGAATATATTGATAATTTAGCGGATCAGCAAGATGGAAAATTAATTTTAGTGACTGCAGTGAGTCCTACGCCGGCAGGTGAAGGCAAAACGACTACTACTGTTGGTCTGGGTGATGCCATGAATCGTCTGGGCAAAAACACCATGATGTGTTTACGCGAACCGTCTTTGGGGCCCTGTTTTGGCATGAAGGGGGGAGCAGCAGGCGGAGGCTACTCACAAGTTGTGCCTATGGAAGATATTAACCTGCATTTTACTGGTGACTTTCATGCCATCGGCGTTGCGCATAATTTATTATCCGCGCTGATCGACAACCATATTAATCATGGCAATGCATTGAGCATCGATTCACGGCGTATCAAATGGAAGCGTGTGGTGGATATGAATGACCGCGCTTTACGCCAGATTACTGTCGGGCAGGGCGGCTCCGCTAACGGTTATTTACGTGAAGACGGTTATGATATTGTGGTCGCATCGGAAGTGATGGCAATTTTATGTCTGGCAACAAGTCGTGCCGATCTAAAAGAGCGCTTAGGGCGTATTATCGTTGCCTATAAAACCGATAAAGTGACCCCGGTTTATGCACGTGACTTGAATGCACAGGGAGCAATGGCTGCTTTATTAAAAGATGCAATCAAGCCTAACCTGGTGCAAACACTGGAAAACAATCTTGCCATTATCCACGGCGGACCTTTTGCCAATATTGCGCATGGTTGTAATACAGTAACAGCCACCAAGACAGCATTAAAGCTGGCGGACTATGCCATTACCGAGGCGGGCTTTGGCGCAGATTTAGGCGCAGAAAAATTTATCGATATCAAGTGTCGTATGTCTGGATTAAAACCTTCTGCAGTGGTGCTGGTTGCCACGGTAAGAGCGCTGAAATCGCATGGTGGCGTTGCCATAGAGGACTTGAATAATGAAAATCTGCAGGCAGTAGAGGCGGGCTTTGTTAACCTGGAGCGGCACTTAAATAATATTACTCAACACTATGGCTTGCCATGTGTCGTCTGTATTAATCATTTTACTTTTGATACCGAAGCGGAAATTGCGTTAATCATAGAAAAGTGTGCAGCGCTGGAGACAAAATGTGTAGTTTCCAAACACTGGGCAGAAGGTGGCGGAGGTGCAGAGGATTTAGCCAAAGAAGTGTTAGCAATAGTCGATCAGCGTGAGCCTGGTTGTACTTATGTTTACGATGACAAATTACCACTGTGGGAAAAAATTACAGCCGTTGCGACAAAAATATATGGTGCCGAAAATGTGACTGCCAGCCCGAAGGTAAAAGCGGAAATTGAGGCTCTGCAAGAGCAATACGGCCACTTTCCTATTTGTATAGCAAAAACGCAAATGTCTTTTTCCACCAATCCAGCGGCAATAGGAGCGCCGACTGGCCATACTGTAGAAATCACTGAAGCGAGATTAGCTAATGGGGCAGGATTTATAGTGCTGATCGCCGGGAATATGATGACGATGCCTGGTTTGCCCAAAGTACCAGCAGCGGAACGGATAGATATTACAGATGCCGGGGTGATTACCGGGCTGTTTTAAATCAGTAATTAACCCTGCCCTAAAAAATTAGTGGGTTATTAAGCTGCACGTTTCTTTCGATACCAGAATACACCGAGTAAAATAAATACCAGCGCAAAAATCAGTATATTAGCTTGTTTTATATAGTTAATAACACTCTCACCATAGTGAAAATACAAGGTAAAAAAGCTAATCGTTGAGATGGTGCAGGCCAGCAGGTCGGATAAGGCGAATTTGATAAAATTCATTTTCCCAAGGCCTGCTGTTAAAAATAGGGCATTTCTGACACCAAAGGGGATGAAGCGCCCCAGGATTAACGTGATTACGCTATATTTTTTATAATAGGCAGAAATTTTGTTAATTCTTTCCGAGGGTACCATTTTTGCAAAAAAGCGAATGGTAAATAATTTTGGCCCGATAAACCGGCCTAAGCTATAGACTTTCAGAAAATTAATTTCCGAACAAACAAAAACGACAGAGGGGAAACTGGCTTATAATTTTCGTCCCAACACTAACGGAAACAGTCAAAAATGGTATCCCTCACTTTTTCAAAGTCAATTGTAGACCGACTAAAAAAAATATGGCGACAGCTCTCAAGCTAAGTAATATTTGTTTATATCGATTAACTCAAGCTCTACTCTGGTTCAGTGAATGCATGGGAATCAAAGAAATAGCACGCCTAATGGGAGTCTGTGAAAAAACCATTATAAATTGGCTGAAAACATTCATGCATAAAGGTGTCGGTTGGTTAATAGGGCAACACTATCAAGGATGTGGTCGGAAGTCAAAGTTAACTAAAGACCAGAAAAATAGATTGGTTGAGTTGATAAAGAAAGGCCCAGAAGACAATGGATTTCATTGTGGAATATGGAATACTGCGATGATTGCCGAGCTTATTTGGTTAAAATTTGAAGTTCGTTATAACTTGAACTATTTATCAAGCCTAATGAAAAAACTGGGCTTCAGTTATCAAAAAGCTCGTTTTGTGACTGATCGCCAAGAAGAAGAAAAGTACGAGCTTGAAAGAAAAACGTGGCTGGAAGAAACATTGCCTGCCATTATGGAAAAGGCGGTAGAAGAAAAGAGTGTCGTTTTATTCGGTGATGAGGTGTCATTTGCTATGTGGGGTTCATTGGCACGAACCTGGGCTCCAATAGGAGAGCAACCCACAGTGAAAACATCAGGGATTCGAAAAGGGTTGAAAATGTTTGGTACGATCGAACTCGAAGGAGGGAGTTTTCAATACCGAGAATCATTGGCTTATGAGATAAAACCAAAGTCACTTAGACTTTTAAAAGAAGCTGGGCTGCCTCAAGAATTTTTAGCTATTCTTAAAAGCTTAAAAAATGAGAAATATCCAACACAGAAGCTTTTTATGGAAGCGATATATTCTATTGCCGACAACGTCTTAATCGAGAGTTATAAGCCAATGATATTACAACACGCTGAAACATCTGGGCGTTTTAATGGTGAAAGCTATGTTGAGTTTTTAACACAATTGCTGGCTTATTATAAAGGCAAGATTATACTAATTGAAGATGGTGCCCCGTATCATGGAAGCGGTGTTATTAAGGAATTTAAGTTAGCTAATGTAGATCGTTTGACAGTAGAACGTCTCCCTGCGTTCTCGCCGGATTTTAATCCGATTGAGAAATTATGGAAAAATACGAAACGCGATTCGACTCATATGAAGTATTTTAAAACTTTTGAAGATCTTCATGATTCAGTTGTGCAAACTTTTAACACTTATATGTATGATGCCAGTAAAGTGATTTGTGTTATGCAAAAATTGCGGGAAGATTTCGTTGTTACCGCCTAAGTTTAAGCGCTCCAAATTTGGAAATTATTTATCTGAGAAACTATATATGAAATTAAGTCAGAAAAAAAGCACCCAGATAAACAGCTATAAATAAGTGTGGTAAATATTCAGGATGCTTGCTGGCTAAAAGTGCAGAAATAAAAATCATCGCATCTTCTGATACGGGAATGTTAAGGCCTGCTAATAGCAAGGTCGCAAAAATAATATAATGGGCATGGTGGATATTAGCTTGAATAAACGGGATCAATTCTTCCATTATTTTCTTGTGATTAGATGCTATAGGTTGGAAAAAGAAAACTATAGCTTATTATTTTTTGCTTCCAGCTCAGCAATCACCTTATCTAATGACCTCGAGTCTTTAATCATCTGGCTAAAGGTTTCACGATTACTGATCACCAGGCTGATTCCTTCAACTTTTAAATCATAAATTTTCCACCGCCCATTGCGTAAAACCATCGCGTAGTCTATCTTTGCATTTGCTTTTCCTGGTTGTGAAACAATCGTTTTGACCGTGGTGGTTTTATCGCCGTTATGCAGTTTTAAGGGCAGGTATTTAATTGACCAGTCATCAAATTGCTCGGTAAAGGTGGTTGAATAAGTGTTGACCAATAAGGTTTTAAATGCTTCGATAAATTGCTTTTTCTGCTGTTTACTAGCTTTACGCCAATGCTTTCCTAACACTAATGCCGACATGCGCACAGTATCAATGTTGGGAAAAATTGATTGATCTACAAAGGCACGAATTTCAGTTTTATTGCTGGCAAAGGCAGGGTCTTTCAGTTTGGCGAGCAAAGCCTGTGAAGTTAGGTCGATGAGCATTTGAGGCGGCTGTAATTTTTCAGTCGCTGCGCTAGCGATACTGCCTAGTAAAAAGAAAAATCCAAGCAATAAAGTGCGCGCTAATTTGTGAGTCGTCATGGTGTTCATGGTTTTAGTATGGGCGGGGTTTTCTGTACAATAAGTGTAATTATAAGCAATCACTAAAATTTAAGATAGGGTATGAACAATAGCAATTATCTAAAGACACGCATGCGCAGGATGCGCTACCATGATTTTTCACGGCGACTCATGTCGGAGAATCAACTTTCATGTAATGACTTGATTTACCCTGTATTTGTTATTGAAGGTGAAAACAAAACACAAACAATTGCTTCTATGTCAGGTGTAGAGCGACTGTCGATCGATCTTTTAGTGCAGGAAGCTAAACAGTGCTTTGCGCTGGGGATTCCCATGCTGGCCTTGTTTCCAGTGACGCCTGCTGAGGTTAAGTCGGTTGATGCCGCAGAAGCATACAATCCTGATGGATTAGCGCAACGTGCGGTACGGGCGATAAAAGCTGTTTGCCCGGAACTAGGTGTGATGACTGATGTAGCATTAGACCCGTTTACCTCGCATGGTCAAGACGGTCTGATTAATGAGCAAGGTTATGTGGTCAATGATGAAACTGTGGAGGTATTGGTTAAGCAGGCGCTATCATATGCTCAGGCTGGTGCGGATGTGGTTGCTCCTTCAGATATGATGGATGGTCGTATAGGTGCGATTCGAGAGGCTCTGGAAGCAGCTGGTTATATCAATACCCAGATACTCGCTTATTCTGCTAAATATGCCTCCAGTTTTTATGGGCCATTCCGGGATGCTGTGGGTTCTGCAGGAAATTTAGGCAAGGGCAATAAATTCAGTTATCAAATGGATCCGGCTAATTCGGATGAAGCCTTACGTGAAGTGCAACTAGATTTACAGGAAGGCGCGGATATGGTGATGGTTAAGCCGGGCATGCCTTATTTAGATATTATCCGCCGGGTAAAAGATGAGTTTGGCGTACCGGTATTTGCCTATCAGGTCAGTGGTGAATATGCCATGCTAAAGGCCGCGAGCCTTAATGGCTGGTTAGATGAACGTCAGGTGGTATTAGAATCTTTATTAGCATTTAAGCGAGCAGGTAGTGATGCTATTCTGACTTACTATGCCAAGGCTGTTGCACAGTGGCTAAAGGAATCGTAAGCATGAGTCAGGTAGATCAATATGCGGTGTTTGGCTCACCGATAAAACATAGTAAATCTCCCCGAATTCATAAGCTGTTTGCTGAGCAGACCCAGCAAGCTATGCAATATTCTGCAGAATTAGTTCTGGCAGAACAGTTTTCCGGGGCGGTGAACGCGTTTTTTGCTCAGGGTGGGCGTGGCTTAAATTGCACCGTCCCTCTAAAAGAGCTGGCCTGGGAATATGCTGATCTTAGAACTGAGCGTGCAGAGTTAGCTAAAGCAGTAAATACTCTGGCTTTTCAGGGTGATGGACATATTTTAGGCGATAATACTGATGGTATTGGATTGGTAGCCGATATACAAAATAACCATGCAATAAGCTTACAGCAAAAACGAATTCTTATTCTGGGCGCGGGTGGTGCAAGCCGGGGGATTATCCTGCCGATTATGGGCGAAGTGCCGGTTTCGATTACTGTGGTTAATCGTACGGTAGCAAAAGCCGTTACTCTGGCTAATGAATTTAAGCATAAGGGAGCTATAACAGGCTGTGGCTATGCTGATTTAGCAGGGCAGAGCTTTGACTTGATTTTAAATGCGACTTCAGCCAGCTTGAGTGATGAATTACCGCCTTTAGCCGCAGGGCTATTAGCAGAGCAAGGTAGCTGTTATGATCTGGCTTATGCGAATAAAGCAACAGCCTTTGTGCATTGGGGACATGAACAGCAAGCCATTAAAAGTCTTGATGGCCTAGGGATGCTGGTGGAACAAGCAGCTGAAGCTTTTTATGTGTGGCGTGGCGTGCGACCATATACTGCAGCAGTTATTCAGATGCTGGAAGCTGAGCGGAATCTATCGTAATCCGGAGTAAAAAAGCTTGAGCTTTTTTTCTGGTATCAGCAATAGCTAAAGCTATTGCACACCTAATTCGGAGAGCACCTTGACACAATTTTTTAATACCGGCCTGAGTCAGCAGCAGTTTTTACAGCAATATTGGCAGAAAAAACCTTTATTAATTCGCCAGGCATATCCTGCGTTTGAGTCGCCTATTTTAGCTGAAGAGCTGGCCGGGCTTGCCTGTGAGCCGGAGATTGAATCTCGGTTGATTGAAGAGCATGGGCGAAATGGCAACACCTGGCAAGTAAGCACAGGGCCATTTTCTGCCAGCACTTTTTCCCAACTGCCTGAATCTCACTGGACGTTGCTGGTGCAGGATGTTGATAAGCATGTGCCGGAATTACAAAACTTGCTGGATGCTTTTAGCTTTATACCTGAGTGGCGGCGTGATGACCTGATGATTAGTTATGCGTCAGCAGCAGGTGGTGTCGGACCTCATACTGATGCATACGATGTATTTCTATTACAGGCAATGGGCGCACGGCGCTGGCAGATTGGCGACCAGCCCATACATGAGGCAAAACTAATCGATGGCTTAGACTTGCAAATTCTGGCTGAGTTTAGTCCTGAGCAATGCTGGGATTTACAGCCCGGAGATATGTTATACCTGCCACCACATTTTGCACACCATGGGGTCGCACTTGACGAGTGCATGACCTATTCATTTGGCTTTCGAGCGCCAGGTAGCGTGGATATGCTGGATGCGTTAGTGAACACATTGCTGGAGCAAGGGCTGGACAAAGCCCGATATCAGGACCCAGATCTGGTTTTAAATCTGCATAGTGCTGAAATTGACAGAGATGCAGTGGCAAGATTAAAGCAATTATTACACCAGGCGATTGACCAGGCAGTGCCACAGTTAGCAACGGTATTAGGACGGTTTGTTACTGAAACCAAACCCAGCCTGGCAGCTATCGCAGCAGAAGCACGTAGCGATTTACCCGGCATTGATGAACTAAATTCACATTTTGACGCTGGCGCAGTACTACAAAGAAACGCCTATTATCGCTTTGCCTGGACAGCGAATGCGATGGGCGGGCAACTTTTTGTGGCTGGTGAGAGCTATTTAGTCGATTTGCATGGAGTGGCTAATCTACCTAGGCTGACTGAGCACGCTACTTTAAATGCCGCTGACTGGCAGTCCCTGCAGCGAGATGCGCAATCAGCACATATATTGTGTCAGCTTATTGCGTTAGGCGGCTGGTTTTGGCAGGACGCTGTGTAATAGTTCGGAAATCTGCTGAGGTGCAGGGTTGAGGAATAATAAACCCAAAACTTGCAGGAAGTGTTGAGGAACGCAGCGCATCATCTATGGGGCATGGAAACACACTCATCCATTCCTTTTGCCTGTCTTTTTGACCGTCATCAGCATTGTAGTGATGGTTACGTAGCCAGCTATGCGCCTATTGCTATAGTACTGATGACAAACAAAAATCCTGCCGGTATTTGGATGCTTATTTATTTCCAGGTTAAAAGAGTTTGCAGGTATTGGAAACTGATTAAATGACAGAGTATTGCTAATCTGAAGTTTCCCAATAATTATTTATGGTAAAATTGAAACTATGCTACAACTATATGAAAAAAAAATAGTCTTTTCATTCGTTTCAAATGCTATTGCCTAAGGGGAATTAAGTAGGGGTTTGCTATAAACATGGCAAAACCACCTAAAATAAACCTCGATACACCAGCATTGTGTATTTCAGCTACTCAATAATTGGGAAACTTCAGTTGCTAATGAAAAAACCTCAAAGCAATGCTGAAATTTATTGTTTATGCTATTATATTATGTTTTTTATGTACATTTGAGATCTGGTGCGGTTTGTTCAGACAGCTACTGAAAAGTAGCTGGTTTTGGTTTAGCAAAAAGGCTGCTATTCTCGATGTTAAAGTGGTGCACCTGCAAGAAGTTGGCTTAGAACACTCTGAATTTCATGGTTTGGTAAGCATAGAGCCAGATGCTGCTGCGGAGAAGGTTATTAAGCGCCTAAATAAAAAAACATTCATGGGCCGGCCTGTGGTCGTGCGTGAATATCACCGGCGTGATTGGCATAACGACTTGCGCGTTGAGTACCATCCGCAAACAGGAGATACACCCTGCCAACGCAAAACTGACCGTCGGCGGAAAAATCTGGAAGTAGTCAAAGAGATTAGACAAGAATTTTCCGGCGATAAGTCTTTTCATAGGCAGCATAAATAGTGGTTAACCCATCTTCGTCACTTTCATCTTTCTAAGCCATTGATTCATCGGTTTAAGCGATTTTTTGTCGAAAAATTCTCTTTAAAATCAATGGTGTTTTTTTTGAAAGTTTTGTAGTGCCATTTATATTATTTTTGTCGATAAATTCATTGACTTTTGTCAAAAAAATCATCATTATTTGAGTGTAATTTACATGCGACAAAAATACTCTAAAAAATCCAACGTTTTATACAAAAACACAAAATCTGTAGTGCCAACTGGCTACTTTTTAAAATTTCAACCAATTGATTTATAACAACTACATCATCAATAGTGACGAAGATGGGTTAAGGCCGGATAAGCACTCTTCAATGTTATATTAAATCAATGTGTTATGGTAAAAAGTTAATGATGACAATCAAGAATTCTGTTATACTTTTTTTAAATTTCTTGCTTGTTCAGTGTGTGTCTGCATAACGCTGTTGACACTCAATAAAATTAGGAAAAATAAGCTGTATGAATAATGTTTCGAAAACCATAAGCAGACGTAATTTTCTACGCTATACACTAGGCGCAACTGCAGCAATTGCAATGCCGGTTAGCTATGCGGGTATTCAACCCAGCTCTGTGGTAAGAGATTTGAAATTGCATAATTTACATACTGAAGAAAAAATATCTCTCAGTTATTATGAACAAGGCCAGTATGTTTCCGAGGCTTTACGTGATATTAGTTATTTATTACGAGATCATAGAACTGGTGATGTACTGGCAATGGATCCTGGTTTAATCGATTTGTTATATGATTTAAAAGGTGTTCTGGGCACTGATCAGCCCTTTCAAGTTATTTCCGGGTATCGTTCGCCTAAAACCAATGCTGCATTACATAAGAAAAGCTCAGGTGTTGCATCCAAGAGCCTGCACATGCAGGGTAAGGCAATAGATATTTGTATTGAGGGTGTTGCTGTCAGAGATATGCAGAAAGCGGCAATAAGCTTGGCTCGAGGAGGTGTGGGTTATTATCCACGCTCAAATTTTGTGCATATTGATACCGGGCGGGTTAGATCCTGGTAGTCGTTTGTATGCTGGGATGTAGCTTGTGCAGCACCGTATTGGAAAGCCGAATAAATGAATTTTAATATTCAACCCAAAGCATACAAACAACCCTCTCCTTCAGTACCACAAGGTGCTGTACAAGCGTAATCCAAGCATTTTTGTTGCTGGTTTTCGTACCTCTACCCAGCCTACATTTTTTGATGTCCTCTCTCGCTGTCAGCCCCGGAAGGGCTGATAGTCTCCAGAAGGCGCAGGGAAATTTGCCAATCCGAAGTGCGCGATAGCGCGCGAGGGAGGCTAAAATTTTATCCCGAATAGCCGTAGAGCCATTTGTGGTAGCCATGACTGAGCTGCTTTGTGCTCAGTCTGTGGCGGACGCAGGGCGGCTGGAGCATCTCCTATTCGCTGCGTAGGTGAACGAATTACGGCGACAGGAGTCCCGGAATTTCGTGAGGTAGCATGGCGCGCCTGCTCTTCTAGCGCTACCTTTCGAAAAATTGTGCTTAAAAACCTGCGAGCATAGAAGAGGGCGCGGGAGAAAAAAGTTCACTACGTTGGGCTAAGGCATACTTTAATGTACTGTCGTGACCATAGATATCCGGATAAAAAGCAACGCCTTTCTGGTCAGCTAAAGCTGTGCTGTAAAAAATAAGCATCGGGATTTTATGTGTTACATCTATAATGCTGGGCTTATTGGTTCTCAGTACTTTGCGGATCTTTGTCTCATCCCATTCTGGCTGATTGCGTAATACGAACTGTGAGAGTGAATTTGGCTTTTCGACACGAATGCAACATGACTAAAGTCACGTTTACTGCGCTTAAACAAAGAATGCGCAGGCGTGTCGTGTAGGTAGATATTGTGACTATTCGGAAAAATAAACCTGATATGCCCTAGTGCATTTTTTCGTCCAGGACGTTGGCGCAGGTGCAATTGACCGTTGTATAGCCGTTGTATATTCACTTCATTAATCGCGTAGACTGGCGCATTATGCGCAAAGCGCGACACAATTTCCATATTATTTTTCTGTAAATATTCAGGGTCTTTTTCCAGAAGCGGCAGGATTTCCTGGGTCAGGATACTTTTAGGGATATTCCAGTAGGGGTTAAACACTAGGTAGCTTAGTTGGGCGCTGAAAATAGGTGTTTGCAATGCTTTCGCTGAAAATCAGGGAAACGTAGCCTAAGCGAAGTGAAGATTTTTAGTCCGCGATAGCCGTAGGGCCTTTTATTTTGTCTCCACCTTCGCTAACGCTCAGACTCCGACAAAACAACGGCCCTACGGCTATCGCAGACTAAAAATCTTCACTTCGCTAAAGCTCCGTTTCCATGATTTTCAGCGGAGGCGTAATTTACTGACTTCTTTCGACCAGTCCCCCGGATGTAAACTTTCCTCTAGTTCAAAATGCAGTGGCGGTTTAAAGTGCTGCGCTAAACGCCTGTATTTAATTAAAGCCGATTTAAGTTGTTGGTAGGGTTTTAATTTAGGCTCCATGTCTACGGTTAGGTCGTTAACCTCATCTATTTGTATAGCGCCATATAATGCACTCGCCAGGTCGATGATTTTTTTTTGCGGCAGGCGAAAGCCTTGTTGTTGAGGGGAGACGCGACCATAATGCAAGTCATGTAAATAGCGTAGGAAAGTTAAGCTAAGCGCAGTATCGAAAGCTGCGAACTGGTATAAGTCGGGGTTGTTTTGCTGAATATTTTGCCACTGTGTTGCAAGGTGCTGAGTGGTATAGTCGCTACTAATCAACCCTTGTGCAGGTGCATTGGCAAAGAGTTCTAGTAGCTGATTGATGGTCTGAGCAGGGTGCTTGCTACTAAACCAGAGTAGCCGATTTTGATTTAACTGATAGAGTTTTTTGAGATTGCTTTGTTCGGTTTTGCTATAAGGCTGTTGAAAGTAGGGATGACTATTTGATTCCAGTAGAACTTTGAAGATAGCGTCATGTGCCGTCTCCGCATGAAGCACAAATGAGCACAGCAGTCCCATATAAGTATAGCGCTGGTTCTAATGCTCCTCGTCAGCATCATTATCTTCATCCTTATCATGACCTAAATCGGAAATCTCCTTTAGTCGGGAGATTGCTTTGAAGTTTAGGCTATCTTCAGGGTATTCGCCATTTTTATCTTGCTTGCCTACCTGTTTTCCGGTGAGTAGCTCCAGCGCCTGATCGACATTAGCAACGGCATAGATTGCAAAATCACCTGCTGCAACAGCATCAATAATTTCCTGCTTGAGCATTAAATTGCGCACATTCGCCTGAGGAATAATGCAGCCCTGCTCGCCTGTTAGGCCGCGACCTTTGCAGAGTTTGAAAAAGCCTTCTATTTTTTCATTAACTCCCCCGATTGCCTGAACCTCTCCATATTGATTGATAGAGCCGGTTACGGCAAAGCTTTGCTTGATAGGGGTCAGGGTGAGGGCAGAAATAAGACAGCATAGTTCGGCAAGGGATGCGCTATCGCCATCGATATGCCCATAAGATTGCTCCAGAGCTATGCTGGCTGAAATGGCCAGAGGAAACTCCTGTGCATAACAATTTCCCAGGTAACCGGTTAAGATCATTACTCCTTTGGAATGTATCGACAGCCCTAACTCTGCTTCGCGTTCTATGTCGACGATGCCGCGTGAGCCAGGGTAAACAGTGACGGTAATCCGAGAGGGTGCGCCAAAGCTGCTGCCGCCGACTTGCAGTACGGTCAAACCATTTATTTGCCCGATGACACCATCGGAAGTATTGATTAATATGGTGCCATCCAGCATTTCTTCCAGAATGCTCTGGGCTATTCTACCATTACGATATTCGCGTGCGCTCAACGCCTGCTCTATATCTATACTATCAATTTCGTCTGACTGGCAGAGGAAGTTGGCCTCGCCAATAATTTCCAGCGCATCATTAATATGCGCTGATAGGCGCTGCTGGTGTTCAGCAAGGCGGCAGCTGTGTTCCATCAAGCTGATAATCGCTGATTTGGCTAAGGGCTTGGCACCAGAGTCATGCGCTTGCTGCTTCATCAATTGCGCAAAATTGTACATATTGCTTTCAGTGCGCGGAATATCGTAACCAAAGTCCGCGAGAATACGGAACATTTCATTAAATTCATCATCCAGATCTTGCAGTAAATAATAGATTTCGCGCGAGCCGACCAGAATAACCTTGATATTAAGTGGAATAACTTCGGGTTTTAAGGTAACCGTATTAATACCCAATTCGGCATACGGGGACTCAATTCCAATACGCCCCGATTTTAATGCGCGTTTAAGGCCTTCCCAGACAAAGGGGGAATTGAGGAGCTTATCCGCATCCAAAATTAAATAACCGCCATTGGCGCGGTGCAATGAACCGGGGCAGATGCGCTGATAATTGGTGGTTAAAGCACCTTGCTCGCTAGTATATTCTATTCGACCAAACAGATTTTGATAGGTGGGGTTGGGTTCATAAGTCACCGGTGCACCGGAATTTTCCTTGTACTCAATCAATATATTTGGGTGGTACTGATCTTTGAGCAACTGTTTTTTTGTGCTATCAATAATTCCTTCTAGCGACTGGGTTTGTACAAACAGGTCTTTAATAGTTTCGCCCAGGTCTTTTTTTATTTCGCTAAGATAGGTTATCACCGTATCAATATTTTGATAGCGATCAGTCAGCTCTTTAAATAATGGCGAGATAGCCATGCGGATCGTAACATTATCCAGTTGCCGATTTTTTTCAACCAGCGCGCGACACCATTGGGGTAGTTCGATTAAGGCATCGCCCAGAGCGTCTTCTAGCACTTCGGTGTCTTTATGGAAGGCATCGCGTTCCTCCTGGGGCAGTTGGTTAAATTGCTCTTCATCCAGCACCTTGTTGTCGCGTATCGGCGCAAAGGTAATCGACTCGGTATCACGAAACAGAGCAATATTTTTCTCCTTCGATTGTTGTTCGATAACATCAATGGCAGTGTTATACAGCTGATTGAAAGTGCGCTCTATGGAGGTCTTTTTTTGCTGATAACTAGGGCTTTCAAATGCTTCCGGAAAAGTTGCAATTAAATTATCAATCAGACGATTAATATCCTTACAAAATTCGTGCGCCTGTCCTGCAGGTAGTTCAATGGCTACTGGCTCTCTGTTATTTTCAAAGTTTTCGACATAGGCATAGGAAGGCGGTGTTTCCTGGGTTTGGGAAATAGGTGTGAGATGATTGGTAATCATCGATAAGCGTCCGGTGCCCGGTTCGCCCATCACATAAATATTGTAACCGGGGTTTTGCATGGCAACCCCAAATCCAAGTGCGGACTGGGCGCGTTCCTGGCCAAGAATATTAGTGACTCGGCTATTCTGGTCATTGCCAAGAAGAGAGTAATCTACCTGGTTAATTTGTAGTTTTAATGATGCAACAGGAAGTTTTAACGAGTCGGTCATATCCTAAGGTAAATAGCGTAGAAACAGCTGCCGATTTTAGCATTGATGTCGTGCAAAGGGGGCAAATTGTTATATTGTAAGCATCGATTCTTCCCACCTAGACAAGCACCGCCACTTACTTTAAAGGCTTAATCTTTTCAATCAGGTTCCAGGGTAAAAACTGATCCAATGCCTCGGGTTCATAATGTCTACTAGCCTCTTTATGGGCTATTTATTTGTAGATAGTTAGGTGCGATTTTATTAATAATTCCGCTGCACAGAAAAGCGCGCAAGCAGCTCCAGTGCTTGTTTAAACTCAGAGTCTGGTAGATTACTTAGTGCGCCAATAGCCTTTTGTGATTCACTATCAGCGCGTTGCTCTGTATAGGTGATAGCATTAGTTGCTTTAACAACTTCATAGACGGCATTAAATGAATCTCTATCACCTGTTTTGATCGCGTTAATAATTACATCTGCTTGCTCTTTAGTGCCGTTTTCTATAGCATAAATAAGCGGCAAGGTCGGCTTTCCTTCTGCCAGGTCATCGCCTAGGTTTTTGCCAAGCTGGTCTTTGCTGGATGTGTAATCCAGTGCATCATCGATAAGTTGAAAAGCGATGCCGAGGTGTTGTCCATAAGCGGCCATACTTTGTTCAATGGCAGGGCCTGCATTAGCAATAACAGCGGCTAATTGAGTCGCAGCACTAAAGAGAATCGCAGTTTTACGCGAGATAACTTCCAGGTATTTTGCTTCGGTGGTTGCCGGGTTATTGCAATTCAAGAGTTGCAATACTTCGCCTTCAGCAATTGCGGTTGTGGTTTTGCATAGAATCTCCATAACCCGCATATTGCCGGTGCGTACTATCATTTCAAATGCGCTGGAGTAAAGATAATCGCCGACCAGAATACTGGCAGCATTGCCCCATACCGCATTGGCAGAGTCTTTCCCGCGACGCAAGTCAGATTCGTCGACAACATCATCGTGCAATAATGTTGCGGTGTGAATAAATTCGATGACCGCAGCTAATAACAGATGATGGTTGCTTTCCTGATAATCGAGTGCTTTTGCAGTGAGCAATAGCAACATAGGGCGCAGGCGTTTGCCACCACTATTGATAATGTAGTGACCAATTTGATTGATAAGCACGACATCAGAGGTAAGTTCCTCTAGGATTAGCTGGTCGACTGATTGGGCTTCGCTTTCCGTTAAGCGCTGGATTGATGCAAAATCAATAGGTGTGTGTGCTTTATTATTAGAGTGTTGCGAAACTGTCATTATTCGTAGTAGTAAAAAATTAGTAAAGGAGTTTGTTAAGTCATTCAGGGAGGGCTGGCAGTCTTGCTGAGTGCTAGTGCTTGTTGATTAAATGCCTGATTTTTCGGACTTAACATTTTATAATGTCGCTTATGTTACCAGAACAGAGTGCTTAAAAATACCTTATGGTGTTAAATCTTGTCATGTGTTATTTTATTGTACATTAAGTCCTTGTTTTTATTTTTAGTTGACGAGAGTTTCCTTTGCGATTATAATTCTCTGTTCACTTTTAATAGATATTGCTTGATGGAGCTGACGCAAATGTATGCGGTAATTCAAACTGGCGGTAAACAATACCGTGTTGAAGAAGGTACTACCTTAAAAATAGAGAAACTTGAGCTTGGTATGGGCGATAGCGTTGAATTCGACAATGTACTTATGGTCAAGTCAGATGATGCAGTTAAAGTCGGCCAGCCTTATGTGGATGGTAGCAAAGTAACAGCAACTGTGACTGCTCAGGGTAGACATAAGAAAATTAAAATAATTAAATTCAAAAGACGTAAGCACCACATGAAACAGATGGGTCATCGTCAATATTACACAGAAGTCCAGATTACTGGCATTTCTGCCTAACACGAGGATTTACAATGGCTCATAAAAAAGCGGGTGGTAGTACTAGAAACGGTCGTGATTCTAATTCGAACCGACTAGGTGTAAAGCGTTATGGTGGACAAGCAGTCAGTGCGGGTAGCATTATTGTGCGCCAACGGGGAACACGTTTTCATGCTGGAACGAATGTAGGTTGTGGTAAAGATCATACTTTATTTGCAACTATAGATGGGCAGGTTTTGTTTGAGGTTAAAGGCCCTCAAAAGCGTAAATTTGTTAGCATTGTTGCAGCATAGTTCTTAGATATAGCCTATAGCCTATAGCCTGATTCGTCGGGTTATAGTTGATATTTTAGAATAGATAAAAACCTCGTCCGCTAAAGACGGGGTTTTTTTTGCCTATTTTTCGTACAAGGGGTTTTTAGGCTTATGAAATTTGTTGATGAAGCAGAGATTCGCGTCGAAGCGGGTGATGGCGGTAATGGCTGTATAGGTTTTCGTCGCGAGAAATATATTCCTAAAGGCGGACCTGACGGTGGTGATGGAGGTGATGGCGGCAGTGTTTATCTGGTTGCTACAGAGAATGTTAATACTTTGGTGGATTTCCGTTTCCATTCGGTGCACAGGGCGCAGCGCGGTCAAAATGGTATGGGCCGGCAATGCACAGGAAAAAAAGGGGATGATATTTATATCGCTGTACCGCCCGGCACAAGTGTGATTGATAAGCAAACTAATGAAAAATTAGGCGATCTTACTCGGTTGGGTGAAAAATTACTGGTTGCTCAGGGCGGTTTTCATGGCCTGGGTAATACACGCTTTAAAAGTAGTATCAACCGCGCTCCGCAGAAGGCATCAATGGGATCAAAAGGGGAGCAGCGGGTTTTGCAGTTAGAACTAACCCTGATTGCGGATGTAGGTTTGCTGGGCATGCCTAATGCGGGTAAGTCTAGTCTGATTCGTGCGGTATCTTCGGCAAAGCCGCGCGTTGCAGGTTATCCTTTTACTACGCTGGTGCCTAATTTGGGTGTCGTCAGTGTTGATGATCGGCGCAGCTTTGTGATAGCGGATATACCGGGCGTGATCGAAGGTGCTGCAGAAGGAGCCGGGTTGGGCCTGCAGTTTTTAAAGCACTTGGCGCGTACTAAGTTGTTGATGCACCTGGTTGATCTAAAGCCGTATGAGTCTATGGATACGCCGGTAGAGTCAGCTAAGAAAATTATTGCTGAAGTGGAGAAATGGAGTGATGATTTAGCCAATAAGCCGCGCTGGTTAATATTGAACAAGATGGATAGGTTGCAGGATGACGAAGATCAGCAGGCATATTGTCAAGCAATTGTGGATGAATTGAAATGGGCAGGGCCGGTTTATCAAATTTCAGCTTTAAAGTCGGAAGGAACGCGCACCTTAATGTTTGATATTATGGCATTCTTGGAGCAGCAGGCAAGCGAGGAAAAAGAACTGGAAAAACAACATGAGCCGCCGCAGTGAGTTTGCAAAATCTAAGCGCATCGTTGTTAAAATTGGCAGTGCGCTATTAACCGATGGTGGCAAGGGTCTAAACCAGGAGGCTATAGCTGTCTGGGTTGCGCAAATGGCACAATTAAAACAGCAGGGAATTGAAGTGGTGCTGGTCTCTTCAGGTTCGGTAGCTGAAGGCATGTCGCGCCTGGGCTTAACAGCACGGCCAAAAGCCCTACATGAATTACAGGCGGCCGCATCTGTTGGGCAGATGGGGCTGGTACAAAATTTCGAGAGTAATTTTCAGGCACATGGTGTGCATACCGCGCAAGTTTTACTGACGCATGATGATTTATCTGACCGTAAGCGTTATTTAAATGCTCGTAGTACATTGCTGGCGTTATTAAATTATAGTGTTGTGCCGGTTATTAATGAGAATGATGCGGTTGCCACAGACGAAATTCGCTTTGGCGATAATGATACGCTGGCAGCTCTGGTTGCCAACCTGGTTGAAGCGGATTTATTAATTATTTTAACCGATCAGCTAGGTTTGTTTGACTCCGATCCCAGCGTTAATGCCAGTGCGGTGCTTATCGAACAGATCAGTTCTAATGATGAGCGTCTGGAAGCTATGGCCGGAGGAAGTCGTAGTGGCCTGGGTCGTGGTGGCATGGCAACCAAGGTCAGTGCCGCTCGCTTAGCGTCACGCTCGGGTGCATCCACGGTGATAGCTTCTGGCGATATAGGAAATGTACTGACTAAGGTTATCGCCGGTGAACAAGTGGGCACTTATCTATATGCAAATATAGAACCTATTGTTGCGCGCAAGCAGTGGCTGGCCGGGCAGTTACAAGCGAAAGGCCGTTTAGTGCTGGATGCTGGCGCGGTAAATGTCTTAAGAAAATCAGGCAAGAGTTTATTGGCGGTAGGTATTAAGACCGTAGAAGGGTATTTTAACCGGGGCGAACTGGTTGTGTGTCTGGATTCTGCAGGTGTTGAAGTGGCACGGGGGCTGGTGAATTATAAATCCGCAGAAGTCGCTTTGATTAAAGGCTGCGCTAGTAGTCAGTTTGAGAATATTTTAGGTTATGCTGATGATGAGGAAGTCATACATCGGGATAATCTGGTGTTAGTTTAATATAGTTTAGGTTAAATAAAGTGAAGCAAATCAAAGCAGCTTCTTTAATTTCAGGTGGGCTGGATTCCATGTTGGCGACAAAAGCCATTATGGAGCAGGGCGTACATGTAGAAGGTATTAATTTCTTTACCGGGTTTTGTGTCGAGGGTCATACTCATGCGATTCGCAAAAAAGACAAGGAAAAGCAAAAACGTAATAATTCTTTATGGGTGGCGGAAACCCTGGGGATTAAACTGCATATTATTGACATAGTAGAAGAATATAAAGATGTTTTGATTAACCCCAAGCATGGTTACGGCGCGAATATGAATCCGTGCCTGGATTGTAAGATCTTTATGGTCAATAAAGCCAAGCAGTGGATTCAGGAAAATGACTTTGACTTCATTATTACTGGCGAAGTGATGGGGCAGCGGCCTATGTCGCAGCGTCGGGAAACTATGCCAATTATTGCCGCAGAGTCAGGTGCTGATGACCGTTTAGTGCGACCCTTGTGTGGTCAGAACTTGCCAGCGACCTTGCCTGAACGAGAAGGCTGGATTAGTCGTGAAAAGTTATTTGATTTTAGTGGGCGCTCGCGTAAGCCGCAAATGGCTTTAGCCAGCGAGTATGGTTTTAAGGACTATTCGCAACCTGCTGGCGGCTGTTGTTTTTTAACCGATGAAAGCTATTCTGCCAAGCTGGTAGATTTATGGAAAGCGCGTGGTACTAAAGAATACGAGCTGGATGATGTGATGCTATTGAAAGTCGGACGACATATACGTCCGAATCAGAATTTTAAAATTATTGTGGCGCGCGAAGATGGTGAAGGTCGTTTTCTGCAAGGCTATAAGAAAAATTACATTAATATGAATTGCTCTAGTCATAGAGGGCCGTTAGCACTGATTGACGGTGAGCCCAGTGCAGAAGACCTACATGTAGCCGCACAAATTGTTGCACGTTATGGACAAGGTAGAGATGCCGAGCAAGTGGAAGTCGCGGTGAGAGATTTAGCAGGAAATGAGTCCACGCTACAAGTTAAGCCTTTTGGTGTTGATGAAATGCCCAAGGAATGGTTTGTATGAGTCAGTATGAACTGGATGCCCGGCGGCTATTATGCCCAATGCCGGTTATTCGTACTCAGGATAAGGTAAAGCAATTACAGCAGGGTGATGTGCTGACGGTTATTTGTACAGATCCGGGCGTATTACAGGATATTCCAGCCTGGTGCCGTATCAATGGGCATAAGGTGCTAGAAACCCGGTCAGATGAATATGAATATATTATTGTGGTGCAGGTGGGGGAGTAATGCCTGAAGTATATGATGCGCAAAACACAGCCAGGCTAAAAAATAGGGTCACACTTATTGGTGCGCTGGTTAATGTTTTTTTAAGCATTATAAAAATTACCTTTGGTATCCTATAGACTTTCAGAAAATTAATTTCCGAACAAACAAAAACGACAGAGGGGAAACTGGCTTATAATTTTCGTCCCAACACTAACGGAAACAGTCAAAAATGGTATCCCTCACTTTTTCAAAGTCAATTGTAGACCGACTAAAAAAAATATGGCGACAGCTCTCAAGCTAAGTAATATTTGTTTATATCGATTAACTCAAGCTTTACTCTGGTTCAGTGAATGCATGGGAATCAAAGAAATAGCACGCCTAATGGGAGTCTGTGAAAAAACCATTATAAATTGGCTGAAAACATTCATGCATAAAGGTGTCGGTTGGTTAATAGGGCAACACTATCAAGGACGTGGTCGGAAGTCAAAGTTAACTAAAGACCAGAAAAATAGATTGGTTGAGTTGATAAAGAAAGGCCCAGAAGACAATGGATTTCATTGTGGAATATGGAATACTGCGATGATTGCCGAGCTTATTTGGTTAAAATTTGAAGTTCGTTATAACTTGAACTATTTATCAAGCCTAATGAAAAAACTGGGCTTCAGTTATCAAAAAGCTCGTTTTGTGACTGATCGCCAAGAAGAAGAAAAGTACGAGCTTGAAAGAAAAACGTGGCTGGAAGAAACATTGCCTGCCATTATGGAAAAGGCGGTAGAAGAAAAGAGTGTCGTTTTATTCGGTGATGAGGTGTCATTTGCTATGTGGGGTTCATTGGCACGAACCTGGGCTCCAATAGGAGAGCAACCCACAGTGAAAACATCAGGGATTCGAAAAGGGTTGAAAATGTTTGGTACGATCGAACTCGAAGGAGGGAGTTTTCAATACCGAGAATCATTGGCTTATGAGATAAAACCAAAGTCACTTAGACTTTTAAAAGAAGCTGGGCTGCCTCAAGAATTTTTAGCTATTCTTAAAAGCTTAAAAAATGAGAAATATCCAACACAGAAGCTTTTTATGGAAGCGATATATTCTATTGCCGACAACGTCTTAATCGAGAGTTATAAGCCAATGATATTACAACACGCTGAAACATCTGGGCGTTTTAATGGTGAAAGCTATGTTGAGTTTTTAACACAATTGCTGGCTTATTATAAAGGCAAGATTATTCTAATTGAAGATGGTGCCCCGTATCATGGAAGCGGTGTTATTAAGGAATTTAAGTTAGCTAATGTAGATCGTTTGACAGTAGAACGTCTCCCTGCGTTCTCGCCGGATTTTAATCCGATTGAGAAATTATGGAAAAATACGAAACGCGATTCGACTCATATGAAGTATTTTAAAACTTTTGAAGATCTTCATGATTCAGTTGTGCAAACTTTTAACACTTATATGCATGATGCCAGTAAAGTGATTTGTGTTATGCAAAAATTGCGGGAAGATTTCGTTGTTACCGCCTAAGTTTAAGCGCTCCAAATTTGGAAATTATTTATCTGAGAAACTATAGGTCAGTCGGCAGCACTGATTGCCGATGGTGTGCATTCATTATCTGACCTGGCAAGTGATGCTCTGGTTTTAATTGCGATAAAGCTGGGCGCGCGCGAGGGTGATCATGATCACCCTTATGGGCATCGGCGCTTTGAAACCATTGCAACAGTTGTATTAGGCATAGGGTTAATTGTTATTGCCGCCGGCATCGCGTGGGAAGTGTATGAGCGAATGTTGCAGCCAGCGCTAATATTGATTCCGCATCCAAATGCTCTGGCAATTGCTGCTATTTCGATTCTAGCGAATGAATGGTTATATCAGTATACTCGGTGCGTTGCCGATATTACTCGTTCAAAATTATTATTAGCCAATGCCGGGCATCATCGCAGTAATGCGATTTCTTCAATCGTGGTATTGATAGGGGTTGCAGGATCTTTGCTTGGGTACATCTGGGCGGATGCGGTTGCCGCGGTGATCGTTGCCTTAATGGTTGCTAAAATTGGTGTAAATCTGGTATCAAATAGTATTAAGGAGCTGGTTGATACTGGGTTGTCCGATGAGATTGTCGATCAAATTCGTGCCGAAATTACCGCGACCGAAGGTGTCAGAAATATTCATTTATTACGTACCCGGCAAATGGGTGAAGATGTGCTAGTCGATGCGCATATCGTGGTTAATTCCCGGATTACCGTGTCGGAAGGGCATATGATTGCGGATGTGGTCAGGGATGTGTTAATTGCAAAATTTTATGATGTACAGGACGTGCTGGTACATGTAGATCCTGAAAATGATGAGTATGTTATTACGCAAAATAAAATTTTACTGCGTCAGGACATTGATGGCTATTTACACTCGATGTTCAAGTTTTTTAACTGATTGATTTTATTTATAATTTTACTGATAAAGAAAGCATCAACATCATTGTAAATCAATCACTTATAAAACAAAGCCGGAAAAATTTACTTTTCTTAGCCCAGTTATAGCTGAAAACTTGAACATCGAGTTACAGGAATATTTAGCCGAAAACTATCCTTTAATAGATAGTTTCAGAATTCATTATATAAAAGGTAAAGTGGAGCTTGAGGTAGTTTTACCACATACGATGTTCAGTCTCTCGCAACAAGTCAATACGATCAAGAACCGCTGTGCGCTGTTAGAGCAAGAGGTTGAACAGATCAGCCAGGTATTGGTGTTTTTTAAAGCGTAATAATTTGGCATGTAGAGCGGACTTTAGTCCGCTAATCTGCAACTTTATGCTAGCAGTTTATAGTTCTTTCCATGCCTATCTGGTTGCATAGTTTCACATGATTCCATGTAATTATGTGTCTACGCGCTTTTATAACAGCCCCTGTAGGCCAATTACACCAGTTCCAATAGTTGGAGATAGTAATTTGCCATACACTGGATCAGTTTTCCAGGCGTTAACCTGCAATAACCGGATAGGCATGGTTCGTTCTACAGTATTGGCCTGCGATAAATTAGGAGCAAATGATATGGCAGTTGGAAAGTGTGAATTTCCGCATATGCATGCGGTACCAGGAATTAAGTTAGGCACGGCCTGTGCAGGCATCAAGCAAACCGAGCGAGATGACTTGTTATTAATAGAAATGGCAGAAGGGTCCATGTGTGCAGCTGTTTTTACGCAAAATGCTTTTTGTGCTGCCCCTGTGTTAGTGGCCGGGGACAATCTGGTCAAGCAACCACGTTATCTGTTGATTAACTCCGGGAATGCCAACGCAGGAACCGGAGAGCAAGGGCTGCTTGATGTGCGGGCTAGTTGTTCTGCAGTAGCAAAACTTGGCGCAGTTGAACGCGAACAGATATTACCCTTTTCAACAGGGGTGATAGGTGAGCTGTTGCCGGTTGATAAAATAGTGGCTGCATTGCCAGAAGCTCAGGCTAAGTTACAAGCGGATAATTGGACTAAAGCGGCGCACGCTATTATGACTACAGATACCTTTGCTAAAGGCTACTCAAAAGTAATTGAAATAGATGGGCAAGCTATTACCATAACTGGAATGTCTAAAGGCGCGGGCATGATACAGCCGAATATGGCAACCATGCTGGGCTTTATAGCAACAGATGCCAGGGTTTCTCAGGAAAACCTGCAGCAATGTTTATCGGTTGCGGTAGAGCAATCCTTTAACAGAATTACTGTTGATGGTGATACTTCGACTAATGATGCCTGTGTATTAATGGCGAGTGGAAAAAGTTCACTGCCTGAAATTATGCCTGGTAGCGATGCCATGCAGCAATTCCAGGTGGCTATTCAAGAGGCGTGCATGCATCTGGCGGAAGCAATCATTAGAGATGGTGAAGGTGCGACCAAACTGATCAAGATTAAAGTGCAGCAAGCAATAAGTAATGCCGAAGCGCTTGAAGTAGCGAAAACAATTGCTCACTCACCATTAGTAAAAACAGCGTTTTTTGCCAGTGACCCGAACTGGGGGCGTATCCTGGCAGCAGTCGGGCGTTCGGGGGTCGATAACCTGGATGTTAATAAAATTGCTATTTATCTGGATGATGTCTGTATTGTAGAAAACGGTGGTCGTGCAAGCTCGTATACAGAAGCGGCAGGACAAAAAGTAATGGATCTGCAGGAAATCACTGTGACCGTTATGTTGGGCAGAGGGGGGCTGGAGCAGCAGGTATTAAGCTGTGATTTTTCCTATGATTATGTACGCATTAATGCGGAATACAGAACATAAGCAATGCCCAGGATTGATGTTGCAGTTGGAATTGTTCGTGATAAAGATGGGCGAGTCTTAATTACCAGGCGGAAGAAAAATGTTCATCAGGGCGGATTGTGGGAGTTTCCGGGGGGCAAATTTGAGCAATCAGAGACTGATGTTCAGGCTTTAAGCAGGGAGTTACTTGAAGAGCTAAATATACAGCCTGAAAGCTCTAGCCCGTTAATTATCTGTAATTACAATTATCCTGACCTAAATGTGCGGTTACATATACGTGAAGTGCACCGCTTTTTGGGGGAGGCTGTTGGGAGTGAAGGACAGGCATTAAGGTGGGTGAGCCTGGATAAGCTGAATAGCTATGAGTTTCCCGCTGCTAACAAGCCGATTCTATCAGCCATTAAGCTAGGCCGGCAGTACGCAATTATTGGCGGAAATAATATTCAGCAGGTGTTAAGTGGCTTGCAGTGCGTTGCCCAAAAGGGTGTTACGTTAGTGCAGATAAGGGTCAAAGATCTGAGTAGACGAGAAGCTGAGCAGCTATTAGGGCAGATTCGGCTAAAATGTAGTGAATTAAATTTAAATTACTTACTTAATTCGCAAATACCAGCAAAAAGGATTTCAGGTGAAGGGCTGCATCTAGTCTCAACGGATTTGGTGACTGTAAGTGAAAGGCCTAAAGGAGCTGGTTATGTGGCAGCATCTTGTCATAGCTTGCAAGAGCTACGTAAAGCAGAAAGCTTGGCACTGGATTTCGCAGTGTTGTCTCCAGTAAAACAAACGTCCTCGCATCCAGGTGCAAAACCCTTAGGCTGGGGGCAGTTCAAAGAGTGGGTGGCAAAAGTTAATATCCCGGTTTTTGCCTTGGGCGGAATTAAAGCACAGGACTTTGAGCAGGCAATATCCAGTGGGGCGCAAGGAATATCGGGCATAGGTTTATATAAATAGAGTTTCGCGGCTAAAAGAGCCTGTTCAGATTGCCTCAAATTTGCTGCCATAGATGAAATGGCCCTTATAAGTCAAGTGCTTGCAATTAACGTTTTTTGTGTGATCAGGCACTAATAGAAATTAAATTCAGTTTTATTAAAATAAACCCTTGACCGGAGAGTAATGGTGGCTATAATGGTCGGCTCTTCAACGCTAGTTGAGGGCGGGTCTTCGGGTCTGGTTGATGTTTATTATTAGCGGGATTGTGGTGTTTCTGTCGAGTCTGGATTTCCGGATAATTGCTGAAACAAGACAAAAAATAAAAAACAAAAACAAAATGTTGACAACGGGTTTTGACTCAGTATAATAGTCTGACTCAGCAGAGATGAAAGATTCTTGACTTTGACTCTGAGCTCTTTAAAAATACGAATCAAAATAATTTGTGTGGGTACTTGTAGAGATTATTAGTATGATAAAGATAATCGATATAAGAATCTACGCCGTTAATCTTCGGATTAACAAGCGTAAATTCTGACAATCGAGCAAAGATTGGTAACACATCTGATGCTGTTACAAAATGATTTTAAACTGAAGAGTTTGATCATGGCTCAGATTGAACGCTGGCGGTATGCTTAACACATGCAAGTCGAACGGTAACATTGGAGCTTGCTCCAGATGACGAGTGGCGGACGGGTGCGTAACGCGTAGGAATCTGCCTATTAGTGGGGGACAACATGAGGAAACTCATGCTAATACCGCATACGCCCTACGGGGGAAAGCGGGGGCTCTTCGGACCTCGCGCTAATAGATGAGCCTGCGTTAGATTAGCTAGTTGGTAGGGTAAAGGCCTACCAAGGCGACGATCTATAGCTGGTCTGAGAGGACGATCAGCCACACTGGGACTGAGACACGGCCCAGACTCCTACGGGAGGCAGCAGTGGGGAATATTGGACAATGGGCGGAAGCCTGATCCAGCAATACCGCGTGTGTGAAGAAGGCCTGAGGGTTGTAAAGCACTTTCAATAGGGAGGAAAACAGGCGAACATAATACCTCGTCTCTTGACATTACCTATAGAAGAAGCACCGGCTAACTCCGTGCCAGCAGCCGCGGTAATACGGAGGGTGCAAGCGTTAATCGGAATTACTGGGCGTAAAGCGTTCGTAGGCGGTTATTTAAGTTAGATGTGAAAGCCCCGGGCTTAACCTGGGAACTGCATTTAAAACTGGGTAACTCGAGTTTAGGAGAGGGAAGTGGAATTTCAGGTGTAGCAGTGAAATGCGTAGAGATCTGAAGGAACACCAGTGGCGAAGGCGACTTCCTGGACTAAAACTGACGCTGAGGAACGAAAGCGTGGGTAGCAAACGGGATTAGATACCCCGGTAGTCCACGCCGTAAACGATGTCAACTAGCCGTTGGGCCTATATACAGGTTTAGTGGCGGAGCTAACGTATTAAGTTGACCGCCTGGGGAGTACGGCCGCAAGGTTAAAACTCAAATGAATTGACGGGGGCCCGCACAAGCGGTGGAGCATGTGGTTTAATTCGATGCAACGCGAAGAACCTTACCTACCCTTGACATCCAGAGAATCTGTTAGAGATAGTAGAGTGCCTTCGGGAGCTCTGAGACAGGTGCTGCATGGCTGTCGTCAGCTCGTGTCGTGAGATGTTGGGTTAAGTCCCGTAACGAGCGCAACCCCTATCCTTAGTTGCTAGCAGGTCAAGCTGAGAACTCTAAGGAGACTGCCGGTGATAAACCGGAGGAAGGTGGGGACGACGTCAAGTCATCATGGCCCTTATGGGTAGGGCTACACACGTGCTACAATGGTCGGTACAGAGGGTCGCGAACTTGCGAGAGTAAGCAAATCCCAGAAAGCCGATCTTAGTCCGGATTGCAGTCTGCAACTCGACTGCATGAAGTTGGAATCGCTAGTAATCGCGAATCAGAATGTCGCGGTGAATACGTTCCCGGGCCTTGTACACACCGCCCGTCACACCATGGGAGTGGGTTGCAAAAGAAGTGGGTAGTCTAACCTTCGGGAGGGCGCTCACCACTTTGTGATTCATGACTGGGGTGAAGTCGTAACAAGGTAGCCCTAGGGGAACCTGGGGCTGGATCACCTCCTTACAAAGCATGCAATGCTTTATGAGTACTCACAACAAATTATTTTGATTTAGAAAATCGAGACTGACCTTGAACGCACATATTGGGTCTGTAGCTCAGTTGGTTAGAGCGCACCCCTGATAAGGGTGAGGTCGGAGGTTCAAATCCTCCCAGACCCACCAATTTTGCGCTATCTGGCGTTAAATAATTCCTCATGTACTTGCGTACACATTGAAATTATTTGCCTTGGCTAGCACAAAATTCCTGTTTATTATCGAAATGATAAAAAACGGGTTTTACGCAGGAATTTTATTGTTAGGCAAGTACAACGGCGCATAACAAGAAAAAGACCAGTAAAATGGGGCCATAGCTCAGCTGGGAGAGCACCTGCCTTGCACGCAGGGGGTCGGGAGTTCGATCCTCCCTGGCTCCACCATTACTCGATTAAAAAAAGCAGCAAACCACTAATTCTATAAATTTTAAAGGAAAATCACCAAGATTAGCCCTTAGAACTTATAGAATTAGTTTTTTAAAGCTAATAAGCTCTTTAACAATTTGGAAATCTGTAAAGTAACTTAATAATTTATTATTAAAGTTAAGGTGATTATTGAAAGATAATCAAACTAGCAAAAATTATAAACCAAAAAAGTTTCAAACGAGTTTAAAAGCGACGAAGCGACACCGAAGCGAAAGCCCAAAGTGAAGCGGAGTCAACTATTAAATGAGTTCTCAAGCAGAAAAAGCGAAAATGTCAGTGAACATATAATTCAGACGTGCGAAAAGCGCGAGCTGTGTAAGACGTATTTGGGTTATATGGTCAAGTGAATAAGCGCATACGGTGGATGCCTAGGCGATAAGAGGCGAAGAAGGACGTTGTAGGATGCGATAAGCCGCGGAGAGTTTTCAAGCAAACTTTGACCCGCGGATTTCCGAATGGGGAAACCCAATGACCATAAGGTCATTATCATACTCTGAATACATAGGAGTATAGAAGCGAACCGGGAGAACTGAAACATCTAAGTACCCCGAGGAAAAGAAATCAATTGAGATTCCCTAAGTAGCGGCGAGCGAACGGGGACCAGCCGAACAGAATAGAGTTAGTGGAAGCGTATGGAAAGTCGCGCGATACAGGGTGATAGCCCCGTACACGAAAACTCTTTTTTGACATATTAAGTAGGTCGATGCACGTGAAACGTTGACTGAAGATGGGGGGACCATCCTCCAAGGCTAAATACTCCTTATCGACCGATAGTGAACTAGTACCGTGAGGGAAAGGCGAAAAGAACCCCGGAGAGGGGAGTGAAATAGATCCTGAAACCGTATGCGTACAAGCAGTAGGAGCCCCGCCCCTAAATTACTTTAAAAAAGGAAGCTGATGCATTATTTTTATGTGTTGCAAAGTATAGAAGATAAAGGGAAGTTTTATTATGGATGCACAAGCGACTTGCGAGAAAGACTAAAGTCACATAACGCAGGAAACAACAAAGCAACCCAAAGTAATCAATGGCGAGTAGTCTATTATGAAGCGTTTTTAACACTCAGTGGAGCAAGAAAGCGAGAATATCGCATCAAGCATCACGGAAGTGGGAAGCGAAATCTAATGGACAGAATCAAACCAACTCTAGAGTAATTTAGGGGCGGGGTGACTGCGTACCTTTTGTATAATGGGTCAGCGACTTACATTTTGTGGCAAGCTTAACCGAGAAGGGGAGGCGTAGCGAAAGCGAGTCTTAATAGGGCGTATAGTCGCAAGGTGTAGACCCGAAACCGGGCGATCTATCCATGGCCAGGTTGAAGGTGGGGTAATACCTACTGGAGGACCGAACCGACTTATGTTGAAAAATGAGCGGATGAGCTGTGGATCGGAGTGAAAGGCTAATCAAGCCCGGAGATAGCTGGTTCTCCTCGAAATCTATTTAGGTAGAGCCTCGTGTATAACTGTTGGGGGTAGAGCACTGTTACGGCTAGGGGGTCATCCCGACTTACCAAACCGTTGCAAACTCCGAATACCAACAAGTTTCAGCACGGGAGACACACGGCGGGTGCTAAGGTCCGTCGTGAAAAGGGAAACAGCCCAGACCGTCAGCTAAGGTCCCAAAATCTATGCTCAGTGGGAAACGATGTGAAAAGGCCCAGACAGCCAGGAGGTTGGCTTAGAAGCAGCCATCCTTTAAAGAAAGCGTAATAGCTCACTGGTCGAGTCGGTTTGCGCGGAAGATTTACCGGGGCTAAGCATAGTACCGAAGCTACGGATCGACGTTTATTTATAAACGGAGGTGGTAGAGGAGCGTTCCGTACGCCTGCGAAGGTTAACTGAGAAGTTGGCTGGAGGTATCGGAAGTGCGAATGCTGACATGAGTAACGATAATGGGGGTGAAAAACCCCCACGCCGAAAACCCAAGGTTTCCTGCGCAACGCTAATCGACGCAGGGTTAGTCGGGACCTAAGGCGAGGCCGAAAGGCGTAGTCGATGGAAAACAGGTTAATATTCCTGTACTTGTTCTAACTGCGATGGGGTGACGGAGAAGGCTAGATCAGCTTACTGTTGGAAATGTAAGTTTAAGCGTGTAGGCAGAGAGTTTAGGAAAATCCGGACTCTTAATGCTGAGGCGTGATGACGAGTTTTTCCTTGTGAAAAACGAAGTGATTGATGCCCTGCTTCCAAGAAAAACCTCTAAGCATCAGGTTAAAACAACCCGTACCCCAAACCGACACAGGTGGGTGGGATGAGAATTCTAAGGCGCTTGAGAGAACTCGGCTGAAGGAACTAGGCAAAATGGAACCGTAACTTCGGGAGAAGGTTCACCTTTTGTATGTGAAGCCCCTGCGGGTGGAGCAGAAGAAGGTTGCAATAAATTGGTGGCTGCGACTGTTTATCAAAAACATAGCACTCTGCAAACACGAAAGTGGACGTATAGGGTGTGACGCCTGCCCGGTGCCGGAAGGTTAATTGATGGGGTTATCTTCGGAGAAGCTCTTGATCGAAGCCCCGGTAAACGGCGGCCGTAACTATAACGGTCCTAAGGTAGCGAAATTCCTTGTCGGGTAAGTTCCGACCTGCACGAATGGCGTAACGATGGCCACACTGTCTCCAGCCGAGACTCAGTGAAATTGAAATTGCGGTGAAGATGCCGTATACCCGCGGCTAGACGGAAAGACCCCGTGCACCTTTACTATAGCTTTACACTGGACTTTGAACCTACTTGTGTAGGATAGGTGGGAGACTATGAAACCATGTCGCTAGATGTGGTGGAGTCACCCTTGAAATACCACCCTGGTATGTTTGAAGTTCTAACCTAGGCCCCTTATCGGGGTTGGGGACAGTGTATGGTGGGTAGTTTGACTGGGGCGGTCTCCTCCCAAAGAGTAACGGAGGAGCACGAAGGTACCCTAATCCTGGTCGGAAATCAGGAGTTTAGTGCAATGGCATAAGGGTGCTTGACTGCGAGACGGACAAGTCGAGCAGGTACGAAAGTAGGTCATAGTGATCCGGTGGTTCTGAATGGAAGGGCCATCGCTCAACGGATAAAAGGTACGCCGGGGATAACAGGCTGATACCGCCCAAGAGTTCATATCGACGGCGGTGTTTGGCACCTCGATGTCGGCTCATCACATCCTGGGGCTGAAGCAGGTCCCAAGGGTATGGCTGTTCGCCATTTAAAGTGGTACGCGAGCTGGGTTCAGAACGTCGTGAGACAGTTCGGTCCCTATCTGCCGTGGGCGTTTGAGATTTGAGGGAAGCTGCTCCTAGTACGAGAGGACCGGAGTGGACGAACCACTGGTGTTCGGGTTGTCATGCCAATGGCATTGCCCGGTAGCTACGTTCGGACAGGATAACCGCTGAAAGCATCTAAGCGGGAAGCCCCTCCCAAGATGAGATCTCACTGGAACTTAAAGTTCCCTGAAGGGTTGTTGAAGACTACAACGTTGATAGGCTAGGTGTGGAAGCTCAGTAATGAGTGAAGCTAACTGGTACTAATTGCCCGTGAGGCTTGACCATATAACACCAAATAGGTTTTACCTGTTTGAGTTATATGAAAGCGACAAGACGTTTTTACTGTAAGAGAGCGAAGACTCTTAAACTCAGACACAGATTTCCAATTATTTAGCCACAAGCTGAATAAGAGACGATTGATAGCGAGAGACATACCGCACAAGGTAAACATCAAAGCTAGTCAATCAACACCGATTGCTTGGTGACCATAGCGAGCGTGAACCACCCGATCCCATCTCGAACTCGGAAGTGAAACCGCTTAGTGCCGATGATAGTGTGGATTTATCCATGTGAAAGTAGGGAATTGCCAAGCTCTTAATATTAAAACCCATTCTTTAACCAGAATGGGTTTTTTTTTGCTTCGAACTTTGTTGTACAATATCAAACAGTACCTTGTAGGGCGTGGCTTTAGCCAGCCTTTATTATGTTTGCAGCGATTGGGCCGGCTAAAGCCGCGCCCTACGAAAATATTCAGGCTGGTTTATATGCAACAGGCGCGCCATGCTACCTCACGAAATTCCGGGACTCCTGTCGCCATAATTCGTTCACCTACGCAGCGGATGGGAGATCCCCTGAACGCCCTGCGTCCGCAACGACTACGCACAAAAGCCGCTTCGTCATTACTACCTCACTGGCTGGACGGCTATTCGGAATGCAATTCTTGCTCCTCTCGCGTGCTGCTAGCACACGTCGAATCAGCGAATTGCCCTGTCGCCTATCAGGGACTAAAAATCACCACTTCGCTAAGCTACGTTTCCATGATTTTCAGCGGGTGAGTAGCGGCTATATTTTGCTAATGTAGCGGGGTCAGTGTCGCCAATAATTAGTTCCAGCTCTGCAAGGCGTATTCCCTGCTTTACCAGATAGACTATATAAGTATGGGTGATAGATTCTACGTTAATCCCAGGTGTTTCAGGAAATCCGGCATCTGCAGCTGCATAAATAAGCATGGCTTCGAGCATTTTCGGTGTGATATTCTGGTTTTTACTCCATGCAGGGCAGGGCTCTGTCTGCTCAAACAATGCTTTTAACGTGGGGGAGAGCGGTATTGTGCGCGGATCATCTCCGCTGATATGAATGATGTCTGCAGCTAAGTCTATATGTGCTTTATCTAATCTGCTGATTTCGTTCAGTGAAAGCCCACTTAGCAATAAAGTAACGAGTTGCCTGGTTTTAACATCAGCAGTCTCTAGCAAGGTGGTTAATTCTTTAACCTTGAGTTCTCTAGGCAAGCCTGATTCAAGTGCAGGGATCTTTTGTTGCTCTAAAGATTGTGGTGAGCTTGGTGATAACTGTTTATTTGCCTGCGGGTAACCGTTGATCAAGCTCGGTGATGTGCCTGCGTATAGATTGAGGCCAGAGATAGAGATAGCTGCATTTTGTTCTTCTTTGCGAGTCAGGTAATCTACGACCCAAACACTGAAGAGACCTAATAGAATCGATCCAACGAGAGCGATCATTGCATTCCTTGAATAATCTGGTCTGAAAGGTTTACGAGGCTGGAAAGCGCGCTCAATGATTTTAACCTGAGGAAATTTTTCAGCCTGTTTTGCTTCAATCTGCACCACTCTTTCCTGCGTAGTGCGCTGCAGTTTTTCCAGCCCTTCCAGGTCAGTGAGTAGTGCTTCATGTTCGGCAAATTTTGAACTGAATTCTGTAGCTAGTTGTTTATGTTCATCAAGTTGCTGCTTCATTGCGGATAATGATTGCCTTGCCGCATAGTAGTCCTGCTGAGCATCGCTTAATGCAATACTTTGACCAAAGTTACGCTTGGATTGAATCTCCCTTTCCAGTTCTGCAATTTGTTTGGGAAGTACGTTTAAACGTAAGCGTCAATTAAAGTACGCATTCTAAACCAATATAAAAAATGGCAGACTAATACCTCCAATTAACTCAGGAGGAATTTATGAGTCCATCTCAAAATAAAGCGGCTATGCAAAATCATATACCGCAATGGCAAGCCAGTCGTTTAACTCAGGTCGGGTATTGCAAAGCCCATGATATCAAGCCGCATATCTTCAGTTATTACAAAAAGCAATTCAGTTCGCTCGCTCCACCAGTGTTACAAGCCAAGCAATTGGTTCCGGTAACACTGGTTGCAGAGGACATGTTGAACGGATCAGGCGTACCTGCTGATTCATCAGTTATCAAAGTGACTCATTCTAATGGCTTCAGTCTGGAAATTTGTGCCAGTACAGAACTTGCATCATTAAAGCCGCTTCTGAAACTGGTTAGGTCTATCTCATGATAAACGGACTTGTTGTTAATCAAGTGTTTTTGGCGACCGGCGTTACTGATATGCGTAAATCTATCAATGGTCCCCACCGTGTCAGGATAGTTTTCGCCTTATTTGAAAAATAATAACTCAAACAAGGGGCGGAAAAATAAAACCATGACAACTCAATACCCAAAAGAAAGAAAAGATGCCATCATTAACAAAACTGAAGTTTCCCAATAATTATTTATGGTAAAATTGAAACTATGCTACAACTATATGAAAAAAATAGTCTTTTCATTCGTTTCAAATGCTATTGCCTAAGGGGAATTAAGTAGGGGTTTGCTATAAACATGGCAAAACCACCTAAAATAAACCTCGATACACCAGCCAGGCGCGCCATGCTACCTCACGAAATTCCGGGACTCCTGTCGCCGTAATTCGTTCACCTACGCAGCGAATAGGAGATGCTCCAGCCGCCCTGCGTCCGCCACAGACTGAGCACAAAGCAGCTCAGTCATGGCTACCTCAAATGGCTCTACGGCTATTCGGGATAAAATTTTAGCCTCCCTCGCGCGCTATCGCGCACTTCGGATTGGCAAATTTCCCTGCGCCTTCTGGAGACTATCAGCCCGTCCGGGGCTGACAGCGATTGTGTATTTCAGCTACTCAATAATTGGGAAACTTCAGTAACAAAATGCTTTCCCCCTTAAATATGAGCGTACCTGAATTAGCTAAGGCCGAAAATATTCCTTACGGAACGCTGTATACGTGGAAGCAAACTTATGTTGATAAGAAGTGCAAAAACACTAAAAACACAAGCCATTCTCCTACGCTGAAAATCATGGAAACGGAGCTTAGCGAAGTGGTGATTTTTAGTCCCTGATAGGCGACAGGGCAATTCGCTGATTCGAGGTGTGCTAGCAGCACGCGAAAGGAGCAAGAATTGCATTCCGAATAGCCGTCCAGCCAGTGAGGTAGTAATGACGAAGCGGCTTTTGTGCGTAGTCGTTGCGGACGCAGGGCGTTCAGGGCATCTCCCATCCGCTGCGTAGGTGAACGAATTATGGCGACAGGAGTTCCGGAATTTCGTGAGGTAGCATGGCGCGCCTGCTGGCCTCTCTTCTTCGTTTTTGCATGACCAGGTTAAACAGGGCGACACCATAAACGTGCTGGCACCTAATGGTAATTTCTGTCTTCCAGAAAGAAAAAAGCATAATAAATCGGGGAGTCGCTATTTTTGCGAAAGCTTGTTTTGGGCATCCCAGCCCAAGCAAGCAGCAAAAACTTAACGCGACCACTTATGCCTCCGGCGGCCCCGATTCGTCCTCGTCACCTCGTCCCGACCCAACAAGGGGTCGGAACATAGGCTCCAAATGACTTGACGCCGTGTCGGATGGCCTTTTATTTTGTCTCCACCTTCGCTAACGCTCAGACTCCGACAAAACAACGGCCCTACGGCTATCGCGGACTAAAAATCTTCACTTCGCTAAAGCTCCGTTTCCAGGATTTTCAGCGATTGTTATGATTGGTTCCGGAATTGGCATTACGCCGGTGCTGAGTATGCTCAATCATCTGCATAAAAATGGTATTAAACGCGGCTCTGATATCTGGTTCTTTTATGGTGTCCGCAATGGCAGTGAGCAGATTATGAAGCAGCACCTGAAGTCCATTGCTCAGGCAAACAAACATTTAAAGCTACACGTCTGCTACAGCGCTCCAGGCGAGCAGGATACGCAGGGAGAGGACTACCATATTAAAGGGAGTGTTTCTCTGGATTTATTAAAGCAAACATTGCCCGGCAATGATTTCGATTTTTATTTTTGCGGCCCCAGGCCGATGATGGCGGACTTAGCTGAAGGACTGGATGCGTGGGGTGTGCCAGACGAGCGGATTCATTTTGAAGCTTTCGGGCCATCTACCGTCAAGCGCAAATCAGCGCCAGCTAAAGCTGAAAATCAATATCAGGTGAAATTTGATCAGACCGGCAAGGTTCTGAGCTGGACGGGTGAAGCCGATTGCCTGCTAGAATTTGCAGAGGCGAATGGTGTTGCCTTGCCGTTCGGTTGTCGTATGGGGAATTGCGGCTCATGTAGCCAAAAGCTGCTTAAAGGAGAAGTGCATTATCCGGTAGCTCCTTCCTTTACACCTGAGGAAGGATACTGTCTGACCTGTAGTTCTGTGCCTGTGTCTGATATAGAATTGTCTGCATAATCATTGCAAGTGCTATAATCCTGCGCGGCCTATTACTCATTTTCTTGAAAAAGGAAAATAATAATTTCGCCTTCGTGAGTGATGGTAACGTCAAAAATAATGGGCTGACAGCAAACCAGACAGTCTTCGATGTAATTTTGCTGTGCCTCAGATGGATCAATTAGAATCTCAATACTCTCCCCACAGTAGGGGCACTGCTGTTTGCGTTGCTGAAGTTCATGCATATTTAATCTCTTATGGTGTTTTATAGCGGCCAACTTCAGTTATCAGGATTAATAAACATAACAGAGCTAGCCTAAAAAAGGCCAACAATCAGCCTACTAACTCGATGCTTGTTTTTTTACCCTTGAAAAAATATTCTTTACCCTTATATCGTAGAGATAAATTATTTTTATTTTGGAGAGAATTATCAACCATGACCGTTGAAGCAAAAAAAGAAACGCTAGGCTTTCAAACTGAAGTCAAGCATTTATTACACTTAATGATTCACTCTTTGTATAGTAACAAAGAGATCTTTCTGCGTGAATTGATTTCCAATGCATCTGATGCAGCGGATAAACTGCGCTTTGAAGCACTATCAAACGATAGCCTGTATGAAGGGGATAGCGAGCTGAAAATTCGTATCGCTTTCGATAAGGATGCTAATACGATTACCGTTAGTGATAATGGTATTGGTATGACTCGTGAAGAAGTGCAGGAGCATATTGGTACGATTGCAAAATCAGGTACCAAGCAGTTCTTTGACTCACTGACAGGTGATCAGGCAAAAGACAGCGAATTGATTGGTCAGTTTGGCGTGGGTTTTTACTCTGCGTTTATTGTTGCCGATAAGGTGACCTTGACTACGCGTAAAGCCGGTTCTAAAGAAGCGGTTACCTGGGAATCAGCAGGCGAGGGCGAGTACACGCTTGAGACTGTTGGAAAAGAGGGGCGTGGTACTGACGTTGTTCTACACCTGAAAGAAGCAGAAAAAGAATTCCTGGACTATTACCGCCTAAGTTCGATTGTTAAAAAATTCTCTGATCATATTTCTTTGCCTATTATTATGGCTAAAGAAATTCCTGCGGTCACTGACGAAGACGGCAATGAAACTGAGCCAGCTAAAGTCGAAGATGAAACTATAAATAGTGCTTCGGCAATGTGGACCAAGTCTAAAGAGGATTTAGATGATGAAGCATATAATGAATTTTACAAGCATGTAGGGCATGATTTTCAGGATCCTCTTGCGCATATACATAGCAAGGTTGAAGGCACAAACGAATACACCATGTTGCTCTATGTTCCTGCGCGTGCTCCTTTTGATATGTGGGATAGAGATGCCAAGCACGGCGTAAAGCTGTATGTGCGTAAAGTGTTTATTATGGATGATGCCGAGCAGCTGATGCCACGTTATTTACGTTTTATCCGTGGTATGATTGATACTGACTCATTACCACTAAATGTTTCACGTGAATTGCTACAGCAAAGCAAAAAGATCAGCATTATTAAAGCCGGTGCAGTCAAGAAGGTTCTGGGCTTATTAGAAAATATCGCCAAAAACGACAAAGAAAAATATGCTACATTCTGGGAGCAATTTGGTAATGTGATCAAAGAAGGTCCCATTGAAGATCATAAAAACAAAGAGCGTGTTGCGAAATTATTACGCTTTGCTTCAACAGATACGGATACAGAGACGCAGGATGTGTCTTTCGAAGATTATATAGGTCGGATGCAGGAAGGGCAGGACAAAATTTATTATGTCACTGCAGATAGTTTTGCGGCAGCTAAAAATAGTCCACATTTAGAAATCTTCCGTAAAAAATGCATCGAGGTTTTATTATTATCAGACCGTGTAGATGAATGGTTGGTGTCTAACCTGAACGACTTTGATGGCAAGGTATTGCAATCAGTTGCTAAAGGGCAGTTAGACCTGGATAAATTTGATACAGAAGAAGATAAGAAAGAACAAGAAGAAGCGTCTAAAGACTTTGAGTCGGTAATTAACCAGATTAAAGAAGTGCTAACAGACAAAGTCAGCGGTGTACGTTTAAGTCATCGTTTAACTGCATCACCTTCTTGTCTGGTAACCGAGCAAGATGCGATGAGTCTAAATATGGAGCGCATTATGAAGGAAGCGGGCCAGGATATGAGCATGATGATGGGCGGCATGGGTGGCAGTAAGCCTATTTTTGAAATTAACCCTGAGCATGCTTTGGTGGAGCGCTTAAAAGAAGAGCAGGATGATACCCGCTTTGCAGACCTTACCCGTATCCTGTTTGATCAAGCAGTATTAAGCGAAGGTGGGCAGTTAGATGATCCTGCTGAGTTTGTACATAACCTGAATGGATTATTGCAGGGTTTGTTGAAATAACCTCTTGCTTTAACTGATTGGAAAAAGGCCGCTATATGCGACCTTTTTTTATGCTTGTAGAAAACTGAATACAGCTTCTGAGACTGTAATTTGTTTATAGTGAGTCGGGCTGCTTTACTCGACTTCAAAATTGAAATTTACAAAGCAATAACCGTTTGAGTTGCGCTTGAATGTCACACTGCCTTTTACTTTGATATCACTGTGCTCATTAATAAATAACTGCAGGGATTCATTATCGCCAAGATGGGCAACATCTTTACTCCTGAATTCAAGTCATAAGTACATAACCCAATAAATTTTTCATATCTATCCCAGTCAGCTCTTCAAATACCTCATAAGGTGTTTTGTAATTGAGACACTTTTTAGGGCGACTCTTTCCCGTTATCAAAAGTAATTGTTTTAACAAAGCTTTTTATAGGATCAAGCATTAAAATAGTTGCGTCTAATACATATTGAGCCTTTTTCCCCGCTAAAGGGAAGGCCAACCGTAATTTAGAGACTCGCTCATCCAACGTTACAATCGCCCCTTTGTGATTTTTCCCAATGATTGTATCTGCCTCCCAATCACCTATACGCTTACGGTTGTTGACCTCTTCAGGACGCTCATCTATATCGACTCTATTAGGGATTCCTGTCCTATTATGGGCTGACCCATACCGCTTGCGATAGGTTTTGTTCTGATGCCGAAGATGCTTGTATAGTTCACCCCCTGCCTTTTTGTCCGCCAGAATATGCTGGTAGATTGTTTCATGATGAAGACTAATTATACCTTCTTGTTTTAACCGCCCTGCAATCTGCTCAGGACTCCAGTCATCCTCAATGCGAACATTAACAATGCCTTTTATTTCATCCGTTAATTTAACCTCTTTAGGCTTGTTTTTGTGTCGTTCTTGGGCAAAATCTTCTGCTTGTTTATGCCTGTAGCCTCTTTGACCTGTATTGCGTTTAATCTCGCGTGAAATATTGCTTTGGCTTCGTTCTAAGGCTTCTGCTATTTTATTCTGTGAAGTTCCCTTTTTTAATTCAATTTCTATATAATATCTTTCTTCAGGACATAGGTGTGTATAGCTCATTTGTAGCCTCTGTAAATTGTTTGGTAGCTGTTTACTTTACACCTATGTCTTGTCTTAATTCAACAGGTGTTAGTCTAGCCAATACTTGCAGAGGGTTATGCACTTATTATACGAATTCAGAACTGTTGAAAATCAGGCTGTCGACAATGATTCCATCCCATCTCCAGTGCTGCTTTAAAGCTGGGATGCCTTTTATGGTGATTTCTTTCTGGTCGATAATGTATGTGTCTTTTTCTTTGGGTATATTGATAAAATTATTCATAAGTCTCCCTAATGTTGTAGATAACACATCAGTCGCTGAAAATCATGGAAACGGAGCTTAGCGAAGTGGTGATTTTTAGTCCCTGATAGGCGACAGGGCAATTCGCTGATTCGACGTGTGCTAGCAGCACGCGAGAGGAGCAAGAATTGCATTCCGAATAGCCGTCCAGCCAGTGAGGTAGTAATGACGAAGCGGCTTTTGTGCGTAGTCGTTGCGGACGCAGGGCGTTCAGGGCATCTCCCATCCGCTGCGTAGGTGAACGAATTATGGCGACAGGAGTCCCAGAATTTCGTGAGGTAGCATGGCGCGCCTGGTTCCCCTATCAATTGAGGCCGTGAAACTAACCTCGCCACAAGAGAGCTCATAAAGCACTGTAAAGACATTCCTGTTATTATTGCGTTTTGAACTGCCCGAATGGTATACGAGCTGATACGAGATATTCTTGCCTGGAAAAATAATGGATTCACAAAACGATCTCGTTTTTGAGCCTGTTGCTGCCTTATCTCCAGAGCCTCGCTATATTTTTTATCCGATGGATGAATCAATTCTGGCTGTTGTGTTTTTGAAATCTCTTCAAACACGCGCATTAAATTATAGCTCATTGCAGTCAGGCGCATTTGATTTTCAAGTGAGCGGGTATTGGAAGACCAAGCTTTAGTTTCCTTGAAATTACTTTTAGTGTTATTGAATGTCTTTTCAATCGTCCATCGCTTGAAATACAGCATGGCAATGGTTCCAGGGTTAATAGTCATTGGCAAGGTTGTCACAAACCGGTGAAGTTTTCCGGTTTCTGGATCACGGTAATCCACAACGTTAAATTTGATGCCCTTGTTTTCGTACACACTGTATGCTTCAACTCCTGTATTGATCTCATGCTGGGAGTCAAAAGGGATAGACTCAACCAGAGTCGCAATTGAATTTTCTTTTAGCATTGAAATCATGTAATTAGCATGTCGTTTCTGCCGATCCCACCAGACAAAGTCGGTGACGGCTTTATCGTAGACATAGAGATGTTTCTGAGAGCTGTTATTTCCCTTGTTTTGCTTTTCAATATGATCTCGTACGCTGAAAATCCTGGAAACGGAGCTTTAGCGAAGTGAAGATTTTTAGTCCGCGATAGCCGTAGGGCCGTTGTTTTGTCGGAGTCTGAGCGTTAGCGAAGGTGGAGACAAAATAAAAGGCCATCCGACACGGCGTCAAGTCATTTGGAGCCTATGTTCCGACCCCTTGTTGGGTCGGGACGAGGTGACGAGGACGAATCGGGGCCGCCGGAGGCATAAGTGGTCGCGTTAAGTTTTTGCTGCTTGCTTGGGCTGGGATGCCCAAAACAAGCTTTCGCAAAAATAGCGACTCCCCGAACACAGGTATTTCTTGATGTCTCTGAGTTCCGTTTGTCACCAGACAAAGAAATCTGAGCAACCCACTTCTGAGATTCAACGCGTAAATCCCCCCGGCCGCATAAACTTTCCCCTTACTGTTTTTTTCAGTATGGCAGGCATGATCAATAAAATGTCCATCCGCTGCTTCTATGGTGTATTCGTCAAGTTCCGGTAATGCTTTAAGATAATCAATGTCTTGCGATAGCAGTGTTTCAGAGTGAAGATGGTAGCTCTGCTGTTCAAATGCCTCAAGCATACTTGTTCGTCTATGCGACTTCAGTGATTTAAAATACGTTGAGTGGGGAAGCAGCTGGCCATAAATCTGTTCATTGGTTTGGAGGAAATGGCGACCACTATCGACTACACTGATACAGCGTAATAACCCAAGGCGAATAAAGTCGATATCCTTCAACTCTGGGCATGAACGAGACCACAAAGGATGACGCTCTGCTAACAGGGCACGTTCCATACTTTCATTGCAGTGTTGGTGAATATGTTCAGAGAGTGGTAGGTCTTTAACCTATCTTCGTCACTTTTATCTCTTCAAGTCATTGATTTATAATTCGCATTAAAAATTCATCGTAAAAATCCCTTTAGAATCAATGGTGTTTTTTTTGAGGGTCTCTGTAGTGCCATCTTAACTTGCTCTGACCTTTGATTTTCCCTGATTTTTCACCGATGCTAGTGGTATGTATATTCGAAGAACCAAAACAAAAAGCCTTCGCTGAAAATCCTGGAAACGGAGCTTTAGCGAAGTGAAGATTTTTAGTCCGCGATAGCCGTAGGGCCGTTGTTTTGTCGGAGTCTGAGCGTTAGCGAAGGTGGAGACAAAATAAAAGGCCATCCGACACGGCGTCAAGTCATTTGGAGCCTATGTTCCGACCCCTTGTTGGGTCGGGACGAGGTGACGAGGACGAATCGGGGCCGCCGGAGGCATAAGTGGTCGCGTTAAGTTTTTGCTGCTTGCTTGGGCTGGGATGCCCAAAACAAGCTTTCGCAAAAATAGCGACTCCCCGAAAAGACGGCTCAGCTTATTTCACTTACCGCATTGTAGAATCTGTGCGTATAGGAAAACAAGTCAAGCAACGTACATTGCTCAATATAGGTGCGGACTTTACGATTGATAAAAAGTACTGGCCCTTGCTGACGGCCAGAATCGAACAATTACAGCAAGGTTTGGAACCACATCAGGAAGAGCTATTCAATTTAGCCGATGATTTAAATCAACTTCTGGAAGCAACAGCCCAGCGCTATAGCTCACTGATGACTGCAAAACTGTCACAACCGCTAGATTCAAAAACAACAACGCGAGATTTTCATCATGTCGATATTAATCATGTCGAAGCCATTAATGCCCGTAGTATTGGTGTTGAAACCCTGGCACTGCATGCCGCACAGCAGTTACAGCTAGACGAAAAACTCATGGCGCTGGGCTTTAATAAAGTAGATACGGCGACGGCCCTGGGCACTATCATAGGACGTATGGTTTCACCCGGCAGTGAACTGCAAACACATGACTGGTTGCAAAATCGAACAGGCCTGGGCGAATTACTGGGTCATGACTACGGTAACACCAGCCTGACGCGATTATATACAGTCAGTGACAAGCTACTCAAACATCAGGCAACTCTTGAATATTTTCTGGCTGACCGAGAGCAGACGTTGTTCAATTTAAACCGCAAGATTGTATTGTACGATCTGACCAATACTTATTTTGAAGGCCAGTGCGCCCGAAACCCGAAAGCGAAATTCGGTCGCTCTAAAGAGAAACGCACTGATTGCCCGTTGGTTACTCTGGGGCTGGTTCTGGATGGTGACGGCTTTCCATTGAGTAGTCAGGTTTTTCCCGGCAACGCCAGTGAGCCCGCGACCTTGAAACTGATGCTTGACGAACTGCGAGACAAGGATCCCTTTCATCAAATAAAGCCGGTGGTTATCATGGATGCCGGCATTGCCAGCGCTGACAATATTGCCTGGTTAATCGAACAAGATTATCATTATCTCGTTGTCAGTCGAGAACAACATGTAAAAAACCCAAGAGATCAGAAAACTCCGGTAGCGGTCAGGGATACCCGGGACAGCAATGTTGTTGTTTATCGTGAAGTTGATCAAGAAACCGGGGAAACCCGACTCTATTGTCATTCAGAACAAAAAGCAAAAAAAGAACAAGGTATCCGTAATCGCTTCCATGCTCGTCTGGAAGAGGCCCTGGAAAAACTGCACACAGGTCTGAGCAAAAAAGGCACCCTTAAAAAATACGACAAAATACTGGAACGTATCGGACGACTACGTGAAAAACATAGCCGTGTTGCTGCAGATTACACCATTAACGTTATCGCGGATGACAAAAAAAACAAAGCCATCGGTATAGAATGGCAACGTAAACCTGAAAGTGACCAAAAAGATAAGCACTGTGGTGTTTACTGCCTAAGAACGAATATCCCTGACTGGTCGGAAGAACAGTTATGGCTAACCTATACCATGCTGACTGAGATTGAAGCGACCTTTAGAAGCCTGAAAACCGAGCTAGGCTTGCGCCCTGTCTATCACAAAAAAGAAGAGCGGGTTACCGGACACCTATTCATCACATTATTAGCTTACCACCTGGTACATGTACTGCGTTATCAACTTAGATTGCAGGACATCCATCTAAGCTGGGAAAGCATTCGCAACAGGATGTCGACCCAGCAACGCATGACCATTACTTTACCCACGGATAACGATACAATCATTCACCTGCGAACCACAAGCAAAGCAGAAACCAGACAAAAACAAATATACACTGCGTTGAATATTAACCCCGACCCGATTGGAAAAGTTAAAACGATCGTTGATATGAAACCTGTAGTGCCAACTGGGGCCGATTGAAAAATCTAACTCATTGAAATAATGGGAAATTGACTGTATATGTCACGAAGATAGGTTAGCGAAGTGGTGATTTTTAGTCCCTGATAGGCGACAGGGCAATTCGCTGATTCGACGTGTGCTAGCAGCACGCGAGAGGAGCAAGAATTGCATTCCGAATAGCCGTCCAGCCAGTTTGGGGAGTCGCTATTTTTGCGAAAGCTTGTTTTTGGCATCCCAGCCCAAGCAACAGGCGCGCCATGCTACCTCACGAAATTCCGGGACTCCTGTCGCCGTAATTCGTTCACCTACGCAGCGAATAGGAGATGCTCCAGCCGCCCTGCGTCCGCCACAGACTGAGCACAAAGCAGCTCAGTCATGGCTACCACAAATGGCTCTACGGCTATTCGGGATAAAATTTTAGCCTCCCTCGCGCGCTATCGCGCACTTCGGATTGGCAAATTTCCCTGCGCCTTCTGGAGACTATCAGCCCGTCCGGGGCTGACAGCGGCAGCAAAAACTTAACGCGACCACTTATGCCTCCGGCGGCCCCGATTCGTCCTCGTCACCTCGTCCCGACCCAACAAGGGGTCGGAACATAGGCTCCAAATGACTTGACGCCGTGTCGGATGGCCTTTTATTTTGTCTCCACCTTCGCTAACGCTCAGACTCCGACAAAATAACGGCCCTACGGCTATCGCGGACTAAAAATCATCACTTCGCTTAGGCTCCGTTTCCCTGATTTTCATCGGAGGTCATCAGTGTTCCCATTGAAAGAAGAAGTACCTAAACAAAGCAGCCTATAACCTACCTGAAGGTAGCACCACTCGAATATTTCCATCTTTTTGATTTTAATCACTTATAACAGCAAATAGACACTCTGTAGGCACCGTAAAAAAACAACAAATAATTTCAAATAAAGCTTGCAATTGCCGAAAGAATTTTTCTAAAAATTTCCGTTTTAATCACCTCATAAACGGATATCACCCATGCTTAAAGACCTACCACTCTCTGAACATATTCACCAACACTGCAATGAAAGTATGGAACGTTCCCTGTTAGCAGAGCGTCATCCTTTGTGGGCTCGTTCATGCCCAGAGTTGAAGGATATCGACTTTATTCGCCTTGGGTTATTACGCTGTATCAGTGTAGTCGATAGTGGTCGCCATTTCCTCCAAACCAATGAACAGATTTATGGCCAGCTGCTTCCCCACTCAACGTATTTTAAATCACTGAAGTCGCATAGACGAACAAGTATGCTTGAGGCATTTGAACAGCAGAGCTATCATCTTCACGCTGAAACACTGCTGTCGCAAGGCATTGATTATCTTAAAGCATTCCCGGAACTTGACGAATACACCATAGAAGCAGCGGATGGACATTTTATTGATCATGCCTGCCATACTGAAAAAAACAGCAAGGGGAAAGTTTATGCGGCTGGGGGGATTTACGCGTTGAATCTCAGAAGTGGGTTGCTCAGATTTCTTTGTCTGGTGACAAACGGAACTCAGAGGCATCAAGAAATACCTGTGTTACGAGATCATATTGAAAAGCAAAACAAGGGAAATAACAGCTCTCAGAAACATCTCTATGTCTACGATAAAGCCGTCACCGACTTTGTCTGGTGGGATCGGCAGAAACGACATGCTAATTACATGATTTCAATGCTAAAAGAAAATTCAATTGCGACTCTGGTTGAGTCTATCCCTTTTGACTCCCGCCATGAGATCAATACAGGGGTTGAAGCATACAGTGTGTACGAAAACAAGGGCATCAAATTTAACGTGGTGGATTACCGTGATCCAGAAACCGGAAAACTTCACCGGTTTGTGACAACCTTGCCAATGACTATTAACCCTGGAACCATTGCCATGCTGTATTTCAAGCGATGGACGATTGAAAAGACATTCAATAACACTAAAAGTAATTTCAAGGAAACTAAAGCTTGGTCTTCCAATACCCGCTCACTTGAAAATCAAATGCGCCTGACTGCAATGAGCTATAATTTAATGCGCGTGTTTGAAGAGATTTCAAAAACACAACAGCCAGAATTGATTCATCCATCGGATAAAAAATATAGCGAGGCTCTGGAGATAAGGCAGCAACAGGCTCAAAAACGAGATCGTTTTGTGAATCCATTATTTTTCCAGGCAAGAATATCTCGTATCAGCTCGTATACCATTCGGGCAGTTCAAAACGCAATAATAACAGGAATGTCTTTACAGTGCTTTATGAGCTCTCTTGTGGCGAGGTTAGTCTCACGGCATCAATTGATAGGGGAACACTGATGTCGGAGGTAGTAATGACGAAGCGGCTTTTGTGCGTAGTCGTTGCGGACGCAGGGCGTTCAGGGCATCTCCCATCCGCTGCGTAGGTGAACGAATTATGGCGACAGGAGTCCCGGAATTTCGTGAGGTAGCATGGCGCGCCTGACTGTAACAAGCCACATCCGTTGACGGGGTGTGGCTTAAAAAGTTATTGGCACGTTGAATAAGTGATGCCTGTTGAACTTCATGGTCAGCATCGCTGGCGTAAATAAGCTCCGATAACTGATGTAATTTACGCGTCTGATTAAACGCATCTAGTTGTCTGAATTGCGCTTGTTCATTAAGGAGACCGGCAAAGCAGTCGCTAACATTAGGCTTTAAATTATATAAAAAATCATTGCTGGTAAACCTATGCTCACTGACTTCCTTGCTGACTTTGCGCCAGTATAGCCGGTAGTTGGCATCCCGCTCCTGAATTTGCAAAAAGCCGATATTGGAATAGTCGCTGTTCTGGTTTTGTGCATCATAGGCTTGTAATGCAACATAGAAAGCCGCCCCTTGCCATAAATCTATGGCAAAGTCAGTTTCAGTACCCATATCTAGACTGTTGATTGTTGCTAAACCCAGATAGGGGTATGGGGCGTAAGACAAACGATAACCTGCAGCATTATCAACTTCTGACCAGTGCAGTTGCACGTGCAGTCCATCCGTATTTAGCTGCAATACAGGTGAGGCAGGTTGCGCCTGTATATTTACAGTAGTGAATAGGAAAGCAATCGGGGAGTCGCTATTTTTGCGAAAGCTTGTTTTGGGCATCCCAGCCCAAGCAAGCAGCAAAAACTTAACGCGACCACTTATGCTTCCGGCGGCCCCGATTCGGCCTCGTCACCTCGTCCCGACCCAACAAGGGGTCGGAACATAGGCTCCAAATGACTTGACGCCGTGTCGGATGGCCTTTTATTTTGTCTCCACCTTCGCTAACGCTCAGACTCCGACAAAACAACGGCCCTACGGCTATCGCGGACTAAAAATCATCACTTCGCTTAGGCTACGTTTCCCTGATTTTCAGCGTAAGTAACAGCGTTTTTTGCATAATGTGTCCTTTTACTCGATGTTCAAGTTTTTGATATTGAGAAGGTAAAATCAGGTATTCTGAGGTTGTTGTAATTTTATCGGTGTAAGCCCATGTTAATGAATGCCCCAGCCACCTTTATCCAAAGCTATATTGACGATTTAAATGATGCGCTCAATCAGCTAAAACCCGGAGCCGCTTTGACACGGATTCAAGCCGCTTGGTTGGGCACTTGTTTAACGGGCATACTGCTAATGAACTTTGTTTGCTGGGCTAAGTTTGAGCGAGCAAGCCTTGGAGATTGCAAAGTAGCCGCATTATCCTAGGTGTTTCGTAAAGCAAGTATACCCTGGGACTGGTTGCTACGGGTGAGTGTGGTCTTAATTTTAAAACGTTATGGGATTACTGAAGGTGTGTTGGCCTTTGATGAATCAGACCGAGCACGATCTAAGTCTACAAAACGTATTTATAAGGTTTACAAGCAGAAACACAAAGGCTCCGGCGGGTATGTTAATGGACAAACGATAGTATTATTGCTGCTAGTTACCTCATCCATTACAGTGCCTGTCGGTTTTTTCTTTTATATGCCGGATCCAGCCTTAAAGCAGTGGGATAAAGAAGATAAACGCAGGCGCGCCATGCTACCTCACGAAATTCCGGGACTCCTGTCGCCGTAATTCGTTCACCTACGCAGCGATAGGAGATGCTCCAGCCGCCCTGCGTCCGCCACAGACTGAGCACAAAGCAGATCAGTCATGGCTACCACAAATGGCTCTACGGCTATTCGGGATAAAATTTTAGCCTCCCTCGCGCGCTATCGCGCACTTCGGATTGGCAAATTTCCCTGCGCCTTCTGGAGACTATCAGCCCGTCCGGGGCTGACAGCGGTTGAAAAAGAGCGGTATAGCAAAAAAAGATCGGCCTATTAAGCCTGAACGTGACAGTGCCTACCCGACCAAAACAGAGATTGCATTAGGCTTATTAAAAGAGTTTAAAGTTGCGCATAGCCTGATTAAAATTAAAGGCGTACTGGCTGATGCGCTGTATGGTGAAAAAGCCTTTATGGACGAAGCCGCTAAAGAATCTGGAGGCTCGCAGGTGATTAGCCAATTACGTAAAAACCAAAAAATTGAATATAGAGGTAGAATAAGGTCAGTCGAGAGCTACTTTAATTCGATTAACAAAGGCATTGATCAGATAATACGTGTACGTGGCGGCAAAGAGATTAAAGTGACTGTCAGCAGTGCACGATTGAAGGTGAGTTCTCACAGTAAAAAACGCTTTGTCATTCGCTGAAAATCAGGGAAACGTAGCCTAAGCGAAGTGAAGATTTTTAGTCCGCGATAGCCGTAGGGCCGTTGTTTTGTCGGAGTCTGAGCGTTAGCGAAGGTGGAGACAAAATAAAAGGCCATCCGACACGGCGTCAAGTCATTTGGAGCCTATGTTCCGACCCCTTGTTGGGTCGGGACGAGGTGACGAGGACGAATCGGGGCCGCCGGAGGCATAAGTGGTCGCGTTAAGTTTTTGCTGCTTGCTTGGGCTGGGATGCCCAAAACAAGCTTTCGCAAAAATAGCGACTCCCTGAGCCTTAAAATATGACGGTGAAAACGACTATCGCTATTTAGTGGCGACAGACCTGACTTGGCGCACACAAGATATTATTCAAGCCTATACGTTGAGATGGCTGATTGAGGTTTTCTTTGAGGACTGGAAGCTTTATGAAGGATGGGGGCGTGAGGCCAAACAATTAGATGAAGAGGGATCAAGCCGTGGCCTGATTCTGAGTCTTTTGTTTGACCATTGCCTTCTCCTTCACACAGAGCAAATAGCCCGCATTGAAAGCAAACTACCTGCGTATACCGTAGGAAGCTTACAGCGCAAGTCTCAAATGGATGTACTGCTTGAGTTCATCACGTCATTGCTAGAGTTTCCAGATCCTGGTGATAAGCTGAAAGAGTTAGGTGAATTAATAAAGGATGTGTTTCAACTGATGCCATCAGGAAAACATATGATTGGCAGAGATTTAGGGCGCTTAGGGCCAACAGCATCATTAAAGTATTGTTCTGCTGGGTGAAGGTAAGAGTTTGATGGCAATGGGATGGAAAAACTTGAACATCGAGTTTTAGACTCTAGATCACCGTACTGCTTTTATTTTACTCGTGCTATAGACAAGCTATTGAAAAACTAGCATCTGGTAAGCAAGGGATCCAGGCCTTTTTTTAAATCTAGTGCGCGTAAATCATCGAAGCCGCCTATATGCTGTTTGCCTATATAGATTTGCGGCACAGTTCTACGCTTGGTTCTTTGCATCATTTCTTCGCGTAAGCCATGCGTAGAATCGACATTGAGTTCTTTGTAGCTTGCCCCCTTTGCAGTTAATAGACGTTTTGCCATAGTGCAGTAGGGGCATAAGGTGCTGGTATAAATAGTAATTTCAGGCATTTTGTTGTTAGATAAAGTGTAAATAATGAAATCATTATACTCTAAGTAATAACTTTATGCTTAGCCGAAACTATATGGCTTGCCCAGCAATTTATTCAAGGATAAGTACAGTGTTTTGATTATATTTCATGCCAACATAAAAAATGCTAAGTAGTTCAAGGTTTTCTATTGCTGTTTTATCTAACTGAAGTTTCCCAATAATTATTTATGGTAAAATTGAGACTATGCTACAACTATATGAAAAAAATAGTCTTTTCATTCGTTTCAAATGCTATTGCCTAAGGGGAATTAAGTAGGGGTTTGCTATAACTCGATGTTCAAGTTTTTGATATTGAGAAGGTAAAATCAGGTATTCTGAGGTTGTTGTAATTTTATCGGTGTAAGCCCATGTTAATGAATGCCCAGCCACCTTTATCCAAAGCTATATTGACGATTTGAATGATGCGCTCAATCAGCTAAAACCCGGAGCCGCTTTGACACGGATTCAAGCCGCTTGGTTGGGCGCTTGTTTAACGGGCATACTGCTAATGAACTCTGTTTGCTGGGCTAAGTTTGAGCGAGCAAGCCTTGGAGATTGCAAAGTAGCCGCATTATCCTGGGTGTTTCGTAAAGCAAGTATACCCTGGGACTGGTTGCTACGGGTGAGTGTGGTCTTAATTTTAAAACGTTATGGCATTACTGAAGGTGTGTTGGTCTTTGATGAATCAGACCGAGCACGATCTAAGTCTACAAAACGTATTTATAAGGTTTACAAGCAGAAACACAAAGGCTCCGGCGGGTATGTTAATGGACAAACGATAGTATTATTGCTGCTAGTTACCTCATCCATTACAGTGCCTGTCGGTTTTTTCTTTTATATGCCGGATCCAGCCTTAAAGCAGTGGGATAAAGAAGATAAACGGTTGAAAAAGAGCGGTATAGCAAAAAAAGATCGGCCTATTAAGCCTGAACGTGACAGTGCCTACCCGACCAAAACAGAGATTGCATTAGGCTTATTAAAAGAGTTTAAAGTTGCGCATAGCCTGATTAAAATTAAAGGCGTACTGGCTGATGCGCTGTATGGTGAAAAAGCCTTTATGGACGAAGCCGCTAAAGGATCTGGAGGCTCGCAGGTGATTAGCCAATTACGTAAAAACCAAAATATTGAATATAGAGGTAGAATAAGGTCAGTCGAGAGCCACTTTAATTCGATTAACAAAGGCATTCATCAGATAATACGTGTACGTGGCGGCAAAGAGATTAAAGTGACTGTCAGCAGTGCACGATTAAAGGTGAGTTCTCACAGTAAAAAACGCTTTGTCATTGCCTTAAAATATGACGGTGAAAACGACTATCGCTATTTAGTGGCGACAGACCTGACTTGGCGCACACAAGATATTATTCAAGCCTATACGTTGAGATGGCTGATTGAGGTTTTCTTTGAGGACTGGAAGCTTTATGAAGGATGGGGGGCGTGAGGCCAAACAATTAGATGAAGAGGGATCAAGCCGTGGCCTGATTCTGAGTCTTTTGTTTGACCATTGCCTTCTCCTTCACCTAGAGCAAATAGCCCGCATTGAAAGCAAACTACCTGCGTATACCGTAGGAAGCTTACAGCGCAAGTCTCAAATGGATGTACTGCTTGAGTTCATCACGTCATTGCTAGAGTTTCCAGATCCTGGTGATAAGCTGAAAGAGTTAGGTGAATTAATAAAGGATGTGTTTCAACTGATGCCATCAGGAAAACATATGATTGGCAGAGATTTAGGGCGCTTAGGGCCAACAGCATCATTAAAGTATTGTTCTGCTGGGTGAAGGTAAGAGTTTGATGGCAATGGGATGGAAAAACTTGAACATCGAGTAAAAGAAAGTTCAATTGCGACTCTGGTTGAGTCTATCCCTTTTGACTCCCAGCATGAGATCAATACAGGGGTTGAAGCATACAGTGTGTACGAAAACAAGGGCATCAAATTTAACGTTGTGGATTACCGTGATCCAGAAACCGGAAAACTTCACCGGTTTGTGACAACCTTGCCAATGACTATTAACCCTGGAGCCATTGCCATGCTATATTTCAAACGATGGACGATTGAAAAGACATTCAATAACACTAAAAGTAATTTCAAGGAAACTAAAGCTTGGTCTTCCAATATCCGCTCACTTGAAAATCAAATGCGCCTGACTGCAATGAGCTATAATTTAATGCGCGTGTTTGAAGAGATTTCAAAAACACAACAGCCAGAATTGATTCATCCATCGGATGAAAAATATAGCGAGGCTCTGGAGATAAGGCAGCAACAGGCTCAAAAACGAGATCGTTTTGTGAATCCATTATTTTTCCAGGCAAGAATATCTCGTATCAGCTCGTATACCATTCGGGCAGTTCAAAACGCAATAATAACAGGAATGTCTTTACAGTGCTTTATGAGCTCTCTTGTGGCGATGTTAGTTTCACGGCATCAATTGATAGGGGAACACTGATGATGAGCTAGAGAATGAAGAGGGTGAGGTGTTGGCAGAAGGGTTTTTAGTTTGGTTGAAATAAAAAATAGCTATTGTTTTCATCAGTGTTCCCATTGAAAGAAGAAGTACCTAAACAAAGCAGCCTATAACCTACCTGAAGGTAGCACCACTCGAATATTTCCATCTTTTTGATTTTAATCACTTATAACAGCCGCTGAAAATCATGGAAACGGAGCTTAGCGAAGTGGTGATTTTTAGTCCCTGATAGGCGACAGGGCAATTCGCTGATTCGACGTGTGCTAGCAGCACGCGAGAGGAGCAAGAATTGCATTCCGAATAGCCGTCCAGCCAGTGAGGTAGTAATGACGAAGCGGCTTTTGTGCGTAGTCGTTGCGGACGCAGGGCGTTCAGGGCATCTCCCATCCGCTGCGTAGGTGAACGAATTATGGCGACAGGAGTCCCGGAATTTCGTGAGGTAGCATGGCACGCCTGAATGGCATGACGCAGGTTTTTATTAAAAGTCTGCTGGTAGCTGGAAAGTCTGGATTTATCGAAACAACGGCCGGGCAGTATGTTAATGGCATTGGGTCTGAGAATTCTGGCATAGGAACATGTTTCGGCTATCGCTTGTTTAAATTGCTGTTGCTTTTCGGGTACTGCGGCCAGACCCTCGCCACCTTGTAATAAGTCATCGGCGGTAACATTAAACAATACTAGCTTTAATTGTAGCGCGTCTAATTCCTGGCGTATTGTCTCTGCACTTAATTCATAGGGAAATTGAATATCCACTGCGCTAAAGCCTTGTTCTTTTGCGGCTTTAAAGCGTTGTTGTAAAGGAAGCTCAGTAAATAATAAACTTAAATTGGCTGAAAAACGTAGCATAAGAGTTGTTTATCTGTAGAGCGGACTTCAATCCGCAAATGTACATGAATATTGGCTGAGTTGCGGACTGAAGTCCGCTCTACAGGTTTATTCTTCTAGCGGATTTTGGTTTATATACTGACTCAATTTAGCAAAGTCTGCTAATGAGATGGTTTCAGCCCTAAGCGTAGGATTGATGTCTAAGGCAATAATATCCACTTCAGTAATCAATTTTTTCAGTGAATTGCGTAAGGTTTTACGCCGTTGTGAAAAGGCGGTGGTGACTACGGTATTTAACATTTTAACCGAATCCACATTCACTGGAGCTTGTGCGTGTGGTTCCAGACGGACGATAGACGACATAACTTTAGGCGCAGGGTTAAAACTTTCAGGTGGCACGTCAAATAAGTGTTCTGTTGCACAGTAGTACTGCATCATAATGCTGAGGCGGCCGTACTTTTTACTGCCAGGGTCAGCACAAATTCTATCCACCACTTCTTTTTGTAGCATAAAAGTCATGTCGGCTATACTGGGCGTGTTTTCCAGTAAATGAAACATTAGCGGTGTAGAAATATTGTAGGGCAGGTTGCCTAATATATGTAGCTTTTCACCGGTTTTAGCCAAAGCAGAAAAATCAAACCTTAAGGCATCTGAGCTGTGGATGGTGAGCTGGTCATATTGTTCAAATTTGAATCCAAGAAATTTCACCAGGTCTCGATCCAGCTCAACGACATCTAACTGTACGCCACTCTTTAATAAAGGCTCGGTTAGGGCACCTTGCCCTGGCCCAATTTCAACCCAGTGCTGGTCTTGCTGGTAATTAAGTGACCCTAGGATATTGTCAATAATATGCTGGTCATGCAAAAAATTCTGACCAAACCGTTTACGTGCTTTATGTGCCATAGTGTATTGTTGGTTTATTCAAAAAAACCATAGGATGCGTTGAGGTACGAAACGCATCATTCGCGAAAGGTGCATTTTGTACCTAAATATATCTCTATCATCAGTGTTCCCCTATCAATTGATGCCGTGAGACTAACCTCGCCACAAGAGAGCTCATAAAGCACTGTAAAGACATTCCTGTTATTATTGCGTTTTGAACTGCCCGAATGGTATACGAGCTGATACGAGATATTCTTGCCTGGAAAAATAATGGATTCACAAAACGATCTCGTTTTTGAGCCTGTTGCTGCCTTATCTCCAGAGCCTCGCTATATTTTTTATCCGATGGATGAATCAATTCTGGCTGTTGTGTTTTTGAACTCTCTTCAAACACGCGCATTAAATTATAGCTCATTGCAGTCAGGCGCATTTGATTTTCAAGTGAGCGGGTATTGGAAGACCAAGCTTTAGTTTCCTTGAAATTACTTTTAGTGTTATTGAATGTCTTTTCAATCGTCCATCGCTTGAAATACAGCATGGCAATGGTTCCAGGGTTAATAGTCATTGGCAAGGTTGTCACAAACCGGTGAAGTTTTCCGGTTTCTGGATCACGGTAATCCACCACGTTAAATTTGATGCCCTTGTTTTCGTACACACTGTATGCTTCAACCCCTGTATTGATCTCATGGCGGGAGTCAAAAGGGATAGACTCAACCAGAGTCGCAATTGAATTTTCTTTTAGCATTGAAATCATGTAATTAGCATGTCGTTTCTGCCGATCCCACCAGACAAAGTCGGTGACGGCTTTATCGTAGACATAGAGATGTTTCTGAGAGCTGTTATTTCCCTTGTTTTGCTTTTCAATATGATCTCGTAACACAGGTATTTCTTGATGCCTCTGAGTTCCGTTTGTCACCAGACAAAGAAATCTGAGCAACCCACTTCTGAGATTCAACGCGTAAATCCCCCCAGCCGCATAAACTTTCCCCTTGCTGTTTTTTTCAGTATGGCAGGCATGATCAATAAAATGTCCATCCGCTGCTTCTATGGTGTATTCGTCAAGTTCCGGGAATGCTTTAAGATAATCAATGCCTTGCGACAGCAGTGTTTCAGCGTGAAGATGATAGCTCTGCTGTTCAAATGCCTCAAGCATACTTGTTCGTCTATGCGACTTCAGTGATTTAAAATACGTTGAGTGGGGAAGCAGCTGGCCATAAATCTGTTCATTGGTTTGGAGGAAATGGCGACCACTATCGACTACACTGATACAGCGTAATAACCCAAGGCGAATAAAGTCGATATCCTTCAACTCTGGGCATGAACGAGCCCACAAAGGATGACGCTCTGCTAACAGGGAACGTTCCATACTTTCATTGCAGTGTTGGTGAATATGTTCAGAGAGTGGTAGGTCTTTAAGCATGGGTGATATCCGTTTATGAGGTGATTAAAACGGAAATTTTTAGAAAAATTTTTTCGGCAATTGCAAGCTTTATTTGAAATTATTTGTTGTTTTTTTACGGTGCCTACAGAGTGTCTATTTTCTGTTATAAGTGATTAAAATCAAAAAGATGTAAATATTCGAGTGGTGCTACCTTCAGGTAGGTTATAGGCTGCTTTGTTTAGGTACTTCTTCTTTCAATGGGAACACTGATGATCTCTATGGTGATTTATTAACGCTTTTCCTTGTGAAAAAAATACTACACTCTATGGTGATTTATTAACGCTTTTCCTTGTGAAAAAAATTAACTTACTGAGTGCGCGGTATTAGAACTATCAGACATTTGTATTGCGGTTTGTAATGCGTATACCAGACTACCTACATCGGCTTTACCTGTGCCAGCCAGATCCAGAGCCGTGCCATGATCAACCGAGGTGCGGATAATGGGTAAGCCTAAGGTAATATTAACCGCTTTACCAAAGCCCTTGTATTTCAATACTGGCAAACCCTGATCATGGTACATGGCCAGTACGGCATCGGCTTTATCAAGATACTTAGCAGTGAATAAGGTATCTGCAGGTAATGGCCCTTGCAAACTAATACCTGCCTGGCGACATTTTTCTAGCGCAGGCCCGATTACTTCTATTTCTTCACGCCCCATGTGACCGCCTTCACCGGCATGAGGATTTAGCCCACAGACTAAAATATGCGGCTTTTTTATGCCAAACCAATGATGTAAATTAGTATTTAATAAGTGTATGACCGTCACTAATGTTGCTTGAGTTATAGCTTTGCTTACATCGGCTAGGGGCAGGTGGGTGGTTGCCAGAGCAACGCGTAAGCCCTCTGTTGCCAGCATCATCACAGGGTGGCCACCGGTAATTGCCGCAATAAATTCAGTGTGTCCGCTAAATTCGATGCCTGCATCATTAATCACTCCTTTATGTACCGGCGCTGTGATCATGGCGGCAAACAATCCACTCATGCAACCTTTGGTGGCAATCTCGATCGTTTGTAATACGTAATTGCTATTACCGGCATTTAATACACCACAGTCTGCAGCTTGCTTTAGGTTGCAGGGTAGCACTGTTAATGCGCCTGAAACATGCTGTTTAATTTCCTGCTGTGTATCAAAGAAGTTAATGCTCAGAGGTAAGTTAAGTCGCTTTGCACGATCTTGCAGTAGCTCGGGGTCTGCAATAACGATCAGTTCACAGGCCAGTTCATATTGTGCTAATTGTATACAAAGATCAGGGCCTATGCCCGAGGGTTCACCGGATGTTAAGGCGATGCGGGGAAGAGTTTTGGGCACGTTTTTTATTAAATAATCAAAATATGCATTTTAGCATCAAACCCCTGGTTACGTTTATGCTTGAATAATTTAAGTTGTTGAGTTTTTAAAAATACTATATTATCTACCCAAACGAACGTTAGGTATAAATGATGGGCTCTAAAGAAAATATATTAAAAACGGCGGTGACGCTATTTTCCAGGCAAGGCTTTGATGGTGTTTCTATGCGCAAGCTCGCCAAATCAGCAAATATGAGCACAGCCGCTGTCTATCATCATTTCCCCAATAAGCAGGCTTTGTACCTGCAGGCGATGCATTTTGCTTTTGCTAAACAGCAACAGGCATTCGATCAAGTCTGGCAGGCGGATCTTGAGGCGGATGAAAAGCTTAGTCGGTTTGTTCGATGCCTGGCTGAAGTATTAACCACAGATGTTGATTTCAGGCGGTTTATGCAGAGGGAATTGCTGGATGCCGACGATGGGCGTATGCAGCTCCTAGCTAAGCAGGTTTTTCAGGAGCAGTTTAAGCAGTTAATGGCAGTCATCGAGCAGAAAAGTGGCTCGCAGCAACAGGCCCATTTTAGTGCATTAAGTGTAATTTCTCTAGTGTGCGATATTATTCAAATGCAGCCTTTAAGCAGGCATTTACCAGGCTGGAAAAAAGAGCATGAACAGGTAGATTTTATTGCCTGTCAGGTGTTGAATTTATTAATGAACGGAATTAAATCTAAAGGCAGTAAATGATGAAAAAAAATGCATTTTCTAATGGGCTAGGCAGATTCGCTGTAAATCACCCTTGGTGGGTTCTGCTGTTGAGCCTATTATTTATTGGGCTGAGTGGCACAGGCCTGAAAAAACTAGAATTCACCAATAATTACCGGGTGTTTTTCGGCGAAGACAATCCGCAGTTATTAGCTTTTGATGCGCTACAGAATACCTATAGCAAAAGCGATAATGTCATGATACTGGTAGAGCCAAAAAATGGTGATGTATTTACCAGGGAAAACCTGCAGGCTATCGTAGAGCTAACAGAGCAAGGGTGGCAATTACCTTATTCCAGTCGCGTTGATTCGATTACTAATTTCCAGCATACGATTGCAGAAGAAGATGACCTGATTGTTGCTGATTTAATTGTTCAGCCTTTGCAAATGAGCGATGCGCAGCTGCAATATGTAAAGCAGGTTGCCTTAAATGAACCATTGCTAAAAGATCGGCTAGTGTCTAAAACCGGACATGTCTCTGGCGTAAATGTCACTATGCAACTTCCGGGTACTAACCCAATGGAAGCGATGGAAATAGGGACTGTCACACGCGAAATGGCTGCTAAGTTTAAGCTGAAATATCCTGATTTGACGCTGCACTTAAGCGGTATGGTGATGATGAATAATGCCTTTGGTGAAGCGGCGCTGAAAGATAATACCCGACTAATTCCCATTATGTATGGCATCGTGATTCTGGTGTTAATCTTTTGTTTGCGCTCTTTTACCGCAACATTTAGCGTGATTGCGCTGATTGTTTTTTCTATTATTACTGCTCTTGGGTTAGGCATTTATGCAGGAATTAAATTAACGCCTACCTCAGCGATGGCTCCGACCATTATATTAACCATGGGGGTTGCCGACTGTGTACATTTATTGATCACCTTTTTGCATAATATGCGTCTGGGACATGAGAAAAAACAGGCCATGTGCGAAAGCCTGCGGATTAATTTCCAGCCGATGATGTTAACCAGTGTCACTACAGCAATCGGCTTTCTGAGTCTGAATTTCAGTGATGCGCCACCGTTTAGGGATTTGGGTAATATCGTTGCCCTCGGGGTTATTATCGCGTTTATGTTATCGGTCACTTTACTGCCCGCATTGATGACCCTATTACCGGTACGTGTCAAAATAAAAGATGATTTAGATAATACTGCCATGCAGCACCTTGCAACGTTTGTGATTAAGCGGCGTAAACTTTTATTAGTGGGTAATACCATTCTGGCCGTGGCGGTTATGAGTATGATCCCGCGCAACGAAATCAATGATGAGTTTGTAAAATACTTTGATGAAACCATAGAGTTCAGGCGTGCCGCCAATTTTTTGAATGAAAATCTGGGTGGTATTTATAATATTGAACTCTCGATTGATTCAGGTGTCGCTGGTGGAATAAGCGAACCAGGGTTTTTAGCAAAAGTTGAACAGTTCAAATACTGGTTGCAACAACAGCCAGAAGTCGTACATGTAAATAGTATTTCGGATACCTTTAAGCGCCTGAACAAGAATATGCACGCTGATCAGCAAGATTGGTATAAGCTACCAGAAGCTCGGGATCTGGCCACACAATATCTACTGCTATATGAAATGTCCTTGCCTTATGGCCTGGATCTAAATGATCAGATTAATGTAGATAAATCGGGTATCCGCATGATAGCCAGCTTAAAAAATCTGTCTACCACTCAAATGCTGGATATAGAGCAGCGCATTCATAACTGGATAAGGCAGAATTTAAGTGCATATACAGTGAATGCAGCCAGCCCGGTATTGATGTTCTCGCATATAGGGCAGCGTAATATTATCCGCATGTTAATCGGTTCGTTAGCTGCGTTAGTGCTAATTTCCGTGATTTTAATTGCGGCTTTCCGTTCATTAAAATTAGGTCTGATCAGCTTAATTCCCAATTTGATACCTGCCGGGATGGCGTTTGGTATCTGGGGCTTGATTGATGGTCAGGTGGGCTTAGGGTTATCAGTTGTTACCGGAATGACTATCGGTATCGTAGTTGATGATACGGTGCATTTTATTAGTAAATACCGCCGTGCAAAAGTCGAGAAAGGCTTATCTTCGGAAGAAGCGGTACGATATGCTTTTTCTACAGTAGGGGTGGCTTTATGGGTTACGTCCTTAGTCCTGGTCAGTGGATTTATTGTTCTCTCGACCTCTGCATTTGTTATGAATAGTGGTATGGGGTTAATGACCGCAATTACCATCGCCGTGGCATTAATCATGGACTTCTTGTTTTTACCCCCCATTTTGATGACGTTGGATAAAGGCCGTGGCTGAGTCATATGGCTGTAGAGTGGACTTTAGTCCGCAATGCCTGTTTTTATCGTTAGTGTATTTAACCCATCTTCGTCACTTTCATCTTTCTAAGCCATTGATTCATCGGTTTAAGCGATTTTTTGTCGAAAAATTCTCTTTAAAATCAATGGTGTTTTTTTTGAAAGTTTTGTAGTGCCATTTATATTATTTTTGTCGATAAATTCATTGACTTTTGTCAAAAAAATCATCATTATTTGAGTGTAATTTACATGCGACAAAAATACTCTAAAAAATCCAACGTTTTATACAAAAACACAAAATCTGTAGTGCCAACTGGCTACTTTTTAAAATTTCAACCAATTGATTTATAACAACTACATCATCAATAGTGACGAAGATGGGTTAATATTATTTTAGCTAAAGGTACACATAGTCATATTTGATAGCTGGTTTTCAGCGGATACAGGTCGGATTTAATCATGACGGACTAATGCCCGTTCTACCCTGTTTTATATTAGGAGAGAAAAAAATGAACAATATTATCATCGGTTTATTGCTGGCTTTACTGCTGGGACTAGGCTTTGCAGAAGAAACAAGTACAGCACAAATAGACACAGTGGAGATAAGTACAGCTGAGGTTAATACAGAACAAAAAGGCCTGGAAATTATGCGCGAAGTTGATACGCGTGATTTAGGCTGGGGCGACATGTCAACGGATATGAAAATGATCCTGAAAAATAAAAATGGTGATGAGCATGTACGTAGTTTACGCCTGAAAACTCTTGAAATGAAAGATGATGGTGATAAGAGCTTAAGTATTTTTGATAGTCCGCGAGATATTAAGGGGACAGCATTTTTAATTTTTACTCATGCATTGGAGGCCGATGAGCAGTGGTTATATTTGCCTGCGTTAAAAAGAGTTAAGCGTATTTCATCGAGTAATAAATCCGGGCCATTTCTGGGCAGTGAATTTGCCTTTGAAGACCTGACTTCATTTGAATTGAAAAAATACAAATATAATTATTTACGTGATGAAGTGCTGGATGGTATCGATAGTTTTGTGGTTGAAACTTTCCCGCAATACGAACACTCCGGTTACGTGCGTAATATCGTCTGGATTGATAAAGAGCGTTATATTCCTTTAAGAATTGATTATTATGATCGCAAAGATGCCTTGTTAAAAACTCAAAGTTTTATTGATTATCAGCAATATCTTGGGCAATACTGGCGTGCAGATAAATCGCTTATGCAAAATCATTTAACAGGAAAAAGTACCACCCTGCTTTGGGAAAACTATAGTTTTCGTAATGGCTTAACCGAGCGTAATTTCGATAAAAACACCCTTAAACGTTCGCGTTAATAAAAACTATGTAGTCCGGGTAAGATTATCAAGCATTGTGCGATAACCTAACCCGGTAAAGCAGTGTAATGATTCTGGGCAAGATCATTTTTTGCCATGAAGGCGATGCAGAAATGACTGGTTTTAAGAAGGTGTTTTTAAATTGTGTTTATGAACTTTTGTAGCAACTTAGCAGCTTATTCAACAAATTTTTTTCCCTTCATTTTCTTTATGCTCTTCATGGTAATAACAAATAGTGCTGCACTGTGTTGGATAGGTGAATAAATGGATGCACCTTGTCATGTTAAACCACAGATGAATAAGATATCTATTCCTCAAGGGAAGCTAGCTGCCGCACTGATTTTATTCCTGCTATCGATTAAGCCGCTGACTGCCTGGGAATTATCCGGTTATGTTGGTATAGAAGATATGGTGTTTTTTGAGCAGCCTACGGATCCCCAACAATACAATAACTATCTGTCGGGAGTGATAGAGGCGGAGCTATACCATGAATGGGATAATGGTAATCAGATCTTTGCCTTTGTACCATTTTTCCGGGGTGCACAATTTGACAGTAACCGCACGCATTTTGATATACGTGAACTGACTTATGTTTATGCTGCAGAAGCCTGGGAGTTCCGCTTTGGAATTCGTAAAGTTTTCTGGGGAGTAACAGAATCTGTACACCTGGTTGATATTATCAATCAGCGAGATATGGTGGAAAATACCGATGGCGAAGACAAGCTTGGGCAACCGATGATTAATTTTGCCTGGATACAGGACTGGGGAACACTGGACCTTTTTCTATTGCCGGGCTTTCGGGAAATGCCTTTTACAGGCGTTAATGGTCGACCAAGAATACAGCCCGCTGTGGATAGTAGTCAGGCAAGATTTGATAAAAATGGCTTTGCGCGGCAAATGGCTTATGCGATACGCTGGTCACATTCTATAGGCGACTGGGATATAGGCGTATCTAATTTTTATGGTACCAGTCGTGATCCGATTTTTCTGCTAGAAGACGATGCCACAGGGAAAATCAAGATCATACCATATTATCAGAACATCAATCAAACTGGACTGGATTTACAGGCGACGATAGAGAGTTGGCTATTAAAACTGGAAATGATTGTGCGTGTCAGTGAAATTGATACGACCTTTGCAACAGTGGCAGGTTTTGAATATACTTTTTTTAATGTTGGCGAAACCGGGCTAGATATCGGTTTGCTGGCTGAATACCTGTATGATAGTCGAGGTAATAGAGCACCAACCATTTTCCAGGATGATTTTTTTACTGGGATACGCTTTGCATTAAATGATGTGCAAGACACGCAAATTCTGGCTGGCGTGATTGTAGATAGCAATACCTTTGCACAATTTTATAATATAGAGTTCAGTCGATGCTTTTTTGATAATTTTGTATTAGAAGTTGAAGGGCGATTTTCTAATGGCGCAGCTCCCGGTGACCGAGCATATTTTTTTCGTAATGACAGCCATTTCAGGTTTGAGTTAAGCTATCATTTTTAGGTGTTGATAATAACACTTATGTTTGTTAATTCAATCTGTAGGGCGGCGCTTTAGCCCGCAGTTTAGATAATGCGCAATAAATAACCTTCCCAATTCATGATGGCTTTCATTTCTACATCATGAACAGATTGGATGAGTTTGTCAGCTTAGACTCATTTCGTGTTGGAGAAGGCTCTTACTAGGCTGGAGGCTGTAGAGCGGACTTCAGTCCGCTAATGCCTGCTCTATATGCAAATAACGGACTAAAGACCGCTCTACAGCTAACCGGTCAAGCCAATCTATCGCTTTAACTTACTTTTAAGAACCTTGTTAACTTCGCCAGGGTTTGCCTTGCCCTGCGAAGCTTTCATAGTTTGTCCAACAAAGAAGCCAAACACTTTATCTTTACCACTCAAGTACTGCTCAACCTGCCCAGGGTTATCAGCGATAATTTGATCTATAAGCGCTTCTATTGCGCCACTATCGGTGATTTGCTTTAAGCCTTGAGCTTCAATAATGCTATCCGCGCTATCTTCACTACTCCACATTGCTTCAAATACCTGCTTGGCAATTTTGCCGGAGATGGTATTGTCGGCGATACGTTGTAGTAGTCTCGCAAGACGCTGGTAGGAAACCGGTGACTGGTCGATTTGCAGACCTTGTCTATTGAGTGCCGCTATTAAGTCTCCAGTCACCCAGTTGCTGCATATTTTTGCATCACAGGCTGACTCTTTAACTAAAGACTCAAAATAGTTGGCCAGTTCTTTACTGCTGGATAAAATGCCCGCTGTTTCAGCGTCTAATTTGTAGTCAGCAATAAATCGTGCTCGCTTAAGCTGTGGCAGCTCAGGTAGTTCTGCTTTGACTTCGCTGCGTAACTCGTCGCTGATATATACGGGTAACAAGTCAGGATCGGGAAAGTAGCGGTAGTCATTAGCCTCTTCTTTGCTACGCATAGAGCGGGTTTCATTTTTATCCGCGTCATATAAACGGGTTTCCTGAACGATCCTGCCACCCGCTTCGATGATGTCGATCTGGCGCTCGACTTCGATATTAATGGCTTTTTCTACAAATTTGAACGAGTTGATATTTTTCAGCTCTGTACGCGTGCCATATTCTTCTTGAACCACGGGGCGTACAGAAACATTGGCATCACATCGGAATGAGCCTTCCTGCATATTGCCATCACAGATATCCAGATATTGCACCAGCTCATGAATTTTGCGCATATAGGCGACCGCTTCTTTAGCTGAGCGCATATCCGGTTCTGATACGATCTCTAATAAAGGCGTACCAGCGCGGTTCAAGTCGATACCTGTCAAGCCATGAAAATCTTCATGCAATGATTTTCCGGCATCTTCTTCTAAATGCGCGCGGGTAACGCCGACTCGCCTGGTTTCCCCATTGACTTCGATATCCATATGACCGATACCGACGATAGGGTCATCCATTTGGCTGATTTGATAGCCTTTGGGGAGGTCAGGATAGAAGTAATTTTTTCTGGCAAAAACTGAATAAGCTGCGATTTCGGCATCTATGGCTAGGCCAAACTTGACGGCCATACGCAAGACTTGCTGATTTAATACGGGCAATACGCCCGGTAGACCCAAGTCCACTGCGCAGGCCTGGGTATTCGGCTCGGCTCCATAGGCAGTAGAAGCGCCAGAAAATATTTTTGATTTTGTTGCTAGCTGGGCGTGGATTTCCAGTCCTATAACTGTTTCCCATTGCATAAGTAACTCCTTACTCAAAGCTTGTTGGTGTTTGTTGATGCCAGTCGGTAATTTGCTGATATTGGTGTGCCACATTAAGCAGCTTTGCTTCAGCAAAGTAATTACCTATAATCTGCAAGCCCACGGGTTTGTTATCGATAAATCCTGCAGGAATAGACATTGCAGGTAGGCCAGCCATGTTGATGGCAATCGTATAGATATCGGCTAAATACATTTCGATAGGATCGCTGGTTTTTTCACCGATACCAAATGCAGGAGTAGGGGAGACAGGCCCCATAATAACGTCGACCTGCTCTAGTGCCTGTTTGAAATCATCGCTAATTAAGCGGCGAATTTTTTGCGCCTTAATATAATAGGCATCGTAATAGCCTTCAGATAAAGCATAAGTACCTACCAGGATGCGCCGTTTGACTTCTGCGCCAAAACCTTCGCCTCGTGAGCGTATATACAAATCATTCAAATTGGCCGGATTGGCACAGCGATGGCCAAAGCGTACGCCGTCCATACGTGAAAGATTGGCCGAGCATTCTGCCGGAGCAATCACATAATATGCGGGGATTGCGAGCTTTAAATTAGGCATGGAAACTTCGATAATTTCCGCACCCATTTTTTTATATTCATTAACCGCAGCTTCAATGCTTGCAGCCATATCGCTGTTCAGCGCTGCATCAAAGAACTCTTTAGGCAGTCCGATTTTTAAGCCGACGAGGCTGTTGTTTAGCCCAGTACTGTAATCGGGAACTTCACAGTCCACACTGGTTGAGTCTTTGGGGTCAAATCCCGCCATAGCTTGAAGCATGAGTGCAGCGTCTTCTGCCGTTTGCGTCATCGGACCACCCTGATCCAGACTGGAAGCATAGGCAATCATGCCGTAACGCGATACGCGGCCATACGTGGCTTTTAAGCCAGTAATGCCACAAAGAGCAGCAGGCTGGCGGATAGAGCCACCAGTATCTGTTCCTGTTGCACCAGGAATTAAACGTGCAGCAACAGCAGCAGCAGAGCCACCGGATGAGCCGCCGGGTACTGTGTTCGCAGCCCAGGGGTTTTGTACATTGCCATAAAAGCTGGTTTCATTAGATGAGCCCATGGCGAATTCATCCATATTTAATTTTCCCAGAGTAACTGCGCCAGCCGCATTAAATTTCTCGACAACTGTGGCATTATAAGGGGCGATAAAATTATCCAGCATTTTTGATCCGCAACTGGTTTTAATGCCTTGCGTACAAAAGATATCTTTATGCGCAATAGGTACGCCAGTTAGCAACGGCACATTTCCCGTAGCAAGCATGGCATCCGCTTGTTTGGCGCTGGCTATGGCCAGGTCTTCTGTTACTGTAATAAAGCTATTAAGGCTGTGGTGTTGCTTGATACGCGCCAGATAGGACTGCGTCAGTTCTAAGCTGGAATATTCACCAGCCTGCAATCCTTTAGCAAGTTGTGCAATGGTTTTGGTATACATGTTATATCCTTATTCGATAACTTTAGGCACAAGAAACAAGCCTGCCTCAACTTGCGGAGCAATAGCTTGAAAGACCTCACGTTGGCAGGTTTCGGTGACTTGATCCGGCCGTAAGCGCTGTGCCTGATCCAGTGGGTGCGCCATAGGCGCAACGTTATCGGTATCAATAGTACTCATTTGCGCAACGAGCTCCAGCATGCCTGATAAATCTCTGGCATAGGACTCGGTATCCTGGGCATCAATTCCCAGACGTGCTAAATAGGCAATTTTATTAACATCATCAGCTGTTAATGTCATTTTTACTCCACTAAACTATAGGGTTCTTAGGTGATTGTCGGAAAAGAACATACCAGATGCGCAGGATTTTTGTTTGTCTTCAAGGCGCGATAATAGGCACATAGTCATTCTATGTAACTGCTGTCGCAACGCAGAAGACGGACAAAAAGACCAGTAAGTTGGTATATTCTTTGACAGAAATCACCTTAACTGTGTTCTTTCACCTTTTGGACCTGTGTTTCTGGCTCGATCATGGTGAATAACGCAATATGATACTTTATATACTTAGCGCGGTCACGGTTGCGGGATTTATGGTGGGCTGGTTTTAACCGGGAGCAAGGCGCTGAAATAGACGCATAGCTGGCTACGTAACTGTTTCAGTAATGCTTCTATCAGCGTAAAAACAGCAGCTAGAAAAGCGCAACTGTAACCGCGCGAAGTATCTCTTGCCCAAATACCACATTGATTGTTAAAGTAACAATATTTTCTATGTGTTCAGGAACAGGAATTAATGTTTAATAAAATACGCGGTATATTTTCTAATGATTTATCGATTGATTTAGGAACCGCTAATACACTTATTTATATGCCCGGACAAGGTATTGTCCTTAATGAACCCTCTGTAGTCGCCATTAAAGAAGATAGGGTTCGCGGCTCTAAAATGATTGCTGCAGTTGGTGCCGATGCAAAATTAATGTTAGGTCGCACACCCGGTAACATCACCGCTATTCGCCCGTTAAAAGATGGTGTGATTGCTGATTTTGCAGTTACTGAGCGCATGTTGCGTGAATTTATTAAAAAGGTACATGAAAACAAATTTTTTCGTCCCAGTCCTCGTGTTCTGATCTGTGTGCCTTGTGGCTCTACCCAGGTTGAACGACGTGCAATTCGAGAGTCTGCCGCGATGGCGGGTGCACGTGAGGTGTATCTAATAGAAGAACCTATGTCAGCAGCGATTGGCGCAGGTATGCCGGTTGATGAGGCGCATGGTTCTATGGTTCTGGATATCGGCGGTGGTACTTCCGAGGTGGCGATTATCTCGTTGAATGGTATTGTTTATTCTGCTTCGGTAAGAATCGGAGGCGATCGCTTTGATGAGGCGATTATTAATTATGTACGTAGAAATTACGGTACATTAATTGGCGAAGCGACAGCTGAACGGATTAAGCATGAAATTGGTACCGCATATCCGGGTAGTGAAATTATGGAGATTGAAGTTAAAGGACGTAATTTAGCAGAGGGTGTGCCACGCGGATTTACCCTAAATAGCAATGAAATTTTAGAAGCCTTGCAGGAGCCTTTATCGGGTATTGTCGGAGCTGTAAAAGTCGCACTGGAACAAACGCCACCAGAATTAGGTGCTGATGTTGCAACGCGCGGTATTGTATTAACCGGCGGCGGGGCTTTATTAAAAGATATCGACCGGCTGATTTCCGAAGAAACAGGTTTACCTGTTTATATCGCGGATGACCCATTAACCTGTGTTGCCCGGGGAGGCGGTATGGTGCTGGAAAAGCTGGATGAAAAAGGGCTGTCTGCATTTTCTTTAGAATAATCTCATTATTCAACCGGATAAACGACCATAAAACTTTTATTTGCCACTGGCCCATCGATAAATACGCGATTTCTTATCGTCATGCTATTGTCTATTGCACTGATTGCAGTGGATCACAAGAGTGATACCCTAAAGCCCTTGCGTGATCTGTTGTCGGTATTTGTTTATCCGATTCAGAGTGCTGTAAACCTGCCTTCCAGCGTGTTTAATAATGCGGTTGCTTCGTTCAAAAGCTATACGCAATTGCTTAGCGAGAATCAGGAACTCAAAAAGCAGCACTTGATTAATAGTGCGAAATTATTAAAATTTGCAGATCTAGAGAAAGAAAATATACGCCTGCGTTCATTACTGGATAGTTCATTTAAGTTAGGTGAACAGGTGCTGGTAGCGGAGTTATTATCCGTTAATCTTGCGCCTTATGAGCATGTCGTTGTGGTCAACAAAGGTAGTCGATTCGGGATCTCTAAAGGACAGGCGGTGCTAGATGAGAATGGTATAGTCGGTCAGGTTGCCAAAGCCTTGCCATTAAGCTCTGAAATTATTCTAATCACTGACCCTAATCACGCCATTCCGGTGCAGGTGAATCGTAATGGCTTGCATACTATTGCCATAGGTAGTGGTCATTTAAATAAACTGAACCTGCCATTTTTACCGAATAATGCCGATATAGTTCCGGGTGACTTATTAATAACTTCGGGACTGGGTGGGGTATTTCCACGGGGCTATCCTGTGGCTGTGGTGAGTTCTTTTATAGAACAGCCGGATAAGCCGTTTGCAATTATTCAGGCAGAGCCAAGCGCCGCGTTAAATACCAGTCGAGAATTGTTAATCGTGTGGAATAATGATCAGGTTATTCCACTAAGCAAGCAAGTTATTGTCGAAGAAAATGGTACAGAGTAGGCAAGAAACCATACTGGGCTATTGGTTGACAATTATTTTTGCGATGGCTTTAACGATTATTCCCTGGTCTACTCCCGCCTTATATTTGGCGCCAGACTGGGTGTTACTGGTGTTAATCTACTGGGCACTAGCCAACCCAGAGTCAGCGGGGGTAGGTAAAGCCTGGTTTGTCGGTTTGCTAGTGGATGTTTTGACCGGGCAGTTACTGGGGCAGTATGCACTCGCCTATGCCGCCAGCATCTATTTATGCATTAAACAACATAAACGGATCCGGCATAACCCTCTAATTCAGCAGAGCTTATTTGTCTTCCTTATCTTATTGACTGCGCAGATTATTATCTTTTTAGTTGAGCGGGTTAACGGTCAAGCTATGCCTATGCAATTCTGGTTACCAGTCTTGAGCGGCGGGTTTGTCTGGCCGGTGATCTTAATGCTGATGCATAAATTACGTCTGTTTTCCTCCTAATGCGTCGACACCAGGCTATAAAAGATAGTTTTTTAGAGAACCGTATTTTTCTCAGTAGAACGGTCGTTCTCTTTATCTTAATGCTGTTATTGATCAGTGGCCTGATTGCACGGCTGATTTATCTGCAGGTGGCAGGGCATAGCCGGTATCACGGTATGGCAACAAATAACCGTATTAAAGTCACCTCGGTACCCCCTACGCGCGGCATTATCTATGATAAAAATGGCCTAATTCTAGCTGAAAATTTACCATCGTATAGCCTGGAAATTATTCCTGAGCAAATTGATGATATGGATGATACGCTACTGCGACTGCAACTAGCGCTGGCGATTCCCGAAGAGAAAATCGAGTCATTTAAAAAACATAGAAAGCGCTATAAGCACTTCGATAGTATTCCCTTATTAATGCAACTGAGTAATACCGATGTTGCCAGATTTGCAGTACTCAGACATACCTTTCCTGGTGTAGATATACATGCGCGCCTGATACGCCACTACCCCTATGCGGAATTAACCGCGCATGTGGTGGGCTATGTCGGGCGTATTAACGAGCAAGAGATAAAAGTAATCCCTGCAGCCGAGTACCGCTCTATCCACACCATTGGTAAAATCGGCGTCGAGCGTGCCTACGAAGATGTGCTGCGCGGTCATGCAGGTTATTCAGAAATAGAAACCAACGCGCAGGGTAAACCCATTAACGAGCTAGGTAAGATTGAGCCGATTCCGGGCGCCGATGTTTATTTGACCCTGGATGTTGCCTTGCAAAAGGTGGCCTACGATGCTCTAGCTGAATATAATGGCGCAGTAGTTGCGCTAGATCTTGAGACGGGCGGTGTGCTGGTACAGGTGAGCAAGGCCAGCTTTAATCCGAATTTATTTGTCTCAGGTATTAGTCATACTGATTATAACGCGCTTAATAGCTCTAAAAATAAGCCGTTATTTGACCGGGTACTACGGGGGCAATATCCGCCCGGTTCAACTTTAAAGCCATTTATCGGTCTGGCAGGTCTGGAGTATAAAATCACTAATATGCATCAGACTTTGTTTTGCCCCGGGTATTATCAGTTACCCAATAAATCGCATAAATATCGGGACTGGAAAAAATGGGGGCATGGCAAGGTTAATTCAGATATTGCCATTACTCAATCCTGTGATGTGTATTTTTATGATCTGTCACTGGCTTTAGGTATCGATAAAATATCTAGTTTTTTACATAAATTTGGCTTTGGTCAGAGAACGGGGATTGACTTAAAGGGCGAGAAGTCTGGATTATTGCCTTCACGTGAATGGAAACGGGTTAATCGCGAGCAAGCCTGGTTCCAGGGGGAAACACTGATTACTGGTATAGGCCAGGGGTTCACTCAGGTCACGCCGCTTCAATTAGCGCGGGCTACAGCAACACTTGCGAAGCAGGGACAAATTGTCACTCCGTATATCGCAGAACGAATTATTGACGAAGGTCGTGAAATAGAGGTTAAACATCCGGCGCAAAAAAATATACAACTAAAACCTAAAAATGTGCAGGATATTATCGGCGCGATGGTACATGTTGTGCATTCGCCTAGAGGAACGGCAAAGCGTATCGCCAAAGGTATTGATTATCAGATAGCGGGTAAAACCGGTACTGCACAGGTTTATACCGTTAAGCAGGATGAAGAATATAATGAACAGGACATTGCATTCAATATGCGTGATCATGCCTTGTTTATTGCCTTCGCCCCGGCTAATAATCCCAAGATTGCAGTAGCGGTCATCGCTGAGCATGGAAGCCATGGTAGCTCGGTGGCAGCGCCCATTGCGGCAGCTGTGATTAAACAATATCTGGCAGAAAAGAGTGGGCTATTAGATGAATATCCGGCAAAACAATCGAGAAAACACGAATGAAGGTAGAACTCAGAGCTGAGCAATTTAAAGAACACTCTTTAATTGGCAGCTTATTGCGCAAATTACATATTGATATTCCGCTTTTAATCGGGTTGCTATTACTGTTGACATTAAGCTTTATGATGCTGTACAGCACGGGTAATAAGGAAACTGCCTTACTGATACGGCAATCGGCTCGCATGGGAGTTGCTGGAGTATTAATGATAGTTCTGGCGCACGTGGATCCGCGTCAGTTTCAGCGCTTTTCAATTCTTTTGTACAGTGTGGGTGTGATACTGCTGGTAGCTGTTTTACTCGTTGGTGATGTAGGCAAAGGGGCGCAGCGCTGGCTGGATTTAGGTGTATTCCGTTTTCAGCCTTCGGAAATGATTAAAATCACCACGCCGATGATGATTGCCTGGTACTTGTCAGGGCATGAGATTCCACCAAAATGGAGTCATATTCTAATTGCCAGCGGTTTCATTTTAATTCCGACGATATTAATTGTTCGCGAGCCAGACCTTGGAACCTCGTTGTTAGTGGCAAGTTCTGGCGCATCTGTACTGTACTTTGCAGGTTTATCCTGGCGTTTTTTGCTCACCAGTGCCTTCAGTCTGGCTGCGCTTGCGCCAGTGTATTGGCAATTTTTTATGCGTGAATATCAAAAGGATCGGGTGTTGACCTTTTTAAATCCAGAGGCGGATCCGATGGGTAAGGGCTATCATATTATTCAGTCGAAGATAGCGATTGGCTCAGGTGGGGTTTACGGTAAAGGCTGGCAAGGTAATACCCAGTCACAACTGGACTTTCTGCCGGAAAGTTCGACTGATTTTATTTTCGCAGTGTTTGCTGAAGAATTTGGTTTATTGGGTTGCCTGGGTTTATTGGCGGTGTATATCTATATTATTGCCCGGGGATTTTATATCGCAGTACAGGCGCAGGATACCTATGGCCGCTTACTCGCCGGTAGCCTGGTTTGTACGTTTTTTGTGTACGCCTTTGTCAATATCGGCATGGTGATCGGGATTCTGCCGGTGGTCGGTATACCGCTACCTTTAATCAGCTATGGCGGAACTTCTATGGTAACCCTGTTTGCCGGCTTTGGTATCTTGATGTCGATCCATACGCATAAGAAAATTCTGCCTAGTTGATTTGCTTATCCATCAATTTACACTTATGCGATTGAGTACAAGGTTCCTACCGAATGATCTCGATGCGGTATGCTCTTATTCATGATGTAGCGGATTCCAAAGCGAGTGAGGGCTGCACCATGATGGATGATGGACAAAGGTTGATGCTCATGCAAATTGAGCCCTCCTGTCATGGCGGTAATAATCACGTAAAATCTGTGTTGTCTGAGGCCATAATGGGCAGGTTTTTATTTTGGCTACCTTGCTCAGTAGCCGTATCTGGAAGTGCCGGATAAATTGGGCATCCGTGATTTATAGATCAATAATTTCTTGCACACGGGCGCCCGTGTTAAACATCATGGCAGTAATGCATAATTCCGCCGCCCCAGAGCTGTCGAGCGATCGATGCATTCTAAAATGACCTTGATCTCCTCATAATCAAAGTAGTTGATGGCAGCCAAAGATGCACGCTTGAATCTAGAAACGGTAGTTGAGCACAGATTTATTCACAAAACTGCGAAGCAGAGGACACTCACCCAACAGGAGACAAATACATGGAGGAGCAGCTCTGCTGTGAGTGGCTTCGGTAAGCAGAGCTTATTAATCATACAAGCGAGAACTTTCGAGTTTTTCGTGTCTTTCGAGGTTAGACTACTAGTAATCAGTATGGCCTCAGGCTAATTTCTCCAGCATCGCCTTAGCAATGTCTATTGCTTCATCATAAGCGTATTGCTCGATCAGCTTTTCCAGTTGTTTAAGTTCGCTTGCCCCAGCAGTGCCAGCTAATAGATCAATAATTTCCTCCAGCACATCAACGGCATCAGCATCATCATCCATAAGCAAAGCGAGCAGTTTTTATACAAAGAAATAAGTTTTCCCGTATTGACTTTTTTAATACTGGCTGTTGCTATCTCTGGCTCTGATTGAAGTTGCTCCAGACTTTCCAGTACAGGCGTTAAAGTTGCTGCTACGGTAGTTAGTAAGTCCTCTATTTGCTTATTATCCAGTTTTTCTTTGCAGGCTAGTTCCAGAGCCTGAGCTGCTTTTTGTATTTCATGCGCAGCTATATTTCCAGCAACACCTTTTAAGGTATGAGCAACACGCGTTGCGGCATCGGCATCATCGCTTAATTGTGCTTGCTGGAATTTTTCAGTAAAGTCCTGCTCGCTGTGCATAAATTTAAGTAATAAGCGGCGATACAGTTTTCTGTTTCCCTCATCAGTGTTCCCATTGAAAGAAGAAGTACCTAAACAAAGCAGCCTATAACCTACCTGAAGGTAGCACCACTCGAATATTTCCATCTTTTTGATTTTAATCACCTCATAAACGGATATCACCCATGCTTAAAGACCTACCACTCTCTGAACATATTCACCAACACTGCAATGAAAGTATGGAACGTGCCCTGTTAGCAGAGCGTCATCCTTTGTGGGCTCGTTCATGCCCAGAGTTGAAGGATATCGACTTTATTCGCCTTCGCTGAAAATCCTGGAAACGGAGCTTTAGCGAAGTGAAGATTTTTAGTCCGCGATAGCCGTAGGGCCGTTGTTTTGTCGGAGTCTGAGCGTTAGCGAAGGTGGAGACAAAATAAAAGGCCATCCGACACGGCGTCAAGTCATTTGGAGCCTATGTTCCGACCCCTTGTTGGGTCGGGACGAGGTGACGAGGACGAATCGGGGCCGCCGGAGGCATAAGTGGTCGCGTTAAGTTTTTGCTGCTTGCTTGGGCTGGGATGCCCAAAACAAGCTTTCGCAAAAATAGCGACTCCCCGAGGGTTATTACGCTGTATCAGTGTAGTTGATAGTGGTCGCCATTTTCTCCAAACCAATGAACAGATTTATGGCCAGCTGCTTCCCCACTCAACGTATTTTAAATCACTGAAGTCGCATAGACGAACAAGTATGCTTGAGGCATTTGAACAGCAGAGCTATCATCTTCACTCTGAAACACTGCTATCGCAAGACATTGATTATCTTAAAGCATTCCCGGAACTTGACGAATACACCATAGAAGCAGCGGATGGACATTTTATTGATCATGCCTGCCATACTGAAAAAAACAGCAATGGGAAAGTTTATGCGGCCGGGGGTGGGGGGGGATTTACGCGTTGAATCTCAGAGGTGGGTTGCTCAGATTTCTTTGTCTGGTGACAAACGAAACTCAGAGACATCAAGAAATACCTGTGTTACGAGATCATATTGAAAAGCAAAACAAGGGAAATAACAGCTCTCAGAAACATCTCTATGTCTACGATAAAGCCGTCACCGACTTTGTCTGGTGGGATCGGCAGAAACGACATGCTAATTACATGATTTCAATGCTAAAAGAAAATTCAATTGCGACTCTGGTTGAGTCTATCCCTTTTGACTCCCGCCATGAGATCAATACAGGGGTTGAAGCATACAGTGTGTACGAAAACAAGGGCATCAAATTTAACGTGGTGGATTACCGTGATCCAGAAACCGGAAAACTTCACCGGTTTGTGACAACCTTGCCAATGACTATTAACCCTGGAACCATTGCCATGCTGTATTTCAAGCGATGGACGATTGAAAAGACATTCAATAACACTAAAAGTAATTTCAAGGAAACTAAAGCTTGGTCTTCCAATACCCGCTCACTTGAAAATCAAATGCGCCTGACTGCAATGAGCTATAATTTAATGCGCGTGTTTGAAGAGATTTCGAAAACACAACAGCCAGAATTGATTCATCCATCGGATAAAAAATATAGCGAGGCTCTGGAGATAAGGCAGCAACAGGCTCAAAAACGAGATCGTTTTGTGAATCCATTATTTTTCCAGGCAAGAATATCTCGTATCAGCTCGTATACCATTCGGGCAGTTCAAAACGCAATAATAACAGGAATGTCTTTCGGTTGCAGGAAATAAATGGCAAAAATGTTTGCCGCTGCCTATTTTAGCTGCTGATTGAAAACCGCCCAGACGTAATTGTCCTCCACCTATGTTGATAAAGCAATTATCGCCATGGTCTACGCCCACATGTGCAAATAGCTTAGGCATAAAAACAAGGTTTAAGATGAGAAGAGTAATAATTAGAAAAAGAAGACGATTAGGCATCTGTCATAATTGAATGCTATTAAAGGTAGGAAGTTGCTGGGTAGCGGAGCAATAAAATCATACAAGATACGCATACCTGCAGGAGTAAAAAAGCCTTAGCTTTTTGCTAACTGAAGTTTCCCAATTATTGAGTAGCTGAAATACACAATGCTGGTGTATCGAGGTTTATTTTAGGTGGTTTTGCCATGTTTATAGCAAACCCCTACTTAATTCCCCTTAGGCAATAGCATTTGAAACGAATGAAAAGACTATTCTTTTCATATAGTTGCAGCATAGTTTCAATTTTACCATAAATAATTATTGGGAAACTTCAGTTTGCTAATAACAGCAATAGCTAAAGCTATTGCACTCCTTTAAATTGAAAAGCTAACACTCGATGTTCAAGTTTTTCCATCCCATTGCCATCAAACTCTTACCTTCACCCAGCAGAACAATACTTTAATGATGCTGTTGGCCCTCGCTGAAAATCCTGGAAACGGAGCTTTAGCGAAGTGAAGATTTTTAGTCCGCGATAGCCGTAGGGCCGTTGTTTTGTCGGAGTCTGAGCGTTAGCGAAGGTGGAGACAAAATAAAAGGCCATCCGACACGGCGTCAAGTCATTTGGAGCCTATGTTCCGACCCCTTGTTGGGTCGGGACGAGGTGACGAGGACGAATCGGGGCCGCCGGAGGCATAAGTGGTCGCGTTAAGTTTTTGCTGCTTGCTTGGGCTGGGATGCCCAAAACAAGCTTTCGCAAAAATAGCGACTCCCCGAAGCGGCTTCGTCCATAAAGGCTTTTTCACCATACAGCGCATCAGCCAGTACGCCTTTAATTTTAATCAGGCTATGCGCAACTTTAAACTCTTTTAATAAGCCTAATGCAATCTCTGTTTTGGTCGGGTAGGCACTGTCACGTTCAGGCTTAATAGGCCGATCTTTTTTTGCTATACCGCTCTTTTTCAACCGTTTATCTTCTTTATCCCACTGCTTTAAGGCTGGATCCGGCATATAAAAGAAAAAACCGACAGGCACTGTAATGGATGAGGTAACTAGCAGCAATAATACTATCGTTTGTCCATTAACATACCCGCCGGAGCCTTTGTGTTTCTGCTTGTAAACCTTATAAATACGTTTTGTAGACTTAGATCGTGCTCGGTCTGATTCATCAAAGGCCAACACACCTTCAGTAATGCCATAACGTTTTAAAATTAAGACCACACTCACCCGTAGCAAACAGTCCCAGGGTATACTTGCTTTACGAAACACCCAGGATAATGCGGCTACCGCTGTCAGCCCCGGACGGGCTGATAATCTCCAGAAGGCGCAGGGAAATTTGCCAATCCGAAGTGCGCGATAGCGCGCGAGGGAGGCTAAAATTTTATCCCGAATAGCCGTAGAGCCATTTGTGGTAGCCATGACTGAGCTGCTTTGTGCTCAGTCTGTGGCGGACGCAGGGCGGCTGTAGCATCTCCTATTCGCTGCGTAGGTGAACGAATTACGGCGACAGGAGTCCCGGAATTTCGTGAGGTAGCATGGCGCGCCTGTTTGCAATCTCCAAGGCTTGCTCGCTCAAACTTAGCCCAGCAAACAAAGTTCATTAGCAGTATGCCCGTTAAACAAGTGCCCAACCAAGCGGCTTGAATCCGTGTCAAAGTGGCTGGGGCATTCATTAACATGGGCTTACACCGATAAAATTACAACAACCTCAGAATACCTGATTTTACCTTCTCAATATCAAAAACTTGAACATCGAGTAACAGTTATTTTACCGTTTTTTGAAATATGTATTATGATTTTTTAAAAATAGCTACTGCTCATGATAGAATGCTCGGTTACTAAACATTTACGCACCTTGAATGAATCCACATTTAACCCAATTACATCCCTATCCTTTTGAGAAGTTAGCGCAACTAAAACAAGGTTTTGTGCCGCCAGCGGATAAAGTGCATATTGCCCTGTCAATAGGCGAGCCGAAACACGCAACTCCCGATGTAATAGCTAAGGCGTTAGTAGAAAATATTGCTGCATTAGGTCGTTATCCAACAACCAAAGGATTGCCTGAACTACGTGGAGCAATAAGCGAGTGGCTAGCCAGGCGCTTTGATGTGGATATCGATCCCGAAACACAGGTGTTGCCCGTTAATGGCACACGCGAAGCTTTATTTGCATTTGCACAATGTGTGCTTGATGGTCGGGAAAATGCGCGGGTATTAATGCCCAACCCGTTTTATCAGATTTATGAAGGCGCGGCTTTATTAGCCGGGGCAGAGCCTTATTATTTGCACACCCTGGAAGGTAATCAATATTTGCCCGATTTTGCTAGCGTGTCTGCCGAGACCTGGCAGGCTTGTCAATTATTGTATATTTGCTCCCCGGGTAACCCAACCGGGGAGATTATCGATCAGGCTACGCACCAGAAATTAATCAAGCTGGCACTGCAATATGATTTTGTGATTGCTTCGGATGAATGCTATAGCGAAATTTACGCAGATGAAAACCAGCCACCGCAAGGCTTATTACAATCTGCTGATGCTATGGGACATAGCAGTTATAAAAATTGCGTTATATTTCACAGCTTATCCAAACGCTCCAATGCGCCGGGCTTAAGGTCTGGCTTTGTCGCGGGTGATGCGAATATTTTAAGCAAATTGTTTAAATATCGTACCTATCATGGTTGTGCAATGTCCGTACCCACTCAATATGCCAGTATTGCTGGCTGGCAGGATGAGCAACATGTGCTGCAGAACCGACAGTTTTATCGTGATAAGTTCAAGGTTGTTATTGAGATCCTGTCTGAGGTTTGTGAGGTTAGACAACCACCGGCGAGTTTTTATCTGTGGCTGAAAACGACGCTTGATGACGCTGAGTTTGCACAGCAGTTATTTGCTCAGCAAAATATTACTGTATTGCCTGGTAGTTATTTATCCCGTGAAGCAGGTGGGGTGAATCCAGGAAAAAATCATGTACGCATGGCTTTAGTCGCACCGGTACCAGAGTGTATAGAGGCCGCGCATCGAATTAAAAATTTTATTAACTCTTTAATATAGAAAAATGATGAACCAATTAGAAAAAATTATTAACCAGGCCTTTGACAATCGCGCTGAAATTTCACCAACGACTGTGTCAGATGAAGTGCGTAATGCAGTCAAAGACTCAATTAATTTATTAGACTCTGGTCAGGCGCGTGTTGCAGATAAAAACAGTGGCGAATGGGTGGTTAATCAATGGTTAAAGAAAGCAGTGTTGTTGTCTTTCAGAATTAATGAAAACCGTGTGATGGATGGTGGGGCAACGCGTTACTACGATAAAGTGGAAACTAAATTTGCTTCTTACACGCCGGAAGACTTTTCCGAAGCAGGTGTGCGGGTGGTGCCTAATGCCGTGGCTCGTCATGGATCCTACGTTGCGCCGGGTGCCATCTTAATGCCTTCATACGTTAATATCGGTGCCTATGTAGGTGGTGGCACGATGGTTGATACCTGGGTCACTGTAGGTTCATGTGCACAAATTGGTGAAAATGTGCATTTATCGGGTGGTGTGGGTATTGGTGGTGTGTTAGAACCATTACAGGCGGGCCCGACAATTATTGAAGACAACTGTTTTATCGGCGCACGCTCTGAAATTGTTGAAGGCGTTGTGGTTGAGGAAGGTTCGGTTATATCCATGGGTGTTTATATCGGCCAAAGCACTAAAATCTTTAACCGTATGACCGGTGAGATAACTTATGGGCGTATCCCCGCTGGTTCAGTAGTCGTTTCTGGAAACTTGCCGGCAAAAGATGGAACACATAGCTTGTATTGCGCAGTGATTATTAAGCATGCGGATGAAAAAACGCGCAGCAAAACGGAGATTAATGAATTATTGCGAGATTAATTAAAACTGAAGTTTCCCAATTATTGAGTAGCTGAAATACACAATGCTGGTGTATCGAGGTTTATTTTAGGTGGTTTTGCCATGTTTATAGCAAACCCCTACTTAATTCCCCCGCTGAAAATCATGGAAACGGAGCTTAGCGAAGTGGTGATTTTTAGTCCCTGATAGGCGACAGGGCAATTCGCTGATTCGACGTGTGCTAGCAGCACGCGAGAGGAGCAAGAATTGCATTCCGAATAGCCGTCCAGCCAGTGAGGTAGTAATGACGAAGCGGCTTTTGTGCGTAGTCGTTGCGGACGCAGGGCGTTCAGGGCATCTCCCATCCGCTGCGTAGGTGAACGAATTATGGCGACAGGAGTCCCGGAATTTCGTGAGGTAGCATGGCGCGCCTGTTAGGCAATAGCATTTGAAACGAATGAAAAGACTATTTTTTCATATAGTTGTAGCATAGTTTCAATTTTACCATAAATAATTATTGGGAAACTTCAGATTAAAATAATGTGGACTGGGTAAGATTTTTTTAAGTAGCTAATGACTATAATGACTGAAGTTTCCCAATTATTGAGTAGCTGAAATACACAATGCTGGTGTATCGAAGTTTATTTTAGGTGGTTTTGCCATGTTTATCATCAGTGTTCCCATTGAAAGAAGAAGTACCTAAACAAAGCAGCCTATAACCTACCTGAAGGTAGCACCACTCGAATATTTCCATCTTTTTGATTTTAATCACTTATAACAGCAAATAGACACTCTGTAGGCACCGTAAAAAAAACAACAAATAATTTCAAATAAAGCTTGCATTTGCCGAAAAAAAATTTTCTAAAAATTTCCGTTTTAATCACCTCATACGCTGAAAATCCTGGAAACGGAGCTTTAGCGAAGTGAAGATTTTTAGTCCGCGATAGCCGTAGGGCCGTTGTTTTGTCGGAGTCTGAGCGTTAGCGAAGGTGGAGACAAAATAAAAGGCCATCCGACACGGCGTCAAGTCATTTGGAGCCTATGTTCCGACCCCTTGTTGGGTCGGGACGAGGTGACGAGGACGAATCGGGGCCGCCGGAGGCATAAGTGGTCGCGTTAAGTTTTTGCTGCTTGCTTGGGCTGGGATGCCCAAAACAAGCTTTCGCAAAAATAGCGACTCCCCGAAACGGATATCACCCATGCTTAAAGACCTACCACTCTCTGAACATATTCACCAACACTGCAATGAAAGTATGGAACGTGCCCTGTTAGCAGAGCGTCATCCTTTGTGGGCTCGTTCATGCCCAGAGTTGAAGGATATCGACTTTATTCGCCTTGGGTTATTACGCTGTATCAGTGTAGTCGATAGTGGTCGCCATTTCCTCCAAACCAATGAACAGATTTATGGCCAGCTGCTTCCCCACTCAACCGCTGTCAGCCCCGGACGGGCTGATAGTCTCCAGAAGGCGCAGGGAAATTTGCCAATCCGAAGTGCGCGATAGCGCGCGAGGGAGGCTAAAATTTTATCCCGAATAGCCGTAGAGCCATTTGTGGTAGCCATGACTGAGCTGCTTTGTGCTCAGTCTGTGGCGGACGCAGGGCGGCTGGAGCATCTCCTATTCGCTGCGTAGGTGAACGAATTACGGCGACAGGAGTCCCGGAATTTCGTGAGGTAGCATGGCGCGCCTGGTATTTTAAATCACTGAAGTCGCATAGACGAACAAGTATGCTTGAGGCATTTGAACAGCAGAGCTATCATCTTCACTCTGAAACACTGCTATCGCAAGGCATTGATTATCTTAAAGCATTCCCGGAACTTGACGAATACACCATAGAAGCAGCGGATGGACATTTTATTGATCATACCTGCCATACTGAAAAAAACAGCAAGGGGAAAGTTTATGCGGCCGGGGGGATTTACGCGTTGAATCTCAGAAGTGGGTTGCTCAGATTTCTTTGTCTAGTGACAAACGGAACTCAGAGGCATCAAGAAATACCTGTGTTACGAGATCATATTGAAAAGCAAAACAAGGGAAATAACAGCTCTCAGAAACATCTCTATGTCTACGATAAAGCCGTCACCGACTTTGTCTGGTGGGATCGGCAGAAACGACATGCTAATTACATGATTTCAATGCTAAAAGAAAATTCAATTGCGACTCTGGTTGAGTCTATCCCTTTTGACTCCCGCCATGAGATCAATACAGGGGTTGAAGCATACAGTGTGTACGAAAACAAGGGCATCAAATTTAACGTGGTGGATTACCGTGATCCAGAAACCGGAAAACTTCACCGGTTTGTGACAACCTTGCCAATGACTATTAACCCTGGAACCATTGCCATGCTGTATTTCAAGCGATGGACGATTGAAAAGACATTCAATAACACTAAAAGTAATTTCAAGGAAACTAAAGCTTGGTCTTCCAATACCCGCTCACTTGAAAATCAAATGCGCCTGACTGCAATGAGCTATAATTTAATGCGCGTGTTTGAAGAGATTTCAAAAACACAACAGCCAGAATTGATTCATCCATCGGATAAAAAATATAGCGAGGCTCTGGAGATAAGGCAGCAACAGGCTCAAAAACGAGATCGTTTTGTGAATCCATTATTTTTCCAGGCAAGAATATCTCGTATCAGCTCGTATACCATTCGGGCAGTTCAAAACGCAATAATAACAGGAATGTCTTTACAGTGCTTTATGAGCTCTCTTGTGGCGAGGTTAGTTTTACCGCCTCAATTGATAGGGGAACACTGATTTGGGGAGTCGCTATTTTTGCGAAAGCTTGTTTTGGGCATCCCAGCCCAAGCAAGCAGCAAAAACTTAACGCGACCACTTATGCCTCCGGCGGCCCCGATTCGTCCTCGTCACCTCGTCCCGACCCAACAAGGGGTCGGAACATAGGCTCCAAATGACTTGACGCCGTGTCGGATGGCCTTTTATTTTGTCTCCACCTTCGCTAACGCTCAGACTCCGACAAAATAACGGCCCTACGGCTATCGCGGACTAAAAATCATCACTTCGCTTAGGCTCCGTTTCCCTGATTTTCAGCGGATGTTTATAACAAACCCCTACTTAATTCCCCTTAGGCAATAGCATTTGAAACGAATGAAAAGACTGTTTTTTTCATATAGTTGTAGCATAGTTTCAATTTTACCATAAATAATTATTGGGAAACTTCAGTATAATGATAATCGATATAAAATATTTTTTTATACCGGGATTTACTTAAATCCTTACCTAATCTACGCCAGTCACAGGATGCTTCAATGTCAGACACACTTTCTAGCAATGCTATTATTTATGCAATTCTTTCGTTAAACAGCGAAGTTGCTCTACAAAAAGAATACCTGGATTCCCCCGATATCTTGCCCGATGAACGGGAGAATGAAGAAGGCATTTTAGATGACTTAGAACAGGCTTTTATGGAGTTTGTCGGTTTTTATAAGTCTTGCCGAAAACAGGATAACGCATTACCTGAGTTAGATGAGTTATTGAATAGCCAGCTATAGTTTTTAGAGTCTATTCTTGTGCGCTGCCGCTGAAAATCCTGGAAACGGAGCTTTAGCGAAGTGAAGATTTTTAGTCCGCGATAGCCGTAGGGCCGTTGTTTTGTCGGAGTCTGAGCGTTAGCGAAGGTGGAGACAAAATAAAAGGCCATCCGACACGGCGTCAAGTCATTTGGAGCCTATGTTCCGACCCCTTGTTGGGTCGGGACGAGGTGACGAGGACGAATCGGGGCCGCCGGAGGCATAAGTGGTCGCGTTAAGTTTTTGCTGCTTGCTTGGGCTGGGATGCCCAAAACAAGCTTTCGCAAAAATAGCGACTCCCCGAGTTTATAGCAAACCCCTACTTAATTCCCCTTAGGCAATAGCATTTGAAACGAATGAAAAGACTGTTTTTTTTCATATAGTTGTAGCATAGTTTCAATTTTACCATAAATAATTATTGGGAAACTTCAGTTTAATAAAGCCATAGCCCAGTTAAGTGAACAGGAACGACGTGGCATTACTAATGAATGGATTGCGATTAAATATGAAACGGCGACTGATTATAAACTGTTGATAGGTGTGGTTAGCTCGTTAGTACTGATATTTATCTTTTTTCTGTATCACTACTGGCAGCTCAGGAAGTTTAATTGTCGCTTAAGACATTTATCGATTACTGATAAACTGAAGTTTCCCAATAATTATTTATGGTAAAATTGAAACTATGCTACAACTATATGAAAAAAAACAGTCTTTTCATTCGTTTCAAATGCTATTGCCTAAGGGGAATTAAGTAGGGGTTTGCTATAAACATGGCAAAACCACCTAAAATAAACCTCGATACACCAGCATTGTGTATTTCAGCTACTCAATAATTGGGAAACTTCAGCTGATAAATTAACCAATATAAATAATCGCATGAAGCTGGATCAACAGCTCAATGATGTAATGAATCTGGCGCAACGTTACCAACATGGATTTAGTATTATTTTAATCGACCGCTGAAAATCAGGGAAACGGAGCCTAAGCGAAGTGATGATTTTTAGTCCGCGATAGCCGTAGGGCCGTTATTTTGTCGGAGTCTGAGCGTTAGCGAAGGTGGAGACAAAATAAAAGGCCATCCGATACGGCGTCAAGTCATTTGGAGCCTATGTTCCGACCCCTTGTTGGGTCGGGACGAGGTGACGAGGACGAATCGGGGCCGCCGGAGGCATAAGTGGTCGCGTTAAGTTTTTGCTGCTTGCTTGGGCTGGGATGCCCAAAACAAGCTTTCGCAAAAATAGCGACTCCCCAAATTGATCATTTTAAACATATCAATGATGAGTACGGGCACCTGACCGGTGATTATGCAATAAAAACCCTGGCGCAGTTATTGAACAATAACATTTGCGCTGTGGATACCCTGGGCCGGTGGGGCGGAGAGGAATTTTTAATTATTTGCCCTGGGCAGACGATCGAAGGTGGGCGCTTGCTAGCTGAAAAATTACGTAAGATTGTTGATCAATATCAGTTCGATGTATTTTCTCACCTAAGCTGTGGCTTTGGAGTGGCTGCTTATAATCAAGATAAAAATGCTGATATTTTGCTAAAAAGAGCGGATAAGGCATTGTATGAGGCTAAAAGTCAGGGCCGCAACCAGGTTTTCACTAATTAACGATGATTAATAATGACTATTTTGTACGGTATAAAAAATTGCGATAGCGTAAAGAAGGCGCGCTTGTGGTTGGATAATCATGAGATAAGCTATCAATTTCATGATTATAGAGTTGCTGGGCTAAGCCCTGAGCAACTTGCTGTTTTTATTGAAAAGGCGGGGTGGGAAATGCTGTTAAATAGGCGCAGTACTAGCTGGCGGAAATTAACTGATCAGCAAAGAACTGACTTGAATGCGGAAAAAGCCGCTAGTTTGATGTTAAAAAATCTTACCTTAATCAAGCGCCCGGTGCTGGATAATGGTGAGCAATTACTGATTGGCTTTAATAGCGAAAAATACCAGACTTTATTATGAGTGATACCTTAACCTTACTTAAAGAACTTATCAGCCGTGAGTCGGTAACGCCTGAAGATGCGGGTTGCCAGGAATTATTAACTCAGCGCCTGGAGAACATTGGCTTTAAAGCAGAGCAACTGGACTTTGAGGACACTAAAAATCTATGGCTTAAACGCGGTAATAATAAACCGCTTTTTGTCTTTCTCGGGCATACCGATGTTGTTCCTACTGGGCCACTAGAGCAGTGGGATTCGCCACCGTTTATTCCTACTATCCGAGATAATCGCTTATATGGTCGTGGCGCTGCAGATATGAAAGGCGGCATCGCCTGTTTTGTCACTGCGGTTGAGCGCTTTATTGTAAAGTACCCGGATCATCAGGGCGCTATAGCGTTAATGATTACCAGCGATGAAGAAGGCCCTGCAACTAATGGCGTGGTCAAGGTCGTTGAGGTGTTAGAGCAGCGCAATGAAAAGATTGACTGGTGCCTGGTTGGCGAACCATCGAGTGACAAGCAAGTTGCCGATGTGATTCGTGTGGGTAGACGTGGATCCCTTTGCGCGAAATTAGTCGTTAAAGGTATTCAGGGGCATGTTGCTTACCCGGAAATAGCGAATAACCCTATTCATGGTTTTGCCCCTGCCTTACAGGCATTAACCGAAGAAGTTTGGGATAATGGTAATCAGTTTTTCCCGCCGACCAGCTTACAGGTATCCAATATCAATGGCGGCACCGGGGCAGAAAATATTATTCCCGGTGAGCTGGAGTTATTGTTTAATTTACGCTTTTGTACTGAACTGGATGAAGCGACCATCAAGCAGCGTGTGCTAGAGATATTTGACCGCTTTGACTTTGACTATGAAATTAGCTGGCGCTTGTCAGGCAATCCATTTTTAACCTCAGGCGGGGCGTTAATTGACGCGGCTCATGCAGCAATTAAACAAGTGACCGGCCTTGATACGCTGGATGATACTGGTGGGGGGACATCAGATGGGCGCTTTATTGCTCCAACAGGTGCAGAGGTAATTGAGCTGGGTCATTTGAATGAAAGTATCCATAAAATTAATGAAAACATTCTTGTTGCAGATTTGCAGCCCTTATCAGAAATTTATGAGCAGCTATTAGTCGAATTACTGATTAAAAAACTGAAGTTTCCCAATAATTATTTATGGTAAAATTGAAGCTATGCTACAACTATATGAAAAAAACAGTCTTTTCATTCGTTTCAAATGCTATTGCCTAAGGGGAATTAAGTAGGGGTTTGCTATAAACATCATCAGTGTTCCCATTGAAAGAAGAAGTACCTAAACAAAGCAGCCTATAACCTACCTGAAGGTAGCACCACTCGAATATTTCCATCTTTTTGATTTTAATCACTTATAACAGCAAATAGACACTCTGTAGGCACCGTAAAAGAACAACAAATAATTTCAAACGCTGAAAATCAGGGAAACGTAGCCTAAGCGAAGTGATGATTTTTAGTCCGCGATAGCCGTAGGGCCGTTGTTTTGTCGGAGTCTGAGCGTTAGCGAAGGTGGAGACAAAATAAAAGGCCATTCGACACGGCGTCAAGTCATTTGGAGCCTATGTTCCGACCCCTTGTTGGGTCGGGACGAGGTGACGAGGACGAATCGGGGCCGCCGGAGGCATAAGTGGTCGCGTTAAGTTTTTGCTGCTTGCTTGGGCTGGGATGCCCAAAACAAGCTTTCGCAAAAATAGCGACTCCCCGATAAAGCTTGCAATTGCCGAAAAAATTTTCCGTTTTAATCACCTCATAAACGGATATCACCCATGCTTAAAGACCTACCACTCTCTGAACATATTCACCAACACTGCAATGAAAGTATGGAACGTGCCCTGTTAGCAGAGCGTCATCCTTTGTGGTCTCGTTCATGCCCAGAGTTGAAGGATATCGACTTTATTCGCCTTGGGTTATTACGCTGTATCAGTGTAGTCGATAGTGGTCGCCATTTCCTCCAAACCAATGAACAGATTTATGGCCAGCTGCTTCCCCACTCAACGTATTTTAAATCACTGAAGTCGCATAGACGAACAAGTATGCTTGAGGCATTTGAACAGCAGAGCTACCATCTTCACTCTGAAACACTGCTATCGCAAGACATTGATTATCTTAAAGCATTACCGGAACTTGACGAATACACCATAGAAGCAGCGGATGGACATTTTATTGATCATGCCTGCCATACTGAAAAAAACAGCAAGGGGAAAGTTTATGCGGCCGGGGGGATTTACGCGTTGAATCTCAGAGTGGGTTGCTCAGATTTCTTTGTCTGGTGACAAACGGAACTCAGAGGCATCAAGAAATACCTGTGTTACGAGATCATATTGAAAAGCAAAACAAGGGAAATAACAGCTCTCAGAAACATCTCTATGTCTACGATAAAGCCGTCACCGACTTTGTCTGGTGGGATCGGCAGAAACGACATGCTAATTACATGATTTCAATGCTAAAAGAAAATTCAATTGCGACTCTGGTTGAGTCTATCCATTTTGACTCCCGCCATGAGATCAATACAGGGGTTGAAGCATACAGTGTGTACGAAAACAAGGGCATCAAATTTAACGTGGTGGATTACCGTGATCCAGAAACCGGAAAACTTCACCGGTTTGTGACAACCTTGCCAATGACTATTAACCCTGGAACCATTGCCATGCTGTATTTCAAGCGATGGACGATTGAAAAGACATTCAATAACACTAAAAGTAATTTCAAGGAAACTAAAGCTTGGTCTTCCAATACCCGCTCACTTGAAAATCAAATGCGCCTGACTGCAATGAGCTATAATTTAATGCGCGTGTTTGAAGAGATTTCAAAAACACAACAGCCAGAATTGATTCATCCATCGGATAAAAAATATAGCGAGGCTCTGGAGATAAGGCAGCAACAGGCTCAAAAACGAGATCGTTTTGTGAATCCATTATTTTTCCAGGCAAGAATATCTCGTATCAGCTCGTATACCATTCGGGCAGTTCAAAACGCAATAATAACAGGAATGTCTTTACAGTGCTTTATGAGCTCTCTTGTGGCGAGGTTAGTTTCACGGCCTCAATTGATAGGGGAACACTGATGATAAGCATGGCAAAACCACCTAAAATAAACCTCGATACACCAGCATTGCATATTTCAGCTACTCAATAATTGGGAAACTTCAGTTAAAAAATAACCCCTCCCTTTTTTGGGTACTAGTTTTAGCATAACAAATTTTAACCTCTAATGAACTATAAGCAACTCTTTCTCTTGCTAAGCACGCTATTAGCTTGCTTATCTGTATATGCACAGCCCATTCAATTCGCTAATGGCGATACCCTAGACGTTGAATTGAAGTGTCAGAAGGATAAGACGATTACCTTTTCTCACGCTATATTGGGTGAGCAAACGATTGACAAAGCTAAAATCCGTAATTTACAAGAGCTAAATCTTGAGCGCGTTATTAGATTTTCAGAAACGGAACTGAATGATCTTAAAATATTAAAAGCAGCTAAAATAGCAGTGACAGTCGCCAAAGACGGTGTGAGAAATGCTGAGGCAGACCTCGTTAGCGCTAAAAAAGCTGTTGATAATGCAGAAGAAAAAGATAAAGAAATAACCGAAGAAAAGCTGGTTCTCGCTGCAGATAAACTTGCCACTGATCAAGAGGGAGTTACGACTGCTGAAGATAATCTTAAGATGCTTAAGAAGACGGTAGTGGCTGAAGCAGAACTCGTGGTGGCAAAAAATAAGCTTAAAGTTGCCAAAGCGGAAGTGAAGGTAAATGAACTTACAGTTGAAGTTACTGAAGCTCAGGAAGATGCCGTTGAACAGCAAGAAATAATTGCAACAGGGGAAGAGCTGGCCTTGGCAGGCGAAAAATTTGTCGCTAGTCAAGCAGAGGTTAAGGTTTCTGAAGAAGAACTGAGGGTGGTTAGAACCGTTATAAAGGCCGACGATGACCCCGCAATTAATTTAGAAAGTCTCTTGGTTGCTGAGACTGAACCTAAAGGTGCTCAAGCAGAAGTTAATGTTGCCGAGGGAGAAGTTAAAGAGACTGAGCTGAATGCTAAGGTTGCAGCAACAGAAGAAAAACTGAATGAAGAGCCAGGGGTAGTCGTCACTAAGGAAAAACTTGAAATAGCCAAAGACAATGTCGATATTGCTGAAGAAAAAGTTGAAGTGGCGAAGCAAGAAGTTGAAGTTGCCGAAGATAATCTCAAACTCGCTAAAGGCGAAAAGGTTGATGATGGTTTACTCGGGACGGGTTGGTTTAAAGGTTGGGATAGTAGTCTTTCTGTAGGTTTGAGTGGGTCTTCAGGCTCATCGGTTAATAGTACGTTCCGAACAGCATTTAATACCCGTTATGAAGACAAAGAAGGACGTTGGGATTATAAGTCTTTTTATTTCCGTGATTCGGAAGATAAAGTAACGGGTGAAAATCAGGTCAATGCGACCCTGGTTAAAGACTGGTTTTTTGCAGATAGTAAGTGGTTTGCATTTGCCAGAGGCGTTTATGACTGGAATCAATTTAAAGACTGGAATCATCGAATCCAGTTTGGTGGAGGGCCTGGTTATCAGTTTGTTAAAGCGCCTACATGGGAACTTTCTGGAAGGATGGGTGCTACAATTATTACCGAGTTTTGCAAAACTCAATTTGATTCCGATGGTAACCCAATTATTGATTCTAATGGTAAGACAGTCGAAGACAATGTTGTCGGTTTTGAGGGGTTATTAGGTGCTGATGTCACCTGGCATATAACCGCTAAGCAGCACTTTAGTATTTCTAACTACTTTTATCCTAGCTTCACGGATAGCGGTCAATTTAGAAACCTGACAAACATCTCCTGGATACATTCCTTAGGCTGGTTTGAAGGCCTGGCATTGAAATTTGGCATACGTAACGAATATGATACCTCTGAAACAATTCCTAATGAATTTAACTATAACTTTTCAATACTTTGGGGGTTCTAAGTTATACTTCGCGCGGTGACGGATTTTATATCGAGTTGATTATGGTCGAAAGTAAGGAGCTGAAACAGGTGCATAGCAAGCTACGTAACTGTTTCAGCAACGCAGCTATCGGCAATCGGCCGTTAGAAAACTGCAACCGTAGCCGTGCGAGTATATATTAGGATATAAATATTATTTTTACAGGAAATTTAATGATGCAACAAAAAACAAAGGCCGGCTTAAAAGTTTTATTTAGCAGTTTATTCTTGTTAAGTTCTAGTGCATGTTCAATCTTTGCCCCGGCTGAGCCAGAAATGACTGATGCCGAAGCGTGTGTAAAATTACATGAGCTGATAGCTGATCATGCCGAAAATTTTAAGCAGTTTAGAGGGAGCCTAAAAAATACTGGCACTATAAGAAATATGCATAATATGCAAATCTGGAATGCAGAACGAGTGTTTCCCATGGCAAAGAACTGCCAGGTCTGGCAATGGAGTTCAGGCCTGACAAATTATTATTGCGGCTGGGATGAATCTGATCAACAAGATGCGAAAGCCAGCTTCAATCAAGGGGCTGAATTAGTCAATCAATGCCTGGGTAAGAAGTGGCATAGCAAGTTTACACGTACCACAAGCGGTGGTGAAAGTGCACTGTTCTATCAAAAAGGCGGCAAGACGGTGGTTTCTATACGCTATTTTAAAGAGTCACGAACTATTTCTGATAGCTGGATGAGCACTTTATATGTGGGTGATGAAAGTAATTTAAAGGTTAAAGTACAGTAAGCCCATGTAGAAATGAATTACCGGTCTAGCGGCTCCAGCGATGGGCAATAAACTCAACCGCTTCCTGAATATTCAAATCGCGCGTCCCGCCCCCTGTGCGTAAGTAAAATTTTGGCGTATTGCCCTGATTTAAAAATACCGGGCGCGGTGATGCTAATACTATTAAGCGGCATACATGCTTGCCGTCTACTACATGAAATAGCACTTTGACATACTGGCAAAGATCGGCGCCTAACTGAGTAGAAATAGCCGTTATAAGAGTCTGCTCGTAACCATCCTGGTCCTGGCGTTTTATGGATTTATAGTCTTTATCCAGACCAAGGATTTTGCCGCTATCTGACACACCGATTAAAAGTGTACCACCCAGCGAGCTATTTAAATATCCAGCCAGAGTTTTTAATACAGCGGTTTCCAGGGCGCGATTGACCCTGTCTTGCTCTAAATCCCAGCGAAATGAAGACTTAAACTCAAGCAATGGGCCTTCGCCTTGCTGGATCAGTGGGTGTAAGTCCACCGATAATTCACGACTTAAGCGGCCAATTCTTTGTAAGCGCCAGTGCAATAATTCATAAATAAAGGCGATAACCAGGCCAAATACTGCGCCTAGCTGACCAAGAAATAAAGTTTTACCAGGGGTGCCACCCATTAATGATGTTTTAAGCTGGCTGTAAACATAAGTCAGCGCAGTATTTATTTGTACCTGTAAATCTTCGCTAGTGCCTTCATTTTCATAAAAGAAAATAAAGTCATAAATAGGGTAGAAGATAAATATTCCGGTTAATCCACCAATTAGTGCAGCAAAAAAATAGAGTTTAAAGCGTTGCTGCCAGAGCGCCAGTATCAATAACAAAAAACGTCTCATTTAGTTTCCATCGGTAAGCCTGCTCTGCGCCATGCTGTCATATGACCTTGTACATAACGTATGTTCTTGAATCCAGCCATAGAGTAGGCCAGTTTAGCTATTCCTGCACGCGGTCCGTGTTCGCAATAAAGAAAAATGGCTTCCTGTTTATCTTTGTTATTTAGGGCATCTGTGGTGAATGACTGCCAGAAAGAAATATGCTGAGCCTGGGGTATATGACCAGCGTTATACTCTACACTAGAACGAACGTCGATAATGATGGGATGGTTTTGTTCCGAATTCAGGATAGAAAGCAACTCGGCTTGTTTGATATGGGTATCACTAGAGGTGCTACATGCCTGTAAAAAAATGCTGAGTAAGCTTAATATGAAAACTTTCATTTATCCTCCTGTGCTATTCATGTGGCGCATGATAATCGGTTGCTCGTCTAGATTGAACTCATGTTTTTCCGGTTTTATATCCATCGCATCAATCAGCACCTGTTTAATATGCTCAGTATCACCGGGGTGGCTGCGCAACTCTGCTTTTAAGTCTATTGAATGTTCATTGCCCAGGCAAAGCAATAAGCGGCCTTCGGCCGTCAGGCGTACACGGTTGCAGGTGCTGCAAAAATTATGACTATGTGGGGAGATAAAGCCGACTTTTGTTGTAGTACCCTGAATTTGATAATAATCAGAAGGCCCTGCCGTGGTTTCGGCTATTTTTTCCAGCGTAAACCGGGTGGCTAATTCTTCGCGAATCTGATCGCTGGAATAATAAGCCTCGGCGCGATTATGTGAACTAATAACTCCCAATGGCATTTCTTCGATAAAGCTAATATCGATTCCCGAGTCCAGTGCAAATTGAACTAGGTCTATGACTTCATCATGGTTGCGGTTTTTTAAGATAACAGCATTAATCTTTATGCGCTTAAAGCCCGTAGCTATAGCTGTGCGTATGCCTTTAAGTACAGTATCCAGATCGCCGCTACGGGTTAATTCTTTAAACTTGACGGCATCCAGAGTATCCAGGCTGATATTTAGCCGCGATACCTGTGCCTGCTTTAATTGCTCGGCATATTCAGCAAGGTTTGAGCCGTTAGTCGTCATGACTAACTCTTCTAGCAAAGGCAAGTTACCAATTTTTTGCATCAAATCCAGTACATTGCGGCGAATAAGTGGCTCTCCGCCGGTAATTCTTATTTTTGTAACCCCAAGCTCGCTAAAGCACATGGCAAGGTTATAAATTTCTTCCAGACTCAGGATTTGCTCGCGCGGCAGAAAAGTCATCTCTTCAGACATGCAGTATACACAGCGGAAATCACAGCGGTCGGTAATTGAAATACGCACGTAATCCACGCTTCTGCCGAAACGGTCAACTAATTGTTTTGCTTGTTTGGGGTGACGCATTACTTTAGTGTGTGCAGATAAGGCTATAATAGAATACTAATTTTATCATTTATTGCAGTGAATTTTCTAAACTGAAGTTTCCCAATTATTGAGTAGCTGAAATACACAATGCTGGTGTATCGAGGTTTATTTTAGGTGGTTTTGCCATGTTTATAGCAAACCCCTACTTAATTCCCCTTAGGCAATAGCATTCGAAACGAATGAAAAGACTGTTTTTTTCATATAGTTGTAGCATAGTTTCAATTTTACCATAAATAATTATTGGGAAACTTCAGTTTTCTAAACAATCTTTTTAAATTATGAGCATAACAAAGAAAATTATTTATATTTGCATATTACTCAGTAGTCAGTCTGTGTTAGCGGGCGAGAAAACCTTGATTCGTCTGGGAGTATTGGCGTTTGGCACGGTTAACTGGGAACTAAGGGCCATGCAGCAAGCAGGAATAATGGAGACTGAAAATTATCGCCTGCAAGTGCTAAAAATGGCTAACCCGCAGGCGGGGAAAATAGCATTGCAATCGGGAGCTGTGGATATGATTGTTGCAGACTGGATCTGGGTTTCGCTAATGCGTACGCAAGGAAAAGACTATACTTTTTACCCCTATTCAAATTCCACGGGGGCGCTGGTCGTTGCCGAAAATAGCGCAATAAAACAGCTACAGGATTTAAAAAATAAAAAACTGGCAATAGCTGGTGGAGCGCTGGATAAAAACAGCCTATTATTACAGGCCTTAATGCAAAAGCAGGGGCAGGGCGAAGTCTTTGCCAGTACCGAAAAAATTTATGGAGCGCCGCCTTTATTAAGCCAGCAAATGCAGCATCATCGTATAGACGCTTTACTAACCTATTGGCATTATGCCGCACGCATGCAAGCCGAAGGCTATAAAGTGCTAATGACCGGCACAGATATTCTACAGGGATTAGGGGTGCAGGTCAGTGTGCCCAGCATAGGTTACGTGTTTAACCGCGCCTGGGCGAATAAAAATAAACCTGCAGTGCTGGCTTTTCTGGCAAACACCCGACAGATGAAAAATACCTTATGTGCGGATGATATTGCCTGGCAAGGCATAAGCACACTAATACACGCAAAAACTGCGCAAGTAAGCCAGTTATTACGCCAGCAATTTTGTGCCGGACGAGTTCTCAGTTGGGGAGATGCTCAGCATCAGGCTGCTGAAAAGATATATCAGTATTTAAGAAAAGCAAGCACACAGCGCTTAACAGGAAATGCAGAATCTATTCAAGTTGGTACTTTCTGGTTAGAGGGAGAAGGTCTTCAGAAGTAAAGATGCTAGTATTCGGTGCCATATTTGACTGAGGAATAAAGCTATTTTATTAATATTAAAGGTATTAAAGGGGACGCTACCCTTTAATTTTCATTTAGCGTATAATTCATCACAATGCCAAGATTAGCTAGAACTGTATTTCCTGATGTCCCTCATCATATTACCCAGCGGGGTAATCGGCGTGAAGACGTTTTCTTTACTGATGAGGATCGACAACTTTATTTAGAGTGGTTGTTATTTTATAGCCAAAAACATAATGTTGATGTGCTGGCTTATTGCCTGATGACGAATCATGTTCATCTTGTTTTAACGCCCCATTCGGAGGATGGCTTACAAAAAGTCTTAAAACCGCTTCATATGCGTTATTCTCAGTATGTTAATAAGATTAAAGGCTGGAGAGGTCATTTGTGGCAGGGACGGTTTTTTTCTTCACCTTTAGATGATGCTTATACCTGGTCTACGATTCGTTATGTTGAGCGAAATCCTGTACAGGCAGGAATGGTTGAACAGGCGGAAAAATATTATTGGTCAAGTGCTGCAGCACATTGTGGGCTAAAGAGTGATAAGTTACTTACTCAACTTGATGTCATGAATGGGGTTTCACAAGAGACTTGGTCTGAGTGGTTGGCATTGCCGGAAAGACAAAGTACAGCGGATATTATTCGCAGAAATGTGGAGAAAGGGTTACCTTGTGGCAATGACAATTTTATCTCTAGGCTTGAGCTGTTAGCAAAACGCTCTCTTCGCTACAAGCCGCAGGGGAGACCTGTCAATAAAGGGTAACGTCCCCTTTAGAAATGCCTCTTAATATTTATATGCAATGAGAATAAATTTAACAAACAGCTGGTTACTACCTGTATTATCAGGCATATTTATCGGCACCAGTTATATCCCTTTTCCGCCCTGGGCTGCAGTTTTTGGTTTTATTCCATTATGGATGTTCTGGGAACAGCAAACGCGGCTGAAAAATGTCATTCTGGGCGGTATTCTAAGCACTTTTGTTTTTACCATAATCGGATTTAACTGGGTGACGCATTTATTACATGAATATGCGCAAGCACCCTGGTTTGTTGCTGTCTTGGGTATGCTTTTATTCGCCTTGTTTGCACACCTTTTTGTACCGCTAGCCGGGGCGTTGTGGTTTGTAGGGCGAAAACATAATTTCTATACCGGCTGGCAATCTATTCTGGCTATGGCCTTATTAACGGCTCTATCATTGTGGGCGTTGCCCATGCTGTTTAAATGGAATTTCGGCTACTCTTGGTATGGAGCTAAAATCCCTGTATATCACTTGGCTGAATATATCGGCTTTAGTGGTCTCAGCATGCTAACGATATTAGCCAATGTGCCACTTTATTTCGCCTGGCAGAAAAGGCAGGATAGAAAAGGGCGCGTAATTCTGATTCGTGTTGTTATCGTTTTCCTTGGCTTGAACGCGTTTGGCTTAAGTACAAAGGCCTGGCTACCCAAGCCGGATGCTTCCTTTAATACCCTGTTAGTGCAGGCGAATATCGGTAATGCTGAGAAGATGGCAGCTGAATTTGGGCGTGGATTTTATGAGCAAATAATCAATAAATATCAGCAAGTCACGGATAAAGGCTTACAGGAGCATGTGAGTGTTGATATCGATTTTATCATGTGGTCAGAGACTGCTTTTCCATCATTGTTAAACGGTGAATATCAGCAGACTTACTATGCACAGCAATTAATACAATATATTAACAAGCGGCAAGTCGCATTATTGACAGGTGCTTATGCGAAAGACCCCGAGACTGGCTTGATTACTAATTCTTTATTTGTGCTAGATAAAAAAGGCCAGGTGGAATCAAGGTATTACAGTAAAACTATCTTGCTGGCATTTGGTGAGTATATTCCTGGGGAAGAGCAATTTCCGATATTTCGTGAATGGTTGCCTATGGTCGGGCACTTTGGTCGTGGTCAAGGGCCTACTCAATTACTTAGCTTAGAGGATTATAAAATAGGAGCGCAAATCTGTTATGAGAGTCTTTATCCGGATTTTTCTAAGGCATTAGCCGATTTAGGCGCGCAGTTTATAGTTAATGTCACTAATGATTCCTGGTATGGTACCTGGCAAGAGCCGTATCAGCATATGTATATGACCCTGGGACGCGCGGTAGAAACCCGCAGGCCGTTAGTGCGCGTGACCAATACCGGAATTTCTACAGTCGTGCTTGCATCAGGCGAGATTTTGCAGCAATCGCCTATGTATCAAGAGTGGGCAGGGTTATATAGCGTGCCATACATAAGCCAGCCTAAAACGACTTTTTATCAACGTAATTTTGCTTTAATGCCGAGCCTGCTATTGGGCATCTTATTGTTACTACTGCTTAATGGCTACCGCTTGAGTGAGAAATAAACTAATGTTTACCACATTAAATCATCGGGAATCTGGAAATCAGCATAGGGATCATCTGCTGCAACTTCATCTTCGGTTTTGTCATTGAGTACCAGAATATAACTAGCATCGCGCTGTTTGATTTTCTCGGCCACTTGAGCGGGAACCAGTTCATAATTAGTGTCGTACTTAACAATGGCCAATTTTCCGTTACTGATGTTTTTTAATGTGGTCGTATTGACATAAATTGTCTTGACCGCATTATTATCCGAGAAATTATAGGCTACACCGTCCTCATCTTTAGCTTGAATATTGAGTTTAATGAGTTGCTTGATCTGCGCAATAATGGCTTTTTTATCGGCTTGTGCTTTTTTCTGCTGATTTAACTCGCGGTCTTTTGCCTGCTTTTCAGCTAAAGTTTTTTGCGCAAGAAGGACGGCTTCTTCTGTTTGTTCGGTTTTGCTATTGCGTTGTTGCTTTGATTGTTTATACTTTTCTTTTTTTACCTGATTTGCTTTATTTTTCTTGATAAGACCAGCGTTTAAAAGTTGGTCTTGCAGCGAGATTGCCATACTTATTGCCTTTAGATTTCGGGATAGGTTGAAGCATATTTTATATTTAAATAGTGCTGGAGTCATACCTTATATGAATCATTTACCCAAGAAAGTTATGTTGGTGTCTGGAGAGTCCTCCGGTGACCAGCATGGCGCGAATTTATTTCTTGAATTAAAAAAACGTTGTTCGGAAGTGCAAGGCATAGGTATGGGGGGCAAAAAGATGGTTGCAGCCGGGATAGAGATACGTTATGACTCATCCAGGATTGGTGTAATCGGAGTGATCGAAGTGATTAAGCGCTATGCCGAGATCAAGCGAGCCTTAAAAGCTATGCAGGAATTATTGCTAGAGCAGCAACCTGATTTGCTGATCTGTATTGATTACAAGGAATTTAACTTTAAATTAGCAGGCTTTGCCAGAAAAAATGGTATAAAAGTGCTGTTTTATGTCAGTCCGCAAATTTGGGCCTGGCGGCCTGGGCGAGTAGTTAAATATGGCAAAGTTATTGATATGATGGCAGTAATATTTCCGTTTGAGGTGCCTTTCTATGAAAATGAAAATGTGCCTGTCCGTTATGTCGGACATCCCTCGGTGGACACAGCCCATGCTAAACACAGTAGAGAGGATGACTTTAAGGCATACGGTCTTGATCGTGACAAACCGGTGGTGGGAATTTTGCCAGGCAGTCGCTCCGATGAAATCAACCGTATGCTACCGGTTATGCTGCAGGCTGCTGAACTGATACAAAAAACTATTCCGGGAGTGCAGTTTGTTTTGCCACAGGCTGATTCGGTAACAGATGAATTATTACAGGCGTCTTTTCAGCATTCGGGCATTCAGGTAAAGGCCATTAAAAGCCAGTTTCATGACACGGTGCAATGTTGTGATGCAGTGATGACGGTTTCAGGCACTGCGGCACTGGAAATTGCCTTGCTACAGATCCCGATGTTGGTGGCTTATAAATTATCGACCATTACTTATTTGTTAGCAAAAATATTAGTTGATACCGAGTTTATAGGTTTGCCTAATATTATTGCCGGAAAGTCAGTGGTAAAAGAGTTTATCCAGTATCAGGCAACGCCGGAAAACCTGGCGCAGGAAATACTACTGCTTTTACAAGACCCGCAATACGCGCAGACAGTACGTGAAGGTTTGCAAACAGTGAAAATAAAAATAGGTAAGGGTGGAGGCTCTGAGAATATGGCAGAGCTAGCGTTGGAAATGCTGCAGGAATCGTAAGCTAGAGTGCTCTTTGCCAGATATAAAAAAGCCCGGACGAACCGGGCTTTAAAGCAGTTGTAAAAACTAAAGCTTAGTCATTACCGCCAAATACACCTAATAATTGCAACAAACTTAGGAACAAGTTGTAAATAGAAACGTATAAGGAAATGGTTGCAAGTATATAGTTGGTTTCGCCGCCATGAATGATTTCACTGGCCTGGTATAAAATCATGCCGGACATTAACAAGATAAACATACCGGAAACAGCTAAAGACATGGCTGGAATAGAGAATACCATGGCGCCGATACCTGCAAGAAATGCAACTAAAATACCCACCATTAAGAATCCGCCTAAAAAGCTGAAATCCTTACGGGTAGTTAGCGCATAGCCAGATAGCGCGATAAAAATAACACCTGTACCGCCTAATGCAGTCATGACCAGCTCATGGCCATTAGAGTATGCATTCAGGTACATATTAATAATAGGTCCAAGAGTCAGGCCCATAAAGCCGGTTAAGGAAAAAATAAATACCAGGCCTAAAGCACTATTGCTAAATTTTGTGGTCGCAAAAAGTAAACCAAAATAGCCCACCATAGATACTACAATGCCTAATGGGGGCATATTAAGCATCATGGCCAGGCCTGCTGTGACGGCGCTGAAAAGTAAAGTTAAAGAAAGTAGCATGTAGGTGTTTCTTAAAACTTTATTAGTTGCCAATGTACTTGCACTGGCGGGTGTAGCAGCAACATTTAGTCTCATAGTAGTATAGCCATTGTGATAAAAGAAGAAGATCTGTAATCTTACAAGATTTTTAATATTAAACAATCAATTTACACGAAATTAGAAACTGATGACAGAACAACAGACTCCATATCTATTAATGGGTGGTGAAAAAGCGATTTTAAGTCTAGTAGAGCGGTTTTACTTTTATATGGATACCTTGCCTGAGGCAAAAGAACTCAGGGCTATCCACGCGCCTGATCTATCTGTAGCTAAAGACAAGCTGTATAAATTTTTATTTGGCTGGCTGGGTGGTCCGGATTTATTTATTCAGCAATACGGGCATCCACGTTTAAGGCAGCGCCATTTCCCGTTTAAAGTAGACCAGCATGTACGGGATCAGTGGGTGCTTTGTATGCATAAAGCCTTATACGAAATAGCGATGCCGGATGAACTAAGAAAAAATATAAAACAGGCAATAGACGATTTGGCGACCCATTTGATCAATACTGAGTAGTGCATGATCTTGATAGACAGGTATTAATTATTTGGAAATTAACTTTAGGAGGGCTCATTGAAACAAGCCACAACAATAAAATTATTCCTGGTTCATGGTAGTGCGAATGGACTAAGAACGGCAGAGTTATCCAACTGGTCAGGCAAGGCTATTGCAGCACCACGAACCGAGATTCCAGAATTATTAAAGAGAGAGGAGCTAGGTAGACCGGGTATTTACTTTTTAACTGGAGTGGATCCAGATACAGATGATAAGGCAATTTATATAGGTGAAGCTGAAGATGTATCCAAAAGGCTAAAACTCGATGTTCAAGTTTTTGATATTGAGAAGGTAAAATCAGGTATTCTGAGGTTGTTGTAATTTTATCGGTGTAAGCCCATGTTAATGAATGCCCCAGCCACCTTTATCCAAAGCTATATTGACGATTTAAATGATGCGCTCAATCAGCTAAAACCCGGAGCCGCTTGGTTGGGCACTTGTTTAACGGGCATACTGCTAATGAACTCTGTTTGCTGGGCTAACCCATCTTCGTCACTTTCATCTTTCTAAGCCATTGATTCATCGGTTTAAGCGATTTTTTGTCGAAAAATTCTCTTTAAAATCAATGGTGTTTTTTTTGAAAGTTTTGTAGTGCCATTTATATTATTTTTGTCGATAAATTCATTGACTTTTGTCAAAAAAATCATCATTATTTGAGTGTAATTTACATGCGACAAAAATACTCTAAAAAATCCAACGTTTTATACAAAAACACAAAATCTGTAGTGCCAACTGGCTACTTTTTAAAATTTCAACCAATTGATTTATAACAACTACATCATCAATAGTGACGAAGATGGGCTAAGTTTGAGCGAGCAAGCCTTGGAGATTGCAAAGTAGCCGTATTATCCAGGGTGTTTCGTAAAGCAAGTATACCCTGGGACTGGTTGCTACGGGTGAGTGTGGTCTTAATTTTAAAACGTTATGGCATTACTGAAGGTGTGTTGGCCTTTGATGAATCAGACCGAGCACGATCTAAGTCTACAAAACGTATTTATAAAGTTTACAAGCAGAAACACAAAGGCTCCGGCGGGTATGTTAATGGACAAACGATAGTATTATTGCTGCTAGTTACCTCATCCATTACAGTGCCTGTCGGTTTTTTCTTTTATATGCCGGATCCAGCCTTAAAGCAGTGGGATAAAGAAGATAAACGGTTGAAAAAGAGCGGTATAGCAAAAAAAGATCGGCCTATTAAGCCTGAACGTGACAGTGCCTACCCGACCAAAACAGAGATTGCATTAGGCTTATTAAAAGAGTTTAAAGTTGCGCATAGCCTGATTAAAATTAAAGGCGTACTGGCTGATGCGCTGTATGGTGAAAAAGCCTTTATGGACGAAGCCGCTAAAGAATCTGGAGGCTCGCAGGTGATTAGCCAATTACGTAAAAACCAAAAAATTGAATATAGAGGTAGAATAAGGTCAGTCGAGAGCTACTTTAATTCGATTAACAAAGGCATTGATCAGATAATACGTGTACGTGGCGGCAAAGAGATTAAAGTGACTGTCAGCAGTGCACGATTGAAGGTGAGTTCTCACAGTAAAAAACGCTTTGTCATTGCCTTAAAATATGAGGGTGAAAACGACTATCGCTATTTAGTGGCGACAGACCTGACTTGGCGCACACAAGATATTATTCAAGCCTATACGTTGAGATGGCTGATTGAGGTTTTCTTTGAGGACTGGAAGCTTTATGAAGGATGGGGGCGTGAGGCCAAACAATTAGATGAAGAGGGATCAAGCCGTGGCCTGATTCTGAGTCTTTTGTTTGACCATTGCCTTCTCCTTCACCCAGAGCAAATAGCCCGCATTGAAAGCAAACTACCTGCGTATACCGTAGGAAGCTTACAGCGCAAGTCTCAAATGGATGTACTGCTTGAGTTCATCACGTCATTGCTAGAGTTTCCAGATCCTGGTGATAAGCTGAAAGAGTTAGGTGAATTAATAAAGGATGTGTTTCAACTGATGCCATCAGGAAAACATATGATTGGCAGAGATTTAGGGCGCTTAGAGCCAACACCATCATTAAAGTATTGTTCTGCTGGGTGAAGGTAAGAGTTTGATGGCAATGGGCTGGAAAAACTTGAACATCGAGTAAAAGGACATGTAAGTAAAGATTTCTGGAATGCTGCAACCGTTTTTGTTTCAAAAGATGAGAATCTGACTAAAGCACATATTCGCTATCTTGAGGGTAAGTTGATAGAAATGGCTTTAGATGTTGGCTCTGCAGTTGTTATGAATGCTGCGGCTAGTGGAGCTAGACTTCCTGAATCAGATGCCGCCGAAATGGATGTTTATCTGCAAAAATGCCTCCAGTTACTGCCTGTATTGGGTATTTCTGAATTTACTAAACTATCGGAGGATAAGGATTCTGATGAAGAGCTTTTATATTGCAAAATAAAAGGTTTGACAGCGACTGGGAAAAGAACTACGAATGGTTTTGTGGTTTTTTCAGGCTCCCAGGCTGTTTTGGAACATAGAGAGTCAGCCAAAACAATTAGAACAAAGAGAGAGCAACTGATAAACAAGGGGTTACTTGAGCGTAAAGAAGATTAATCAGCAAGTGTGGTCAATTTTGCGCCTAGCTTTGCGGAAGCGATGCCTAAGCCTACGCCTAGAATAAGTGAGAAAGATATAACACAGATAGGGTTATCCCAGCCTAGATTAAGTAATACATCAGTAGATAGTTTATCCGGTGTTTGTAAAAGATAGCCAAAAGTTGCTGAATAGCCAAGTACACTAGCAGGAATTGCAGAAAGTGCTGGGATATTTGCAGCCAGGCACATTGCTATAACTGTGAAAGTGACGATAATTGCCGCCATCATTGGGAAACCAAGTAAAGTATCAGGTGAAATAGTGGCAATTTCATACGCTGCATAGGTTGCAACAACGACACCAAATACACTACACACAGCAGTATTTTTTGCGGCTTCATCGGTACCACCTAAAGCAAAATAAGCTGCCCAGGAAATGGTTGCTGCCCAGATAAAGAACACACCACTTAGAGGGCCGACCGCCAAAAATGTTGCGAGTCCTGCTAAAACGCCAATACTGACAGACAGGGCTGAAAGACCATTCATATTATTATCTCCACATTATTACCTCGGTTAATATAGTTAAGTTGCAGTGAGGCGAAACTGCAATATTAAAATAGCGACTAAACGATTAGGGTAGTCCCTGAAATCGAGTAGGCTATGCCCGCTGATTTAAGCATGTAAATTCAAAATACGCAATCGGATAATTACATTATGCATCGTAAAATCTGAAGTACTGCTTAGTATATAGGGCTGCACTAAAAATATTTATCCATCTGTTTAAATGACGGGTAAAAGTAAACGTATAAAAATAGGGTTCCGATGCCAACAGCACCAAGAATAATGCGGATTTGTTCGTCCAAGTCCTGTTCAAAAATAAACTCAAGAAAACAGGTAATGATTACAAGTTCTGTAATATAGCGAATATTGATATGCTGGTGCTTGGTATAGGAAACCAGCACCTTATAGGCTTTTACTATCACGATAAAAAATACCACCCAGTCCAGCATCTCGGCATCATGTTCTGCTATCCACATATTTCCACTAGCTATTCGTTGTGCAGTAACATATAGGTTACTGAGCATGTATAAAACCAGGCGTAACATGACTAGCGAAACCAGTTTATCGACCCACTGGGTGATTTTTTCAATAAAAAAATTCATGTGTTTTAGGTATGAAAAATAATATGCAAGAATGCACACGGAATAATTTCACTATCTGTAAATGGGGGCTTCGATTCTGGACTTATATATGCGGGGCTGAGGCCCCCGCTTCCAATAGTAGGGTACGGAATTCTTTGCGTATATTTCTTTTAATGTAATTTAATCCGCGAATAAAGCGTGCTTCTAAATAGACTCGAGAGCGTTAACAGGCTGGTTTTAAAATAACCAAATAGCGCGGCCTGATGCATGGTATACAGAGATAAATAAACCACCCGTGCAATAAAACCGCCTATAGTTACCGTGCCCATCAGGTTCCCCATGATATTTCCAACCGTGGTGTACTTGCCTAGTGATACTAGCGAACCATAATCACGATAGACATAGTCTATCGCAGGTTTGTCATGCATGCGGTTGACCAGGGTCTTATGCAGTGTCGATGCTTGTTGATGTGCAGCCTGGGCACGTGGTGGCACAGTTGTATCATGTCCGGGCCAGGGACAGGCAGCACAATCACCCAGTGCAAAAATATTGGCATCGCTAGTCTGCAAAGCTTGAGACACGACCAGTTGATTAATATGATTTATTTCCAGGCCATCAAGGTCTTTAAACCAGTCGGGTGCTTTAATTCCGGCAGCCCATATTTTTAAATCTGCAGAAATAATCTCACCGTCCTGGGTTTCAATGGTGTGGTCAGTAATTTTGACCACACGGCGACCTAATTTTATCTCTACTCCTAGCTTGACCAGTTGTTTTTGGGTCGCAGTTGATAAATTTTCGGGCAGGGCGGCGAGTAATCGAGGAGATGCTTCAATTAGGTGCTTTTGAAATTTAAATGCCTCGGACACTTTATCAAGAAACATACAGTGCTGCTCTACACCATCAATATTAAACGTGTTGCTGATACTGCCCACTGCCATCACTAGGGTGTCGTAATGAAAAGTGCGCTGTGGGATTAACTCTTCCCCTGCATCGTTAAGCGTCGGGCTAACAGTGATTTCCTGCTTTTCCCTATTTAACCCCCGCATTTTACCTAGGCTAAAATGGAAGTGATTGTGGTACGCCTGAGCCATATATTCTAGTTCTTCTGAAGCGTCCAGAGTACCTGCCGCTACTTCATGGAGTAGGGGTTTCCAGATATGTGTTTGGGATGCATCGAGTAAGACAATTTCAGCGATTCCCTGCTTGCCTAGTTTGTTGCCAAGGCTGGTTGCAAGTTCCAGGCCGGCTGCACCACCTCCGGCGATAAGGATTTTATGTAGAGGGGTTGTAGTGCTCATGAGGCTTTCCTATGGGGTATAGATGGTGTAGATACGATACCTTATTTACTTGAGCAGCACCTATTTTGGACACAGGAATTGATGCTCAAAGTTTTTTAAATCAGTTATTTAAAAATATAGCTTATGCATCATACCAACACAGTGCTGACTCGTTCTATTGGCAAAAGATTATTGCGTGATAAATTCCGCAGATAATGGCTTGTACAGGTATAATGTTAAGAATTATTTCCCCTTTCTTCAGGATAGCGTCTTATGCTTCGTTACCTCTTGTTTTGCTTATTCATTTTTTCCAGTGCAGTAAATGCCGAAGAAGAGCTGCCTGAAATAATCGACTCTCAAGAAGTGCCTGAGATGCCGTTACCTGTTCAGGATGGCGAGACGATGGAAGCGGATATTACCATCACTCGACGCGGTGAAAAAACCATACATGAATACCGTGTGAATGGTCAGTTATACAAAATCAAAGTAATCCCGGATATTGGGCCAGCCTATTATTATATTGATCCTGATGGCGATGGTGAGATGGAAGAGGTGAGTGAGAGTGACCTGGATGATTTAATAAAAATTAACCAGTGGACTATTTTTAGCTGGTAGATCATTGTCCGTTTATACCTCGCTCTGCCATGCTGAGATTGAATCAATTCTAAGCGCCTATCAACTTACTCCACTTATTCACTATAGCGGAATAAGCGCCGGAATAGAAAATACCAATTACTTATTACAGACTGCGCAAGGTGATTTCGTATTAACCCTATATGAACATCTTAAGGCTAGTGAAGTAATGCCGTATCTGGATTTACTGGTGCAATTAGGGCTACATGAAAGCTATTATCCAGCCCCACTTGCCGATACACGGCACGAATATTTACAAATAACAGCTGCAAAGCCAGCAGCACTATTTAAATGTTTACCCGGAAAATCTGTGCAGCAAGCAACACGTCATCAGTTGCAGTCAGTTGCAACAGCACTGGGACGATTTCATTTGCATAGTGCGCAGATGGCTTTTAGCAATAAAAACCCTAGAAATATTGCCTGGATACAAGATGTTGCAAAGCAGGTAAGCCCTTATCTGTCAGTGGAGGATGCTCAGTTACTGCAGGCTGAGCTGCAATATCAATTACAACACTCAATTCAGCATTTGCCGCGCGGCATCATTCATGCCGATTTATTTAAGGATAATGTACTATTTGTAGAAGAGCACTTAACCGGCATGCTGGATTTTTATGCGGCTTGTCATGATTGTTATTTGCTGGATATTGCCATTACCTTGAATGACTGGTGTGTTGATGCTCGCGGCTTATACGATCATCAGCGGCAGGTGGATTTTATATCGGCCTACCAGCAGCACAGAGTGATTACGTATGTAGAGCAAAAACTCCTGCCGGCACTCTTACGCCGGGCCTGTTTACGCTTCTGGCTGTCACGGGTAGAACATAAGCTTAATCCACGAGAAGGGGAGATAACCCAGGAAAAAGATCCACAATTTTTCAAAAATCTATTACTGCAACATCGGCAGTGTTATGCATATTAATAATAGCGCATATAGATGTTGGCAGCATGGTACAATCTTTACGCTTGAATTTTATAATAACTATAACTGGAGATGTTTTAATGAAACTGATGCAAACTTTAATTGTAGCCGTGACACTATTGTTCGCAGCTACTGCTAATGCCAAAATTGAACTGGAAGATAATTCAAAATTACTGGGTAAATGGAATCTTTATGCTGAAGCCGCATCTCTGCATAAAGAAAAAGTTGAGCTTTTTTCGGTTTGGGATTTTAGAAAAGATGGCATAATTCACACTGAATCTGAAGACCGTTTTGGACGCACAAAAACGCTAGTGATCGATTTGAAATACTCGGTTGAAAATGGCAATGTTATGAAACAAAAAAATCCAGGACGATCAAAAATGGATACTTGTTCAGTGGTGAAGATGGAAGGCAGAGAGATGATCATGAAATGCCCATTTGTTTACCTGTTTTTCAAAAGATAACAGAAAGTTTAAGGGGGCAGGTTGACGTAAGATGCCTGGAATAAATATTGGATGAATATTTGTTATCAGATATGCCTAAGACCTGTCCTCTAGGCTGACCAGTAATTCTCACTGATAAATTCTTCCAAGGTGCGGCCTTTAGCCCAGTTTTCCAGTTCCAGCATCGGCCTGGAATAAAACTCTTCGACATGGCCAAGACATAAAATCGCAATTGGCTGACTGCCTTCCGGCATTTTTAAAAGAGTAGTCAATTTTTGCGGATCAAACAAGGATACCCAGCCCATACCTAGTCCTTCAGCCCGGGCCGCTAACCAGATATTTTGAATCGCACAGGCAGTTGAGGCAATATCCATTTCAGGTAAGGTTCGCCGACCAAAAATATGTTGCTCACGCTGATCAGGCAGTGCAGCAATTAATAATTCGGCACACTCCAGAATCCCCTCAACTTTAAGCTGCATAAAATCACTCTCACGCTCGCCAAGCGCTTTTGCGGTGAGTCGTCGCTCCTGGTCTACTAATTGATGTATAGCATGGCGTAATGTGTTATCACTGATGCGGATAAAGCGCCAGGGTTGCATTAAGCCGACACTGCCGGCCTGGTGAGCTGCCTGTAATAATTTCGCCAGGATGTCAGCAGGTACCGCTTTATCAATAAAATGACGCATATCACGGCGCTCCGCAATGGCGCGATACACACCCGCTATTTCAGCATCAGAAAATTTATGTTTATCCATAAGCCAGCGCCAGGTTAATTAAAACAAGCGTTTCTACCAGTTCAACGCAGGCACCATACACATCCCCCGTTACGCCTTGTATACGTTGTATAGAAAGGTGTCGTATTCCGACGATCAGCATTAGCACTATAAGCAGAGAGTAGATATTTGTTAGCCAGAAATATATTAGTAATGACACGCACACTATTAACATGGCAGCAAATTTGGGCAGGTGTTTCTGCATAGCACAACCCAGCCCATTTTTTCGAACATAAGGCGTGCTGAGCATCAGCATCAAAATACTTAGCCGGCCTATAAAAGGCGCAAGTAAGAGAAACCCCAGTCCAGAATCAACACGCAGCAGGCTTTGAATTGCTGTCCATTTTAATAGCAAAATCAGCACCAGAATAATCACTGCGATCGGCCCGGCTGCCGGGTCTTTCATGATCTCTAGGCTGCGCTCCGGCTTGCCTAAGCCGCCCGCCCAGGCATCACTACAATCCGCCAGCCCGTCCAGATGCAGGCCGCCGGTTAAAAGTACCCAGGTAGATAAAATGATGCCAGCATTTAGAGCAAGCGATTGATCAGGTAATAGCTGGGAAAGCAATACTAGCATAGTACCAATCAATAATCCTACCAAAGGGTAAAATAGCACCGAGAGCCCGAGGCGCTGATCAGAAACAGTGAGCCCTATATTTAATGGAATACGCGTAAGAAACTGCACGGCAAGCGCAAAAGAAGTAAGTGCAGTAGCTATTTTCTTATGCAGTATTGTGGGGCTTTTAAATTGCGGGTTTAACATTAAAGAGGGTATCTATTCAAAGCTGCTGTACGAGCATGATGAAACTTAGGGAGATGGAAACACATATCATCCAAAACTGCTAGTCTTTTTGTCTGTCTTCTGCGTTGCGACAGTAGTTACATAGAGTGACTATGTGTCTGTTATTGCGCCTTGAAGACAAACAAAAATCCTGCACAATCTGGTATATTCTTTTTCAACAATCACCTTATTGAAAAATCGCCAGGTACGCTAAGGATTATTTTAAAGGTCGGCGCTGCGAATCGAGGTGTATTTTGCCTGCGTATATTAAAAAGCCATCAACCAGTGGCCAGATTATGCCTATGCCAACTGTAACCATGCAAAAAATAGTTTGCAGCACGGCCAGTTTATAAAATCCCAGATACCAGCGATGCCCGGCAAAAAAACCGGTTAAGGGGAAAAGTGCTAACAGCATTGCTGTGCGGCGTGACTTTACTGGTTCTCGATGATCCAGATAGTTACCGATCAGGGTAACCATAGTGGCAGTCTCACCTTCGGCTTCAAATAACACATCAGAGTCAATAATCGGTAATACAGGTTCACTCCAGTCATCAACGTGAAATTCGTAAAACTCCTCATCGCTTTTAATCACACCCGTTTGAGTGTCTTCATCGTAACTTTTAATTTTTCCAATCATGATATAAGCCTTTTAATAATATCCAGCAATTTTACTATACTTAAGCCTGAATAGCGGACTTTAGTCGGGTTTTTTTATCGTTTGTTTTGTAGTGAAGAAATATCAGTAGTGTTCAGTTTTTGTGGTTATGGGTTACCCATAATTTTCTAGTTATAGCTTCATGGCTTGTGTTGCTTACAAAATAAAACTTCCTATTACTCGATGTTCAAGTTTTTCCATCCCACTGCCATCAAACTCTTACCTTCACCCAGCAGAACAATACTTTAATGATGCTGTTGGCCCTAAGCGCCCTAAATCTCTGCCAATCATATGTTTTCCTGATGCATCAGTTGAAACACATCCTTTATTAATTCACCTAACTCTTTCAGCTTATCACCAGGATCTGGAAACTCTAGCAATGACGTGATGAACTCAAGCAGTACATCCATTTGAGACTTGCGCTTCTTTTTTTGCTATACCGCTCTTTTTCAACCGTTTATCTTCTTTATCCCACTGCTTTAAGGCTGGATCCGGCATATAAAAGAAAAAACCGACAGGCACTGTAATGGATGAGGTAACTAGCAGCAATAATACTATCGTTTGTCCATTAACATACCCGCCGGAGCCTTTGTGTTTCTGCTTGTAAACCTTATACTCGATGTTCAAGTTTTTGATATTGAGAAGGTAAAATCAGGTATTCTGAGGTTGTTGTAATTTTATCGGTGTAAGCCCATGTTAATGAATGCCCCAGCCACCTTTATCCAAAGCTATATTGACGATTTAAATGATGCGCTCAATCAGCTAAAACCCGGAGCGGCTTTGACACGTATTCAAGCCGCTTGGTTGGGCGCTTGTTTAACGTGCATACTGCTAATGAACTCTGTTTGCTGGGCTAAGTTTGAGCGAGCAAGCCTTGGAGATTGCAAAGTAGCCGCATTATCCTAGCAAGTATACCCTGGGACTGGTTGCTACGGGTGAGTGTGGTCTTAATTTTAAAACGTTATGGCATTACTGAAGGTGTGTTGGCCTTTGATGAATCAGACCGAGCACGATCTAAGTCTACAAAACGTATTTATAAGGTTTACAAGCAGAAACACAAAGGCTCCGGCGGGTATGTTAATGGACAAACGATAGTATTATTGCTGCTAGTTACCTCATCCATTACAGTGCCTGTCGGTTTTTTCTTTTATATGCCGGATCCAGCCTTAAAGCAGTGGGATAAAGAAGATAAACGGTTGAAAAAGAGCGGTATAGCAAAAAAAGATCGGCCTATTAAGCCTGAACGTGACAGTGCCTACCCGACCAAAACAGAGATTGCATTAGGCTTATTAAAAGAGTTTAAAGTTGCGCATAGCCTGATTAAAATTAAAGGCGTACTGGCTGATGCGCTGTATGGTGAAAAAGCCTTTATGGACGAAGCCGCTAAAGAATCTGGAGGCTCGCAGGTGATTAGCCAATTACGTAAAAACCAAAATATTGAATATAGAGGTAGAATAAGGTCAGTCGAGAGCTACTTTAATTCGATTAACAAAGGCATTGATCAGACTGCGTATACCGTAGGAAGCTTACAGCGCAAGTCTCAAATGGATGTACTGCTTGAGTTCATCACGTCATTGCTAGAGTTTCCAGATCCTGGTGATAAGCTGAAAGAGTTAGGTGAATTAATAAAGGATGTGTTTCAACTGATGCCATCAGGAAAACATATGATTGGCAGAGATTTAGGGCGCTTAGGGCCAACAGCATCATTAAAGTATTGTTCTGCTGGGTGAAGGTAAGAGTTTGATGGCAATGGGATGGAAAAACTTGAACATCGAGTTTTAGTGTTATTGAATGTCTTTTCAATCGTCCATCGCTTGAAATACAGCATGGCAATGGTTCCAGGGTTAATAGTCATTGGCAAGGTTGTCACAAACCGGTGAAGTTTTCCGGTTTCTGGATCACGGTAATCCACCACGTTAAATTTGATGCCCTTGTTTTCGTACACACTGTATGCTTCCGCTGTCAGCCCCGGACGGGCTGATAGTCTCCAGAAGGCGCAGGGAAATTTGCCAATCCGAAGTGCGCGATAGCGCGCGAGGGAGGCTAAAATTTTATCCCGAATAGCCGTAGAGCCATTTGAGGTAGCCATGACTGAGCTGCTTTGTGCTCAGTCTGTGGCGGACGCAGGGCGGCTGGAGCATCTCCTATTCGCTGCGTAGGTGAACGAATTACGGCGACAGGAGTCCCGGAATTTCGTGAGGTAGCATGGCGCGCCTGAACCCCTGTATTGATCTCATGGCGGGAGTCAAAAGGGATAGACTCAACCAGAGTCGCAATTGAATTTTCTTTTACTCGATGTTCAAGTTTTCAGCTATAACTGGGCTAAGAAAAGTAAATTTTTCCGGCTTTGTTTTATAAGTGATTGATTTACAATGATGTTGATGCTTTCTTTGTCAGTAAAATTATCAATAAAATCAATCGGTTAAAAAACTTGAACATCGAGTATTAAATGTATCAGTGTTCCCATTGAAAGAAGAAGTACCTAAACAAAGCAGCCTATAACCTACCTGAAGGTAGCACCACTCGAATATTTCCATCTTTTTGATTTTAATCACTTATAACAGCAAATAGACACTCTGTAGGCACCGTAAAAAAACAACAAATAATTTCAAATAAAGCTTGCAATTGCCGAAAGAATTTTTCTAAAAATTTCCGTTTTAATCACCTCATAAACGGATATCACCCATGCTTAAAGACCTACCGCTCTCTGAACATATTCACCAACACTGCAATGAAAGTATGGAACGTGCCCTGTTAGCAGAGCGTCATCCTTTGTGGGCTCGTTCATGCCCAGAGCTGAAGGATATCGACTTTATTCGCCTTGGGTTATTACGCTGTATCAGTGTAGTCGATAGTGGTCGCCATTTCCTCCAAACCAATGAACAGATTTATGGCCAGCTGCTTCCCCACTCAACGTATTTTAAATCACTGAAGTCGCATAGACGAACAAGTATGCTTGAGGCATTTGAACAGCAGAGCTATCATCTTCACGCTGAAACACTGCTATCGCAAGGCATTGATTATCTTAAACTCGATGTTCAAGTTTTTCCATCCCATTGCCATCAAACTCTTACCTTCACCCAGCAGAACAATACTTTAATGATGCTGTTGGCCCTAAGCGCCCTAAATCTCTGCCAATCATATGTTTTCCTGATGGCATCAGTTGAAACACATCCTTTATTAATTCACCTAACTCTTTCAGCTTATCACCAGGATCTGGAAACTCTAGCAATGACGTGATGAACTCAAGCAGTACATCCATTTGAGACTTGCGCTGTAAGCTTCCTACGGTATACGCAGGTAGTTTGCTTGTAACTACTCAGCGTACGCTTAAAATCAGGGAAACGGAGCCTAAGCGGAGTGATGATTTTTAGTCTCTGGTAGGCGACAGGGCAATTCGCTGATCCGAAGTGCGCTAGTAGCGCGCGAGGGAGGCAAGAATTGCATTCCGAATAGCCGTCCAGCCATCGCTGTCAGCCCCGGACGGGCTGATAGTCTCCAGAAGGCGCAGGGAAATTTGCCAATCCGAAGTGCGCGATAGCGCGCGAGGGAGGCTAAAATTTTATCCCGAATAGCCGTAGAGCCATTTGAGGTAGCCATGACTGAGCTGCTTTGTGCTCAGTCTGTGGCGGACGCAGGGCGGCTGGAGCATCTCCTATTCGCTGCGTAGGTGAACGAATTACGGCGACAGGAGTCCCGGAATTTCGTGAGGTAGCATGGCGCGCCTGTTGAGGTAGACTTAACTGAGCAGGGTTTTGTGCGTAGTTGAGTAGTTGAGACGGACGCAGGGCGACCAGGGCATCTCCCATTCGCTGCGTAGGCGAATGAATGTTGGTGACAGGAGTCCCAGAATGTTGTGAGGTAGCATGGCGCGCCTGAATAATTAAAAAAGTTCTTGACACTCGATGTTCAAGTTTTTTAACTGATTGATTTTATTGATAATTTTACTGACAAAGAAAGCATCAACATCATTGTAAATCAATCACTTATAAAACAAAGTCGTAAAAATTTACTTTTCTTAGCCCAGTTATAGCTGAAAACTTGAACATCGAGTGACAGGGTTTTAGTCTGGTTTTTGTGATTTTTAGTAAACTGCCCAACAGTCGATTAATCCACGCTTTATTGCTTCTATCGCTATAGTCATCACAAAATGTCCCCTTAAACATCTACGACCTCGAAGAGCTTTTTTATTCGCCTTACAATCGCTTAGAACAAGGAAAATTCGGGATTTAAAACCCATGAGATAATAAGCCCGTCCTTAAAGCAATACAGGTTACCCTTTGAAAATAGACTTCATCGATGTTGATTCCGCAATCAGTCATGCCAAACAGTTACTTGAAACTGAGCGTGATATATCGCCTGCGCTAAAATCAGCACTGGAAGTGATTCTATTATTAGTCACGGTATTACTCAATGGAGTGACACTGAACAGCAAAAATAGCAGTAAACCACCTGCAAGTGATCCCAACCGTAAAAAAGGGAATCGAAAAAAATCAGATAAGCCTTCTGGCGGACAAAAATCGCATGTCGGCACGACACTTCAAAAAATAGATGACCCGGATGAAATCGAGATCATTACCATTGATCGCCGTACCTTGCCAAAAGGGCGATACACGGCAGATGGCTTTGAAACACGCCAGGTATTCGATATTGATATCTCAAGGGTAGTGACAGAATACCAGGCGCAACGGTTGATAAATGGAAAAGGTCAGTGTTTTATCGCTCCTTTTCCAGATGAGGTTACTAAGGCTGCGCAATATGGTAATGGGATAAAAGCCCATGTGGTTTATCTTTCGCAATATCAGTTATTGCCCTACAACCGAATACAGGAGTATTTCGCTGATCAATTAGGTATGCCGATTAGTGAAGGCTCTATCTATAATTTCAATGAACTGGCCTACGCTGAAAATCAGGGAAACGGAGCCTAAGCGAAGTGATGATTTTTAGTCCGCGATAGCCGTAGGGCCGTTATTTTGTCGGAGTCTGAGCGTTAGCGAAGGTGGAGACAAAATAAAAGGCCATCCGACACGGCGTCAAGTCATTTGGAGCCTATGTTCCGACCCCTTGTTGGGTCGGGACGAGGTGACGAGGACGAATCGGGGCCGCCGGAGGCATAAGTGGTCGCGTTAAGTTTTTGCTGCTTGCTTGGGCTGGGATGCCCAAAACAAGCTTTCGCAAAAATAGCGACTCCCCGATGAGAAGTTGGCTGGGTTTGAAACTATCAGTAAAGAACACTTAGTCGAATCAGCGTGCATTCATGCGGATGAAACAGGCATTAATATTAATGGTAAGCGCCATTGGCTACATGGGGCCTCCAATGTTCAGTGGACACACTTCTTTCCCCATGCCAAACGTGGCACAGAGGCAATGAATGACATTGGTATTTTACCCCATTTTCATGGGATTTTATGTCATGATCATTGGAAGCCCTACTATAAATATGATTGTACTCATTCGCTTTGTAATGCACATCATTTGAGGGAATTAACGCGCGCCTAGGAGCAGGATAAACAGGAGTGGGCGCTTGAAATGAAACGACTACTTGAAAAAATGAATGATGCCGTCAATGAAGCAGGTGGCATGCTACTACATAAAGAAGCAGAAAAATGGAAGGTACAATACAGAGAATTACTTGGCAAAGCGGAGATCGAATGCCCACCACCCGATAAGCCTAAAGAAGTAAAACGGGAGCGAATAAAACGCAGTAAAGCTAGAAACTTACTGGAAAGGCTGATTAATTATGAAGAGGATGTCTTGCGCTTCATGACAAATACCTGGGTGCCATTTACCAATAATGCCGCAGAAAATTCGATTCGGATGACCAAGGTTCAACAGAAAATATCCGGCTGCTTTCGTAGTACCAAGGGTGCAGAGATATTTTGTCGTGTCAGAGGGTATTTATCAACGTGCCGTAAACAAGGTCTAAGTGCAACTCAGGCAATGACCTTGGTCTTTGAGGGAAAGTTACCTGAATTTGCTTTATAATTTCATTGAACTACTCAGCTTCGCTGAGTAGTTACGTTTGCTTTCAATGCGGGCTATTTGCTCTGTGTGAAGGAGAAGGCAATGGTCAAACAAAAGACTCAGAATCAGGCCACGGCTTGATCCCTCTTCATCTAATTGTTTGGCCTCACGCCCCCATCCTTCATAAAGCTTCCAGTCCTCAAAGAAAACCTCAATCAGCCATCTCAACGTATAGGCTTGAATAATATATTGTGTGCGCCAAGTCAGGTCTGTCGCCACTAAATAGCGATAGTAGTTTTCACCGTCATATTTTAAGGCAATGACAAAGCGTTTTTTACTGTGAGAACTCACCTTTAATCGTGCACTGCTGACATTCACTTTAATCTCTTTGCCGCCACGTACACGTATTATCTGATCAATGCCTTTGTTAATCGAATTAAAGTAGCTCTCGACTGACCTTATTCTACCTCTATATTCAATATTTTGGTTTTTACGTAATTGGCTAATCACCTGCGAGCCTCCGCTGTCAGCCCCTGATAGGCGACAGGGCAGTTCGCTGATTCGACGTGTGCTAGCAGCACGCGAGAGGAGCAAGAATTGCATTCCGAATAGCCGTCCAGCCAGTGAGGTAGTAATGACGAAGCGGCTTTTGTGCGTAGTCGTTGCGGACGCAGGGCGTTCAGGGCATCTCCCATCCGCTGCGTAGGTGAACGAATTATGGCGACAGGAGTCCCAGAATTTCGTGAGGTAGCATGGCGCGCCTGATGCAATCTCTGTTTTGGTCGGGTAGGCACTGTCACGTTCAGGCTTAATAGGCCGATCTTTTTTTGCTATACCGCTCTTTTTCAACCGTTTATCTTCTTTATCCCACTGCTTTAAGGCTGGATCCGGCATATAAAAGAAAAAACCGACAGGCACTGTAATGGATGAGGTAACTAGCAGCAATAATACTATCGTTTGTCCATTAACATACCCGCCGGAGCCTTTGTGTTTCTGCTTGTAAACTTTATAAATACGTTTTGTAGACTTAGATCGTGCTCGGTCTGATTCATCAAAGGCCAACACACTTTCAGTAATGCCATAACGTTTTAAAATTAAGACCACACTCACCCGTAGCAAACAGTCCCAGGGTATACTTGCTTTACGAAGCACCCAGGATAATGCGGCTACTTTGCAATCTCCAAGGCTTGCTCGCTCAAACTTAGCCCAGCAAACAGAGTTCATTAGCAGTATGCCCGTTAAACAAGTGCCCAACCAAGCGGCTTGAATCCGTGTCAAAGCGGCTCCGGGTTTTAGCTGATTGAGCGCATCATTTAAATCGTCAATATAGCTTTGGATAAAGGTGGCTGGGGCATTCATTAACATGGGCTTACACCGATAAAATTACAACAACCTCAGAATACCTGATTTTACCTTCTCAATATCAAAAACTTGAACATCGAGTAAAAGTAATTTCAAGGAAACTAAAGCTTGGTCTTCCAATACCCGCTCACTTGAAAATCAAATGCGCCTGACTGCAATGAGCTATAATTTAATGCGCGTGTTTGAAGAGATTTCAAAAACACAACAGCCAGAATTGATTCATCCATCGGATAAAAAATATAGCGAGGCTCTGGAGATAAGGCAGCAACAGACCCAAAAACGAGATCGTTTTGTGAATCCATTATTTTTCCAGGCAAGAATATCTCGTATCAGCTCGTATACCATTCGAGCAGTTCAAAACGCAATAATAACAGGAATGTCTTTACAGTGCTTTATGAGCTCTCTTGTGGCGAGGTTAGTTTCACGGCCTCAATTGATAGGGGAACACTGATGATTAAATGTCAAATTGCAGGCGGAATGTTATAACTAAGCTGGCACTTAGGGAGATGGAAACACGCATCATCCAAAACTGCTGGTCTTTTTGTCCGTCTTCTGTGTTGTAGTAACTTTACGTAGCCTGCTATGCGCCTGTTACTACGCCTTGAATACGAACAAAAATCCTGTCCAATATTGGACAATTATTTATTTCCAGCTCCCTTAAACTGAGTATATACAAGCTTTATAAGCTTGTATATACTCAGTTTATTGATAGGCAAATGATAAATAGAAAAATTCAGGTGGTACCATTATCCCGGTAGAAATTCTAAAGAAACTGAATTTAAAAGAAGGTGATTAGGTGGATATTCAAGATCAAAAAGGGCGCATCATTTTTGTGCTCGAGAGAATAAATTCTGGGACAATAGGGGGCAGATTGAGACTCCCTATTATTTAATAAATTGAAGATAATCTGGCTCTCAGTATTTTCATGCCCTTCATGGTGAAAATTAAGCAAACGGCATCACGCATGCGAATCTAACGTGTAGGCATTTTCTCGCGTAGTTTTAAAAAACGCTGATAGCGAGCCAGTGAAATAGTACCATTTTCTACAGCGACTCTGACCGCACAGCCTTTATCAAGCAAATGCCTGCAATCATTGAATTTACACTTTTCTATAAATGCCTGGAATTCTCGGTAGCCATAGGCTAATTGATTTTCTGAGAGGCCAGCCAGGCCAAAAATTGCGACCCCGGGGCTATCGATTAAATCCCCGCCTGCAGGCAAATGATAAAGTGTAGCGGCGGTGGTCGTGTGCCTGCCATGTTTGGTGGTTGCTGAGACAGTATTGGTTTTTAATTCTTTATCCGGAATTAGGGCGTTGGTTAATGAGGACTTGCCTACACCTGATTGACCAGTAAAAATACTGATTTTCTTACATAAGGCCTGCTGTAATTCAGCGATCCCCTGGTTTTTTATGGCACTCACGCGAAACAGCGTATAGCCAAGGTTTTGATAAGTAGCCAGTTCCTGCTCAATACTGTCTACCGTGGCTAAGTCTGATTTATTGTAGATTAAAAGTGCATTGATATTACGATTTTCACAAATAGCCAGATATTGATCTATTAATAGAAAATCACAATAAGGCTCGGTGGCAAAGGCCACAAAAATCTGGTCAATATTCGCTGCAACCGGTCGGGTTTTTCGCCCTTTATTGGGTCGTTCCAGTAGTGAATGGCGAGGTAGAAGCTGTTCAATGCGTCCCTGATCTTTAGCGACGATAGTTATCATCACCTGATCGCCTGCAGCAACCGTCTCTAACTTGCGCCGGGTCTGGCAAAGTATAATATTACCGTCAACTTCAACCGCAACCCCTTTACCTAAGTGGGAAATAACTAGACCGGCATGTAATTCTGTCATACAGACAAGCTCAAAAAATTGTCTTTATTACATAGAGTATAAAGCATTATAGTTTTGGCTCCAGATGTGCGATACGGATCGCGGCAGGTGGGTGGCTATAATGGAATGCTGAAAATAAAGGATCAGGTGTTAAGGTGCTGGCATTTTCCTTGTATAGCTTGACCAGGCCGCTGATTAATTTGCTGGCCTGTGCATGCTCTGCAGCAAAGTCATCCGCTTCAAATTCAAATTTACGCTGAAAATAGGCACTTATAGGCGTCATAAATGTAGTGAACACGGGGGAGACCAGCATAAACAGCAATAGAGCAGCTGCATTAGATGGTACATCAACGCCTAGTCCGGTAAAAAACCAGTTTTCAGTAATCAGCCAACCTAACACATCTAAGCTGACCAGGCTCATAATCGAGCTTGCGACTAACATCTTAATGACATGTTTGCGCTTAAAATGTCCCAGTTCATGCGCTAATACAGCTTCCATTTCATCATCATCTAGAGACTCAGCCAGGGTATCAAAGAAGACGATACGTTTGTTACTGCCCATGCCAGTAAAATAGGCATTACCGTGGCCAGAGCGCTTTGAGCCATCCATAATAAAAATACCATTGCTACTAAAGCCGCAGCGTTCCAGAAGCTGGTTGATGCGGTCTTTTAATGCACCATCTTCTAGAGGTGTGAATTTATTAAATAATGGTGCAATCAATGTAGGATAAAGCCAGCTGAGCAATAGTGAAAAACTGATTAATATAGCCCAGGTCCAGATCCACCATGTATTTCCTAGTGCTTCCATAACCCAGAGTATAAGTGCCAAAAGCGGTAGCCCAATGATGGCAACTAGTGCTAGTTGCATAAGCTGATCCTTAATAAACTGGCTTACAGTGCTTTTGTTAAAGCCAAATTTTTCTTCGATCACAAAAGTGAGGTACAGGTTAGTTGGTAATTCAAACACGGACATTATAAAGAAAACAGACCCTAATGCAGCGATGCCGGTCATGATAGGGGATAATTCAAACCCCGCCCAAAAGTTAAACACCAGGTTTATTCCTCCACCCAGGCTTAAGGCCAGGAGAAAGATAATGCCAACGACGCTGTCTATATCACCCAGCTTGCCTTTTGCTATGGTGTAGTCAGCAGCTTTCTGATGCGCTTCCAGGTTAATCGACTCGGTAAAAGCGGCGGGTACTTCAGCGCGGTGTTTAAGCACGTAGGTTGATTGACGTCTGGATAGCCAGAATTGCACGGAATAGGATAATACCAATGCGATTAAGAAGATATATGTAAAAGTATTCATTGCTTGTATGCTTGATAAAAAGAAGGGGGTTAATACAAATAGTCTGCATTTATATAGATAAACGTGTATTTTAAATTATTATGCATTATTTTGTTAAAATTGCTGTGAATAAATGCTGATCGACAAAGCGGATGACAAAATTGCAACTGAATTTACACAGTTACGCAGGAAATTCTGTGCAGTAGCGAAGGGTCTCAATAGCGGATATGCTATGGCTATACACCATAGCCAATGCTACAATTCAGCGCAACAAAATATCAATTATGGATAGCTAAATGGCACAACAGCAAGAAAATCTGGTTTGGCTCGACTTGGAAATGACCGGACTGGATCCGGATAATGACCTGATTATCGAGATAGCAACGGTAGTTACTGATCAATATTTAAACGTTCTAGCAAATGGCCCCGTGCTGGCGATACATCAGACCGATCAGGCACTTGCTGCGATGGACGACTGGAACCAGCAGCATCATGGCAAATCGGGTCTAATTGGGCGAGTTAAAGCGTCAGACGTAAATGAAGCAGATGCAATGCGGCAAACACTGGCATTTATTCAGCAGTGGGTTGGTGTGGGTGAATCGCCTATGTGTGGTAATAGCATAGGCCAGGATAGGCGGTTCTTGTACCATTATATGCCAGCACTGGAAAAATACTTTCATTATCGTAATATCGATGTGTCGACAATTAAGGAACTTGCCCAGCGCTGGGCACCTGATGTGTTTGCCAAGGTGCAGAAAAAAGAAACCCATCAAGCGCTGGATGATGTGCTCGAATCGATAGAAGAACTCAAGCATTATCGCGAGCATTTTATTAAAATCTAGAGCAAGTTAAATGAATCCATTCATTGCAATTGCATTAGGCGGTGCTTGTGGCACTGTATTGCTTTTTTTAGTTTCAAGCGGAAGTTTATCAATGCTTAGGGCGAGGTTTCCCCTATGGCACCTTAACCGTTAATGTACTGGGTTCTTTTTTAATCGGCTTGTTAACCGAAGTTTTAGTTTTGCAGCGTATTGCAATTGCTATGGAATACCGCTCGGCAATTCTAGTTGGCTTGTTCGGCTCGTTTACAACGTTCTCTACATTTTCATTGGAAACCCTGTATTTGATTGAACAGGGCAATTTGCTTAAGGCCGCACTAAATATATTAATCAGTGTCAGTGTCAGTGTCTGTGCCTGTGTATTTGCAGTCTAGCTGGGTTTGTTAGTTAGGAAATATAGCTGGTAGATTACTGCGGTACGCTAACATCAAATATGATAGAATTATCCAGGAAAGGTGGGCGGTAGACCGATGACAGATCAAAATATAAAATTAGAATTAAACAAGATGCTGACCCAGCAGCAGCTATGGCATGCGCTGTCAGCCCCGGACGGGCTGATAGTCTCCAGAAGGCGCAGGGAAATTTGCCAATCCGAAGTGCGCGATAGCGCGCGAGGGAGGCTAAAATTTTATCCCGAATAGCCGTAGAGCCATTTGTGGTAGCCATGACTGAGCTGCTTTGTGCTCAGTCTGTGGCGGACGCAGGGCGGCTGGAGCATCTCCTATTCGCTGCGTAGGTGAACGAATTACGGCGACAGGAGTCCCGGAATTTCGTGAGGTAGCATGGCGCGCCTGACGAGTTTGAATAAAAGTATGCAGAATGCGCTCAACGCGAAAAGCATTGGTGGTGGCAAAAAGGGTTCTGGTTGGTGGTTGCCAGTATTTCATTAACCGCCTTGCTAATGAAGTTATTAATGTCACTACTCTCTTAAATAATCCACCCATTCAGGCGATAAATAAAAGGACTATTCGTAGTCCTTTTTTATTGTCTGGTATTTACGTAGGTAATAGTATAGCCTCTACTGGATTTCCTCTATAATCCTAGAAACCGCAGTTGAGCACAGATTTATTCACAAAACTGTGCAGCGGAGGATGCTCACCCAGTAGGTGACAGGTTTTTACGATCATTATTTTTAATATTCAGCGGTTTACAATGTTATATAGCGGTCAACTGCGGTTTTCAGGATAATCATTGCTAGTAATAGTACTTATATGTTTAAAGGTTACAAAGAATTATGTTAGATCCTCATTTATTTAGATCAGAGCTTGAGTTCGTACAGGCGCAATTAAAAAGGCGTGCGATTGACTTTGATGTAGATTTTTATACGGGTTTGGAAAATAGGCGTAAGGCAGTTCAGGTTAAAACTCAGGAGCTACAGAATGAACGTAATTTGCGCTCTAAATCCATCGGAAAAGCCAAAGCAAAAGGAGAGGATGTACAGCCATTGCTAGACCAAGTCCAAGGCTTAGGTGAGCAATTAAAAGCTGCAGAAACAGAACTTTCTGATATTCAGGCGCAAATGAAAAACCTGATGGAAGGTTTGCCTAATATTCTAGATGCATCAGTACCAGCGGGTAATGATGAGGATGATAATGTGGAAATCAGCCGCTGGGGTGAATTACCAGTATTTGACTTTAAGATCAAAGATCACGTTGTTCTGGGTGCTTTGCATAAAGGGATGGATTTTGAAGTAGCTGCAAAAATTACGAGTGCCCGATTTGTTGTATTAAAAGGCAATATTGCTCGCCTGCAACGGGCGATTATACAATTTATGCTAGATACCCATGCGAATGAGCACGGTTATTCAGAGACCTATGTGCCTTATATTGTTAATGCCGATAGTTTGTATGGTACTGGGCAGTTACCAAAATTTGCTGATGACTTGTTTAAAGTCAGTAGCGATCCGGATTTATATTTAATTCCGACGGCAGAAGTGCCGGTTACCAATATCGTGCGTAATGAAATTGTTGATAATGCTGAAATGCCAGTCAAAATGGTTTGTCATACACCGTGTTTTCGTAGTGAGGCGGGTGCTTATGGAAAGGATGTACGTGGTTTGATTCGCCAGCATCAATTTGAAAAAGTTGAACTAGTACAGATTGTTAAAGCTAGCGAATCTGAGCAGGCGCATGAAGAGCTGACTAATCATGCTGAAAATATCCTGAAGAAATTAAAACTGCCGTATCGTAAAGTCTTGTTATGCTCCGGTGATACCGGCTTTTCCTCGACTAAAACTTATGACCTGGAAGTCTGGTTGCCTGGGCAAGATACGTATAGAGAAATTTCATCATGCAGTAATTTCAACGATTTTCAGGCACGACGCCTTAAAGCGCGGTGGCGTAACCCGGAAACTGGAAAGCCGGAGTTAGTGCATACCATCAACGGCTCTGGCCTGGCTGCCGGGCGAACTTTAGTTGCCATTATGGAAAATTATCAGACAGCCGCAGGAGATATTGTTATTCCTGAAGTATTGCAGCCTTATATGGGCGGCCTGAAAGTTATTGATGTTAAAAATTAATGGTGGTTGCTAAGGATGAAGAGGCCCAGCTTAATAGGTAGTGGCTTGATTGTTAGCAGCGTTCTTTGCCTGAGTGCTTGTGAAGAAGGTGTTGAGGCAGGAAAAAGAAACAGCATTGTTAATCATGCTATCGATTCGCCAGTGGAAGATGTAGGCGCCGCCAAGAAAAAGCAGTAAAAGTTGGATAAAGAACCGCAGCTTACTGGTGAATCAGTGGAGCAGCCGGTTAATGATGGAGGCGACTGGGAAGTGCGCCCAGAGCTGGATTTTCACTTAATTTTGATCTGCTGGAACTGAATCGTTTTTCTAATAACTTTGCTAAACAGAGCAAAGAACCTTTACGAGGTATTTTTGCTTCAGAAGAAGAGGCTTCTAGGATAGAGCTTGAGGCGCATTTCGAAAGGCCTCATAATGAAAATACAGAAATGGAAACGTCACCTGATGGTGCGGGGGTAAAGTTTAGAACTGAAGTTTCCCAATAATTATTTATGGTAAAATTGAAATTATGCTACAACTATATGAAAAAAAATAGTCTTTTCATTCGTTTCAAATGCTATTGCCTAAGGGGAATTAAGTAGGGGTTTGCTATAAACATCATCAGTGTTCCCATTGAAAGAAGAAGTACCTAAACAAAGCAGCCTATGACCTACCTGAAGGTAGCACCACTCGAATATTTCCATCGCTGTCAGCCCCGGACGGGCTGATAGTCTCCAGAAGGCGCAGGGAAATTTGCCAATCCGAAGTGCGCGATAGCGCGCGAGGGAGGCTAAAATTTTATCCCGAATAGCCGTAGAGCCATTTGTGGTAGCCATGACTGAGCTGCTTTGTGCTCAGTCTGTGGCGGACGCAGGGCGGCTGGAGCATCTCCTATTCGCTGCGTAGGTGAACGAATTACGGCGACAGGAGTCCCGGAATTTCGTGAGGTAGCATGGCGCGCCTGCTTTTTGATTTTAATCACTTATAACAGCAAATAGACACTCTGTAGGCACCGTAAAAAACAACAAATAATTTCAAATAAAGCTTGCAATTGCCGAAAAAAGTTTTCTAAAAATTTCCGTTTTAATCACCTCATAAACGGATATCACCCATGCTTAAAGACCTACCACTCTCTGAACATATTCACCAACACTGCAATGAAAGTATGGAACGTGCCCTGTTAGCAGAGCGTCATCCTTTGTGGGCTCGTTCATGCCCAGAGTTGAAGGATATATCGACTTTATTCGCCTTGGGTTATTACGCTGTATCAGTGTAGTCGATAGTGGTCGCCATTTCCTCCAAACCAATGAACAGATTTATGGCCAGCTGCTTCCCCACTCAACGTATTTTAAATCACTGAAGTCGCATAGACGAACAAGTATGCTTGAGGCATTTGAACAGCAGAGCTATCATCTTCACGCTGAAACACTGCTATCGCAAGGCATTGATTATCTTAAAGCATTCCCAGAACTTGACGAATACACCATAGAAGCAGCGGATGGACATTTTATTGATCATGCCTGCCATACTGAAAAAAACAGCAAGGGGAAAGTTTATGCGGCCGGGGGGATTTACGCGTTGAATCTCAGAAGTGGGTTGCTCAGATTTCTTTGTCTGGTGACAAACGGAACTCAGAGACATCAAGAAATACCTGTGTTACGAAATCATATTGAAAAGCAAAACAAGGGAAATAACAGCTCTCAGAAACATCTCTATGTCTACGATAAAGCCGTCACCGACTTTGTCTGGTGGGATCGGCAGAAACGACATGCTAATTACATGATTTCAATGCTAAAAGAAAATTCAATTGCGACTCTGGTTGAGTCTATCCATTTTGACTCCCGCCATGAGATCAATACAGGGGTTGAAGCATACAGTGTGTACGAAAACAAGGGCATCAAATTTAACGTGGTGGATTACCGTGATCCACAAACCGGAAAACTTCACCGGTTTGTGACAACCTTGCCAATGACTATTAACCCTGGAACCATTGCCATGCTGTATTTCAAGCGATGGACGATTGAAAAGACATTCAATAACACTAAAAGTAATTTCAAGGAAACTAAAGCTTGGTCTTCCAATACCGCTCACTTGAAAATCAAATGCGCCTGACTGCAATGAGCTATAATTTAATGCGCGTGTTTGAAGAGATTTCAAAAACACAACAGCCAGAATTGATTCATCCATCGGATAAAAAATATAGCGAGGCTCTGGAGATTAGGTAGCAACAGGCTCAAAAACGAGATCGTTTTGTGAATCCATTATTTTTCCAGGCAAGAATATCTCGTATCAGCTCGTATACCATTCGGGCAGTTCAAAACGCAATAATAACAGGAATGTCTTTACAGTGCTTTATGAGCTCTCTTGTGGCGAGGTTAGTTTCACGGCCTCAATTGATAGGGGAACACTGATGATAAACATGGCAAAACCACCTAAAATAAACCTCGATACACCAGCATTGTGTATTTCAGCTACTCAATAATTGGGAAACTTCAGGTTTAGAATTGGGTTTTAATTGTTTGTGCTAATTCAAAAAAAGTCCCCTAACAATAAACAGTGTTAGGGGGGGGGGCTTTTTGAATTACCTGGGGTTTTTATCTAGCAGTAATGCTAAATCCTACGCGACGGTTTTTTGCACGCCCTTCAGCAGTATCATTTGGTGCAATAGGGTTTGTTTCACCAAAACCTTTAGTGGTTAAGCGGCTGGCATCAATGCCTTGCTCTACCAAGTGGTTTTTAACAGCCTGCGCTCTGCGCTCTGAAAGACCCATGTTATAGGCTTCAGGGCCAGTGCTGTCAGTATGACCTTCAAGTTGAACAGTCATGTTTGGGTTCTTTTTTAAGGTCTCAACTGCATTTTTGAAAAGAGGTTCAAAAGCTGGAGTGATTTTTGTAGAATCAAATCCGAAATCTACACTATTGTATGACCAGCAGCCTTGCGAATTAACGACTGCGCCAGCTGGAGTGTTTTTACATTTATCATAAGCATCATCAACACCATCACCATCGCTATCTCTTGAAGTAACTACATGAGAAGTAGCTGCCATTTTAGTATATAGCAGACCCTCTACAAAACCGGCCATGCCTGTGCTTGACGTCACGTCAGCAACATTTACACTGTTTCCGCAGTTGGAAATATTAGATAATTCCTGTAGCACAACTTGTCCAGATGTATCGTAGCTGTTGCCTACCCAGATTGAGTAGATACATAGACGCTGACCAAATTTATCTTCTAGCGCCTGGGCTTCAGCAAGTGTACCATCAGGGATCTGCTGGCCATCACTGAGGATTAATAAGGCAATGTTACCGTTTGCTTTTTCAAGCTCCGCCGATGATTCGGCAATAGCTTTATTCATTGGAGAGCCGCCACTTGCGCATTGTACCTGGTCGAGACCAGCCTGAAAGTTTTTGGCAGAATGTCTGGTAACGCCCTGATCAACTTTGGTAGAACTCCAGTCTAAACAATGTCCAGAGCCAAAGCTTTGTATTCCGGTAGAAAGATTAATATTTGCTGGGATGGTTTTGTTTAAGCGGTACAATGTCTGTTTTTCAACATCAAACTTTGAATCGCCTGAGTCGTTGCCATCATACGTGACGTTAGTAGATGAAGATGCGTCTAAAACAACAAAAACAGTATTTGTTTTTTGCTTAAACTGTGCTGTTGACGTTGCTTGTGCAACTGGGGCAGCTGTAAAATTTGGATACGATGTTGGTTCAGTTGCGCAACCTGATAACAGGGCAAGGCCTGTAATGGATGCGATAGGAATGATTATTTTTTTTAGCATATGTTCTCTCCGGAAAAAGTGAATGTAACAGTTATTTTAACACTTTCAATTTGTAAGTTAAGCATGAAATAACTGAAGTTTCCCAATAATTATTTATGGTAAAATTGAAACTATGCTACAACTATATGAAAAATAGTCTTTTCATTCGTTTCAAATGCTATTGCCTAAGGGGAATTAAGTAGGGGTTTGCTATAAACATGGCAAAACCACCTAAAATAAACCTCGATACACCAGCATTGTGTATTTCAGCTACTCAATAATTGGGAAACTTTAGATAATAGATATGCAAGTTATTTTACTAAAAGAGGTATAAATGAGAATAATACAAACAATGGTTTTGGGCTGTTTATTGATGTTCAGCATGAATAGTATAGCAGGTACATTTTCGGATATTGAGAAAAAAGCCGAGCTGGGGGACTCTTTGGCGCAAGCGCAGATGGGGGCTATGTACCAATTAGGCCGGAATGGAGCCAAGAAAGATGCAGCGCAATCGGCAAAATGGATGTTAAAAGCGGCAAATCAGGGGATGGTAGAGGCCGAAGTGTTTATGGCGGCACTCTATGACCGTGGTTTAGGTGTGAAACAGAACGTTAACACGGCGACTCAGTGGTACGAAAAAGCAGCTGCACAACAGCATGGTACGGCATTAGCTATTCTAGGTAGAAATGATGCGTCAATCGGGGAGTCGCTATTTTTGCGAAAGCTTGTTTTGGGCATCCCAGCCCAAGCAAGCAGCAAAAACTTAACGCGACCACTTATGCCTCCGGCGGCCCCGATTCGTCCTCGTCACCTCGTCCCGACCCAACAAGGGGTCGGAACATAGGCTCCAAATGACTTGACGCCGTGTCGGATGGCCTTTTATTTTGTCTCCACCTTCGCTAACGCTCAGACTCCGACAAAACAACGGCCCTACGGCTATCGCGGACTAAAAATCATCACTTCGCTTAGGCTACGTTTCCCTGATTTTCAGCGAGGGTAGTGTGGCTTTTAATTATAAAAATATTAGGCGCGCCATGCTACCTCACGAAATTCCGGGACTCCTGTCGCCGTAATTCGTTCACCTACGCAGCGAATAGGAGATGCTCCAGCCGCCCTGCGTCCGCCACAGACTGAGCACAAAGCAGCTCAGTCATGGCTACCACAAATGGCTCTACGGCTATTCGGGATAAAATTTTAGCCTCCCTCGCGCGCTATCGCGCACTTCGGATTGGCAAATTTCCCTGCGCCTTCTGGAGACTATCAGCCCGTCCGGGGCTGACAGCGGCGGCTAATGGCCTCTAAACAAATTCCGGTAGAATATTCCAAGCGATTTTTAAAACAGCAATAGACTTATGACAATGAAAACACGTTTTGCACCTAGCCCAACAGGATACTTACACTTAGGTGGTGCACGCACGGCATTATTTTCCTGGTTACATGCCAGAAAAAATAATGGCACTTTTGTATTACGTATCGAAGACACTGATATAGAACGCTCCACACCGGAGTCGGTAAATGCAATTCTTGAGGGTATGCAATGGCTAGGCCTTGATTATGATGAAGGGCCTTATTATCAGACGCAGCGATTTGATCGTTATGCTGAGGTTATTCAGCAGTTAATTGACCAAGGGGATGCATATTACTGCTATTGCTCAAAAGAAGAATTAGATACGTTGCGTGAGCAGCAGATGGCAGATAAGCAAAAGCCGCGCTATAACGGTAAATGTCGTGATAATACTGAGCAGCAAGAGGGAATGAACCGGGTGGTGCGTTTTCGAAATCCAGAGGAGGGTGAGGTGGTGCTGAATGATCTGGTAAAGGGTGAAATTGTGGTTGCCAATAAAGAACTGGATGATCTGATTATTGCGCGGACTGACGGTACACCTACTTATAATCTAACGGTCGTCGTGGATGATCTGGATATGGGGATTACCGATGTGATACGTGGTGATGATCATGTCAATAACACCCCGCGACAAATAAATATTTTAAAGGCACTGGGCGCTGAATTACCTCGTTATGCGCATTTACCGATGATATTAGGTGATGATGGTGCCAGATTATCAAAGCGTCATGGGGCGGTTGGGGTGATGCAGTATCGGGATGATGGTTTTTTGCCTGAAGCATTATTGAGCTACTTGGTGAGATTAGGCTGGTCATATGGTGATCAGGAAGTATTTGCCAGGGAAGAAATGATCGAGTTATTTGATATAAGCAAGGTGAATGTTTCCGCTTCAGCCTTTAACACTGAAAAATTAATATGGCTTAATCATCAATATATTATGAATGCTGAGCCAGAGCTGGTTGCTGGGCATCTTGAATGGCATATGCAGCAACGCGGAATAGATGTGGCAACACAAGGTCCGGCATTAGTTGATATTGTTAAGGCGCAGCGGGAACGGAGTAAAACCCTGGTGGAAATGGCAGATGCCAGTATCTACTTTTATCAGGATTTTACTGAATATGATGCCAAGGCCGCAAAGAAGAACTTCAAGCAAGGAACGGACGAGGTTTTACAGGCTCTACTTGATGCATTTAGTGAGTTGTCTGATTGGCAAGGCGATACCTTGCATGCACTGGTTTTGCAGATTGCAGAGCAGCTGGAATTAAAACTGGGGAAAGTGGCTCAGCCTTTACGTGTAGCTGTCTGTGGCATAGGCATGTCGCCTTCTATTGATGTTACTTTAGCCTTGTTGGGTAGGGATAAAACCTTGCTGCGTTTACAGCAGGCAATTAACTATATTAAAGAAAATAGAAGCTAGACAGCTAATGATTATGGTGTATAATTGTCGGACTCAACTAAGGGGTCATAGCTCAATTGGGAGAGCGCAACACTGGCAGTGTTGAGGTCGGCGGTTCGATCCCGCCTGGCTCCACCAAATACTTAGTTTAAAAAGTTCTTAGTCCCCATCGTCTAGAGGCCTAGGACACCGCCCTTTCACGGCGGTAACGGGGGTTCGAACCCCCCTGGGGACGCCATTACATAAACTCATAGGAATTGAGTTTAGGCTTGTAAAAGCTATTTTATTTTAAAAAGGAAGAGCGCTACGCGCTGACAAAAAAGTTCTTAGTCCCCATCGTCTAGAGGCCTAGGACACCGCCCTTTCACGGCGGTAACGGGGGTTCGAACCCCCCTGGGGACGCCATACAAAAGAAAGGGTTATCTATCTATTTATTTAGATAGCCCTTTTTTGTTTCTATCAAAGTGATAGTAATCTGACTTTCCATTCTCGAAAACTCCCAATTTAGTTCATATCTCAAAATTTCACGCTATCGTACGCTGAAAATCATGGAAACGGAGCTTAGCGAAGTGGTGATTTTTAGCCCCTGATAGGCGACAGGGCAATTCGCTGATTCGACGTGTGCTAGCAGCACGCGAGAGGAGCAAGAATTGCATTCCGAATAGCCGTCCAGCCAGTGAGGTAGTAATGACGAAGCGGCTTTTGTGCGTAGTCGTTGCGGACGCAGGGCGTTCAGGGCATCTCCCATCCGCTGCGTAGGTGAACGAATTATGGCGACAGGAGTCCCAGAATTTCGTGAGGTAGCATGGCGCGCCTGAATCAGTAATTTCTTTCAGATATGCTTATCTTTGTTATAGTTCATATGAATATGCAGTGATATTGTTTCTTCATTTGTGTTTATTGTGACCCAATCCACCGCAGTAGCGATGTTAACGCACCAGTTGCAGTTATTGGTTGAATCTAGGGATTATTGTTTCCTGTCCCTTTTTCATAACAAGGAGGCCATTCGTGCGGCAAGTGTGTTAGCGTTTTAAAAAATCTCCTCAACTTTGCACCTAGATTTTTTTCTAAAACAACAATAACCGCGTTGCGTTATTAAGGAAGGTCTCAACATGAAATCAATCGTTATTTTATTTCAAAATCGCTTAATATCATTTGTTGTATTGATTGTCTTATTACACGCAGGCAAGGTGCTGGCATTGAGTCCAGTGGTTGGGTCGATCAATACACAAGTGATATTCAATACTGCAGCGATGGCCTCTCACGCTGAAAATCATGGAAACGGAGCTTAGCGAAGTGGTGATTTTTAGTCCCTGATAGGCGACAGGGCAATTCGCTGATTCGACGTGTGCTAGCAGCACGCGAGAGGAGCAAGAATTGCATTCCGAATAGCCGTCCAGCCAGTGAGGTAGTAATGACGAAGCGGCTTTTGTGCGTAGTCGTTGCGGACGCAGGGCGTTCAGGGCATCTCCCATCCGCTGCGTAGGTGAACGAATTATGGCGACAGGAGTCCCGGAATTTCGTGAGGTAGCATGGCGCGCCTGTGGGGATTACGCCCTGAGCCGACATGATGCAGGTTTCAGGATTACTCGACCAGGTATGCAAGACGTCATTATTTCTAAGCCAGCCGACTTTGAAGACCCCATTCAGTCGCTGAAAATCATGGAAACGGAGCTTAGCGAAGTGGTGATTCTTAGTCCCTGATAGGCGACAGGGCAATTCGCTGATCCGACGTGTGCTAGCAGCACGCGAGAGGAGCAAGAATTGCATTCCGAATAGCCGTCCAGCCAGTGAGTTAGTAATGACGAAGCGGCTTTTGTGCGTAGTCGTTGCGGACGCAGGGCGTTCAGGGCATCTCCCATCCGCTGCGTAGGTGAACGAATTATGGCGACAGGAGTCCCGGAATCTCGTGAGGTAGCATGGCGCGCCTGCTTCTTATGCTTTTATTGGTACTGATGGCATCAGTGTTCCCCTATCAATTGAGGCCGTGAAACTAACCTCGCCACAAGAGAGCTCATAAAGCACTGTAAAGACATTCGCTGAAAATCAGGGAAACGTAGCCTAAGCGAAGTGATGATTTTTAGTCCGCGATAGCCGTAGGGTCGTTGTTTTGTCGGAGTCTGAGCGTTAGCGAAGGTGGAGACAAAATAAAAGGCCATCCGACACGGCGTCCGCTGTCAGCCCCGGACGGGCTGATAGTCTCCAGAAGGCGCAGGGAAATTTGCCAATCCGAAGTGCGCGATAGCGCGCGAGGGAGGCTAAAATTTTATCCCGAATAGCCGTAGAGCCATTTGTGGTAGCCATGACTGAGCTGCTTTGTGCTCAGTCTGTGGCGGACGCAGGGCGGCTGGAGCATCTCCTATTCGCTGCGTAGGTGAACGAATTACGGCGACAGGAGTCCCGGAATTTCGTGAGGTAGCATGGCGCGCCTGAAGTCATTTGGAGCCTATGTTCCGACCCCTTGTTGGGTCGGGACGAGGTGACGAGGACGAATCGGGGCCGCCGGAGGCATAAGTGGTCGCGTTAAGTTTTTGCTGCTTGCTTGGGCTGGGATGCCCAAAACAAGCTTTCGCAAAAATAGCGACTCCCCGACCTGTTATTATTGCGTTTTGAACTGCCCGAATGGTATACGAGCTGATACGAGATATTCTTGCCTGGAAAAATAATGGATTCACAAAACGATCTCGTTTTTGAGCCTGTTGCTGCCTTATCTCCAGAGCCTCGCTATATTTTTTATCCGATGGATGAATCAATTCTGGCTGTTGTGTTTTTGAAATCTCTTCAAACACGCACATTAAATTATAGCTCATTGCAGTCAGGCGCATTTGATTTTCAAGTGAGCGGGTATTGGAAGACCAAGCTTTAGTTTCCTTGAAATTACTTTTAGTGTTATTGAATGTCTTTTCAATCGTCCATCGCTTGAAATACAGCATGGCAATGGTTCAAGGGTTAATAGTCATTGGCAAGGTTGTCACAAACCGGTGAAGTTTTCCGGTTTCTGGATCACGGTAATCCACCACGTTAAATTTGATGCCCTTGTTTTCGTACACACTGTATGCTTCAACCCCTGTATTGATCTCATGGCGGGAGTCAAAAGGGATAGACTCAACCAGAGTCGCAATTGAATTTTCTTTTAGCATTGAAATCATGTAATTAGCATGTCGTTTCTGCCGATCCCACCAGACAAAGTCGGTGACGGCTTTATCGTAGACATAGAGATGTTTCTGAGAGCTGTTATTTCCCTCGCTGAAAATCAGGGAAACGGAGCCTAAGCGAAGTGATGATTTTTAGTCCGCGATAGCCGTAGGGCCGTTATTTTGTCGGAGTCTGAGCGTTAGCGAAGGTGGAGACAAAATAAAAGGCCATCCGACACGGCGTCAAGTCATTTGGAGCCTATGTTCCGACCCCTTGTTGGGTCGGGACGAGGTGACGAGGACGAATCGGGGCCGCCGGAGGCATAAGTGGTCGCGTTAAGTTTTTGCTGCTTGCTTGGGCTGGGATGCCCAAAACAAGCTTTCGCAAAAATAGCGACTCCCCGCTGTTTTGCTTTTCAATATGATTTCGTAACACAGGTATTTCTTGATGTCTCTGAGTTCCGTTTGTCACCAGACAAAGAAATCTGAGCAACCCACTTCTGAGATTCAACGCGTAAATCCCCCCGGCCGCATAAACTTTCCCCCGCTGAAAATCAGGGAAACGGAGCCTAAGCGAAGTGATGATTTTTAGTCCTCGATAGCCGTAGGGCCGTTATTTTGTCGGAGTCTGAGCGTTAGCGAAGGTGGAGACAAAATAAAAGGCCATCCGACACGGCGTCAAGTCATTTGGAGCCTATGTTCCGACCCCTTGTTGGGTCGGGACGAGGTGACGAGGACGAATCGGGGCCGCCGGAGGCATAAGTGGTCGCGTTAAGTTTTTGCTGCTTGCTTGGGCTGGGATGCCCAAAACAAGCTTTCGCAAAAATAGCGACTCCCCGATTGCTGTTTTTTTCAGTATGGCAGGCATGATCAATAAAATGTCCATCCGCTGCTTCTATGGTGTATTCGTCAAGTTCTGGGAATGCTTTAAGATAATCAATGCCTTGCGATAGCAGTGTTTCAGCGTGAAGATGATAGCTCTGCTGTTCAAATGCCTCAAGCATACTTGTTCGTCTATGCGACTTCAGTGATTTAAAATACGTTGAGTGGGGAAGCAGCTGGCCATAAATCTGTTCATTGGTTTGGAGGAAATGGCGACCACTATCGACTACACTGATACAGCGTAATAACCCAAGGCGAATAAAGTCGATATATCCTTCAACTCTGGGCATGAACGAGCCCACAAAGGATGACGCTCTGCTAACAGGGCACGTTCCATACTTTCATTGCAGTGTTGGTGAATATGTTCAGAGAGTGGTAGGTCTTTAAGCATGGGTGATATCCGTTTATGAGGTGATTAAAACGGAAATTTTTAGAAAACTTTTTTCGGCAATTGCAAGCTTTATTTGAAATTATTTGTTGTTTTTTTACGGTGCCTACAGAGTGTTTATTTGCTGTTATAAGTGATTAAAATCAAAAAGATGGAAATATTCGAGTGGTGCTACCTTCAGGTAGGTTATAGGCTGCTTTGTTTAGGTACTTCTTCTTTCAATGGGAACACTGATGACTGATGGCGTGATTGTCAGCTTTTCATGGTCTAACAATACTAGTTCCAAGGAAAACATAGTCTTTAAAAAATTAGACAGTGACGATTCTACGATAACGCTTTTGGATCATGACACGTTTGCCCTCAACGCCCCGAGCAGTCAACTTTTAAAAAGTGCCGATAACCTGATTCTGTTTACAATTACGATAGAAGCCCCGTCGGCTAATGATAATGTGTTTAATATCGCTTTATTCAGAGGAGACAATGGTGCCAGTTTGTGTGAAATGCAACCTCAAAGTAGTGTTTCAGGTGATCAATTTATTGCAAGAGTCACGGGACAGGATGGCATGGCAGACGGGTTAACATTAACTCGTCACAACCAAAATTTTCAGGATATTGTAGTAGTTTGTCCTTTACCTGAAGCAAATTTGACAGTAACACCTCAAACGTTATATTTTGGTTTGGTTGCTAATAATGCGTCGCCACAATTGACAGTGATACTCAGTAATCCAGGACAATCTTTCGATGATCCAGTGACGATTACCAATATTGCGAATACGGTTAATTGCGCTACGGTGGGTTTTACGCCACCATTGACACTGAACCCAGGAAATTCAGCGCAGGTTGTTGTGACTTTAAACCATTCCAATCTACCTGGGCAAGTAGCAACGATTAATAATATGATGATTACACGTAATCCTGCCGTAGGTCCAAATAATATTAACTGTATTGCTGAATCGAGGGATCCTGTTCCTCAAGCGGTATATAGTGCCACTGGACTGAATTTTGGACAAGTTAATGTTGGTGGTTCAGATAGTAGGAGTTTTACGGTAACTAATCAAGGCGAATCTAACTTGCTCATCACAAATATAACACCGCCTGGGTTAGCGGTGTATACACTGGCACCAGCGGCTTTTCCTGTCACCTTGGCACCGACATAGTCGACTAAGATTTTCAGGTCTCTTTTTCGCCCACTATGGAGGCTCAATCGCTGTCAGCCCCGGAAGGGCTGATAGTCTCCAGAAGGCGCAGGGAAATTTGCCAATCCGAAGTGCGCGATAGCGCGCGAGGGAGGCTAAAATTTTATCCCGAATAGCCGTAGAGCCATTTGAGGTAGCCATGACTGAGCTGCTTTGTGCTCAGTCTGTGGCGGACGCAGGGCAGCTGGAGCATCTCCTATTCGCTGCGTAGGTGAACGAATTACGGCGACAGGAGTCCCGAAATTTCGTGAGGTAGCATGGCGCGCCTGTTCCCGACCAATTAACAATAACCACCAATGACCCAAACAATAGTAATCAACTGATCACATTAGGTGGCGAGGGGCATATTCCGAGACCACAATTTGGTTTAGATCCCACACTCGCTGAAAATCATGGAAACGGAGCTTAGCGAAGTGGTGATTTTTAGTCCCTGATAGGCGACAGGGCAATTCGCTGATTCGACGTGTGCTAGTAGCACGCGAGAGGAGCAAGAATTGCATTCCGAATAGCCGTCCAGCCAGTGAGGTAGTAATGACGAAGCGTCTTTTGTGCGTAGTCGTTTCGGGGAGTCGCTATTTTTGCGAAAGCTTGTTTTGGGCATCCCAGCCCAAGCAAGCAGCAAAAACTTAACGCGACCACTTATGCCTCCGGCGGCCCCGATTCGTCCTCGTCACCTCGTCCCGACCCAACAAGGGGTCGGAACATAGGCTCCAAATGACTTGACGCCGTGTCGGATGGCCTTTTATTTTGTCTCCACCTTCGCTAACGCTCAGACTCCGACAAAATAACGGCCCTACGGCTATCGCGGACTAAAAATCTTCACTTCGCTAAAGCTCCGTTTCCAGGATTTTCAGCGGCGGACGCAGGGCGTTCAGGGCATCTCCCATCCGCTGCGTAGGTGAACGAATTATGGCGACAGGAGTCCCGGAATTTCGTGAGGTAGCATGGCGCGCCTGGAGTCCATTGGAATATGGTGAAGTTGAGCAGGGTTATCGTTTTGGTAAGGGAGTGCGTATTACCAACGATGGTGATGCAGACCTGACATTTACGCTGGAGGTTACAGGTAATGAACGTTACGGTTTTACCGATCAAACCGATCAGCCTGGAGTAGGGCAAAGGGGGGGGCGAGAAATTTTACCATTCCTCCCTCTTCTGAGCATATTTACAGAGTAAGCTTTACTGGTACAGCACCGCTTGGCGGCTCCTATACAGGTGACTTGGAGATTACTAATATTAATGATCCTACTGCAGGAAATCGAGATGTTGCTTTGTCCGGAGATGTTATTCAGGGAAAAACGCTTGATGTGGCTATGGTGCTTGATCGTTCATTCAGTATGAATGATCCAGTGACAGGCGGCACTAAGAGTAGTTCACTAAGAAACGCTAGCGAATTGTTTATTAAATTGATGCGACCAGATGTCAATGACCGTATAGCGCTTGTCTCTTATAACACAGAGAGTACATTGATCCAGCCGCGAATAGAGTTGAATATTCAAAATAGACAAACCTTGCTTGATCTTGTCAATCAAACACCAGATCTAAATCCGTCTGGAGAAACCTCCATTGCCGCTGGCCTATTGACAGGGTTTAACGAGCTGAATGATGGTGCCCGTGATGTGAGAGCGGTATTGCTCGTCACTGATGGTAAAGACAATGTTTCTGCTCAAACAGCCAATGGGTCGGTTGATTTAGATACAGTTCAAGTGCCTGCTGGTATTGGTGTGCATTCCGTGGCTTTGGGAAGGGCAGAGGATGTAGATTTTGTTAGGTTAACGAATATTGCTAATACTTCGGGTGGCAGTAGCGTTAATACAGGAAATCTTACGGGATTAAGCCAATTTGATTTAGAGAAATTTTTTCTCCAGGCGGCAACCGCTTAACCCATCTTCGTCACTATTGATGATGTAGTTGTTATAAATCAATTGGTTGAAATTTTAAAAAGTAGCCAGTTGGCACTACAGATTTTGTGTTTTTGTATAAAACGTTGGATTTTTTAGAGTATTTTTGTCGCATGTAAATTACACTCAAATAATGATGATTTTTTTGACAAAAGTCAATGAATTTATCGACAAAAATAATATAAATGGCACTACAAAACTTTCAAAAAAAACACCATTGATTTTAAAGAGAATTTTTCGACAAAAAATCGCTTAAACCGATGAATCAATGGCTTAGAAAGATGAAAGTGACGAAGATGGGTTAAAATCAGGGAAACGGAGCCTAAGCGGAGTGATGATTTTTAGTCCCTGGTAGGCGACAGGGCAATTCGCTGATCCGAAGTGCGCTAGTAGCGCGCGAGGGAGGCAAGAATTGCATTCCGAATAGTCGTCCAGCCATTTGAGGTAGTCTTAACTGAGCAGGGTTTTGTGCGTAGTTGAGACGGACGCAGGGCGACCAGGGCATCTCCCATTCGCTGCGTAGGCGAATGAATGTTGGTGACAGGAGTCCCAGAATTTCGTGAGGTAGCATGGCGCGCCTGTACTATTCTGGGTAATCAAACCGTACTTGCCCCCTTATATACAATCCATCCTGGAGAGACATTTGAAACCCTATTCCCACTGATTCCAGCCGACAAAGAGGTTACCATCGTACTCATCTTCATGCGAGGTGTGTTACTTTATGGAGTCATTGCGCCAGATGGCACAGTCTATCCAAACGAGGCTCCTCCAGCGGGTTTTGGGCAATTGGTGGAAGATTTACCCACCACTCGGATTTTTAAACTGACTTTACCATCGGATCACCCTGAACGCTATAGTGGCACCTGGCATGTGCGCGTGCGGCACGATGGTTACTACTTGAGTTACAATAGAAAAAACGACTCCTTCACCCATGAAAAAAGTAGTAAACCCATTAATTATGCCATAGCTGTTTCAGCGGGTAGTAACTTACGGATGTTTGCTTATGTTGCACCGCAACCAATCTATGTGGGGGATCCGATTCAACTTAATGTGACTTTGGTAGAGGAAGGTGCCCCGGTTCATGGTACTTCTATCGACGTAACGCCAACCTATCCGAACGGTAGTATGGCAAATATCGTTACTTTAAAGGACGATGGTAATCATCACGATGGTGCAGAAAATGACGGTGATTATGGTGGCGTGTTTACACAAACGACCCAATCGGGAGGTTATTCTTTTGCTTATCATGCGTATGGACAAAGTGCCCGTGGAAGGGGAGTTTGTACGTGAACAGGTGTTGGGTAAGGTTGTTCAGCAGCACTCGTAAATCGGGAAAACACCCGATGGAAAACCCAGTGACCCAGCAGTGTACTGGTGGATAATGATTGCTATACTTTTACTGAGCTTGTGGTTTAGTTGGTATAAACGTTCCAAAATAAAACAGCAGCAGACTACATTCGCTGAAAATCATGGAAACGGAGCTTAGCGAAGTGGTGATTTTTAGTCCCTGATAGGCGACAGGGCAATTCGCTGATTCGACGTGTGCTAGCAGCACGCGAGAGGAGCAAGAATTGCATTCCGAATAAGCCGTCCAGCCAGTGAGGTAGTAATGACGAAGCTGCTTTTGTGCGTAGTCGTTGCGGACGCAGGGCGTTCAGGGCATCTCCCATCCGCTGCGTAGGTGAACGAACTATGGCGACAGGAGTCCCGGAATTTCGTGAGGTAGCATGGCGCGCCTGACCGCGTTAGTTGCTATTAGCGCGTAGCGCGCTAAAAATATAAAAGGACATCACAATAGTGTCAGATCTTTATTTTTGCGGCAAAAGTAAAGATCTGAACCTATTGATTCTCTTATCGTCTAGGAGGGGGGGATACTCTATTTTGTGTTAAAACGCTTGAACCAATACCCAGGTCTTAATAACCACAGCCCAAATCAGCGCATCATTTTCTATCCATAATGCAGCCTGCTGGTCAGTTACAAGATGTACTTGCTGGTTTTGCATCCATAACTCTACCTGGGTTTTATCATCTTTGGAAAAAGCATCTGCTACGTCTACTAGATCGAGTTCCGGCTCTACACTAACGGCTAGGCCTTGGGCAAAAAAGCGCTGCAGTTCAGACCAGGGAATTTTGGATGTTTCCTGATTTACTTTTTGTTTACTTAAATCTACTTCAGTCATTGTCGTGTAGTGAGTGTGTGTTTCAGGTTTGACAGTGGGTGCAATAAACTGTGCTTCTTTGTGCCTGTTTGATTTCTATGAGTGGTCGTGCGCATTGTTTGCAGGGTTGTCCCGAGCGGCCATAGGCGCTAAGCTGCAGTTTAAAATATCCCGGTTTGCCATCGCCCCCTACAAAATTACGTAATGTGGTGCCACCTTGTTCAATTGCCTGGTTAAGCGTGTTTTTTATCTGCGCAACCAGAATATTGTAGCGCTTTAAGGAGATATTGCCAGCCGCACGCACAGGGCTTATTCTTGCGTAAAACAGCACTTCTGTGCAATAGATATTGCCCACACCGGTAACAATATTCTGGTTCATTAAAAACTGCTTGATGCTAACTTTTTTCTGTCGGGACTGCTCGTAGAGGTACAATCCGGTTAATTGCTCATTTAATGGTTCGGGGCCTAATTTGCTGAGTAAACGATGTTGAAAGGGTTCTATGCCTAGCCATAAGACTGCGCCAAAGCGTCGTGGATCGGTTAGGCGGATACTCTTATTATGTGCAAACACGATTTCGAAATGATCATGTTTGGCTACTGGCGTTTTTTCAGTGATTACTCGCAGGCTACCAGACATGCCCAAGTGGATTAATAAAGTACCTGTGTCAAAATGGAGTAACAGGTATTTTGCTCTGCGGCTAAGATCTAGAAGAGTGTGCTGTTCTATTAAATCGGGGAGTTCGGCAGGTATAGGCCAGCGCAGTTTAGGCTGACGTATAATCACTTTGCTAACGAGCTGATTTTTAATATGTGGGCTGATGCCACGTAAGGTCGTTTCAACTTCAGGTAATTCGGGCATTACTATGTTGCGATGTGTTAGTAATGTAATAAACTATGTATTTCGTAATTTTCCAGCTTTTCCCGGCCATTGATAAAATCTAATTCGATAATAAAGGCCAGTGCTTCCACAGTCGCGCCTAGTCGCTCCACCAACTCGCAGCTTGCCTTTGCCGTACCGCCTGTTGCGAGTAGGTCATCGATTAATAGAACCCGATCATCTTTATCGAGGGCATCGGCATGAATTTCCAGGCTGGCAGTGCCATATTCCAGGTCATATGAAACACTTTGCGCATCATAAGGCAGTTTCCCTGGTTTTCTTAGAGGAATAAATGGAAGTTTAAGTTCCCAGGCAACCAGTGAGCCGAAAATAAAGCCTCGTGCTTCCATGCCGGCAACGGCAGTGATGTTACGCTCACGAAAAGGCTGGGTTAGTTGTGCTACGGCGAAGCTTAGGGTGGAAGGGTCTTTTACTAATGGTGTGATGTCTTTAAATATAATTCCAGGCTTCGGAAAGTCAGGAATGTCGCGAATTCGGTCTTTTATTCGTTGCATTAGTGCTGGATATTTTTCTTGTAAAATGAGCTAGGGCGAAGTTCATGAACGGCTAATGGCTTGATGATGCAAAAAGCATCTTTAATAATATGAAAAACATTAGCTAGGTTCATTTTGTTTTTCTCGGTCAGATTGATAATGCACAGCCATGCGACACTGAAAAAATGCTTGATTAGCGAAGTAGGGTTTTTGTTAAGACCCGCTAGCAAGGAGATAGGGCCACCTGAATTATCGCCACCTTTACGCAAGTATTCAAATACTCCTTGTTTAAGCAGGTCGTTGGACATTACTCCGTAGAGTGCATTGGCCATAATATTGACATTGGTATTGGCGTGGTATCGATCCTGATAGTATGATTCCAGTTTTTCATGTAACAGTTTAGGGTCATTAAAATCAGGCATTGCCAGCAAATGGGTGCTCAGTAGATAGACATCACTAAAAACAGCAGTCAAGCCCCCGCCGGTAATAGGATGGCGCATGTTTAGGGCGTCGCCTAAGAGTACCGCGCCTTCTCTCAGTACCGGTTTTGCGGGCATATAGTGGTTAGGCATGACTTTAAAATCATTTTCAGCCATCGCGTTGGTAAAGCATTCTTTAAACTCTGCCGGTAAGAATGGCGCGACTTTAGTCAGGACGTGCTTCCGTATATCATCTTTTTTAGGTGCTTTTTCCCCGGGAAAGTCAATCAGTAAGCGTGTCTCAGTGCTGGAAATCGGATAACAGATAAAGGGGGTCGGGGCAGATAAAAAAACGTGGCCATGATTAGGAAAAGGGAGTTCGCAGTCTTTCAATATCAGGCCAATAAAAAACGAAGTCACCGTTTTAACATTATTGCTCAGATCTTTACGAAAGCTGGAAAAGAAACCATCGCTGGTAATAGTCAGTTTTGCCTTGACGGTTTTGAATTCCCTGGTGTGTTTTTCGCGATATTTGACACCTGTGACCACGCCTTTGCTATCTTCCACAAGCTCAGAAACGGTACCGTGAATCTGAGTAACACTCTCGTTGTTTAGTACATCTGCACGAATCTTTTGTAAAAAACGGCCGTTATGTGATCCGACACCATGATAGTTAGTGCTGTCATCTGGATTATATGAAATAGAAAACTGCTTACCATTATTAAATAGTGCGTAACCATAAACGGGTTGCGCATCAAAGCCTTCGAGCAAATGCTCTAGATTCATTTTTTTCAGAGTTTCCACTGCTCCAGGCTGTAAAAGCTCGCCCACGATGCGCCTTTTTTCAGTATATTCTCTATCTATAAGTGCAATTTTAATGCCTTTAGGTGCGAGATATGCGCCAATTGTAGCGCCAGCCATACCGGCACCGACTATACAAATATCAAAAATATCATTATCTTCAGCAAGAGTGTTCATAAGCAATCTTTTTTATGGCTTTAACCATTTAATTTTAATACGAATAACTAAACTTTAATAGCCTTTATGTTGATAAAAGCGATTTAAGGCCCAGATAGGGAAAATATTTCGGTATGAGCTATAAGTAATCATGCAATTATAGTTAAAAACACCTGATATGTTTTCCTGCGGCCAATCGCCATTGTCTAGCTGTCTCTCTAACAGTAAATTTATACCGCGTTGAATCGCTTCTTTATTGTTTTGGGTTGCAGCTTGTAGAGCAAGCAACGCCCAGGCTGTATTAACAACTTGTGACGTTTTCGCCTGCGTGTACACCATATCCGAACACGATTCATAGGTTTCTCCCCAGCCGCCGTCTGACATTTGTTTGTTAAGCAAAAAATCGCAGGCTTTATTAATGCAGTTTAATCTTAGCTCAGGGTCGATAAAATCCTTACCCTGCACTAAAGCTTCTACTGCAAACCAGCTTGCATAGGTAAAGCATACAGCCCAGCCACCATACCATGAACCATCGGCATTTTGCTGCTTAACTACAAATTGCAATCCTCTGCTGATGGCCTGCGGTATCTCCCGGGTTTTATACTCAGGGTAGTGCTCTAGTATTTCAAGCAAAGCAATTACGCAAGCTGAACTACACTCAGTCCACGAGTAATCAATCATGATGTCGGCAAAAATTTCCGATGGATTGAGTTTTTCTAGCCATTTTGGTGAACGGCTTAATTCATAAGTAGGCCAGCCGCCATCCTTGTTTTGAAACGACAGGATCACATCGACAGCTTGTTGTATGCGATGATCGCTAATACCGGATTTAATTAAGCCGGTTTTATGCACGGCTAAGGTCGCACTGATTCCTTCTGCGGTGCAATCCGCAACTGGCCAGCCCTGTTCTGCGGTAGAAAATGGCCAGCTACCGATCATCGGGTGACGGAAAAATTCCTGATGGGTTTCGTGTTCGGCCAGAATCTGCATGTTATCAATAAATTGATAGCTCTTCTTGATGGTTTCTGGGAATAATAGGCCTAAATCACTTTCCAGCATCGCCCGCGTGGTAAAAGCAACATCCCATAATTGTGAGCCATTATAACCGCTCATCTTCATGCCATCTTCAGCTACCCATAAATAGTCATACCAGCGGGCGACGTGCTTTTTGAATTGCTCAGAGTCTTTGCCGTAGGCATGCCAGGTGCAGATGGAGTTAATCGCTTGACTAACCGGACCTATGTCCAGATAGTCAGTCTGCGCATCTTCAGCATTAATATACCGTATTAGATAAGCACTGGTTTTGGCTCGTAACCAGGCAGGATTAAATTTTTCAAAAGTATTAGTAAACAGGTTCATCCATTTTAAAATTGGCGATTGCTTAGTATAGCAATCCTTTTCACAGACTCTGTTTCTCTGTTTCTCCCAGTCTATAGTGTCATAGTCTTCATTATAGATTTCCTTTCTTAAAGATAGAATTAAGTCATCTTCAACTGCCTGAATGCGGTGTGACTGACAATAGGCCATAGGCAAATAGACCATACGGCTGTGGCACCAGTATCTTGACGGGTGTACCGGTAGCCAGGTAGGCAGTAGCCACATTTCCGGGAATAAGCTATTAAAGCCATCCCAGTGGTATAAATTAAGTATAGAAAGGTAAAACTTACCCCAGGATGGAATGCTGGCGGCACCACCATTTTCTTTAATCCAGGCGCTTGCCTTGCGCAATCGTGCATCATCTTTATCAATGCCTAATAGGCGCAGTGAGACATATTGCATAACCGTGCTAAACATGGTCGGCTGTCCTTCGACGTGCATACCCCAGCCGCCATCGCTATGTTGATGGCTGAATAGGTATACCTGCATCATTTCCTGGTGTGGTTTAGGAAATGGCGTGTCTGAAATATAGGCGGTAATCAATAGACCAGGGAGTAAAAATAAAGGACCGCCATAGTCGCCAGGCCAGTGCCCTTCATCGGATTGTAACTGACTAAAGTAGTGCATGCCTTTGATCAGGCTGTCGATTAACGTCTGTTCTTCTGCCGTTTCCACTTTAGGTATGTCGCCACTATAATGATGTCCGTTCTTTTTTATAGCGTGATCTCTGAAAACCTGATCAGCGGATGTAGGGTTTAGTTGACGGTTGTATGCAAAGTCGTCACTAAACGCGTGCAATTCCTGCTCGGAAAAATTATCCGCATGTTTTAAGTGATCATCAATGTTTTGCGAGTCAGCCTTAAATGCCCATACTTGGCGGCCATTTTTGGTGAGTAGTTTCCAATGATCCCAGCTAGATTTATTTTGTGGCATAGCAGTTTTGTTTGAGACCTTGATTTATAGTGGTAGCAATAATAGTCGTTTTAATTATACAACAAGCGCAACAAAATGTGATGTAATTAACACAAAAAAAACAATAGTTTAATTGTTGTATATGATGATAAATATTTATTTATCAATAAGATGTGGTTTTTTTAAAGAAAAAAATACCATTGGTTTATGGTGTAAACTTGAATTGTCGGGTTAAGACCACTATACTCAAAGTATGAAAAAATTAATTTTTGTTGTTTTTTTGCTATTTTATACCCAGTGTGCTTATGCTGACCCCATGCAAGAGAGTGTGGCAAAAATTGAAGCAAGCTGGGTTAATACTAGTGTAGCAGCGCCTGCGCCAGAGCGGAAAAATATGTTTTTACAGCTGGCAGATGATATTAGCAATGTAGTGACGGCCTTTCCAAGGCATGCTGAGCCACTTATTTTAAAGTCAGCTATTTTATTAACCATGGCTGAAGATGCTTCCAGTTTTGTCGCGCTAGGCTTGGTCAAGCAGGCAAAAGAATTATTAGCCAAAGCAATTGTTATTGATCCAAGTGCGCGTGAAGGTTCCGCTCTGGTGACTATGGGTATACTTTATTATAAAGTTCCCGGATGGCCCATTGCTTTTGGTGACGATAAGCAGGCGGAAGCTTATTTATTGCAAGCGCTAGAAGTTAACCCAGATGGTGTGACCAGCAATTACTTTTATGCCGAATTCTTGTTAGAGCAGGGTAAAGACGATCAGGCTGTCAGTTATCTTAACAAGGCCATTGGTGCAACATTAGACCCAAAACATACATCTTTTAAAATCAAGACTAAGCAAAAAGCAAAAGCAAAAGCGGCGTTAGCAAATTTATCCTAATATTCTTGGTCTGCTGCAGCAGCTATTTAGATTTGCTGGATGGAAATATTTGTATGACATTGATAATGAATTTTAAAAATATAACTATTTATTGATCTATCCAACAGTGCTGCACAAACCGTAGGCACTGCTTCCAGTGTCTACTCTGGCGCAATCCTGTGCCGATTTCATATCTCCTGCTTTATTTAACTCGATGTTCAAGTTTTTCCATCCCATTGCCATCAAACTCTTACCTTCCCCAGCAGAACAATACTTTAATGATGCTGTTGGCCCTAAGCGCCCTAAATCTCTGCCAATCATATGTTTTCCTGATGGCATCAGTTGAAACACATCCTTTATTAATTCACCTAACTCTTTCAGCTTATCACCAGGATCTGGAAACTCTAGCAATGACGTGATGAACTCAAGCAGTACATCCATTTGAGACTTGCGCTGTAAGCTTCCTAGGGTATACGCAGGTAGTTTGCTTTCAATGCGGGCTATTTGCTCTGGGTGAAGGAGAAGGCAATGGTCAAACAAAAGACTCAGAATCAGGCCACGGCTTGATCCCTCTTCATCTAATTGTTTGGCCTCACGCCCCCATCCTTCATAAAGCTTCCAGTCCTCAAAGAAAACCTCAATCAGCCATCTCAACGTATAGGCTTGAATAATATCTTGTGTGCGCCAAGTCAGGTCTGTCGCCACTAAATAGCGATAGTCGTTTTCACCGTCATATTTTAAGGCAATGACAAAGCGTTTTTTACTGTGAGAACTCACCTTTAATCGTGCACTGCTGACAGTCACTTTAATCTCTTTGCCGCCACGTACACGTATTATCTGATCAATGCCTTTGTTAATCGAATTAAAGTAGCTCTCGACTGACCTTATTCTACCTCTATATTCAATATTTTGGTTTTTACGTAATTGGCTAATCACCTGCGAGCCTCCAGATTCTTTAGCGGCTTCGTCCATAAAGGCTTTTTCACCATAAAGCGCATCAGCCAGTACGCCTTTAATTTTAATCAGGCTATGCGCAACTTTAAACTCTTTTAATAAGCCTAATGCAATCTCTGTTTTGGTCGGGTAGGCACTGTCACGTTCAGGCTTAATAGGCCGATCTTTTTTTGCTATACCGCTCTTTTTCAACCGTTTATCTTCTTTATCCCACTGCTTTAAGGCTGGATCCGGCATATAAAAGAAAAAACCGACAGGCACTGTAATGGATGAGGTAACTAGCAGCAATAATACTATCGTTTGTCCATTAACATACCCGTCGGAGCCTTTGTGTTTCTGCTTGTAAACCTTCGCTGAAAATCCTGGAAACGGAGCTTTAGCGAAGTGAAGATTTTTAGTCCGCGATAGCCGTAGGGCCGTTGTTTTGTCGGAGTCTGAGCGTTAGCGAAGGTGGAGACAAAATAAAAGGCCATCCGACACGGCGTCAAGTCATTTGGAGCCTATGTTCCGACCCCTTGTTGGGTCGGGACAAGGTGACGAGGACGAATCGGGGCCGCCGGAGGCATAAGTGGTCGCGTTAAGTTTTTGCTGCTTGCTTGGGCTGGGATGCCCAAAACAAGCTTTCGCAAAAATAGCGACTCCCCGAATAAATACGTTTTGTAGACTTAGATCGTGCTCGGTCTGATTCATCAAAGGCCAACACACCTTCAGTAATGCCATAACGTTTTAAAATTAAGACCACACTCACCCGTAGCAACCAGTCCCAGGGTATACTTGCTTTACGAAACACCCAGGATAATGCGGCTACTTTGCAATCTCCAAGGCTTGCTCGCTCAAACTTAGCCCAGCAAACAGAGTTCATTAGCAGTATGCCCGTTAAACAAGTGCCCAACCAAGCGGCTTGAATCCGTGTCAAAGCGGCTCCGGGTTTTAGCTGATTGAGCGCATCATTTAAATCGTCAATATAGCTTTGGATAAAGGTGGCTGGGGCATTCATTAACATGGGCTTACACCGATAAAATTACAACAACCTCAGAATACCTGATTTTACCTTCTCAATATCAAAAACTTGAACATCGAGTTTAAGCAAAAAATCTCAGATATATTTTATATCTGAAGTTTCCTGGTTTTTAAAGCATAAGAATATCAGCTAATGCTTATTTTTCTGAAACATTAGATATTACTAATATTAATGGCATTCCGTTGACTAAAAGCCTTGAATTCTTTTTAAAAACAACAGGTTAATCGTGAATGAGGCCTATTTTTAGTGTATAATGAAAGTTTCTAACACATTGATTATACAAACAAACCGGCCTCATTCATGTTCATTTTACGCGATACTTTACTTCCGCTTCAAGATCATTTTTCCGAAACCACTTTAGGCCGCGAACGAGCCTCTCTGTTCGTTTACACGATCCTGTCCATTATCGGGTAGTGGGTTAAACCTGTGTTTAGCATGAGAGCAATAGAATAAGAAAGTGATTTATTGCATAATTCCCTCATGAAATATTATCAAGAAATCACCTGCCCTAACTGTACTAATTCCAACCTGATGAAATCAGGTAGTAGCGATCGTGGTGTGCAGCGATATCGTTGCCAGACCACAGCTTGCTCAACCAACACCTTCATGTTGGAATATTGTTATAAAGCATGTGAATTTGGAACCAAAGAACACGTTGTCGAAATGGCTATCAATAGTAGTGGCACTCGAGACACGGCTAGGGTTCTTAAAATCAATAAAAATACGGTGACTCGTACTTTAAAAAACAAAGAAAACAGTCTTGTTCAAGTGAACCCTCTTTTTCAGACCTTTGATCAAGGGAAACCATTGGAAGTCAGACTAGAACAGGTCTGCTGTGATGAAGCCGAAATGGATGAACAGTGGTCTTTTGTAGGAAATAAAAGCAATCAACGCTGGCTATGGCATGCTGTTGATCATAAAACCAACACGGTACTCGCTTATGTTTTTGGCAAGCGTAAGGACATTGTTTTCAAAGAATTAAAAGCGTTACTTTTGCCTTTAAATATCAGTCGTTATTACACCGATGACTGGGGCGCTTATGAACGTCATCTCGATGCTGAGAAACATGAAATAGGTAAGAAAAACACCCAAAAAATTGAACGTAAAAACTTGAATTTTAGAGCATGGATAAAACGATTAACTCGTCGAACAATCTGCTTCTCTAAGTTAGAGAAAATGCATGATATTGTGATTGGTCTGTTAATAAATAAGGTGGAATTTGGCAGGGATATTCATGCAAAAACACAGATTTAACCCACTACCCATTATCGTTCCTTTTACGTCATCGGCTGTGAAGCCATTTTTGACCACGCGGCCAAATCGAATCAAAGCAAATATCCATGGGCACAAAATATTGTATCGGTAGGGTTGCTGAAACAGGTCAAAGGTCGCTGGGCGTGCTTATTTTTAGATTTCCGATTTTATCTCCCCTTAAAAACAATTCAGGCAAAAAAGAAACCGCCACGATAAGAGGTGATGTCGTTCCTTTCCAGACCAAGATGGCTCAGGCGGCTCAAATGCTGATTGCAATTGCAGAACATTTTTCCACCGCTCCGATATTGACAGTCACTGATAGCTGGTTTGGCAACAATGGCCTATGGAAGCCTGTTTACAAAGCTATCGGAAGCCGGTTTAATATTCTCTCTAGGTTAAGGTGCAATAATGTACTGTACGATCGTCCAGAAAAAAGAAAACCCAAGCAAAGGGGGCGGAATAAAAAGTACGGGCAGCGTCTAGGGTCAGCCACAGACATGGCAAAAACAGTACAACAAAAGGCCTGATCGTATGCCGTGAATCTCTATGGAAAACAGCGTGAAGTCAGGGCTTATAGTCGCGTTGTCATGCTGAAAACATTGAAACGACCCGTTCAGGTTGTCTGGGTGTTTCGTCGCACACAGTGGATTGCTTTGTTTACGACCGATCTAAGTTTATCCGTCACACAGATTATTGAGTATTATGGTGCGCGATGGAAAATCGAATCCGGGTTCAAAGAGCTCAAGCAAGACATAGGGAGTCAGAAAAGTCAGTGTCGAAATGCGCAGGCAGTGACCAACCATTTGAACTTCTGTATGATGGCAACAACGCTGACGTTCCGGATCGTTTAAAAACCGATCCGGAACGTCGGCACAAAGTGAAGGGGCGAGCCAGTTTCGCCTTTTCAGATATCCGCCGCATCATTGCCGAAGCGGCTTTGGATCCGGATTTTGAAAGGGTTTGCCCCAAATACAGCAGCTCCTCTGTAAATTCGGTGGTAGCCGTTTTATTGCGAATGGTTGCTTGATGAATTTCTAAGAAACTTCAGCAGGAATAATATGAAGGAATTAATTGCTAAATTTGTCAATGAAGTCTGGTATAAAGATCATTTTATTGGCACCTGGCTTATGCCTTTTTCTTTTATATTTACAGATGTGGCAAAGTTCCGGCGCTGGATGTATAAAAAAGGCTATAAGTCGGTAGAAAAACTGCCAGTACCCGTTATTATTGTGGGCAATATTACCCTGGGGGGCACGGGCAAGACACCGCTGGTCATATATCTGGTTGAAAAGTTAAAGGCGGCGGGATTTAAGCCTGGAGTGATTAGTCGTGGCTATGGCGGGAAATCTGAAACCTGGCCGCTTAGAGTCACCGCAGAGAGTGATGCCGCACTTATTGGCGATGAACCCTTGTTGATTGCTCAGCAGGCAGATTGCCCGGTAGCAGTAGGACCTGTTCGAGCAGACTCAGCCAGCTTATTACTGGAAGAGGGTGCGATAGATGTGATTATTTCCGATGATGGCCTGCAGCATTATGCATTGCATAGAGATATAGAAATCATTGTAATTGATGGCGTGCGCCGCTTTGGTAATAACTTTTGCTTACCCTCGGGACCTTTACGCGAACCTCAGGAGCGCACTCAGGAAGTTGATTTTGTTGTATGCAATGGCTGCGAGCCGGAAGAAAATGAAATTCTGATGCAATTAGACGGGATGGATGCCATTAATCTGAAAACTCAGGAGCGTAAACCCCTGGCTGAATTTAGCGCGATGAAGTGTCATGCTATTGCGGGTATTGGTAATCCGGAGCGCTTTTTTGATTTACTGGAAAAGCAGGGGGGCAAGTGCCAAACGCATGCTTTTCCAGACCACTATGCATTTGCCGCAAAAGATATTAGCTTTAAATCAGCACAAGCTATTTTTATGACCGAAAAGGATGCTGTTAAGTGCCGCTCATTTGCATCTGCACAACACTGGTATGTCCCAGTAAAGGCAACAGTGGATAGTAACTTTATAGAAAAGCTGATTGCTTTATTGAGAACAAAATAACTCTGACACGGTCATTCTCATCAGGCTTTAGATTAATTACACGATCGCATGGCAATGTTTTGGGCAAGATATTCTTGATATTCGTCTGCACTATCAATAATGGCTACGCCGCGGATTAGTTCACGGTTTGAGATGTTGCGTAGTGATAAATCGGTTTTGCTAACGCACAGGTTGAGGTGGGCAAGAGCCCTCTTGGTCAGCGATGACTTGATATTTTCTTGTTTAGCAGCATAGACAGCATTATCTTTTAAGATAATTGTGTCGCCTGAGTGCATTCGCTGAAAATCATGGAAACGGAGCTTAGCGAAGTGGTGATTTTTAGTCCCTGATAGGCGACAGGGCAATTCGCTGATTCGACGTGTGCTAGCAGCACGCGAGAGGAGCAAGAATTGCATTCCGAATAGCCGTCCAGCCAGTGAGGTAGTAATGACGAAGCGGCTTTTGTGCGTAGTCGTTGCGGACGCAGGGCATTCAGGGCATCTCCCATCCGCTGCGTAGGTGAACGAATTATGGCGACAGGAGTCCCGGAATTTCGTGAGGTAGCATGGCGCGCCTGTTGTTAAGGTAGAAATTTCACATTAAATAGTTGTGATAAGCTTATAAAATATAAAGGTTAAAATTAATAATAGTACACTTTAATTGACTTCCCAAATAGTTTATTAAAATTTAATGTAATTTATTAGGTTAATATGGTTAAGTAATTGAATTTATTAAGAATAGATATTGCTGTGAATATGGAAAAAATCATCGACAGGGCGCAACAATACTGGATATTAGCGCGCTTTGATAAGCCGATTGGGATATTGATTTTATTATGGCCTGCTTTATGGGCGCTATGGATAGCAAGTTCAGGTCAGCCGGATATGCTGGTATTGACAGTTATTTGCTGCGGTGTGGTATTAATGCGTGCCGCAGGCTGTGTGATTAATGATTATGCTGACCGGGACTTTGACCCACATGTAGAGCGCACAAAATTACGGCCGATTGCTGCCGGTAAAGTTAGGCCTAAAGAAGCGCTGGTCGTGTTTGCGCTACTTTGCTTAACTGCCTTTACATTGGTGTTATTGCTTAATCCTTACACTATCATGCTGTCTTTTGGTGGCGCATTTCTGGCGGCGAGTTATCCGTTTATGAAGCGCTATACCCAGCTGCCTCAGGCCTATCTTGGCATCGCCTTTGGCTGGGCGGTACCTATGTCGTTTGCCGCGCAAAGCAATGAGATTCCAGCAGTTGCATGGGTGCTGTATCTGGCGGTAGTGCTCTGGGCGCTGGTCTATGACACCATGTACGCCATGGTGGATAAAGAAGATGATCTGAAAATTGGGGTTAAGTCTACAGCGATATTATTTGGCAATAAAGATCGTGAAATCATGGCAGGATTACAAATAATCATCCTGCTATTATTGATACTAGTTGGCAGTATGCAGGGTCTATCCTGGATATACTATGTCGCCTTATTCTGTGCCAGTGGCTTTTTTATCTATCAGCAAAAACTGATTTTTTGCCGTGATAAGGCCGATTGCTTTAAAGCCTTTTTAAATAGTAACTGGTTTGGTTTTACAATTTTTGTGGGTTTGGTGCTGGAATATATGTAACGTATAGCCGTATTACTCGATGTTTATTTAGATTCAGAGAGCATTAATTAAATAGTGATCTAGTGCAGCACTTGTTCAATATGTAATACAAGAATAGCATAAGCAAAAAGTTTATGCGATTGGCAGCCATTCAATAATATGTTCTTCCAGGTCATCAACCTGGGACTCTTTTATTGCGTAGCTGCTAATAGAAACACCTGCTTCTTTAACGCTTTCCGGTGTGCTTGAAATTAATGGGTGCCAGTTAGGTAACGGCTTGCCATCGCTTAGCAGGCGGTACGCGCAAGTGTCCGGGAGCCAGGTGTATTCAGAGAAGTCATGCTGCTTTAAATCAATGCAGCCTGGCACTCGTGTTGTGCGTTCTGAGTAACGGGTGCAGCGACAGGTATCCAGGTTGATTAAATCGCAGACGACACTGGTAAAATATATCTGCCCACTGGCTTCATCCTCTAGTTTATTTAGACAACATTTAGCGCAGCCATCACATAGGGATTCCCATTCGGCAGTTGTCATTTCTGATAATGTTTTGGTTTCCCAGAATTTCATAGCAGCTTGTTTGCGCAGGAATACGCGTTTATTGATTTGCAAAGTCGTTTTATCGGTACGGCTATTATAACATGGCTATGGATAGCATCAGTGTTCCCCTATCAATTGAGGCCGTGAAACTAACTTTGCCACAAGAGAGTTCATAAAGCACTGTAAAGACATTCCTGTTATTATTGCGTTTTGAACTGCCCGAATGGTATACGAGCTGATACGAGATATTCTTGCCTAGAAAAATACAGGCGCGCCATGCTACCTCACGAAATTCCGGGACTCCTGTCGCCGTAATTCGTTCACCTACGCAGCGAATAGGAGATGCTCCAGCCGCCCTGCGTCCGCCACAGACTGAGCACAAAGCAGCTCAGTCATGGCTACCACAAATGGCTCTACGGCTATTCGGGATAAAATTTTAGCCTCCCTCGCGCGCTATCGCGCACTTCGGATTGGCAAATTTCCCTGCGCCTTCTGGAGACTATCAGCCCGTCCGGGGCTGACAGCGTTGGAAGATCAAGCTTTAGTTTCCTTGAAATTACTTTTAGTGTTATTGAATGTCTTTTCAATCGTCCATCGCTTGAAATACAGCATGGCAATGGTTCCAGGGTTAATAGTCATTGGCAAGGTTGTCACAAACCGGTGAAGTTTTCCGGTTTCTGGATCACGGTAATCCACCACGTTAAATTTGATGCCCTTGTTTTCGTACACACTGTATGCTTCAACTCCTGTATTGATCTCATGCTGGGAGTCAAAAGGGATAGACTCAACCAGAGTCGCAATTGAATTTTCTTTTAGCATTGAAATCATGTAATTAGCATGTCGTTTCTGCCGATCCCACCAGACAAAGTCGGTGACGGCTTTATCGTAGACATAGAGATGTTTCTGAGAGCTGTTATTTCCCTTGTTTTGCTTTTCAATATGATCTCGTAACACAGGTATTTCTTGATGCCTCTGAGTTCCGTTTGTCACCAGACAAAGAAATCTGAGCAACCCACTTCTGAGATTCAACGCGTAAATCCCCCCGGCCGCATAAACTTTCCCCTTGCTGTTTTTTTCAGTATGGCAGGCATGATCAATAAAATGTCCATCCGCTGCTTCTATGGTGTATTCGTCAAGTTCCGGGAATGCTTTAAGATAATCAATGCCTTGCGATAGCAGTGTTTCAGCGTGAAGATGATAGCCCTGCTGTTCAAATGCCTCAAGCATACTTGTTCGTCTATGCGACTTCAGTGATTTAAAATACGTTGAGTGGGGAAGCAGCTGGCCATAAATCTGTTCATTGGTTTGGAGGAAATGGCGACCACTATCGACTACACTGATACAGCGTAATAACCCAAGGCGAATAAAGTCGATATCCTTCAACTCTGGGCATGAACGAGCCCACAAAGGATGACGCTCTACTAACAGGGCACGTTCCATACTTTCGCTGTCAGCCCCGGACGGGCTGATAGTCTCCAGAAGGCGCAGGGAAATTTGCCAATCCGAAGTGCGCGATAGCGCGCGAGGGAGGCTAAAATTTTATCCCGAATAGCCGTAGAGCCATTTGTGGTAGCCATGACTGAGCTGCTTTGTACTCAGTCTGTGGCGGACGCAGGGCGGCTGGAGCATCTCCTATTCGCTGCGTAGGTGAACGAATTACGGCGACAGGAGTCCCGGAATTTCGTGAGGTAGCATGGCGCGCCTGCATTGCAGTGTTGGTGAATATGTTCAGAGAGCGGTAGGTCTTTAAGCATGGGTGATATCCGTTTATGAGGTGATTAAAACGGAAATTTTTAGAAAGATTCTTTCGGCAATTGCAAGCTTTATTTGAAATTATTTGTTGTTTTTTTACGGTGCCTACAGAGTGTCTATTTGCTGTTATAAGTGATTAAAATCAAAAAGATGGAAATATTCGAGTGGTGCTACCTTCAGGTAGGTTATAGGCTGCTTTGTTTAGGTACTTCTTCTTTCAATGGGAACACTGATGATGGATAGAGTAATTTGTTTGGCTGTATCAGGTGATTTATCCAGACGATGCTCATATAATAAGCGCTATAAATAATTAGAGCGCATTCGACTATGCTCTTAGCGTGAATAAAATCAGGATAAAAAAATGAAAATCGCCATTGCAGGAACTGGGTATGTAGGCTTGTCAAACGCAATGCTACTCGCACAAAATCATGAAGTTGTTGCAGTAGATATTATTCCCGAGAAAATTAACTTACTGAATGCGAAAAAGTCACCGATCGTTGATACTGAAATTGACGATTTTTTGCAGAATAAACCGCTTAATTTTAGCGCGACTCTGGATAAACACGCTGCTTATAAAAATGCAGATTTTGTAATTATTGCCACGCCGACAGATTATGATATTGAAACCAATTATTTCAATACTCAATCTGTAGAATCAGTGATTAAAGATGTGATGCAGATAAATCCAGATGCGGTAATGGTGATTAAGTCAACGGTTCCGGTAGGGTATTGTGCTCAAATTAAACAGCAGCTAGGCTGTGATAATATTATTTTTTCACCAGAATTCCTAAGAGAAGGGCGGGCTTTATACGATAATCTTTACCCTTCGCGCATTATCGTTGGCGAGCAATCTGAGCGAGCCGAGCAGTTTGCGGGTTTATTAGTAGAAGGCGCGCTTAAAGAAGATATCGATGTATTGTTTGCCGACTCTACTGAAGCCGAGGCGGTTAAATTATTCTCCAACACTTATTTGGCAATGCGGGTTGCTTATTTTAATGAGTTAGACAGTTATGCTGAAACGCATGGCCTGAATACCCGGAAAATCATTCAGGGCGTAGGGCTGGATCCGCGTATTGGCAGTCATTATAACAACCCTTCATTTGGCTATGGTGGCTATTGCCTGCCTAAAGATACCAAGCAGTTGAGGGCTAATTATCAAAATGTTCCAAATAGTTTGATAAGCTCAATTGTGGATGCAAATAGCAAGCGCAAAGACTTTATTGCCGATTCAATTATTAAGTGTAATCCCAAGATCGTGGGTATTTACCGCTTAATTATGAAAAGTGGCTCGGATAATTTTCGCGCCTCTTCTGTACAGGGAATTATGAAGCGCATTAAAGCGAAGGGCATAGACGTGATCGTTTATGAGCCGGTATTTGAGGAGGATGAATTTTTTAATTCTAAAGTGATTAATGATTTAGCCGAGTTTAAGCGCAAGGCAGACGTAGTGGTTGCCAATCGTCTTGCGGATGAGCTTAAGGATATAGAGGATAAGGTTTATACGCGTGACTTGTTTGGTAATGATTAATTTCATTTATAAAGATTGCGCTAGATAAGGTAAAATGGAAAATTTTTGCCAGACTCACATTGCCTGGTCTAAACAGTTATCAAACGAGAATTTTA
>NZ_BLYC01000004.1 GCF_019721995.1 Bathymodiolus japonicus methanotrophic gill symbiont | reverse complement strand
CCATCTCCTTACACACAAGTCTGATATAAGAGTGTAAAATCTCATTATTTTAGTAACGATGACTGAGACTTGGGCAGAAATGGAATTTTGTAATTTAGATTTAGGTGATTCACGGCTTAATAAAAGAGCAGTTAAATTGATAGAAACTTTTGTAAAAGCGCCTAAACTAAGCATTCCTCAGGCTTGCCAAGGCTGGGCTGAAACACAAGCGACTTATCGATTTTATGCAAATGAAAATGTGACATGGGAAAAGTTGTTAGTCGCCCATACAGATCAAGTTGAACAGCGCATTATAGTCAGTGAAGAGCCCGTTATTTTATGCTTACAAGATACGACAGAATTAGATTTTAATGGACAAGAAACTGAGGATTTAGGTCGCTTATCTTACGATGCCCAAAGAGGCATGTACTTGCATCCGACACTCTGCATTACACCAGACCGGCTCCCTTTAGGGGTTAGTGATGCGTGGATGTGGGCAAGAGGAAAAAGCAAAGCAGAAGATCAAAATAATCCCACGATAAAAGAAAGTGATCGCTGGATAGAAGGTTATGAACGTGTCGCTGAAATGGCCGAACGTTGCCCTAAAAGTCGGCTCGTTTATGTGGCCGATAGAGAAGGTGATATTTTAAGTCTTATGCAGAGAAGTAAGGCGTTAAATACGCCTGCTGACTGGCTAGTAAGAGCCAGGCATAACCGTAAATTATCAGCGGATGAAACACTGTGGGATAGCGTCGATAAGCAAGAGGTTATGAGTCGCGTTAGTTTTATTAAGCCACGAAAAAAAGGCGAAAAATCGCGACAAGTTCAGCAAGAAATTAAAGTGTTACGCTGCACTTTCCCCGTAAAAGGGAAAGAAGGTATTGAAGTAACTTTGGTTCAGGCAAAAGAAATCAACCCGCCTAAAGGGAAGTCACCGCTCATATGGCGCTTATTAAGCAATCGAAGGGTAGAAAGTGAAGATCAAGCCTGTGAGTTGATTGACTGGTATCGCTGTCGCTGGGAAATAGAAATGTTTTTTGATATTTTGAAAGTGGGCTGCAAGGTTGAAAAGCTTCAATTATCCAGTAAAGAGCGCATTGAAAAAGCCTTAGTCATGGCCATGGTTATTGCTTGGCGGGTGATGTATCTTATGCGCTTAGGTCGCATCTGTCCTGACTTGCCTGCTGAATTAATCTTTGATCCTTTAGAATGGAAATCATCTTATGGTTTATTGGACAAAAAGATACCCAAAAAAGTGCCTACACTGAATGCCGTGTTAAGAAATTTAGCGACATTGGGTGGTTTTTTAGGGCGTAAATCAGATGGTGACCCTGGTGCGAAAAGTATTTGGATCGGTTTTCAGAGGATTCAGGACTGCGTATATGGTATTCAAATGGCCAGAAAGCTAAAAGGCGTATTTTAGGACTTGTGTGTAAGGAGGTGGGCTTAGCCGGGTTACGTTTTTTAAGTATTTTCCAATTAACAAATGAGTCAGTGGACATTAATATTATTGAGTATGATAATGCTGGTGGTTGCAGGCGCGCCATGCTACCTCACGAAATTCCGGGACTCCTGTCGCCGTAATTCGTTCACCTACGCAGCGAATAGGAGATGCTCCAGCCGCCCTGCGTCCGCCACAGACTGAGCACAAAGCAGCTCAGTCATGGCTACCACAAATGGCTCTACGGCTATTCGGGATAAAATTTTAGCCTCCCTCGCGCGCTATCGCGCACTTCGGATTGGCAAATTTCCCTGCGCCTTCTGGAGACTATCAGCCCGTCCGGGGCTGACAGCGAAAGAGCGGTATAGCAAAAAAAGATCGGCCTATTAAGCCTGAACGTGACAGTGCCTACCCGACCAAAACAGAGATTGCATTAGGCTTATTAAAAGAGTTTAAAGTTGCGCATAGCCTGATTAAAATTAAAGGCGTACTGGCTTGATGCGCTGTATGGTGAAAAAGCCTTTATGGACGAAGCCGCTAAAGAATCTGGAGGCTCGCAGGTGATTAGCCAATTACGTAAAAACCAAAATATTGAATATAGAGGTAGAATAAGGTCAGTCGAGAGCTACTTTAATTCGATTAACAAAGGCATTGATCAGATAATACGTGTACGTGGCGGCAAAGAGTTTAAAGTGACTGTCAGCAGTGCACGATTAAAGGTGAGTTCTCACAGTAAAAAACGCTTTGTCATTGCCTTAAAATATGACGGTGAAAACGACTATCGCTATTTAGTGGCGACAGACCTGACTTGGCGCACACAAGATATTATTCAAGCCTATACGTTGAGATGGCTGATTGAGGTTTTCTTTGAGGACTGGAAGCTTTATGAAGGATGGGGGCGTGAGGCCAAACAATTAGATGAAGAGGGATCAAGCCGTGGCCTGATTCTGAGTCCTTTGTTTGACCATTGCCTTCTCCTTCACCCAGAGCAAATAGCCCGCATTGAAAGCAAACTACCTGCGTATACCGTAGGAAGCTTACAGCGCAAGTCTCAAATGGATGTACTGCTTGAGTTCATCACGTCATTGCTAGAGTTTCCAGATCCTGGTGATAAGCTGAAAGAGTTAGGTGAATTAATAAAGGATGCGTTTCAACTGATGCCATCAGGAAAACATATGATTGGCAGAGATTTAGGGCGCTTAGAGCCAACACCATCATTCGCTGAAAATCAGGGAAACGGAGCCTAACCCATCTTCGTCACTATTGATGATGTAGTTGTTATAAATCAATTGGTTGAAATTTTAAAAAGTAGCCAGTTGGCACTACAGATTTTGTGTTTTTGTATAAAACGTTGGATTTTTTAGAGTATTTTTGTCGCATGTAAATTACACTCAAATAATGATGATTTTTTTGACAAAAGTCAATGAATTTATCGACAAAAATAATATAAATGGCACTACAAAACTTTCAAAAAAAACACCATTGATTTTAAAGAGAATTTTTCGACAAAAAATCGCTTAAACCGATGAATCAATGGCTTAGGAAGATGAAAGTGACGAAGATGGGCTAAGCGAAGTGATGATTTTTAGTCCGCGATAGCCGTAGGGCCGTTATTTTGTCGGAGTCTGAGCGTTAGCGAAGGTGGAGACAAAATAAAAGGCCATCCGACACGGCGTCAAGTCATTTGGAGCCTATGTTCCGACCCCTTGTTGGGTCGGGACGAGGTGACGAGGACGAATCGGGGCCGCCGGAGGCATAAGTGGTCGCGTTAAGTTTTTGCTGCTTGCTTGGGCTGGGATGCCCAAAACAAGCTTTCGCAAAAATAGCGACTCCCCGAAAAGTATTGTTCTGCTGGGTGAAGGTAAGAGTTTGATGGCAATGGGATGGAAAAACTTGAACATCGAGTTTTAGTGTTATTGAATGTCTTTTCAATCGTCCATCGCTTGAAATACAGCATGGCAATGGTTCCAGGGTTAATAGTCATTGGCAAGGTTGTCACAAACCGGTGAAGTTTTCCGGTTTCTGGATCACGGTAATCCACCACGTTAAATTTGATGCCCTTGTTTTCGTACACACTTTATGCTTCAACCCCTGTATTGATCTCATGGCGGGAGTCAAAAGGGATAGACTCAACCAGAGTCGCAATTGAATTTTCTTTTAGCATTGAAATATGTAATTAGCATGTCGTTTCTGCCGATCCCACCAGACAAAGTCGGTGACGGCTTTATCGTAGACATAGAGATGTTTCTGAGAGCTGTTATTTCCCTTGTTTTGCTTTTCAATATGATCTCGTAACACAGGTATTTCTTGATGCCTCTGAGTTCCGTTTGTCACCAGACAAAGAAATCTGAGCAACCCACTTCTGAGATTCAACGCGTAAATCCCCCCGGCCGCATAAACTTTCCCCTTGCTGTTTTTTTCAGTATGGCAGGCATGATCAATAAAATGTCCATCCACTGCTTCTATGGTGTATTCGTCAAGTTCTGGGAATGCTTTAAGATAATCAATGCCTTGCGATAGCAGTGTTTCAACGTGAAGATGATAGCTCTGCTGTTCAAATGCCTCAAGCATACTTGTTCGTCTATGCGACTTCAGTGATTTAAAATACGTTGAGTGGGGAAGCAGCTGGCCATACATCTGTTCATTGGTTTGGAGGAAATGGCGACCACTGCGGGGAGTCGCTATTTTTGCGAAAGCTTGTTTTGGGCATCCCAGCCCAAGCAAGCAGCAAAAACTTAACGCGACCACTTATGCCTCCGGCGGCCCCGATTCGTCCTCGTCACCTCGTCCCGACCCAACAAGGGGTCGGAACATAGACTCCAAATGACTTGACGCCGTGTCGGATGGCCTTTTATTTTGTCTCCACCTTCGCTAACGCTCAGACTCCGACAAAACAACGGCCCTACGGCTATCGCGGACTAAAAATCATCACTTCGCTTAGGCTACGTTTCCCTGATTTTCAGCGTCGGCAATTGCAAGCTTTATTTGAAATTATTTGTTGTTTTTTTACGGTGCCTACAGAGTGTCTATTTGCTGTTATAAGTGATTAAAATCAAAAAATGGAAATATTCGAGTGGTGCTACCTTCAGGTAGGTTATAGGCTGCTTTGTTTAGGTACTTCTTCTTTCAATGGGAACACTGATGATGTTTATAGCAAACCCCTACTTAATTCCCCTTAGGCAATAGCATTTGAAACTAATGAAAAGACTGTTTTTTTCATATAGTTGTAGCATAGTTTCAATTTTACCATAAATAATTATTGGGAAACTTCAGCTAGTAAATACTTTGCCGGATTACGCTATCGCTAATCCAGCCTACATTGTTTTATAAATCATACCAAAGCCCTAGCTTTTAAAAACGCCTGTTCAGACAAAGTACTCCACTGTGAGACCTGGGTTCTAAACTGGCTAAATGAAGCATATATCTTCTTCGCCATCGGATCTTTATTAGCTAGCTCAAGCACCACCTCCTCAGACAGCTGCTTTAATTTGCGCAATACATCATCAGGCAATGGCATTAGCTTGACACCGTGTTTATTAACCAGAGTATCCAATGCCTGATTATTTTTCGCCATATAATCAGATAGCATATCTATATTGACTGCTTTACAGGCAGCCATAACAATACTCTGCAAATCAGCGGGTAATTTATTAAACGCATCTTTATTGATCATCGCCTCCATGGTCGAGCCTGGCTCATGCCAGCCTGGGTAGTAATAATATTTCGCTACTTTATAAAAACCAAACGCCAGATCATTATAAGGCCCCACCCATTCGGTCGCATCCAGAGTACCAGACTGCAGAGACGTAAATAACTCACCGCCCGGAATATTAACCGTTGTGCCTCCGGCTCTGCGCAATACTTCTCCGCCTAAGCCCGGAATCCGCATCTTCAGACCTTTTAAATCATCGACCGTCTTGATTTCACGATTAAACCAGCCCGCCATTTGCACGCCAGAATTACCCGCAGCGACTGGAATTAAATTAAACGGCGCATATAACTCGCGCCATAACTCCATGCCACCACCATAATATAGCCAGGCATTCATTTCCTGAGCGGTTAAGCCAAACGGTACCGCAGAGAAAAACTGCGTTGCTGCATTCTTACCTTTCCAGTAATAAGCACCCGAATGCCCCATTTGCGCCGTTCCTTTAGAGACTGCATCAAAGACCTCGAAGGCGGGCACTAATTCATTGGCACCATAGACCTTGACTTTAATGCGCCCGCCGCTCATTTCATTAATCATTTTGGCCAGCAAATTTGCCCCTACACCCAGGCCAGGGAAATTCTTCGGCCAGGCAGTGACCATTTTCCATTTAAATTGCGCCTTGGCATGCACAACACCGGGCGCGAGCAATGCCCCGCCAGCAGCAATTGCACCGACACCTGCCTTATTAATAAAATCACGTCTGTTCATATTCTTTAGCCTTATACTTGAGTTGGCGTATTTTACCCGAATTATACTTGCATTATTGACAAAAAATTCAAGATTAGCTATGGTTAGCTATAATCTACTTGTAAAGGTCATTTATTATGCAAATTAATATATTCTAGGCTAAAAATAATTTATCAAGTTTGATTGTTGCAGCAGAACAAGGCGAGGAAGTCGTTATTGCACGCAATGGCCAGCCAGTCGCTAAACTAATCAAATACACCCCGCCAAAAGTACAGCCTCCTGGCATCTCGAAAAATCAAATAGCATACAGCGATGATTGGGACTCACCGGAAACCAATGCAGAGATAGAGCTACTTCTTACAGCAAACGATAATGCCTCTGCTACTTGATACCTGCATCATTTATGCCTGGATGATGGACAGAATTAAGGATTATTCCATCATTGAGCTAATTTTAAATGAAGGAGCCCTGGTCAGCTCGATTGCAGTATGGGAGATGGCAATCAAAAATGGCTTAGGGAGGATGCCTCTTCCCACCTCTCAAATTGCCGAGCAGATCGAATCACAAGGTTTTCAATGGTTAAATATTACGCCCCGTCATACTCAAGCCATCATGGAATTACCTACACACCACAAAGTTCCCTTTGATCGTTTACTTATTGCTCAGGAAAAATACGAATCTTTACGCGTAATAACTTACGATTCAATCTTTAAAAACTATCTTAATGATGCCTTGATTATAAAAAAATAAAATTTACAGGTGTCGGCTTCGCCTGTGCATAGGCATACACAAGTATTGCCTTTTCTCTGGGCATAAAAAAGGCTGCAGAAAGCGGCCTTTTTTACCTCATGATTTAATGTGTACCTGAGCCTAGTTATTTGGTGCAGTTTTCGTTGCGGCCTGGGGATGAGGTGGTGGAGTTTAGTTTTTCAGGAGGTGGAAGTATTTCAACTCCTGGTGTCTTGGAAGGGATGTTTTAAATTCCCCTCAAAGCTCACATAAATTGTATTAGGTCTCTTCAAGTGTATGGATAATGCCAGGGTTAAATTTGACCGCCTACGCCCTTAAACTTTTCAACAAAGGCGGCTATCTTTGCAAAAACAGTCAGCTTTTTTGTTTTATATTCTAGATTAAGCGGACTCATTTTTGGCAGAGTTGAATTTAGCTCAGTACCATTTTCACTTGCATATTCCCGTTTTAATGATGCCGTGATATAACGCTTGGCAGCATCCTCATTTAAACTTTCCGAACGAATCAATTGTTCAGCTTCACGCTTTTGTTCAGCTTGTGCAAATGAGAAAAAAGCATCAATAATACTGGCCTTATCGTTAATATCGTCCAGATTGGTTTGATTAATGAAATCGACAATTAGGCTTTCTTTAGCGCGATTACCTAAGCTGGCCATCAGTGTTCCCATTGAAAGAACAGGCGCGCCATGCTACCTCACGAAATTCCGGGACTCCTGTCGCCGTAATTCGTTCACCTACGCAGCGAATAGGAGATGCTCCAGCCGCCCTGCGTCCGCCACAGACTGAGCACAAAGCAGCTCAGTCATGGCTACCACAAATGGCTCTACGGCTATTCGGGATAAAATTTTAGCCTCCCTCGCGCGCTATCGCGCACTTCGGATTGGCAAATTTCCCTGCGCCTTCTGGAGACTATCAGCCCGTCCGGGGCTGACAGCGGAAGTCGGCGCACTTCCTCAATCAACGTGGCTTTGCTCTTGTTCTTTTTATTGTGTTCAAAAATCAACTCAAGAATATAGTCTAGATTAATCTCTTGTGATTTAAGCAGAACCACCTCAAATACCACATCATCCCAATCGATATGGGAGCTTGCTTTATCATTGTCCGCTTTTTCACGGCGTAGCCAATCGCGCGTATCGTTATACGTTGAACGATAATCCTGAATAGTTCGTTCTGACGGTACTTCGATGCTTTGCATTGCGGCTAAGTCATCATCGTTCAAATAGTGTTTTTCTTTAAATCCTTCAACTGCTTGCAGGTCATCCATGTCAATATTCTGTAAGGCTTTTAGGCCTGCAAATTCATCATAGTTTTGCAGTATATTTTCTACCCGCAAATATTCGCCAAATAGTTTAGCAAAGTCTTTCTTGTCTTTTTCTAACACAATCTCATCAGGCTTGGGGAAACGTTGTTGTAATTCCTTTACTACATCCAGATAACCGCGTCTGGCTTCGCCTGTGGTTATATCGGTAAAGCCTTCCATATATTCTTGGTAGCTTTTTTCCAGCACTACATTTTTAGTGTTCTTATCGCCAAATAAAGTAATCGCATCCACCGTAGCTTGCTCTAAATCGCGGAAGGTGACAATATTGCCAAAGGTTTTGGTGGCATCATAAATGCGGTTGGTGCGTGAAAAGGCTTGCATTAAGCCGTGGTAACGCAGGTTTTTATCAACAAACAACGTATTCAGCGTGGGTGCATCAAAGCCCGTTAAAAACATCCCCACAACAATCAGCAAATCCACTTCTTGTTTTTTAACCCGCAGCGCAAGGTCGCGGTAGTAGTTTTGAAAGCCCTTGCTATCGACCCCAAAATTGGATTAAAACGGGCGTTATAGTCGTCTATAGCGACACTTAAAAACTCTTTAGCACTGCTATCCATCGCGCTGACTTCAAAGGTTTCATCAGGAATTGCGCCTATTGCATCTTGCGCTTCATTGGCTGCAAATGAAAATATGGTCGCTACATTGAGCCGCTTATTATCAGCCCCCTTTTGTAAGCGCTTAAACGATTCATAGTACGCCTTGGCAGCAGCCACACTGCTCACGGCAAACAGTGCATTAAAGCCTTTGCCACTCGCTTGCTGACGACGCGTCTTTTGTCTGAAATTATTTAAGATATATTGAGTTATTTCACCAATACGGTCGGGGTGTAATAACTCCTGCTTGTTTTCTGCGGCACTGAGCTTAAGCTCATCCTGCTCAGTCTCAATAGCCTTAAACTGTGGGCGTACATCGTTATAATCTACTTTAAACTTGAGCACTTTTTCATCACGAATCGCATCGGTAATCACATAGGAATGCAACTCACTGCCAAACACGCTGCCCGTGGTTTCAGCACCCAAAGCGTTTTCTGGGAAGATCGGCGTACCCGTAAAACCAAGCTGATAATATTTTTTGAATTTCTTTTTAAGGTTCTTTTGCGCCTCACCAAACTGGCTACGGTGTGCCTCATCAAAAACAAACACCACTTGTTTATTATAAATAGGCAAGTCATCGTCACCCTTTATTAAGTTATTGAGCTTTTGAATGGTGGTAACAATAATTTTATTGTCTTGCTTATCAAGATTACGCTTTAAGCCTGCGGTACTGTCAGAGCCATTCACGCTATCGGGTGAAAAGCGTTGGTATTCTTTCATGGTCTGATAATCGAGATCTTTACGATCAACCACAAAAAATACTTTATCAATAAAATCCAGTTCAGTCGCCAAACGGGCGGCTTTAAAGCTGGTTAAGGTTTTACCTGAGCCGGTGGTATGCCAGATATAGCCACCGCTCTCGGTCTTACTCCAGTTTTTGCCTTGATAGGCACTGTTAATTTTCCACAAAATCCGCTGAGTCGCGACAATTTGATAGGGGCGCATCACCAACAAAGTACCGCTCACATCAAAGACCGAATAGTGCAACAGCACATTTAACAAGGTATTTTTCTGGAAAAATGTCGCGGTAAAATCTTTTAAATCTTTAATTAATGTATTATCCGACTTCGCCCAATTCATGGTGAAATCAAAGCTATTTTTATCGCGCTGGATGGTATTGGCGAAATAGCGGCTATCTGTACCGTTAGAAATCACGAATAGCTGTAAATACTTATACAGAGAGTTATCGGCATTAAAGCTTTCTTTGCTGTAACTGTGCATTTGATTAAAGGCTTCGCGTATCGCCACACCCGCTGAAAATCATGGAAACGTAGCTTAGCGAAGTGGTGATTTTTAGTCCCTGATAGGCGACAGGGCAATTCGCTGATTCGACGTGTGCTAGCAGCACGCGAGAGGAGCAAGAATTGCATTCCGAATAGCCGTCCAGCCAGTGAGGTAGTAATGACGAAGCGTCTTTTGTGCGTAGTCGTTGCGGACGCAGGGCGTTCAGGGCATCTCCCATCCGCTGCGTAGGTGAACGAATTATGGCGACAGGAGTCCCGGAATTTCGTGAGGTAGCATGGCGCGCCTGGCGCTTTTTAAGCTCTATTTGCACCAAGGGCAAACCATTCACCAAAATCGTAACATCGTAACGGTTTGCCAGTGTTCCTGTTTGCGCAAACTGTTTAATCACCTGTACTTTATTGCGTGCAATGGTTTTTTATCCAGCAAATAAATGTTTTCGATATGCCCATCATCAAACACAAAATCAAAGATATAGTCATCATGAATCTTACGAGTTTTGGCGAGGCTGTTATCGCTAGGTTTATCTAAATATTGTTCAACAAAGCGTCGCCATTCCCCCTCCAAAAACTGTAAACCATTCAATGCTTGCAAAGCTACTCGCACATTAGCCAGCATTTTATCCGGTGTATTTAAACCGCTTATATATTCATAGCCTTGGTTTTCCAGGTCACGAATCAGCTCACGTTCTAAATCATCCTCACTTTGGTAGCTTTCACTCGATGTTCAAGTTTTTGATATTGAGAAGGTAAAATCAGGTATTCTGAGGTTGTTGTAATTTTATCGGTGTAAGCCCATGTTAATGAATGCCCCAGCCACCTTTATCCAAAGCTATATTGACGATTTAAATGATGCGCTCAATCAGCTAAAACCCGGAGCCGCTTTGACACGGATTCAAGCCGCTTGGTTGGGCACTTGTTTAACGGGCATACTGCTAATGAACTCTGTTTGCTGGGCTAAGTTTGAGCGAGCAAGCCTTGGAGATTGCAAAGTAGCCGCATTATCCTGGGTGTTTCGTAAAGCAAGTATACCCTGGGACTGGTTGCTACGGGTGAGTGTGGTCTTAATTTTAAAACGTTATGGCATTACTGAAGGTGTGTTGGCCTTTGATGAATCAGACCGAGCACGATCTAAGTCTACAAAACGTATTTATAAGGTTTACAAGCAGAAACACAAAGGCTCCGGCGGGTATGTTAATGGACAAACGATAGTATTATTGCTGCTAGTTACCTCATCCATTACAGTGCCTGTCGGTTTTTTCTTTTATATGCCGGATCCAGCCTTAAAGCAGTGGGATAAAGAAGATAAACGGTTGAAAAAGAGCGGTATAGCAAAAAAAGATCGGCCTATTAAGCCTGAACGTGACAGTGCCTACCCGACCAAAACAGAGATTGCATTAGGCTTATTAAAAGAGTTTAAAGTTGCGCATAGCCTGATTAAAATTAAAGGCGTACTGGCTTGATGCGCTGTATGGTGAAAAAGCCTTTATGGACGAAGCCGCTAAAGAATCTGGAGGCTCGCAGGTGATTAGCCAATTACGTAAAAACCAAAATATTGAATATAGAGGTAGAATAAGGTCAGTCGAGAGCTACTTTAATTCGATTAACAAAGGCATTGATCAGATAATACGCGTACGTGGCGGCAAAGAGATTAAAGTGACTGTCAGCAGTGCACGATTAAAGGTGAGTTCTCACAGTAAAAAACGCTTTGTCATTGCCTTAAAATATGACGGTGAAAACGACTATCGCTATTTAGTGGCGACAGACCTGACTTGGCGCACACAAGATATTATTCAAGCCTATACGTTGAGATGGCTGATTGATGTTTTCTTTGAGGACTGGAAGCTTTATGAAGGATGGGGGCGTGAGGCCAAACAATTAGATGAAGAGGGATCAAGCCGTGGCCTGATTCTGAGTCTTTTGTTTGACCATTGCCTTCTCCTTCACCCAGAGCAAATAGCCCGCATTGAAAGCAAACTACCTGCGTATACCGTAGGAAGCTTACAGCGCAAGTCTCAAATGGATGTACTGCTTGAGTTCATCACGTCATTGCTAGAGTTTCCAGATCCTGGTGATAAGCTGAAAGAGTTAGGTGAATTAATACAGGCGCGCCATGCTACCTCACAACATTCTGGGACTCCTGTCACCAACATTCATTCGCCTACGCAGCGAATGGGAGATGCCCTGGTCGCCCTGCGTCCGTCTCAACTACGCACAAAACCCTGCTCCGTTAAGACTACCTCAAATGGCTGGACGGCTATTCGGAATGCAATTCTTGCCTCCCTCGCGCGCTACTAGCGCACTTCGGATCAGCGAATTGCCCTGTCGCCTACCAAGGACTAAAAATCATCACTCCGCTTAGGCTCCGTTTCCCTGATTTTAAGCGGGGAAACTTCAGCTTTTAAAATTGTCAGTAATGCAAAAGTGAAGCAGGTTTTAAACTATAAATTTCTGCATCCGGAATTGATGGATATTCATTATCCTGCAGAATAGCTCTCGACAAGGACTAAGGCCATTCTCTTCGAGCTATTTTTTGTCTTTCACGCCTAGATTTTCCACAACAAAGTACTCAACTGGTGTTTTTAGGATAATAATGTCTGGGTTGGTATTAAATAATCATTATTTGATGACGCCACTACCGCATATAAAGCTATTTAGCTGCAAACTTTTCCACATTCTGCCCAATCAGAAATAAAGATAGCGTATAATACAATAATACCAGTATGGAATTAGGCTATTAGCCATTAAAGCTGCTACGTGCTCTATCTTATAGCAAGCACCCTCATTATTTTAATACTTGTTCAGCACCCCCGAAGTTAGCAATAAATCAATTGCTTATGCTGTTTTTTGTTTTACTTATTTAAGGGATACTGTACTAGTCAAGCCTGTTACCCACCCTGGTTAAATTACAATAAATAACTTAGGAGCCACATCAGCTATGCTGTCAGAAGCAATCAACCCCATTAAGTCTAAGCATTTTAATAAAATCGCCCTGCCCTCAGTTATCATCGCAGCTTTTGTTATGCAGCCTGCAACCGCTTATGATATAGCTGATTTTGACAAACCTGTCGAAAGCGGCTTAAAGCTAGGTCAGGAAGATGCAAAGTATGGTCAATTTAAAGTTGACTTGCGCTACCGCTTTGAAATGGTCGATGTCGCCAACAATGGTAGAGAAACAGCCTATGCTAATACCCTGCGTCTACGCCTGGGTTATTTAACACCTGAATTTTATAGTTTTCAGGGGTATGCTGAATATGAAGGTAATCTTGCCATGCAAAAAGATTATTTCTCACCACTATCCAACTGGAAAGGCGATCCTACTCGTGAAGTAGTCGCAGACCCACAGACAAGTGAATTAAATCAGTTATGGATAAGTTATAAAGGTATACCAGATACTGAAATAAAAGCCGGTCGCCAAGAAATCAACATTGATGATCAGCGTTTTATCGGTACAGTAGCCTGGAGACAGATGGAGCAAACATTCGACTCAGGTGTCATCACCAACACATCAATTGAAAATTTAACTTTAAAAGCGGGTTATATCGGTCAGATCCAGGATATCTGGTCTCAGAGCAGAGATGTTAACTTCCCTTTTGCTAACGTGAAATATAAATATCAGGAGCTCGCCACTGTAACAGCTTATGGTTTTTGGCTAGCAAGTTACGATAAACATAAAGCCGGTCTATCTGCTCAGACATACGGCTTAAGTGTACATGGCTCACCTATACTCAATGATGAAATAAAACTGCATTATCGTGCAGAATACAGTTATCAGTCTAATTACGCTAATAATCCTAATAGTGTTAAATTAAGCCGTTACAGCCTGATGGGGGGATTCAGCTTTATGGGCGTTACTGCCAAAGGTGCTGTAGAAGAATTAGGCGCAAATGTCTCTCAGGCATTTCAGACACCCTTTGGAACCAACCATAAATTCCAAGGCTGGGCTGATAAATTTCTGGTCACGCCAAAAGATGGTGTACGCGATATTAATGCAACACTAGCAGGCAAGATCTTAGGCACTAAATTAATGTTTGTATACCATAATTTTCAAAGTGTTACTAACAGCATCGATTACGGCAATGAATTTGATTTCTTAATCACCAAAAAATTTGCCCGCCATTATCGTATCCTGGCCAAATACGCGTATTATGATGCGAATGAAGCAAACGGTCTGGCTGCATTTAATAAAAACACCCACAAATTCTGGCTACAGGCTGGTGTTAGTTTCTAACTTCTCTAAACCCCATAGAGATAAGCTATGTCTTGTCTCTGTGGGTCATGATAATTATTGATTTTCTCTTCATGGCAGTGAGACTAAGCCGAGGAACGAACTTTCAGATATTTCGCGATTCATTTTATTGTGGCAACTCATTAAGCGATAATATTTTTGTGACTTCATAAGCGGGCTGTTGATAAGGGTATGCCTGCAACAGAGCTACTACCACTTGTTTAATCAGCCGATCAGCACACACCATTTTTACCTTATATTCAGATAGCCTGGTGATTTTTTTCGGTTTCACCAATAAACGGCTGACTGCCTTGCAGTGGCTTAAATTGTCCTGTGCCTTTAACTTGCCAGGCACAGCAATCATACTCGCCTATCTTTCCAGCCCCTTGCGCGAACAAGGCTGTTTTTACTTGTTCAACATGACTTTCTGGTACGAAAAAACACAGTTTATACATAGCTTATATGTAGTTATGCAGATTTGATCTGATAAATTTAATACTGTCTAGGCTTGATCCTCCCTATCCGGCTGGATAAGATACAAAAGCGTGAAACCAAGAATTACAAGCAAATGGAAATCTGCCTGTTGGCCGTTCCAGGTCTTCGATTGCCACATTAAAAACAATTTCCCACCTAGCGCAATAAACCCTGTAAACCAGAGCAATATACCTAATGTTAGCCCAAGAATTGCAAACCCTTTAGCTTTATATTAAATCGGGCTAAATCGTTTTCTGAACTGAATAGATTACATCCTCCCAACCAGCACAAAACTGCAATTACAACATCAACAATGATGATAAAAAAATAAGCTGCATGATAAACAAAAGGCGTATCAATTGCCCACCATGAATCTCTATTATGCTGAAATACGGCATCCATTTTAAGCAGGTGCACAACGAACTCATAGTTCGCGCCAATCCGTAAGATTATTAAACACCACTAATGAAACATAAAACGCGACTGCCCAGACAAGAGCAACCTTAGAGTACCTTGTGTACATAGCACCTCCAAGGATAATTTCTAACGCCTACTTCACATCTTTCACCGCAAGCGTAATTTTGTGAATTTTGCCAGTAAAACGGGTCTCATCACGCCCGATGCCGATGCCTTCAGCGACTGGCGTCTGATTGTCGAGACCAACGTCAGCCGTTTCATCGGCGGAGAATATCAGTGGCTGGGTCTTCTCGATACGTCCCTTGGCGACTGTATTTCCGTTGACGGAAAGAGTCGCCTTACCGCCTTTGCCGAGTCCACCACCATCGTAGACAAAGTCCAGTAAAATAGTCGCATCACCCGCAGGAATCCTGCTAGTCGATGCTACGGTAAAACGTTCCAAGCCAAGATAGTTGTAGGTGTAGATTGGTTTTCCGTCTTTCATATAGAGCGACCAGCCTCCGAACCGCCCACCCTGAGAAAGAATCACACCATTCGCGCCACCCTTGGGAATCACAACCTCAGCCGTGATCGTCTTCGAGCGGTTCTTCACATTCATGAAGGTATTCTCCAACATACCGTCCATCCCAGAGTAGAGCGTCAGTGTTGTTCTGTCACCCAGGAGATCAGGACGACCCGCAATGGCAGGATTCATCCGCGCTATGACCCGATCATCAATCGGCAAAGCATGGTATTTCTCAGCTTCGCTCATAAACAGCGCCTCCATCTCGACAACTTTCTGCGGATATTTGTCAGCCAGGTTATTGGCAAGGCTGAAGTCTTCATTTACATTGTACAAATCCCATGTGTCTGTCTCTAATGGAGGCATATTAACCGCTTGCCAGGGTGCCCGATGAATTGTCCGTGCAAACCAGCCATCGTGATAGACCGCCCGGTTGCCAAACATCTCAAAGTACTGGATTGTGTGCCGCTCTGGGGCATCTGCGTCATTGAACGAATATAGTAGGCTGGTACCTTCGATAGGCGTCTGAGGTGTACCATTAACGCTCTTCGGCTCAGGTAACACGGCTGCTTCGAGAATGGTCGGCGCGATATCGATGACGTGACCAAATTGGCTGCGCATTCCGCCCTTCTCCTTGATGTCATTCAGCCAATGAACGATCATTCCATTGCGGGTACCGCCGAAGTCTGAGGCTACCTGCTTGGTCCACGTAAAAGGCGCATCAAAGGCTACTGCCCAACCAGCCGCCATGTCAGGCGCGCCATGCTACCTCACGAAATTCTGGGACTCCTGTCGCCATAATTCGTTCACCTACGCAGCGGATGGGAGATGCCCTGAACGCCCTGCGTCCGCAACGACTACGCACAAAAGCCGCTTCGTCATTACTACCTCACTGGCTGGACGGCTATTCGGAATGCAATTCTTGCTCCTCTCGCGTGCTGCTAGCACACGTCGAATCAGCGAATTGCCCTGTCGCCTATCAGGGACTAAAAATCACCACTTCGCTAAGCTACGTTTCCATGATTTTCAGCGGAGGAAAGGTCTCCGGGCCACCCCACTTATCAATCAACGGAACCAGGTCTTCCACCTTCTCGGTGACATTGTTGAAGTAACTGAAGTTTCCCAATAATTATTCATGGTAAAATTGAAAATATGCTACAACTATATGAAAAAAATAGTCTTTTCATTCGTTTCAAATGCTATTGCCTAAGGGGAATTAAGTAGGGGTTTGCTATAACTCGATGTTCAAGTTTTTCCATCCCATTGCCATCAAACTCTTACCTTCACCCAGCAGAACAATACTTTAATGATGCTGTTGGCCCTAAGCGCCCTAAATCTCTGCCAATCATATGTTTTCCTGATGGCATCAGTTGAAACACATCCTTTATTAATTCACCTAACTCTTTCAGCTTATCACCAGGATCTGGAAACTCTAGCAATGACGTGATGAACTCAAGCAGTACATCCATTTGAGACTTGCGCTGTAAGCTTCCTACGGTATACGCAGGTAGTTTGCTTTCAATGCGGGCTATTTGCTCTGGGTGAAGGAGAAGGCAATGGTCAAACAAAAGACTCAGAATCAGGCCACGGCTTGATCCCTCTTCATCTAATTGTTTGGCCTCACGCCCCCATCCTTCATTAAAGCTTCCAGTCCTCAAAGAAAACCTCAATCAGCCATCTCAACGCATAGGCTTGAATAATATCTTGTGTGCGCCAAGTCAGGTCTGTCGCCACTAAATAGCGATAGTCGTTTTCACCGTCATATTTTAAGGCAATGACAAAGCGTTTTTTACTGTGAGAACTCACCTTTAATCCTGCACTGCTGACAGTCACTTTAATCTCTTTGCCGCCACGTACACGTATTATCTGATCAATGCCTTTGTTAATCGAATTAAAGTAGCTCTCGACTGACCTTATTCTACCTCTATATTCAATATTTTGGTTTTTACGTAATTGGCTAATCACCTGCGAGCCTCCAGATTCTTTAGCAGCTTCGTCCATAAAGGCTTTTTCACCATACAGCGCATCAGACAGTACGCCTTTAATTTTAATAAGGCTATGCGCAACTTTAAACTCTTTTAATAAGCCTAATGCAATCTCTGTTTTGGTCGGGTAGGCACTGTCACGTTCAGGCTTAATAGGCCGATCTTTTTTTGCTATACCGCTCTTTTTCAACCGTTTATCTTCTTTATCCCACTGCTTTCAGGCGCGCCATGCTACCTCACGAAATTCCGGGACTCCTGTCGCCATAATTCGTTCACCTACGCAGCGGATGGGAGATGCCCTGAACGCCCTGCGTCCGCAACGACTACGCACAAAAGCCGCTTCGTCATTACTACCTCACTGGCTGGACGGCTATTCGGAATGCAATTCTTGCTCCTCTCGCGTGCTGCTAGCACACGTCGAATCAGCGAATTGCCCTGTCGCCTATCAGGGACTAAAAATCACCACTTCGCTAAGCTCCGTTTCCATGATTTTCAGCGAAGACCCGATCGTATACCGTGAATCTCTATGGAAAACAGCGTGAAGTCAGGGCTTATAGTCGCGTTGTCATGCTGAAAACATTGAAACGACCCGTTCAGGTTGTCTGGGTGTTTCGTCGCACACAGTGGATTGCTTTGTTTACGACCGATCTAAGTTTATCCGTCACACAGATTATTGAGTATTATGGTGCGCGATGGAAAATAGAATCCGGGTTCAAAGAGCTCAAGCAAGACATAGGGAGTCAGAAAAGTCAGTGTCGAAATGCGCAGGCAGTGACCAACCACAGGCGCGCCATGCTACCTCACGAAATTCCGGGACTCCTGTCGCCGTAATTCGTTCACCTACGCAGCGAATAGGAGATGCTCCAGCCGCCCTGCGTCCGCCACAGACTGAGCACAAAGAAGCTCAGTCATGGCTACCACAAATGGCTCTACGGCTATTCGGGATAAAATTTTAGCCTCCCTCGCGCGCTATCGCGCACTTCGGATTGGCAAATTTCCCTGCGCCTTCTGGAGACTATCAGCCCGTCCGGGGCTGACAGCGTTTGAACTTCTGTATGATGGTAACAACGCTGACGTGGATTTACGCGGATCGTTTAAAAACCGATCCGGAACGTCGGCACAAAGTGAAGGGGCGAGCCAGTTTCGCATTTTCAGATATCCGCCGCATCATTGCCGAAGCGGCTTTGGATCCGGATTTTGAAAGGGTTTGCCCCAAATACAGCAGCTCCCCTGTAAATTCGGTGGTAGCCGTTTTATTGCGAATGGTTGCTTGATGAATTTCTAAGAAACTTCAGCAATTAAAGGTATCTTCCGATAAGCGGATAGCTCATCGCATTCATACGGTCTTAGATCTTCTTCCTAGTATAAAATACAATCAGCAGGGAGAATATGCAACAATTGCTGACGTATCTGTTCGCGCATGATACCTACAGTTGAACTCTTGCTCATATTTGGGTCCGGTGAAGTGAGGGAGATCCGATTTAAATTATTTTAACTGCCTACGAGAACCTCAGCACTCATTGTACTTATATTTTTCTGTACATTGCACATTTTTCTACGCGCATAGCTCTCTTTCATGCTATGCGGAAATTCCTCTGCATAACCTGCTAACACTAGGATTCAGGCATCATTTACAGGACTTATTGGCGGACTACTACCATTTGAGCGTGCTCGGAACAGCCAGATATCTTAATAAATTATAATTTATTTCTGGTAAATTACGCGGAATTATCTTATAGTAATCACAGCTACAGGTTTTGTTATTGGCAGTTATGGTTGTTCCCACCGTGTTACCCCCTCTTCTGAATACCCCGTTTCACTAGCTGTATGCGATTCCCTATTTGTTTAATTTATTTCAGGTGTAAAGATACATGGCTACAGGTACAGTAAAATGGTTCAACGAGGCTAAAGGTTTTGGTTTTATTTCTCAGGATGATGGCGGCGCAGATGTATTCGTACATTTCAGTGCAATCCAGGGTTCTGGATTTAAAACATTAAATGAAGGTCAAGCTGTTGCTTACGAAGTAGAAGATGGCCCAAAAGGTCCTCAAGCTACGAGCGTTACAGCTGCTTAAGGCATAACGCCTTAAATACGCAGAACCCCGCTCCAGCGGGGTTCTTTTTTTGTGGCTTAATTTAATCATTAACCCCTCAATACCCCAAAGGGAAACAGAATTGAAAAAACTATTTATTGGAAATTTATCTGCCAACACAAGTGAACCAGAGCTTGAGGCTTTGTTTTCTGAATTTGGAAAGGTGCGCTCACTAAAGCTTATCACGGATGTTTTTTCTGGACAATGCAAAGGTTTTGGCTTTATTGAAATGGAAGGTCATGAAGCGCGTGCAGCAATATCAGGCCTGGACGGCAAAGATTTCAACGGCAAGCCACTAAGAGTTGGCTTTGAAACTCCGAAAGCAGGACGTCGCTCACGCTAATTAACACGCTGCAACAGCCCCAGACATTCTAGAAATCCACGCACTTAATTATATAAATTCGGGCTAGATCAACAGCCCCTGACGATGCTATTTATCTAATATCATCAGCTACCAGGGCTTGTATGGGGCGCAAACGCCGCTTCTAGGTTCATAGAGAAAGAGCGCTGCATTAGTTTCGTTCATTACATCAACACCAAAAGCTCATCTAAAATTGTGCCATTACTGGCCAGGATTTGCTTGGGGAATACGCCGTTATTTCCTTTGAAATCTGTTACCGTTCCCCCTGCCTCCAATACGATTAGCGCACCCGCTGCAACATCATATAAATTTAATTCCTGCTCCCAGAAAGCATCGACCTGACCGTCAGCAACTAGGCATAAGTCCATTGCGGCTGAACCAAAGCGGCGCTGTCCCGTGGTTTTTTGTGCGATTCTGCAAAAGCGCTCAAGGTTATTTTCTTCCAGGTACGAGCGTAAACAGGCGAACCCGGTTGCAATCATGGAATTGCCCAGGTCAGTTTCATTAGAAACACTGATTTTCTGGGCGTTTTTAAACGCGCCTTGCCCCCTTTTTGCACAGTAATAATCGCTCAGTGCTGGTGCATAAACGGCACCGAAAATCAGCTCGTCATCAATTTCCAAAGCAACACTGATAGACCAGAAGTATTGCCCCTTGGCAAATGAGTGAGTGCCATCAATCGGGTCAACAATCCAGCGCTGACTCTGGTTCTCACTTTTTCCGCTCTCCTCGCCCCAAAAACCATATTCTGGATAATGTTTGGCGAGCGCAGATTTAAGAAATTTTTCTACGGCGACATCGGCTACGGTAACAAAGTCGCGCGGGCTTTTTTGGGAAATTTCCAGGTTTTGCAGGTCATTGAACTGACTTAGAGCAATATCTCCGGCTTCGCGGATAATAGTTTCAAGTGTGTCTAGTGATACTGGCATTATATTGATGCTTGTTTGAGATTGCTTTTGTATGTCCTGGTAAGTTAACGGCAGGCTAAAACCAGGCATAAAGAATAGTGCGTGATTGAACATCAGATTATTATAGCATATCAATAAGCCGAGGATTTTTGCTATCGCGCGAGGCAGTATGGCTATATTCGTTAGCTCTTGGCTGCAGATAAGCACAGGTAATTCAGGTATCGCCTTAAATTTGTGTGGTTTAATCTGAATTCGATAGACTAGCCCTACTGGGTTTTGTTATAATTAGAATATTTTCCGCACCTAATTTTAAGTTGCGGACAGACTTTTACATTTATCTCTAGGAGAAAACTGGATGGCGATTAAAGTTGCAATTAATGGTTATGGCCGTATTGGGCGTAATGTTGTACGTGCTATATATGAAGCGAACCGTACAGATGAAGTTGAAATTGTTGCAATCAATGATTTAGGTGATGCAGAAACGAATGCGCACTTAACGCAATATGACACTGTACATGGAAAGTTCCCTTTTGAAGTGACTGTAGAAGGTGATTATATTGTTATTAATGGCGATAAAATCAGAGTTTTGGCAGAAAGAGACCCTGCAAAACTTCCATGGACAGAATTAGGCGTTGATGTTGTACATGAGTGTACTGGTTTTTTTGCTACTAAAGAAAAAGCCTCTGCACATTTAGCCGCAGGTGCAAAAAAAGTCATCATTTCTGCGCCTGGAGGAAAAGATGTTGATGCTACGATTGTATATGGCGTAAATCATGATGTTTTAAAAGCATCCGACACTGTTATTTCTAATGCATCTTGCACAACAAACTGCCTTGCACCTCTAGTTAAGCCGTTGATTGACGGTATCGGAATTGAAAGCGGCTTGATGACGACAATCCATTCTTACACAAATGATCAAGTTTTAACTGATGTTTATCATCCTGATTTACGTCGTGCGCGTTCAGCGACGCAATCTATGATTCCCACTAAAACAGGTGCAGCGGCAGCAGTGGGTTTAGTATTACCTGAAATGGCCGGTAAACTGGATGGTTTCGCGATGCGTGTGCCGACAATTAATGTATCTGTAGTAGATTTAACCTTTGTCGCATCCAGAGCCACAACGAAAGAAGAAATTGACCAGTTATTAGTAGCGGCATCTGAAAGCTCATTAAAAGGCGTATTAAATATCAATAACAAGTCTTTAGTCTCTATGGACTTTAATCATGACCCTGCTTCTTCAACGTATGAAGCAAGCCTAACTAAAGTAACCGGCGGAACATTAGTTAAAGTACTCGCGTGGTACGACAACGAATGGGGCTTTTCAAATCGTATGGTTGATACTACGGTTGCCCTAATGAACGCAAAATAAGCACCCAATTGATCACGATGTAAGGCGGACTTTAGTCCACCTGCTTTCGCCCACATAATCAGACGAACACGCCCCAGCATTAGCTGATAGATCATTCAACCATATCTATGGTTGAACTCTTTGTCTTATTTAGATTACCTTAATAGCTACTCCCCCTTTATATGCCTGAAATCAGAAGAACGAAAATATTAGCAACCCTTGGACCTGCAACAGATAAACCTGGAGTATTAGAAGAACTCTTTAGAGCAGGGGTTGACGCTGTACGACTAAACTTTTCTCATGGTAGCGCACAAGATCATATTGATCGCGCCAATAATGTACGCGCAGTCTCTAAAAAAACCGGACGACGTGTCGGTATTCTGGCAGATTTGCAAGGACCCAAAATTCGTATCGCCCGTTTTGCTGAAGATAAGGTCTGGCTGGATGAGGGACAAGATTTTGCTTTAGATATTAATCTTAATGAAAACGATGGTGATAATACCCATGTGGGCATTACCTACGAAGCATTAGCTAATGAGGTAAAAGAAGGCAGCCGATTGTTGCTTGATGATGGCCGCGTGGTTTTAGATGTTGTCAATGTCGTTAATGGGCGTATTAATTGCACCGTAGTTGTCGGCGGATATTTATCCAATAACAAAGGTATTAATCTATTAGGTGGAGGCTTATCTGCTGCTGCTCTGACAGAAAAAGATAAAGAAGATATTATTACTATTGGCAAGATTCAGGCAGATTTTGTTGCTGTATCTTTTCCGCGCTGTGCGGATGACCTGCATCTAGCTCGCAAGCTATTAGCTGATGTAGACTGTCACGCTGGAATCGTTGCCAAAATAGAACGCGCAGAAGCCATGCAGAAAGAAGTGATGGATGAAATCATTCTTGCTTCTGATGTAATTATGGTGGCGCGAGGTGATTTAGGCGTGGAAATTGGTGATGCAAATTTACCAGCTGCACAAAAAATACTTATCAGCCGTTCACGAGAACTAGATCGAGCCGTTATTACCGCAACGCAAATGATGGAATCGATGATTGAAAATCCAATTCCAACGCGCGCTGAGGTCTTTGATGTCGCCAATGCTGTACTTGATGGAACTGATGCCATTATGCTTTCAGCAGAAACAGCAGCGGGTAAGTATCCAGTACAGACCGTTCAAGCAATGGTGCGCGTCTGTCTGGAAACAGATAAGCAGCGAGCGGCTAGAACGTCCAAGCATCGAGTTGATACGCGCTTTGAACGTACAGATGAGGCAATTGCTATGGCAGCGATGTATTTGGCTAATCATTCAGATATACAAGGCCTGGTTTCGCTAACAGAATCAGGTGCAACGCCTTTATGGATGTCGCGAATCAGATCCGGATTACCTATCTTTGCATTTAGTGGCTCTGAAGCGACCCTGGGAAGAGTTACTCTGTATCGCGGTGTTATACCGATTTACTATGAGCTAAAAACTCAAGATCATGTGCAAATAAACAGAGACGTAATTGAATTACTAAAACAATTCCATTATGCCGAAAAAGGCGACACCTTTATTATTACTAAAGGTGATCTAACTGGGCAGGAAGGCGGAACAAACGCACTTAAAGTAGTAACCGTTGGAGCAGGCTTAATTCCTGAATAAAGATAACCAGGCATTGTTACATCGTGGCAGTGCCTTTACAGCTTCTAAATCGTATACACGACATAATTAGCGGCATTAATATGAGTGATTAATAACCATGCTTAATATAAGTTATTAATTTTAAAAAAATATTTTTGCTACTTTATGTTATTATACTCTACATGCGTAAGCTTTGTATTATGCATCAACTCTATAATAATCATTTACATAAGGTGAAATCTAAGATGGGTTTATTGAAAAAATTAGTAGTGGCTTTTTTAGTTAGCTTCGCAATGCTTGCTGTGGCTCCTTCTGCAATGGCAAAGCCTGCAGGTAAAGTGGCAAACCAGACTCAAGAGGGCGTAGTACAATCGCTAGATGACACGGTTGCGATCGCAGAAGAAACTTTAGCGGCAATGAAAAGTGGGGCCGATAAAGAGACAGTTATGGCTTTACTAAAGAAGACTAAACAGACTGGTAAAACAATTGAAAGTTCTGTTGTATTAGCTAATCGTGACAGGGCACTTGGAAAGCTTAAAAAAGCTCGTTCTGCGTATAAAAAAGATCAACATGAAAAAGCTGAAGAGTTAATGGGTCAAGCAGTTGATAAATTCAAGAAAGTAAGAGACCAATATCACAACTTCTAAAAACATTTATTGTTAATGGTGCTGACCTAAGGCACCAAATTAATAAAAGGCTCATTGCATGCAAAGCGATGAGCATTTTTTATGTCTGTGAGCTAATAGTTATCGAGTAGCATACGGTTATACAGCACGGTCGCCAAAGCACTTAAATGTCAGTGCACAAGTTTTAAGACCGCAATTTTAACCTAAATTCTCAACTGTAATCTCGGCATACTTATCTTTTATTTCGATGATTTGCGGTATAATGCCTAGAAACTTATCCACCAGATCAGCATCGAAATGAGCTCCCTTCTCCTTCTTTAATAGATCGATAGCATCTGCTACCAGCCAGATGCTTATAGGGGCGCACTGTCGTGAGCGCATCAAACGTATCTGCAATTGCAACGATACGTGCGTGCAATGGAATTTCTTCCCCTTTTAGACCCTGCGGGGGTATCCAGATCCATCCCATTTTTCATGATGGGTCAGAGCAATATCCCGTGCTAAATTAAGTAATACTGAATTATGGCTACCTAAAATTTCAGCGCCCATCTGCGGGTGGGTTTTCATGATTTCCCATTCACCGGCATCCAGGTTTCAGAAGAATTCTATCCGGAATTCCAATCTTGCCTATATCATGCATAGGCGCCGCATTAAGCAACAGGCCCGCTTCTTCGTCAGACATGCCATTGGCAAGCCTCAGCAGTTTTGAGTAATGACTCATGCGAATAACATGCATACCCGTTTCGTTATCTTTATACTCGGCAGCACGCCCTAAGCGTTGAATAATTTCCAGGCGAGTCTGGTCTAGTTCCCTGGTTCGTTCCTTGACCATTTCATCTAAAACAGGCGCGCCATGCTACCTCACGAAATTCCGGGACTCCTGTCGCCATAATTCGTTCACCTACGCAGCGGATGGGAGATGCCCTGAACGCCCTGCGTCCGCAACGACTACGCACAAAAGCCGCTTCGTCATTACTACCTCACTGGCTGGACGGCTATTCGGAATGCAATTCTTGCTCCTCTCGCGTGCTGCTAGCACACGTCGAATCAGCGAATTGCCCTGTCGCCTATCAGGGACTAAAAATCACCACTTCGCTAAGCTACGTTTCCATGATTTTCAGCGAAGGCGAATAAAGTCGATATCCTTCAACTCTGGGCATGAACGAGCCCACAAAGGATGACGCTCTGCTAACAGGGCAGGTTCCATACTTTCATTGCAGTGTTGGTGAATATGCTCAGAGAGTGGTAGGTCTTTAAGCATGGGTGATATCCGTTTATGAGGTGATTAAAACGAAAATTTTTAGAAAACCTTTTTCGGCAATTGCAAGCTTTATTTGAAATTATTTGTTGTTTTTTTACGGTGCCTACAGAGTGTCTATTTGCTGTTATAAGTGATTAAAATCAAAAAGATGGAAATATTCGAGTGGTGCTACATTCAGGTAGGTTATAGGCTGCTTTGTTTAGGCACCTCTTCTTTCAATGGGAACACTGATGACCTTAATAAGAACATCATCACTCATCGCTTAAGCTCTCTCTGCAATTCCAGGCATGGTGATATGAAACATTCGCCAACCGAAAAGGAAAATGAAGAGACTTAAACCAAGCATTATCCCTAATATTTGCGGTTGCATTAGTTCTTGTCCCTACAGCAAATTTTGGGTGGCAATTAATAATGGACTAAAAGGATTCATATACTGAAGTTTCCCAATAATTATTTATGGTAAAATTGAAACTATGCTACAACTATATGAAAAAATAGTCTTTTCATTCGTTTCAAATGCTATTGCCTAAGGGGAATTAAGTAGGGGTTTGCTATAAACATGGCAAAACCACCTAAAATAAACCTCGATCGCTGAAAACATGCCAAAGGTTAATGCCATACTCATCATATTCCCCATATCGCGTAGAACCAGGTTAATAATCGCCATGGTAAAGCCAACGCCTAAAGCCATAAAGTATAATGCTAATTAAGATAAAAGGAATCAGCAGGCTATGCCATGAGGGAATGAAGCCATACCAAATAAAGACGATAGTGACTGGTAGCAATCGAATAATAAAATATAATACGGCCTGTCCAATGGCAGAGAAGACCAATGCTTCCTTAGGAAAATTAATTTTAGTCACTAAAGACCCAGCATTAACAAGGCTATTAGTACAGCCAATTAGGCACCCCGAAAATAAGTGCCAGACAGAAACACTCCATAACGCGTGTATCACATACGGCATGGCAGTTTCTCCCATATCAAAAACACCAGGCGCGCCATGCTACCTCACGAAATTCCGGGACTCCTGTCGCCATAATTCGTTCACCTACGCAGCGGATGGGAGATGCCCTGAACGCCCTGCGTCCGCAACGACTACGCACAAAAGCCGCTTCGTCATTACTACCTCACTGGCTGGACGGCTATTCGGAATGCAATTCTTGCTCCTCTCGCGTGCTGCTAGCACACGTCGAATCAGCAAATTGCCCTGTCGCCTATCAGGGACTAAAAATCAACACTTCGCTAAGCTCCGTTTCCATGATTTTCAGCGGATGTTTTGCTAAAAAAGTAAAGATAGCTACGGTAACAAGTTGTGGTAAGACAGCCCAGATATATCCGAGTATAGATTGGCGATAGAGTACAGAATAGTCTCGAATAACCAGTCGCCAAATTAACTCTCTGCTTTCCATTAGCTCCTGTATCATTTCGCGCCATATTTTTTTATTTTGGCCTTTTTGACGGGCTAAATATATTATTATGTTTTCAGTTGTTTTTTTCATTCCTGAATTCAGGTATTATCAATATCTCTTGAACCTAAAAAACGCAGTTGACCGATATGTAACATTGTAAACCGCTGAACATTAAAAAATAATGATCGTAAACCTTGTCACCTGTTGGGTGAGTGACCTCCGCTTCACAGTTTTGTGAATAAATCTATGCGCGAAACCCTGTTTTACAGCTCTTGCCAAGGGCTCCGGCCATTGTCTGCGAGTTGTATCTTAACTTTCATGCACAGGTTATCCACAAATTCTGCGCTCAACTGCGGATTCTTGGTTCAAGCAATAACCCTACAAACCTGCGGACATAAAAAAACCAGCCGAAGCTGGTCTTTTTAATAGAAATGCAGGAAGTTTAATCTTCTGCTTCTTCTAGTTCAGGGCGGTCAACTAATTCAACGTATGCCATAGGTGCTTTATCACCGGTACGGAAGCCACACTTCATGATACGCAAATAACCACCAGGACGATCTTGGTAACGTGGGCCAAGTTCGTTAAATAATTTAGTTACAATTGCGCGATCTCTTAGTTTTGCAAAAGCGATACGGCGATTTGCTACTGAATCTTTTTTAGATAAAGTCAGAAGTGGCTCAGCGATAGTGCGTAATTCCTTTGCTTTGGGCAAAGTCGTTCTAATTAATTCTTTATCAAATAAAGACGTTGCCATATTGCTAAACATAGCTTTTCTATGACTGCTATTTCTATTGAGTTGTCTACCAGACTTACGATGTCTCATACGGTTAAACCTTGTTTTGTTATAAAACCGCTTGAGCTTGCTCAAGCAAATTTTCAGGCGGCCAGTTCTCTAGTCGCATTCCTAAAGAAAGTCCCTTAAGTGCTAACACATCTTTTATTTCAGTTAGCGACTTTCTACCTAAGTTGGGGGTTTTCAATAATTCAAATTCAGTACGCTGAATTAAATCACCGATATAATATATATTTTCAGCTTTCAGACAGTTTGCAGATCTAACAGTCAACTCTAAATCGTCTACTGGACGCAGTAGATTTGGATCGATCTGCGGGACTGGCTCGACTGGCTCGTCGATAACTGGCTCGTTAATTTGCTCTAAATCAACAAACACAGAAAGTTGATCATGCAAGATTGTTGCCGCAAGCTTTATAGTCGCTTCAGGATCTATTGTTCCATCAGTCTCTAGCTCAATGATCAGTCTATCCAGGTTAGTACGTTGCTCAACTCGTGTAGTTTCTACACTATAAGCAACAGTCTCAACCGGACTATATGAAGCATCAACTTGCAATGCACCGACGACACCGACACCCAAACCTTCGGTGCGCGTGTTTGACGGCTCATAACCACGACCGCGCTGAATATTGATTTTCATATTCAGTTCGCCTTCTTCGGTTAAATTCGCAATAACCAATTCAGGGTTTATGATTTCAACGTCATGGGTAACTTTTATATCCGCTGCAGTAACAGCACCAGAACCACTTTTACTTAATGTTAAAGTAACTTCATTACCAGAATGCAGAATAATAGCTAATTGCTTTAAGTTCAGTAGGATGTCAATAACATCTTCTTGTACTCCATCAATTACTGAATATTCATGTTCCGCTTTTTCAATTTCGGCACTAACAACAGCACAACCAGGAATTGAAGAAAGAAGAACTCTTCTTAATGCATTTCCCAAAGAGTGACCAAAACCTCGCTCTAGAGGCTCGACAACTATTTTTGAATGATTAATTGATTTACTAACAACCTCAACCAATTGAGGCCTTAATAAACCAGTAACAGCACTATGCATTTAAAACCCCAAGTTATTTAGAATAAAGCTCAACTACTAGCTGCTCATTAATATCAGAACCTAAATCAGCACGATCAGGTAAGGAATTAAAAGAACCAGAAAAATCCTTTGTATTGACTTCTAGCCATGCTGGAATCCCATACTGGCCTGCAACCGTCAGTGCATCAATAATACGCACCTGTTTTTTTGCTTTTTCTCTTACCGAGATCTTATCGCCAACAGCAATCTGTGCTGAAGGAATATTTAAAATCTGATCATTGACCAAAATAGATTTGTGGCTGACTAATTGTCTAGCCTCTGCTCTAGTGACAGCAAACCCCATACGGTAAACAACATTATCCAGTCTAGACTCTAAAAGATTCAATAGGTTTAAACCTGTTGCACCTTTTTGTAGATCTGCTGATTTATAGTAATTTCTAAATTGCTTTTCTAGCACACCATAGATACGTCTGATACGTTGCTTAGCTCTTAACTGTGTTGCATAGTTAGAGTCACGAGCACGTTTTGTTCCATGCTGACCAGGACGCTGATCTAATTTACATTTACCTTCTAGCGACTTACCTCTGCTCTTTAAAAACAGATCAGTACCTTCGCGACGACTTAATTTACAAGTGGGTCCTACATATCTAGCCATAATAAACTCCTAACTATACCCTACGCTTTTTCGGTGGACGACAACCATTATGTGGTATTGGCGTAACATCTACGATATTGCCAATTTTAAAACCTAGGTTGTTGAATGATCTAACTGCAGACTCACGACCTGGGCCTGGACCTTTGATCATGACATCAAGATTTCTCATTCCGAATTCCTGGGCTGCCTTACCAGCATGTTCTGCAGCTACCTGAGCAGCAAAAGGCGTACTTTTTCTAGAGCCTCTAAAACCAGAACCACCAGATGTTGCCCATGTTAGAGCATTTCCTTTGCGATCGGTAATTGTAACGATAGTATTATTGAAAGTTGCATGAATATGCGCAATGCCATCTGCAATTTCCTTTTTAATCTTTTTCTTTGTACGGTTTGAACTAGCCATAATTTCTTATACCCTTATTTTCTAATAGGTTTACGTGGTCCTTTTCTAGTACGAGCATTTGTTCTCGTTCTTTGACCGCGTAATGGCAGTCCACGTCTATGACGAATACCGCGATAACAACCAAGATCCATTAGACGCTTAATATTCATTGATACTTCGCGTCGTAGATCACCTTCAACAATAATCTTTGCAATAACACCACGAATCGCCTCTAACTGCTCTTCGCTTAGTTCTTTAATTTTAATTGTCCGTTCGATACCAACTTCTTTACAGATATTAATTGCAGTTGGTTTACCAATACCATATATTGCAGTTAAACCAATTTCTGCATGTTTATGATCTGGTACATTAATTCCGGCAATTCGTGCCATCTAGATACTCCTCACAGTATTCTAAAGTTAAGCGCTCAATTATAGCACTAACACTTTATAAAGCAATAAAAATTCTAACCCTGACGTTGTTTATGACGTCCATCTTTACATATAACTCTAACAACTCCGGCTCTTTTTACTACCTTACAGTTACGGCATATTTTTTTTACAGAAGCTCGTACTTTCACAGCTCACCCCTTATTGATTAATTAATTAATTATCTTTTTAAATTTGCTTTGTTCATCAGACCATCATATTGCTGTGACATAAGATGTGTTTGCATTTGCGAAACAAAATCCATCACAACCACAACAATAATCAGTAGTGAAGTCCCACCAAAATAAAATGGTACATTCCAGTAAACGATTAAGAACTCAGGCAAGAGGCAAACGGCTGTTATATAAAAAGCACCAATCAACGTTAAACGTGTCATGACCTTATCTATATAAATTGCAGTCTGCTCGCCCGGCCTGATTCCAGGTAAAAAAGCACCTGATTTTTTTAAGTTGTCCGCAGTTTCTGTCGAATTAAATACCAATGCAGTATAGAAAAAACAGAAGAATACTATCGCAATAGTATAAAGCATGACATACAGTGGCTGCCCCGGAGAAATTGACGTAGCAATATCCTGCAACCAGCCCATTCCTTCAGAACTACTAAACCATCCAGCAATAGTCGCTGGAAACAATATAATACTTGAAGCAAAGATAGGTGGAATTACGCCTGCCATATTTAGCTTTAAAGGCAAGAAACTACTTTGCCCTGCATACATTCTTTTGCCTTGCTGCCTTTTTGGGTAGTTGATAACAATTCTTCTCTGACCACGCTCCACGAATACGACCAAAGCTGTCACTGCGATACTCAATAAGAAAAGCAGCACAATAAATGCACCATTCAACTCACCTGTTCTTGCCAATTCCAGCGTGCCGCCAATTGCAGATGGTAAACCAGACACGATACCGGCAAAAATAATTAGTGAAATTCCGTTACCCAAACCACGTTCGGTAATTTGCTCTCCTAACCACATCAGGAAAATAGTTCCTGCAACCAGGGTGATCGCGGTAATAACGATAAACTGCATTCCCGGATTGATTACCACCGGCAATCCACCTGCAGTCTGATTCTGCAGCGCAACTGACACACCAATCGCCTGAAAAGTAGCCAGCACAACCGTACCATATCGAGTATATTGTGATATTTTGCGCCGACCAGATTCACCTTCTTTTTTAATCTGTTCCAGCGCAGGAATAACAATCGCCATCAACTGCATAATAATAGAGGCAGAGATATACGGCATGATTCCCAGAGCAAAAAGACTGAGTCTCTTTAAAGCTCCTCCGGAAAACATATTAAACATATCGAAGATAGAACCTTCTTGTTGCTTGAACATCAAAGCTAATGCCTGAGGGTCAATGCCCGGAACCGGAATATGTGCTCCGATCCGGTAAACAAAAAAAGCGCCGAGAACGAATAACAGTCTTGATCGCAATTCCGAAGTCTTATCGAATTGATCTTTCATTTGCGCGCCTGATCTACTCACTTTTATTCCTCTACTTTTCCACCAGCAGCTTCAACACTTGCTTTTGCACCACCCGTTGCTTTGATACCTTTTAAAGTAACAGCGGAAGTTATTTCACCAGACTTGATAAGCTTGGCTACTTTAGTAAAAGCAGGGACTACGTTTGCTTTAATAAGATCTGCAAGTGTGACAACATCAAGATTCAATTTTTGAATTTCACTGAGCCTTACTTCAGAAGTATATTTAGTTTTTCTTGCTGAAAAACCCACTTTCGGCAAGCGTTTTTGTAGTGGCATCTGACCACCCTCAAAACCGACCTTATGAAATCCGCCACTACGTGACTTTTGACCTTTATGACCACGCCCACAAGTCTTACCAAAAGTAGATCCAATTCCCCGACCTACTCTCTTACGATCTTTCCTAGAACCTTCAGCAGGTTTGATTGTATTTAAATACATTAGACTTCCTCTACTGTAACCATATAAGAGACTTTATTAATCATCCCTCTATTTTCAACAGTATCGATAACCTCAACGGTGTGGTTGATACGTCTTAAGCCCAGACCCTGCAAACAGGCTTTGTGCTTTTTTAAACGACCGATACTGCTCTTTGTCATTGTAATGCGTAATTTTTTATCTGCCATGTCGATTACCCTGTGATCTCTTCAACTGATAAGCCACGTTTTGCAGCAATTTGCTCAGCATTATTCATATTTGCCAGGCCATCAATCGTTGCACGTACGACATTGATTGGATTGTTAGTACCAATACATTTAGCCAGTACGTTGTGAACGCCAACTGCTTCAAAAACTGCACGCATTGGACCACCCGCGATAATACCCGTACCCTCTGTAGCCGGCTGCATAAATATTTTTGCTGCGCCTAATTCAGACATAATCGAATATTGTAAAGTATCGCCTTTAAGCGCTACTTTATGCATGTTTTTTCTAGCTTGCTCAAGTGACTTCTGGATTGCTATCGGCACTTCTTTTGCTTTGCTAACACCATAACCCACATTACCATCACCATCGCCTACTACAGTAAGCGCAGTAAAACCGAATACTCTACCGCCTTTAACAACTTTTGCGACTCTTCGGACAGAAACTAATTTTTCCTGCAATCCATCAGAATTCGCTTGTTTAGGTGCATTTGCCATTTTTTTCCCCTAGAACTTCAAGCCAGCTTCGCGAGCAGCATCAGCTAATGCTTTTACACGGCCATGATATTTAAAACCAGAACGATCAAAAGTTACTTCTGTAATACCTGCAGCGATTGCTTTATCCGCTACTGCTTTACCAACCAATGCGGCTGATTCAACATTACCAGTACTTTTGACAGCTGATTTAATTTCAGCCTGTGTAGTAGAGGCACTTGCAACAGTCACTGTCCCATTCTCAGTAATTATCTGAGCATACATATGTTTCGATGTTTTGTGCACTGATAAACGGTTAGCAGCCAATCTTTTAATATTGGATCTAAGTTTTAGTGCTCTTTTCATTCGAGATGCTTTTTTATTCATTTTGTTAGCCTATTTTTTCTTCGCGTCTTTTCTAACAATATGCTCATCAGCATACTTTACACCTTTACCTTTATATGGCTCAGGAGGCCTATACGCTCTGATATCTGCGGATACTGCACCAACTAACTGTTTGTCTATACCTTTAACAATTAGATCAGTTTGACTGGGTGCTTCAATAACAATACCCTCAGGCATACTAAACTCGATGGGATGCGAGAATCCAAGGCTTAAACTAAGGGTCTTACCTTTAACCTGGGCTCTATAACCAACACCTACCAAAGTTAGCTTCTTTTCGAAGCCGTCAGTAACACCAGTTACCATATTGGCAATATTTGCTCGTGCTGTTCCAGCCTGAGCAGTCGCTTTCTTATTATTCTGATCCCACTTCATATTGATAGTAGAATCAGATTGCTCTAGCTGTACAAGATTGTTGATTCTCATACTTAAAAGACCTTTAGAGCCTTTTACTGAAACTGTTGAGCCATCCACTTTTACTTCCACACCAGCGGGTAAAGTAATCGGGCTTTTTGCAATTCTAGACATAACTCACCCTTCCCTTAACAAACAGTGCAAAGTACTTCACCGCCATGACCAATTGCACGCGCCGCGCGATCTGTCATAACACCTTTAGAAGTAGATACGATTGCTACACCCAAGCCACCTAAAACTTTAGGTAGCTCATCTTTTGATTTATAAACACGTAAACCAGGTTTGCTAATACGCTTTACCTTGTCAATTACGGGTTTACCATTGTAATACTTTAATTCTACCGACATCGATACATGTGCACCTGTCGTTTCAGTAGAGTAGTTAGTAATATAGCCTTCATCTTTCAAAACCTTTGCAATTGCAACTTTAAGTTTTGAAGATGGCATACTAACGTTTATTTTTCCTGCAGACTGCCCATTTCTAATGCGGGTAAGCATGTCTGCAACTGGATCTGTCATGCTCATTTTTTATTCTCCAAATATCTAACTAGTCTATTACCAACTGGCTTTTGATAAGCCGGGAACATCCCCGCGCATTGTGGCTTCTCTAAGCTTGTTTCTGCTTAGACCAAATTTGCGATAGAACCCATGTGGACGACCGGTAATATTACATCTATTGCGCAATCTTGCCGCACTAGAATCTCTTGGCAGTTTTTGTAATGCCAGACTAGCTTGATCTTTTTCTTCAAAAGAGGTATTTGGATCTCTAATAATTTCTTTTAAAGAAGCTCGTTTTGCTGCGTATTTTTCTACTAGTTTAACTCGCTTGTTTTCACGAGCTATCATTGATTTTTTAGCCATACTGTTAGCTCTTAAATGGAAAGTTAAACTGCTTCAACAATGCCAGACCTTCTTCATTGTTTTTAGCACTTGTAGTGATACAAATATCCATGCCACGCAAAGTATCGATTTTATCGTAATCGATCTCCGGAAAGATAATCTGCTCAGTAACACCCATAGTATAGTTACCACGACCGTCAAAGCTTTTAGGACTCAAGCCTCTAAAGTCACGAATTCTTGGTATCGCTATACTGATAAGACGATCGAGAAATTCGTACATCTTATCTTGTCTCAGAGTCACTTTGCAGCCAATTGGCATATCATCACGTATTTTAAAACCCGCTATGGATTTGCGTGATAATGTTACAACCGGTTTTTGACCACTAATTTTTTCCATATCACTAAGCGCAGCCTGGACAACTTTCTTGTCTGCAACAGCTTTACCCAAACCCATGTTGAGTGTTATTTTAGTAATTTTTGGAGCTTGCATTACTGATGTGTATTTGAATTGTTCCATCAATGCAGGCTGAACTTTTTGTTTATAATCTTCTCGTAATCTAGCCATGCTTATGCCTACACATCAATAGTTTCGTTATTAGATTTAAAATATCGCACTTTCTTGCCATCATCTAATGTTTTAAAGCCTACTTTATCTGCTTTCTTGCTTGCAGCATTGTAGAGTGCAACATTAGATTTATGAATTGGCATTTCTTTTTCAATAATGCCTCCCTGTACGCCCGCATTTGGATTTGGTTTTTGATGTTTTTTAACTTGATTAACACCTTCAACCAGCACCTTATCGTTTAAGAATTTGCTGATTCGTCCTCGTTTGCCCTTATCTTTTCCGATAAGAACGATGACTTCGTCACCTTGTTTAAGTTTTTGCATAATTAAGACCCTTACAATACTTCTGGTGCCAGAGAAATTATTTTCATAAACTTCTCATTTCTCAACTCACGCGTCACCGGCCCAAAAATACGTGTGCCTAATGGTTGTAGTTGAGTGTTTAAAATTACCGCTGCATTGCCATCAAATCTTATAGACGAGCCATCAGCTCTACGCACACCTTTTTTAGTACGTACAACTAAAGCACTATAAACTTCGCCTTTTTTCACTCTGCCGCGTGGGATAGCGTCTTTAATGCTGACTTTAATAATATCCCCAATCGCAGCGTAGCGTCTATGTGACCCGCCGAGAACTTTGATACACATGACCTTTTTTGCGCCGCTGTTGTCAGCGACATCAAGGTTAGTTTGCATCTGAATCATTATTTAATACCTAATTATCTTTTTACTTGTTATTTAAAACAGTTGATTAGCTTTCTTTAGAAACTACTTCTACTAATTTAAACGTTTTATTTTTTGAATACGGACGACAGGATGTGATCGAAACTACATCACCTTCGTTACAAACATTATTCTCATCATGTGCGAATAATTTTGTAGATCTACGAATATATTTTCCGTATATAGGATGCTTAACCAGACGCTCTACTAAGACAGTGACTGTTTTATCCATTTTATTACTTACCACACGACCTGTTATGGTACGTATTTTTTCTGCATTATCACTCATTATGCTTGTCTCGCCATTTCATTGCGGATGGTTTGCACTCTCGCAATATTTCTTCTAACCTTTTTTACCTGGTCAGGCTTACTTAATTGCCCCGTGCTTTTTTGCATCCGTAAATTAAATTGTTCACGTCCTAATTCAACCAGGGTTGAATCTAGTTCTGCCACACTTTTCTGACGTAATTCAGTTACTTTCATCACAGTACCGTCCTAACTATAAATTTAGTTTTAACAGGTAGTTTTGCTGCAGCCAAAGTAAATGCTTCACGAGCTATTTCTTCTGGCACACCTTGCAATTCATATAACATTGTTCCTGGCTTAATTTGTGCAATCCAGTATTCAACGCTACCTTTACCTTTACCCATTCTAACTTCTAAAGGCTTTTTAGTAATCGGCTTATCAGGAAAAATCCTGATCCAAAGCTTTCCATCACGCTTACAATGTCTGGTTATGGTTCTACGAGCTGCCTCAATCTGACGCGCAGTAATTCTGCCACGCTCGACTGATTTTAGCCCATACTCACCAAAACTGACTGATGACCCACGAACAGCGATACCTGTATTTCTTAACTTATGCTGTTTACGAAATTTCGTTCTTTTAGGTTGAAGCATTGTATTTTCCCTTCACCTATTTTTTAGTTTTAGTTTTTTCTGAATTTGCCAAAGCAGGGTCTGTATTAAAAACCTCTCCTTTAAAAATCCAGACTTTAATTCCAATAATACCGTAAGTAGTATTGGCTTCGGCAACACCGTAATCTATATCGGCTCTTAAGGTATGTAGAGGAACACGCCCTTCTCTATACCATTCGCTACGAGCGATTTCTGCGCCGTTCAAACGACCGCCTAGATTAATTTTAACCCCTTCAGCACCTAAACGCATAGAATTTGTCACCGCGCGCTTCATAGCACGACGATACATTATTCTTTTTTCTAATTGCTGCGCGATACTCTCGGCAACTAATTTCCCATCTAGCTCAGGCTTTCTAATTTCTTCAACATTAATCTGTACAGGAATGCCCATCATTTTAGACACTTCTTTACGTAGCAAATCAATATCTTCACCTTTTTTACCAATAACAATACCAGGACGAGCCGTATGTACAGTTATATGAGCATTATTTGCTGGACGGTTGATTTGTATACGACTAACAGATGCATGTGCTAATTTCTTCTGAATATAGTCACGAACTGTTAAATCCTGGTGTAAAAATACAGGATAGTCCTTACTATTTGCATACCATCTTGAAGTGAAATCCTTGACTATTCCCAGTCTGATTCCGGTTGGATGTACCTTTTGACCCATTTGATTGCCTCTACTCGAACTCTGCGACTTTAACTGTAATATGACAAGTGCGCTTCAATATATGATTTGCACGACCTTTCGCTCTCGCTCTAAAGCGTTTAAGCGTTGGCGCTTCATCAACAAATACTGTTGAAATTTTTAACTCGTCAATATCCATACTTTCATTATGCTCTGCATTCGCAATAGCTGATTCAAGTACTTTCTTTGTAATCGCAGCTGCTTTCTTGGTACTGAATTTCAATACATTTAAAGCTTCTTCGACCTTGAGTCCTCTGATTTGATTTGCAACCAATCTCGCTTTTTGAGCAGACAATGGCGCATTACTTAATTTAGCTGAAACTTCCATAACTCACCCTTATTTTGACTTTCTATCAGCCAAATGGCCTCTGTATGTACGAGTCGGCGCAAATTCACCTAATTTATGGCCTACCATATTTTCCGAGACTAATACCGGAACATGCTGACGACCATTATGTACAGCTATTGTTAAGCCTAACATTTCAGGCGATATCATTGATCGTCTAGACCAAGTCTTAATCGGTTTCCTACTATTGCTACTGACCGCATCATCAACTTTTTTCTGTAAATGATGATCAATAAAAGGACCTTTTTTAATTGAACGTGGCACTTTATTAATTCCTCTCTAACGCTTGTTACGACGCCTAACAATCATCTTGTCAGTACGCTTATTTTTTCTGGTTTTATATCCTTTAGTTGGCGTACCCCAAGGAGAAACAGGATGTCTACCACCTGATGTTCTTCCTTCACCACCACCGTGCGGATGATCTACCGGATTCATTACCACACCACGAACAGTTGGGCGCACACCACGCCATCTAGAAGCACCCGCTTTACCAAGTGATCTTAGATTATGTTCAGAGTTTGATACTTCACCAATAACCGCCTTACAATCTGCTAATACTTTACGCATTTCACCGGAACGCAACCGCAAAGTAACATGCGCGCCTTCTTTAGCAACTAGCTGCGCTGATGTCCCAGCACTACGCGCCATTTGCGCACCTTTACCAGGCTTAAGTTCAACACAATGAATAACAGAACCTAAAGGCATATTACGCAAAGGCATGCAATTTCCTGCTTTAACAGGTGCATTTTCTGATGCAATAATTTCCTGACCAGCAACCACACCTTTAGGTGCAATAATATATTTTCGCTCGCCATCTTTATATAAGACTAGTGCAATATTTGCCGTCCTATTAGGATCATATTCCAAACGCTCTACTATACCTGGAATATCCATTTTGTTGCGCTTAAAATCTATAATCCGGTAGCTTTGCTTGTGTCCACCACCAATATGCCGAGTTGTAATGCGGCCGTTATTATTACGTCCACCACTCTTAGTTTTTTTACTTAGTAAAGGAGCATAAGGTTTACCTTTATGTAAATCTTCATGCTTTACTCTTACGACAAACCTTGAACCCGGCGATGTCGGTTTTGATTTTACAATAGCCATTTACCCTACCGTTTATATTCTTTTACTTGCAATTAAGCTGATTCGAAATCAATATCATGACCTAGCTTAAGCCTTACATAGGCTTTTTTCCAGTCAGATCTCTTGCCCATATAGCGACCAAATCTCTTTGATTTGCCTTTAACATTTAACAGCTGAACTTTTTCCACTTCAACATTAAACATTAACTCTACAGACTTTTTAACTTGTAGTTTCGTCGCCTGATTTGCCACTTTAAACACAAATCTATTTTCGTTTTCAGCAGCAATCGTACCTTTCTCAGATATTACTGGCGCCTTTATGACATTAGAAAGATTAAACTCTACACTCATAATAACTGTGCCTCAATTGCTTTTAACGCTGCAGGTGTCGCAATAACATTATCCGCAGCAATTAACATCACTGGATCAAGTTCGTTTGCAGTAGTAACTTCCAGGTTTGCAACATTTCTTGACGACAAGTAAATATTTTCAGTTAACTCATCGGCAATAATTAAAACCCGGCTTTTACTTAAGCCTTTCAATCTTGCAACTAACTCTTTAGTTTTTGGAGTTGACGGCATTATATCTTCGCTAGTCACTAATCTATTTTGACGTAGTAGCTCAGATAATATGGAACGAATTCCAGCACGATACATCTTTTTATTTAGCTTTTGATCAAAAGATCTAGGCTGTGCTGCAAATGTCGTACCACCTCCTATCCAAAGTGGACTGCGTATTGTACCAGATCTTGCACGACCCGCACCTTTTTGTTTCCAGGGCTTCGCCCCACCACCACTTACGGCAGATCTATTTTTTTGTGCTTTTGTTCCCGAACGTAGGCCGGCCATGCTCTTCACAGCCAACTGATGAATCAAGGCTTGGTTATATTCACGCCCAAAAACATCTGCGCTTACCTCTATTTCACCTGCAGAGTCTGCACTATTAATTGCTGGTATTTTGACACTCATGACCTATCCTTTATTTTTTTGCTTAATTGCCGGCGTTAAAATGACATCGCCACCTTTAGCACCAGGAATTGCACCTTTAACTAATATAAGATTTCTTTCAGCATCGATAGAATGAATAGTCAGGTTTTGCGTAGTAACAGTAACCGCCCCCATATGACCCGACATTTTCTTGCCTTTGAAAACTCGACCTGGCGTCTGACACATACCAATCGAACCATTCGATCTATGCGAGATTGAATTACCGTGGGTTGCATCCTGCATCTGGAAATTATGACGCTTTACACCACCCTGAAATCCTTTACCGATACTTGCACCCTGCACATCAATTAACTGCCCATCAGCAAATACATCTGTAGTCAGTTCGGCACCGACTTCCAGCTCTTCGCCTTCACCTTCTGCCAGTCTAAATTCCCATAGACCACGACCCGCAGTCATATTTGCCGCAGCATAATGACCCGCCATTGCTTTATTTACTTTTGATGATTTTTTATCACCTGCAGCAACCTGCACCGCACGATAACCATCAGTTTCCAGCCCTTTAATCTGTGAAACTCTATTTGAATCTATTTGTACAACCGAAACAGGCATTGACACACCATCTTCCGTAAAGACACGCGTCATCCCACATTTACGACCAATTAGACCTAATGACATAATTAAACCCTCAAACTTCTCAAGCTTAAATAAGCTTTATTTTAACGTCGACACCTGCAGCTAAATCTAACTTCATTAGCGTATCAACAGTCTTATCAGTCGGCTCAACGATATCAAGCAGACGTTTGTATGTTCTCAATTCATACTGATCGCGCGCATCTTTATTGACATGCGGTGAAGTCAGAATTGTAAAACGCTCATGTTTTGTTGGTAGCGGAATAGGGCCTTTTACTTGTGCACCTGTTCTTTTTGCTGTTTCAACAATCTCACCTGCGGATTGATCAATCAGTTTATGATCAAATGCTTTCAGGCTTATTCTAATTGTTTGACTAGACATATCTATTACTCAATAATTTTTGCAACAACACCGGCACCAACCGTACGACCACCTTCACGGATCGCAAAACGTAAACCTTCTTCCATCGCAATTGGCGCGATCAAGGTTACTTCTACAGATACGTTATCACCAGGCATTACCATCTCCGTACCTTCGGGCAATTTAACTGCGCCAGTTACATCTGTAGTTCTGAAGTAGAACTGCGGACGGTAACCATCAAAGAATGGCGTATGACGACCACCCTCATCTTTAGCCAACACATAGATTTCAGCAGAGAACTTGGTATGCGGATTAATTGAGCCAACATGCGCCAGTACCTGACCACGCTCAACTTCTTCACGCTTGGTTCCTCTTAACAGGATACCAACGTTATCGCCCGCCTGACCTTCATCAAGCAACTTGCGAAACATCTCAACACCTGTACAAGTTGTCTTAACAGTATCTTTAATACCAACTATTTCGATTTCTTCGCCAACCTTGATAATGCCTCGCTCAATACGGCCGGTTACAACAGTACCACGACCCGAGATTGAGAATACATCTTCAATCGGCATCAAAAAAGCACCTTCCGTCGCTCTTTCTGGCTCGGGAATATAGCTGTCTAATGCGTCCACTAATTTAATAATTGACTGCGTACCTAGCTCACTATCATCACCTTCCAGTCCCTTCAGAGCAGAGCCAACGATAATTGGCGTGTCATCACCAGGGAATTCATACTGGTCTAGAATTTCGCGAATTTCCATTTCAACGAGCTCTAGCATTTCGTTGTATTCTTCTGTTCCTACACCACCGCAATCTTCGGCTAGTAGATCAGCTTTGTTCAGGAACACTACGATATATGGAACACCTACCTGTCTTGATAACAGGATATGCTCTCTTGTTTGCGGCATAGGACCGTCTGTTGCACCACACACCAGGATTGCACCATCCATTTGCGCAGCACCGGTAATCATGTTCTTCACATAATCCGCGTGACCAGGGCAATCTACGTGTGCGTAGTGACGCGTGTCTGATTCATACTCTACGTGTGATGTTGCAATTGTAATTCCGCGCTCACGCTCTTCTGGCGCATTATCAATCTGATCAAATGCTTTTACTTCACCACCCAGCTTTTCTGCCATCACCTTTGTCAGCGCAGCAGTTAGAGTAGTCTTACCGTGATCAACGTGGCCAATTGTGCCGACGTTTACATGTGGTTTATTACGTTCAAATTTTTCTTTAGCCATTAGCCCATACCTTTTTTAAATATCAATTCTTATGACGTTTTTTGTATAATTGCATCTGCAATTTTTGCAGGTGTCTCATTATATTTTTCAAATTGCATACTGTAAGTAGCACGCCCTTGAGTTGCCGAGCGCAGGTCAGTTGCATAACCAAACATTTCAGCTAACGGCACTTCGCAGTTAATTGTCTTACCTATTGACGCATCCTCCATCCCTAGAACCACACCTCTACGCCTGTTTACATCTCCTACCACATCTCCCATATATTCTTCGGGAGTCACGATTTCCACTTTCATCACCGGCTCCAGCAAAACTGGCTTAGCCTGTTTTGACCCATCTCGAAAAGCCATAGACCCGGCAATGGAAAAAGCCATTTCACTTGAGTCTACATCATGGTAAGAACCATCGAGTAAGGTTACTTTAACATCCACTACCGGATACCCTGCCAGGACACCATTTTTCATTTGCTCCTGTATTCCTTTATCAACAGCAGGTATATATTCTTTGGGAACCGTACCACCAGACACTTCGCTGATAAAAGCATAGCCAGAGCCCAACTCCATAGGTTCCAGCTTGATTATGACATGTCCATACTGTCCTTTTCCGCCACTCTGTCGAATAAACTTTCCTTCTTGCCGAACCGCCTGCTTTATGGTTTCTCTATAAGAAACCTGCGGTGCTCCAACATTCAGAGCTACAGAGAATTCCCTGCGCATCCGGTCGACCAAAATCTCCAGATGTAACTCACCCATCCCTGAGATAATAACCTGCCCTGACTCTTCATCTGTCATCACATGAAAAGACGGATCTTCTTTCTTTAAGCGTCCCAGTGCTTCAGCCATCTTATCCTGATCAGCTTTAGTTCTAGCTTCAACTGCTATAGAGATAACCGGCTCGGGAAAATCCATTTTTTCCAGAATGATCTGTGCATTTTCTGCACACAGACTTTCGCCAGTCGTTACATCCTTAAAACCCACTGCCGCCGCAATATCACCCGCTCTTACCTCAGAGATCTCCTCTCTGCTGTTTGCGTGCATCTGCAGCAATCTGCCAACTCGCTCGCGTTTACCTTTCAGCACGTTGTATACAACACTACCTGATGCCAGCACCCCGGAATAAACCCGGATAAAAGTCAACGAACCTACAAAAGGGTCAGTTGCTATTTTAAATGCCAATGCTGCAAACGGCCCTTCATCAGATGCATGACTTTCTGCATGACTGCCGTCCTTTAGCTCACCCGATATCGATTTGACATCCAGTGGCGAAGGCATATAATCCAGCACGCCATCAAGCAAAGCCTGTACGCCCTTATTCTTAAAGGCTGAACCACAGAACACCGGTGAAATCTCACTAGCTATGGTTCTCTTTCTCAGCCCCAACTTGATCTCGTCTATAGATAGCTCGCCTTCTTCAAGGTACTTTTCCATTAACTCATCATCTGCTTCGGCCGCAGCTTCAAATAACTTTTCACGCCATTCTTCAGCTTCACCCTGCAAAGCTTCAGGTATCGGTTCTTCACTGAACGTCATCCCCATATTGGCATCTTGCCAATAAATGGCTTTCATTTTTAACAAATCAACTACCCCAGCAAACTCATCCTCTGAACCCACTGGGATCTGCATAGCTACGGGCTCTCCCCCTAGCCGGGTAGTAATTTGCTCGATTACTCTAAAAAAATCAGCACCCGAACGGTCCATCTTATTGATGAAAACTACTCTGGGTACTTTATATTTATTCGCTTGCCGCCAAACTGTTTCAGACTGTGGCTCTACACCTCCCACAGCACAGAAAACTGCACACGCACCATCAAGAACTCTCAGCGAGCGCTCAACTTCAATGGTGAAATCTACATGACCAGGCGTATCAATAATATTGATACGATGCTTGACGTATCCGCCCTCCATGCCTGACCAGAAACAGGTTGTTGCTGCAGAGGTAATGGTAATCCCTCTTTCCTGCTCCTGCTCCATCCAGTCCATAACAGCCGAGCCATCATGAACCTCACCGATCTTATGTGAGACACCCGTATAATATAGAATTCGCTCTGTCGTTGTGGTTTTACCCGCATCGATATGAGCCATAATCCCTATATTCCGATAATTCTCAATCGGCGTTACACGTCCCACTGCAAAAAACCTACAATACTACCAACGATAATGAGAGAATGCTTTATTCGCTTCTGCCATTTTATGTGTGTCTTCGCGTTTCTTAGCTGCTGATCCGCGTCCTTCCACTGCATCCATCATTTCACCTGCCAGCTTAAGCGGCATATTTTTTTCATTTCTCTTGCGTGATGCCTCAATCATCCAGCGCATAGCTAACGCCACTCGACGACTAGGTCTAACTTCGATAGGCACCTGATAAGTTGCGCCACCGACACGTCTTGACTTTACTTCAACACGAGGCTGAATATTTTCTAGTGCTTTAGTAAAAACTTCTAATGGCTCGGCATGACCTTTAGCTTCAACAGCTTCAAGTGCGCCATAGACTATTTTCTCTGCTACTGATTTCTTCCCGTCCACCATAACCATATTCATGAATTTGGTTAAAGTAACGCTACTATATCTTGGGTCTGGTAAAACCGTACGTTTTATCGCCGCTCTTCTTCTTGACATTTATATCACCAACAATTAATTTTATTTTTTACTGCTTAGCCCTTAGGCTTTTTTGTACCGTACTTAGAACGGCCACATCTACGACTATCTACGCCAGAAGTATCCAGACTTCCGCGTACTACGTGATAACGCACACCGGGTAAATCTTTTACCCTTCCCCCGCGAATCAGAACCACCGAGTGCTCTTGCAGATTGTGCCCTTCACCACCTATATAACTACTCACTTCAGCACCGCTAGTGAGCCTTACCCGCGCTACCTTACGTAATGCAGAATTTGGTTTTTTTGGTGTAGTTGTATAAACACGCGTACAAACACCACGTCTTTGAGGACAAGCCTCAAGCGCTGGCACATTACTTTTTTCTACTTTTCTTGTGCGCGGCTTACGAACCAGTTGGTTAATAGTAGCCATAAGTTAAATTACTCCGTCTTGCATTATTTTTGCTTAGCGCATTCAATAATGCACTTTAATTATTTACAATAACTCTATTGAGCAGAACATTCTATTATCCTGCTCCTTTAAAGTCAACTATTTCTTGTTATTCGGCATTCAAGGCTTGCTTTAATGCTTCTTCCGCATCTACAACTTCCATTGACTTCACTTCTTCCGGAGTTTGTATCGCTTCTAACTGCGCTTCCTTACGCTTTCTTCTTGCTTCATGGAATGCCAAACCTGTACCTGCCGGAATTAAACGCCCAACAATTACATTTTCTTTTAATCCATATAACTGATCTTTCAAACCGCGAACCGCTGCATCAGTTAACACTCGAGTTGTTTCCTGGAATGATGCCGCCGAAACAAATGACTCGGTTGCTAGTGAAGCTTTGGTTATACCTAACAATACAGGATCATAGCTGGCAGGAATTTTTCCATTTTCTTCAAGCTTGTCATTAATTTCCTTAACAACTACTTTTTCGACCTGATCACCTTTGGTGTAATCACTATCACCCGATGCAGTAATTTCGACTTTACGCAACATCTGGCGAATAATCGCTTCAATATGCTTGTCATTAATTTTCACCCCCTGAAGACGATAAACATCCTGAATCTCTTTCACTAAATAAGTAGTGAGTTCTGTGACACCACGCAGACGCAAAATGTCATGCGGGGTTAATTCACCTTCCGCAATGGTTTCACCTTTATCGACAAATTCACCCTCAAACACTGTGATATGGCGCCATTTAGGGACCAGGGTCTCATACTGCTCGCCTTCTGAATCGGTAATAACGATACGCTGCTTACCTTTAGTTTCCTTACCAAAAGTTACCGCACCTGTCGCTTCGGCTAAAATTGCCGGGTCTTTGGTTTTTCTTACTTCAAATAAATCAGCAACTCGTGGCAAACCTCCGGTAATATCACGTGTCTTACTTGACTCCTGAGGAATTCGCCCAAGCACGTCACCCACATGAATTTCCGCGCCATTTTTTACCGCAACAATTGAACCTGCTGGCAATACATACTGCGCAGCTAATTCAGTGTTTGGCAACATGACATCTTCCCCATCTTCGCTCACTAGTTTAACTAGAGGCCGTAAATCTTTACCCGCACTCACCCGTTGCTTAGGATCCAGCACCGTAATGGAACTTACCCCAGTAATCTCATCAGACACTTCCTGAACAGACAGTCCCGGCTCAAAATCGACTAGCTCAACTCGCCCTGCAACTTCAGATACCACAGGATGCACGTGTGGATCCCAGGTAACAACGATATCACCAGGTTCAACCATGCTACCTTCTTTGCAACTTAACTCTGCTCCATAAGGAATCTTGTACTTTTCTTTTTCGCGGCCATACTCATCCATTACCCCGACTTCACCTGATCTTGATACAGCAACTAGATTTCCGGCACGATTTTCTACCGTTTTTAGATTATGTAACTTAATAACCCCTTTCGATTTCACTTGCACATTACTAATCGCAACTTGTCGTGATGCAGCTCCACCAATATGAAAAGTACGCATGGTTAACTGCGTGCCTGGCTCACCAATAGACTGTGCTGCAATCACTCCAACTGCTTCACCACTATTGACCATATGCCCACGCCCTAGATCACGCCCGTAACATTTCGCACAGACTCCATGCCTATTATCACAAGTAATAATTGAGCGAACAAAAACATCATCGATGCTATGCTCTTCTAGGATAGATACATAATTCTCGTCCAGCATGGTGCCGTCAGAAACGATAACTTCGCCAGAAGATCCCGCGAGTACATCACCAATCACTACTCGACCCAGCACTCGCTCTGCCAATGGCTCAACAACATCACCACCTTCAATAATTGGCACCATGACCATGCCGTTCGTAGTCCCGCAATCTACACCATTAATTACTAGATCTTGTGCCACATCGACAAGTCGACGCGTCAGATATCCAGAGTTAGCCGTTTTAAGAGCAGTATCCGCCAGACCTTTTCGGGCACCATGGGTAGAAATAAAGTACTGCAGTACATCTAGACCTTCACGGAAGTTTGCGGTAATTGGCGTTTCAATAATTGAACCATCCGGCTTCGCCATCAAGCCACGCATACCCGCAAGCTGCCTAATCTGTGCCGCAGAACCCCGCGCTCCAGATTCAGCCATCATAAAGATTGAGTTAAATGATTTCTGCTTTAAGACCGCCCCGTTATCATCCACAACTTCATCGGTACCCAGCGCATCCATCATTACCTTGGCTACTTTCTCATTGGCATGCGACCAGATATCAACAACCTTATTGTAGCGCTCGCCATCAGTTACCAGACCCGAAGAATACTGATCCTGAATTTCAATCACTTCTTTTTCTGCTTCATTTAAAATATCAGCTTTTTCTACTGGAATTTCCATATCATTAATACCAAAAGAAATTCCTGAACGAGTTGCATATTTAAAGCCCAGATACATAATCTGATCAGCAAGTATGACAGTGTCTTTATTTCCTAAATAACGGTAACTGAAATCGAGTAAACGTGAGATATTCTTTTTGGTCATATCACAGTTTACAATTTCAAATGGCATTCCTGCGGGTGCTATTTCCCAGATTAAGACACGACCAACTGTGGTTTCATAACGCGTTGTTTTTTCCTCAACTTCGCCATCTTTATTGTTGAGTTTTTCAGTTATTCTTACCTGAATTTTCGACTGCAATTCAACAGTTTTTGCATCTAGCGCTCGCTTAACTTCATTAATATTAAAGAAAGCCGAGCCATCCCCTTTAGCTTTAAGTTTTTCACGGCTTATATAGTAGAGCCCTAGAACCACATCCTGAGAAGGATTAATAATCGGCTCACCATTGGCAGGTGACAAAATATTATTGGTTGCCATCATCAATGTCCGCGCTTCAATCTGGGCTTCGATAGACAATGGAATATGTACCGCCATCTGATCACCATCAAAGTCGGCATTAAATGCGCTACAGACCAATGGATGCAGATTAATCGCCTTACCTTCGATTAGCGTTGGCTCAAACGCCTGAATACCTAATCTATGTAATGTCGGCGCACGGTTTAATAGTATAGGGTGCTCATGAATAACCTCTTCCAGAATATCCCAGACTTCGGCGCCTTTGCTTTCTACCAGTTTCTTGGCAGCCTTAATCGTAGTTGCTAAACCACGCAACTGTAATTTACTAAAAATAAATGGCTTGAATAATTCCAGCGCCATTTTTTTCGGTAAACCACACTGATGTAATTTCAGCGTAGGCCCAACGACAATAACTGAACGCCCTGAATAATCGACCCGCTTACCTAGCAGATTCTGTCTAAATCGCCCCTGCTTACCCTTAATCATATCGGCAAGTGATTTCAGTGGTCGTCGGTTAGTCCCAGTTATCGCGCGCCCACGACGACCGTTATCCAGCAAGGCATCAACCGACTCTTGCAGCATTCTTTTTTCATTGCGAATGATGATGTCCGGCGCACCTAAGTCCAGTAAACGATGCAGGCGGTTATTTCTGTTAATAACCCGTCGATATAGATCGTTCAGATCGGATGTTGCAAAACGACCGCCATCCAGTGGTACTAACGGACGTAATTCAGGCGGCAACACAGGCAGAACATTCATCACCATCCATTCCGGGCGGTTAGAAGACCCTAACAGCGACTCAAGAACTTTCAGGCGCTTGGAAAATTTCTTAATCTTGGTTTCAGAATTGGTGCTGTTAATTTCCTCTCTTAATTGATCAACTTCCGCCTTGATATCAATGGTTTTTAATAACTCATAGATGGCTTCCGCACCCATTTTCGCAATGAATTCATCACCATATTCTTCAAATGCATCTAAATATTCATCATCCGTTAATAGCTTCTTTCTTTCTAAAGGGGTCAAACCCTCGTCAAGCACGACGAATGATTCAAAATATAAAACCCGCTCAATTTCACGCAATGTCATATCTAATAACAGAGCAATTCGAGAGGGCAATGATTTTAAAAACCAGATATGCGCAACCGGGCTAGCAAGTTCGATATGTCCCATACGCTCACGACGCACTTTAGACAAAGTAACTTCTACGCCACATTTTTCACAGATAACACCACGGTGCTTCAGGCGCTTATACTTCCCACATAAACATTCATAATCGCTGACCGGACCAAATATTTTTGCACAGAAAAGGCCGTCACGTTCTGGTTTAAAGGTACGATAATTTATGGTTTCCGGCTTCTTAACCTCACCATACGACCATGATCTAATCTGGTTTGGCGATGCCAGGCCTATGCTAATTTCATCAAAATCAACTGTTCTATTTTGGCGTTTTAAGAAATTTAATAAATCTTTCAAGAGCTTATCCCCTTTGTTTGTTATCTGGCTATACCAGAACTCATAAGCCTGTGCAGCACCTAATTTTCTTTTTAGAAACCGATTATTTAGTTGCTAGCAACTAAAAATATTATCCATTTAAACAACACGGCGCTGTACTTGTTACTATTTCAATAAGTGCTTATTGCACTTCGATGTTAATAGCAAGTGAGCGAATTTCTTTAAGCAGTACATTAAATGACTCTGGCATACCTGGGTCCATTTGGTGATTACCATCGACGATATTTTTATACATGCGCGTACGCCCAGTAACATCATCAGATTTTACCGTTAACATTTCCTGCAAGGTGTACGCTGCACCATAAGCTTCTAGTGCCCATACTTCCATTTCCCCAAAGCGCTGACCACCAAATTGTGCTTTACCCCCTAATGGCTGTTGCGTTACCAGGCTATATGGCCCTGTTGATCGCGCATGCATTTTGTCATCAACTAAATGATTTAACTTCAGCATGTGCATATAACCCACGGTTATATCACGCTCAAACGCCTCACCGGTTAAACCATCATAAAGTGTTGTCTGGCCACTTTCGGGTAAATCTGCCAGTGACAACATATAGCGAATTTCTTCTTCGCTCGCACCGTCAAAAACAGGCGAAGCCATCGGCACACCTGCCACCAGATTTCTAGCCATTTCAAGAATCTCTGCATCAGAAAATGAATCCAGATCTTCGTTCTGCCCACTACTATTATAAATTTTATCTAAAAAGCTACGTATTTCTGTGACTGCCGAATTTACTTCGAGCATTTTGCCAATTTTATGCCCCAGGCCTTTAGCAGCCCAGCCTAAATGCGTTTCCAGCACCTGCCCTACGTTCATTCGTGACGGCACACCTAATGGGTTTAAGACAATATCGATAGGCGTTCCATCTGCTAGATACGGCATATCTTCAATTGGGTTAATTCGCGAAATAACCCCTTTATTACCATGTCGTCCTGCCATCTTATCACCCGGCTGAATACGTTTTTTAACAGCTAAATAAACTTTAACCATTTTCAATACACCAGGTGGCAGATCATCACCCATGGTGATTTTCTTGCGCTTGACTTCAAAACGCTCATCAAATTCTTTACGTAATTTGACTAGCTGCGCTTCTAGCCCTTCCAGCTGCACATTCAGTTCTTCCTTTTCCATCTTGATGCTGGCCCACTCGGAACGCTTGATTGAATCAAGATATTCCTGGGTAAGCACCGTAGCGGATTTCAGGCTATTTGGGCCAGAAAGTGCTTTTTCACCAATAATGACATTAGCCGTACGTTGATAGATATCTTTTTCGACAATGGCTAGCTGATCATTGATGTCTTTCTTATAGCTCTTGATTGCCATTGCTTCATTCGCCAGCGCACGCTTATCTTTTTCGACGCCATCACGGGTAAAAATCTGCACATCAATCACTGTTGCCCGAATACTACCGGGTACGCGTAACGAGGTATCTTTCACATCAGCCGCTTTTTCTCCGAAAATTGCTCTAAGTAACTTTTCTTCCGGGGTTAGTTGAGATTCACCTTTCGGTGTCACTTTACCCACCAGAATATCACCACCTTTAACCTCAGCACCGACATAAACAATCCCTGAATCATCCAGCTTAGATAGCGCCTCTTCACTTACATTCGGAATATCTGCGGTAATTTCTTCCGGGCTATGTTTGGTATCACGCGCAATACAGGTCTTTTCTTCAATATGAATTGATGTAAAGCGGTCTTCTTTTACCACGCGCTCAGATACAAGAATCGAATCTTCGAAGTTGTAGCCATTCCATGGCATAAAAGCAATCAGCATATTCTGTCCTAATGCCAACTCCCCCATATCAGTAGATGGGCCATCCGCCATAATATCACCAGCGGTGATTGTGTCACCAGGTCTGACTAATGGCTTCTGATTAATACAAGTATTCTGGTTAGAACGTACGTATTTGATCAGATTATAAATATCTACCCCAGTCTCGGCAGACTCTGTTTCAGTATCATTCACCCGCACCACGATTCTACTTGCATCAACGCTGACAACCTCTCCACCGCGCCTAGCAACTACTGTTACCCCGGAATCTTTGGCAACAGTACGCTCCATTCCTGTACCTACGATAGGCTTTTCAGCCTTCAGCACAGGCACAGCCTGGCGCTGCATGTTCGATCCCATCAATGCTCTATTTGCATCATCGTGCTCTAGAAATGGCACGATAGACGCTGCAACTGAAACTATCTGCTTAGCTGATACATCCATATACTCCACATCAGCAGAATTAACCAATGTAAACTCATCTTTATAACGACAAGACACCAACCCTTTAACTAGCTTGCGATCTTTGTCCACTGCCACACTTGCCTGCGCAATAACAAAGTTTCCTTCACCGATTGCGGACAGGTAATCAACTTGGTCAGTCACTACACCCTTTTCAACCTTACGATATGGTGTTTCCAGGAAGCCATAGCTATTGGTACGCGCATAAACAGCTAATGAGTTAATCAGACCTATATTTGGTCCCTCCGGCGTTTCAATCGGACATACACGCCCATAGTGAGTGGTATGTACATCGCGCACCTCAAAGCCTGCTCGCTCTCTAGCCAGTCCACCCGGACCTAGTGCCGAGACGCGGCGCTTGTGTGTAACCTGCGATAATGGATTATTTTGATCCATAAATTGCGATAGCTGACTGGAACCAAAAAATTCCTTAACGGCAGCTGAAACTGGTTTGGCATTAATAATTTCCTGTGGCATCAAACCTTCAGAATCAGCAAGCGTCAGGCGCTCTCTAACCGCCCGCTCTACCCTAACCAAGCCTACTCTAAACTGGTTTTCAATCATTTCCCCGACTGATCTAACACGGCGGTTACCTAGGTGGTCAATATCATCCACGCTGCCATGACCATTTCTAATATTAATCAGCTCTTTTAAGACATTAATAATATCTTCTTTACTTAAAGTACCATCGCCTTCATTATCTCGCATGCCTAGACGTCGGTTAAACTTCATCCGACCTACTGCAGATAAATCATACCTGTCTTCAGTAAAGAATAAGTTTTTAAATAAATTCTCCGCCGAATCTTTAGTCGGCGGCTCACCCGGACGCATCATACGATAAATCTCTATTAATGCTTCCAGGCGATTAGTCGTGCTATCCATACGCATTGCTGAAGATATGTATGACCCAAGATCCAGGTCATTGACATATAGCGTATTGATCTCTGTAATACCAGCTGATATTAACTGGTGTAATAACTCTTCGGTAAGTTCATCATTTACATTTGCAACTAACTCACCGGTACTCTCATCAATAATATTATTTGCTATAATATTACCGTATAAATATTCTTTGGGAACGTCTAGCTGCTTGATTTTCTGTTTTTGCATCTGCCTGATATGTTTGGCAGTGACACGTCGTCCTTCTTCTACCAGCACTTTGCCATCGAATTTAATATCGAAAGTAGCAATTTCACCCTTTAGCCTTTCAGGAATTAAATCCAGAGAAAACTTATCCGCACTGATAGAAAATTTATTTATATCGAAGAAAATTTTCAGTATTTCTTCGTTATCATATCCCAATGCACGCAACAAAATGGTTGCCGGGATTTTACGGCGCCGGTCAATTCTGACGAACACGCAATCTTTGTGATCAAATTCAAAATCTAACCAGGATCCGCGATAGGGAATCACTCGTGCATTTAACAACAACTTTCCAGATGAATGCGTCTTACCTTTATCGTGATCAAAAAACACACCCGGGCTACGGTGTAACTGAGACACTATTACTCGCTCTGTACCATTAATAACAAATGTTCCATTCTCTGTCATTAGTGGCAATTCGCCCATATAAACTTCTTGCTCCCTGATATCCTTAACAATCTTTTTGCTACCAGGCGCATCTTTATCGTAGATAACAAGACGCGCAATTACGCGTAAAGGCGCTGCATACGTTGCCCCACGTTGCTGACACTCGCGCACATCAAAAACGGGATCACCTAAGCGATACTTAACATACTCAAGAACTGCATAACCCGAATGACTCACAATTGGAAATATACTGGAAAATGCCGCGTGCAAGCCACCATCCTTTCTTTTAGATGGAATAATGCCAGTCTGTAAAAAACTTGCATAAGATTTGATTTGCGTTTCCAGCAAATAAGGAACGTCTAGAACTTCATTTGCTTTTCCAAAATTATTTCTGAGGCGTTTTTTTTCAGTAAAAGTATAGGCCATATTACTTCCTTATCCTTATTGTGAGTAGTTTTCTGAATTCGGGGCATAAAGTAGCGTGCATCGAATAACTTGAACAATTGATGTCTTTTTTTGTCCGTCATCTGCGTTACAGCAATTGTTGCGTAGCTCGCTATGCGCCAATTGCTATGCCTTGAATACGAACAAAAATCCTGCGTCAATACGCTCAACTTATCCCATGCGCACTCCTAAAACAGTAAAAGGCCGGCGACTACTTAAGTAATCACCAGCCCATATTACAGGCATTGCTGCCTATGATATTTTGTCAAAATTATTTAATTTCGACAGTCGCACCAGCTTCTTCTAATGTCGCTTTTACTTCTTCAGCTTCTGCTTTGCTTACGCCTTCTTTTACTGTTACTGGACAGCCTTCAACTGTTGCTTTAGCTTCTTTCAAGCCTAATCCAGTAATGCCGCGTACCGCTTTAATTGCAGAAACTTTATTAGCACCGAAAGATTCCATAACTACATCAAATTCAGTTTGCTCTTCTGCTGCACCCGCGTCACCGCCAGCTGCTGGAGCTGCTGCAACTGCTGCTGCTGATACACCAAATTTTTCTTCCATCGCTGAAATTAGATCAACGATTTCCATAACAGTCATGTTCGATACTGCTTCCAAGATATCTTCTTGTGAGATTGCCATTCTATGTTCCTCTAAATAATTGGTTTAAACTGGTTATAAAGCTTACTCTGTTACCGCATCTGCAGTGCTGCCCGTCTCTGCTTCGCCCGTATCCATCTGCTCTTTTAGAGCCAATAAAGTACGTGCTAACTTCTCTACAGGAGCTAACATCAATGCCATAATCAAGCTAATACCTTGATCACGTGTAGGTAAGCTAGCCAAGCGCGCTAATTCCGAGCCATTATAAGCTTGCCCATCGATAGACACGATTTTGGCAATAAGCTTGTTATTGCTTTTAGCAAAATCATTGATTAAACGACCTGCAGAGCCTGGATCTTCCATTGAAAATGCAAGGATCAATGGTCCGACCATCTTTTCCTGCATGCATTCAAATTGAGTTCCGGCAACTGCTCGCTTAGCCAGTGTATTTTTTACTACACGTAAATAAACGCCTGTTTCTCTTGCAACTGTACGCAACTGAGTTAATTCAGCTACTGTAAGTCCGCGATATTCAGCTGCAACAGCAGAGTGCGCTTTAGCTGCATATGGAGCAACTTCCTCTACGACAGCTTTTTTGCCATCTAATGCTAAGGCCACATTTTTCTCCGTTATTACTGACTTTCATCAGGTTTACACACCACACCTCTTGCGAAATGCACCCAACGGGTCTTTCACCAGTTTCCCAGTTTCAGCTCCCATCTACGTAGGCTTTTATTTTAAGCAAAGCGCCTACGGTCTTTGATGGCTACCAATAGAACAGGCAACCAAAAATTCTTTATTGTTGTAACACGTACTACGGCTAAAGAATCTGCCGTATTTTTTTGCTTAAAGTGACAAGCTAGATTGATCTAGAGTGACACCTGTTCCCATCGTAGTCGACAGGCTGATTTTCTTTAGATAAACACCTTTAGCTGCACTTGGTTTTGCTTTAACTAAGTCAGCGATCAATGCCTGCAGATTTTCCTGAATATCATCAGCACTAAATTCAATTTTACCAATTGAACAGTGTACAATTCCTGCTTTATCAGTACGGTAACGCGCCTGCCCTGCTTTCGCATTTTTAACCGCTGTTGCAACATCCGGCGTTACAGTGCCTACTTTAGGATTTGGCATCAAGCCTCTTGGGCCTAATACTTGCCCTAACTGACCGACAACGCGCATTGCATCTGGCGACGCAATAACAACATCAAAGTCCATCTGACCTTTTTTAACTTCAGCAGCCAAATCATCCATGCCCACAATATCAGCGCCTGCTTCTTTTGCAGCATCGGCATTTGGCCCCTGAGTGAACACAGCAACTCTGACTGTTTTACCCGAGCCTTTAGGCAATAAAGTTGCCCCTCTAACATTTTGATCTGACTTTCTTGCATCAATGCCTAGATTCACACTGACATCAACTGACTCAGAAAATTTTCTTGTAGCAAGTTCTTTTAATACAGCGACAGCTTCTACAAAAGGGTATTGACGCTCAGCATCTACTTTTTCTTTAGCAAGTTTTGCTCTTTTCGATAATCTAGCCATTATAAACCTTCCACATTTAGACCCATGCTACGCGCACTACCGGCAATAATTTGCACAGCAGCATCCATATTTGTTGCATTCAGGTCTTCCATTTTAGTCGTTGCAATTTCTTCTAGTTGCGCACGAGTTACTGTACCGACTTTAACCGTGTTTGGATTACTACTACCTGAAGTGATACCAGCCGCTTTCTTCAATAAAATTGACGCAGGCGGGGTTTTAGTAATAAAAGTAAAACTTCTATCACTGTAAACAGATATAACTACCGGAATCGGCAAACCTTTTTCAATATCTGAAGTTTTTGCATTAAATGCCTTACAAAACTCCATAATATTGACACCATGTTGACCTAGAGCAGGCCCTACAGGTGGACTTGGGTTTGCTTCACCTGCTTTTACTTGCAGTTTGATATACGCCGTGACTTCTTTAGCCATTTTATACTCCTGATTGGGTACTAACGCTTTTCAGCTCCCCATAGATAAAAAATCACCATCTGTTGATGAGGACCGTTATAATTCTGTTGTGTCGTACTGCTTAACTTTTTTCTACTTCATTGAAACCCAGTTCAACTGAAGTAGACCTACCGAAAATTAATACTGAAATACGTAGCTTGTTTTTTTCGTAGTTAATTTCTTCAATTTCCCCATTAAAATCTTTAAAGGGTCCATCATTAACACGCACCACCTCACCCACTTCAAACAGAACTTTAGGCCTAGGCTTATTAACACCCTCTTCGACTCTGTTTAAAATTCGTTCAGCTTCCTGATCTGAAATTGGTGCAGGACGCTCCGAAGTACCGCCAATAAAACCCAATACCCGCGGCTCATCTTTGACTATATGCCATGTCTCATCATTCAATTCCATCTGCACTAGGACATAGCCTGGAAAGAATTTTCTCTCGCTCTTTCTTTGCTGCCCCATTCTCATCTCAACAACTTCTTCTGTTGGCACAAGAATTTTCCCAAAGTATTCGCCCAATCCTTCTCTTTCGATTTTCTCTTCGAGAGACTGCTTTACTTTCTTTTCATAATTTGAATATGCATGAACAACATACCAGCGTATCGCCATCCTTAAACCTCTTTAAGCTGTCAGGGATGTTATCGCCCAGAACAAAAATGTATCTAGTAGCCATATAACAAAGCCCACGATAATAACCATGGCAAAAACCATTAAGGTTGTTTGCATGGTTTCAGACCGTGTAGGCCAGACTACCTTCCTTACTTCCTGTCTCGCTTCCTGCGCAAACACCCAGGACTGTTGCCCTAACGCTGTAGTCATCATAATTGTTAACGCAACAATAACGACAGCCACCATGCCCAAGACTCTATACAACTGCGAGTAATCAGAGAACTGATAAAACGCAACCACACCTGCGCTAACTAGCACAAGAGACAAAACATATTTAAGCACATCTAAGCTAGACGTCACTTCCTTTGCCTGAGTATTCATTTGATGGAATTTATTTGAGAAGTTCTTGAAAATTAATTAATGTTTAGTGCGAGTTGGCAGGCCAGGAGGGACTCGAACCCACAACCTGCGGTTTTGGAGACCGCTGCTCTACCAATTGAGCCACTGACCTACACGCACAAACTTTGAAACAATGAGGAATTATACTTTATTAAAAGTCATTACTCAATAATTTCTGCAACAACGCCCGCACCAACCGTACGACCACCTTCACGGATAGCAAAGCGCAAACCTTGCTCCATCGCAATCGGCGCAATCAAGGTTACTTCTACAGATACGTTATCACCAGGCATCACCATTTCTGTACCTTCTGGTAACTCTACAGCACCTGTCACATCAGTTGTTCTAAAATAGAACTGTGGGCGATAGCCATTAAAGAATGGCGTATGACGACCACCTTCATCCTTAGCCAGCACATAAATTTCAGCCTTAAATCTTGTATGTGGGTTGATTGAGCCAACATGTGCCAGTACCTGACCACGCTCAACTTCTTCACGCTTGGTTCCTCTTAACAGAATACCAACGTTATCGCCCGCCTGACCTTCGTCAAGCAACTTGCGGAACATCTCAACACCCGTACACGTTGTCTTAACCGTGTCTTTAATACCAACGATTTCGATTTCTTCGCCAACCTTGATAATTCCTCGCTCAATACGGCCGGTTACAACAGTACCACGACCCGAGATTGAGAATACATCTTCAATCGGCATTAAAAAAGCACCTTCCGTCGCTCTTTCTGGCTCGGGAATATAGCTATCTAACGCTTCTACTAATTTAATAATTGACGGAACACCTAGCTCACTATCGTCACCTTCCAGTCCTTTCAGAGCAGAACCGACGATAATTGGCGTGTCATCACCAGGGAACTCATACTGGTCTAGAATTTCGCGAATTTCCATTTCAACGAGCTCTAGCATTTCGTTGTATTCTTCTGTTCCTACACCACCGCAATCTTCGGCTAGTAGATCAGCTTTGTTCAGGAACACTACGATATATGGAACACCTACCTGTCTTGATAACAGGATATGCTCTCTTGTTTGCGGCATAGGGCCGTCTGTTGCACCACACACCAGGATTGCACCATCCATTTGCGCAGCACCGGTAATCATGTTCTTCACATAATCCGCGTGACCCGGGCAATCTACGTGTGCGTAGTGACGCGTGTCTGATTCATATTCTACGTGCGATGTTGCAATTGTAATTCCACGCTCACGCTCTTCAGGTGCATTGTCAATCTGATCAAATGCTTTTACTTCACCACCTAGCTTTTCTGCCATCACCTTTGTCAGTGCCGCAGTTAGAGTGGTCTTGCCGTGATCAACGTGGCCAATTGTGCCGACGTTTACATGTGGTTTATTACGTTCAAATTTTTCTTTAGCCATCTCTCAAAGACCTTAATTAAATGTTTGCAACAATCAGTATAAATGGAGCCCATAACTGGACTTGAACCGGTGACCTCTTCCTTACCAAGGAAGTGCTCTACCGCTGAGCTATATGGGCTTGAAACTTTATTTGGAGCGGGTGATGGGAATCGAACCCACGTGATCAGCTTGGAAGGCTGGAGTTCTACCATTAAACTACACCCGCACAATTTAAATCTGAATGGTGGAGAGGGGAGGATTCGAACCTCCGAAGGCTGAGCCGTCAGATTTACAGTCTGATCCCTTTGGCCGCTCGGGAACCTCTCCGTTCAGAACAAACAATTATGAACGATATTAACTTTATTGTCAAATTTTTTCTATCTTTTTAATCAGAATGCAACTTCTGCATTGCTGCTTCAAAATCTCCACCCTGTATCAAAGGCAAATAATTAAAAAAGTCGCTATACAATTCCTTAATATGCTGCCTTTCGCTTTTGCCAAAGTCGGATAAAACGTAATCCACCACCTGCATTCCAGGCCTTGGCCTACCTATACCTACGCGCAACCTTTTGAAATCCTTTACACCCAGGCTGGCAATAATATCTCGCAGCCCATTATGACCACCATGACCACCTCCAGACTTCAATTTCAATACGCCCACATCAAGATCCAGCTCGTCATGCGCAACCAGAACCTCTTCCGGCTTTATTTTGTAATATTTTGCTAGCGCCGAAACCGCTTGACCACTGCGATTCATAAAGGTAGCAGGTTTTAATAAATATAGCTTGCCCCGAGCATCATTAATTTCTGCCAGATCACCATAAAAGCGCGACTGCCGCGAGAACTCCAGCACCCTTTCATTTACTAGTTCATCTAAAAACAAAAACCCGGCATTATGCCGGGTTTTTGTATATTTCTGGCCTGGGTTACCCAGACCTACAAGAAGCTTGATCACTCTTCGGATTCAGTAGCACCTTCATCACTATCAGTATCAGCACCTTCATCTTCCGCCGGACCTCTAGTCTTCATAATCTGAGCAACAGGCAAGTTGTGATCATCACCATGCGTCAGCGCAAGAATTTCTACGCCTTTAGGTGCAACAACTTCCGCCAGATGAATAGACCCACCTATTTCAATATTCGCCAGATCTACCTCTATATATTCAGGCAAATCAGCCGGCATACATGAGATTTCCAGTTCAACTATTGAATGCGTAACCACACCACCAGCTTTAACACCTAACGAAGTTTCTTCATTTATAAAGTGCAGAGGCACATTCACCTTGATTTTTTCATTCATATTTACACGCAGGAAATCCATATGAATAATGGTATCTTTTGCAGGATGCCTTTGCAGGTCTTTTAGTACGGCATTCTGCGCTTTACCATCAACATTTAATTGCAATACGTGCGAATAAAACGCCTCATTCGCCAGGCTTTTTGTAACTTCATTCCGACTTAACTCAATTAGCTGAGGCTCTGACGAACCGCCATAGATCACAGCCGGTATATTACCATTTCGACGAATTTCTTTCGCATTACTCGTACCAGTATTTGCTCTACTTACAGCATCAAATTCAAAAACGCTAGACATCTAAAATCTCCACACCCAACAAACAATAACTTAAAAACATCAATCAACAGCTTTATCAATCAACATAGAGCGAACTAACTGACTCACCCACAGCAATCCTGCGAATTGTTTCTGCCAACATATCCGCAACACTTAACTGCCGTATTTTACCCAATTCTGCCGCTTCTTTACTCAGCGGAATAGTATCCGTTACAACCAACTCATCCAGCACCGAGTTGCGTAAATTTTCAATTGCACGACCCGACAACACCGGGTGCGTACAATAAGCAACCACTTTAATAGCACCTTGCTTTTTTAATGCAATTGCAGCGCTACATAGTGTCCCCGCTGTATCGACCATATCATCTATCATGACGCAAGTTTTGCCACTCACATCGCCGATAATATGCATCACTTCAGCGACATTGGCTGTCGGGCGGCGCTTATCAATAATTGCCAATTCCGCATCATCCATCCGCTTAGCTAAAGCTCTTGCCCTAACCACCCCACCAACATCCGGAGAAACAACAATTAAATTTTTATAATTCTGACGCCACACATCACCTAGTAACAACGGTGAAGCATAGACATTATCCACAGGTATATCAAAAAAACCCTGTATCTGATCAGCATGCAAGTCTACAGTCAACACTCTGTCGGCTCCCGCAACACTCACCATTTTCGCAACCAGCTTGGCACTAATAGCCACTCGCGCTGACCGCGAACGCCTGTCCTGCCTTGAATATCCATAATAAGGCATAACGGCTGTAATTCTTGATGCAGACGCTCGTTTTAAAGCATCTATCATAACCAGCAATTCCATCAAATTTTCATTTGTAGGCTGACAGGTAGGCTGAATAACAAAAACATCTCTATCGCGGACGTTTTCTTCAATCTCTACCGTCACTTCTCCATCGCTGAAGCGACCTACAGAAGCCATCCCAAGTCGCATGCTCAAGCGCCGTACTATGCCTCTTGACAGCTCCATATTGGCATTTCCAGAAAAAAACATCATTGAAGTTTCACTACTCATTTAGAATATCCTCTATTATAGCGAGCTGATTTCATGGAAGAGTAAATGGCTGGGCTGCCAGGATTCGAACCTGGGTATGCGGAGATCAAAACCCCGTGCCTTACCGCTTGGCGACAGCCCAATTTAGAAATTAAAGAGTTCACCTATCTGCCTATGCAGCGGTGAAGCAGCCAGTCCCTGAGCCAAATAAACTTCTTTATCAGAAGCCAGCTTAGCATACACATCCTGTGCAGACTGCTGCTCACTAAACTGTACAAAAACACACGCCCCTGTTCCTGTCAGTCTAGCACGCCCATATTTATCAAGCTCCTTTAACGCCTGATCCACCTCAATGTAGCGCTTCCTAACTACAGATGAACAATCATTCTGATCACTCCCTGAGTTAAAGTCGGCTATTGTGATGGATTTACTATCTCGTGTCAAATCATTTGCAGAAAATATTTTTCCGGTATCAACATGACAGTCTGGTTTAACAATGACGAACCAAGCGTCAGGCAAGGCTATCGTGGTTAATTTCTCCCCTATGCCTTCAGCCCATGTACTCGTGCCTTTTATAAACACGGGCACATCGGCGCCGAGTTGCAACCCTAATTCCATCAGTCGCTGCTCAGTAATTCCCAACTGCCACAGCTGATTTAAAACCACCAGTACGGTTGCCGCATCGGAACTACCGCCCCCCAGACCACCCCCCATAGGCAGGTTCTTTTCTATCTCGATACAAACGCCACCTTGATAACCCGTTTCCCGCTTCAGCAAGTTCGCCGCCCGCACCGTCAGGTCATCTTCCTCCTTAACCCCAGGAATGGTTTGTTTTAACCGCACCTTGCCATCACCTGTCTTGCTAAAAATTAAGCCATCTGTAATATCAATGATCTGGAACACGGTTTGCAATAGATGATAGCCATCTTCTCGCCGCCCTACTACCCGCAGCATTAAGTTTAATTTTGCAGGCGCCGGCCAGCGCACCCCCCAGCCCAGTTCGGATTCTATGTGCGCAGTCATTCTATTTCCCAGCGATCAACTATCAGTTTTAATTTAATATTATTTTTTGTTATCGTAATACTGTGCGGCAGAATACCAGCTGCTGTATCCATATACTCCTTGAACGTGATACGCCAGCCCAGTTGCAGAAAGCCATTTTCCTGCAGAACTACCGGCACACCATTTAAATATGCGCCCAGCACCCAGCGCCGCAAGGCAGTGATGGGCGCTACAAAACCTATCTGCCGAGCAATAAACGCATCGATATCCTGTGAAGCTTGCCGCCCGCCCTGCGCATCATGCAATACGATCTCATGCTCATCCAGTTCTATCTGCATCGCACCCAGGCCTAATGCACCCGATAATTTCAGCATATCTTTTTGCTTATTATGTTGCCACTGGAGGTTAGCGGTTAGCATTTCATCACTCCTAATCAGTAGGCGGCCCTGCATATTCCACCGCTCAATATCCAGCCTTTGCTGTTGACTTAGGTGCTGAGCATATTTTGCATCATAAGTTTTTACCGAATTACAGCCAGCCAAAACCAGCAATATCATGCAAGCGATACCCGCACGCATTAATTACCGCTCAAAAAGCGAGATTCTAACTCCAGCAATAAAGCATCACCGGGGTCTTTTGCTAGTGCTGCGCGCAGTAGTTCTTTTGCCTGTCTGCGTTCTTGTAATGCCCATAACACTTCAACTAGATGCCCTGCTATTTCAGCCTGTGGCGCCAAGTTGTAGGCGCGCTGCAAAAATTCTTCAGCTTCCTCCAGTCGCCCCAGCTTAAATAATAACCAGCCATAACTGTCCATAATAATTGGCTCATGTGGCTTAATGGCTATCGCCTTATCCAGGTAGTCTTGCGCTTCCTGGTAGCGCGTGGTTTTATCTACCAGCGTGTAGCCCAGCGCATTTAATGTGTTCGCATCATTAGGATCCTGCTGCAAAATATACTTCAGGTCATCTTCTAATACTTGCAGCATGCCTAATTTCTCAGCGATTAATGCACGAGCATAAAGCACCCGCTTATTATGCGGCTCTTTAACTAGCGCAGTGGTTAGCTCATCGAAGCCCTGCTGATATAAATCTTGCTGCGTATAAACTTCCGCTTCCACTAATGCTAGATCTATGCTTTTATCCGGAAACTCTGCCCTGAGCTCAGCTATTCTGGAATAAACCTCTGGATAGCGCTGCTCGTCCATTAAAATCAAGATCGAGCTGAACCCTGCCTCATACTTATATGCTCCCGCTGCTATTGAATCAAACCATACCAAAGCATCATCATTACGCTTAGCCTTGCCGTCCATACTACCTAGGTAAAATGCAGCACGGTCTTTATATTCCTGATCGCTCACTAGCGCCTGCAAAATATTTCGCGCAGACTTATCTTCTCCGGTTTGTAAATAAACCAATGCCAGCTTAAACTGCAACTCATTATTGTCAGGATATTTGTCAATTAATTCCAGCAATACAACTTCTGCTTCGGTAAAGCGCCCTTGCTGGAGTAATAATTGCGCTATCTGCTCTTTAATTTGCACACTTTCTTCCAGCTGATCTACCTGCTGTAAAACCTCGGTCGCTTCAGCCAGTTTCATCTGTGTTATATATATTTGCGCCTGTAACAACAGTGCTTTTTTCCATTGCGGCTCAATTTCCAGTGCTTTTGTAACATTTTTTTGTGCCGGCCTTAACTTGTGCGCCTGAGTATCCATCACTGCCAATATAAAATATAGCCTGACATTATCCGGGTATGCAGCGCTTAAATCAACAAACACCTGATATGCCAAAGCCATGCTTTGCTGGCTAGATAAGTTTTTTAGCATAGAGATCGCCTGAGAATCAAAGTCGCTAGTGCCATTAAGCAAAATATACTCGATATTATTATAGGCCTCTTGCCGATCGCCTGATTTAAGCGCCAAAACTGCCACTAGATAGCGCGCGTCCAGGCTATCCGGATCTTCCTCTAGCCATAAGCCCATGACCTGCTTTAATTTTGCATCGTCCTGCACATACAATGCAATTTTTGCAGCGCGCTTGATCACTTCAATATCTTTCACCCGCTCAGATGCGCGCAAATAGCCATCCAGCGCCAGCCCATACTCCCCACGTTGCCCGGCAATTTCGGCAGTCATCAAGAGAAACAACACATCTGGCGATATTTCCGTGTTTCTTTCCTTTAACTGCTCACTGGCAAATGTCGTCTGGCTTTCTTTTTCAGCTGGATTCGTTAAACTTTGGGAATTCTTCGTTACACACGCTGACAGTATAAAAAAACCTAGCAGCATCATTACTTTTAAAACCATCTATGAAATTTCCTTGAAATTAAACCTGAACCTGTAATTTCAGGCCTGCGTTGCTATAAGCACCAGAAAATTATGCATAAGCAGATACCAACTAGGTAAGGTCATTATTATGCTAAAGAGCAAATTATACGCATTAAATATAAATATTGATACGACCTCATGCGCACTACGGTATAACAAAAGAACCACTCTACTGCCAAGCGACACAGCGATAGTTCTTAACTTCACTATGCATATTTAGGCCGCTCAATTAGACTTAGAAAGAAAAATAAACGCGCATTTTTCAGCTCTTCTGCACGCAATAATTCGCTTAAAAAGCACACTAAATAAGCACATATTCTTATTCTATTTGGCTAAACCTGCAAAAATCCTTAAAATGTACTCTTAAAATGATATAAGCATTGTCACTCAGCACAACACACAAGTATTAATGACACTTCTTGCCTTAGGCATCAACTATACAACTGCACCCGTTTCTATTCGGGAGCGTCTGGCATTCCCGGCTGAGATACTGCGCGATGCAGTCACCGACCTATGGCAACAGCAGCATATCTCCGAAGCCGCAATTTTATCCACATGCAATCGCACTGAAATATATTGCACGGCTCAAGAAGAGGGTATCGCCCCTGTTATCGACTGGATTTCGCGTAACCGTCAACTACAACTGGCTGAATTTCAGCCTTATTTATATGCACACACTGATAACGCGTTAATCCGACATATTTTTCGTGTTGCCAGCGGACTGGAATCCATGATTCTTGGCGAACCGCAGATTCTAGGACAAATGAAAACCGCCTACCAGACTGCAAATCAGGCGGGCACTTTAGGCAAAAAACTGGATAAACTATTCCAGCATACCTTTTCCACCGCCAAGAAAGTGCGCACCGACACCGCCATTGGCTCCAGTTCAGTCTCAGTCGCCTTTGCAACGGTACAACTTAGCAAGCAGATTTTTGATGACCTGAGCGAACAAACCGCCGTGCTTATCGGCGCAGGAGAAACCATAGAGCTTACTGCACGTCATTTACATCAAAATGGTATTGGCCGCATTATTATTGCCAACCGCACTTACGACAAAGCTCACACGCTGGCGAGCCAGTTCAATGGTTATGCTATCGCCCTTTCGGAGCTGCCGTTACATATTGCGGAAGCTGATATTATCGTGTCATCTACCGCCAGCCAGCTACCTATATTAGGTAAGGGGCTCGTCGAAAGTTCTATAAAAAAACGCAAACATAAGCCTATCTTCATGGTTGACCTGGCTGTGCCGCGTGATATTGAGCCTGAGGTTGCAAAGCTCAATGATGTTTATTTATACACGGTTGATGATTTGCAGAATATTATCAGTGATAACCTGAATTCACGCCGCCTGGCAGCTGAACAGGCAGAGGAAATTATCGACACTAATGTGGAACATTTCCTCGCATGGATGAAAGCACAGACCGTACAATCCACGATAGTCGACTATCGCCAGCAAGCCGCACAACTACAGCAGGAAAGCCTTGATAAAGCACTTGCAAGCCTGAAAAATGGTGGCTCGCCTGATGCAATCATACGCCAGCTTGCGCATACGCTAACTAATAAGCTTACACACACGCCCTGCACCCAACTGCGAAAAGCAAGCGAAAATGAGCGCCACGATCTTATTGCTGCGGCGCGTGAAATCTTTAAACTACAAGATACTCAATGAAATCCTCTATAAACACAAAATTAGAAAACCTGAGTGAACGCTTTGATGAAATTGCCGCGCTACTCTCGCAACCTGAGGTTCAGAACGATCAAAACAAGTTTCGTGCGCTAAGCCAGGAATATTCTCAAATCAACCCCTTAGTTGACTGCTATAAGAAATTTACCGATGCCGCAGAGACCATTAGCGGCGCGGAAGAAATGCTCAACGAAGAAGATGCGGAAATCCGTGAAATGGCAAAAGAGGAAATTTCCACTGCCAGACAGCAACAGGAACAACTTGAGCATGAACTACAAATCCTGCTATTACCTAAGGATCCTAACGATAGTCGTAATATTTACCTGGAAATCCGCGCCGGAACAGGGGGCGATGAAGCCGCTATTTTCTCTGGCGATTTAGCGCGCATGTACATGCGCTATGCTGAAAACAAGGGCTGGAAGATCGAGACCACCAGCGAAACACGCGGTGAACACGGCGGATACAGAGAGATCATCTTGCGCATTGCCGGACAAGATGTCTACTCCCAGTTAAAATTTGAAGCCGGCGCGCATCGCGTGCAACGCGTACCAGAAACCGAATCTCAGGGTCGCGTACACACTTCTGCCTGTACAGTTGCAATTATGCCGGAAGCTGAAGAAGTTGATAATATCGATATCAACCCGGGGGACTTGCGCATTGATACTTTCCGCGCCTCTGGCTCAGGCGGGCAGCATGTCAATAAAACCGACTCAGCTATTCGAATTACTCACTTGCCTACGGGCACCGTGGTTGAATGTCAGGATCAGCGCTCGCAGCATAAAAACAAAGCGCGCGCGATGGCTGTTTTACAATCCCGGTTGTTATCAGCTGAGCAGAATAAACAGAATGCTGAAAATTCAGCAAACAGAAAGCTGCAAGTCGGTAGCGGTGACCGTTCTGAACGCATTCGCACCTATAATTACCCACAAGGTCGCATGACTGATCATCGTATTAACCTCACCCTGTATAAACTGGATGAAATTATGCAGGGCGGCCTGGATCATGTGATTCAGCCGCTAATTAATGAGCATCAGGCTGAATTACTGACCCAGCTAGGAGAAGAAGATTAACTAAGATGGACGAAATTCAAACGGTGCTAAGGAGTTCAATTAGCACCTTGCAGGATATTTCAGACTCGGCAGAACTAGATGCAGAAGTACTTCTTTGTCATATTCTGAAAAAAAACCGTACTTATTTGCGTACCTGGCCAGAAAGACAACTGAAAGTAAAAGAGCTCGACCAATTTAAAGACTTGCTTAAACAACGCCAACAAGGGCAGCCTATTGCCTACCTTGTAGGCAACAGAGAATTCTGGTCGCGGGACTTCTATGTTGATACCAATGTATTAATCCCCCGCCCAGATACTGAAACATTAATCGAGTTGTGTCTGCAACTTATTCAGCATAAACCAAACGCAAGACTGATTGACCTAGGTACGGGCTCAGGCATCATCGCCATTACCCTGGCGGCAGAATTTCCGGAACTTAATGTAACTGCCGTAGATAGCAGCGTCGCCGCGCTGAAAATTGCCCAACATAATGCCCAGCTTAACAACACGCCTAATATCCATTTTCTGCAAAGTAACTGGCTTGCCCAGCTTGAGAATGAAACTTTCGACTTTATCGTTAGCAACCCACCCTATATTGCACCCGATGACCCCCATTTAAATCAAGGAGATGTCCGCTTTGAACCGACTAGCGCACTGATTGCCGAGCAGCATGGCCTGCAAGATATTATGCATATCAGTGCTCAAAGTCAGCGCCATCTAAATAAAGGGGCCTATCTGATCTTTGAACATGGCTATAATCAACAGCACGCTGTACATAGCATATTAGACCAGCATCAATACCAGAATATCCATTGTCTCCACGACTTATCTAATCAGCCGCGTGTAAGCTATGCGCAATGGCCAGCAGAATAATAACTACCATGTCAGAACAAAATCAAGAAGTTACCATCCCAAGAAAAATCGTACAAAACCTACTACATCATGCCCAGCAAACACCCGAGCAGGAAGTTTGCGGACTGATTAGCAGCCGGAAAAACACGCCCTGTCGCTGTTACCCTATAAAAAACACAGCAGACCACCCAGAACGATTTTTTCATCTGGATGCTCAGCAACAGATTCAGGCGATGGCAGAGATGCGCAAAAACAATGAGCAGCTATTTGCTATCTATCACTCACATCCTACAGAACCAGCAATACCGTCCTGCACAGATATACAGCAAGCTAATTATCCAGATGCGCTATATATTATCATCACGCTTAAAACTAAAGGCGTTCTGGAGTTACGTGGTTACCAGATCACAGGCCAACAGTTTATAGAAGCTGAAGTTTCCCAATTATTGAGTAGCTGAAATACACAATGCTGGTGTATCGAGGTTTATTTTAGGTGGTTTTGCCATGTTTATAGCAAACCCCTACTTAATTCCCCTTAGGCAATAGCATTTGAAACGAATGAAAAGACTATTTTTTTTCATATATAGTTTCTCAGATAAATAATTTCCAAATTTGGAGCGCTTAAACTTAGGCGGTAACAACGAAATCTTCCCGCAATTTTTGCATAACACAAATCACTTTACTGGCATCATACATATAAGTGTTAAAAGTCTGCACAACTGAATCATGAAGATCTTCAAAAGTTTTAAAATACTCCATATGAGTCGAATCGCGTTTCGTATTTTTCCATAATTTCTCAATCGGATTAAAATCCGGCGAGAACGCAGGGAGACGTTCTACTGTCAAACGATCTACATTAGCTAACTTAAATTCCTTAATAACACCGCTTCCATGATACGGGGCACCATCTTCAATTAGAATAATCTTGCCTTTATAATAAGCCAGCAATTGTGTTAAAAACTCAACATAGCTTTCACCATTAAAACGCCCAGATGTTTCAGCGTGTTGTAATATCATTGGCTTATAACTCTCGATTAAGACGTTGTCGGCAATAGAATATATCGCTTCCATAAAAAGCTTCTGTGTTGGATATTTCTCATTTTTTAAGCTTTTAAGAATAGCTAAAAATTCTTGAGGCAGCCCAGCTTCTTTTAAAAGTCTAAGTGACTTTGGTTTTATCTCATAAGCCAATGATTCTCGGTATTGAAAACTCCCTCCTTCGAGTTCGATCGTACCAAACATTTTCAACCCTTTTCGAATCCCTGATGTTTTCACTGTGGGTTGCTCTCCTATTGGAGCCCAGGTTCGTGCCAATGAACCCCACATAGCAAATGACACCTCATCACCGAATAAAACGACACTCTTTTCTTCTACCGCCTTTTCCATAATGGCAGGCAATGTTTCTTCCAGCCACGTTTTTCTTTCAAGCTCGTACTTTTCTTCTTCTTGGCGATCAGTCACAAAACGAGCTTTTTGATAACTGAAGCCCAGTTTTTTCATTAGGCTTGATAAATAGTTCAAGTTATAACGAACTTCAAGTTTTAACGAACTTCAAGTTTTAACCAAATAAGCTCGGCAATCATCGCAGTATTCCATATTCCACAATGAAATCCATTGTCTTCTGGGCCTTTCTTTATCAACTCAACCAATCTATTTTTCTGGTCTTTAGTTAACTTTGACTTCCGACCACGTCCTTGATAGTGTTGCCCTATTAACCAACCGACACCTTTATGCATGAATGTTTTCAGCCAATTTATAATGGTTTTTTCACAGACTCCCATTAGGCGTGCTATTTCTTTGATTCCCATGCATTCACTGAACCAGAGTAGAGCTTGAGTTAATCGATATAAACAAATATTACTTAGCTTGAGAGCTGTCGCCATATTTTTTTTAGTCGGCCTACAATTGACTTTGAAAAAGTGAGGGATACCATTTTTGACTGTTTCCGTTAGTGTTGGGACGAAAATTATAAGCCAGTTTCCCCTCTGTCGTTTTTGTTTATTCGGAAATTAATTTTCTGAAAGTCTATAGTTTCAATTTTACCATAAATAATTATTGGGAAACTTCAGTTTATAGAAGTACCTTTGCACTTAAACTAAGGCGACTATCAGCAGCAGCCCAAAAGTATTTCCCAACGACCCTGGAAACCTTCTTTGAACAGGCTTCGTAGAATGCCTGGCTGGGAAAAGACCAGCCTCAGCTTACCTGGCGCAAGCGCCCTTGGCAGGAACTGTAACGCAGTATTCCGTGCGCAGATTATGCACAAAACCATGCCCCTAAAAAATCAGATGCTCACAGTTTTTAGATTGAGGGTTTACTCGAACACAAAACCTGATTCCTGGATAATTTATTCTTTTATATTCAGTGCATGCAACTTGCGGTATAAATGTGTACGTTCCACACCGACTGCGGTTGCCAGCTTAGCGACATTACCCTGGTTTTTCTCAAAATGATATTCTAGATAGGCTTTTTCAAACTGCTCTCTTGCCTCTTTAAGTGACAGCTTGAAAAAAACTGGCACACTCTCCTGCTGCCTCACAACCACATTGTCCAAGACTGTGCCCAGCGCTGTTTTTACTTCGGCCAGCTCAATATCATCACCCGCACCCAGAATCATTAGGCGTTGCACCAGATTTTTTAATTCGCGTACATTGCCAGGCCAGATATAATTTCTTAAGAAATTCAGCGCTGGCATGGTGAACTTTCTATAAGCCAGCTTTTCATGCTGCACAAAGTAGTCGACATAAAACTGCAACAATGCGGGTATATCCTCACTATGCTCGCGTAATGGCATCACTTCCATGATAACTTCATTTAGCAAATAATACAAATCCTGACGAAAACGACCTTGTTTTACTTCATTTTCCAGAATAACCCGCGTTGTTACCATGACCCGAACGTCAACATGCACCTGTTCGGTTCCACCGACGCGTAAAAAAGAACTTGACTCCAGTGCACTAACGAACTTTAGCTGCGTTTGCGCATCCATTCCAGCTATTTCAGCCAGAAATAATACCCCTCCGTGAGCTCGCTCCAGCAAACCAGGAAAAACCACTCCATCCAGCTCTTTACCAAAAAATTCCACTTCAGCATTTTCAGCAGCAATACTGCCCACAGCAACATCCACAAAAGGACCATTTTTACGCCCGCTATGCTCATGCAAAAAGCGCGCATAAAGCTCCTTCCCTACGCCACTTTCGCCAACAAACATCACTTTGGTTTCATGCTGCGCCAGGCGTTTTAATTGCTCTTTAATACGTTCGGCAAAAGCACTGCGGCCAACCGGATCACTCACCACCGCAAGCTGTTGCTTCAAGCCAGCATTCTCACGCTGCAACATATGTGCATCGACCGCTCGCTCTACAACCAGTAGCAAGCGCGCTAAAGACAGCGGCTTTTCCAGAAACTCATAAGCACCCAGCTTAGTTGCTTCAACTGCAGTTTCAATCGTGCCATGTCCCGACATCATGATCACCGGCGAGACAAACATTTCGTCCTCGCCCCACTCTTTCAATAGCGTAATACCATCGGTATCCGGCATCCAGATATCCAGTAGTATCAAATCCGGCTGATGGCGCTGTTTCATCTCTCGCGCTTCTTCGGCATTTCCCGCCATGTAGACAACATATCCTTCGTCCTGAAGAATCTCCTGCACTAATTGCCTAATCTCTGGCTCATCGTCTACTACTAAAATATTTGCTTTATATCCACTCATTGCCGTGTCTCTTCGAATACCGCTGGAAATTGCATAATAAACCCAGCTCCCTGTTTATAATTACTATCCAGACGAATAGTGCCACCATGCTCTTCAATAACTTTTTTGACTATCGCCAAACCCAACCCTGTCCCTTTCTGCTTACTCGTCACATAGGGCTCAAAAATATTTTTTGCCTGATTAATATCTATGCCGCAGCCTGTATCATAAATGGCTAATTGCACCGGCGTATTATTATTTTTTCTAACCGCCAGTAACTTAATACTTATTGTTCCTTTACCCTCCATTGCTTCCAGTGCGTTTTTAAACATATTATGCAACAGCTGACGAATACTCACAGCATCCGCTTTAATTAGCGGAATTTCCTGCCCTAGCATCAATTTAAACTCGACATTAGGATCCGCAGCATATAATGCAATAACCTCCTGTACCAATGCGGACAGGTCGAGGTTAGTTGCCTGATTTCTTACCGGCTGTGCATATTCAGCAAAGTCATCAACCATATGCTTCATAGCTTCCACTTGCTGAACAATAGTACGCGTGGAGCGGGTCAATATCTGCGCATCTTCATCCTCAAGTTTAGCCGATAACTTATGCTGCAAACGCTCAGCTGAAAGCTGTATCGGTGTTAACGGGTTTTTAATTTCATGTGCCAGACGACGCGCCACTTCTGACCAGGCTGCATTTTTCTGCGCCTGTATCAAATCGGTAATATCATCAAATACCAGCACTGCGCCTATATAACCACCTTCGATAGAAAACAACGGCGTCCCCTGACATAACAATTCCTTGCGCCCATCAGGCCCGTCAACCACGATATTACGCTGCCAGATATCAAATGATTTTTCTAATAAAGGCTGCACCACCTTAACCAGCCCCATTAAATCTGGCCGCCCCTTAGCAAGTTCGCTCAGACCCTGCCCATAAAAACGCATGACCTGCACATGCAGAATAATATTGGCTGCCTGGTTGGCGGTGCGGATATTCAAGCTGGAATCAAAGCTCAATACCCCCGCAGTCAAGCTGGTCAGCAAGGTTTCCAGATATGCTCTTTGACGCTCAATTTCCTGGGTACTTTTGCGCGTCTCGTCCTGCGCTCGCGAAATCTGGCGCACCATTTCATTAAATGACTCGACCAGAAAGCCCAGGTCATCCTGTCGTTTTGCCGGCAATAATTGCTCATAGTATCCGGCAGCAACTGCCTGCGTACCACGCACTAAATCACGTATCGGCGCAATAATCCCACGCACACTGATAAATGCCGCAGAAACTGCCGCCAGAAAGCTCATTAACAATACCAGCGATAAAACCAGTGAAAAACTGATTTTTAAAGAGTGGCGCAAATAGGTCATTTCCTGAAACCTGACGTAGGCGAATTCTACTGAATCCGTTAAGTCATCAATACGCTCAGGCACGGGATAAACGATCTGTAAAAAATGCGTATTTCTCGACTTAATAGCCACAATCGTTTGCACTACCAGGCGGTCATCTACCGAAGCCAAATTCACAAAATCCTCACCTTGCTGTACCTGAAAGAATAAGGAACTGACCGGCAAGCTGGGTAGAATATCACTCCGGTTCACGCCACTAAAAGCAATGACCTTGCCCTTTTTAGACAATAAAGTCACTTCATTGGCAGCTGCTATTTCGCGTATTTGTTCTATCTCCAGGCTAATTTCTTGAATAGACTTATTACGCAATGACTCAGCTATGCGCTGAGACTGATTTAAATTCCAGCGCACGCGCTGATCCAGCGAGGTGTGACTTAATTCCAGCGCATCTTCCATTGCTGCATCAAGTTCCACATTAAACCAGCTATCAATACTCTGATGTAAAAACTTCATGGAAAAATAAAACACTGTACCCGCCGGCACCAGAGATAAAACAATAAACAACAGCACAATATTAGTCGTTAAGCGCGAGCCTGCTTCGCGCTTTTTTAGTCTGCGTGCCAGGGAAATAATGTTATAACCCACCAACACCAACAAACAGAGAGTACCTACAACATTACTTAACAGCAGCCAGGTATACAATTCGCCCAGCTGTGACGTGTCTTGCAGCGCCGAACTCATTAACTGCAAAGACAGAATTATAAAGCTCAGCAGAAACAGAATAGAAATGCTAAACGGAATTTTTACTCGCACCACAGCCTCTCATTTGACGATAAATCCCACTGCTTATCAAAATAAGCAATGGGGCGTAGCGGCGCGGGCAACATTTCCCGATCAAAAGACACCTTTAGCCTAGTCATAACACATTGATTTTTATCATAGCCAGATAATGGCATCTCCTCGGCCTGAAAATGCTGCATATAGTTAAGTGCTTCATCAAGACTGTAAAACCGCCTGAAAGCTTGTTGCTGCTCGTCCTTAACGCGAAAATTATTAAGCAAAGTATAGTATGTCAGGCTGTAACGATAAGTACGCGCAAACAAGGTTTTATACCAAAAGCCGCGCTGCTGTCTAAACACAATCGAGACATCCCAATACAGAGCAATACCGCTATAGAGGGCTTCTTCTGCACTGGGACTTAATTGAAAATCCAGCTTAATATTTAAGCTGGCTTGAGCATCAGTTACTCTTAATTGTGCCTGTTTAATTTTGACAAATTCGCCGTTAGCATGACAATCACATGCCACACAAAACAGCATGACATAACAAACTATCCTTAGCGCTTTACTTTTTCTGTAAACGCGCATAATAAAAACCGTCCATAACCTGGCTACCGGTCAAGATCTGACGGCCAAATGGGCGCATAGTACCCCAGTCAGCAGCGATCACTAATTCTTGTGCGTCATTTTGCTGTTGCAGAAAACGCTCAACCTGACTCTCATTTTCATCTTGTAGAATTGAGCAAGTGACATACAGCAGCACCCCACCTGGCGCTAACATTTTCCAGCCCGCCTGCAAAATCCGCTGTTGTAATGCCTGCAACTGAACAATATCCTCAGCACGGCGCAATAATTTTATATCTGGGTGGCGGCGCACCACCCCCAAAGCAGAGCACGGCGCATCCAGTAAAATACGCTCAAACGGCACACCATCCCACCAGTTTTCAGGATGTGTAGCATCGGCTGCTAATAAATCTGCATCTAACTGCAAGCGGGTTAAATTTTCTTTGACTCTTACCAGCCGTTGCGCATCAATATCAATCGCCAGCATACTTTTTACTTCGGGCTGACATTCCAGAATATGTGCGGTTTTGCCACCTGGTGCAGCGCACACATCTAACACCCTGTCTCCAGTTTGTACATCTAGCAATCCCGCGGCTAATTGCGCAGCCGCATCCTGAACCGATACCCAGCCTGCAGTAAATTTGGGTAACTTATCTACCGCCACAGGTGTCTCGAGGATAATACCCTGCTCTGAATGTTCTGTGGCACTCGCTGCAATCTCTTGCTCTGCCAGCATTGTCAAATAGGTATCGCGCTGACAAAAACGCGCATTCACGCGTAAAGTCATCGGTGGCGTACAATTGCTTGCAAAGAAAATCTGCTTCGCTTCGCTACCCCAGTCTGCTTTAATCGCCTTAATCATCCAGTCAGGATGTGCATAAGCCACATGCTTGTCAGCCAGAGCCTCCAGCTCATCCTGTTCGCGCAAATAGCGCCGCAGCACCGCATTTAACAAGGCCTTTGCCCACTGCTTTTTTTTCATCACTGCCACAGTTTCGGACACCGCCGCATGGTCTTTGACACGCATATATTTCAACTGATATAAGCCCAGTAGCGCCAAGGCTTTTATTTGCACGTCTTTATCTTTAATCGGCTTATTCAGCAGCTGATTTAAAATAAATTCCAGTCGATAGTACTGACGTACTGTGCCATAGCATAGTGCCTGAATAAAGGCTCTGTCCTGCGCATCACTCACATTCTCCCATACGGATTCAAGCGTGGCTGTCAGCGACCTGCCGGACAGTACTTGCACTAATACATTTGCGGAGACTAATCGTGAATTCAATTCATTATCCCTATATTCGTAGCTTGGCTTCTCAAGCGATAGTTCAGTTAGCAGAACCTAGCACTGCCACCTCATTTTGCCGGATGACGTTTTTTATTGCTTTGCAATAAAAAATCTTATCTGGCCTACATTCTATTTAACCTAGTTGTAATCCAGCCACATGATGCGCATTTAAGAAATCAGCAACCTGCATTCGTTTCTTCCCCGGTAGCTGAATTTCTAACAAGCGCAAAACACCCTCACCCGTAACTACATCGATATGCTTTTCATCCATCAAAATTGATCCGGGAATTGAATTATTAGTATTACCCGCAACAACCTCAGCTTGCCATACACGCATCACCTTATCCTGCAATTTAGTCTGCGCAACAGGCCAGGCATTAAGCCCGCGTATCTGGCGTGCCAGTGCACTCGCGTGGCGCGTCCAGTCCAGCTCGGATTCGCTTTTTTCCAGCTTATGCGCATAAGTAACGAGTGCTTCATCCTGTTTTTCCGGGTTTAACTGACCCGCCTGCATTAATGCCAGTGTCTTCTGTAATCCTTCCGCGCCCATTACTTTCATCCGGTCATGTAACTCACTCGCAGTCTCATGCGCGCCTATCTCACAAACAGTCTTATGCAACATATCACCTGCATCCAGTTGCTTAACCACACTCATAATGGTTACCCCGGTTTGCGTATCCCCCGCCATAATTGCACGGTTAATGGGCGCTGCCCCGCGCCAGCGTGGTAATAAAGAACCATGAATATTTATACAACCTAGTTTGGGAATATCCAGCACTTTCTGCGACAGAATCAGGCCGTAAGCCACAACCACCATTAAATCTGCATCCAGTGCTTGTACCTGTGCAATATCAGCATCTTGCTTCAGGTTTAAGGGCTGATAAACAGGGATACCCGCTGCTAACGCCAGACTCTTAACCGGGCCAGGCTGCAATTTCCGGCCGCGTCCTGCCGGTCTGTCCGGTTGCGTATAGACGGCAACCACTTCATGTTCAGAATCTAACAGCATTTGTAGTGCAGGCACGGCAAACTCAGGCGTTCCTGAGAAAATAATTTTCATCTGTTTATTTTTCTCGTTTATGTAGTTTATTCATTTTCTTTTTTATTCTTTGGCGCTTTAACGATGACAAATAATCAACAAAGAGCTTGCCCTGCAAATGATCCATTTCATGCTGAATACAGACGGCCAGCAACCCTCCCGTTTGTAATTCAAATGGTTTGCCTTGTTGATCTAGCGCTTTTACCTTGATTTCTTCAGCGCGCTTTACCAGCTCAAAAATACCCGGCACCGATAAACAACCTTCGTCTGACTCTTCCTCCCCCGTCTGCTCAATAATCTCAGGATTAATTAAACACAGCGGATTATTTTTATCCTCACTGGTATCGATAACGATAATACGCTTATGCTGATCCACCTGCGTCGCAGCTAAACCCACTCCATGTGCTTCATACATGGTTTCTAACATATCATCAACCAGGCTCTTGATCGCCTTATCAACAACCTTTACAGGCTCCGCCACCGTGCGCAAACGCGGATCAGGAAATTCAAGAATTGACAAAATACCCACTAAACTCTCCAACAATAATTATTTATGACTGGAATTCTATCCGAATTCATCTAAACTTTATACTTAGCAAGCTCAGTGTTGTCCGTTTTTGTGAAAATAAAGTATGCATAACAACACTTAGCCGATAATTTTCTGATTGATTGGAATAAAAAAATGGCTTCTAAAGCAATTATAGGATTTATTCTCGCCCTGACATTTAGCCTTTCTAGCCTGGCTGATATAGTTAAATTCAACACTTCGCACCCGACCAGCTATGTCGTTGTTAAAGGCGATACCTTATGGGACATATCCGCCAGATTTTTCCAAAACCCGTGGGAGTGGCCTAATGTCTGGGAACATAATGGTCAGATCAAAAACCCGCACCTTATTTATCCCGGGGATGTCATCTCGTTTTGCTTTGTGGATGGTAAGCCCATGCTCTGTGTTGATCATGCCAGCAATGATGAGCAGCGTGAGCTCTACCCGCATATGCGCCTTAGCGACGAAAAAGATGCGATTGCAATGATTCCATTTGAGGCTATTGCTCCTTACCTAAGCTCGCCTAAAGTCGTAAGTAAAGATGAATTAGTAAATTCACCCTATATAATCGACTTTGCTAGCGAGCATATAGTCGCCGGGCCAGGTACCGACATTTTCGTACGTACCATTCTGCAGCCTGATTATCTTGCCTATACCACTTATCGCCCAGGTGAAACATATATAGATCCGAAAACTGATGAGATTTTAGGCTATGAAGCCGAATATATTGGCGACAATGTCATGATATCCCTTGGTGACCCAGCCACTTTGCGAATTACCAACACCCAAAGAGAGGTACGCCGAGGCGACCGCCTGATGCCGACTTCAGAACAAGATGTTGTATTTGATTACTTTCCCAAACCCCCAGCAAAATTTATTCAGGGATCAATTATCAGTGTGCATAATGGCGTTCAGGAAATTGGTACTTATGACATCATTGTCCTCAGCAAGGGGGCACGTGATGGCCTGGAAGTTGCCAATATTTTGACCATCATGCAAAGGGGTAAACTTATTCCAGATCCCTTTCATGTGAATAAAAACGAACTGGTTAAATTATCCGACCAAAAAGCGGGAGTAGCCATGGTTTTTCGTGTCTTCGACAAGGTTAGTTATGCACTGGTTATGAACGCAACCAGGAATATAAGCGTATTTGATCTTGGTGCAAACACCTGAAGAATAGCCCTCACCTGAATACCGAAGAGCCTCAAAAATACTGGCTTGCGCTGATGCGCACGCCAGGCATAGACAGCAAGACCTTTTTAAAGTGTCTGGACTTTTGCCCTCCCGAGCAACTTTTTTATCAATCGCGCGAGACCCTGATCAAACTAGGTCTACGCACCGCCACTATTGATGCTATTAAAAACCCGGACTGGAAAACTGTTAAGCAGGATTTATTGTGGTTGGAGCAGCAAGATAATCATTTACTACTGTATACCGACCAGGACTACCCCAGCCAGCTCAAAGAAATTCCAGACCCACCACCGGTATTGTTTGCCCGGGGCGATATTGATTTAATTCATTTCCCGCAAATAGCTATCGTAGGCAGCCGCAACCCATCAGCATCCGGCATACAAATCGCGACCGATTTTGCCAGCAGCCTGGCTAACACTGGCTTTACAATTACCAGTGGCTTAGCTTTAGGCATTGATGCCGCAAGTCATCGTGGCGCTCTGGCTGTTCAGGGAAAAACCATTGCCGTCACCGGCACAGGTCTAGATCGTGTTTACCCTGCCACGCATAAACAACTTGCCACTGAGATTGTTGCAAATGGCGTACTTATTTCTGAGTTCCCTCCCGGTACAGTTGCCAAAGCCAACCATTTTCCCAGGCGAAATCGTATTATTAGTGGCCTATGCCTGGGTATTTTAGTGGTAGAGGCCGCTAGACAAAGCGGCTCATTAATCACTGCACGTATGGCGCTGGAACAAAATAGGGAAGTCTTTGCCATCCCGGGCTCTATCTATAATCCGCTGGCACGTGGCTGTAATGCGCTGATCAAAGAAGGCGCCAAACTGGTTGAAACCACTCAGGATATATTAGAAGAGATAGGCCAGTTTTTTCAGCAGCCCACGGCGAAAACTAACCTCCTAAATGCAAATAGCCAGACCAGCCTTGACGAACAGCAGCAAAACCTGTTGAATTATGTACTGTATAGCCCCACATCAATTGATCAGCTAGTCAATGAAAGCGGGTTTTCAGTAGAAAATATCGCATCACACTTGCTCATTTTAGAAACTCAAGGTTATATTATCGCCGCCGATGGCGGTACTTACACTCGCATAAAATAGTTTGCTAACAGGCAGACCAGCCCACTTATAGGCACTTTAATGAATGAAGATATTTTTGATGTATTGATCTATCTATTTGAAAATTATATGGATAGTGAGATTGACATCATTCCGGATACCGATATGTTACATACAGAACTTAAGGCAGCCGGTTTTAATTCAGGCATTATTTCCAAAGCCTTTGAGTGGCTAGATACGCTGGCACTGCAAGAAGAACCCGTATTCAAATCAGCTAATAATTTCCGTATTTTTTGTGCCGAAGAGTGTTATAAGCTAGATTTAGAGTGTCGTAACTTTATCCTCTACCTGCAGGGAATGGCTATTCTTACTCCCGTCAGTCGCGAATTAGTGATTGATCGCGCCATGGCGGTAGAGAAAAAGCATATTTCCCTCGACGAGCTGAAATGGATAGCCCTGATCGTGCTATTAAGTCAGGCGGATGAAGAACTTGCCATTGCACATATGGAAAACATCATCTACCAGGAAACACCGGATTTTTTAAATTAATTTTGGTTAATATCACGCATGAGTAAAAATTTAATCATTGTAGAGTCACCCGCAAAATCCAAGACTATTGAGAAATACCTGGGCAAAGACTTTCAGGTACTCGCCTCTTATGGTCATTTACGCGATCTGATTCCCAAAGAAGGCGCGGTGGATCCCCAGCATGATTTCGCCATGAAGTATCAGATACAAGAGCGCAATCAACGCCATGTCCTAGCCATCACCAAAGCGCTCAAGGGCGCAGACACACTCTATCTCGCAACTGACCCTGATAGAGAGGGAGAAGCCATTTCCTGGCACTTGCTGGAAATACTCAAAGCGAAAAAACTACTCAAAAACAAGGCGGTTCACCGCGTGGTGTTTCATGAAATCACCAAAAAAGCGGTGACCCATGCAATACAGAACCCGGGGGAAATTGCCACTACACTAGTGGATGCACAACAAGCCCGCAGAGCACTGGACTACCTGGTAGGCTTCAACCTTTCGCCGTTATTGTGGAAAAAAATTCGCCGTGGCTTATCCGCAGGCCGGGTACAAAGCCCGGCACTGCGTATGATTGTCGAGCGTGAACTGGAAATTGAAGCATTTAAAACGCGTGAATACTGGAGTATCACCGCAAAACTTGCACATGCGAAGCAAACGTTCAAAGCTAAACTCACCCACTATAATGGCGAGAAGCTAGAGCAATTTAGCATCCAGAATGATGACCAGGCACAGGCAACTCAACAAGCCCTGCTTGCTGCTGCGAACGGCACGCTAAACGTTGCCAAATTAGAGAAAAAACAACGCAAGCGCAACCCTGCTGCGCCATTTACTACCTCGACTTTACAGCAAGAGGCCGCGCGTAAACTGGGCTTTACCACAAAACGCACGATGATGGTTGCCCAGCAACTTTACGAAGGAATGGATATCGGAGGCGGTGAAGCAGCGGGCTTAATTACCTACATGCGTACTGACTCGGTTAATTTAGCAGATGAAGCCCTGGAAAACATTCGCCAGTTGATCAGTGATAAATACGGTGCTGACCAAGTACCCAAACAACCGCGCGCATTTAAAACCAAATCTAAAAACGCTCAGGAAGCGCACGAGGCAATTCGGCCCACGCTGGCACAGCAAATCCCTGCCGAGCTTAAAAAATATTTAAGCAACGATCAATTTAAGCTATACGACCTGATATGGAAGCGCACGATTGCCTGTCAAATGATTCATGCAACCATCAACACCGTCTCTGTTGATCTGCAATGTGGCAGCGATAAAGATATTTTTCGTGCCACAGGTTCCGTTATCGCCAAACCCGGCTTTATGGCTGTGTACCTGGAAGGAAAAGATGACAACAAAGAAGGCGATGATAAAGAAACCTTTTTACCGCCTATGGAAGAAGGGGATGCGATCCCACTGGATGCCATTGTTACCAATCAGCATTTTACAGAACCTCCCCCCCCCTATGGTGAAGCCAGTCTGGTTAAATCGTTGGAAGAACATGGTATTGGCCGCCCTTCTACCTATGCATCAATTATCTCTACCCTGCAAAATCGTGAATATGTAACGCTGGAGAGTAAACGCTTTCACCCGACCGATGTAGGCAGGATTGTTATCAAGTTTCTAACCGAGCATTTTACAAAATATGTCGATTATGACTTTACCGCTAACCTGGAAGATGAATTAGATGCGGTATCGCGCGGGGAAAAAGACTGGGTTCCGCTGATGCATGATTTCTGGAAGCCATTTACCAAACTGATTCATGACAAAGAACAATCGGTACAGCGTAAAGACGTGACTCAGGAAGCCATCGACGAAAAATGCCCTGAGTGTGGCAAGCCACTGTCTATCCGTCTAGGTCGCAATGGCCGCTTTATCGGCTGCACAGATTACCCAACCTGTTCTTACACCCGCAACTTAAATGATGACGGTACGGAGTCTAATGTCCCTGAAATTGTGGAGGGGCGGAAGTGTCCTAAATGTGACTCTGATTTAGTGATCAAGACCGGGCGTTATGGCAAATTTATCGGCTGTAGCTCGTATCCGAAGTGTAAACATATAGAGCCATTAGAGAAGCCACTGGATACTGGCGTAGCATGCCCTAAGTGCAAAAAAGGCACCATCCTCAAGCGCAAGTCACGCAACAACAAAGTATTCTATTCCTGCTCCGGCTATCCTAAATGTGATTATGCACTCTGGAATGTCCCAGTTAAAGAGCCCTGCCCGACGTGTGACTGGCCGATATTAACGCTAAAAAGCACCAAGAGCCTCGGCCCGGAAAAGGTCTGCCCGCAAAAGGATTGTAAATATGCAACCCCTTATGAGGGTGATCCTGAAGATATTAATGGGTCGACGAGTGCAGCACCTATTTAGGACGGGGCAATAGTTAATTATAATATATTTTAAATCAGCAGCTTATGAAATACCCTATCCATCAAACCACACGGTGCTGCACGAGTTAGACTTTGCCCCATACATAGGCCGAAAGAAACACAGCCAACGTAGCCCGCATGTTGTTATGCAATGCGGAAAACCGGTATCCCCTCCATAATGGGCTACAAAGTAGTTTAATGTGACTGACAGTTATACTATTCAACATACTGTTAAGCTATCTCGTTAACACCTAGAATAAAGTGCATAAACTGTTCTAAAGAGGAAAACATCAAATTGTCGGCAGGAACAGCAACAATGGATTGTCAGGTGCTGCGCTTCAAAACCAAAGCGTAAATAGTAACCCGCCGCCTGCTCATCAATGGCATCGACAAATAAACCAATACCACCTGCCTCAGTGTAGATTAGCTGCGTACGAGTTAGAGCATCGACTAACAGCAACTCACCAAGACCCTTACCATGATCATCAGTGTTCCCCTATCAATTGAGGCCGTGAAACTAACCTCGCCACAAGAGAGCTCATAAAGCACTGTAAAGACATTCCTGTTATTATTGCGTTTTGAACTGCTCGAATGGTATACGAGCTGATACGAGATATTCTTGCCTGGAAAAATAATGGATTCACAAAACGATCTCGTTTTTGGGCCTGTTGCTGCCTTATCTCCAGAGCCTCGCTATATTTTTTATCCGATGGATGAATCAATTCTGGCTGTTGTGTTTTTGAAATCTCTTCAAACACGCGCATTAAATTATAGCTCATTGCAGGCAGGCGCATTTGATTTCCAAGTGAGCGGGTATTGGAAGACCAAGCTTTAGTTTCCTTGAAATTACTTTTACTCGATGTTCAAGTTTTCAGCTATAACTGGGCTAAGAAAAGTAAATTTTTACGGCTTTGTTTTATAAGTGATTGATTTACAATGATGTTGATGCTTTCTTTGTCAGTAAAATTATCAATAAAATCAATCAGTTAAAAAACTTGAACATCGAGTTTTAGTGTTATTGAATGTCTTTTCAATCGTCCATCGCTTGAAATACAGCATGGCAATGGTTCCAGGGTTAATAGTCATTGGCAAGGTTGTCACAAACCGGTGAAGTTTTCCGGTTTGTGGATCACGGTAATCCACCACGTTAAATTTGATGCCCTTGTTTTCGTACACACTGTATGCTTCAACTCCTGTATTGATCTCATGCTGGGAGTCAAAAGGGATAGACTCAACCAGAGTCGCAATTGAATTTTCTTTTAGCATTGAAATCATGTAATTAGCATGTCGTTTCTGCCGATCCCACCAGACAAAGTCGGTGACGGCTTTATCGTAGACATAGAGATGTTTCTGAGAGCTGTTATTTCCCTTGTTTTGCTTTTCAATATGATCTCGTAACACAGGTATTTCTTGATGCCTCTGAGTTCCGTTTGTCACCAGACAAAGAAATCTGAGCAACCCACTTCTGAGATTCAACGCGTAAATCCCCCCGGCCGCATAAACTTTCCCCTTGCTGTTTTTTTCAGTATGGCAGGCATGATCAATAAAATGTCCATCCGCTGCTTCTATGGTGTATTCGTCAAGTTCCGGGAATGCTTTAAGATAATCAATGCCTTGTGATACTCGATGTTCAAGTTTTTCCATCCCATTGCCATCAAACTCTTACCTTCACCCAGCAGAACAATACTTTAATGATGGTGTTGGCCCTAACCTATCTTCGTGACATATACAGTCAATTTCCCATTATTTCAATGAGTTAAATTTTTCAATCGGCCCCAGTTGGCACTACAGGTTTCATATCAACGATCGTTTTAACTTTTCCAATCGGGTCGGGGTTAATATTCAACGCAGTGTATATTTGTTTTTGTCTGGTTTCTGCTTTGCTTGTGGTTCGCAGGTGAATGATTGTATCGTTATCCGTGGGTAAAGTAATGGTCATGCGTTGCTGGGTCGACATCCTGTTGCGAATGCTTTCCCAGCTTAGATGGATGTCCTGAAATCTAAGTTGATAACGCAGTACATGTACCAGGTGGTAAGCTAATAATGTGATGAATAGGTGTCCGGTAACCCGCTCTTCTTTTTTGTGATAGACAGGGCGCAAGCCTAGCTCGGTTTTCAGGCTTCTAAAGGTCGCTTCAATCTCAGTCAGCATGGTATAGGTTAGCCATAACTGTTCTTCCGACCAGTCAGGGATATTCGTTCTTAGGCAGTAAACACCACAGTGCTTATCTTTTTGGTCACTTTCAGGTTTACGTTGCCATTCTATACCGATGGCTTTGTTTTTTTTGTCATCCGCGATAACGTTAATGGTGTAATCTGCAGCAACACGGCTATGTTTTTCACGTAGTCGTCCGATACGTTCCAGTATTTTGTCGTATTTTTTAAGGGTGCCTTTTTTGCTCAGACCTGTGTGCAGTTTTTCCAGGGCCTCTTCCAGACGAGCATGGAAGCGATTACGGATACCTTGTTCTTTTTTTGCTTTTTGTTCTGAATGACAATAGAGTCGGGTTTCCTCGGTTTCTTGATCAACTTCACGATAAACAACAACATTGCTGTCCCGGGTATCCCTGACCGCTACCGGAGTTTTCTGATCTCTTGGGTTTTTTACATGTTGTTCTCGACTGACAACGAGATAATGATAATCTTGTTCGATTAACCAGACAATATTGTCAGCGCTGGCAATGCCGGCATCCATGATAACCACCGGCTTTATTTGATGAAAGGGATCCTTGTCTCGCAGTTCGTCAAGCATCAGTTTCAAGGTCGCGGGCTCACTGGCGTTGCCGGGAAAAACCTGACTACTCAATGGAAAGCCGTCACCATCCAGAACCAGCCCCAGAGTAACCAACGGGCAATCAGTGCGTTTCTCTTTAGAGCGACCGAATTTCGCTTTCGGGTTTCGGGCGCACTGGCCTTCAAAATAAGTATTGGTCAGATCGTACAATACAATCTTGCGGTTTAAATTGAACAACGTCTGCTCTCGGTCAGCCAGAAAATATTCAAGAGTTGCCTGACGTTTGAGTAGCTTGTCACTGACTGTATATAATCGCGTCAGGCTGGTGTTACCGTAGTCATGACCCAGTAATTCGCCCAGGCCTGTTCGATTTTGCAACCAGTCATGTGTTTGCAGTTCACTGCCGGGTGAAACCATACGTCCTATGATAGTGCCCAGGGCCGTCGCCGTATCTACTTTATTAAAGCCCAGCGCCATGAGTTTTTCGTCTAGCTGTAACTGCTGTGCGGCATGCAGTGCCAGGGTTTCAACACCAATACTACGGGCATTAATGGCTTCGACATGATTAATATCGACATGATGAAAATCTCGCGTTGTTGTTTTTGAATCTAGCGGTTGTGACAGTTTTGCAGTCATCAGTGAGCTATAGCGCTGGGCTGTTGCTTCCAGAAGTTGATTTAAATCATCGGCTAAATTGAATAGCTCTTCCTGATGTGGTTCCAAACCTTGCTGTAATTGTTCGATTCTGGCCGTCAGCAAGGGCCAGTACTTTTTATCAATCGTAACGTCCGCACCTATATTGAGCAATGTACGTTGCTTGACTTGTTTTCCTATACGCACAGATTCTACAATGCGGTAAGTGAAATAAGCTGAGCCGTCTTCAAGGCTTTTTGTTTTGGTTCTTCGAATATACATACCACTAGCATCGGTGAAAAATCAGGGAAAATCAAGGGTCAGAGCAAGTTAAGATGGCACTACAGAGACCCTCAAAAAAAACACCATTGATTCTAAAGGGATTTTTACGATGAATTTTTAATGCGAATTATAAATCAATGACTTGAAGAGATAAAAGTGACGAAGATAGGCTAAGCGCCCTAAATCTCTGCCAATCATATGTTTTCCTGATGGCATCAGTTGAAACACATCCTTTATTAATTCACCTAACTCTTTCAGCTTATCACCAGGATCTGGAAACTCTAGCAATGACGTGATGAACTCAAGCAGTACATCCATTTGAGACTCAGGCGCGCCATGCTACCTCACGAAATTCCGGGACTCCTGTCGCCGTAATTCGTTCACCTACGCAGCGAATAGGAGATGCTCCAGCCGCCCTGCGTCCGCCACAGACTGAGCACAAAGCAGCTCAGTCATGGCTACCACAAATGGCTCTACGGCTATTCGGGATAAAATTTTAGCCTCCCTCGCGCGCTATCGCGCACTTCGGATTGGCAAATTTCCCTGCGCCTTCTGGAGACTATCAGCCCGTCCGGGGCTGACAGCGTGCGCTGTAAGCTTCCTACGGTATACGCAGGTAGTTTGCTTTCAATGCGGGCTATTTGCTCTGGGTGAAGGAGAAGGCAATGGTCAAACAAAAGACTCAGAATCAGGCCACGGCTTGATCCCTCTTCATCTAATTGTTTGGCCTCACGCCCCCATCCTTCATAAAGGTTCCAGTCCTCAAAGAAAACCTCAATCAGCCATCTCAACGTATAGGCTTGAATAATATCTTGTGTGCGCCAAGTCAGGTCTGTCGCCACTAAATAGCGATAGTCGTTTTCACCGTCATATTTTAAGGCAATGACAAAGCGTTTTTTACTGTGTGAACTCACCTTTAATCGTGCACTGCTGACAGTCACTTTAATCTCTTTTCCGCCACGTACACGTATTATCTGATCAATGCCTTTGTTAATCGAATTAAACAGGCGCGCCATGCTACCTCACGAAATTCCGGGACTCCTGTCGCCATAATTCGTTCACCTACGCAGCGGATGGGAGATGCCCTGAACGCCCTGCGTCCGCAACGACTACGCACAAAAGCCGCTTCGTCATTACTACCTCACTGGCTGGACGGCTATTCGGAATGCAATTCTTGCTCCTCTCGCGTGCTGCTAGCACACGTCGAATCAGCAAATTGCCCTGTCGCCTATCAGGGACTAAAAATCACCACTTCGCTAAGCTCCGTTTCCATGATTTTCAGCGGTAGCTCTCGACTGACCTTATTCTACCTCTATATTCAATATTTTGGTTTTTACGTAATTGGCTAATCACCTGCGAGCCTCCAGATTCTTTAGCGGCTTCGTCCATAAAGGCTTTTTCACCATACAGCGCATCAAGCCAGTACGCCTTTAATTTTAATCAGGCTATGCGCAACTTTAAACTCTTTTAATAAGCCTAATGCAATCTCTGTTTTGGTCGGGTAGGCACTGTCACGTTCAGGCTTAATAGGCCGATCTTTTTTTGCTATACCGCTCTTTTTCAACCGTTTATCTTCTTTATCCCACTGCTTTAAGGCTGGATCCGGCATATAAAAGAAAAAACCGACAGGCACTGTAATGGATGAGGTAACTAGCAGCAATAATACTATCGTTTGTCCATTAACATACCCGCCGGAGCCTTTGTGTTTCTGCTTGTAAACCTTATAAATACGTTTTGTAGACTTAGATCGTGCTCGGTCTGATTCATCAAAGGCCAACACACCTTCAGTAATGCCATAACGTTTTAAAATTAAGACCACACTCACCCGTAGCAACCAGTCCCAGGGTATACTTGCTTTACGAAACACCCAGGATAATGCGGCTACTTTGCAATCTCCAAGGCTTGCTCGCTCAAACTTAGCCCAGCAAACAGAGTTCATTAGCAGTATGCACGTTAAACAAGTGCCCAACCAAGCGGCTTGAATCCGTGTCAAAGCGGCTCCGGGTTTTAGCTGATTGAGCGCATCATTTAAATCGTCAATATAGCTTTGGATAAAGGTGGCTGGGGCATTCATTAACATGGGATTACACCGATAAAATTACAACAACCTCAGAATACCTGATTTTACCTTCTCAATATCAAAAACTTGAACATCGAGTGATAGAAGTGTTTCAGCGTGAAGATGATAGCTCTGCTGTTCAAATGCCTCAAGCATACTTGTTCGTCTATGCGACTTCAGTGATTTAAAATACGTTGAGTGGGGAAGCAGCTGGCCATAAATCTGTTCATTGGTTTGGGGGAAATGGCGACCACTATCGACTACACTGATACAGCGTAATAACCCAAGGCGAATAAAGTCGATATCCTTCAACTCTGGGCATGAACGAGCCCACAAAGGATGACGCTCTGCTAACAGGGCACGTTCCATACTTTCATTGCAGTGTTGGTGAATATGTTCAGAGAGTGGTAGGTCTTTAAGCATGGGTGATATCCGTTTATGAGGTGATTAAAACGGAAATTTTTAGAAAATTTCTTCGGCAATTGCAAGCTTTATTTGAAATTATTTGTTGTTTTTTTACGGTGCCTACAGAGTGTCTATTTGCTGTTATAAGTGATTAAAATCAAAAAGATGGAAATAATGGAAATATTCGAGTGGTGCTACCTTCAGGTAGGTTATAGGCTGCTTTGTTTAGGTACTTCTTCTTTCAATGGGAAGACTGATGACCATGATGTTGTTTATGAACGGCCAGGCGTCCCAGACGCACACCCGGAATCCTGCGTGGCAACTTCTTGCGCCTAGCTTCTGGTAAATGACGGTTCTCAACCTCGGCAAGTGTTAATGCATAGTAGCCCGTAGATACGATTCGGTATATCTTCGTGGGTCGCTACGAAGGTCTTTGATAAGCCCTTTTCCTGGTGCTGCCGTGCAACTCGTTGTAACCAGCTATTTAAATCCTCGCGACCAGAGTCAAACTCTAGTCGGTCATGGATTCCAGTCAAAGGAATTATTTGCATCGTCTCGCTGGGAGTTTTGATAATGTTGCATGGCCGTTGCTAGCTTTGCATTGGGTTTAGGCGGCTTATCCATCAAATCAAGAAGCCAGTCCCAGTCTCGCGGGGATAAACGAATTATTTCTTCTTGCTCTATAACAGCCTGAGCTTCTTTCAGTGCCGACTGCACTAGAAATTGATTAACTGTCGCCCCCGTTAACTCGGCAGCGCGGCACAATGTTTTATACACCTCATGAGGCACACGAGCTCCAATACGATTTTGTTTGATAATGCTGGTTTCCATCGTCACCTCCTATATAATTAAAGTAACTGAAGTTTATTACTGAAGTTTCCCAATAATTATTTATGGTAAAATTGAAACTATGCTACAACTATATGAAAAAATAGTCTTTTCATTCGTTTCAAATGCTATTGCCTAAGGGGAATTAAGTAGGGGTTTGCTATAAACATGGCAAAACCACCTAAAATAAACCTCGATACACCAGTATTGTGTATTTCAGCTACTCAATAATTGGGAAACTTCAGTTTATTATAGAGCCACTTCTTTTTTGTAAATTTCCACAAGCGTTCAATCAAGTCTAAATTCGGTGAATAAGGGGGTAAAAAAAGTAAATGAATGCCACGTTCTTTTGCTTTATCCATCGTTTTATTGCAACGCTGATAGCGTGCATTATCCATCACTAAAGTTACTTTTGAGTCAGAATGAGCACTATTAATCCTGATTAATAATTTAACAATAGTATCTGAATTGATATAGTCTTCATTTGTGATTGTAATAAGACTGGTATCTCTGTTGCTATAAGCACCGAGAACATTGTAGCGTTTACGCCCTGAAGATGATTTAAGAAATAATCGTTCGAAATACCAAATCATTCCTGAAAAAGCACCCATGACAATGCATTTCGGGCTAAAATTACGCTCTACATTAGTGCTGTCGCGTGTAATTTGGGGAAGATCAAATCTTAGTTCTTGACCAAACGCTTATTTTCAGCTATTTTGGATAGATTTTTTATAAACTAAGTGCAGAAACAAGCCCATAATAATGTGCTTTTTCAATTCAGGTTTAATTTCAGCTATACCTAGGCTAGTTGCAAAAGTCAGTTATTATGACTTACTGCTCTGACTATCAAGTATAGCTAAGTGTTTTAAGAGGGTATATAAGAAGTGGAACTCAGTGGCGGACAGATAGTCGTTCAGTGCCTAAAAGATGAAGGTGTAGAATATCTTTTTGGTTATCCTGGCGGCGCAGTATTACATTTATATGATGCAATCTTTCATCAAACAGATGTAAAACATATTTTAGTCAGACATGAACAGGCAGCGACTCATGCTGCTGATGCTTATGCGCGTTCGACCGGAAAACCAGGTGTTGTACTGGTGACTTCTGGTCCTGGCGCAACGAATGCAGTCACCGGTATTGCGACTGCATATATGGATTCTATTCCGATGGTGGTTATTTCCGGCCAGGTTTCTACCGCAGTCATTGGTAGTGATGCGTTTCAGGAAGTCGATATGGTGGGTATAACCCGTCCTTGCGTTAAACATAACTTTTTAGTTAAAGATGTTAACTATATTGCCGCAACCATGAAAAAGGCTTTTTATGTTGCAACCACAGGTCGCCCAGGCCCAGTAGTTATTGATATCCCTAAGGACATCACTGACCCAAACATAAAAGTACCTTATAAGTACCCTAAAAAAATCAAGCTTCGCTCTTATAGCCCCGCAACAAAAGGGCACCCGGGACAAATCAAGAAAGCCGCTGAGCTATTATTAAATGCGCAGCGCCCAATGATTTATTCAGGTGGTGGCGTGGTCTTAGGCAATGCGAGTAAGGAACTCACTGAACTAACACGATTGCTTAATTTTCCCATTACCAATACTTTAATGGGGCTAGGCGCTTATCCGGCAACTGATAAGCAGTTTGTCGGCATGCTCGGCATGCACGGCACTTATGAGGCGAATCTTGGCATGCACGAAAGTGATGTTATTATCGCTATCGGCGTGCGCTTTGATGATCGTGTCACCGGTAAACTTACTGAATTTTGTCCACATGCGACTATTATTCATATTGATATAGACCCCGCGTCTATTTCCAAAACAGTAAAGGTCGATGTGCCGATTGTTGGCGATGTTAAATTAGTACTGAAGCAAATGCTAGACATCTTAAAAGAGCATAAAAAGAAGCCATCTAAAAAAGCGCTGGCAGCATGGTGGAGCCGGATTGAACAATGGCGCGATGCCAAGTCTCTAGAATTTGATCGTGATAGTAATTTGATCAAGCCGCAGGCAGTGGTGGAGCAACTGTATCAAATAACCAAAGGTGAAGCCTATATTACTTCTGATGTTGGTCAGCACCAGATGTTCGCCGCACAATTTTATCATTTTGATAAGCCGCGCCGCTGGATTAATTCGGGTGGACTGGGCACCATGGGCTTTGGCCTACCAGCAGCGATTGGTGTAAAACTGGCACATCCCGAGGCTGATGTTGCCTGTATTACCGGCGAGGCCAGCATACAGATGTGCATACAGGAGTTAGCTACTGCCCTGCAATATAAAACGCCAGTTAAGATTATTAACTTAAATAATCGCTATATGGGTATGGTGCGTCAATGGCAAGAGTTTTCGTATGAAAGCCGCTATTCACATTCATACATGGATACCATTCCTGATTTTGTCGCTTTAGCTGAGGCTTATGGTCATGTGGGCATACGTGTAGAAAAACCAGAGGACGTTATGCCGGCCCTGGAAAAAGCATTTGCCATGAAAGACCGCACCGTGTTTATTGATTTTATCACTGACAGAACAGAAAACGTTTACCCTATGATTGAAGCGGGAAAAGGTCATCAGGAAATGACTTTACGGATTGCACCAGGCACACCTATCGATAGAGAGCTAGCATAATGAGACATATTATTTCTATTCTTATCGAGAACGAAGCAGGTGCTTTATCGCGGGTTGCAGGTCTGTTTTCCGCGCGTGGCTATAATATCGAGTCACTCACTGTTGCGCCTACCGAAGATGCTAGTTTGTCGCGCATGACCCTGGTTACCCGTGGCAGTGAAGATATTATCGAGCAGATTACCAAGCAACTAAATAAATTGATTGATATTGTCAAGCTGATTGATTTAGCCGAAGCATCACATGTAGAACGCGAACTAATGCTGGTTAAAGTTAAAACCAGCGACGAAACACGTGGAGAGATTAACCGGCTAGCGGATATTTTTCGCGGCAAAATCATTGATGTCACTTGCAATAGCTATGTCATCGAGATGACCGGCGCATCAGATAAGCTGGATGCCTTTGTCGCTGCTCTCAATGCTGACAGTATTATTGAAACCGTGCGCTCTGGCCCGACCGCCGTGTCACGCGGTGAAAATGGTTTACATTTATAAAGGGGGACCTCTATAAATTCATGACTGGCATCTAACTATTTAAAATATTCGATAGCAGCGTAAAAACTTGTTAATAGCTTGCTATTAACTGCGATCTTCGCCTTGTTCTCAAACATTTTAAACGCATACCTGCTCAGACAGAATTAAAAGAAGTGCCCTCAAAGTACACATTTAAATATTACACAGGAAAAAAAATGCAAGTTTATTACGATAAAGATGCCGACCTTTCAATTATTAAAGGTAAAAAAGTCGCTATTATTGGCTACGGCTCACAAGGACACGCCCATGCTAACAACCTGAAAGACTCAGGTGTTGATGTGGTTGTTGGCTTACGCCCCGGCTCTAGTTCAGTTGCCAAAGCAGAAGCTTGCGGCCTGAAGGTTGCCAATGTTGACGATGCAGTTGCTAGTGCAGATATTGTTATGCTATTAACGCCAGATGAATTCCAGTCACAACTTTATAAAGAAGAGATTGAGCCTAATATCAAGCAAGGCGCAGCTTTAGCTTTCGCACACGGCTTTGCGATTCTTTATAACCAGGTTGTACCGCGTGCCGATTTAGACGTCATCATGATCGCGCCTAAAGCGCCTGGCCATACCGTACGCTCTGAATTCACTCGTGGCGGTGGCATCCCTGATTTAATTGCTATCCATCAAGACGCATCAGGCACAGCAAAGGCCATTTGCCTATCTTATGCTTCTGCTATCGGTGGCGGTCGTTCGGGCATTATCGAAACAACTTTCCGCGATGAAACTGAAACTGATTTATTCGGTGAACAAGCGGTATTGTGTGGTGGTGCCGTTGACTTAGTCAAAATGGGCTTTGAAGTATTAGTTGAAGCGGGTTACGAACCAGAAATGGCTTATTTTGAGTGCTTGCACGAATTAAAATTGATCGTTGATTTAATGTTCGAAGGTGGTATTGCGAACATGAACTACTCAATTTCTAATAATGCCGAGTATGGCGAATATGTGACTGGCCCTAAAGTTATTAACGAAGAAAGCCGTGCGGCCATGCGCGAAGCATTGAAAAACATCCAGACGGGTGAATACGCGAAGAAATTTATCATGGAAGGAATGACTAATTACCCGGAAATGACCGCTAAGCGCCGTTTAAATGCCGAGCATCCAATTGAAGTCACCGGCGCAAAACTTCGCGCCATGATGCCATGGATCGTAGCGAATCAGATTGTTGATAAAGCTAAGAACTAGGATTTTCTTCACTTTAGCAATACAAAAAAGCCCATCAATGATGGGCTTTTTTTATGTCTGCCAGATACCACCCAACAAACTGTAGAGCGTGGCTTTAGCCCGCTGATAGTGCGATACCTTCGGGCTAAAGCCACGTCCTACGCCTTATAGATCTTTTGAAGCTTATATTTTCACTTATCCGCAACCAGAAAATACCCCGTCTCCTTCGTCTTAAAAATAACGTAACCGTCTTGCAGCACAGTAGCGGGGTTGATCAACAATAAATCACTCGCAGGCACTTTTCTTATCCGCGCTCCCAGCATGTTTGCGATAACAATATTAATTTGTAACTACTCAGCTTCGCTGAGTAGTTACATTTATTTTAACGAATAGATTAGCGGTTTCGTTTTCACCCAGCTTACATGGAAAGCTAGATGATTTATGGCTATCAATATATTTATGCCTATGCCAATATTAGTTTTTTTTAAACTGAAGTTTCCCAATAATTATTTATGGTAAAATTGAAACTATGCTACAACTATATGAAAAAATAGTCTTTTCATTCGTTTCAAATGCTATTGCCTAAGGGGAATTAAGTAGGGGTTTGCTATAAACATGGCAAAACCACCTAAAATAAACCTCGATACACCAGCATTGTGTATTTCAGCTACTCAATAATTGGGAAACTTCAGTTTTTAAATAAACCTACCTGAAACTCGATGTTCAAGTTTTTGATATTGAGAAGGTAAAGTCAGGTATTCTGAGGTTGTTGTAATTTTATCGGTGTAAGCCCATGTTAATGAATGCCCCAGCCACCTTTATCCAAAGCTATATTGACGATTTAAATGGTGCGCTCAATCAGCTAAAACCCGGAGCCGCTTTGACACGGATTCAAGCCGCTTGGTTGGGCACTTGTTTAACGGGCATACTGCTAATGAACTCTGTTTGCTGGGCTAAGTTTGAGCGATCAAGCCTTGGAGATTGCAAAGTAGCCGCATTATCCTGGGTGTTTCGTAAAGCAAGTATACCCTGGGACTGGTTGCTACGGGTGAGTGTGGTCTTAATTTTAAAACGTTATGGCATTACTGAAGGTGTGTTGGCCTTTGATGAATCAGACCGAGCACGATCTAAGTCTACAAAACGTATTTATAAGGTTTACAAGCAGAAACACAAAGGCTCCGGCGGGTATGTTAATGGACAAACGATAGTATTATTGCTGCTAGTTACCTCATCCATTACAGTGCCTGTCGGTTTTTTCTTTTATATGCTGGATCCAGCCTTAAAGCAGTGGGATAAAGAAGATAAACGGTTGAAAAAGAGCGGTATAGCAAAAAAAGATCGGCCTATTAAGCCTGAACGTGACAGTGCCTACCCGACCAAAACAGAGATTGCATTAGGCTTATTAAAAGAGTTTAAAGTTGCGCATAGCCTGATTAAAATTAAAGGCGTACTGGCTTGATGCGCTGTATGGTGAAAAAGCCTTTATGGACGAAGCCGCTAAAGAATCTGGAGGCTCGCAGGTGATTAGCCAATTACGTAAAAACCAAAATATTGAATATAGAGGTAGAATAAGGTCAGTCGAGAGCTACTTTAATTCGATTAACAAAGGCATTGATCAGATAATACGTGTACGTGGCGGAAAAGAGATTAAAGTGACTGTCAGCAGTGCACGATTAAAGGTGAGTTCTCACAGTAAAAAACGCTTTGTCATTGCCTTAAAATATGACGGTGAAAACGACTATCGCTATTTAGTGGCGACAGACCTGACTTGGCGCACACAAGATATTATTCAAGCCTATACGTTGAGATGGCTGATTGAGGTTTTCTTTGAGGACTGGAAGCTTTATGAAGGATGGGGGCGTGAGGCCAAACAATTAGATGAAGAGGGATCAAGCCGCGGCCTGATTCTGAGTCTTTTGTTTGACCATTGCCTTCTCCTTCACCCAGAGCAAATAGCCCGCATTGAAAGCAAACTACCTGCGTATCAGGCGCGCCATGCTACCTCACGAAATTCCGGGACTCCTGTCGCCATAATTCGTTCACCTACGCAGCGGATGGGAGATGCCCTGAACGCCCTGCGTCCGCAACGACTACGCACAAAAGCCGCTTCGTCATTACTACCTCACTGGCTGGACGGCTATTCGGAATGCAATTCTTGCTCCTCTCGCGTGCTGCTAGCACACGTCGAATCAGCGAATTGCCCTGTCGCCTATCAGGGACTAAAAATCACCACTTCGCTAAGCTACGTTTCCATGATTTTCAGCGACCGTAGGAAGCTTACAGCGCAAGTCTCAAATGGATGTACTGCTTGAGTTCATCACGTCATTGCTAGAGTTTCCAGATCCTGGTGATAAGCTGAAAGAGTTAGGTGAATTAATAAAGGATGTGTTTCAACTGATGCCATCAGGAAAACATATGATTGGCAGAGATTTAGGGCGCTTAGGGCCAACAGCATCATTAAAGTATTGTTCTGCTGGGTGAAGGTAAGAGTTTGATGGCAATGGGATGGAAAAACGTGAACATCGAGTGAAATGAAATACAGATAAGACTATTTAAAAATACTGTTCTGTACCCAGTGTTGGTGACATCTTTTATTAAAACTCTTCATCCACTCCATTTTCATTAAAAACGACAACCCCAGAAGAAATGCTTAGTGCTATTTTTCTTGTGGAGTATGAAATATATAGCGACGCACAAACTGCTAACAATGTTCCAATAACTGAAAGCCATGGGGCAAAGGAATTAATAAATCGCCACTCTTCTACAGAAATGCACATATAGCTACTTCGATAAGTAGTTGAATTACAGTTTACGCCACCAAATGTATTGTAACAATTAGTGTAGGTTGACTTAGGTGTAGCACCTTTTATTGCCTTATTAAGATCGCTCCATGCATTTGCGGCTGCTTGGGCTTGAGCATTCTGATTTTTCATTTGTTGTACTTTCAGAGAAAACTCTACGTCTTTGGAGTAACCATCGCCACTTGGGCGTTGTAATGCTTGCATAACACCATCAGGGAATTTATGTAAATCCCAGCGGGGAGTCGCTATTTTTGCGAAAGCTTGTTTTGGGCATCCCAGCCCAAGCAAGCAGCAAAAACTTAACGCGACCACTTATGCCTCCGGCGGCCCCGATTCGTCCTCGTCACCTCGTCCCGACCCAACAAGGGGTCGGAACATAGGCTCCAAATGACTTGACGCCGTGTCGGATGGCCTTTTATTTTGTCTCCACCTTCGCTAACGCTCAGACTCCGACAAAACAACGGCCCTACGGCTATCGCGGACTAAAAATCTTCACTTCGCTTAGGCTACGTTTCCCTGATTTTCAGCGAGGGAGGCTAAAATTTTATCCCGAATAGCCGTAGAGCCATTTGTGGTCGCCATGACTGAGCTGCTTTGTGCTCAGTCTGTGGCGGACGCAGGGCGGCTGGAGCATCTCCTATTCGCTGCGTAGGTGAACGAATTACGGCGACAGGAGTCCCGGAATTTCGTGAGGTAGCATGGCGCGCCTGTTATATTATTTTTGTCGATAAATTCATTGACTTTTGTCAAAAAAATCATCATTATTTGAGTGTAATTTACATGCGACAAAAATACTCTAAAAAATCCAACGTTTTATACAAAAACACAAAATCTGTAGTGCCAACTGGCTACTTTTTAAAATTTCAACCAATTGATTTATAACAACCACATCATCAATAGTGACGAAGATGGGTTAAGCTCATTTAAGATTATCAAGTATTTTTTTATATTATCAATAAATCTGACTTCCTCTTCCTGTATTGTTTTTAGTGAAAATGGAGTTTTATTGTCATCGCCGCTTGTATTAAACTGTTCAATATCTAAATTTATAACCCCTATTTTATGGTTTTCATGGTTATTCAAAGATTTTACATCCGAATCAGGAGATTCAGAAAAATTCTTTACTGGCGATATAAAAAGTCCAACAACTTTTTTATCAGGTTCAGCATAGCGATAAAGGTAAGTAATCATTTGATATAAATCATCTCGACTTACAGAGTTATTTTTATCTGCATGCTTCCCTATTTTTTTATACCATTTATACTTAGCATCTAAAATTGCAATAATAACCCCATCTTTTGAAATTAAAATATCAGGCCTGACTTGCCTACAGTCACCTTCAACAAGATAACTTCCACCAGAATCATTAGGTGAATAAACATGATATTCCATCGTAACTACTCAGCGAAGCTGAGTAGTTCAATGAAATTATAAAGCAAATTCAGGTAACTTTCCCTCAAAGACCAAGGTCATTGCCTGAGTTGCACTTAGACCTTGTTTACGGCACGTTGATAAATACCCTCTGACACGACAAAATATCTCTGCACCCTTGGTACTACGAAAGCAGCCGGATATTTTCTGTTGAACCTTGGTCATCCGAATCGAATTTTCTGCGGCATTATTGGTAAATGGCACCCAGGTATTTGTCATGAAGCGCAAGACATCCTCTTCATAATTAATCAGCCTTTCCAGTAAGTTTCTAGCTTTACTGCGTTTTATTCGCTCCCGTTTTACTTCTTTAGGCTTATCGGGTGGTGGGCATTCGATCTCCGCTTTGCCAAGTAATTCTCTGTATTGTACCTTCCATTTTTCTGCTTCTTTATGTAGTAGCATGCCACCTGCTTCATTGACGGCATCATTCATTTTTTCAAGTAGTCGTTTCATTTCAAGCGCCCACTCCTGTTTATCCTGCTCCCAGGCGCGCGTTAATTCCCTCAAATGATGTGCATTACAAAGCGAATGAGTACAATCATATTTATAGTAGGGCTTCCAATGATCATGACATAAAATCCCATGAAAATGGGGTAAAATACCAATGTCATTCATTGCCTCTGTGCCACGTTTGGCATGGGGAAAGAAGTGTGTCCACTGAACATTGGAGGCCCATGTAGCCAATGGCGCTTACCATTAATATTAATGCCTGTTTCATCCGCATGAATGCACGCTGATTCGACTAAGTGTTCTTTACTGATAGTTTCAAACCCAGCCAACTTCTCATAGGCCAGTTCATTGAAATTATAGATAGAGCCTTCACTAATCGGCATACCTAATTGATCAGCGAAATACTCCTGTATTCGGTTGTAGGGCAATAACTGATATTGCGAAAGATAAACCACATGGGCTTTTATCCCATTACCATATTGCGCAGCCTTAGTAACCTCATCTGGAAAAGGAGCGATAAAACACTGACCTTTTCCATTTATCAACCGTTGCGCCTGGTATTCTGTCACTACCCTTGAGATATCAATATCGAATACCTGGCGTGTTTCAAAGCCATCTGCCGTGTATCGCCCTTTTGGCAAGGTACGGCGATCAATGGTAATGATCTCGATTTCATCCGAGTCATCTATTTTTTGAAGTGTCGTGCCGACATGCGATTTTTGTCCGCCAGAAGGCTTATCTGATTTTTTTCGATTCCCTTTTTTACGGTTGGGATCACTTGCAGGTGGTTTACTGCTATTTTTGCTGTTCAGTGTCACTCGATTGAGTAATACCGTGACTAATAATAGAATCACTTCCAGTGCTGATTTTAGCGCAGGCGATATATCACGCTCAGTTTCAAGTAACTGTTTGGCATGACTGATTGCGGAATCAACATCGATGAAGTCTATTTTCAAAAGGTAACCTGTATTGCTTTAAGGACAGGCTTATTATCTCATGGGTTTTAAATCCCGAATTTTCCTTGTTTTAAGCGATTGTAAGGCGAATAAAAAAGTCCTTCGAGCAGGCGCGCCATGCTACCTCACGAAATTCCGGGGCTCCTGTCGCCATAATCCGTTCACCTACGCAGCGGATGGGAGATGCCCTGAACGCCCTGCGTCCGCAACGACTACGCACAAAAGCCGCTTCGTCATTACTACCTCACTGGCTGGACGGCTATTCGGAATGCAATTCTTGCTCCTCTCGCGTGCTGCTAGCACACGTCGAATCAGCGAATTGCCCTGTCGCCTATCAGGGACTAAAAATCACCACTTCGCTAAGCTCAGTTTCCATGATTTTCAGCGAGGGAAATAACAGCTCTCAGAAACATCTCTATGTCTACGATAAAGCCGTCACCGACTTTGTCTGGTGGGATCGGCAGAAACGACATGCTAATTACATGATTTCAATGCTAAAAGAAAATTCAATTGCGACTCTGGTTGAGTCTATCCCTTTTGACTCCCAGCATGAGATCAATACAGGGTTGAAGCATACAGTGTGTACGAAAACAGGGGCATCAAATTTAACGTGGTGGATTACCGTGATCCAGAAACCGGAAAACTTCACCGGTTTGTGACAACCTTGCCAATGACTATTAACCCTGGAACCATTGCCATGCTGTATTTCAAGCGATGGACGATTGAAAAGACATTCAATAACACTAAAAGTAATTTCAAGGAAACTAAAGCTTGGCCTTCCAATACCCGCTCACTTGAAAATCAAATGCGCCTGACTGCAATGAGCTATAATTTAATGCGCGTGTTTGAAGAGATTTCAAAAACACAACAGCCAGAATTGATTCATCCATCGGATAAAAAATATAGCGAGGCTCTGGAGATAAGGCAGCAACAGGCTCAAAAACGAGATCGTTTTGTGAATCCATTATTTTTCCAGGCAAGAATATCTCGTATCAGCTCGTATACCATTCGGGCAGTTCAAAACACAATAATAACAGGAATGTCTTTACAGTGCTTTATGAGCTCTCTTGTGGCGAGGTTAGTTTTACCGCCTCAATTGATAGGGGAACACTGATGCTGCCTAGAGTTAAAATTGGCATCAACAACTACTAGCTAACGTCCATTGCTGGTAAAAAAGATAATGTAGTAATGTAATATTCGCTGACATGAAACAGACGAAGTTTGGGAAATGGCGAATGATTCACATCTGTACATATTACAGTGTAAATAATACTACCAGATATACAGCATTGTGTTCTGCCCCCCATCTTTAATGGGATCAAAAGAGCAGAATATATTGAATGCTAACTGTTCAAGCTCCCTCACACTAACCTTCTCTCAGAGGGCATCGGGCAATCCAGGAAAAATCAAGGAATCATAATACACCAGGGAAAATGGATGGCCTCATTCGTGAGCATGTAATATATAATCAATTATCCCGTATTGGATCATACCGAAGATTGTCCTATAAAGAACTATTTACTAGTCCCTTGCAGAAATATGAATTAGAGTTAATAACACGGCCTATTAATAGAGATGAAGTTTTAGGCGTGGATAATTTTCATGCGAAAATTGAGCTTGAAACGGGCTTTAAGACACGTGAGGTAAGCATGGTGGAGATAGGGAGAGTGACATATTAAACAGCTCATCAATCAACAGCTCTAGAACTCCTAGGGCTTACAAACTAGCGGACTAAAGTCCGTTCTACGCCCGTTAACTATGCCTTACTGAAGTTTCCCAACAATTATTTATGGTAAAATTGAAACTATGCTACAACTATATGAAAAAAATAGTCTTTTCATTCGGTTCAAATGCTATTGCCTAAGGGGAATTAAGTAGGGGTTTGCTATAAACATGGCAAAACCACCTAAAATAAACCTCGATACACCAGCATTGTGTATTTCAGCTACTCAATAATTGGGAAACTTCAGCTATGCCTTATTCACCAGCACGACTTTCAGCAGAGCGCATAAAAGGAATAGGGGCATCTTCATCATTTTCAAAGCTCACTTTTTCCCATGCATCCGTATCAGCCATTAGCACTCGTAATAGCTTATTATTTAGGCCATGACCAGATTTATAGCCTTGATACTCACCAATCAAGCTGTGGCCTAATAAATATAAATCACCAATAGCATCTAGCATTTTGTGCTTAACAAATTCATCGGCATAACGCAGACCACCTTCATTGAGAATTTTATCGTCATCAATCACGATTGCATTATCTAAACTGCCACCTAGCGCCAGGTTATTTTCGCGTAAAAACTCAATATTCTTCATAAAGCCAAAGGTTCGTGCACGACTGACTTCCCTGACAAAGGTAGTTGATGAAAAATCCATGCTCGCGGTTTTTACATTTTCAGCAAAGGCCGGGTGTTCGAAATCTATGGTAAAAGTGACCTTAAACCCATCCATTGGCAAAAAAGCTGCCCATTTATCTCCATCCGTCACTTTAACTTCGCGCTTGATTTTAATATATTGCTTGGGCGCATCCTGTTCCCGGACACCAGCAGATTGAATTAAAAACACAAAGGGCCCGGCACTGCCATCCATAATAGGCACTTCTGCGGCTGTCACATCAATCAAGGCATTATCAATACCTAGGCCAGCCATCGCAGAAAGCAGATGCTCGATAGTCGATATTTTTACATCACCCTCTACCAGAGTTGTAGACAGGTTTGTTTCGCCCACATTATGCGGAATTGCATCAATGGTAACCGGCTCGTCCAAATCAACGCGTCTAAATTTAATACCTGTATTGATATCAGCCGGATGTAAGGTCAGGTAAATTTTATTTCCTGTATGCAGACCAACACCTGTTGCTCTAATGGTATTTTTTAATGTTCGTTGTTTAATCATTTACTATGCCTAAGCTTATTCGGTCTGCTATAAAATCTGATGCATTATAGCACACCCTCTTTAGCTGCGGCATGGCGCATTCTTCTGCGTATCCGTCATCCCCCTCTACTTCTAGCAAAACCATAAGTGGTGTAGTATTACCCCAAACTAAGGCTGGTAATTAAGCGCATACGCCTGAGATAAAGTCAATGCGCTGCATATTTTAATAAGCTTAATCTGCCTGGCGGCGTAAAAAAGCCGGGATATCAAGATATTCCATATCAGCTGAATTATTTTTCGGCTGTACCCCAAATCGCGTTTCTTTATTTTCAGGGGTTTTACGTGTTTGTGGCGGCGCATCAAAACCAGAATAATCTGTGCCAGTTGCTGTTGCAGGAGGAACGATACGAATAGTATTATTCACTACTTTTTGTGGACCACCCACCCCTGTTGCAACCACAGTCACTTTAATTTCATCACCTAAGTCCTCGTCGATTGCTGTGCCAATTTTAATAATGGCTTCATCGGAAGCAAAAGCATGCACGATATTACCCACTTCATCAAACTCTGAAATACCCATATCTGCAGCAGAAATATTCACTAGAATGCCACGTGCGCCCTGAAGGTTGATATCTTCTAACAATGGACAGGCAATTGCCTTTTCAGCAGCAACCCGCGCTCTATTTTCTCCGCTAGCTATACCCGTTCCCATAATTGCTGCACCCATACTGGACATAACCGTTTTTACATCGGCAAAATCCACATTGATCAATCCGGGACTCGTGATTAGTTCGGTAATGCCCTGCACAGCATCGAGTAATACATCATTCGCTGCTGCAAACGCTTTATTCATGGATACATTGGCACCCATAACTGGAAGTAATTTCTGGTTAGGAATGATAATCAGCGAGTCTACATGTCGCTCTAACTCCGCAATTCCAGCCTCTGCCACCAGTTTTTTCTTGGTTCCTTCAAAATCAAACGGCTTGGTTACCACGGCCACGGTCAAAATATTTAACTCTTTGGCAATTTCAGCAATAACCGGTATCGCACCTGTGCCTGTTCCACCCCCCATTCCTGCGGTTAGAAACAGCATGTTCGTACCTTCCAGTACATCGCGGATTATGTCCTTGTTCTCTTCAGCAGCTTCTCTACCCACTTCCGGGTTAGTACCTGCGCCTAGTCCTTTAGTCAATTCAGCGCCTAACTGAACTACAGTATCCACTTCCAGTCGGCGTAACGCCTGTGCATCTGTATTTGCACAAACAAATTCGACTCCCTCTATCTCGCTAACAACCATATGGTCAACTGCATTCCCGCCACCGCCTCCTACTCCGATAACTTTAATGACCGCATTTTCCAGACCTAAATCCATTAATTCGTATTTCATAACCCTCGCCTCATTATTAATATTGTTATTATTTAAAAATTATTTTGAACCCAGGCTTTCATTCTTGCGAAAAGCCCTTCTCCCGTTTCTACTAAATGATCTCCACTCGCCAAATGATCTCTACCATACAACAACAACCCGACACCCGTTGAATGCACTGGATTCTGCACCACATCCGTTAAACCCACTACATGCTGTGGTATTCCCAGTCGCACTGGCATATGAAATATTTCCTCTGCCAGCTCAACCAAACCGGTTACCTTCGAGCTCCCTCCCGTTAATATAATGCCTGCCGTAATCAAGCCTTCATAGCCACTACGACGTAACTCAGCCTGCACTAACAACATCAACTCTTCATAGCGCGGCTCAATAATTTCTGCCAGATTTTGCTTGGAAATATTACGCGAAGGCCGGTCCCCTATACTTGCCACTTCAATCATTTCATTAGCATCCGCCAATTGAGTTAATGCACAGGCATGCTCACACTTTATTTGCTCTGCATTTTGCGTTGGCGTGCGTAAAGCCACTGCGACATCATTAGTGACCTGGTCGCCTGCAATTGGAATCACCGCAGTATGCTTTATGGCGCCTTGCGAAAATATCGCTATATCCGTGGTTCCGCCACCAATATCAATCAGGCACACTCCTAGCTCTTTTTCATCTTCAGTTAACACCGAAGAACACGATGCTAGTTGCTCCAAAACGATGTCATCGACATCCAGATCACAGCGGCGTATACATTTGATTATATTTTGTGCTGCACTAACGCTACCGGTTACCATATGTACTTTTGCTTCCAGGCGTATTCCAGACATCCCGATCGGCTCTTTAATACCTGCCTGCAAGTCGATAATAAATTCTTGCGGCAGAATATGAATAATCTTTTGGTCCGCCGGAATAGCAACCGCACGCGCAGAATCAATCACCCGATCTATATCATATTGCGAGACTTCCTTATCCCTGATTGCGACTATGCCATGTGAATTTAAACTTTTAATATGGCTACCTGCTATTCCTGCATACACCGAAGTAATCTCACAACCAGCCATTAATTCAGCTTCTTCCACCGCTCGCTTAATTGAATTTACCGTAGACTCAAGATTAATCACCACTCCTTTTTTTAAGCCCCGCGATGGTGTAGAGCCTATACCGATCACCTCAACTTCGCCGTTTTCGTTGGTCTCGCCAACGATTGCCGCTACCTTGGATGTTCCAATATCCAGCCCTACAATCACACTACGCTCTGTTTGTTTTGCCATTACATTTGCCTTTAAAACTATATGAGAATTAGCTAATCTCTTTATCTATCCACAATCAAGGTATTCATTACCAGTTTATTTGTTCATTGTCCCGCCAGCGCACTGCATACCCATTTGGGTAGCGCATATCCACATAAATCATTTTGTTCACCAGCTCACCTCCCATGACGATCAACGCCTTCATTAGCTGGCTAAATTTTTCCAGGGGCTGTAATCTGCCTAACTGTATTACCAGGCCATTTTCCATACTGAGTAACCAGGATTGACGTTCATTCACTCTAAATTCTGTCAGGTACAAACCTTGATCCATCAAGCTGACAGTTAAACCATGCATCACCTCTAGCAATTCTTGCCGTTGCGTGTTTGGCGCATACAAAACCAGCAAGGATTGAAACCGGTCAATATTCAGCGGTTTAAATACCTCGCCACGCTCATTCAATAAGCTATGCTCCTGCCAGCGCACCACCGGTTTCTGTTCGTAAAGTCTTAACTTAATCCGATCCGGCCAGATTCTTTGTACCTGCGCGCTCTCTGTCCAGGGTAAGCTCATTACCGCTTGCTGAATCGCTTGTAAATCCACTGAAAAATATCCCTCCTGAACCAGTGGGTTAATTTTCATCTGAATATCCTGCTTATCTATATACTGAAAAGCCCCTTCAACCTGTACATAACGTATCGGCACTGCTTCTGCTATGGCCTGTTGTATCATCGGCCAACTGAAAACTATGCCGAGCATAATCATAAACACAGCACCTATTTTCCATTGATGGGTAAAGATGTGCTTAAGTTGCTGTTTTAACATTAAAGTGCATCCACTTATTCATCTATAAAAATAGCTGCCGTGATACTAATGCGGCTAACCGTAAGCGCTGGCCTGTCTTTATCATTTGCAGCTAGTTTCCAGTATGTGCCAGACTAAATCATCAAAACTCAAACCCGCCTGCTTTGCCGCCATAGGAACCAGACTATGATCTGTCATACCCGGAACCGTATTTACCTCAATTAGTTGTGTCTGCCCCTGCTGATCAATAAACACATCAACTCGCCCCCACCCAGTTACGCCTAGCACGCGACACGCCTGTAATGCTAATTCAGCTAACTCAGTTTCCAGTTCCTGAGAGAGTCCGGCCGGGCAATGATACTGTGTGGTATTCGCCTGGTATTTAGCATCATAATCATAAAAAATATGCGGGGTTTCTAACCGGATAACAGGTAATGCCTCACCATTTAATATACCTACGGTATATTCCTGACCATTCACCCAGGCCTCTGCGTAGACATCACATTGATATTGCGCGGCTTCCAGCCAGGCCTTGATTAATTGTTCTCTGGTCTCCGCCTTGCTCATTCCCAGACTAGAGCCTTCTAGTGCAGGTTTAACAATTACTGGAAAATCCAGCGTATCGATACAACGCTGAATATCTGCCTCATTTTGTAACAACACCCATTCGGGACTGCTCAGCCCAGCTCCCCGCCAGCACAGTTTGGTACGCAATTTATCCATGCTTAAAGCTGAAGCCAGCACACCGCTCCCGGTATAAGGTATTTCCAGGGTTTCTAACACCGCTTGCAATACTCCATCTTCGCCCCCGCGCCCGTGTATCATATTGACTACGCGATCAAATGAGCTGCCTGCTAATGTCTCTAAAACTGTGCTCTTAACATCCACAGCGCTAACATCTACTTGCTTGTTCAATAATGCCTGATACACGGCATTACCACTGCTCAGCGAGATCTCGCGCTCTGCCGCCGTGCCGCCCATTAATACGGCTACCCGGCCAAAGTCTGCCGCATGCTGTATGCTTGTTAATTTCATGCCGGCTTTTCTCCAATAATGCATACCTCAGTTTGCAACTGCACCCCGTGCTGTCTGGCCACTTCAGCTTGTATATAGTTAATCAACTCTTCAATATCAGCCGCCGTTGCCGTGCCAGTATTAATAATAAAATTGGCATGCTTTTCAGATACTTCTGCGCCACCTATCCGGTGACCTTTTAAACCACTTGCTTCAATCAAACGCGCAGAATAATCTTGATCAGGATTTATAAATACAGAGCCGCACGTAGGTTGATTAGTCGGTTGGGTTGCAGCGCGCTGGGCTAATAATTTCCTGATCTTTGTCTGACCCTGTTGATCTATATCCGTACCTAGCTTTAGAATGGCCGATAAAAAACAGGCCTTCTGTACACCTTTTACCGAGCGATAAGAAACTTCAAAGCTATCCGGCCTACGCGCAACCGCTACACCTCCTACCGCCATTGTTTCTACACTTTCAACCAGGCTCCAGGTATCGCTGCCAAAAGCTCCAGCATTCATCTTTAATGCACCGCCCATGGTTCCGGGTATGCCAGCTAAAAACTCAGCACCTGCCAGGCCCAGTTCCGCACAAAACCTCGCCACATGCGCACATGGCACACCACATTCCACATAAACACGGGCATTATCAAGCTGGATCATTTTCTTAACCTTGCCACGTAAATTAATGACTGTCCCGCGTAGGCCACCATCGCGGATTAATAAGTTACTACCCAAACCTAACCAGAACACCTGCTCATCAGCCCACAAGCTGCTAATAAACTGCTGTAAATCCTGCATGTCTGCCGGGATATACATACGCTCTGCAACACCACCGACACGCCAACTAGTATATTTAGCCAGCTTTTCATCAGCTAACATTTGCCCACGCAATTTTGTGTCGTTGGCGTTCATCGCTGTATCAACTCTACTAATTGCTGCGGCAACTGAGCTGCAATATGACCCACATTTCCAGCGCCCATAGTGAGCAATACATCATCGGGCCGCACAATACCGAGCAAAATTTCAGCCAGGTCCTCAATATTTTCTACAAACACTGGATTAACCTGGGCTCTCGCCCGAATAGCACTGCTTAATGCACGCCCGTCAGCGCTATGTATAGGCTCTTCCCCTGCCGGATAAACATCCAGTAAAATCAGCACATCAACTGTCGACAAGACGTTGACAAAATCTTCAAATAAGTCGCGCGTTCGAGAATAACGATGCGGCTGAAATACCACCACAGAACGCTTTTCTGGCCATGCTTGTTTTAGAGCTTCCAGCGTTGCTGCGACTTCCCTTGGATGATGGCCATAATCGTCCACCAGCGTCAGTACTCCGTGCTTAAATGCAATCTCGCCATTCAACTGAAAGCGGCGCCCTACCCCTTTAAATTCCGCTAGACTTTTAATAATGGCTGCATCAGCTACATTCAACTCTGTCGCAATGGCAATGGCTGCCAGGGCATTCAGCATATTGTGCCAGCCCGGCATATTCAAAGTCACTTCAAGATCTTGATGCTCATCCCAGCGAGTCACTGTAAACCGGGTACACATACCTTGCTGTTGGACATTAATAGCACGAATATCAGCATTTTCATCTGCACCATAGGTTCTTATCGGCTTGGAGAGTTGCGGTAAAATTTCACGCACACCCGCGTCATCAATACAGAGCACTGCCAGGCCATAAAAAGGTACATGATATAAAAATTCTATAAAGGTATTTTTTAGCCGATTGAAACTCCCTTCGTAGGTTTCCATATGGTCCTGATCTATATTCGTGACCACTGCTATGATCGGCTGCAAATGCAAAAATGAAGCATCACTTTCATCCGCCTCTGCAACTAAATACTGCCCTTGCCCTAGCTGCGCGTTGGTGCCTGCACTATTCAATCGTCCACCTATCACAAACGTCGGGTCCAGCTTGTCTGCTGCCAGAATACTTGCTACCAGACTTGTTGTGGTGGTTTTGCCGTGAGTACCCGCAACGGCAATGCCAAAGCGAAAGCGCATTAATTCTGCCAGCATTTCTGCTCGCGGAATAACCGGAATACGGTTGTCATACGCATACTGAACTTCTACATTGCTTTTATTGACAGCCGTTGATGTGACTACTACATCGACATCAGCAACATTATTTTGCTTATGGCCTATATATACAGTGACTCCGGCCTTTCTTAAGCGCTCGGTTACCGGACTGTCTTTTATATCTGAACCTGAAACCTCGCAGCCAAGGTTAGACATAACCTCGGCTATGCCACTCATACCCGTTCCACCAACGCCAACAAAGTGGATTTTCTGCATATTTGTCAGGCGCTCTTGAATTATCTGGCTGATCGAATCTTTCATACCGCTGCCTCCAACATACACTGCTCTGCAACTTTCTCAGTTGCATCTAGTTTTGCGCATTGCCGGGCTGCTACAGCCATATCGCCTAGCCGTGTTATTTGCTGCTTAATCGTGGTCGCTAATAAATCTACCGTTAATTGCTCCTGGGGTATCAAAATGCCCGCCCCGGCATCGACGAGGTATTGCGCATTTGCAGTCTGATGATCATCAATCGCATAAGGATAAGGAATTAAAATGCTCGGCACTTCCATGGCTGCGACTTCGCTTATCGTCATTGCTCCAGCGCGGCAGATCACTAGGTCTGCCCATGTATATGCCGCTACGACATCTTCTATAAACGGTTCGACCTTTGCTGTTATCGCCTTGTCTGTATAAACCTCAGTGACTTGCTCCAACATTGCTGTACCAGTCTGATGCCACACGGTTACTTTTTCTTGCATAGCGAGCGTTGCTGGTACAACTTCATTTAAGCGCTGTGCACCTAAACTGCCACCTATCACTAAAATATTTAGCTTATCGCTGGGGTTGCGCGCCAGTTTATTAGTCACTTGCATAAACTCTTTACGCAATGGATTGCCGGTAAAAATAGCTTTTTTAACGACAGGAAAACTTTCCGGAAACGCTTCTAATACTTTGTTTGCCATACGCGCGAGTAATCGATTAGTTGTGCCGGGTATTCTATTTTGCTCGTGAATAACCAGCGGGATGCCCATCAGTTTCGCCATTAATCCGCCAGGGCCTGCAACAAATCCGCCCATACCCAACACTACATCTGGCTGTCTTTGCTGTAATATTTTCCGCGCTTCCAGGCAGGCTTTAACCAGCATCCAGGGCATTTTAAATAACTCCAATGTCCCTTTACCGCGTAAGCCATTCACACTTAGCCAATCTATCTGTATCTTGTTTTGTGGAATCACCCGGCTTTCCATTCCCTTGCGTGTTCCAATCCAGCTTAGCTGCCAGTTCTGCTCCATTAAATAATTTGCCACAGCCAATGCAGGAAAAACATGCCCGCCTGTGCCACCCGCCATAATGACAATGCGCTTACTCATAAGCCTGTACCTCGCTCGCTACTCTGATTTCTGTATTCGCTATCTTGAGCGCAGTTATCTCACTATTTACCCGATACAGTATCGCCATGGCAGAGCACATTACGATCATACTTCCCCCACCATAACTCATAAATGGCAAGGTCAATCCCTTGGTTGGCAGCGCGCCCATATTGACCCCCATATTGACGAAGGACTGAAAGGCAAACCAGATACCCAGTCCATAGGCAATAAAGGCAGAGAATCTTTTACCTAATTGCTCAGCCATCAAGCCTATTGCAAAGGCACGCCAGACGATAATCGCAAACAAGCTTATTACAGTTAACACACCTAATAAGCCTAGTTCTTCAGCAAGCACCGAAAATAAAAAGTCGGTATGAGCTTCCGGCAGATAAAACAGCTTTTGCACGCCGCTACCTAAACCAACCCCGGTCCATTCGCCACGCCCAAACGAAATTAATGCCTGCACCAATTGAAAGCTTTTTCCAAACGGATCTTCCCAGGGATGTAAAAAGCTGGTCACACGAGCGGATCGATAATCAGAATAAACAACCGCTAAAATACCAGCACCTAGCATGGCAAAAATCAATAAAAAGAATTGCTTTAGTCTTGCGCCACTGAGAAACATAACACCCATGGCGATAGTCAGAATAATCACAGCTGAGCCCATATCAGGCTCTAGTAATAATAAGCCGCAAGCACTGGACAAGAGTAATAATGGACGCAACAAACCATACGCTGACTCTTTCACAAAATCGTGATGTCGGGTAACAAAGCTCGCCATATAAATTACCACGATTAATTTAACCAGTTCCGAGACTTGTATTCTCATACCTGCTACAGATAGCCAGCGCATACTGCCATTGACCTTAATTCCCAGCCCCGGAATCAAAACGATCAGCAGAAAAAACAAGCCTACAACAAACAGGGCTGGCCCCGCCTTTTCCCAGACATCCATCGGCACCTGATAGACCAGAAAGCCAAGCCCTAAGCCCAGGCCGATATGTATTATCTGCCTGATGGGATAATGAAATACATTACCAGTCAGCCTTACCCCCAGGTGCAATGAGGCAGAAGAGACCATTAAATACCCGATCACAATCAGCGCCACACCTGCAAAAACCAGCGCCTTATCATAATAGATATCGGTACTGATCAGTTTGCTTAGCTGTGCAGTTATATTCATTGTTGCAATGCCTTTACCTGGGTCACAAACTGCGCACCCCTGTCCTTATAATTAGTAAACTGATCCATACTGGCACAGGCGGGTGACAACAGCACGGTATCGCCAGCCTCTGCAATTCCGTGAGCTTTTTTTACTGCTTTTTTCAAAGTACCTACTTCCAGCACTGGAATACAGCCATTGACGGCCTGCTTAATTAATTGGCTATCTTTACCTATTAGCAGCAACGCCTTAACCTTTGCCTTTAATAATGGAATCAGGTCACTCATATCCGCTGCTTTTGCATCACCGCCGGCAATTAGTAACACACTAGAATTTTTAAAGCTCTGTAATGCAGCAACACATGCACCTACATTAGTCGCCTTGGAATCATTGATCCAGTTCACACCCGCAATTTTAGCCACAAATTCGACTCGATGCTTTAAGCCCTTATATTGACGTAATGCCTTGCACATAGCAGTTTCTGGCAAGCCTATTACTGAACCTAAAGCCAGAGCGGCCAGGGCATTTTCCTGATTATGCCCCCCCGTCACCAGTAACTCACTTACCGGTAAAATAGCTCGCCCGCGAACTGCAAGGCTCATTCCTGACGTTGTTTCTAGCAAATGATAATCCGCATTTTCCTGGTTTTCATGAACTCCGAAGGTCAGCACTTCTCTATTGCTTTGCTTCATCTCGGCGGAGTATGGGTAACCTATATTGATTACCATAACCCCACTACCAGCGTAGACTTTTAATTTTTGCGTTACATAAGCAGCTATATTTTCATAACGGTCCTGGTGATCCGCGGAAATATTGAGTACAGTTGCAGCCACTGCATCTAACTGGCTGGTGCGCTCTAGTTGAAAACTGGATAATTCCAGGATATATAACTCTGCATCATCGCTCAGTAAATCCAAAGCGGGCGTGCCTAGGTTGCCACCTACAGCAACATGCCTACCTGCCTTTCTTGCCATATCGCCCAGCATGGTTGTGACAGTGCTTTTGCCATTAGAGCCAGTAATTGCAACCACAGGCTCGCTGACTGAACAGGCGAATAAATCGATATCACTTATAGTACGTACACCTTTTGCAAGTGCTTCCTCAATCACGGGCTCTTGCATGGAAATACCCGGGCTAACAATGATATGTGTTGCAACATCAAACACCGCCGGATCAAATCCGCCAGTAAAAACTGCAACCTCGGACATCTCGGCCAGCAACTCATCATTAAACGGCGGCTTGTTTCTACTATCCACAATCGCAAAATTCAGACCGAGGCGACGCAAATAATAAGCGACAGACAAACCCGTGATACCTAGTCCCACAATCACAATTTTGGAATTCTCCTTATTTAAGGAGAATTGCTTATCCAGTGCTGTCAAAATATCGTCATTTTTCATCTGTTATCTCAACTTCAATGTTGCCAAACCGATTAAAACCAGGATAAAGGTAATAATCCAGAACCTGACGATAACTCGCGGCTCAGGCCAGCCTTTTAATTCAAAGTGATGATGAATCGGTGCCATTCTAAAAATTCGCTTACCGGTTAACTTAAATGAGGCAACCTGCATAATCACCGAGACTGTTTCCATCACAAACACGCCGCCCATAATCAGCAGCACTATCTCCTGTCTGACCAGTACGGCAACAACACCCAGTGCTGCGCCTAATGCCAGTGCGCCGACATCCCCCATAAACACCATTGCAGGGTAAGCGTTAAACCACAGAAAACCCAGTCCCGCACCGACCAGCGCAGCACAAAATACGATTAACTCACCGGCTTTTGGCACATAGGGTATGGCTAGATATTCTGCAAAAATTGAGTTCCCGGTCAGGTAGGCAAAAATAGCTAGTGCCCCGGCAACCATCACCGTAGGTAGAATGGCCAGACCATCCAGACCATCAGTTAGATTTACCGCATTGCTGGTACCAACAATAACAAAGTAGGTCAACACTACATACGCCCAACCCATATCGATAACCACCTCTTTAAAAAAGGGCACAATAAACTGTGTTTCTGTCGCTAGCTGTGCTGTTTTAAACAGATAAATTGCAGCCGTTAGCGCGATCACCGACTGCCAGAAATATTTAGTCCGGGCAGATAAGCCATCACTATTGCCTCGCTTTACTTTTTTATAATCATCAATAAAACCGACAATGCCATAGCTCATAGTGACTAATAACGCCACCCAGACATAACTATTTTCCAGATTAGCCCAGAGCAGCGTACTCACTGTAATCCCTACCAATATTAAAGTACCGCCCATGGTCGGCGTACCTGCTTTCTCAAAGTGACTCTCCGGCCCATCATCGCGCACACTCTGACCAATATTTTTATTGCTTAAGCGCCGGATCATGGTCGGCCCCACAACAAACGAAATCATTAGGGCGGTCAATGCACTGAGTATTGCCCGCAAGGTTAAGTACTGGAATACTCTAAAGCCTGATTCAAATTCAGTTAAATAATTAAAAAAATACAGCAACATGGCTACCTTCCCGTAATGCCTAATAATGCATCAACCACAACTTCCATTTTCTGGGCTCTGGAACCTTTAACCAAAAGTGTTTGCTCTGGGCTTATTTGTTGTTTTAGTGCTTTAATCAGCTCGCCTTGCGCATGGAAATATTCAGCGCCAGCACCAAATTCCTGCACCGTATTCTCTGCCATCTCCCCAGTAGCAAACAATCGCTGTATGCCTGCCTGCTTAATCTGCCTGCCCATTTCACTGTGTATTTGTGCGCTTTGTGCGCCTAATTCGCCAAATGCACCCAGTGCTAGCCATGACTCTCCCGGGCATTGCGTTAGAACTTCCAGTGCAACGGTTAAAGAAGACGGGTTAGCATTATAGGTATCATTAATAAGCTTTATTCCTGAGCCGGATGTAAATAGTTGCAAGCGGTCGTTGACCGCTTTAACACGGGCTAGCCCCGCTTGAATTTGCTCCAGTCTGATGCCTAATGCGATACACGCGGCACTTGCTGCCAGCGCATTTTTCACATTATGTGCCCCCGCCAATGCCAGACTAATAGCGACTTGTCCATCTGCCGTCACTAAATCAAAATGGGTACTAAATTGCTGCCCCTGCACTGCTGTACTGATCTGTTGCGCACAAACATCTGCCGTGCCTGCCAGGCCAAAGGATACAACCTTTCTGTCGCCGGCAAGGTCGTACCACATAGAATAAAACTTATCATCGGCATTTAATATCGCAACGCCATCTGCCGATAATGACTGAATGATTTCGGCCTTTGCCTTTGCCACACCATTTATGCTGCCAAAGCCTTCTATATGCGCCGCCCCCACATTATTAATCACCACTACATCTGGTTTTGCGTAGCGGCTAGTGTAGGTGATTTCACCAGGATGATTGGCGCCCATTTCTATTACCGCATACTGGTGTTTTTCAGCTAAGCGCAATAGCGTTAATGGCACGCCTATATCATTATTAAAATTGCCCTGAGTAAACAATACCTGGGAATTTACCGCCAGAATTGCAGCAATCATTTCCTTTACCGTGGTCTTACCGTTACTACCGGTAATGGCACAGACTTTTAGTGGCAGCTTTGCTCTTAATGCACCTGCTAATTCCGCCAGGGCGATTCGGGTATCTTTGACTATAATCTGTGGCAGATCGGTCTGCATTTTTCTGGCTACTATGACTGCAATAGCGCCATTTTGTTGCGCCTGATCGATAAAATCATGCCCATCAAATTGCTCACCACTAATTGCCAGGTAGACATCACTCGGAGATAGAGTTCGTGTATCAATACTGACGCCCGTAACCGTTACAGCCATACCTAATAGCTGCCCGTGCAGGATTGCGCTTATTTCATTTAGAGTCATGCTGATCATGCGGCCATTAACTCCTGTACGATTTCGCGGTCACTAAAGGGGTATTTAACTCCTTTGATCTCCTGGTAATCTTCATGACCTTTACCCGCAACTAAAAGGATATCGCGCTTTGAACTCATCGAAATGCCTTGTTCTATCGCGGCTTTTCTATTCTTAATTACGCTCACTTTATCCATATTCAGACCACCGATAATCTGCTTGATAATAGCCTGACCGTCTTCAAAGCGTGGATTATCATCAGTCACTATCAAGCGATCAGCCAGGCGCTCAGCTATAACACCCATCTCTTTGCGCTTGCCTTTATCACGATCACCACCACAACCAAAAACAACACTTAACTGCGCCCCACAATGCTGCCTTAAAGTGCTTAAAACTTTATCCAGTGCATCAGGGGTATGTGCATAGTCCACCACTACCAACGGCTTTCCAGTGCCCGTAAAGCATTCCATACGACCTATAACCGGTTTGATTGACTGTATTGCAGCTAAACTATCACTTAAGGAAGTGTCCATCTCCAGTAGTACCGCTAAAACAGCTAATATATTCTGTAAATTAAAATCACCTAATAATCCTGCTTCCAGTCTTGCTTGCTGTCCCTGCCAGTCTATATCACAGGCTATTCCTGCAAGCGTATAGCTGATATTAGTCCCCGTTATACTTGAATTCTGCTCATGCACCCTGCCCTGCAGACTGTAACTTATAATTCGGACACCATCAGCCACTGCTGCGATAACACGTTCTGCATAAGCATCATCGAGATTAACCACGACAAAGCTTAAGCCTGGCCATTTGAGCAAGCGTAATTTACTCTGGAAGTAATTTTCCATATTGCCATGATAGTCCAGATGATCTCGGCTTAGATTATTAAAAATTGCGCCACGAAATGCCAGCGCATTCACACGCCCCTGCTCCAAACCGTGAGAAGAGACTTCCATAGCAACATTCTGCATGCCATGCTGATAGAAATAAGCGAGTATTTTCTGTATTGCAAATGCATCAGGCGTGGTATTAAGCGTACTATTTAAATCAGTATAACGCCCCCAACCTAGCGTTCCGATAACCCCACAGTCATCCATAGCCTGGGCTAAAAACTGGCTGCAAGATGTTTTACCATTCGTTCCGGTAATGCCAATAATATGCAAATGTTGTGCAGGCCAGGCATAAAAACGGGCAGCTATACTACCCAGTTTCTCGTTTAAGTTGTCAATTGCAATAAGTGGCAATCCGGTTATATTTTTTGCTAGCGAACTACCTTGTTGCGCAGGATCATACACAATAGCCACTGCGCCTTGCCGCCGCACCTGATCCGCATATAACAGACCATGTTGTGCAGCACCTGCAACAGCAAAGAATACACCGCCCACACTAATCTCACGACTATCCAGTGCAATATGGCATACTTCTGCATCATGCTTAACGCATGATGTTAGGCCGGTTAATAATTCCGATAATTTCATATCGTTATTGAGTTAATAATACTGACATACTTTGCTCTTCATCAGGCGCAACCCCCAACACTCTTAATGCACCACCCATGACTTTAGAAAAGATGGGCGCTGCAACTAATCCACCGTAATACTGTCCGCCATGAGGGGAGTCAACCATCACCGCAATAATTAATTTCGGATCACTGGCGGGAGCCATGCCCACAAATACCGATAGGTAATCATTACTGTATGCTCCATTCTTCACCTTTCTAACGGTTCCCGTCTTACCCGCAACCCGGTAACCTTCTACCCGTGCTTTATAAGCCGTACCATCTTTTTTCACCACCTGCTCAATCATGGCCCTCACTTTTACTGCAGTTTCGGCAGAAATTACTCGTTCAGCATATTCATCCTGATCCCGCTGCAGTAAACTCACCGAATGCAATAAGCCGTCATCGGCCAGTGCGGTATAAGCTCGAGCTAACTGCAATGCCGACATCGATAGCCGATAACCAAACGACAGTGTCGCCTGCTCAAATGCACTCCAGCCAAAGTATTCTGGCAAACTCCCACTCGCTTCCCCCGGAAACCCAATTCCTGGCGCCATACCAAAACCTAATGAATGATAAAATCGCCAGAAATATTCAGGTGGCATGGATAAAGCAATTTTGCTGGCAGCTACATTACTCGATTTTTTTAGTACACCAGTTAAATTTAAGGTACCGTAGTCGCGGCCATCTTTAACCCACTTCCGCTGGATTCTTAATTTTTCAGTAGTAAACAACTGGTCTTCTTTTATAAAACCGCCGTCTAAAGCCGCTGCAACAACCAAAGGTTTCATAGTGGAACCGGGTTCAAACACATCGGTGATTGCGCGGTTGCGATAATGCGATATCTTCAGCCCTTTACGCGAGTTCGGATTAAAGGCTGGCTGATTAACAATTGCCAGTACATTCCCTGTTTCCGCCTCTAAAATAACTAATGCCCCGGCTTCCGCATTATGCTTAACTACGCCCGCTTTTAATTCTCTATAAGCCAGATACTGTAGACGCTCATCGATACTTAACACTAGATCCTGCCCAGCTTCAGGCTCTTTAATACTTTCTACATCATATTCTGCAATCACTCGCCTAGCGCCGTCGCGAATGACTCGTTTGCTTCCTGCCACGCCTTCCAGAGTCGAGTTATGCATTAACTCCAGCCCTTCCTGCCCTTGATCATCAATATCGGTAAACCCCAATAAATGCGCAGTTACTTCACCGGCCGGATAAAATCGCTTAAACTCCTTTACTACCGCGACGCCTGGCTGGCCTAATGCTTTAACCTGCTCTGCTAGATACGGTTCAATGCGCCTTTTTAAATACACAAACTGCTTTTTGGACGCAGGATTAAATGCCCTGTTAACCCTATCCAGGCTGATGTCTAACAAGTCGGCCAATTGCTTTAGTTTGGCTGAATTATTTAATTCTGCACAAGCCTGCTTAGCTCTTCTGCCAGTTTTCACTCGGCAATATTGTGGATTTACCCAGATCGAGCCAACCGGCGCGCTCACTGCAAGCCTCTCACCATTTCGATCTTTAATCTGCCCTCTATAAGCTGCAATTTTCACTGTACTGACATGGCGAATACGAGCCTGTTTCTGCAAAAACTGAGTGTCCAGAATCTGCAGTTCCACTGCTTTATATACCAGCCCAATCATGGCAACCAGCATCAGTCCAATAACCAGTTTCCTTCTGCCTGAAAATTCATCTACTGGTTTAATATTTATTTTCTTTTCAGCCCGTACAGCACCTATTTTGGTTTGATGGCTAAGGTGTTTCATAGGCTGCTGAATTAAATATAAATTATAGTTATCTATTGATCCGTCATAATAGCTGCTGTACTAACAACATGGTTAAAGGCGTATATAGACAATAGCTTTTCGATCCAACTCAATTAAATCCATTTTCTTTCTCGCTATCTTTTCCACGCGATTATGCTCGGCCAACATACGTTCTTCCAGTGTCAGTCGCTCCCAGCGAATCTGTAAGCGGTCTAACTCCTGCTCTGTCTTTTGTATGTCGATAAAAACCAGGCGTGACTTATGTTTACTAAAAATAACCCCCAAACCGGATCCTACTAAGACAAACAGCAAACCCACGATGATAAGTTTCTGTAGCATATTATCTACGTTGTGCGATGCGCAGCACTGCACTACGTGCCCTGGGGTTTTCTGCTAATTCTTGCTGACTGGCTTTAATTGCCTTACCCCGCTTGATTAACCTTATCGCTGCCAATTCTTCGGGCTGCTGCGGTAATTTACTAGATGTATACTTGCCTCTGGATTCATCTCTAATAAAGCGCTTTACAATCCTGTCTTCCAGCGAATGAAATGATATTACAGCCATTAAGCCTCCACTAGATAGGACATTAACTGCCTGATCCAGTACTGTTGTAATTTCCTCCAGCTCACGGTTTACAGCAATCCTGACTGCTTGGAAACTACGAGTCGCAGGATGCTTGTGCTTTTCCTTAAACGGTATGGCCTCAATCAGTAAGTCAACAAATTGCTGCGTTGTTACTAATGGCTTTTCTACGCGCTGCGTGACCACTGCTCGCGCAATGCGCCGTGCAAACCGCTCTTCACCATAATCAAATAACACTCTGACTAAATCCTCTTCAGATACGCTAGCCAGCCACTCTGCTGCAGACAGACCGGAGCTACAATCCATACGCATATCCAATGGTCCATCGCGCATAAAGCTAAAGCCGCGCTGAGCATTATCTAATTGCGGTGATGAAACGCCAAAATCCATAAGTATGCCATCCACTTTACCTTGCCAGTCACGTTTTTCGACAACTTGCTGCAATTGTGAAAAACAACAATGCTCTAATTGAAAGCGCGGATCCTTTATTAATTCCTGTCCAACTTCGGACTGTATTGCATCCAGATCCCTGTCTAATGCCAGCAACTGCCCCTTTGTCCCTAACTTCTCAAGTATTCCTCTGCTATGTCCACCACGCCCAAAAGTGCAGTCTATGTAGATTCCAGCTGGTTTTATTGCTATCTCATGCAGGGCTTCATTAAATAATACTGGTAAATGCATGATCTATTTCTTATTAAAAAGACAGGCCTTCCAGTTCATCCGGACCGTCATCGTCATCGCCTTGTAGCCACTCATTCTCTTTAGCATTCCAGGCATCTTCATTCCATATTTCAAATTTGTTTAACTGCCCGACCAGGATTATTTTTTTTCCCATGCCAGCAAATTTTCTTAGCTTTTCAGAAAGTAACAATCGCCCCTGTGCATCCATTTCAGTTTCAGTGGAATTACCTATAAGGAAGCGGCGTAATTTTCCAGCCATTTTATTTAGGGTCGGTAATTTACTCACAGTTAACTCCAGTTTTTCCCATTCAGGCAGAGGGTAAAGCCATAAACAACCTGCTTCGCCGATACATTTTTCGTTTACGGCAACGGTCACAACTAACTGACGCTCACAACATTCCTGCAATTCTTCCCGAAATCGGGTAGGAATTGCAAAACGTCCTTTTGCATCTAAATTGATTGCTGTGACACCACGAAACATTATTTTCCTTACCTAGCCCTTTTTTTCTAAAAAAACCACTTTTCACCACTTTTCACCACTTTTAAATAGACTATAGTTTTCTAGCATCGCTGAGTCAAGCATGATTTTAAATAAATTCCCTTTTTTGACAATGGCTTAGATAAAATCCACCGATCAAACTGATAGAAAATATTTCATATAAGAAAAGAATAATATTTTTCAATTGTTTGGTTTTTTTTCTTAATGTAATTTCTAGGTAGTTGATAAATCATTTTTTGCTAATATTGCTTTTGAAGTCTTCCCTCATACTTGCCATTTTCAGGGTAAACCATCAGGCAATAAAAAACCCATAAAGCGGCAAGCACTTTATGGGTCTGAAATAACCTTATTTACCAGGCTAATCCTAGCTAAATATGATTTTAGGTAACACGCAATAAATAACCTACCAATATTGCGCAGGATTTTTGTTCGCCTTCAAGGCGTAGACACGGCGCATAGCAGACTACGTAACTATTTCTACAACGCAGAAGACGAACAAAAAGACAAGCAAGGTGGTGGGTTATTTGTTGCGAGTTACCTTACTTCATGCTATCACCACATTTCCCTTCCCCGCATTTACCTTCCATATCTTTCATATCGGGCTTTTTTGCTTTAGGCATATTACCAGCACATTTACCTTCTGCTGTTTTTTCCAAATCAGCTTTCTCCATCATTCCCGCACCACACTTACCTTCACCACAATTACCATCTTTCATTTTCTTGGCTACGTCGCCATCTTTATCCGCTTTTGCAACCAGCATATAGCCACTCGCTAGCTCGGTCATCGCGAAAGGATTATTGCCTGCATTTTCAAATCCTTCTGCTTGAACACTTGTTGTCGCTAACCCCGAAAACAAGGTTGTTCCTACTGCAATTGCCAAAGGTGATTTTTTAATACTCATTACTCTTTCCTCATAGTTAAATTAAATTACGCCAATAGAAAAATTGTCGCCAGGCCTAAAAATGACATAAAACCGATCACATCGGTAACCGTCGTTAGAAAAACCCCGCCGGCCAGCGCTGGATCGATTCCCCTTTTGTGTAAAAACAAGGGAATCATAACACCAGCTATGGCAGCACAGCTTAAATTAATAATCATTGCACCACCTAGCATCATTCCTAGAGGCACATTAGAGAACCAAGCAGCTGCGATCATCGCGACAACAATAGACCAGACAATTCCATTCACAGCACCGATGGACAATTCCTTAAACAAGAAAGCCATCGCGTTGGAGGAGCTAATCTGGTGCAGTGCCAGACCACGGATCACCAGTGTTAATGTCTGGCTACCTGCGATTCCGCCCATACTTGCAACCACTGGCATCAATACTGCCAGGGCAACAATTTGATCAATAGTAGCTTCAAATAAACCAATCACCCAGGAGGCTAAAAATGCGGTAAATAGATTCACGCCTAACCATACCGCACGGCGCTTGGCACTCACCATCACCGGGGCAAATAAATCATGCTCTTCATCCAGGCCAGCAGAAGTTAGCATGGCATGATCAACCTCTTCTCTAACAACCTCGAGTACATCTTCAATAGTAATTCGACCAACAACCACTTCATGCTCATCAACGACTGAAGCAGATAATATATTTCTTTGCTCAAAAATAGTTGCAACTTCCGCAACATGCATATTGATTGGAATAGCTTCAGTACGCGTCATCAACGTTGAAACCTTAGCGTTGGGATCACTGGTTAAAATTGTTGGTACTGATAACTTCCCTAGATAACGATTATTCTTGGCAACAACAACCAGGCTATCCAGATTAGCCGGCATATTTTTCTGCTCGCGTAAATAGTCTAGCGTTTCATCTACCGTTACATCGCCGTGTATAGGCACAAAATACGGACTCATTAACCTACCTGCCGTATCCCCCTCATAAGATAAAGCCGCTTCCAGGCGGCTGTCGCCTGCTTTTTTGAGCACCTTTTCTCTGACTTCGGCAGAAAAATCAGCAACTAGATCAGCCATTTCCCGAGGTTCTAACTGATTTGCCGCCGCTACTAGGTCTGCAACAGAGGTCCGCTCAATAAGCCCAGTCCGCACCTCTCCATGCAGTGCTGCAAGCGTCTCGCCCATTGCCTCAGGCGCCATAATACTCCAAAGCTTATAGCGATAATCTATCGGCAAAGATCTAAGCAGCAAGGCTATTTCAGTAGGGTATAAACTATGTAAATGTCCACGAGCATCATAGAGTGCGCCATTATCCAGGTCAGTAATAATTTGCTGTAAGTTTAAATCCGAATGATCTTGTGGTCTAGTTGCTGACATATATCTTTATCTCGTTTAAGTTGTGGCTAGCGAAAGCATATGAGAATTTGTGGGTTATTGCAACTCCCGATGTCTGACAATAACATTAAATGCCTTGCCCCGGAAATATCGTGCAAGACAATCGACTAAAAATACTGAGCGGTGCTGCCCGCCTGTACAGCCAATAGCAGCCGTTAAATAACTGCGGTTTTCCTGTTCAAAGCGGGGAATCCAGTTTTCGAGCAAAGACGAAATATCATCAAAAAACTCTATCACCAATGTTTCTGACTTTAAGAAATCAATCACGACCTGGTCTTTACCGGTATAGCCTCTTAGCTCCGGATTCCAGTATGGATTAGGCAGACAGCGCGCATCAAACACAAAATCTGCATCCAGAGGGATACCATGCTTGAAGCCAAATGACTGAGTCTGTATGACAATCTTTTGCGCTTCGCCTTCCTGTACATAATCCCTGATTAATTGCCTTAACTGGTGATAATGCGTGCGACTGGTATCCACCACCAGATCTGCATCTTTTGCAACTTCCTTTAAAATATCCTTCTCAATCTTAATTGCCTCTTTTAAAGACAAATGCACATTAGTTAAAGGGTGACGGCGCCTGGTTTCGCTATAGCGTTTTAATAAAACACTCTCCTCGGCCTGCATAAAAATAACATCACAATCAATATTTTGCTCACGGATCATCGCGATTTTATCGACAAAGGCATACAAGCTCTCACTCTGATTTCGGGCATCAATCCCAATCGCGATTTTACTGTATGTCGCCTGATCCTGTAGCATAACCTGACTGACAAAGTCATCGAGTAATTTAATGGGCATATTATCGACGCAATAAAAACCACAGTCCTCCAGGGTATCCAATGCAATACTCTTGCCCGAACCAGATAGTCCGGTTAGTATCAGTAGCTTCATGAGTTAGTATTTATACACTCGTAATGGCGTCAGACAACGAAGAAATAAAACCCATTTCTTCGTTGTCTTGCCACTAGTCATTAGCGATGCGACTGGACTTTTTCTTTATGCTTGATAATTTGGCGGTCTAGCTTATCAACCATATTGTCAATAGCGGCATACATATCTTCCTGAGTATCTTCAGCGAATAATTTAGCACCGCTAATCTGCACTGTGGCTTCTGCTTTTTGCTCTAGTTTTTCTACTGTCAAAATCACATGTATGTCAGTTACATGGTCAAAGTGACGCATGATTTTACTAATTTTCTCTTCCACATGCTGCTTCATAGCTGTGGTTACTTCTACGTGACGACCTGTTACGCTAACTTGCATAAATTTAACTCCTGTTAACATTAAAAAAAATGATAGCCATTATACAACTTTCTTACAAAAGTCGCTTTCTTTGACTTGATGATGGAATAGATATTGCTTCACGATATTTTGCAATGGTACGCCGCGCAACATTTATCCCCTTTTCTTTGAGTAATTCCGCCATTTTACTATCACTAAGCGGTTTTACCGGATTTTCATTATTGACTAATTCCTTGATAAAAGCCCGAATTGCCGTAGCTGAGCACTCACCGCCCCCTGCCGTTGAAACATGACTGGAAAAGAAATACTTAAACTCGATAACACCATTCGGTAAGTGCATATATTTCTGCGTCGTCACACGGGAGATAGTGGACTCATGTAACTCCAGTTCCTCGGCAATATCTCTTAATACCATCGGCTTCATCGCAATTGCACCATGTTCAAGGAATTCTGTCTGCCGGGCAATAATACTTCGCCCCACGCGCAACAAAGTATCATTACGACCATGTAAGCTTTTTATAAACCAGCGCGCTTCCTGCAAGTGCTCTTTCATACTCACATTATCCTTGCTATTGTCCGCCCGCTTTATCATGCTGGAATAAAAAGGATTGACTCTAAGCCTCGGCGCAATATTCGGGTTCAATTCAACCTGCCAATGACCATTTACCTTAGTGACAAATAAATCCGGAACAACATACTCCGTTTCACCCGTTGCAATAGCTCGCCCTGGCATAGGCTCCAGCGAGCGAATCAGGGCAATGGTTTCGGTCAGTTTATGCTCGGAAATAAGCAGCCGCTTTATTAGCTTAGCAATATCCTGGGCGGCTAATAAATCCAGATAATGCTTAACTAAGTCTATAGCTTCCGATCTAAAGGGAGTATCCTCAGGCAATTGCCCTAACTGAATACTTAAACAGTCCTGTAAACTTTCCGCCGCGACTCCCGGAGGGTCAAATTGCTGTACCCGATGCAATACTGCATAAAATTCATCCTCTTCCAGGTCTTCAATTTGCTCGCTTAAACCCTGATAAATATCCGCATAAGTAATACTTAAATAACCTTCATCATTCACTGCATCAATAACCGCCATCACCATGGCTCGATCCCTGTCAGCAAACGAAACCATTTCCATCTGCCAGTCTAAATGATCCTGCAAACTGACAGCCTTACTACGCTGTGCTTCAAAGTCAGGCATATCACCAGCGGGGGCCGATGTTGCACTCATTTGCACAGAATCAAAAACATCTCCCCAGGAGCTGTCCGTAGGCAGTTCATCGGGCATATCCGTTTGCGATCCTTCGCTACTCATACGATCGGTGATATCTACTTTATTTTCAACCACCATCTGCTCATTTAAAGATGTGCTTTCATCTTCCACTACTTCCAGCATCATATTTGAATCCAGCGCTTGCTGGATTTCCTGCTGTAAATCCAGGGTAGACAACTGCAACAACTTGATTGCCTGCTGCAATTGAGGCGTCATCGATAATTGTTGCCCCATACGGAGCTGCAATGACTGTTTCATTTAACCCCTCTTAGCAAACAGGCGACAATAAAAGAACCTTAACATTCCCCTAGAAACTGCAGTTGAGCACTGATTTTGTAGGAAACCTGAGTGCGAAAGACAAGGTACAGCTCGCAGGCAATGCTCGTAGCCCTTGACAAGAGCTGCTCCATTGTTTTTCGTGCGCAGAATTCTTCACAAAACCGTAAAGTGGGGTATATTCGCCCATCAGATAACATGCATTTACGCTCATTATGTTTAATACTCAGTGACTAACAGGTTCTTATTAACGGTCAACTGCGGTTTTCAGGATAATCACAGGCTAAAATTCTCACCTAGATAAACACGCCTGACCTCTTCATTCGCAACGATTTCATCAGATGCTCCTTCGGCAATCACCTGACCTGCATTTAATATATAGGCGCGATCACAAATACCTAAAGTTTCACGCACATTATGTTCGGTAATTAACACGCCAATATTTCTGTCTTTTAAATGAGCAATAATTTTCTGGATCTCAATCACAGAAATTGGATCCACCCCGGCAAAGGGCTCATCCAGCAAAATAAATTCAGGATCGGTAGCAAGTGCCCTTGCAATTTCGACTCTACGCCGCTCACCACCAGATAGCCCCATGCCTATATTATTACGAATATGCGAAATACTAAACTCATCCAGTAACTCATCAATAATCAGCTCAATCTGTCCCTTACTTAGTCCCTTTCTTAATTCCAGTACTGCACGTAAATTATCACTAACACTCAGCTTTCTAAATACCGACGCTTCCTGTGGTAAATAACCGATACCCAGTTTTGCACGTATATGCATGGGGTAACTAGTAATCTCCTGCTGATCATAATAAATATGCCCGCTATCAGCGTGCACCAGGCCTACCAGCATATAAAAACTAGTGGTTTTCCCAGCACCATTTGGCCCGAGCAAACCAACAATTTCATTACTCTCTACATGCAGAGAAACATCATTTACCACAGAGCGATTAGCATATACTTTACCAATATTTTTTGCTGCCAAAATTGCCATTACTGCTTACCATCGTCACTCTTCGGCTGCAATATCACATGTACCCGCTTATTATCCGAAGCCGTATCACCTGCCTTAACTACTTTACTGATTCGATCATATTCTATTCTTTCACTAGCCGTACTGTTCTTTCCCTGCCAGACCACCGCTTCTTTGATCATGACCAATAATTGCGTCTCAGGGTAATACTCAGCCATTAAGGAATTCCCGTGCACATCTTCTTCGCCCTCTTCGGGTGTTTGCTTAAATTTAACTGGCTTACCTGTGGCAACCAACTTCTGTATTTCCCCGTTCTGCATATACACCACGACCTTATCAGCATCCATACGCATACTACCCTGAATAACCACTACTTCTCCGGTATAGATACTAAGCCCTTTTTTATCATCGTAAAAACCAGAATTTGATTCTATGCTCACAGGTTGCCGCGCATCGTCCTCCAAAGCAATAGCCCAGGGACTATAGACAATACCTACCGACATAATCGCTGGCAATAGCCATTTAATAATACTCATGCAAGCCCTTAACATCGTTCAATAATTTTATATACAGAGGGTCCTCATAAAATAACGTCATCCCCACACCAGAGATCCTGTCCAGACCACTCACTAATTCCGCCCAGTCATCCGTCTCAGCATAATTCCGGCTGGGAAAAACCCGCAAGTTAGAGGTTTTTATATTCACCTCACGCACATTTTCTGCTGCATCCCGATCGATAAAAACCGGGCCATTCATAAATATCTGATTACCGCCCGGAGATATATGCCCTGTTTTAGAACGCACTATCCAGGGGGGCGCATTTTGTTTAAAAACCGTCATCCTGGGATTAATCAGCTCAGTGCCTATATTATCACTGTAATTAGCTGTAAAATCAGCAGTCAGTGTACTATCCGCTAATCCGAATTGATTCATTTGGGTTTTACTATAGCCTACAGCAAAATGCTCGGCATTGTGTTCCATTGCTATCGGCTGCGGAGCTACTTTGTGCTCGGGCGAGTAATTTACCGCCCACATGGAAATCAGGAAAATCAATAACAGGAAAAAAAAGTTTTTATATTGTTCAGCAAACATTATATTTTTTTAAAAGACTCAACTATAGCATCCATTTTGCCCTGTGCCTGCAGGATAAAATCACAGACTTCGCGCACCGCACCCTGCCCACCTGGCAAGCATGTTTGCCAGTCTACATAAGGTAAAATAAGTTCACTCGCATCCTGCACGGCAATGGCCAGCCCCACCTGGATTAACACCGGCAGGTCTATCAAATCATCCCCCACATGCGCGACCTGATCAGGCGTACACCCTGCTTTAGCGATTATTTCCTTAAAAGCCTCACCTTTATCTGTTTGCCCCAGATAGACTAAATCAATCCCCAGCATTTGCATACGTAAAGCAACTGGCTTAGAAGCCCTGCCTGAAATAACTGCAACCTGTATCCCGGATTTTTGCAATAATTTGATCCCCAGGCCATCACGCGCATTAAAGGCTTTATATTCTCTGCCCTGCTCATCAAAAAACAGCTTAGCATCAGTTAAAACGCCATCTACATCTAAAATTAACAGTCTAATATTTTTTGCTTTTTCAACCCTGTCTTGCATTTTAGACTATTCCCGCATGAATTAAATCGTGCATATTCAACGCACCTGTCACCTGCTTATCTGCATCGACAACGATCAAAGCGTTAATTTTCTTTTGCTCCATAACCTGCATTGCTTCTGCCGCCAGCACATCCTGATCGATTACCTGACAATTAAGCGTCATAACTTCCAGTAGAGATGTCTGCTTAATATCGATGGCTTTTTCCAGTAGGCGGCGCACATCACCATCTGTAAAAATACCCGTCAATTGTCCATTTTGATCAACAACTGCTGTCATACCCAGTTTCTTAGCAGTCATTTCCGCTAAGGCCCCCATAATACTGGCTTCTTGCTGCACTACTGGCAACTGCTCGCCGGTATGCATAATGTCCCGAACCATTACTAGCAAACGCCTACCCAGGCTTCCCCCAGGGTGCGACAACGCAAAATCATCACGCGTAAAACCACGTAAGATCATCATAGTTACTGCCAGCGCATCGCCCATCACTAATGCCGCTGTTGTGCTTGCAGTTGGAGCTAAACCTAAAGAACATGCCTCCTGCTCTACCGCATTACTTAAATGCGCAGAAGCAAATTTCCCCAGCGTAGACCCTGCTCTGCCAGTCATCGCAATCATCGGCACAGCCAAGCGCTTTATAATAGGCAGCAGAGTTAAAATCTCCGCTGTCTCACCAGAATTGGATAAAGCCAGCACCACATCTTGCCGCGTGATCATGCCAAGATCACCATGACTCGCTTCACCTGGATGTACAAAAAAAGCGGGGGTTCCCGTACTTGCAAGCGTAGCCGCAATTTTGCCGGCAATATGTCCGGACTTACCCATCCCCGTAACCACAACCCGCCCTTTACAGGCAGCAACAATATGACAGGCTTGCACAAAATTATCATCAAGCTTTGCCAACAGGCCATTCACAGCCTGCGCTTCCAGGGTAATGACTTCTTGTGCGGTTTGAATCAACTGGGTGTCATTCATAGCGTTATTTAAACTACACTCTGATAAATCGTCCACTGATAAAATAAATATGCGGCCAGCAAGCCCCCGCCTTCCCAGCGATTAATATTACCCGCTTTGGAAAGCCCTACTCCAAAAATAAATAACACTGCGGTAAAAGCCAGCAATACCGAAAAATCACGACTGATAACCATTGCATCTATCGGCCCCGGTGCTATCAATGCGGGCAAGGAAAAAACCGCCAGCAGATTATACACATTTGAACCAATCACATTACCTACCGCCAGGTCATCCTCACCTTTGAGTACACTGCCAATCGATGCCGCCAACTCTGGTAGACTGGTGCCTAAAGCGACAATGGTCAGGCCTATTACCAAATCACTGACACCCATAGCTTGCGCGATATTCACAGCTGCCCAAACCAAAACCTTAGAACTGATTAGCAAGCCAATTAAACCCAGCCAAAAAAATAACCACGCCTTATTATTAGACATAGTTTCCGGCACCTCTGCTTCAACTTCTTGAGCCAAAATGTCATTTTTTCGTTCCGTCATAGCTGTGCGTATCAGCCAATATAAAAAAGCCACTAGCCCCAGTAACATTAATACGCCATCAACCACACTCAAGCCATCAATAGCTAAAACATAACAGGCGGTGCTGATTAACATTAAAACTGGTAACTCGCGCTTCAGTAATCCCGAGTGAAATGCCAGCGGAGAAATCAATGCTGTCGCACCAAGAATCAAACCCATATTGGCTATATTAGAACCAATGGCATTACCTACTGCCAGCCCCGCATTCCCTTGAAAAGAAGCCAGAAATGAAACCATGATTTCAGGGGCAGACGTACCTAGTCCAACGATAGTCAACCCAATCAACAAAGGTGAAACACCAAAATTTCGGGCTATGGCCGATGCACCATCCACAAACCAGTCTGCCGCATACACCAGCACAACCAAGCCCAGCGACAAAGCAAGAAAATCAATCAGCATATTTTTATTTTAGCTCATAAATAGGCTATTGTGCCACAAAAAAAGCATAATTCGTGCCACTAAAAATTAGAAAACATTAGCATTAACGGAAATGGCAATTTATTCATCATTACATGACATAACAAAACTAATTTTCAGGCTCGTTCAAAAGCTCCTTAACCACTTTGAATTTACTATTGCCCTATACCCTCCGGATTAAAACATGGGCTTTATGGCAGTTATACTTAGCCATTCTTTTTGCTACATAAGGAAAGTCTACCAGTAATTCAATACTACGGACATCATAGAGGCAGATATGACCCTAAATATTGTGGATTATCGAGAGAAAACGGCCCTTTTAAACACGTTAATGATCTCACTAAAGTAAAAGGAATTGCTGAGAAAACGATTAAAAAAACAAAGGTAATATCAAATTAAAAAGTTCTAAAAGAAACATCAGTGTTCCCCTATCAATTGAGGCCGTGAAACTAACCTCGCCACAAGAGAGCTCATAAAGCACTGTAAAGACATTCCTGTTATTATTGCGTTTTGAACTGCTCGAATGGTATACGAGCTGATACGAGATATTCTTGCCTGGAAAAATAATGGATTCACAAAACGATCTCGTTTTTGGGCCTGTTGCTACCTAATCTCCAGAGCCTCGCTATATTTTTTATCCGATGGATGAATCAATTCTGGCTGTTGTGTTTTTGAAATCTCTTCAAACACGCGCATTAAATTATAGCTCATTGCAGTCAGGCGCATTTGATTTTCAAGTGAGCGGGTATTGGAAGGCCAAGCTTTAGTTTCCTTGAAATTACTTTTAGTGTTATTGAATGTCTTTTCAATCGTCCATCGTTTGAAATATAGCATGGCAATGGCTCCAGGGTTAATAGTCATTGGCAAGGTTGTCACAAACCGGTGAAGTTTTCCGGTTTCTGGATCACGGTAATCCACCACGTTAAATTTGATGCCCTTGTTTTCGTACGCACTGTATGCTTCATCCCCTGTATTGATCTCATGGCGGGAGTCAAAAGGGATAGACTCAACCAGAGTCGCAATTGAATTTTCTTTTAGCATTGAAATCAGGCGCGCCATGCTACCTCACGAAATTCCGGGACTCCTGTCGCCATAATTCGTTCACCTACGCAGCGGATGGGAGATGCCCTGAACGCCCTGCGTCCGCAACGACTACGCACAAAAGCCGCTTCGTCATTACTACCTCACTGGCTGGACGGCTATTCGGAATGCAATTCTTGCTCCTCTCGCGTGCTGCTAGCACACGTCGAATCAGCGAATTGCCCTGTCGCCTATCACTCGATGTTCAAGTTTTTGATATTGAGAAGGTAAAATCAGGTATTCTGAGGTTGTTGTAATTTTATCGGTGTAAGCCCATGTTAATGAATGCCCCAGCCACCTTTATCCAAAGCTATATTGACGATTTAAATGATGCGCTCAATCAGCTAAAACCCGGAGCCGCTTTGACACGGATTCAAGCCGCTTGGTTGGGCACTTGTTTAACGTGCATACTGCTAATGAACTCTGTTTGCTGGGCTAAGTTTGAGCGAGCAAGCCTTGGAGATTGCAAAGTAGCCGCATTATCCTGGGTGTTTCGTAAAGCAAGTATACCCTGGGACTGGTTGCTACGGGTGAGTGTGGTCTTAATTTTAAAACGTTATGGCATTACTGAAGGTGTGTTGGCCTTTGATGAATCAGACCGAGCACGATCTAAGTCTACAAAACGTATTTATAAGGTTTACAAGCAGAAACACAAAGGCTCCGGCGGGTATGTTAATGGACAAACGATAGTATTATTGCTGCTAGTTACCTCATCCATTACAGTGCCTGTCGGTTTTTTCTTTTATATGCCGGATCCAGCCTTAAAGCAGTGGGATAAAGAAGATAAACGGTTGAAAAAGAGCGGTATAGCAAAAAAAGATCGGCCTATTAAGCCTGAACGTGACAGTGCCTACCCGACCAAAACAGAGATTGCATTAGGCTTATTAAAAGAGTTTAAAGTTGCGCATAGCCTGATTAAAATTAAAGGCGTACTGGCTGATGCGCTGTATGGTGAAAAGCCTTTATGGACGAAGCCGCTAAAGAATCTGGAGGCTCGCAGGTGATTAGCCAATTACGTAAAAACCAAAATATTGAATATAGAGGTAGAATAAGGTCAGTCGAGAGCTACTTTAATTCGATTAACAAAGGCATTGATCAGATAATACGTGTACGTGGCGGCAAAGAGATTAAAGTGACTGTCAGCAGTGCACGATTAAAGGTGAGTTCTCACAGTAAAAAACGCTTTGTCATTGCCTTAAAATATGACGGTGAAAACGACTATCGCTATTTAGTGGCGACAGACCTGACTTGGCGCACACAAGATATTATTCAAGCCTATACGTTGAGATGGCTGATTGAGGTTTTCTTTGAGGACTGGAAGCTTTATGAAGGATGGGGGCGTGAGGCCAAACAATTAGATGAAGAGGGATCAAGCCGTGGCCTGATTCTGAGTCTTTTGTTTGACCATTGCCTTCTCCTTCACCCAGAGCAAATAGCCCGCATTGAAAGCAAACTACCTGCGTATACCGTAGGAAGCTTACAGCGCAAGTCTCAAATAGATGTACTGCTTGAGTTCATCACGTCATTGCTAGAGTTTCCAGATCCTGGTGATAAGCTGAAAGAGTTAGGTGAATTAATAAAGGATGTGTTTCAACTGATGCCATCAGGAAAAAATATGATTGGCAGAGATTTAGGGCGCTTAGGGCCAACAGCATCATTAAAGTATTGTTCTACTGGGTGAAGGTAAGAGTTTGATGGCAATGGGATGGAAAAACTTGAACATCGAGTATCAGGGACTAAAAATCACCACTTCGCTAACCCATCTTCGTCACTTTCATCTTTCTAAGCCATTGATTCATCGGTTTAAGCGATTTTTTGTCGAAAAATTCTCTTTAAAATCAATGGTGTTTTTTTTGAAAGTTTTGTAGTGCCATTTATATTATTTTTGTCGATAAATTCATTGACTTTTGTCAAAAAAATCATCATTATTTGAGTGTAATTTACATGCGACAAAAATACTCTAAAAAATCCAACGTTTTATACAAAAACACAAAATCTCAGGCGCGCCATGCTACCTCACGAAATTCCGGGACTCCTGTCGCCGTAATTCGTTCACCTACGCAGCGAATAGGAGATGCTCCAGCCGCCCTGCGTCCGCCACAGACTGAGCACAAAGCAGCTCAGTCATGGCTACCACAAATGGCTCTACGGCTATTCGGGATAAAATTTTAGCCTCCCTCGCGCGCTATCGCGCACTTCGGATTGGCAAATTTCCCTGCGCCTTCTGGAGACTATCAGCCGGTCCGGGGCTGACAGCGGTAGTGCCAACTGGCTACTTTTTAAAATTTCAACCAATTGATTTATAACAACTACATCATCAATAGTGACGAAGATGGGTTAACGTATTGTTCTGCTGGGTGAAGGTGAGAGTTTGATGGCAATGGGATGGAAAAACTTGAACATCGAGTATCAGGGACTAAAAATCACCACTTCGCTAAGCTCCGTTTCCATGATTTTCAGCGGATGACGCTCTGCTAACAGGGCACGTTCCATACTTTCATTGCAGTGTTGGTGAATATGTTCAGAGAGTGGTAGATCTTTAAGCATGGGTGATATCCGTTTATGAGGTGATTAAAACGGAAATTTTTAGAAAAATTTTTTCGGCAAATGCAAGCTTTATTTGAAATTATTTGTTGTTTTTTACGGTGCCTACAGAGTGTCTATTTGCTGTTATAAGTGATTAAAATCAAAAAGATGGAAATATTCGAGTGGTGCTACCTTCAGGTAGGTTATAGGCTGCTTTGTTTAGGTACTTCTTCTTTCAATGGGAACACTGATGATATGGGGCAAGGTCGGGCTATGAACAGTAGCCTACAGAAGCTCCTTTGGAATACTGGTTCAGGTGCAATGATTATGCCATTTTTACGAGCGCGATGGGCATACAAAAAGGCCTTAGATTTCTCTACAGCCCCTGTTATATTTGGCTCACTAGGCGAGATCGAACCACCTTCGAGCTAGTGTTTAATCGTTTGCCACACTATCAAAACTGTGTTGCAACAGTCAAATTAGCAGGATCAATACAATTCAACACCATCCGGCACGCTTTCCGCCGTCATAAGCCCTGGCTAGTCCATTAGAAAGCAGGCTATCTCCTAAGCTTTCACCATCAATAATTACATTGGCCAGAATTCTAAAGTATTTACCACGCTGGATATTAGTTAATTCAATCACTCTGCCTGCGCGTAATAATGCAACGGCATGCTGTTTGGCCTGGCGGGCAATAAACTTCTCTTGCTCACATTTACCGCGCATTTCAGGCGTATCAACTCCTAAAATACGAATAGGCACGCTCTTACCGATAATATCAGCCCAGTCATTAATATCAGCACGAAACGAATCGCCATCATAAATAGTCCTGACTTCACTAACGGTAGCATTACCATATTCAGTTGCACTGACAGTAAAGGTGATAAAAAACAAGAGCAGGATTTTCATAATGCAGGGATTATCGATAGATTAGAAAGTGGTTTTTAAGCACCCTATCCAATTGGTTTTTTCAGCTAATACTATTTTAAGGTATAAACAACTTGCAATTTTTATATGCTGAAGTTTCCCAATAATTATTTATGGTAAAATTGAAACTATGCTACAACTATATGAAAAAAATAGTCTTTTCATTCGTTTCAAATGCTATTGCCTAACAGGCGCGCCATTCTGCCTCACGAAATTCCGGGACTCCTGTCGCCATAATTCGTTCACCTACGCAGCGGATGGGAGATACCCTGAACGCCCTGCGTCCGCAACGACTACGCACAAAAGCCGCTTCGTTATTACTACCTCACTGGCTGGACGGCTATTCGGAATGCAATTCTTGCTCCTCTCGCGTGCTGCTAGCACACGTCGAATCAGCGAATTGCCCTGTCGCCTATCAGGGACTAAAAATCACCACTTAGCTAAGCTCCGTTTCCATGATTTTCAGCGGGGGAATTAAGTAGGGGTTTGCTATAAACATGGCAAAACCACCTAAAATAAACCTCGATACACCAGCATTGTGTATTTCAGCTACTCAATAATTGGGAAACTTCAGTTTATATGAATCTTTGATTCAATTGGTCGGGACGGCGGGATTCGAACCCACGACCCCCACACCCCCAGTATGGTGCGCTACCAAACTGCGCTACGCCCCGACATATTGAACTTTTAACTATTTTAGAATGACTAACGAGTGCTAGCCATATAGATAAGCCGGTGTAGTATATAGCAACTACTCGGCTTAGCAATGTTTATTTCAGGATTTCCAGAATATCTTCTAGCTCACCAATCATTTGGTGAATCACCTGCTTGGTGCGACCCGAATCATCTTTTGCATTATCGCTCTGCAGATGAGCTCTGGCGCCACCTATTGTATAACCTTGCTCATATAGCAGTGCTCTGATCTGGCGAATTAACATGACATCATTACGTTGATAGTAACGCCTGTTACCGCGTCGTTTTACAGGTTCTAGCTGCTCAAATTCCTGTTCCCAGTATCTTAAGACATGAGGCTTGACCCCACATAAGTCACTGACTTCTCCAATTGCAAAATAGCGTTTTGCAGGGATGGCGGGTAATTCGTTATTATTACTTGGCTCCAACATAGGCTTCTACTCGCGTTTTTAACTTCTGTCCGGTTCTAAAGGTGACGACCCTGCGTGCTGATATAGGGATCTCTTCACCTGTCTTGGGGTTTCTTCCTGGGCGACTATTTTTATCTCTTAATTCAAACTTTCCAAAGCCTGAGATTTTTACCTGCTCTCCATGCTCTAATGAATTCTTAATTTCTTCAAAAAAAAGCTCAACCATTTCTTTCGCTTCGCGCTTATTTAGACCAATTTCATCAAATAATTTTTCAGCGAAATCTGCTTTAGTTACTGCCATTTATTCTAATCTCTCAATTTTGCACTTAATTTGTTAGATAAAGCGTCTAACACCCTGTTAACTATAGCATCAATTTCAGAATCTGTAAGAGTTTGTGTTGCATCTTGCATAATTAATGCTAGCGCAATACTTTTATACCCTTGCTCTACGCCCTGTCCACGGTATATATCAAATACCTTGACCTCCTGAATTAATTTTTCCTGGCAGTCATCGATGCAGCTTTTAACTTGCTGAAAAGACACTTGCTCTTCTAATAATAGTGCTAAATCACGACGCACTGATGGGAATTTAGATAAGCTATTAAAAGCAGGTACATTTTTTTCTAATAATACTGCCTGAGATAGCTCGAATAAAAAAACATTATTATCAAAGCCTAGCTGTTTTTCCAGTGTCGGGTGCAACATGCCTACCGAGCCTAAAGACTGTCCGTCTTTAGTCTTAATTTCTGCACTTTGCCCGGGATGCAAAGCACTATGTTTAGCTGCGATAAATTGCACTTCTTTTCCGGTTAATGCGCAGATTGCTTCTACATCTGCTTTAACATCGTAGAAATCAACTTTACGCGCTTTTTCTCCCCATTGTTCAGGGATTGCTGTGCCCTGCGCAATACCAGCCAGCATTTTTTCTTGTTGTGCTACATCGGTACCTAAAAACCGCTGACCTGCTTCAAATAAACGCACTCGAGTATGTTGCCGCTTGGTATTATAAGCCGCAGCTTGTAACAGACCGCACCATAGTGTGGTGCGCATTACAGCCAGTTCCGATGAAATCGGATTCTGTAATTTTATATAGGTATCATCCGGTACCAGCATTTTTTGCAGTTCTTCATCCACAAAGCTGTAGGTAATGGCTTCCTGATAATCACGGCCTACCAGTAAGTCTTTTATCTGGTCTATTTCCAGAACGGCTTCAGGAGCCTGACTTAAAGCTGAGCGCATTAACAAGCTGCTTTGCGGTAAATTATTATAACCAAACACTCGACCTAACTCTTCGATTAAGTCAGCTTCTATGCCGATATCAAAGCGAAAGCCAGGTGGCGTTACCTGCCAGCCTTCGGCATCTTTTACAACAGCCATTCCCAGGCGCTGCAATATACCTTCAACTTCCGCTGCAGCCAGAGCTACACCTAAAATACGTTTGATTCTTTGCTCTCGCAAGGTCACCGCTGGACGCTGCGGCAGATACTCTTCAGCTACGGCTGCTGTTATTACGCCTGCACTTCCACCAGCTATTTCGATGACTAACCGGGTAGCACGTTCGATTGCCCTGATTTGCAACTCGGCATCGACACCACGCTCAAAGCGATGCGAAGAATCCGTATGCAGGCCGTAATAACGTGCTTTACCCATCATAAAGCTGGGGTTAAAAAATGCACACCCCAGGAATATATCTTTAGTGCTATCGGAAACAGCCGATTCGCTACCACCCATAACGCCCGCCAAAGCCAGTGCTTTATCAGCATCGGCAATCACCAGCGTTGCAGTATTCGCTTTAATTTCCTGATCATTTAATAAATTCAAGGTTTCATCAGCATGCGCCATGCGCACTTCAATACCACCAGATAATTTCGCTGCATCAAAAGCATGCAAAGGCTGCCCCATTTCCAGCAGCACATAATTAGTGACATCCACTACAGGTCCTAGACTTCTCAAGCCAGAACGGCGCAAGCGCTCCTGCATCCATACGGGGGGTTCAGCCGTAGGGTTAACACCTTTAATCAAGCGGCCTAAATAACGTGGACATGCTTCCGGCGCACTGACTTTAACACTGAGTGTCTCTTGATGCTCAACCGCAACAGCTTCCACTGCAGGCACGATAAACTGCATATCATTCAATAGCGCCACTTCCCTGGCCACACCTTCAACACTTAAGCAGTCTGCTCTATTCGGTGTTAGATCAACCTCAATTATCTGATCATTCAGCGCTAAGTAGTCACGGATATCAGTACCTACTGGCGCATCTTCAGCTAATTCCATCAAACCATCAGCATCTGCTGCAAGACCTAGTTCTTTTTCTGAACAAAGCATGCCAAAGGACAACTCGCCGCGTAATTTTGATTTTTTAACTTTAAAATCACCCGGCAAGACTGCACCAATTAATGCCGCTGGTATTTTTAAACCTTCACCCACATTGCTTGCGCCACAGACGATTTGCAGAGGTTCACTTTCACCCACTTCTACTTTGCAAATTCGTAATTTATCCGCATCTGGATGCGCAACAACTGATACGACCTGTCCAACGACAACACCACTAAAATCAGCTGCCGCAGGATTAACCGAGTCTACCTCCAGACCTGCCATGGTAATTTGCTCAACCAGTGCTTGTGTGTCTAGTGCAGGATTTACTAATTCTCTTAACCAAGCTTCACTAAATTGCATTATCGCCCTCTCCCTTAATTAAATTGCTCAAGAAATTTAAGATCATTTTCAAAAAACAGTCTTAAATCATTGATGCCATAACGCAACATAGCGAGTCGCTCGACTCCCATACCAAATGCAAAGCCAGTAAATTCCTCAGTATCGATATTCACTGACTTAAACACTTCAGGGTGAATCATGCCGCAACCCATGACTTCCAGCCAGCCGGTATGACTACAGACGCGACAGCCGTTACCATCACACATTACACATTCGATATCCACTTCAGCAGAAGGCTCGGTAAATGGAAAATAAGAAGGCCTGAAACGAACCTGTATGTCTTTTTCAAAGAAGGCTCTTAAAAATTCATAGACCACACCTTTTAAATCAGCAAAGCTGACATTTTCATCGACTAGAAAGCCCTCTACCTGATGAAACATAGGCGTATGCGTGACATCTGAATCACAGCGATAAACCCGACCCGGTGCAATCACTTTCAGAGGCGGCTGATACTTTTCCATAGCACGTACTTGTACCGGTGAAGTATGTGTTCTTAATAAGGTATGTGCATCAAAATAAAAGGTATCGTGCATTGCCCGCGCAGGGTGATGCGAGGGAATATTCAGCGCCGCAAAATTGTGATAATCATCTTCAATTTCCGGCCCTTCTTCTACTTTAAAGCCGACACTGGCAAATATCTTTGCAATACGTCTTAAAGTCAGTGTGACTGGGTGCAATCCAGCAACAGACTGACCTCTACCTGGAAGAGTCACATCAATGGTTTCACTTGCCAGACGGGCATCAAGCTCCGCTTGCTGTAAAGCGCTTTTGCGCTGTTCAAGTGTTTGTTGAAAATTGGCTTTAACCGTATTGATCGACTGCCCCGCAGTACGTCTCTGGTCTGGATCTAATTTTCCGAGCTGCTTCATTTGCAAGGTGAATGCACCTTTTTTACCCAGATATTGCACACGGATTTGATCTAATGCCTGTAAATCATTAGCTGCTGCAAGCTCTTGTAAAGCTTGTGCTAGAATTTCTTCGAGGGTCGCTGACACGGCTCTTTCATTTATATTTAGGTGATAGTAAGAAGGTGAAAATATGCACGAAATAATTAGAACTTATCGCCTCAAAATCTTTATTGTGTAAAGACTTATAAGCAGGCACGAAAGAATCCATACCTATATCCCCTTTATTTCATGCACATTCCTTAGCAAAAAAAAGGGCTTTTCAGCCCTTTTTCTAACCTTCCCTAAAGGAATAACAAAAGTTATTCTTTATAGTGGGCTCTGGTTTGCTTTTGCAATTTTTGCAATTTCAGCAAAAGCATCCATATCGCGTACTGCGATATCAGCTAGTACTTTACGGTCGATTGCAACATTTGCTTTGGTTAAACCATTAATCAAACGACTGTAAGATATATCACACAATCTTGCTGCCGCATTGATACGTACAATCCATAAGGCACGAAAAGTACGTTTTTTTGCTTTACGGTCACGGTAGGCATATTGACCTGCCTTAATTACCGCTTGTTTGGCAACGCGATATACACGACTACGAGCGCCGTAATATCCTTTTGCCTGCTTTAAAATTTTCTTATGTCGTGCTCTGGCAGTTACGCCGCGTTTTACTCTGGCCATTCTCTTCTCCTAGATTAGCTGTACGGTAACATACGCGCAGTCATGCGCACATCTGATTGATGAAGAGTAGCCGCTTTGCGCAACTGTCTTTTTCTTTTAGTCGATTTTTTAGTCAATATGTGACGACGATGTGACGCCCCACATTTAAAACCGCCGCTTGCGTTACGCTTAAAGCGTTTTGCAGCACCACTATGGCTTTTCATTTTTGGCATTTATTTTCTCCGATATAATATAAAAATAACACGTCCCTGATATAAAAACCCAGCAAGGCAAAATGCACTGGCCCGACTGAATTGATAACACTACCATTCCTACAGTAGCAAAATTTTGTTTTATTGAATATCTTGTAGGCTGGGTTAGCTTATCAAACGTAGCGCGATAACGTAACTCAGCATTTTAAAATAGACTTTGCATCTCCACGCGAAGCATATTGTCGAGTTACATTTTTTCGCTAGGCTCAAAAACCTAACCCAACCTACGTTGATAGATAGTCTATTTTTTCTTTTTAGGCCCTAACACCATCACCATCTGGCGGCCTTCCATTTTAGGAAATTGCTCTACAGTCGCTAATTCTTCAAGGTCTTTTTCCACCCGCTTTAGCAAGTTCATGCCTATTTCCCTATGCGCCATTTCTCTACCTCGAAAACGCACGGTAATCTTGGTCTTATTTCCTTCGCCTAAAAATTTGATCAAATTACGCAGTTTGACATTGTAATCACCAATGTCTGTACCTGGCCTGAACTTAATTTCCTTAACCTGAATCTGCTTTTGCTTTTTCTTGGCCATGGTAATCTTTTTATTCTGGTCGAATAAAAATTTTCCGTAGTCCATAATTTTACAAACTGGAGGATCTGCGTTAGGTGAAACTTCAACTAAATCCATATTAGCATCAGAAGCTAAACGCTTTGCATCCGCCAGTGACATAATGCCACCTTCCCCTTCAGGTAAACCTGACAATCTAACACGTCTTGCAGTAATTGCATCATTTAAACGTGTTGCATCTTTTTTAGAAGCGATACCCTATTCCTCCAGTTACTAAATTACTTTTTCAGTTCTATCTCTTGCTGCAGTCGCTGGATAAAATCAGCCACTGAAACACTACCCAAGTCATCGCCTTTCTGCGATCTTACCGTCACAGTTTGCTCGTCCAACTCTTTATCACCAATAATGACAAGATAAGTGACTCGTTGCATAGAATGCTCGCGAATTTTAAAGCCTATCTTCTCATTTCTCAAGTCAATTTTTGCTCTAAAGCCTTGTTTTTCCAATTCAGCATAAACTTTTTGCGCATATTTATCGTGGCGGCTGGCAATATTTAATACTACAACTTGATCTGGAGATAGCCACAAAGGCATGGTACCCGCATGTTGCTCTATCAAAATACCGATAAAGCGCTCCAGTGAACCTAATATAGCCCGGTGCAACATCACGGGTACTTGTTTAGAACCATCTTCGGCAATAAAACTAGCATCCAGGCGCCCCGGCATAGAGAAATCAACCTGAATCGTGCCGCACTGCCAAACACGTTCCAGGCAGTCTTTCAATGAAAATTCGATCTTTGGCCCATAGAATGCTCCTTCACCCGGCTGCAACTCCCAGTCCAGGCCTTTATTATTCAGAGCTAATTCTAAAGAATTTTCAGCTTTATCCCAGACTTCATCTGCACCCACGCGCTTGTCAGGGCGCGTAGATAATTTAATCAACACATCTTCAAAGCCAAAATCTTTATAGACTTCAAATAATAAGCCTATAAAAGTCGACACTTCTTCCTGTATCTGATTTTCAGCACAGAATATATGTGCGTCATCTTGTACAAAGTTGCGCACACGCATTAAGCCATGCAAAGTACCAGAAGGCTCATTACGATGACATGAACCAAATTCTGCCATTCGTAGTGGTAAATCTTTATAGCTCTTTAAGCCCTGGTTATAAATCTGCACATGGCATGGGCAGTTCATCGGCTTAATCGCATAATCTCGATGTTCAGAATGCGTAGTAAAAATCATGTCACCGAACTTATCCCAGTGCCCTGATTTTTCCCATAAGCTACGATCTACAAGTTGCGGTGTCCTTACTTCTCCATAGCCATGAGTGCGCAATTTCTCGCGAATATAATGCTCTACCTGCTGGTAAATAGTCCAGCCTTTTTCATGCCAGAATACCATGCCTGGCGCTTCTTCCTGGGTATGGAATAGGTTTAAAGTTTTAGCCAGCTTGCGGTGATCCCGCTTTTCCGCTTCTTCAAGTCGGTATAAATAATCTTTTAGTTCCTTCTTGTCACTCCATGCTGTCCCATAGATACGCTGCAACATTTCATTATCTGAATTACCACGCCAATAGGCACCGGCAATTTTCATTAGTTTAAAGGCTTTTAACTTACTGGTGTTAGGCACATGCGGCCCGCGACAAAGATCAGTGAAATCACCCTGCGTATACAACGACAAATCTTCATTACTAGGAATAGACTCGATAATTTCAGCCTTATAATTTTCGCCTAAATCACGAAAAAACTTAACTGCTTCATCTCGCGAAACTACAGACCTGGTAATTTCCAGGTTACTAGCTACTAGACGCTGCATTTCCTTTTCTATTTTCTTGATGTCTTCAGGTGTAAAAGGACGCGCATAAGAAAAGTCATAATAAAAGCCATTTTCTATAACCGGGCCAATCGTTACCTGCGCTTCCGGAAATATTCTTTTTACTGCCTGAGCAAGTAAATGCGCTGTGGAATGACGAATAACCTGAACACCTTCATCATCTTTAGCGGTAATAATTTGTAGTCCGGCATCATTATCAATAACAGTGCTCGCATCAACTAAAACGCCATTAACGCGCCCTGCCAAAGTCGCTTTTGCTAAACCGGAACCGATAGACTGCGCGACGTCCATTACAGTCACAGCGTTATCAAATTCACGTTTAGAGCCATCAGGCAAGGTAATTACAGGCATACAATCTTTTCTCGGAGATATAAAATAAAAAGCACTGCCTATGCAATGCTTATCTCTTTCCGCCACCTACAGCCGAAAGAATATTAATCTATTAATTATACTCGTTATTTAATGTGTTTGTATACATATAGACTTTCAGAAAATTAATTTCCGAACAAACAAAAACGACAGAGGGGAAACTGGCTTATAATTTTCGTCCCAACACTAACGGAAACAGTCAAAAATGGTATCCCTCACTTTTTCAAAGTCAATTGTAGACCGACTAAAAAAAATATGGCGACAGCTCTCAAGCTAAGTAATATTCGTTTATATCGATTAACTCAAGCTCTACTCTGGTTCAGTGAATGCATGGGAATCAAAGAAATAGCACGCCTAATGGGAGTCTGTGAAAAAACCATTATAAATTGGCTGAAAACATTCATGCATAAAGGTGTCGGTTGGTTAATAGGGCAACACTATCAAGGACGTGGTCGGAAGTCAAAGTTAACTAAAGACCAGAAAAATAGATTGGTTGAGTTGATAAAGAAAGGCCCAGAAGACAATGGATTTCATTGTGGAATATGGAATACTGCGATGATTGCCGAGCTTATTTGGTTAAAATTTGAAGTTCGTTATAACTTGAACTATTTATCAAGCCTAATGAAAAAACTGGGCTTCAGTTATCAAAAAGCTCGTTTTGTGACTGATCGCCAAGAAGAAGAAAAGTACGAGCTTGAAAGAAAAACGTGGCTGGAAGAAAAGAGTGTCGTTTTATTCGGTGATGAGGTGTCATTTGCTATGTGGGGTTCATTGGCACGAACCTGGGCTCCAATAGGAGAGCAACCCACAGTGAAAACATCAGGGATTCGAAAAGGGTTGAAAATGTTTGGTACGATCGAACTCGAAGGAGGGAGTTTTCAATACCGAGAATCATTGGCTTATGAGATAAAACCAAAGTCACTTAGACTTTTAAAAGAAGCTGGGCTGCCTCAAGAATTTTTAGCTATTCTTAAAACTCGATGTTCAAGTTTTTGATATTGAGAAGGTAAAATCAGGTATTCTGAGGTTGTTGTAATTTTATCGGTGTAAGCCCATGTTAATGAATGCCCCAGCCACCTTTATCCAAAGCTATATTGACGATTTAAATGATGCGCTCAATCAGCTAAAACCCGGAGCCGCTTTGACACGGATTCAAGCCGCTTGGTTGGGCACTTGTTTAACGTGCATACTGCTAATGAACTCTGTTTGCTGGGCTAAGTTTGAGCGAGCAAGCCTTGGAGATTGCAAAGTAGCCGCATTATCCTGGGTGTTTCGTAAAGCAAGTATACCCTGGGACTGGTTGCTACGGGTGAGTGTGGTCTTAATTTTAAAACGTTATGGCATTACTGAAGGTGTGTTGGCCTTTGATGAATCAGACCGAGCACGATCTAAGTCTACAAAACGTATTTATAAGGTTTACAAGCAGAAACACAAAGGCTCCGGCGGGTATGTTAATGGACAAACGATAGTATTATTGCTGCTAGTTACCTCATCCATTACAGTGCCTGTCGGTTTTTTCTTTTATATGCCGGATCCAGCCTTAAAGCAGTGGGATAAAGAAGATAAACGGTTGAAAAAGAGCGGTATAGCAAAAAAAGATCGGCCTATTAAGCCTGAACGTGACAGTGCCTACCCGACCAAAACAGAGATTGCATTAGGCTTATTAAAAGAGTTTAAAGTTGCGCATAGCCTGATTAAAATTAAAGGCGTACTGGCTGATGCGCTGTATGGTGAAAAAGCCTTTATGGACGAAGCCGCTAAAGAATCTGGAGGCTCGCAGGTGATTAGCCAATTACGTAAAAACCAAAATATTGAATATAGAGGTAGAATAAGGTCAGTCGAGAGCTACTTTAATTCGATTAACAAAGGCATTGATCAGATAATACGTGTACGTGGCGGAAAAGAGATTAAAGTGACTGTCAGCAGTGCACGATTAAAGGTGAGTTCACACAGTAAAAAACGCTTTGTCATTGCCTTAAAATATGACGGTGAAAACGACTATCGCTATTTAGTGGCGACAGACCTGACTTGGCGCACACAAGATATTATTCAAGCCTATACGTTGAGATGGCTGATTGAGGTTTTCTTTGAGGACTGGAAGCTTTATGAAGGATGGGGGCGTGAGGCCAAACAATTAGATGAAGAGGGATCAAGCCGTGGCCTGATTCTGAGTCTTTTGTTTGACCATTGCCTCCTCCTTCACCCAGAGCAAATAGCCCGCATTGAAAGCAAACTACCTGCGTATACCGTAGGAAGCTTACAGCGCAAGTCTCAAATGGATGTACTGCTTGAGTTCATCACGTCATTGCTAGAGTTTCCAGATCCTGGTGATAAGCTGAAAGAGTTAGGTGAATTAATAAAGGATGTGTTTCAACTGCTGCCATCAGGAAAACATATGATTGGCAGAGATTTAGGGCGCTTAGGGCCAACAGCATCATTAAAGTATTGTTCTACTGGGTGAAGGTAAGAGTTTGATGGCAATGGGATGGAAAAACTTGAACATCGAGTTATAAATACGTTTTGTAGACTTAGATCGTGCTCGGTCTGATTCATCAAAGGCCAACACACCTTCAGTAATGCCATAACGTTTTAAAATTAAGACCACACTCACCCGTAGCAACCAGTCCCAGGGTATACTTGCTTTACGAAACACCCAGGATAATGCGGCTACTTTGCAATCTCCAAGGCTTGCTCGCTCAAACTTAGCCCAGCAAACAGAGTTCATTAGCAGTATGCCCGTTAAACAAGTGCCCAACCAAACGGCTTGAATCCGTGTCAAAGCGGCTCCGGGTTTTAGCTGATTGAGCGCATCATTTAAATCGTCAATATAGCTCTGGATAAAGGTGGCTGGGGCATTCATTAACATGGGCTTACACCGATAAAATTACAACAACCTCAGAATACCTGGTTTTACCTTCTCAATATCAAAAACTTGAACATCGAGTATCACAAAAAAGAAGAGCGGGTTACCGGACACCTATTCATCACATTATTAGCTTACCACCTGGTACATGTACTGCGTTATCAACTTAGATTGCAGGACACCCATCTAAGCTGGGAAAGCATTCGCAACAGGATGTCGACCCAGCAACGCATGACCATTACTTTACCCACGGATAACGATACAATCATTCACCTGCGAACCACAAGCAAAGCAGAAACCAGACAAAAACAAATATACACTGCGTTGAATATTAACCCCGACCCGATTGGAAAAGTTAAAACGATCGTTGATATGAAACCTGTAGTGCCAACTGGGGCCGATTGAAAAATTTAACTCATTGAAATAATGGGAAATTGACTGTATATGTCACGAAGATAGGTTAAGAAATGAGGTTGAATTTCGTATTGTTTCATTAAGCAAGTTATTCCCTTTTACAAACACCAATAGCAGGCGCGCCATGCTACCTCACGAAATTCCGGGACTCCTGTCGCCATAATTCGTTCACCTACGCAGCGGATGGGAGATGCCCTGAACGCCCTGCGTCCGCAACGACTACGCACAAAAGCCGCTTCGTCATTGCTACCTCACTGGCTGAACGGCTATTCGGAATGCAATTCTTGCTCCTCTCGTGCGCTGCTAGCACACGTCGAATCAGCGAATTGCCCTGTCGCCTATCAGGGACTAAAAATCACCACTTCGCTAAGCTCCGTTTCCATGATTTCCAGCGAGAGGATTAAGAAAATCTTAATATCCTTGTTAACATGACATAATAAGTACAATTATCTGGGTAGTTATACTTCGCACGGTCACGACTGTGGCTTTCTAGCGGCTGAGTTTTTGCTAATAGCTACGTTGCTGAAACCGTTACGTAGCCAGCTATGCGATAGTTTCAGTGCTTTGCTCTCGACTATATTAAAGGCTCTAGCGGACTAAAGTCCGCACTACTTACTCCCTTATGACCCAATACCAGCAACTCCCGCCTAGCAGCAATATTCTCGCATCGAAACAGCGCTTACAATTCTGCGCACAACAAAACCTTCTAAAACATGCCATTAGCGCTCAGCTAGGCGGACAAGGAGATGGATTTCAGGAACTGGTTAACGCGCACTTACAATTAGGCAAGCAGTGCCAGGATACTGGCTTAATCCTGTCCATTAATGCACATCTCTGGGGCTCAATCTTCCCATTAATATTGTATGGCACAGAAGAGCAGCAACAAAACTGGCTCCCTGCACTACTCTCGGGTGATATGATCGGCGGTCATGCCATTACTGAACCTCAGGCTGGCTCAGACGTTAATGCTATAGAAACTATAGCATTACAAACAGACTCAGGCTTTGTGCTCAATGGGCATAAGCGCTTTATCACCAACACTCCGATTGCCGATGTATTGCTGATCTATGCAAAACTAGAGGGTAAACTTTCTGCATTCCTGGTTAAACAAACAGATTCAGGCGCAGACTTTACCGACAAGCCTAATGTAGCAGGCTGTACTACTGCTACGATGGGCGATATTATCCTAAGCAGCTGTCAGATTCCAATCGGTCGTCAGCTAGGCAAAACCGGTGTAGGTGGCATGATGATCCAAAATGCTCTCGAGCTAGAAAGAGCGTTTATATTCGCTGGGATTATTGGCATTATGCAATGGCAACTAGAGCAAGTAATTCAACACTCTAGGCATCGTTATGTAAATGGTGCTCATTTAGGTGCTAATCAGGCTATCAGCCATAAAATTGCCGATATGAAGTGCCGCCAGGAAAGCTGCTTACTCTGGGTTAATGAATGCGCCAGATTAAAAGACTCAGGCAAGCGTATTAGCCTAGCCAGTGCGCAGACCAAATTATTTGCCAGTGAAGCATTTTTACAATCCAGCCTGGATGCCGCTCACATCATGGGAGCTGAGGGCTTGATCGCGGAAAGTAAAATGACGACACTGGTTCAGGATGCCATGGCCAGCAGATTATTTTCTGGTTCTTCGGAAATACAGAAGAATATCATTGCGGCATTAATTGGCACTGGGACGGGGTTTAAGGGCCAAATAAAAAATTAAACTATTTGCTATTGCTTACCCACTGCTTATAATTGTACATAATTTATGTACAGAAAGACGCTCCATTATGCTACAAGTTAAAATTACTGACTTAAGAGCTCATCTGCCTGATTTTTGAAGAAAGTTAGCAATGGCGAACAAATTCAAATTACCAGCCACGGAAAAACCATTGCCAGAATTATTCCAGAAATTAATCAAGTGGATGCAGCAAAAAAAAGGCTGAATGCACTGCGCGGCACCATGATAGTTGGCGATATTCTGCAGCCACTAGACAACGAGTGGAGTGCCGATGCTGACAATTTGTGATACCCATATTTTGATTTTTTGGCAGGACGCACCCAATCGCTTATCTTCAAAAGCAGCGCAAGCAGTAGAAAACTCATTAGCAACAAAGTCTCTGGCATGTTCTGATATTTCTTTTTGGGAAATAGCGATGTTATTCAAAGCGGGGCGCTTAAGAGATGACGTTCCTGCCGGGCAGTATATGGATGATATCACCCAAGCTATGTCACTCAATGTGCTGCCAGTGACACCCAAAATTGCGACTATGTCACAGGAAAATATATTTATCCATAAAGCCCCCTCTAATCGATTAATCGCATCAACTGCAATAGTTAATAAACTGAAGTTTCCCAATTATTGAGTAGCTGAAACACACAATGCTGGTGTATCGAGGTTTATTTTAGGTGGTTTTGCCATGTTTATAGCAAACCCCTACTTAATTCCCCTTAGGCAATAGCATTTGAAACGAATGAAAAGACTGTTTTTTTCATATAGTTGTAGCATAGTTTCAATTTTACCATAAATAATTATTGGGAAACTTCAGTTAATAAAGTGCCTTTAATATCTGCTGATACAAAATTACAGAATATTATAATACTCCCCATTGTCCAGACCAATTTATTAAATAGTTAAGATAGCCCTTCCCTTTTTATATTAATAATTTGTTATTATTGCGCCGCAGGCGTTTTGATACTACTCTTTGCCGACTGCGGTGAAATGTGGTCAAAGGGTGAATTAGTGCGGGTAAGTTCGTGGGAAACGGCTTTATCGTTTTCCATCAGCTTATCCACACGTTCCGTAGGAAATTCACGCTTTGTCCACATGGAGTCCGCCTGCAGGGACTCTCACGTATAGACCGTTTTTTTTATAATAAACCTCCGCTGGCGTTCGATAGTCCAAGGACTGATGAATTCGCCTGTGATTGTAAAATTCAAAATAGTCTTTCAGCCCTAAATATGCTTCATTCACTGCCTGAAAGTCATTCAGATAGACCTTTTCATACTTGACTGATCGCCACAATCGTTCAACAAAAATATTATCCAATGCGCGGCCTCTGCCATTCATGCTAACACGGATTCCTTTCTCCAATAAGGACCCTGTAAATCGATTCGTTGTGAATTGACTTCCCTGGTCCGTATTAAAGATTTCACACTGTGATGAACTTAGTGTTTCATTAAGGGCTGCTATGCAAAGTCTGCGTCCATTGTCGTACTTAACGCCCAATTAAGTACATATTGGCTATGCCAGTCAATAATGGCCATCAGATAGACAAAACCAGGCGCGCCATGCTACCTCACGAAATTCCGGGACTCCTGTCGCCATAATTCGTTCACCTACGCAGCGGATGGGAGATGCCCTGAACGCCCTGCGTCCGCAACGACTACGCACAAAAGCCGCTTCGTCATTACTACCTCACTGGCTGGACGGCTATTCGGAATGCAATTCTTGCTCCTCTCGCGTGCTGCTAGCACACGTCGAATCAGCGAATTGCCCTGTCGCCTTTCAGGGACTAAAAATCACCACTTCGCTAAGCTCCGTTTCCATGATTTTCAGCGCATGCTTCATGCGGATGTAGGTAATATCCGTACTCCAGACCTGATTGCATCGCTCGATCTGCAGGTTCCTCAGTAAATAAGGATAGATCTTATGCTCTGAGTTGCCATGACTTAGTCTTGGCTTTGGATATACCGCTTCCAGCCCCATCTGCCTTAGTAACCGTCTCACTCGCTTCGGATTGACCTGGTGCCCTTGAGATCTCAAATGCTCCGTCATTTTCAAGACACCGTAAAAGGGTGTTTCGGTATATTGTTTATCCAATTCATGCATCAGCATCAGGGTATAGTCATCTATGCCAACGGGTCGGTAATATAAACTTGACCTGTTGATGCTCAACAAGCAACACTGCTTTCTGATACTTAACTCTGAATGACCTGGCTCTATCCACATTTTTCGAGTCGCAAGTGGAAGAGTCATAGATTTTTTTTAGAAAATCATTCTCTACTTCCAGTTGCCCTATCTGCTTGTACAGATCGTCAACTAAAGCCTGCTGGTCATTATCCTGTTGTTTCCTTTTAGTCGAGAATGCTTCAGGAATAACCTCTAATACAGCTTTTTTCCAATTGTTGATTTGTGTTGCATGAATACCATATTTCGCGGTAATTTCAGCTCTTGTCTTTTCCCCTTTTAGTACGTCTAATACCACTTTTACTTTGGTTTGCATACTATGCTTCTTCCGATTTATGGTCATTTCTTAATCCTCAGTTTTGAGGGCAAGATTCTATCTTAAATGCTGGTCTAGTTTTTGGGGATCATTATAGTTGACCGTCTTTTAGTCGTAAGTGTTTTTTAACAGGCGCGCCATGCTACCTCACGAAATTCCGGGACTCCTGTCGCCGTAATTCGTTCACCTACGCAGCGAATAGGAGATGCTCCAGCCGCCCTGCGTCCGCCACAGACTGAGCACAAAGCAGCTCAGTCATGGCTACCACAAATGGCTCTACGGCTATTCGGGATAAAATTTTAGCCTCCCTCGCGCGCTATCGCGCACTTCGGATTGGCAAATTTCCCTGCGCCTTCTGGAGACTATCAGCCCGTCCGGGGCTGACAGCGACTGAAGTTTCCCAATAATTATTTATGGTAAAATTGAAACTATGCTACAACTATATGAAAAAAAATAGTCTTTTCATTCGTTTCAAATGCTATTGCCTAAGGGGAATTAAGTAGGGGTTTGCTATAAACATGGCAAAACCACCTAAAATAAACCTCGATACACCAGCATTGTGTATTTCAGCTACTCAATAATTGGGAAACTTCAGTAATTAAAAATTAAGCTCTGCTATCACGCCCTTTTTTTGCTGTTCAAACTGTTCTGAAAATTGCTCCCAGACACCTGCTTCACGAGCAAGCTGCTTGAAATTTTCCGAACGATTGGTCATTTCAGAAGCCACCAGCATCAACTCTAATTCCAGCGGTGGCATTGATTTCATCAATGATTTAACCAGATCCCTATGCACTCCATTACAACCAAAATCTCCCAGAGAAAGCGCCCTGGAAAAGCTATAAAACTGCTGCATACGGTTTTCACATAAAGCTGCAAAACGCGCCGCTTTTTTCGTATTTTTTAACGATTCGCTAATAGCCAGAGAAGCCACTGCCGCATTATAAAAAGCATTCTGTACCCCGTGCGAAAATATAGGATCTACAAAGCCCGCCGCATCACCGATGCAATAATAATTTTCCCTACAGGCCTGGCTGGCATAATAGGAATAATCAGGACGATACTGCAAAGAACCCGCAATAAACTCGGCATCTCTTAATAAATCCTTTAAGTAAGGTATCCGCGCGCAACTGTGTATAAAATATGCTTCACGCTGGATCTTATTCATACCGGTTAATTTATCGGTATGTACGATCAGACCAACGCTGGTTTTCTCACGCAAAATAATATGCCATAACCAGCCATCATCATGTGTCATCACAAAAGTCACGGGAGCCATCGTCTTTAATTCTGCATGAGAGTGACTTTGACGATCGACACCGACAAAGCGCGAACTTTTGAAATAGCCCCAAAGAGACAAGAAGTTCATTTCCGAACTAATGGTTTGCCGAGTTTCTAACTGATGTGCTAATAAAGAACTATGTCCACTAGCATCAATTAGATATTGACATTGTATCGTGCCTTGTTGATTTGAAGTGCCACGGGTATCGGTATAGGCAACAATAGGTTGAGATTGGGATAGATCAACTTTTTTAACCACCACCTGGTTAAAAACCTGCGCACCTTGCTGCTCAGAATGCTCAAGCAAGAGCTGGTCAAAAACATCCCGCTCGATATGCAAACCTGGCCGGGTATAGCCATAATCTGAAAACAGAATCTGATGAATTTTATTATTCCAGACGGTAATACCACCTGCTTTACTAAGAAACCCTTGTTGCTGAATTTTTTCAGTAACACCCAGTTGATCGGTGAATTTCCAGAAATGCGGAATCAGGCTTTCACCGACCTGGTTACGTGGGAATTTTGCGCGCTCCAGCAACACGACATCAATACCTCTTTTTGCCAACTGTGTTGCAGCACTACTTCCGGCAGGGCCACCGCCGATAACTAGTACGGTACATTTTTCAGGTAGTAAATCTGCCATTATTATATTTATCTCTCGATCATCACATATCGCCTAAAGAAGCTCCACCGACTGGATTATTAAGCCATTCAGCAATATCTTTGCCTAATGCCTTAGTGCAACGCCCTAATAATGCGCAAGTGCCTTTATAGGCTCCCATAAAGCCTCGATTGGCAGTAAATGTACGTGTCTTTTTTCCTTTTCTGAGCAAGGAACCTTTGATTGTTACCCACTGCCCTGAACGCCCTGCGTCCGCAACGACTACGCACAAAAGACGCTTCGTCATTACTACCTCACTGGCTGGACGGCTATTCGGAATGCAATTCTTGCTCCTCTCGCGTGCTGCTAGCACACGTCGAATCAGCAAATTGCCCTGTCGCCTATCAGGGACTAAAAATCACCACTTCGCTAAGCTACGTTTCCATGATTTTCAGCGTTTGTTGATCTCTTTGCATCTAAATTTATACTCGCGTATTGATCTTGCGCATAGCTTTGCACAAAACCAGGTAATTTAGTTAATAGCTGACATTCCTTACGTACCGCCTCTCTTACTTGCAAATCCTTGGCAAAAATAACCGGGGCAATATTTAATGTGCCCGTTCCGGTATAGCTAACAGATTGATTTTCAACAGCAGTTGTATTAACTAAAGCCAGTATTAGCGCAGGCAGTAACAAACAACACCAACAATAAGGGAAATAAGTTTAGTTGTTTCATATAACTGAAGTTTCCCAATTATTGAGTAGCTGAAATACACAATGCTGGTGTATCGAGGTTTATTTTAGGTGGTTTTGCCATGTTTATAGCAAACCCCTACTTAATTCCCCTTAGGCAATAGCATTTGAAACGAATGAAAAGACTATTTTTTTTCATGTATAGTTTCTCAGATAAATAATTTCCAAATTTGGAGAGCTTAAACTTAGGCGGTAACAACGAAATCTTCCCGCAATTTTTGCATAACACAAATCACTTTACTGGCATCATACATATAAGTGTTAAAAGTTTGCACAACTGAATCATGAAGATCTTCAAAAGTCTTAAAATACTTCATATGAGTCGAATCGCGTTTCGTATTTTTCCATAATTTCTCAATCGGATTAAAATCCGGCGAGAACGCAGGGAGACGTTCTACTGTCAAACGATCTACATTAGCTAACTTAAATTCCTTAATAACACCGCTTCCATGATACGGGGCACCATCTTCAATTAGAATAATCTTGCCTTTATAATAAGCCAGCAATTGTGTTAAAAACTCAACATAGCTTTCACCATTAAAACGCCCAGATGTTTCAGCGTGTTGTAATATCATTGGCTTATAACTCTCGATTAAGACGTTGTCGGCAATAGAATATATCGCTTCCATAAAAAGCTTCTGTGTTGGATATTTCTCATTTTTTAAGCTTTTAAGAATAGCTAAAAATTCTTGAGGCAGCCCAGCTTCTTTTAAAAGTCTAAGTGACTTTGGTTTTATCTCATAAGCCAATGATTCTCGGTATTGAAAACTCCCTCCTTCGAGTTCGATCGTACCAAACATTTTCAACCCTTTTCGAATCCCTGATGTTTTCACTGTGGGTTGCTCTCCTATTGGAGCCCAGGTTCGTGCCAATGAACCCCACATAGCAAATGACACCTCATCACCGAATAAAACGACACTCTTTTCTTCTACCGCCTTTTCCATAATGGCAGGCAATGTTTCTTCCAGCCACGTTTTTCTTTCAAGCTCGTACTTTTCTTCTTCTTGGCGATCAGTCACAAAACGAGCTTTTTGATAACTGAAGCCCAGTTTTTTCATTAGGCTTGATAAATAGTTCAAGTTATAACGAACTTCAAATTTTAACCAAATAAGCTCGGCAATCATCGCAGTATTCCATATTCCACAATGAAATCCATTGTCTTCTGGGCCTTTCTTTATCAACTCAACCAATCTATTTTTCTGGTCTTTAGTTAACTTTGACTTCCGACCACATCCTTGATAGTGTTGCCCTATTAACCAACCGACACCTTTATGCATGAATGTTTTCAGCCAATTTATAATGGTTTTTTCACAGACTCACATTAGGCGTGCTATTTCTTTGATTCCCATGCATTCACTGAACCAGAGTAGAGCTTGAGTTAATCGATATAAACAAATATTACTTAGCTTGAGAGCTGTCGCCATATTTTTTTTTAGTCGGTCTACAATTGACTTTGAAAAAGTGAGGGATACCATTTTTGACTGTTTCCGTTAGTGTTGGGACGAAAATTATAAGCCAGTTTCCCCTCTGTCGTTTTTGTTTGTTCGGAAATTAATTTTCTGAAACTCGATGTTCAAGTTTTTTAACTGATTGATTTTATTGATAATTCTACTGACAAAGAAAGCATCAACATCATTGTAAATCAATCACTTATAAAACAAAGCCGGAAAAATTTACTTTTCTTAGCCCAGTTATAGCTGAAAACTTGAACATCGAGTGAAAGTCTATAGCTAATAATTATTAGCTTAGCTGATTAGGTCGTTAGTAAGCATTGTATTCTAGCATGGAAATAGCTGGATTAAACTAGTAATACTTGACTGTCAGCTTAAAACATGATGTTTTTTAAGTGATTTTCAGGCGCGCCATGCTACCTCACGAAATTCCGGGACTCCTGTCGCCATAATTCGTTCACCTACGCAGCGGATGGGAGATGCCCTGAACGCCCTGCGTCCGCAACGACTACGCACAAAAGCCGCTTCGTCATTACTACCTCACTGGCTGGACGGCTATTCGGAATGCAATTCTTGCTCCTCTCGCGTGCGGCTAGTACACGTCGAATCAGCGAATTGCCCTGTCGCCTATCAGGGACTAAAAATCACCACTTCGCTAAGCTACGTTTCCATGATTTTCAGCGTCGGTGACGGCTTTATCGTAGACATAGAGATGTTTCTGAGAGCTGTTATTTCCCTTGTTTTGCTTTTCAATATGATCTCGTAACACAGGTATTTCTTGATGTCTCTGAGTTCCGTTTGTCACCAGACAAAGAAATCTGAGCAACCCACTTCTGAGATTCAACGCGTAAATCCCCCCGGCCGCATAAACTTTCCCCTTGCTGTTTTTTTCAGTATGGCAGGCATGATCAATAAAATGTCCATCCGCTGCTTCTATGGTGTATTCGTCAAGTTCTGGGAATGCTTTAAGATAATCAATGCCTTGCGATAGCAGTGTTTCAGCGTGAAGATGATAGCTCTGCTGTTCAAATGCCTCAAGCATACTTGTTCGTCTATGCGACTTCAGTGATTTAAAATACGTTGAGTGGGGAAGCAGCTGGCCATAAATCTGTTCATTGGTTTGGAAGAAATGGCGACCACTATCGACTACACTGATACAGCGTAATAACCCAAGGCGAATAAAGTCGATATCCTTCAACTCTGGGCATGAACGAGACCACAAAGGATGACGCTCTGCTAACAGGGCACGTTCCATACTTTCATTGCAGTGTTGGTGAATATGTTCAGAGAGTGGTAGGTCTTTAAGCATGGGTGATATCCGTTTATGAGGTGATTAAAACGGAAATTTTTAGAAAATTTCTTCGGCAATTGCAAGCTTTATTTGAAATTATTTGTTGTTTTTTTACGGTGCCTACAGAGTGTCTATTTGCTGTTATAAGTGATTAAAATCAAAAAGATGGAAATATTCGAGTGGTGCTACCTTCAGGTAGGTTATAGGCTGCTTTGTTTAGGTACTTCTTCTTTCAATGGGAACACTGATGATAAACATGGCAAAACCACCTAAAATAAACCTCGATACACCAGCATTGTGTATTTCAGCTACTCAATAATTGGGAAACTTCAGTTGAGTAGTGAACCGTCACTTTTTAAGACGGTTCCTTCGGTACAGGTTGACACTGTGAAGAGGGAATCTCACTCAATTTCATTTTTAAGTGATGTGGATAAAAATATGAAAAAATATTAATGGTTGTTTTGCTTGTACTCGATGTTCAAGTTTTCAGCTATAACTGGGCTAAGAAAAGTAAATTTTTCCGGCTTTGTTTTATAAGTGATTGATTTACAATGATGTTGATGCTTTCTTTGTCAGTAAAATTATCAATAAAATCAATCAGTTAAAAAACTTGAACATCGAGTTGTAGTGAATTTTCCTATTGCAGCGGCTGGAATTTATGATGGTATATGGGCAGCACAATATCAAAATGTTGATATCGGGTACCTGAGTATTCATGAGAATAATGGTCAATTGGTTCTTATCGTGTTGCAAGGAGACATTATTAACTTGGGGAGCCTGGTTAGGAAAACGGAATGATAATAGAGTATCATTACAAACTGTGGTTGGTGTTCTTCAGGCTACGACAGACACTGTGTTTACATCACCAGTCACATTAGAAATAACGCAAACATCATGTTTTTCAACCAACCCGGGTATAATTTGCGCTCGTCAAAATGGGGAAATGATTACTACGACAAAAATATTTTAGAGTGTTGAGTTTGGACATCTCTTTATTAAGCATTAGTAGAAGGTGTATTTAATGTTAGCAAAACCATGATACATGGTAAGAACTGAAGCGAAACCATCTCTTACCCTGCTAGAGATTTTGTGGGATTTTATTTTAGATAAATCATAATATATCCCATTCTGATATAACCATAAATACTTTTTTTGCATTGCTCAGGGGTTCAAGTGCCTTATCTATTGATGCACATTCAGATTTTTCCATTATCATTTGCTAGGCTTCCCAGGCATAATATTGTATTTCATGGCTAAGGTTTTATACGCGCTATGAATTGTTTGCTTGTCTCGATTCAGTTACCGAGGTGATCTGGGAGTAATCGATTTAAAATATCTGTCTAGTTCTGCCCAGAGAACAAATATAGATCACTTATGATGCATTGCCAGTCTGATGGTTGCATTTTTCCTGACCTTCTCTATCATAGCGCTCTTGCTTGTATACAATGTAACCACTCAACATCATATGGCAGTAAAAAAAGCGTTCTCTCCTTATTTAGTAAGCTTACTATTTGCGTCTGTCGTTTGGGCTGCATGGCTTGTTTATACCTACCCCGAACACTGGCGAATTTTTCAAGATTATTGGCAAATCTCAGTGACCATGATATTTGGCTCCATTATTGCTGGTGCTACCAGTGAAGGCGGTGGCGCGATTGCTTTTCCTGTGTTTACCAAAATGTTACATATCGCCCCGGGGGATGCAAAAGTTTTTTCTCTGGCGATACAAAGTGTGGGTATGGTTGCCGCTTCCATTGCTATAATAATGATGCGCGTTCAGGTGTTATGGCGAGTGATAGTCTGGGTGAGCCTGGGCGGGGTTGTTGGGTTATTTATAGGGTCTGTCTTATTAGCACCTGTTTTGGCATCTGATATTATTCGTATGCTATTTACTGTGATGGCGGTTAGTCTGGCATTTACGCTGATTCGCTTAAGCATTAGTTTCCGGCTTAATCATATCAGCATGCCGGAAATAAATTTAGGGGAAGTGGGTATATTGCTATTGGTAGGTGTGGCCGGTGGAACGGTGTCGGGTTTGGTGGGCAGTGGTATTGATATGCTTTGCTTTTCGGTACTGGTTTTATTATTTCGTATCAGCGAAAGCATCGCTACATCTACATCGGTTATTTTGATGGCAATTAGTTCAGTTTTTGGGATTTTGTTGCAAATGTATTTTTTGGATGGCATCAACCCCCAGGTGCAAGCCTATTGGTTATCTGCGGTTCCTGTTGTCGTTGTGGGTGCACCCTTGGGGGCTTATTTTTGTAGTCGTATGCATTACCTGAAGATACGCTATTTGTTAATCGCATTAATTTGTTTAGAGTTAGGTACTTCCTTATGGTTACTGGATTTTGATAGTACATTGATTGTTTTTAGTATTAGTATGCTGGCCTTGTTTTTGACTATTATGATTTGGATGAGTAAAGCACCATTCTATGCCCGTGACTCAGAGCAGGAGTGTTTGTGATTAAGTATTGTTGGGATTGGGTTGCTTACTGTTTTATGCTCATATATTGGGCAGTAACATCGATATTTGTTTCTCTGTTAGGAACTTTGTTGTACCTAATACTGCCGCCAAAGTACGCACTAGCGATTGGGCGTTTGCTGATACAAAAAGACTTTCAGTTGTTTATTTTTATATTGAAAATAACTGGTTTACTTATTCTGGAGGATGAGCAATTAAAAGCACTGGCAGAAAGGCAGGGAGCAATGATTGTCGCCCCCAATCATATCGCTTTATGGGATGTAGTTTTTATTGTGGCTCAAGTGCCAAAACTTATCATTATCATGAAAGAGAGTATCTTGAAAAACCCGTTATTTGGAGGGCAGGCGGGACGCCTCGCTGGCTATATCCCGGTAAACTCAATTAGCCAAATGATAAAGCTGGCCAGGCAGTGCTTATTAAAAAATAATCAGTTACTCATGTTTCCTGAAGGGACGCGAACAAAAACCGATGCGCAATGGATGAACCAGATACAAGGCGGTGTAGCCTTGCTGGCGAAACAAACTTCTGTGCCTATCATTCCGGTTTATATTCGTAGCAACTCCCGATTCTTTGAAAAGGGCTGGCCACTGTATAAAAAGCCGGTTTTTCCCTTAAGAATGAGTGTTCATGTCGGTGAGCCGGTTGTTATTCGAGCTAACGAGTCTGCACAAGAGTTTGTTCATCGATTGGAGGGAATTTATCATGATGAACTTTCCAAACCACACTCATTGCGTAGAAAATCATAGCTTTAGTATGAAGGATAAACATAAGGTGTCAGCGACTCATCTGCTGTTAATTCCCAGTTACAACACTGGGGCTTTATTAAAAGATACGGTAACTGAGGCACTACAACAGTGGTTGCCCGTCTGGGTGATTATTGATGGTAGTGATGACGGTAGTGATGCCCTGTTGCAGCCGTTGCAAATACAGTATTCTGGTACCTTGCGAGTCATAAAGTATAGTGAAAACAGCGGTAAAGGTGCTGCAGTGTTAGCAGGCATTATCCAGGCACAGCAGCAAGGTTATACACATATACTCACTATGGACGCGGATTATCAGCACCCGGCCAGCTTCATCAGGCAGTACATGCAGGCTTCAGTTGAAAACCCTGAATTTATGGTTTTAGGTGAACCGCTATTTGATGATTCAGCGCCTATGATACGTGTTAAAGGACGACAAATTTCAAACTGGTGGGTTAATCTGGAAACCATGAACTGGGGTATCCATGATTCTTTGTTCGGAATGCGTGTCTATCCTATTGCAGATTTAGTTGCGGTCATGCATTCAACCCGTTGGGCCAGGCGCTTTGATTTTGAACCTGAGGTGGCGGTACGTATGGCTTGGCGCGGCGTGCCAGTGGTTAATATCGCTACCCCGGTACGCTATATTTCTAAACAGGAAGGTGGCGTTAGTCGGTTTAAATATGGCCGGGATAATATGCTGCTGACAGGTATGCATATTCGCTTATTATGCGATTTTTTATTGCGCCTGCCAAAATTACTGATGCGCAATAAGAGTATGCGTAGGCTGGGTTGAAGTACGAAATCCAGCAACAATAATGCTGGGATTACTCCAGTGCTGCATAGTTTTGGAAAGTTGCCTAAATGAACTTTAACGTTAAATAAAAAGTATACTAACAACTCTATCCATTAACGTAACACGCTGCGGCACAAGCCCCATCCCAGTCTACTGCTAAAGCCAATTTCCCATCTGAAAATTATTTCATTAACGATCTCTTAGGGAAAATAAGGTAAAATACCCGCTATTTATTTTTAGTCTGGAAAAGGAAGTATGTCTCAAGAATTAGTAGCGGAATTAAAAACATTATTTATTGATGGTTTGCATTTAGAAGATGTTACACCTGAGGAAATTATTCCTGACGAGCCACTGTTTGGCGAAGGTTTAGGGCTGGATTCAATAGATGCGTTGGAAATCGTTGTGCTGTTAGATCGGAAATATGGGGTTAAAATTACCTCGGAAGATGATCGTAATCAGGAGATTTTTGCTTCAGTCAATTCGCTGGCTAAGTTTGTAGCGGAAAATAGAAGCAAATAGTTTCCTCATGCAAATCATACTGCGCATCATTATTAGTGTTGTCGTTTTGCTCTATCCTTTCCTGGTCTACAGGGGAGTGCAGGAAGGAGGTGTGTGGTTTGCGCATGCTGTGATTGCCGGCATATATTTTTATCAGGCGGTAAAAACACGAAAAACACCCGTGCGAGTACAAAAGCTGGTGATTGTATTAAGCTTGTTGGTGGGGACTATTTTTTATCAGGAACTAGTCGCAAAGCTGATTCCTATCATTATTCAACTGACTTTAATGTTGTTTTTTGGTAAAACTTTATTAAAAGGTAAAGGCCCGTCATTAGTAGAGCGCTTTGCGCGGCTTGACTTTCCTGATCAGCCCATGCCCTTAATATTGGTTAATTACTGTCGTAATCTAACGCTGGTTTGGGCAGGTTTTTTTGCTTTCAATGTCGTCACTTGTGTTGTACTGGCGCTGTTTGCACCTGTAGAGTGGTGGGCGGTTTTTACCGGCGTACTGATTTTTCTGTTATCCGTATTACTGATGGTTGCGGAATATTTTTGGCGCCATATTTATTTTCGGTCGCAAGATCTGCCCTTTGACCAAATTCCAGGATTTAAAGATTCCGCCAGGAATATGGTTGTTAATGGGCGCAAAATCTGGCTGGATGTGCAAGCGAGTTAAATAATGACAAAAAAAGTATGCACCTTGTTTTTATACTGTTTGTCGCTAGTGTGTCTGGCTGATGACAGTATAGAAAGCGTTATGCAGCGCATGAAGCCAGAACCGGCGGTGCAAATAGCGTACCAGGAAACGCGTACTATGGGCTTATTTGATGCCGACTGGCAGGGCAGCGGTTTTTTGTACGCTGCGCTTCCTGATAGCATGCTGAAACAGCAATTAAAACCAGAAATTGAACTCATGGCGGCTGATGGAAATCAGCTGATTTACCATAAGCCAAGCACACGAACCTACCACCACACTCAGTTAGATGAAAGTAATCCGATGATGGCGAGCCTGGTAGCATTCAAAGCCATGCTGACGGGTAATCTTGCTGCTTTGCGCCAGCTTTATCAGCTAAAATTTAGCTCTTCGGAGTTATCCTGGAAGCTAGAAATGACAGCAAAGAAGCATGAGCCAGACGAGCAGCCACTTAAAATTATTATGCAGGGAATCAGCGAGCAGGCGGCAAGTAAAATGGTCGTAACTTTGCCCGACGGTGACCGTAGTTCGTATGTTTTAAACCAGCCTCAGCAGGGGCAAGCAATTCGACAACACTTGCAGGAATTATTGCAGTCACTCAAAAGCCATTAGCTGTGCGTCGCTCGATTCCTGCATTAGTTTTCTTTCTGTGTTTGCCTTTGCTGATTGCCCTGGCTTTTTATACGACACAATTTAAAACAGATATTTCTGCTTTTGTTATTGCGGGCGATAATGCCGAAGAAATTTTACTAGCCAGTGAAATACAATCCGGCACTTTATCCCGACGTTATATTTTGTCAATTGATGCGGGTGAGAATAAACAGGTATCCCAGGGATTTATTCTGGCCTGGTTACGGCAGATAAAGACCATTTCTGGTGTAGTTGATGTCTGGATGACAGATGAAGAAAAAGGTGCCTGGGGTGCCTTATCCGATTTATATGCCCAACACGGGGCGCATTTATACAGTCTATATCCAGAACAGGCATTAGCTGACATATTAACTGAGCAAGCTCTGGCTGAACGAGCAGCTGGCTTAAAGCAGGCGCTGCTTTCTCCGCAGGCGCGGCTGATAAAGAAAATAGCTGTGCAGGATCCGTTATTATTATCCCTGAGCGGATTTAAGTCCTTTGCTGCGCAATTTCAAAAGCAACAATCAAAATCCTCCCAGTTTGCTAATTTTATATTAGAAACCCAAATGTCAGGCATGGATGTGCCAGCACAGTTAAAAATTCAGCAGCAAATCAAGCAGGCTTTTACCGCTGCAGCGCACAATACTGACTATCAGCTGGAAATGACCGGCGTGCCGCTGTTCGCCGTCGCGACCCAGACTATGATAGAAGCGGATATTAAATTTATCAGTATTTTTTCTACCCTGGTATTGATGTTGTTATTTCTGCTTCTGTTTCGCTCATTCCAGGTATTATTCTGGGTATTTTCTCTGCTGATGATGGTGATGACGCTGGCGGTATTAGTCACTAACCTGGCGTTTGGTTCGGTGCATGGCATGACTATCGCAATAGGCTCGACCTTAATCGGGATCTGCATAGATTATCCGATTCATGCAATTGTCCATGCGCAATGCTTGGCACAGGCGCAGAGGCTTACGGTGATAAAGCGTATTTTTCCTAGCTTGCTTATGGGCGGTGTGACCACGCTGATTGGTTATATAGCATTGGGTCTATCTGGTTATCCTGGATTTCAGCAAGTGGCTGTGTATACTTCGACTGGCATCATTGCCTCGTTATTATTGACCCGTTATTTATTTCCGCTATTGATGACCGGGGAAGCAAAAACCATTCAGCCCTTTCGGTTTATCGTTTTCTGGACTCGCTTTTGTCAGCGTTACCGCTTAATTCTATTAACTGTGGTCGTGTTATTGTCCGCTGCAGGTGCAGTACAATTAGACCGCTTACAGTGGATGCAGGACTTACAGCAATTAACCCCGGAACTGGATTTCTTAAAAGTCACTGATAAAAAAATTCGCCAGCGTATGGTGAATATGGAACCGGGGCGCTTTGTACTCGTCAGTGCTGTGACAGTAGAACAGACTCTACAAAGCGCTGAGCAGGTTTATCGGCGTCTGGATGAGCTAAAAGCATCGGGCGATGTGGAGGATTATTTTGGGCTTTATCCCTGGCTTTTGTCCGGGCAGCAGCAATTAGAAAATCAGCATTATTTATTATCTGCTTTAAATGATCGGCAACGTCAGTATTGGCGTAATGCATTGCACGATGCGGGTTTATCCATTAGTCGATTAGGCGAACTGGATTATACCCAGAGTAACATATTAAGCTTACAGCAGGTTTTGCAATCTCCTATCGCCAGGTTAGTCAGTAATCAAATCATTGTAACAGGGCAGCGAGCCTTATTAACCATCTGGTTGAGCGAACACCAGCCAGAAGCCATTCAAAGTGCTTTAGCTGATTTACCGCATGTGCAATATTTTAGTCAGCGCGATAGGCTCAATCGTATGGCGGTAGACTATCAGCGTCGTGCCGAAATTACGCTGTTATCAGGTCTGGCGTTGATCACATTATTATTATGGCTGCGTTATAAAAGCATTATTAAAACCGTACAAACCTTATCACCGGCTGTTTTATCAGCCTTAATGATTCTGGCTCTCTGGGCCTGGACGGGAGAGGCAATCAGCTTTTTACATTTAGTCGGGGTTTTATTAGCGGTGGCTATCTGTGTCGATTATGGGATTTTTTATCAGGAAAATCGCAGTGGCCATTTGACCTTAACCTATCAGGCGATGGCAGCTTCTATGCTGACCAGTGCTCTGGTCTTTGGTTGTCTGATTTTTGCCCAGACCTCGATGTTACAGACCTTGGCAAAGGTGGTTAGTTGTGGGGTGATATTGGGGTTTTTATTGTGTCCGATTTTGATTAAGACTAAGGCTCCTGGAAACAACTAATCCGGCTCAAATTTTGGACGATTATTTATTTCCAAGTGCCTAATAAAATAGCACGTGTTTATTGATAAAAGAAATAGTAGTAGATGTTTCATAGAAGAATTTAGGCATCTTATTTATTTGAGATTCAAGTATTGGCATAAAAGACCAGACCAGACTAGAATAAATATTCGAATGAGTTAAAAACAAAAGTCTGACATGCAAATTACTAATATTTCTGATGCAAAGGCCAGTTTGTCTAAGCTGATAAAAATTGTTCAAGAAACCAAAGAGCCTATTATTATAGGTAAAGCAGGCAATCCCGTTGCTATTCTTTCTGCGTATAAGGATAACCTAACTCCTCGAACACTAGGCGGAAGCTGGGAGGGGAAGGTAAAAGTAATGGATGATTTTGATGAGTCTCCTGAATTCAAGTCATAAGTACATAACCCAATAAATTTTTCATATCTATCCCAGTCAGCTCTTCAAATACCTCATAAGGTGTTTTGTAATTGAGACACTTTTTAGGGCGACTATTTAGCTTATCAACGGCTATAAAAACCTCTTTTATCGTAACATCAATCAACTCCATTACTTTAGGGAAATACTGTCTTAATAAGCCATTAGCGTTCTCATTTTGCCCTCTTTCCCAAGAGCTGTAGGGAGTCGCAAAATACGTATCACAGCCTAGTGCTTCTGCTATTTTTTCATGCAGGGTAAACTCTTTCCCGTTATCAAAAGTAATTGTTTTAACAAAGCTTTTTATAGGATCAAGCATTAAAATAGTTGCGTCTAATACATATTGAGCCTTTTTCCCCGCTAAAGGGAAGGCCAACCGTAATTTAGAGACTCGCTCATCCAACGTTACAATCGCCCCTTTGTGATTTTTCCCAATGATTGTATCTGCCTCCCAATCACCTATACGCTTACGGTTGTTGACCTCTTCAGGACGCTCATCTATATCGACTCTATTAGGGATTCCTGTCCTATTATGGGCTGACCCATACCGCTTGCGATAGGTTTTGTTCTGATGCCGAAGATGCTTGTATAGTTCACCCCCTGCCTTTTTGTCCGCCAGAATATGCTGGTAGATTGTTTCATGATGAAGACTAATTATACCTTCTTGTTTTAACCGCCCTGCAATCTGCTCAGGACTCCAGTCATCCTCAATGCGAACATTAACAATGCCTTTTATTTCATCCGTTAATTTAACCTCTTTAGGCTTGTTTTTGTGTCGTTCTTGGGCAAAATCTTCTGCTTGTTTATGCCTGTAGCCTCTTTGACCTGTATTGCGTTTAATCTCGCGTGAAATATTGCTTTGGCTTCGTTCTAAGGCTTCTGCTATTTTATTCTGTGAAGTTCCCTTTTTTAATTCAATTTCTATATAATATCTTTCTTCAGGACATAGGTGTGTATAGCTCATTTGTAGCCTCTGTAAATTGTTTGGTAGCTGTTTACTTTACACCTATGTCTTGTCTTAATTCAACAGGTGTTAGTCTAGCCAATACTTGCAGAGGGTTATGCACTTATTATACGAATTCAGGTCTAGTGATGATTCAATAGATCTTTTTTATAATTCTACTATTTTTCCAGATGTAGAATGAATTTACTTCTAGACACGCATGTTCTTATCTGGGCATTAGAAAATAACTCGACGCTTTCTGTTCCAGCACGTAATGCAATTATTAGAGGGTAAAAATCTGATTTTTATTAGTTCTGCTACAGTATGGGAATTGAGTATTAAGCAATCACTGGGAAGACTTGAAATACCTGATAATTTGCTTGAGGAAATTGATCTGCATCGATTCACGCAGTTGGGTATTAATTCTCAACATGCCCAACTGGCTGGAAAGTTACCTAATATTCACAAAGACCCTTTTGATCGAATGTTAATAGCGCAAGCCAAAATTGAAAAACTTACGCTAGTAACAAGAGATAAGCTTGTAGCTCAATATGATGTTGCTATTATTGAGGCCTAGCTGAATGGTTCTTTAGTTTGAAAAACCTGAAAATATTGAAAGTATTGATTATGGGGAGCAATGAAAAATAATCTTACCGTCATAAAGCCTGTAGCAATTAAAGCTTTTTCAGCCTTGAGTACGTGTGGAATGGGCAATAAAGCGTTATACCAATCCCTAGCTGATAATCAATCACAGTTAGCTCCTTTATCATTATTTAGTATCTCGTTTCCAGCATTTGTCGGTGAAATAAAACAGCCTTTACTGGATATTCGCGAGCAACTGGCAGAATACAACTGCCGTAATGCAAGAGTGGCTTTAACCGCATTAAATGATGCAGAAGGCGGTGTGCGAGCAGCTGTTGAAACTGCGAAAGATAGGTATGGCGCACACCGAATCGGCGTTATTATTGGTACTAGTACCTCGGGACTATATGAAACCGAATCAGCATATGGGGTGTTACTAGAAACAGGTGATATGCCCGATGATTTTCATTTTGTCACTGAACACGCCTATCAGGCAACCGCACGATTTGTACAATTGGAATTAGGCTTAACGGGCGTATGTTATGCAATATCTACAGCCTGTTCCTCTGGTGCTAAAGCCATTGCCGCCGGGCAACGCCTAATTAACGGTGGACTCTGTGATGCAGTAATAGTGGGTGGTGTTGATACCTTATGCCGCTTAACTCTGCGTGGCTTTCGTAGTCTGGAGTTGGTCTCAAATCAGCCATGCACTCCCATGGATAAAAATCGAAATGGAATTAGTATTGGAGAAGCAGCAGGTTTATTAGTTTTAGAAAAATGTGGCGCGGATAATGCTGATGCAATGAAAGTATTAGCTGTAGGTGAATCTTCGGATGCCCATCATATGAGTACCCCGCACCCCGAAGGTAAAGGTGCGGTATTGGCTATGAAGAACGCATTACAACTGGCAGGTTTAAAGGCTGACAAAATTGATTATCTGAATTTACATGCCACAGCTACTAAAATAAATGATAGCGTGGAAGGTAGAGCTGTATTTAGCGTCTTTGGTGATTCTGTTCCCTGTAGTGGCACCAAAGGCATTACCGGGCATACCTTAGGTGCGGCTGGGGCATTAGAAACCATTATTGCACTGACTGCATTACAGCAACAGTTTATTCCTGGCACTCAGGGATTACAGGAACTTGATGACGAATGCCAGTGTCAGGTTATTCAATTCCCCCTACAGACAAAAAACATGCAAATTGCAATGAGTAATTCATTTGGCTTTGGCGGTAATAATGCCAGTGTGATAGTAGCGCTATGATGAATCAGTTATATATTAAATCAGCTGCAGTTTGTTGTCCTGACAGTAAGGTATTAGCTGCTTTTAATCTACAAGGCAGTGATATAGATAAAAGCCTGATTCCAGCAGGCATGCGCAGACGGACAAGCGTCACTACGCGCATCGCAATTACTGCAGCAAAACTCGCGTGTGTACAGGCTGATGTGGGTACTCAAAACCTGGCCTCGATTTTTGCATCATTAGGTGGCGAGATACAAGTCACCGATGCGCTTTGTCGCTTACTGCCTGATAAGAATGAACTGCTTTCTCCGACCCAGTTTCATAACTCAGTGCATAATACCACGGCGGGTTACTGGAGTATTCTAAATCAGTGCCAGGCTCCGGCTACAGCAATTGCTGCAGCCGATGATACTTTTGCTATGGGCTTGATAGAAGTGTGGGCGCAGTTGCAACAAAGTAGTGGCGAGCGCTTGTTGGTTTGCTATGATGAACTATGGCCGCAATATCTGACGCCGCCTATAGGGAAAATAGCTTTCGCCTGTGCATTTGTGTTGAGCGCAGAGCCTGATCAATCGATAGGGGCGATAACGCTGCCTCAGGTTTCACAGCAGAAGGAGCAAGCTTTACAGGCTGACTGGGTTAAGCTTACAAAAGCAGCACCAGCAGCGGCGGTGATTCCATTGTTACTTGCCTTGCAACATAAGCAACCGTGTATAGTGCCGTTAAATATAAAAGTGCCTATCTGGACGAGCCTGCTTGAAGTTTAACTTCACCAGTCGCTAAAAAATAAATCGTGGTAGAGCGGACTAAAGTCCGCTCTACAGTATATTTCCTTGTAGAGGGAATTAAAAAAGCTTAAGAGAGATACTGAGTGGAACAACAGAAGTACGATGTTATTATTGCCGGAGCTGGACCTGCGGGTACTACTGCAGCGACATTATTGGCGCAATATGGGCACAGTGTCTTATTAATTGAGCGCGACCAGCACCCACGCTTTCATATTGGTGAGTCTATGCTGCCGATGAGCGAGACGGTGATGCAACGGTTGGGTATAGACTGGGAAACAGGGAATTTAAAAAAAAGTGGCGCTGACTTTATTGATGAAGTTTCAGGGCGGCATACCTATTTTCCATTTCAGGGAAAATATCGTACCTTTCAAGTTGAGCGTTCGGTGTTTGACAAACGGCTGTTTGATAATGCTATTGAAAATGGCGTTATAGCACGGCAGCAAGAGCAGGTTGTCAATGCGCAATGCTCAGCGAGTCGCGTGAGTATTGAAACAGATAAAGCGCAATACCAGGGGCGGTATTTTATCGATGCAACCGGGCGTGATACTCTGATGGGTAAAAAATTACGTAGTATTGATAAAATAAAAAATCTGGGTAAATTTGCCCTCTATAAACATTATAAGCTAGCTGACAATAATGCTGCCAATGAGCTTTTTAAGCATGGTAATATTAAGATACTATTATCCAGTATAGGCTGGATTTGGTGCATTCCTTTAACCGATGGTCGTCTAAGTGTGGGCCTGGTAGTACAAAAAAACACCTCTGGAGATTTGAAACAGGCTGCACTTTTTGAGCAAAGTCTTCAGGCTTCACCTTATATGAGTGAACTCTTAATAGCAGCGCAAACACTCTCGGAAGTACAAATCGAGGCAGATTTTAGCTATCGAAACACGCAACGTTATGGTCAGCGCTTTGCCTGTTGTGGTGATGCAGCAGGTTTTTTAGATCCGGTGTTTTCCTCTGGTTTCTTTTTTGCAGTGAAAACAGCGGAATTTATAGCCGATCAATTGCATAAGGGCTTGGCTTCGGGTAAAGAGGGCGATGAATACCTCCATCAGCAAGGGGATGCATTTTATCAAAAAGGGTTTAAGACTATGCACTTATTAATTGAGCGCTTTTATTGTTCTAATATAGTCGAAAACCTGTTTTTTGAATCGGATCGGCAACTGGATATAAAAGAGGAAATTGTCGCACTACTTGCGGGTGATTTATGGCAGGAGCATAATTCGTTTCAACAGGGCTTGTTAACCGGAAGAAGTAAGACAGATTGGTAATTTATGCTCACTTGGGGAGTAGTTTCTTTAAAACTATTATGTAGGAGATTATTATGCAACGTTTAATACAAGTAATAATGCTGTTTATGTTTTTTAGTTTAACAGCTTGCCAGATCACCGGGTCAAAGTCTGATAAGTTACCAGAGAATCATCAGTGTTCCCATTGAAAGAAGAAGTACCTAAACAAAGCAGCCTATAACCTACCTGAAGGTAGCACCACTCGAATATTTCCATCTTTTTGATTTTAATCACTTATAACAGCAAATAGACACTCTGTAGGCACCGTAAAAAACAACAAATAATTTCAAATAAAGCTTGCAATTGCCGAAAAAATTCTTCTAAAAATTTCCGTTTTAATCACCTCATAAACGGATATCACCCATGCTTAAAGACCTACCACCGCTGGAAATCCTGGAAACGGAGCTTTAGCGAAGTGAAGATTTTTAGTCCGCGATAGCCGTAGGGCCGTTGTTTTGTCGGAGTCTGAGCGTTAGCGAAGGTGGAGACAAAATAAAAGGCCATCCGACACGGCGTCAAGTCATTTGGAGCCTATGTTCCGACCCCTTGTTGGGTCGGGACGAGGTGACGAGGACGAATCGGGGCCGCCGGAGGCATAAGTGGTCGCGTTAAGTTTTTGCTGCTTGCTTGGGCTGGGATGCCCAAAACAAGCTTTCGCAAAAATAGCGACTCCCCGATCTCTGAACATATTCACCAACACTGCAATGAAAGTATGGAACGTGCCCTGTTAGCAGAGCGTCATCCTTTGTGGGCTCGTTCATGCCCAGAGTTGAAGGATATCGACTTTATTCGCCTTGGGTTATTACGCTGTATCGTAAGCGTCAATTCTCTCCACCTAGACAAGCTACCCCAATTACTTTAGAGGCTTAATTTTTTCAATCAAGTTCCAGGGCAAAAACTGATCCAGTGCTTCTGGTTTATAATGCCTACCCAGCTTGGGTAGTTCAGTTAATAGATATTTCAGGTAATCAAAAGGCTCCAGGTTATTAGCAACGGCTGTTTGCACAAGACTGTAAAGTAGTGCGCTGGCATTTGCACCGCGTGGTGTCTGGTTAAACAGCCAGTTTTTACGTCCAATCACAAACGGTTTGATATGCCGTTCAGCTTGCATTATTATCAATTTGTATATTACCGTCATCAATATAGCGGATCAAGCTACCCCACTGGTTAATACTCGATGTTCAAGTTTTTCCATCCCATTGCCATCAAACTCTTACCTTCACCCAGTAGAACAATACTTTAATGATGCTGTTGGCCCTAAGCGCCCTAAATCTCTGCCAATCATATTTTTTCCTGATGGCATCAGTTGAAACACATCCTTTATTAATTCACCTAACTCTTTCAGCTTATCACCAGGATCTGGAAACTCTAGCAATGACGTGATGAACTCAAGCAGTACATCTATTTGAGACTTGCGCTGTAAGCTTCCTACGGTATACGCAGGTAGTTTGCTTTCAATGCGGGCTATTTGCTCTGGGTGAAGGAGAAGGCAATGGTCAAACAAAAGACTCAGAATCAGGCCACGGCTTGATCCCTCTTCATCTAATTGTTTGGCCTCACGCCCCCATCCTTCATAAAGCTTCCAGTCCTCAAAGAAAACCTCAATCAGCCATCTCAACGTATAGGCTTGAATAATATCTTGTGTGCGCCAAGTCAGGTCTGTCGCCACTAAATAGCGATAGTCGTTTTCACCGTCATATTTTAAGGCAATGACAACAGGCGCGCCATGCTACCTCACGAAATTCCGGGACTCCTGTCGCCATAATTCGTTCACCTACGCAGCGGATGGGAGATGCCCTGAACGCCCTGCGTCCGCAACGACTACGCACAAAAGCCGCTTCGTCATTACTACCTCACTGGCTGGACGGCTATTCGGAATGCAATTCTTGCTCCTCTCGCGTGCTGCTAGCACACGTCGAATCAGCGAATTGCCCTGTCGCCTATCAGGGACTAAAAATCACCACTTCGCTAAGCTCCGTTTCCATGATTTTCAGCGAGCGTTTTTTACTGTGAGAACTCACCTTTAATCGTGCACTGCTGACAGTCACTTTAATCTCTTTGCCGCCACGTACACGTATTATCTGATCAATGCCTTTGTTAATCGAATTAAAGTAGCTCTCGACTGACCTTATTCTACCTCTATATTCAATATTTTGGTTTTTACGTAATTGGCTAATCACCTGCGAGCCTCCAGATTCTTTAGCGGCTTCGTCCATAAAGGCTTTTTCACCATACAGCGCATCAGCCAGTACGCCTTTAATTTTAATCAGGCTATGCGCAACTTTAAACTCTTTTAATAAGCCTAATGCAATCTCTGTTTTGGTCGGGTAGGCACTGTCACGTTCAGGCTTAATAGGCCGATCTTTTTTTGCTATACCGCTCTTTTTCAACCGTTTATCTTCTTTATCCCACTGCTTTAAGGCTGGATCCGGCATATAAAAGAAAAAACCGACAGGCACTGTAATGGATGAGGTAACTAGCAGCAATAATACTATCGTTTGTCCATTAACATACCCGCCGGAGCCTTTGTGTTTCTGCTTGTAAACCTTATAAATACGTTTTGTAGACTTAGATCGTGCTCGGTCTGATTCATCAAAGGCCAACACACCTTCAGTAATGCCATAACGTTTTAAAATTAAGACCACACTCACCCGTAGCAACCAGTCCCAGGGTATACTTGCTTTACGAAACACCCAGGATAATGCGGCTACTTTGCAATCTCCAAGGCTTGCTCGCTCAAACTTAGCCCAGCAAACAGAGTTCATTAGCAGTATGCCCGTTAAACAAGTGCCCAACCAAACGGCTTGAATCCGTGTCAAAGCGGCTCCGGGTTTTAGCTGATTGAGCGCATCATTTAAATCGTCAATATAGCTTTGGATAAAGGTGGCTGGGCATTCATTAACATGGGCTTACACCGATAAAATTACAACAACCTCAGAATACCTGATTTTACCTTCTCAATATCAAAAACTTGAACATCGAGTAATAGTGTAACGAATGGCTTTACCTATTGCGCTATCCTTTGCTGTCTTGGTAAGGTTGTTATCGCACCACTGCTTTAACTCTTCCAGTAAAGGTTTGCTTTTTTCCTGACGCTGTAAATAACGTTGCTCTATCGTCAGGTCTTTGATCTGTTTTTCAAGTGCATACAGTCGGGCAAACTTACGTAATGCGGTTTGAGCCAGCCCCATTTTATTCTTGCGACTCTCTTTAGGGAGGGCTTTTAGCGCTTCATCGAATTTACGCCGCGCATGTGCCATACGGTTCTGTCGCATAAAGTTCACTTCTCCGTGTTACCTGCTATCATGAGTCTCAATTCGAATAAAATAAGGTTCATATGCTTAGTTTTAAATGGCGTCATTTTGAAAAAGAAATCATTCTCCTAAATGTCAGATGGTACTTGGCTTATCCACTCAGTTATCGCAATCTTGAGGAAATAGCTCAGGCGCGCCATGCTACCTCACGAAATTCCGGGACTCCTGTCGCCATAATTCGTTCACCTACGCAGCGGATGGGAGATGCCCTGAACGCCCTGCGTCCGCAACGACTACGCACAAAAGCCGCTTCGTCATTACTACCTCACTGGCTGGACGGCTATTCGGAATGCAATTCTTGCTCCTCTCGCGTGCTGCTAGCACACGTCGAATCAGCGAATTGCCCTGTCGCCTATCAGGGACTAAAAATCACCACTTCGCTAAGCTCCGTTTCCATGATTTTCAGCGAAAGAACGAGGCTATCATGTTGACCACAGCACCCTTAATCGGTGGGTGATAAATTATGCACCTGAATTAGAGAAAGAATTTCATAAAAAGAAGCGTCCTGTTAATGGACGGTGGCGGATGGATGAAACCTATATTAAAGTCAAAGGAGACAGGCGCGCCATGCTACCTCACGAAATTCCGGGACTCCTGTCGCCATAACTCGTTCACCTACGCAGCGGATGGGAGATGCCCTGAACGCCCTGCGTCCGCAACGACTACGCACAAAAGCCGCTTCGTCATTACTACCTCACTGGCTGGACGGCTATTCGGAATGCAATTCTTGCTCCTCTCGCGTGCTGCTAGCACACGTCGAATCAGCGAATTGCCCTGTCGCCTATCAGGGACTAAAAATCACCACTTCGCTAAGCTCCGTTTCCATGATTTTCAGCGGTGGAAATATTTTTATCGTGCCGTTGATAAAGAAGGCAATACCATTGACTTCTTACTCACCGCAAAGCGTGATATGAAAGCAGCCAAGCGCTTTTTTAAGAAAGCCATTAAGAGAAATGACCGCCCTGAATTAGTCAATATTGATAAGAGTGGTTCCAATAAAGCAGCGCTTAATAGCATCAATAAGGAAGACTCAGATACCCCTAAAGTGGAACCCATTGTAATCCGTCAATGTAAATATTTGAATAATATTATCGAACAAGATCATAGGAACATTAAACGAATAACTCGCCCTATGTTGGGTTTTAAAAACTTCCATAGGGCCCAAAAAACATTAGCAGGTATTGAGATAATGAAAATGATCAAAAAAGGACAAATGTTCGGAGGGGATGGTTTGTCTCCTGCAGGACAGTTTTATTCATTAGCTGCATAAAGGTCAGTTATAACCAAGTTTTGCCGTCACGATAAGTTCTTGCGACAGAACCCTATTATTCATGTCGGGCTCCTCTTTGCTCCGTTATTACTCTTAGGTGCATTATGACACTGTTGGTGGGAGAGGAGTCCATATCATCAGCCTACGCTGTATGATTTTGTTATTTGATTAAATATTCCTTAACCCATCTTCGTCACTATTGATGATGTAGTTGTTATAAATCAATTGGTTGAAATTTTAAAAACAGGCGCGCCATGCTACCTCACGAAATGCCGTGACTCCTGTCGCCATAATTCGTTCACCTACGCAGCGGATGGGAGATGCCCTGAACGCCCTGCGTCCGCAACGACTACGCACAAAAGCCGCTTCGTCATTACTACCTCACTGGCTGGACGGCTATTCGGAATGCAATTCTTGCTCCTCTCGCGTGCTGCTAGCACACGTCGAATCAGCAAATTGCCCTGTCGCCTATCAGGGACTAAAAATCACCACTTCGCTAAGCTACGTTTCCATGATTTTCAGCGTAAGCCAGTTGGCACTACAGATTTTGTGTTTTTTGTATAAAACGTTGAATTTTTTAGAGTATTTTTGTCGAAATGTAAATTACACTCAAATAATGATGATTTTTTTGACAAAAGTCAATGAATTTATCGACAAAAATAATATAACTGGCACTATAAAACTTTCAAAAAAACACCATTGATTTTAAAGAGAATTTTTCGACAAAAAATCGCTTAAACCGATGAATCAATAGCTTAGAAAGATAAAAGTGACGAAGATGGGTTAACTTAATAGCAGTGTACGCCAAGAGTACCATCAGCTCACCTTTAAAGACAATACTATGATCTATAACGGCTTTGCTGCGAGACTTTTAATAATAGCCTGGTACTCTTCGATTTTTGGCTGGTATAAATACATAACCAGCGCGGATAATAATATGAATATATAAAGTGTATTAAAGCTATCGCCTAATATGAACATCACAAAGCCATATATTCCTATACTAGCAGCAACCGTCATAGAGACAAAAATTGTTACTAAGTAGCGAGATTTTGCAGTTTTATTACCCTTTGCCGTTTGATTCAATCGTAATAAAACATGGCGCATAAATTTCATTAGCGGAAATGTCGTAATGGCAACGACATAAAGAATAGTTCTAATTAAAATACGCTGCTGCTCATCCATACCTAGCTGTATTTTATTACCGTATGTATGGCAGATTACAACCAGCGCAATTAAGCTCATCAATGCTAGCGCCCTAATAACTCCCGCCATTAACAGGTCGGATTGTAATTGTTGTTCTGAGAGTGTCATTTATTTATCCTTTTGTTGCTCTAGTCGATAGCTATGCAAGATAAGCACAAATGCAAAGAAGTCATATACGCTATGAATAATTATAGGCGTTAGCAGATTTCGAGAACTATCATAATCCAGGTATAAGCCCAGGTAGATACTAACGGCTGTCGCCAGCACAAAATATAAGATAGTCACTGCATGCACCAGTCCAAAGATGATGCTACTGACCAGTATGCCTGCCATCATTCCCCATGAATTTTCCATCCAGGGCTGAATTACGCCGCGGAACAAAATCTCTTCCGAGATACCTGCGATAGTGGCTAAAACAAATAAATCAGCCCAGTGATGTTTGTGTAAACTTGGCCCTAGTGTTTGATGTAACACCTGCCTGATTTTTTGCAGGGAATCTAGCTGAAGTTGATTTAAGGCGATAAAAATCAGACATAGTGGCAAGGTTCCCACAATACCGTTAATGACTACCTGTTCATTAAATATAATAAACTCAAACGGATTAATATCTACCATCCAGCCAAGGACTATGGCGACTAAAACCAGTGCACTCTTAAAATAGCAGGCTGTTTTGAAAAAATTATCAGGATTTATTGAGGGTTCATTCATAGTAAATTGGTGCGATAAATCCTAGAAACTGCAGTTGAGCACGCTGTTGTGGAAAATCTGAGCGCGAAAGACAAGGCACAGCTCTCGCCAATGGCCGTAGTCATTGGCGAGAGCTGTAACGCAGTATTTCGTGCTCAGATTTATTCACAAAACCGTGAAGCGGGAAACATTCACCCAACGGGTGACTAGTATTAACATTCATTTTATTCAATATTCAGTAGCTTCTAGTATTTTATAGCGGTCAACTGCGGTTTCTAGGATAATACGACTTTCTTTGTTCGTTAGGGGGCTAATGCTGTGCAGTGTTTTATTTACAAAAGTAGCAAAAAAGACGGTTTGTATTTATATATAGCCAAGCAAGATGATTTCTCAGATATTCCAGAGGCGATATTTAAGAGTATTGGTCCACCTGAATTTGTTATGCAACTAGACCTTACACCCGAGCGTGAACTAGCACGTGAAAAAGCAACGGATGTTTTAAAGGGCATAGCGGATCATGGTTTTTGTATTCAAATGCCACCGACCACGCATTCTGCCCCTGGAAAGTTACAATAATTAGCATCCATGCCAAATGAGGGTGTGCTTATGCTTTCGGTAAGGTCACACCTTTTTGCCCCTGATACTTCCCACCTCTGTCTTTGTACGAAACCTCACAGACCTCATCACCACCAAAAAACAGCATTTGCGCAACCCCTTCATTAGCATATATTTTTGCCGGCAATGGCGTGGTATTGGAGAATTCCAGCGTCACATGTCCTTCCCATTCTGGCTCTAGTGGCGTGACATTAACAATGATCCCACAGCGGGCATAGGTCGATTTACCCAGGCAAATGGTTAACACATCCCGCGGAATACGAAAAAACTCCACTGTTCTTGCCAGCGCAAATGAATTGGGCGGAATAATACACACATCAGATTTTACATCTACAAAGCTGCCATCACTAAAATTCTTGGGGTCAACTATCGCAGAATTGATATTAGTAAATATTTTAAATTCATCCGAACAGCGTACATCATAGCCATAACTCGATGTGCCATAGGAAATAACTTTACCTTGCTCTGAGTGTCTAACCTGCCCCGGCTCAAAAGGCTCGATCATGCCCTCCTCTTGTGCTTTGCGACGAATCCATGTATCTGATTTTATGCTCATATTAGTCTTGCTATAGTGTATTTGATTCAATAAATGCGGGTAATTTTATCCTAATCTCTGCACTGACACAGAAATAACTTTAGAAAGCCTACTTTACACGTCGAACTCAATATTCTGCGCGCCGTTAAGTACCATAAAATGCTTGCCTTTGGATCGAGAAATCAAGGTAACGCCGGATAATTGCGCCATTTCCAGCCCCATCTGGGTCGCACCTGAACGTGATAGCAAAACCGGAATACCCATTTGCGAGATTTTTATCACCATTTCCGAGGTGAGTCGCCCGGTGGTATAGAAAATTTTGTTATCGCCAGAGATACCCTGCAGCCACATATGCCCGGCTATGGCATCCACCGCATTATGCCGGCCCACATCTTCGACAAATATCTCTAGCTGATCTGCTGCATATAAAGCGCAACCATGTACCGCGCCCGCTTTTTTATAGACTTCATTATGAGCCCTGACAGAATCTAACAATGCATATAAAGTAGATTGACGCACATGGTTTTCGGGGACACGAATTTTCTGTAACTTTTCCATTAAGCGGCCAAATACAGTTCCCTGACCACAGCCTGTCGTCACTGTTCGGCGCTGCATTTGCTGGCTAAAATCACTGCTTTCTTCGCTGGTCACCACCGCGACTGATTCGGTTTCCCAGTCGACCTGCACAACTTTGATCTCATTTATATGCTCAAAAAAAACCTGGTTTTTTAAATAGCCCAGGGTTAATAATTCAGGGTGCGAGCCGATAGTCATTAGGGTTACGATTTCCTGCTTATCCACATAAATGGTCATCGCCCTTTCGCCAACTAACTGGATATTTCTTGTAGCACCGGTTTCATCAATTCCGACAACCGCTTTGGCAACACTTAATCCTGCATCAGTCATTTCTAATTGCATCGTCATTCCCTGGCGGAAAAATCCGCTAATTGCTGCAGCGTATTAATATTAGAGAAAAGTTCCGGATTAGCACTAAAGTCTACTTTGACCCAGTGATGCTGATCAAACCAGCGGTCTATCTTGCGCTCACCCTGCGCCAGGTAATCTTGCAGGCTATGTTTAAGCGTGCTGTTAAGCGCCATAAAAACCGGGTGTATACGCTCGCCATCAAAGGCAACAGCAATATCAGCCGCACAGCGCTGACGCTCATCAAGCAAGAACCGCAAAGCAGTCGCTGTCATAAAAGGGGAGTCACAGGGAGTCACCAGTAAAATATCTTTGTGACAGGCGAGTAAAGCTGCGTAAACCCCAGCTAATGGCCCGAGAAAATCATCGCTTGCATCGCTAATCACCGGATAATTAAATTGCTGGTATTGCTCGATATTGCGATTGGCATTAATAATTAACTCATCCACAACCTGCACCATTGCCTGTATGGCATAAGTAATCATTGCATGCCCCTTAAATGCAACCAGACCTTTATCCTGTTTATTCATCCGCCTTGCTAAACCACCCGCCAGAATGACTCCCGAAACGCCTGTTTGTTTATTCATGCTTTTGTTTGCTAGTTTGTTTATTAGCAGACATAAAAACACGTCTATGTCATTTAATCAATGATATTTAGCGCCATCAATTATCTATACTTCGCGCGGTCACGACCACGGATTTCTAACGACTGACTTTTTGCCGATAGCGGCGTTGCTAAAACAGTTGCATAGCCAGCTATGCGCCTGTTTTAGCGCCTTGCCCTCGACAAAAATCAGTGCGCTATAAATTCCGCATCCGTGACCGCACGAAGTATAACCATATTACACCGTCCACAACATTATTTTCAAAACCTTTACCACCCAAAAGACGGCCAAGTCAACCTAATTAATTACATTTCTGCTCATGCAATACACATATAGTTTGTGCTAGAATCATAATCAGCATGTGCCTATTAACAATGGTAACGTGTTATTCAAAATAACAACAATGAGGTTTACATAGATGAAATTATTAAAAAGTGCACTGATTGCGTTTGCATTAACACTTTCTTTGGGTTCTTTTTCAACTGCGGTTGTTGCTTGTGAAGATGGAAGAACTTGCTTTGGTCCTGCTCAGGCAACTGATATTGTTTTAGGTCATATTGCTGAAGGCATGAAGTCAGTTGAAGCTGGAGAAAATGGCCCAGCAGCAATTGCACATACAAAAGCCGCGCTAAAAGCAAGCAAAGAAATTAATGCTAGTGATAAAGTTGATGTAGCTCGTGGTCGCGCTAACGCACACCTTAAAAAAGCCAGATCAGCATTTAAGAAAGGTGACATGCAAGGTGGTGAAGATCATTTAGGTATGGCAGAAAAAGCATTTACAGATCTTAAAAGAATGCTTTAAGCTGCGACTTATAGCTTAAAGTCAGATCGGGGTTAATGGGCATTGCGCCCGTTAACCCTATCTCCAGCAACGTACGTTTTCACCAAGAGCTGGAAATATATTCGCAATCCTTCTCTGCAACACCCCATCCCTCTTCTAACGCTATCAATCAAAACTCTGTTCCGCCTGCTTGCTTAAATAATTAAGCTGATCGGTTAATTGCTGCTGATATTGCGTAATTTCTTCTTCCATGACTCGCTTGCCAACTTCAATAGGCTGCCCGATCATGATATGTACTTTGCTAAATGGCAAAGGTAGAAAAAAATGATCCCAGCCATTTAAGTAAATCTTGCGACTACAAGCATTGGCAACGGGGATAATCGGCGCACCACTCAGCTGTGCCAAGACCACTGACCCTACCTTAGCTTCTCTGGCAGGCCCCAAAGATCCATCGACTGCGGCTCCGACACTGCATTTTTCTTTGCTGACAGTTAAGTAAACATCACGTAAAGCCATAGCCCCGGTACGATGCGCAGAACCACGCAGTACGCCTATTCCCAGTTTTGTTAATACCGCATCACCGATATTACCATCTTTAGAAGGGCTTACTAGCACGGTGGCATGCACACCTTGCTGACATAATCCCAGCAAAAAATGGATCGCAAACGTCATTTGCTGGTGCCAGTAACACGGCAGCATCGGCTGGTCTGCATCGATATAGCTCTGTATCTGTTCGCTACCTGTAATTTGCACTTTGCAGGTCTTTTGCAATATTTTTACATAGCCGAAAATAAGGGAGGGCACCAGTTTTTGCTTAATAAATGTATTCAATAATTTCATTACATAGCCTCCTTAGCTCTGGGAATTTTGCTCAAGATAGCTAGCCAGAGTGCGAATACTTGGATAATCAAACAAGTCGGTTAATTCGACCTGATCAGGAAACAGCTGATCCAGACGCTCGTGAATTTGCGTTAACGACAGCGAGCTAATGCCAATTTCAAATAAATCATCATCAGGTGCAATATCTCGCTCAGGAATCACTTCTTTGCAAATCGCCATTAACTGCTGCTCAATAGAGCCAGCCCCACTTTGCCCTATGCTTTGAACCGCTTCCGCTGCAGATAATTGTCTGAGTTGTGCAATAACACCCGCGTACGCTCCAGCAATAAACTGATTCGACAGATTAAAGCGCTGTACTTTTCCACTGGTGGTTTTAGGGAATGCAGAAACAGGAATGACCTCAGCTACTTCTATGCCTGCATCTTTGGCTAGAATGGCGCGAATTGCATTCGCAATAGCCACAAACTCACTTAACTCCCCTTTATAGTTGACAAACAGAGCAAGTGCTTCGCCATTGTTACCGGGGATAGTACATGCAGCGACTTTTTGCTCGCCTATCTCCGGTAGCGCCTCACACATCTGTTCTAGGTCATGCGCATGATAGTTTTGACCATTCACAATAATCAAGTCTTTAAAGCGACCGGTTAAAACCAGCTGTTGCTGATAAATAAAGCCTATATCTCCAGTATCTAGCCAGCCCGCGTTATTAATAGTTTCCGATGTCAGTGCAGGATCGTCATAATAGCCGTGCGTGACATTATCGCCGCGAATTAAAACATGCCCTAAAGTCAGCTCGGCCAACTCTTCGCCAGCAGTATTCGCAATAATCAACCCAGTGCCGCTCACAGCCGTTCCTAATAACACCATTTCCAGGCTGTCCGCCTGTTCTGCTGAAGTCACTCTAATGGTATCGCCCAATTGCATATACTGCCGGTTGATAAAAATAGATTGCACTTCTGCTGTCGGCTGAGTAAACGCTGCGGCCAGTGAGGCTTCTGCCAGACCATACACTGGGAAAATAACAGTTTGTTTAAAGCCAAACGGCTTTAAAGTCTGATTAAACTCGCGGCATAATGCCGCTGAAATTTGCTCAGCGCCATTAAACATTAAACGTAGCGCAGAGAGATCAAGGTGCCCCTGCTTTTCTGGCTTAAAATATTTCAAAATATGCTGATAAGCAAAATTAGGCGCGGCTGACACTGTGGCCTTTTTTTCACTGATTTTATCCAGCCATAAATTAGGTCTGCGCACGAATAGTTCCGGCGACATCAGGTAGACATCTGTATTTAAGACCAGCGGGGACAAATGAAAGCCGATGATACCCATATCATGGGTTAGCGGCATCCAGCTTAAACTGACATCTGCTGCAGTCGCCTCACTACCCTTCAGGATTGAGCGTATATTACTCATTAAATTATGATGCGATAGCACCACGCCTTTAGGCTCGCCAGTAGAGCCTGACGAAAACTGAATAAAAGCGGTATCTTGCGGGGCAACTGTTGCCACCTTCGCCTGGTTCTGATCCGGTAGCAGTTGTTCTGCGAGTAAAGCCTGCTGCTGTAATAGCGGCGTTAACGCCGCTAGCTGCTGCTCATCGGCATAGCCTAATAAAGCTTGCAGTGATGTCGCTGTCGTCCAGATAAATGGCGAGTCTAGTTTTTGAAACACCGAGAGTACGCGTTTATGTGCGGTATTCTGGTTCGCGGCATTAAGTGGAACAACTATAATACCTCCCAATATCGCTGCCCAGAAAACATCGACAAACTGTTCATTATTTTCTGCCAGCAGGATCAGCTCATCCCCTTGCTTTACACCCGCAGCTTGTAATTGATATAACAAGTGCAGGGCACGATTGTATAGTTCTGCATAACTAACCGTCAGTTCGTCATTTTTCGCTTTAATATAGGTAATGCTTTTATTACCTTGTGCAGTGGTCTGTAGCGCCTCAACTAGCGTGGCGGAAAATGTTGCTTCGCTCATATACCTATCTATAAGTTGCTTGTATAAAAATATCTTGCCTGGGTCTTAAATTGACCAATGGCTCCAGTTCAACCGTCTGCCCGGGCACCAGTTTAAAATGAACCTTTTGTATAATGCGGCTGATATGTACCGCCATTTCCTGTATCGCCATACTGTCACCGATGCAACGCCGGGGACCAATTGCAAAGGGCAAATAGGCTCCGATATGCTGCTTTTCTTTATTTTCCGGACTAAAGCGCTGTGGATCAAACTTTTCTGGATCAGGCCAATAAGCTGGATTACGATGCATCAGATAAGGCGGTATCAAAATATCAGTACCTGCTGGAATATCAATACCATTAAAGTGATCATCCGCAAATGCTTGTCGGGTAATAACCCAGACAGGTGGATATAAGCGCATCGATTCATCCAGTACCTGTTGTGTTGTGTGCAGTTGCTCGGTATCAGCCATGCTCGGCATCTTATCGGCGGGCAAGAATTGCTGACTTTCAGCTAACAGCTGCTGCTCTATCTCACTATGCTGGGCAAGCAAATACCAGGTCCAGTTTAAAACACTTGCAGTGGTTTCATGTCCGGCAATAATAAGCGTCAAGATCTCATCGATTTGCAATTTCTCCGGCATCGCCTCACCGCTACGCTTCTCGGTCGCGTTCATCACCATGGTTAGTAAATCAAACGGCTGGCGATTTTCTGCACGACGTCGCTGCATCATATCGTTAACCAGATGCGTCAGTTGACGAAAACGCCTGGCAAATAACAAGTCTCGGGCAGAATCATCGGTTACCATCAGAAAAGGGTTCTCCCCGGTTTCTTCGATAATCCGGTCCAGGTCTTCACTAAATAACGCATGTAAAATAAAATCCAGCGCAGTCTGGCTCATCGACTCAGTGAGATTAATCGGCTTGCCAGTCTTAATATCATCATCCCAGCTGGCGAGTAACTTATCAGCACAGCTAATCATTAAGGGTAATTGATGTGTCAGCAATTTATTACTAAACAGCGGCTGCATCATTTTCCGCTGGCGTTTCCACAAGTCACCTTCGCTAACGATAATGCCTCGGCCTAATAAGACATTAATCTGCTTGATGCCCACGCCTTTTTTATAATTTTTGTAATTAGTGACCAGAATATGCTTTGCCATCTCCGGGTCACAGATGTTATACACCCAGTCATCCTGATCAGGAAATTTAGCCTTGAATACATTACCATTGGTGCCCACCAGGCTTTCAAGTTTAGCCAAAACCTGTTCCAGTTGATGGTAATCAATAATAATGTCCTCGCCAGGCGGCAGGCTTAGTGCAGTAGAATCAGACATAAGGTATTTACTGAAGTTTCCCAATAATTATTTATGGTAAAATTGAAACTATGCTACAACTATATGAAAAAATAGCCTTTTCATTCGTTTCAAATGCTATTGCCTAAGGGGAATTAAGTAGGGGTTTGCTATAACTCGATGTTCAAGTTTTTTAACTGATTGATTTTATTGACAATTTTACTGACAAAGAAAGCATCAACATCATTGTAAATCAATCACTTATAAAACAGAGCCGTAAAAATTTACTTTTCTTAGCCCAGTTATAGCTGAAAACTTGAACATCGAGTATAAACATGGCAAAACCACCTAAAATAAACCTCGATACACCAGCATTGTGTATTTCAGCTACTCAATAATTGGGAAACTTCAGTTTACATATGAGGTGACTTTAACAACGGGCAATTCTAGCACAGTAGCCACTACTCTATTTAAATATCACCCGTGACTTTGGATAGTTGATTTTGCAATGTTAAAATGACGTATGACTTTATTTAAAAAAAATGTTGTTTTATTGCTTATCACTTGCCTGAGCATCTTGATCGGTTGCGTTCAAAAACCTAAAGGCGAGTATCTGCCCTACTACCAGGCAGATACCGAAAAGCCCTATGCCGATGTGCTCGCTGAACTGGAAATAGCAATTTCAGAACATAATTTTAGAATTACGGGGCATAGCCGGGTCGGGAAAGTGATCCGCGAGCGGGGTACAAAAGACTTTCCTGAATATGATACCCTACAATTTTGCAATCTGACACACGCTAAAACCCTGTTACTCGATGTTCAAGTTTTTCCATTCCATTGCCATCAAACTCTTACCTTCACCCAGCAGAACAATACTTTTCGGGGAGTCGCTATTTTTGCGAAAGCTTGTTTTGGGCATCCCAGCCCAAGCAAGCAGCAAAAACTTAACGCGACCACTTATGCCTCCGGCGGCCCCGATTCGTCCTCGTCACCTCGCCCCGACCCAACAAGGGGTCGGAACATAGGCTCCAAATGACTTGACGCCGTGTCGGATGGCCTTTTATTTTGTCTCCACCTTCGCTAACGCTCAGACTCCGACAAAACAACGGCCCTACGGCTATCGCGGACTAAAAATCTTCACTTCGCTAAAGCTCCGTTTCCAGGATTTTCAGCGAATGATGCTGTTGGCCCTAAGCGCCCTAAATCTCTGCCAATCATATGTTTTCCTGATGGCATCAGTTGAAACACATCCTTTATTAATTCACCTAACTCTTTCAGCTTATCACCAGGATCTGGAAACTCTAGCAATGACGTGATGAACTCAAGCAGTACATCCATTTGAGACTTGCGCTGTAAGCTTCCTACGGTATACGCAGGTAGTTTGCTTTCAATGCGGGCTATTTGCTCTGGGTGAAGGAGAAGGCAATGGTCAAACAAAAGACTCAGAATCAGGCCACGGCTTGATCCCTCTTCATCTAATTGTTTGGCCTCACGCCCCCATCCTTCATAAATCTTCCAGTCCTCAAAGAAAACCTCAATCAGCCATCTCAACGTATAGGCTTGAATAATATCTTGTGTGCGCCAAGTCAGGTCTGTCGCCACTAAATAGCGATAGTCGTTTTCACCGTCATATTTTAAGGCAATGACAAAGCGCTTTTTACTGTGAGAACTCACCTTTAATCGTGCACTGCTGACAGTCACTTTAATCTCTTTTCCGCCACGTACACGTATTATCTGATCAATGCCTTTGTTAATCGAATTAAAGTAGCTCTCGACTGACCTTATTCTACCTCTATATTCAATTTTTTGGTTTTTACGTAATTGGCTAATCACCTGCGAGCCTCCAGATTCTTTAGCGGCTTCGTCCATAAAGGCTTTTTCACCATACAGCGCATCAGCCAGTACGCCTTTAATTTTAATCAGGCTATGCGCAACTTTAAACTCTTTTAATAAGCCTAATGCAATCTCTGTTTTGGTCGGGTAGGCACTGTCACGTTCAGGCTTAATAGGCCGATCTTTTTTTGCTATACCGCTCTTTTTCAACCGTTTATCTTCTTTATCCCACTGCTTTAAGGCTGGATCCGGCATATAAAAGAAAAAACCGACAGGCACTGTAATGGATGAGGTAACTAGCAGCAATAATACTATCGTTTGTCCATTAACATACCCGCCGGAGCCTTTGTGTTTCTGCTTGTAAACCTTATAAATACGTTTTGTAGACTTAGATCGTGCTCGGTCTGATTCATCAAAGGCCAACACACCTTCAGTAATGCCATAACGTTTTAGAATTAAGACCACACTCACCCGTAGCAACCAGTCCCAGGGTATACTTGCTTTACGAAACACCCAGGATAATGCGGCTACTTTGCAATCTCCAAGGCTTGCTCGCTCAAACTTAGCCCAGCAAACAGAGTTCATTAGCAGTATGCACGTTAAACAAGTGCCCAACCAAGCGGCTTGAATCCGTGTCAAAGCGGCTCCGGGTTTTAGCTGATTGAGCGCATCATTTAAATCGTCAATATAGCTTTGGATAAAGGTGGCCGAGGCATTCATTAACATGGGCTTACACCGATAAAATTACAACAACCTCAGAATACCTGATTTTACCTTCTCAATATCAGAAACTTGAACATCGAGTGTTACTAATGTCGCCCCATGCGGTACGCTTTATGCCGTGCAATATAGTGACATATGAATTCAACGGAAAAACCATCGTGCGTACTCACTTAATGCCCACCGATACTGATAACCCGGAGCTTAATGCCTTTGCCGAAAAGATGAACATTATGCTAAAAGACATCGTAGATTTTGCGGTGGAAGAGTAAAGTAAAAAACTTAATACCATGAAGGTCATGAAGTACTTACTACTGAAGTTTCCCAATAATTATTTATGGTAAAATTAATAATAATCTCAACACCCCCTCCTCCCCCCCTATGGACTATTTTATCTGGGACTTTGATCCTGTCTTAGCCAGCTTTAAATACCTACGCATACATTGGTATGGCGCCATGTTTGCGCTCGCATTACTCAGTAATTATTTATTTATGCACTGGGTTTATCTGCGTGAATTAGGTACAGCGGAAGATGTAGATCGCTTGCTCTGGTATTGTATAGGCGGCTCAATTATAGGCGCTAGACTGGGGCATATCTTATTTTATAATCCGGGCTATTATTTTGCCGAACCACAAAAGATTATTGCCATTTGGGAAGGGGGACTGGCAAGTCATGGTGGCGTGTTCGGAGTGTTAATTTCACTGTATATTTATCAGCGTAAAGCCAGCTTTAATTATTTCTGGATTCTGGACAGGGCAGCGATTGCCGCATCGCTAAGCGGCTGCCTGGTACGTATCGGTAATTTCTTAAACTCCGAAATTACCGGAACTGCGACTAATGCTGCCTGGGCGGTTATCTTTAAGCGGCTGGATAATACCCCCAGACACCCGGTACAACTATACGAAGCAATAAGCTATGCAGGTATTTTTCTGTTCTTATTGTATCTGTATAAAAACAGCCCTACTTTCGATTTTAGGGGACGCTTATGCGACTGGTTTTTAATACTTATTTTTAGCACGCGCTTTATCCTGGAGTTTTATAAAGATAGCCTGGTGCATTATGCTACCGATTTATGGATTAGCACCGGGCAAATGCTCAGCATTCCCTTTGTGCTGGTCGGCATCTATATCCTTTACCGCGCGAAAAAGCTATGACTTTTCATTCACAATTAAAAATACGCATGACTAGCCATGCGCTGAAGCAGGGAAAAGTCATTGCCTACCCTACCGAGGCTATCTATGGCTTAGGTTGCGACCCGCTGAATGAAGCCGCTGTCATGCATTTATTAAGCATTAAGCAACGCCCTGTACATAAAGGCCTGATTCTGATTGCATCCGATTTTTCTCAACTGCAGCCTTTTATTAAGCCAAGTACAGAAATGTTAGCGCGTATTATGCCCAGCTGGCCGGGTCCCATTACCTGGATCATTCCTGCACAAGCCTGGGTACCCGCTTATTTAAGCGGAGCACATACGTCACTGGCTGTCCGGGTTAGCGCGCACCCCTTGGTGCAGCGATTATGTGCAGACTTTGCTGGAGCTATTGTTTCCACCAGTGCCAATATCAGCCGTCAAACACCTGCCCGCTCTGCGTTAGCGGTACGTGAAAAATTCCATGCAAATAACATCCATATTCTGGCTGGGGCAACCGGTCATCAGCAGCAAGCGACCGCTATCTATAATGCGCTTGATGGAAAATGCCTGCGTATCTCGTAGAATGACTCAAGCGATGTAAATTTTACGCAGTCCCTGCAGGTCTTTTATCTCGATATATTTCCGCTGCACATTAAGAACTGAAGTTTCCCAATAATTATTTATGGTAAAATTGAAACTATGCTACAACTATATGAAAAAAATAGTCTTTTCATTCGTTTCAAATGCTATTGCCTAAGGGGAATTAAGTAGGGGTTTGCTATAAACATCATCAGTGTTCCCATTGAAAGAAGAAGTACCTAAACAAAGCAGCCTATAACCTACCTGAAGGTAGCACCACTCGAATATTTCCATCTTTTTGATTTTAATCACTTATAATAGCAAATAGACACTCTGTAGGCACCGTAAAAAAACAACAAATAATTTCAAATAAAGCTTGCAATTGCCGAAAAAATTTTCTAAAAATTTCCGTTTTAATCACCTCATAAACGGATATCACCCATGCTTAAAGACCTACCACTCTCTGAACATATTCACCAACACTGCAATGAAAGTATGGAACGTGCCCTGTTAGCAGAGCGTCATCCTTTGTGGGCTCGTTCATGCCCAGAGTTGAAGGATATCGACTTTATTCGCCTTGGGTTATTACGCTGTATCAGTGTAGTCGATAGTGGTCGTCATTTCCTCCAAACCAATGAACAGATTTATGGCCAGCTGCTTCCCCACTCAACGTATTTTAAATCACTGAAGTCGCATAGACGAACAAGTATCCTTGAGGCATTTGAACAGCAGAGCTATCATCTTCACGCTGAAACACTGCTATCGCAAGGCATTGATTATCTTAAAGCATTCCCAGAACTTGACGAATACACCATAGAAGCAGCGGATAGACATTTTATTGATCATGCCTGCCATACTGAAAAAAACAGCAAGGGGAAAGTTTATGCGGCCGGGGGGATTTACGCGTTGAATCTCAGAAGTGGGTTGCTCAGATTTCTTTGTCTGGTGACAAACGGAACTCAGAGACATCAAGAAATACCTGTGTTACGAGATCATATTGAAAAGCAAAACAATGGAAATAACAGCTCTCAGAAACATCTCTATGTCTACGATAAAGCCGTCACCGGCTTTGTCTGGTGGGATCGGCAGAAACGACATGCTAATTACATGATTTCAATGCTAAAAGAAAATTCAATTGCGACTCTGGTTGAGTCTATCCCTTTTGACTCCCAGCATGAGATCAATACAGGAGTTGAAGCATACAGTGTGTACGAAAACAAGGGCATCAAATTTAACGTGGTGGATTACCGTGATCCAGAAACCGGAAAACTTTACCGGTTTGTGGCAACCTTGCCAATGACTATTAACCCTGGAGCCATTGCCATGCTATATTTCAAACGATGGACGATTGAAAAGACATTCAATAACACTAAAAGTAATTTCAAGGAAACTAAAGCTTGGTCTTCCAATACCCGCTCACTTGAAGATCAAATGCGCCTGACTGCAATGAGCTATAATTTAATGCGCGTGTTTGAAGAGATTTCAAAAACACAACAGCCAGAATTGATTCATCCATCGGATAAAAAATATAGCGAGGCTCTGGAGATTAGGCAGCAACAGGCCCAAAAACGAGATCGTTTTGTGAATCCATTATTTTTCCAGGCAAGAATATCTCGTATCAGCTCGTATACCATTCGGGCAGTTCAAAACGCAATAATAACAGGAATGTCTTTACAGTGCTTTATGAGCTCTCTTGTGGCGAGGTTAGTTTCACGGCCTCAATTGATAGGGGAACACTGATGATAAACATGGCAAAACCACCTAAAATAAACCTCGATACACCAGCATTGTGTATTTCAGCCACTCAATAATTGGGAAACTTCAGCTTATAAATACGTTTTGTAGACTTAGATCGTGCTCGGTCTGATTCATCAAAGGCCAACACACCTTCAGTAATGCCATAACGTTTCAGAATTAAGACCACACTCACCCGTAGCAACCAGTCCCAGGGTATACTTGCTTTACGAAACACCCAGGATAATGCGGCTACTTTGCAATCTCCAAGGCTTGCTCGCTCAAACTTAGCCCAGCAAACAGAGTTCATTAGCAGTATGCACGTTAAACAAGCGCCCAACCAAGCGGCTTGAATCCGTGTCAAAGCCGCTCCGGGTTTTAGCTGATTGAGCGCATCATTTAAATCGTCAATATAGCTTTGGATAAAGGTGGCTGGGGCATTCATTAACATGGGATTACACCGATAAAATTACAACAACCTCAGAATACCTGATTTTACCTTCTCAATATCAAAAACTTGAACATCGAGTGCCATACATATCTAATCAAATTAGCAATAAGTTGCAAAACATCAACTCCCCAGAGACTTAATACCGACTCGCCCCTCCTGCTTTTAATCAAAATATTGAGCTTCCTGCAATTTTATGCACATTCTTGTATTTTAAAATGTCATAAACTTAAGTATAATCAATTACTTTTGCTAACGAACGAGCAGTTTTATCGCTACGACGTAAGCTAATTATTTGCATAAAAAGGACATACATGACTGCATTAGTGGGTATTATCATGGGCTCAACTTCGGACTGGGAAACCATGCGCTTTGCATCTGAAAAACTAGAACAACTAGGCATTCCTTTTGACGTTGAAGTTGTCTCCGCGCACCGCACCCCGGATAAGCTGTTTACCTATGCAGAAAGCGCGGAGGGCAAAGGCCTGGAAGTCATTATTGCAGGCGCAGGTGGCGCAGCACATTTGCCTGGCATGACCGCAGCAAAAACCTGTTTACCCGTATTAGGCGTGCCGGTGCAATCCAAAGCACTGAATGGCATGGATTCATTATTATCCATTGCACAAATGCCTGCAGGAATCCCGGTTGGCACACTAGCAATCGGCAAAGCGGGCGCAACCAATGCGGCACTGTTAGCCGCAGCCATTATTGCTAACAAACACACTGAATATAAAGCGCCGCTGAATGCATTTCGACAGCAGCAAACCGAGACAGTACTTGCTAATTCAGACCCCAGGGAGTTTACGTAATGGTTATTGGCATTTTAGGTGCCGGGCAACTAGCCCGGATGCTTGCATTGGCAGGAAAACCTTTAGGTCTTAAATTTATCTTTTTAGATCCGACTCCCATTGCCTGCGCTGCTGATATAGGTAAGCATCTGATAGGCGAATACACTGATAAAACGCTGCTAACTCAGCTTGCAGAAGAGTCTGATGTTATCACATATGAATTTGAGAATGTGCCGGTGGAAATCATCGACTTTCTCAATCGAAGCACACCTGTTTATCCACCTGGAAGAGCCTTATTGATAGGCCAGGATCGCATTACTGAAAAAACATTTTTGCAGGATCTGGGCATTGCTACCGCACCATTTGCAGCGGTCTCCAGTCTGGATGAATTACAACTGGCAATGGTGGAGATTGGCTATCCAGCCATTCTTAAAACACGCCGCTTTGGTTATGATGGCAAAGGCCAGGTGGTACTTAAAAATGCTCAGGATTTAGCTGAGGCATGGCAGGCAGTTAATAATGCTTCATGCGTAGTCGAAGGCTTTGTGCCTTTTGACAGGGAAATTTCTATTATTGCCAGCCGTAATATTGCGGGTGAAACCGTCTACTACCCACTCTCTGAAAATGAGCATCATAAAGGTATCTTGCGTCTGGCTAAAAACACCCGAAATGACCCATTACAGGGGCAAGCAGAAAATTATATTACCGCCATCCTGAACGCGCTTGATTATGTTGGCACAATAGCACTGGAGCTGTTTGCCGTAGGTGACCAACTAATTGCCAATGAGTTTGCCCCAAGAGTACATAACTCCGGCCACTGGACTATCGAAGGATCCGAAACCTGCCAGTTTGAAAATCACCTGCGCGCGATTATGGGTATGCCTCTGGGCTCCACTCATTCTCTAGGCTATGCAGCCATGCAGAATTTTATCGGCAATGTCCCTAAAAGCAAAACACTATTATCTTTAGAGCAGGTACATCTGCATCTATATGATAAAGCCGCGCGCAAAGGACGCAAACTTGCTCATGCTACGGTCAGAACAGATAGTCTGGAAACTTTCACAGATTTAATTAATTCACTCACCGAACTTGCAATACAAAGTGATGATTCTTAGGTGATTGCCAGAAAAGAATACGCCAGATTGCGCAGGGTTTTCGTTTGTCTTCAAGGCGCGATACAAGACACATAATCACTCTATGTAACTGCTGTCGCAACGCAGAATACGCACAAAAGCCCCGTAAGGCGGTATGTTCTTTGACAGAAATCACCTAAAACCCCTTCCTTTAACTTTTTACATTTATTAAACATGAAAAATACTGAAAATCCTGTTGTTGCTATCCATTACACGCTAACTAACAAAGCGGGTGAAAAGCTGGGTAGCTCTATTGGTGGCGAACCTCTAAGCTATTTACAAGGTGCAGGAAACATTATTCCAGGTCTTGAAAGAGCATTAAGTGAGACATCTGTCGGCGATAAATTAACGGTGACTATCGAAGCAGCTGATGCTTATGGCGAGCACAATGAAGCGCAAATGCAAACCGTCTCTAAAGACATGTTCCAGGGCATGGATAAAGTTGAAGTCGGCATGCAATTCCAGGCTGACTCAAGTAACGGCCCTGCCATTGTGACTGTTACTGAGATTGACGGCGACAATATCACTATAGACGGCAACCATCCCCTAGCGGGCGAACAATTAACATTTGACGTTGAAGTAATGGATATCCGTCCAGCGACTGCAACTGAAATCGAACATGGCCATATCCATGGCGCTGGTTGTAATCACTAGTGCAGCACTGGTAATCTTTAAGCTATTCAGATCCGATCGGTAGGGCGTGGCTTTCGCCCAAGCACTCAACTAGACAAATGGATAAATTACAGTCAGGCATACGCATAACGGTACGCGCGGTTATTGTGCAAAATGGTAACATCCTATTAATCAAAAAAGACAGCCAGGACGAAGGTGTACGCTACACTTTACCCGGCGGCGCTTTGGAATCGGGAGAGACCTTGCATCAGGCGGTTATTAGAGAATGTCTAGAAGAAATCAATACCGCCGTAGATGCTTTTGATGTGCTGCATATTGCTGATTTCTTTATCCCCAAGTTTGACCCAGAGCCCTATACCCGCCATCAGCTAGAAGTATTAATTCAATGCCAGACACCCGATAACTATATTCCAGCTTCTGGGCCTGATCCTGACAAGCATCAGGTCGGGGTTGAATGGCTGCCGGTTAAGGAACTATCGCAGCATACCATTTCACCTATTTTTTTTGCCGAGCTGTTACTGAATTTGCATAGTCAGCAGCATAATATTTATGTAGGCTCGGTATCTTAGCAGCAAGTAAGAAATGCGCTCATTCCTAATACTCGATGTTCAAGTTTTTGATATTGAGAAGGTAAAATCAGGTATTCTGAGGTTGTTGTAATTTTATCGGTGTAAGCCCATGTTAATGAATGCCCCAGCCACCTTTATCCAAAGCTATATTGACGATTTAAATGATGCGCTCAATCAGCTAAAACTCGGAGCCGCTTTGACACGGATTCAAGCCGCTTGGTTGGGCACTTGTTTAACGGGCATACTGCTAATGAACTCTGTTTGCTGGGCTAAGTTTGAGCGAGCAAGCCTTGGAGATTGCAAAGTAGCCGTATTATCCAGGGTGTTTCGTAAAGCAAGTATACCCTGGGACTGGTTGCTACGGGTGAGTGTGGTCTTAATTTTAAAACGTTATGGCATTACTGAAGGTGTGTTGGCCTTTGATGAATCAGACCGAGCACGATCTAAGTCTACAAAACGTATTTATAAGGTTTACAAGCAGAAACACAAAGGCTCCGGCGGGTATGTTAATGGACAAACGATAGTATTATTGCTGCTAGTTACCTCATCCATTACAGTGCCTGTCGGTTTTTTCTTTTATATGCCGGATCCAGCCTTAAAGCAGTGGGATAAAGAAGATAAACGGTTGAAAAAGAGCGGTATAGCAAAAAAAGATCGGCCTATTAAGCCTGAACGTGACAGTGCCTACCCGACCAAAACAGAGATTGCATTAGGCTTATTAAAAGAGTTTAAAGTTGCGCATAGCCTTATTAAAATTAAAGGCGTACTGGCTGATGCGCTGTATGGTGAAAAAGCCTTTATGGACGAAGCCGCTTCGGGGAGTCGCTATTTTTGCGAAAGCTTGTTTTGGGCATCCCAGCCCAAGCAAGCAGCAAAAACTTAACGCGACCACTTATGCCTCCGGCGGCCCCGATTCGTCCTCGTCACCTCGTCCCGACCCAACAAGGGGTCGGAACATAGGCTCCAAATGACTTGACGCCGTGTCGGATGGCCTTTTATTTTGTCTCCACCTTCGCTAACGCTCAGACTCCGAAAAAACAACGGCCCTACGGCTATCGCGGACTAAAAATCATCACTTCGCTTAGGCTCCGTTTCCCTGATTTTCAGCGGTGGCCTGATTCTGAGTCTTTTGTTTGACCATTGCCTTCTCCTTCACCCAGAGCAAATAGCCCGCATTGAAAGTAAACTACCTGCGTATACCGTAGGAAGCTTACAGCGCAAGTCTCAAATGGATGTACTGCTTGAGTTCATCACGTCATTGCTAGAGTTTCCAGATCCTGGTGATAAGCTGAAAGAGTTAGGTGAATTAATACAGGCGCGCCATGCTACCTCACGAAATTCCGGGACTCCTGTCGCCATAATTCGTTCACCTACGCAGCGGATGGGAGATGCCCTGAACGCCCTGCGTCCGCAACGACTACGCACAAAAGCCGCTTCGTCATTACTACCTCACTGGCTGGACGGCTATTCGGAATGCAATTCTTGCTCCTCTCGCGTGCTGCTAGCACACGTCGAATCAGCGAATTGCCCTGTCGCCTATCAGGGACTAAAAATCACCACTTCGCTAAGCTCCGTTTCCATGATTTTCAGCGAAAGATGTGTTTCAACTGATGCCATCAGGAAAACATATGATTGGCAGAGATTTAGGGCGCTTAGGGCCAACAGCATCATTAAAGTATTGTTCTACTGGGTGAAGGTAAGAGTTTGATGGCAATGGGATGGAAAAACTTAAACATCGAGTAACAGGTGTTTAAATGTTTTACTAATCGTATTGCTATGATAACCATGTTGCTCAATATTTAAATCCTGGATATTTAGCTTGTATGCCAGGCCGTAGAATTTATAACTTTGCTTCCAGAACTTGGGGTAGACTTGTTGGTAAACGGCACAAACAGGCGCGCCATGCTACCTCACGAAATTCCGGGACTCCTGTCGCCGTAATTCGTTCACCTACGCAGCGAATAGGAGATGCTCCAGCCGCCCTGCGTCCGCCACAGACTGAGCACAAAGCAGCTCAGTCATGGCTACCACAAATGGCTCTACGGCTATTCGGGATAAAATTTCAGCCTACCTCGCGCGCTATCGCGCACTTCGGATTGGCAAATTTCCCTGCGCCTTCTGGAGACTATCAGCCCGTCCGGGGCTGACAGCGGTTGACAAATGATGTTAACAAAACCAGCATGGATTGGTAAATGTTTTGCAACAGCAGTGATTTTTGCTCCCGGGATAAAGTACCTTGCTGGTTTACAGCGCGTACAGCTAATAAAACCAGGTAACTTTGTTCGTTGCTGGAGTTATTTTCCAGAGTCGCTAGCCAGTGATTAAATGCTTCGGCAGATAATTTAAAAGGAATCTGGAAGTCAGCATCCGTCGCTTAAAATCAGGGAAACGGAGCCTAAGCGGAGTGATGATTTTTAGTCCCTGGTAGGCGACAGTGCAATTCGCTGATCCGAAGTGCGCTAGTAGCGCGCGAGGGAGGCAAGAATTGCATTCCGAATAGCCTTCCAGCCATTTGAGGTAGTCTTTAACGGAGCAGGGTTTTGTGCGTAGTTGAGACGGACGCAGGGCGACCAGGGCATCTCCCATTCGCTGCGTAGGCGAATGAATGTTGGTGACAGGAGTCCCAGAATGTTGTGAGGTAGCATGGCGCGCCTGAGATGTCGTTTTAAATATTAAAGTATCCATAGGAGATTTAATAAAATCATAGGCTTATAGTTGAAAAGCAGGCGGAAAACTTATTATTAGTTGTTCCATCTAATATATTGTAGGCTAACTGTATTATAATTCTACCCAGAAAGTATATTGTTAAGGAGCAGTTTAGGTATACAAGCTATATTAGAACTAGCGCTAATTAGTGCATTAAGGTCACGATAATATTAGCCTAAACTTGAATAAACCCTTAACACACCAAAACCTACACACGAAAAGCAATGACTAACCCCTTACTAGAAAACAGTGAACTGCCTTTATTTTCACATATTAAGGCTGAACATATAGAGCCCGCTATTGAGCAACTATTAAACAATGCGCGGGCAAGCGTAGAGCAGCTTTTAGCTGCAAATAATGTATACACCTGGGAAAACCTTATCGCACCGCTAGATGAGGCGGAGGACCGGATTAATAAAGCCTGGTCGCCTGTAAGCCATATGAATTCAGTGGTAAACAATGATGAACTACGCGATGCGTATAATGCCTGTTTGCCAAAACTCAGCGCCTACTCCACTGAAATGGGTCAGCATAAGGGGCTGTTTAACGCGTATGAGTCCATCGCGGGCAGTGATGATTATGAGCAATTAGAGCCAGCCCAAAAAAAAGTGATACAAAATGCCTTGCGTGGGTTTCGTTTATCGGGGATAGATCTTAATCAAGATAAACAAGCGCGGTTTAAGCAGATTAGCCTTGAACTGTCACAGCTTTCCAGTAAATATGAGGAAAATCTGCTGGATGCAACCAATGCATGGCAAAAGCTAATCATTAAAAAAAGTGATCTGGCAGGTTTGCCCGACTCCGCATTACAGCAGGCAAAGCAGGCGGCAGAGCAGGAAGGAATGAAAGGCTGGTTGCTCAGTTTGCAATTCCCGTCTTATATTGCGGTGATGACCTATGCTGATGATCGCCAGTTACGCGCTGATATGTATAAGGCTTTTTCGACCCGGGCATCCGAGCTAGGTGTTAACAGTGACTGGGATAATACCGATATTATGGAAAAGACCATTGCATTGCGGCACGAAAAAGCACAGTTATTAGGCTTTAAAAATTATGCGGAGTTATCGCTGGCGACAAAAATGGCAGACTCTACCCGCCAGGTAACAGACTTTTTAGAGGAATTAGCGGAAAAATCCCTGCCACAAGCGCGCAAAGACCTGGCTGAACTCGTAGAATTTGCACAACAGCAGTATGGCATCGCAAAGTTACATGCCTGGGATACTGGTTATTATTCAGAGAAAATGCGCCAGCATGCCTATGATTTATCGCAAGAAGAAGTAAAGCAGTACTTTCCAGCGTCACGCGTAATACAAGGTTTGTTTGATGTGGTTGCAAAGCTGTATGGCCTGAATATATCAGAGCTTAAGGATGTAGATACCTGGCATAAAGATGTACGTTTTTTTCAGATTAAAGATAAAGCTGGAGAGTTACGCGGTAAATTTTATATCGACTTGTATGCGCGCCCTAAAAAGCGCGGTGGCGCATGGATGGATGATTGTGTTGGCCGTAGAAAAATGGGGGTTAGCATACAGATCCCGGTCGCTTTTCTGACCTGTAATTTTACACCGCCAGCTGGCAATGCCCCGGCGCTATTAACCCATGATGAAGTGTTGACCTTGTTCCATGAATTCGGCCATGGTCTGCAGCATATGCTAACCAAAGTGGATTATCTGGGGGTGTCCGGTATTAATGGCGTGGAATGGGATGCGGTGGAATTGCCAAGTCAGTTTATGGAAAACTGGTGCTGGGAAAAAGAAGGTCTGGCTTTGATTTCCGGTCATTATCAAACTGGTGAGGCCTTGCCTGAAGCGTTGTTTAATAAAATGCTCGCGGCGAAAAATTTCCAGGCGGGTATGATTATGGTGCGCCAATTAGAATTTAGCCTATTTGATTTTAAAATGCATCAGGACTATACGCCTGAGCATGGTGCGAAGATCTATCAGCAGCTTAATGCTATCCGGGAAAAAGTATCAGTGATGATTCCCCCAGACTTTAACCGCTTTGCGCACAGCTTTGCGCATATTTTTGCCGGTGGCTACGCGGCAGGCTATTACAGCTATAAATGGGCAGAAGTATTATCCAGCGATGCCTATTCATTGTTTGAAGAAAACGGTATCTTTGATCAAAAGACTGGGGAAAAATTTTTGACTCATATATTGGAAGCTGGCGGCAGCGCAGATGCTATGGAGTTATTCGTTAAATTCAGAGGGCGCGAGCCGAAAATTGATGCCTTATTAAGGCATAGTGGGATAGCCGCATGAAATATAAAGACCTAAGAGATTTTATTGCTCAGCTAGAAAAAAAAGGTGAGCTGGTACGGGTTACGCAGGAAGTGGATCCGGTGCTGGAAATGACAGAAATCAGTGATCGCACTTTAAAGCAAGGGGGGGCTGCCTTATTATTTGAAAATCCCAAAGGCTATAATATTCCTGTGCTAGCTAATTTATTTGGCACGCCAGACCGGGTTGCGATGGGCATGGGCGAAACATCTGTTACAGCCCTACGCGGCGTGGGTGAATTATTATCGCAATTAAAGGAGCCTGAGCCGCCTAAAGGCATGAAAGATGCGATGGATAAAATCCCGGTGTTTAAAAATGTGCTGAATATGGCGCCTAAGCTGGTAAAAAATCCTCCCTGTCAGGAAATATTTCGCATCGGTGATGAAATTGACTTAGGCCAATATCCGATACAAACTTGCTGGCCGGATGATGCCGGGCCGTTAATTACCTGGCCCTTAGTAATTACCAAAGGGTCTTATAAAGAGCGCCAGAATCTAGGTATTTATCGCTTGCAGGTGATTGCTAAAAATAAGGTGATCATGCGCTGGCTGGCACATCGAGGTGGGGCGCTGGATTATAGAGAATGGCAGGAAAAGCATCCGGGCGAGCCATTTCCCATCTCGGTTGCATTAGGGGCAGACCCTGCGACGATTTTAGCCGCTGTTACGCCAGTACCCGATACGCTGTCAGAATATGCTTTTGCGGGATTATTGCGCGGCAGTAAAACAGAGGTGGCAAAATCCATGACTAATGATTTACAAGTGCCCGCCAGTGCAGAAATTGTTTTAGAGGGTTTTTTATATCCGGGGGAAACGGCGCCTGAAGGGCCGTTTGGCGATCATACCGGTTATTATAATGAAGTGGATGAATTTCCGGTATTTACCATTGAGCGTATTACCCAGCGTCAGGCACCTATATACCATAGTACCTACACGGGTAAACCTCCCGATGAGCCCGCAGTTTTAGGTGTGGCTTTAAATGAAGTGTTTGTGCCGATTCTGCAAAAGCAATTTCCTGAGATTACTGATTTTTATTTACCGCCTGAGGGTTGTTCCTATCGTATGGCGGTGATCAGTATGAAAAAACAATATGCAGGGCATGCCAAGCGGGTGATGCTGGGAACCTGGTCTTATTTACGCCAGTTTATGTATACCAAATTCGTGATTGTCGTCGATGATGATATTGACGTACATAATTGGCAGGAAGTCATCTGGGCAATTACCACGCGTATGGATCCAGCGCGCGACTTAACCATACTGGAAAATACCCCGATTGATTATCTGGACTTTGCTTCGCCAGCTTCAGGACTAGGTTCTAAAGTGGGCTTTGATGCGACCAATAAATGGCCTGGAGAAACGACGCGCGAGTGGGGGCGTGTTATTGCTATGTCTGAAGATGTGGTAAAAAAAGTCGATGAAATGTGGGAGAGCCTGGGAATAATGTAGGGGGAGTAGGTCTTAGCTTGCACGAAGCTCTATTACTCGATGTTCAAGTTTTTCCATCCCATTGCCATCAAACTCTTACCTTCACCCAGCAGAACAATACTTTAATGATGCTGTTGGCCCTAAGCGCCCTAAATCTCTGCCAATCATATGTTTTCCTGATGGCATCAGTTGAAACACATCCTTTATTAATTCACCTAACTCTTTCAGCTTATCACCAGGATCTGGAAACTCTAGCAATGACGTGATGAACTCAAGCAGTACATCCATTTGAGACTTGCGCTGTAAGCTTCCTACGGTATACGCAGGTAGTTTGCTTTCAATGCGGGCTATTTGCTCTGGGTGAAGGAGAAGGCAATGGTCAAACAAAAGACTCAGAATCAGGCCACGGCTTGATCCCTCCGCTGAAAATCCTGGAAACGGAGCTTTAGCGAAGTGAAGATTTTTAGTCCGCGATAGCCGTAGGGCCGTTGTTTTGTCGGAGTCTGAGCGTTAGCGAAGGTGGAGACAAAATAAAAGGCCATCCGACACGGCGTCAAGTCATTTGGAGCCTATGTTCCGACCCCTTGTTGGGTCGGGACGAGGTGACGAGGACGAATCGGGGCCGCCGGAGGCATAAGTGGTCGCGTTAAGTTTTTGCTGCTTGCTTGGGCTGGGATGCCCAAAACAAGCTTTCGCAAAAATAGCGACTCCCCAATTCATCTAATTGTTTGGCCTCACGCCCCCATCCTTCATAAAGCTTCCAGTCCTCCGCTGAAAATCATGGAAACGGAGCTTAGCGAAGTGGTGATTTTTAGTCCCCGATAGGCGACAGGAGTCCCGGAATTTCGTGAGGTAGCATGGCGCGCCTGAAAGAAAACCTCAATCAGCCATCTCAACGTATAGGCTTGAATAATATCTTGTGTGCGCCAAGTCAGGTCTGTCGCCACTAAATAGCGATAGTCGTTTTCACCGTCATATTTTAAGGCAATGACAAAGCGTTTTTTACTGTGTGAACTCACCTTTAATCGTGCACTGCTGACAGTCACTTTAATCTCTTTGCCGCCACGTACACGTATTATCTGATCAATGCCTTTGTTAATCGAATTAAAGTAGCTCTCGACTGACCTTATTCTACCTCTATATTCAATATTTTGGTTTTTACGTAATTGGCTAATCACCTGCGAGCCTCCAGATTCTTTAGCGGCTTCGTCCATAAAGGCTTTTTCACCATACAGCGCATCAGCCAGTACGCCTTTAATTTTAATCAGGCTATGCGCAACTTTAAACTCTTTTAATAAGCCTAATGCAATCTCTGTTTTGGTCGGGTAGGCACTGTCACGTTCAGGCTTAATAGGCCGATCTTTTTTTGCTATACCGCTCTTTTTCAACCGTTTATCTTCTTTATCCCACTGCTTTAAGGCTGGATCCGGCATATAAAAGAAAAAACCGACAGGCACTGTAATGGATGAGGTAACTAGCAGCAATAATACTATCGTTTGTCCATTAACATACCCGCCGGAGCCTTTGTGTTTCTGCTTGTAAACCTTATAAATACGTTTTGTAGACTTAGATCGTGCTCGGTCTGATTCATCAAAGGCCAACACACCTTCAGTAATGCCATAACGTTTTAAAATTAAGACCACACTCACCCGTAGCAACCAGTCCCAGGGTATACTTGCTTTACGAAACACCCAGGATAATGCGGCTACTTTGCAATCTCCAAGGCTTGCTCGCTCAAACTTAGCCCAGCAAACAGAGTTCATTAGCAGTATGCACGTTAAACAAGCGCCCAACCAAGCGGCTTGAATACGTGTCAAAGCCGCTCCGGGTTTTAGCTGATTGAGCGCATCATTTAAATCGTCAATATAGCTTTGGATAAAGGTGGCTGGGGCATTCATTAACATGGGATTACACCGATAAAATTACAACAACCTCAGAATACCTGATTTTACCTTCTCAATATCAAAAACTTGAACATCGAGTGTTAGCACTCTTCCACTGTAACCTGGAACAATTTCGCCCACGCGATATGCTGACTGTTTCTGACTGTGTAGAAAAATACACTTCAACCATGCTACTGGGCAAAAAATTTCTTGTTGCAAAAACTGCCCGCTACTCTGGCTTTGACTTAACCGTGGATAAGCCACCTAGTAATTTAAACCGCCTGAAACAATCCGAAAAAAGTGCCATACGGTTTTTTTCTGCTTATTCATCTGCATTATAAATCAATAAAAATGCCGCTCACGATGCACCTGGAACCGGGATTATCAAATCAATAAATCGCGAAAATATATTGTTGGCAGCAAAAACGCTAAGCTTATCGCAAAAACGTAAATTCACCCGCTTTAACGAGAAAAACCAACACCATGGCTTAATCGGCTTTTGTGCTATCATTCAACAACTACATAACAGCAGCCCTTTAAATACTGAAGCACTAGGCAAGCAAGGCATAGACCCAATAGACCCTAGGGTTGCTGGTGGGAGGATAGTACCCAACATCGAATTAGTCACAGAGGGTTATGAGTCACTAGATGCCATGAATAAAAGTCGCCAGCATATGGGACTATTAAGAGAACTGAAGTTTCCCAATAATTATTTATGGTAAAATTGAAACTATGCTACAACTATATGAAAAAAATAGTCTTTTCATTCGTTTCAAATGCTATTGCCTAAGGGGAATTAAGTAGGGGCTTGCTATAAACATGGCAAAACCACCTAAAATAAACCTCGATACACCAGCATTGTGTATTTCAGCTACTCAATAATTGGGAAACTTCAGTTAAGAGAAGAACAGAGCAGAATTGATCAGGCGCTGAAAAACTCACAGAGTAAAAATATCTGGGCAAATCCTGAGAACAAGTTATTGCAAGACCGACCTGATAATCCGGATAAATTTAATATCATCGACAGCAGTATCAAAGGCTACAAAATTATTTCTGATACCAAGGTCAATCAATCTACCGTACAGATTGGCGATATTATTGCGATCGCTAATAACAATACCCAGGAAATCGGTATTATTTGCAGAATATCGCAGTTGACCGGGCATAAGCTGGAATTGGGCATCAAGCTGTTAGCACTGGAGTCTGAACTATCCTATATCTCTCTCCCTAATCATGACTCCATTTATGCATGGGCAATTTTCCTGCCGGGTATAAAAGCGCTGGATTCCGCAGACAGTCTACTTTTTAATGATAGTAAGTTTCAGCCGAGTGAATTTGTTAACCTGCACCGTGCTAATATCGAGCCTGTTGCCTGCCGTTTAAACAAGTTGTTACATCTAAGTTCAGCCGCGACGCATATTGAACTGTTTAATTCCAAAGTTATGCAATAACATAAAGCGCCTAGTGCTGCACTAGCTAGCCCTTCACAAAAATATTTTTCCCACGACAGATGCTAACAGCTCAAGTAAATCTGTTTCCAGGCTAAGTGTATCTTTTTGTAGTGCATCGCCCCACAGCCTATCAGAACGACCCGCTTGCGTTTTTCTCAGTTTAGGCTGTTTTTTCTGTTGTTCCTGCCGATACAACAACTGCCCACCCGCCTTTTTCCATTCCATCAGATGAGTTACTTCACCATTATCTAACCACAGACCATGAACGCGGCAAATGCCCACAATAACACCACTTTTTAGCGCAAAATTGCTGCGGTGCATAAACTTTAAACAAACCGGGCACTTAATATATTTAACCCGCTGTTCGACACGAAATCGATCCGCATTTATATTATTCAGATGCGCCAGATTTATAAATGCTACATGTTGCACAGCATGATTTAACAAGACCTCTAGTTCTCCCTTGTCAAAAAACATACCAAAACAATCTGGACAACGCTCGATAGAAAGTGGGGCATCTAACTGTATTTGTATTGATTGCATCAGTGTTCCCATTGAAAGAAGAAGTACCTAAACAAAGCAGCCTATGACCTACCTGAAGGTAGCACCACTTGAATATTTCCATCTTTTTGATTTTAATCACTTATAACAGCAAATAAACACTCTGTAGGCACCGTAAAAAAACAACAAATAATTTCAAATAAAGCTTGCAATTGCCGAAAAAATTTTTCTAAAAATTTCCGTTTTAATCACCTCATAAACGGATATCACCCATGCTTAAAGACCTACCACTCTCTGAACATATTCACCAACACTGCAATGAAAGTATGGAACGTGCCCTGTTAGCAGAGCGTCATCCTTTGTGGGCTCGCTCATGCCCAGAGTTGAAGGATATCGACTTTATTCGCCTTGGGTTATTACGCTGTATCAGTGTAGTCGATAGTGGTCGCCATTTCCTCCAAACCAATGAACAGATTTATGGCCAGCTGCTTCCCCACTCAACGTATTTTAAATCACTGAAGTCGCATAGACGAACAAGTATGCTTGAGGCATTTGAACAGCAGAGCTATCATCTTCACGCTGAAACACTGCTATCGCAAGGCATTGATTATCTTAAATCATTCCCGGAACTTGACGAATACACCATGTCGGGGAGTCGCTATTTTTGCGAAAGCTTGTTTTGGGCATCCCAGCCCAAGCAAGCAGCAAAAACTTAACGCGACCACTTATGCCTCCGGCGGCCCCGATTCGTCCTCGTCACCTCGTCCCGACCCAACAAGGGGTCGGAACATAGGCTCCAAATGACTTGACGCCGTGTCGGATGGCCTTTTATTTTGTCTCCACCTTCCCTAACGCTCAGACTCCGACAAAACAACGGCCCTACGGCTATCGCGGACTAAAAATCATCACTTCGCTAAAGCTCCGTTTCCAGGATTTTCAGCGGAAGCAGCGGATGGACATTTTATTGATCATGCCTGCCATACTGAAAAAAACAGCAAGGGGAAAGTTTATGCGGCCGGGGGGATTTACGCGTTGAATCTCAGAAGTGGGTTGCTCAGATTTCTTTGTCTGGTGACAAACGGAACTCAGAGACATCAAGAAATACCTGTGTTACGAGATCATATTGAAAAGCAAAACAATGGAAATAACAGCTCTCAGAAACATCTCTATGTCTACGATAAAGCCGTCACCGGCTTTGTCTGGTGGGATCGGCAGAAACGACATGCTAATCACATGATTTCAATGCTAAAAGAAAATTCAATTGCGACTCTGGTTGAGTCTATCCCTTTTGACTCCCTCCATGAGATCAATACAGGGGTTGAAGCATACAGTGTGTACGAAAACAAGGGCATCAAATTTAACGTGGTGGATTACCGTGATCCAGAAACCGGAAAACTTCACCGGTTTGTGACAACCTTGCCAATGACTATTAACCCTGGAACCATTGCCATGCTGTATTTCAAGCGATGGACGATTGAAAAGACATTCAATAACACTAAAAGTAATTTCAAGGAAACTAAAGCTTGGTCTTCCAATACCCGCTCACTTGAAAATCAAATGCGCCTGACTGCAATGAGCTATAATTTAATGCGCGTGTTTGAAGAGATTTCAAAAACACAACAGCCAGAATTGATTCATCCATCGGATAAAAAATATAGCGAGGCTCTGGAGATTAGGCAGCAACAGGCCCAAAAACGAGATCGTTTTGTGAATCCATTATTTTTCCAGGCAAGAATATCTCGTATCAGCTCGTATACCATTCGAGCAGTTCAAAACGCAATAATAACAGGAATGTCTTTACAGTGCTTTATGAGCTCTCTTGTGGCGAGGTTAGTTTTACCGCCTCAATTGATAGGGGAACACTGATGATTGATTGCAAAGACTTTTCACAATTTGGACACTGCCGGTCGGAGGCTTGGGTAAGGCTTGTAACAGCATGCTTATCCTGCAAATCCACATCGTTGCGCACACCGCAATACTGACAACGATTGGTATTTGCCATTTGCCAGTAGCGGTGCAGAGCAACTTTTACATTGCGCCATAATGCTAGAAACCGTAGTTGGACACGAATTTATTCACAAAACCGTGTAGCGTGGTATATTCGCTCAGCAGATGATAAGTATATACAATCATTATATTTTAATATTCAGTAACTTATAGCATTTTAGCGGTCAATTGCGGTTTTTAGGATAAGACTTGCTCCTATAATACCCAGGCATAAAGTTTAGCTTTTTACATCATTAAACTCACTGAGCAAACCCCACACACGGAAAAATCATGGGCTAATACAAAGAGCTGAATAATATCCTGAATCGCAGTATCATATTATTTAATATTTACAGACTACAGGAACACCTTATGCCTCTTCGATCATTTAATAACATCCTCCCACAAATAGGCGAGGCAACGTATATAGACGAAAGTGCTGTTATTATCGGTGATGTCACTATAGCAGATCATGTGTCTGTCTGGCCCACTGTCGTAATACGCGGGGATGTCAGCAGTATAAGCATAGGTGCGGAAACCAATATTCAGGATGGTTCAATTTTGCATGTCTCACATGCAGGCGATTATGCCCCGGAAGAAGCACCACTAAATGTTGGCAAAGGGGTTACCATAGGACATCGGGCGGTGGTACATGCCTGTACCGTGGGTGATTATTGCCTAATCGGTATCGGTGCCATTATTCTGGATAATGCGGTGCTGGAAGATTACGTAATGCTCGGTGCTGGAGCATTAGTGCCGCCAGGAAAGGTGCTGGAAAGTGGCTTCCTTTATATCGGAGTACCCGCCAAAAAGACACGCGCTTTAAGTGAAGATGAAAGAGAATTTTTAGAATATTCAGCGGCACATTATGTGCAGCTTAAAGATGAGTATTTAGGCAAGTAAGTAAGCATGCTTACTTGCCTGGGTTTTCTATAGCTTTTATCTTTCTAGCAAGTCTAGTTTACCTGGCTTGCCATTCCATTCTTCGGCGTCTGCATCAGGCTCCTTGATATCAGTAATCACCGGCCAGGTCTGTGCTAATTCTGCATTAATTTCGATAAACTGCTCTTGACCTTCTGGCAATTCATCTTCCGAGAAAATTGCCTCTGCCGGACACTCAGGCTCACACAATGTGCAATCAATACACTCATCAGGGTCAATAACCAGAAAGTTAGGGCCTTCATGAAAGCAGTCTACAGGACATACATCAACGCAATCGGTAAATTTACATTTGATGCAGTTTTCGGTAACGACGAAAGTCATACTAAAATACCTTTTAAAATTTATTAAAAATTATGTGTTCAATTTTATGCTCTGAGCATGCCCGCACAACACTTACAAAGCCCAAACTCAGTCCAAAATTGAATTAACTGGGCATTCTATCAGAAAGAGATCAGAAAATGCAGATTATTAAATTACTTTAGCTACAAAAGTAATCAACCACTCTTTACAGCGCCAGCTTTACGCCCATGGCAAACAATAAGCAAGCAATCGCCACCCTCAGCCAATGATCCGGAATATACCTGCCTACCAGGCTGCCCAAATAAATCGCGGGAACCCCACCAGCTAATAAGCCAAATAGCAAATCATAGTCTACCGAGCCAAAATGCATATGTCCCATCCCGGCAATCGCTGTTAAAGGCACTGCATGGGCAATATCAGTGCCCACTATAGCCACAGGCTTTTTACGCGGATAAAGCAAAAACAAAATAGCCGAACCGATTGCTCCGGCGCCCACCGAAGAAATAGTCACCAGTATGCCCAGTGCAACTCCCGAAAGCACCGTAATATGAGATCGATAAGCTTTAAGCAGGCGCACAAATCTTGAGTTACCGTGTCGATGACTCACATAAGAAACCAGCCGACCCTTGATTAAAATAATAAACGATGTCAGCACCAGCATCACACTTAAGGTCAGCATCATCAGCTTATCAGAATTAAAGCCCGCCGCTTTAATTTGCTCCAGCAAGGCAACGGTGATTATCGAGCTAGGCACACTGCCTGCGGCCAATAACCCTACAATCCGCCAGTCTACTGTTTTATTTCTATGATGGAAAAAAACCCCGCTGTATTTTGTCAGCGCTGCGTACAATAAATCAGTCCCTACCGCGATAGCTGGTGCAATACCGAAGCCCAGCACCAGAATCGGCGTCATCAATGAGCCGCCGCCTACACCTGTTAAGCCAATTACAAAGCCAACCAGACTCCCTGCAGCAATATGAATTAACTCAAACCCCAGAAAAAAGGATACAACCGTCTCTAAAAATTCCATTTCTGTCTTATTTATTAGCTAGCCAGCGCTGACTAAAAAAACCAGCGTAGATGGCTGCAACCATAATCATTCCTTCCAGCGAAAACAGGCCTAAACTAGCGACAGCAGGTCCCGGGCAATAACCGGTCATTCCCCAGCCCACACAAAAAAGCCCTGCGCCTATTAATAAAGGTCGGCTAATACGCGCCTGTCTGGACACATGAAAGCCAGGCTCTAGCAGCGGAGTAGAACGCTTTAAAATAACCCGAAAGCTCAGCATGCTCACTGCTAATGCACCCATCATCACAAACGCCAGACTTGGATCCCAGTTCCCGCTTACATCAAGAAAGTTTATCACCTTATTGGGGGCTACCATTTGCGATAATGCTAAACCCAGGCCAAAAATAACGCCCGATATTAATGCCACTAAATTGTTTTTCATTAAGCACCCCCTATCAGATGCTTAAGTATAAAAACGGTCACCATACCACTCAACATAAAGGTCATTGTTGCAACGATCGAGCGAATGGAAAAACGTGCTATTCCGCAAATCCCGTGTCCACTGGTGCAACCCCCACCCATTCTAGTGCCAAAACCGACCAGAAAACCACCTAACACAATCAGCGAGAGCGGGTAGTCCTGACGTAATTGCAAACTATCATTAGTTAATAACTGAAAAATAAAGGCGCCGAGAATCAAGCCTGTTAAAAACAGGCCGCGCCATGTTTTTTCCCTTTTAGGCGCAAGAAACAAACCGTTCATAATACCGCTAATGCCCGCTATACGGCCATTGAACAAAAGTAGCAAACTGACACTTAAGCCAATTAATGCACCGCCTGCCAACGCAGAAATAGGTGTAAAATTCTCCAAAGACTTACCCATTGAAATTAATGTAAAATTGCGTCATTATAAGGGCTTGCGTGGTCTGGTAGCAAACACCTGTCTCTGAGCATTTAAAAAACTAACCATTTATACCAATATGTTTGAAATAGCTGAATTAGGGCACAAAGTCAATAAAGCTGACTATAATGAAAAAATTCCCGGTTTACGCACGCATTTACTGACACAGCAGCAGCAACTCAGAAAATATGATTTTTCGGTCATTATTCTGATTTCAGGCGTTGATGGTGGCGGTAAAGGCGATGTGGTTAACTTATTAAATGAGTGGCTAGATCCTCGCTTTATGCTCACCAATGCGTATGATTCGCCTAGTGATGAAGAACGTGAGCGCCCAAAATTCTGGCGTTTCTGGCGTACTATGCCAGCAAAAGGCAGCATTGGTATTTATGTGGGCTCCTGGTATAGTCTACCTATTGCACAACGTGTGCACAATGACACAAAAGATGCTGAACTACAGCATCAACTGACGCAAATTAAGGAGTTAGAGCAGGAGCTCGCTGATGACGGCACGTTAATCATCAAATGCTGGTTGCACTTGAAAAAAGAGCAGCAAAAAAAACGCTTGAAGCAACTGAAAAAAACCCCGGAAACAGCCTGGCAAGTCACAGAGCGCGATAAACTGCACCTTAAATTGTATGATGATTTTGTGCGTGTTGCGGAAACCGTGCTACAGGAAACCAGTAGCACACAAAATCCCTGGCACATAATTGATGGCTCAGATATTCGCTACAGCAGCCTGACGGTTGGTCAATGTGTACTGGACAAAATCCAGGCGCATATCACAAAACATGAATTAAAACATCAGCAGCCTGCACCTACCCAACATTCAAAGATTATTCATGGCAATCAGCCCAGAATTTTAGACTCACTGGATCTTAGCCTGGAGCTGAATAAAAAGACATACAGCACGCAATTAAACTTATATCAAGGCAAATTAAATAAACTGGCACGCCAAGCACAACAGAAAAAAATATCCAGCATTCTGGTTTTCGAAGGCTGGGATGCAGGTGGCAAAGGCGGCGCAATCAGGCGACTCACCCATGCGCTCGATGCGAGAAACTATCAGGTTACCCCCATTGCAGCACCCACAGATGAAGAACGCGTACAACATTATTTATGGCGCTTCTGGCGACATATGCCACGCGCTGGACGCATCACTATTTATGACCGCAGCTGGTACGGACGGGTGCTGGTCGAGCGCGTTGAAGGCTTTGCCTCTGAACAGCAGTGGACTCGCGCCTACGCTGAAATCGTCAATTTTGAACAGGCTTTAACCGAGCACGGCATCGTGCTATTAAAATTCTGGTTACATATAGATCCAGATGAACAATTACGCCGCTTCCAGGAGCGCGAGCAAATCAGTTATAAGCAGCATAAAATTACCGAAGAAGATTATCGCAACCGGGAAAAATGGGCTGAGTACTCGCTGGCCGTGAATGACATGGTTTCCCGCACCAGTTCACAGGCAGCACTCTGGAGCCTGATAGAAGCTAATAACAAGCGCTATGCGCGGATCAAAGTCATTAAAACATACTGCAAGGCACTTGAAAAAGCGTTGGACTAAATATGCCAGAGGCTCAAATTAACTGGCAGACTCTTGATAAGCCACAAGCCATACAATGCTATTATTACCAGACACCTACTGGGACTGAAGTTTCCCAATAATTATTTATGGTAAAATTGAAACTATGCTACAACTATATGAAAAAAATAGTCTTTTCATTCGTTTCAAATGCTATTGCCTAAGGGGAATTAAGTAGGGGTTTGCTATAAACATGGCAAAACCACCTAAAATAAACCTCGATACACCAGCATTGTGTATTTCAGCTACTCAATAATTGGGAAACTTCAGCTACTGGGACACTAGAGGTACAAATGCTGGGTGAATTTTTATCCACACTCCAGTGGGTCATTAGACCAGGAATAGACACTCAACATACTGAGCTACCCACTGCCCTGGAACAACAAATTAACCAGTACTGGCTCACAGGCAAAATGACGATGCACACAGGCATGTTAAAACAAGGCACCGAGTTTCAGCGAAAAATCTGGCATGCTCTCTGTCAGATACCAGTGGGACAAACAAAAACCTATGGCGAATTAGCCAAAGAATTAAACACCGGCTCTAGAGCCCTGGCTAATGCCTGCCGTAAAAACCCGTTTCCCTTGATAATCCCTTGTCATCGAGTGCTTTCTAAAACAGGTCTTGGCGGCTATGCAGGCGCAACAACTGGAAAACTGGTCGATATAAAAATCGCTTTATTACAACATGAAAAAATGCTGGCTCATGAGCTCTAAGCAATTAATCGACACTTTTATCGATGCTTTATGGGTAGAAAATGGCCTCAGCCAAAATACGCTCAGCGCCTATGCCAGCGACTTGCGTATTTTCAACAAAAGCCTGGAAAAAAAACCTATACAGCAGGCGACTAATACTGATATTGCGTTATTTCTGAGCCAGCGCTATGAACAAGGCGTTAGCTCTCGCTCTTCCGCTAGAATTTTGTCCAGCCTACGGCGCTTCTATACTTATTTACTACGCGAAAATCATATTCACAGCGACCCTACTGCTTTAATAGATACCCCGCGTATCGGACGCCCCTTACCTAGCTCTTTATCAGAATACGATGTTGAGCGATTGCTTAATGCGCCAGAACCATCGTCTGTGCTAGGTGCGCGTGATCAAGCTATGCTAGAGATACTCTATGCGACAGGTCTGCGGGTTTCCGAGCTGGTCGCTTTAACTATTAGCCAGGTTAATCTACGTATGGGGGTATTACGCATCACCGGTAAAGGCAATAAAGAACGCCTGACGCCTATGGGTGAGCAAGCCATGGATAGCCTGGCAACTTATCTGCAGCACAGTCGTATAGCGCTACTATCTGGGCGCCCCTGCAATACTATTTTTGTAACCAATCGGGGCGCTGGCATGACACGTCAGGCTTTTTGGCATATTATTAAGCGCTATGCAAAAAAGGCAGGCATCAGTAAAGAACTATCGCCACATACCCTGCGCCATGCATTTGCCACACACTTATTAAATCACGGTGCAGATTTGCGCGTAGTGCAATTACTATTAGGTCATAGCGACCTATCTACCACACAGATTTATACGCATATCGCCAACGAGCGTTTAAAAGACCTGCATACACAATATCATCCACGAGGCTAAATCCCCCACATGACACAAAACATACATCCTAGCGCCTATATCTCAGCACACGCCAATATAGGCAAAAATGTCACAATTGGCCCATTTGCGGTGCTCGAAGAGCATACTCAAATAGGCGATAACTGTCGCATTGGGGCTCATGCTGTTATCCGTCCCTACACAAAAATGGGTGCGGGCAATACTGTGCATGCCCATGTTGTTTTAGGCGATTTACCGCAAGATACCAGCTTTAAAGAAGCAACAATTTCGTGGCTGGAGATTGGCGACAATAATACCTTTAGAGAGGGCTTTACTGCGCACCGAGCCGCCACGGAAAACAGTATCACCCGCATCGGCTCTCACTGCTTTTTTATGAATAAAAGCCATGTAGCGCATGACTGCCAGATTGGCAACCATACGATATTTGCCAATAATGTTGCGATAGGCGGTTTTGTGCAAATTGATGACCGTGTATTTATGGGCGGCAGTGTTGTAGCGCATCAATTCTGCCGCATTGGCTCTTATGCCATTGTTCAGGGCACTACCGGACTAAATAAAGATGTTTTGCCATTCTGCCTGATTGCGGGTTATCCGGCAAAGCACTATCGTTTGAACACCATAGGCATAAAACGTTCTGGCATTACCGGAGAGCGCTATAAAGTTATCTCAACGGCATTTAGATTACTTCGGCAAAACAAAAGTATTGAACACCTGGAAGACACTGAAGAGATCAAATACCTTAAACAATGGCTTGCGGTTAAGTCCAAGCGAGGCCTGCATGGATTTATGGAACTGGAGCGGAAGTAGGCTCACAAAAGCAGTAACTATTACAGGCGCGCCATGCTACCTCACGAAATTCCGGGACTCCTGTCACCATAATTCGTTCACCTACGCAGCGGATGGGAGATGCCCTGAACGCCCTGCGTCCGCAACGACTACGCACAAAAGCCGCTTCGTCATTACTACCTCACTGGCTGGACGGCTATTCGGAATGCAATTCTTGCTCCTCTCGCGTGCTGCTAGCACACGTCGAATCAGCGAATTGCCCTGTCGCCTATCAGGGACTAAAAATCACCACTTCGCTAAGCTCCGTTTCCATGATTTTCAGCGAGGGCTTTAGGGTTGAGGATTATGTAAAAACCGCAAATTAATAAGATGTGCTGAGGCACGAAGCGCATCACACATTGGTGCGCTTCGTACCTCAGCACACCCTACCTAATATGTTATTTAATTCTGGTTCCTTAGGAGTCAACCCTGGAACTAGATACAACCGCAGGGTTATGCTCAAATCAGCTGGTATTTTATCCCGTATTTTTTATAACTGAAGTTTCCCAATAATTATTTATGGTAAAATTGAAACTATGCTACAACCATATGAAAAAAATAGTCTTTTCATTCGTTTCAAATGCTATTGCCTAAGGGGAATTAAGTAAGGGTTTGCTATAAACATGGCAAAACTACCTAAAATAAACGTAACTACTCAGCGAAGCTGAGTAGTTCAATGAAATTATAAAGCAAATTCAGGTAACTTTCCCTCAAAGACCAAGGTCATTGCCTGAGTTGCACTTAGACCTTGTTTACGGCACGTTGATAAATACCCTCTGACACGACAAAATATCTCTGCACCCTTGGTACTACGAAAGCAGCCGGATATTTTCTGTTGAACCTTGGTCATCCGAATCGAATTTTCTGCGGCATTATTGGTAAATGGCACCCAGGCATTTGTCATGAAGCGCAAGACATCCTCTTCATAATTAATCAGCCTTTCCAGTAAGTTTCTAGCTTTACTGCGTTTTATTCGCTCCCGTTTTACTTCTTTAGGCTTATCGGGTGGTGGGCATTCGATCTCCGCTTTGCCAAGTAATTCTCTGTATTGTACCTTCCATTTTTCTGCTTCTTTATGTAGTAGCATGCCACCTGCTTCATTGACGGCATCATTCATTTTTTCAAGTAGTCGTTTCATTTCAAGCGCCCACTCCTGTTTATCCTGCTCCCAGGCGCGCGTTAATTCCCTCAAATGATGTGCATTACAAAGCGAATGAGTACAATCATATTTATAGTAGGGCTTCCAATGATCATGACATAAAATCCCATGAAAATGGGGTAAAATACCAATGTCATTCATTGCCTCTGTGCCACGTTTCGCATGGGGAAAGAAGTGTGTCCACTGAACATTGGAGGCCCCATGTAGCCAATGGCGCTTACCATTAATATTAATGCCTGTTTCATCCGCATGAATGCACGCTGATTCGACTAAGTGTTCTTTACTGATAGTTTCAAACCCAGCCAACTTCTCATAGGCCAGTTCATTGAAATTATAGATAGAGCCTTCACTAATCGGCATACCTAATTGATCAGCGAAATACTCCTGTATTCGGTTGTAGGGCAATAACTGATATTGCGAAAGATAAACCACATGGGCTTTTATCCCATTACCATATTGCGCAGCCTTAGTAACCTCATCTGGAAAAGGAGCGATAAAACACTGCCCTTTTTCATTTATCAACCGTTGCGCCTGGTATTCTGTCACTACCCTTGAGATATCAATATCGAATACCTGGCGTGTTTCAAAGCCATCTGCCGTGTATCGCCCTTTTGGCAAGGTACGGCGATCAATGGTAATGATCTCGATTTCATCCGGGTCATCTATTTTTTGAAGTGTCGTGCCGACATGCGATTTTTGTCCGCCAGAAGGCTTATCTGATTTTTTTCGATTCCCTTTTTTACGTTTGGGATCACTTGCAGGTGGTTTACTGCTATTTTTGCTGTTCAGTGTCACTCGATTGAGTAATACCGTGACTAATAATATAGTTTCTCAGATAAATAATTTCCAAATTTGGAGCGCTTAAACTTAGGCGGTAACAACGAAATCTTCCCGCAATTTTTGCATAACACAAATCACTTTACTGGCATCATGCATATAAGTGTTAAAAGCTTGCACAACTGAATCATGAAGATCTTCAAAAGTTTTAAAATACTTCATATGAGGGGCACCATCTTCAATTAGAATAATCTTGCCTTTATAATAAGCCAGCAATTGTGTTAAAAACTCAACATAGCTTTCACCATTAAAACGCCCAGATGTTTCAGCGTGTTGTAATATCATTGGCTTATAACTCTCGATTAAGACGTTGTCGGCAATAGAATATATCGCTTCCATAAAAAGCTTCTGTGTTGGATATTTCTCATTTTTTAAGCTTTTAAGAATAGCTAAAAATTCTTGAGGCAGCCCAGCTTCTTTTAAAAGTCTAAGTGACTTTGGTTTTATCTCATAAGCCAATGATTCTCGGTATTGAAAACTCCCTCCTTCGAGTTCGATCGTACCAAACATTTTCAACCCTTTTCGAATCCCTGATGTTTTCACTGTGGGTTGCTCTCCTATTGGAGCCCAGGTTCGTGCCAATGAACCCCACATAGCAAATGACACCTCATCACCGAATAAAACGACACTCTTTTCTTCCAGCCACGTTTTTCTTTCAAGCTCGTACTTTTCTTCTTCTTGGCGATCAGTCACAAAACGAGCTTTTTGATAACTGAAGCCCAGTTTTTTCATTAGGCTTGATAAATAGTTCAAGTTATAACGAACTTCAAATTTTAACCAAATAAGCTCGGCAATCATCGCAGTATTCCATATTCCACAATGAAATCCATTGTCTTCTGGGCCTTTCTTTATCAACTCAACCAATCTATTTTTCTGGTCTTTAGTTAACTTTGACTTCCGACCACGTCCTTGATAGTGTTGCCCTATTAACCAACCGACACCTTTATGCATGAATGTTTTCAGCCAATTTATAATGGTTTTTTCACAGACTCCCATTAGGCGTGCTATTTCTTTGATTCCCATGCATTCACTGAACCAGAGTAGAGCTTGAGTTAATCGATATAAACGAATATTACTTAGCTTGAGAGCTGTCGCCATATTTTTTTTTAGTCGGTCTACAATTGACTTTGAAAAAGTGAGGGATACCATTTTTGACTGTTTCCGTTAGTGTTGGGACGAAAATTATAAGCCAGTTTCCCCTCTGTCGTTTTTGTTTGTTCGGAAATTAATCTTCTGAAAGTCTATAGAATCACTTCCAGTGCTGATTTTAGCGCAGGCGATATATCACGCTCAGTTTCAAGTAACTGTTTGGCATGACTGATTGCGGAATCAACATCGATGAAGTCTATTTTCAAAGGGTAACCTGTATTGCTTTAAGGACAGGCTTATTATCTCATGGGTTTTAAATCCCGAATTTTCCTTGTTTTAAGCGATTGTAAGGCGAATAAAAAAGTTCTTCGAGGTCGTAGATGTTTAAGGGGACATTTTGTGATGACTATAGCGGCGGGGAGTCGCTATTTTTGCGAAAGCTTGTTTTGGGCATCCCAGCCCAAGCAAGCAGCAAAAACTTAACGCGACCACTTATGCCTCCGGCGGCCCCGATTCGTCCTCGTCACCTCGTCCCGACAAGGGGTCGGAACATAGGCTCCAAATGACTTGACGCCGTGTCGGATGGCCTTTTATTTTGTCTCCACCTTCGCTAACGCTCAGACTCCGACAAAACAACGGCCCTACGGCTATCGCGGACTAAAAATCATCACTTCGCTTAGGCTACGTTTCCCTGATTTTCAGCGATAGAAGCAATAAAGCGTGGATTAATCGACTGTTGGGCAGTTTACTAAAAATCACAAAAACCAGACTAAAACCCTGTCAAGAACTTTTTTAATTATTCAGGCGCGCCATGCTACCTCACAACATTCTGGGACTCCTGTCACCAACATTCATTCGCCTACGCAGCGAATGGGAGATGCCCTGGTCGCCCTGCGTCCGTCTCAACTACTCAACTACGCACAAAACCCTGCTCAGTTAAGTCTACCTCAAATGGCTGGACGGCTATTCGGAATGCAATTCTTGCCTCCCTCGCGCGCTACTAGCGCACTTCGGATCAGCGAATTGCCCTGTCGCCTACCAGAGACTAAAAATCATCACTCCGCTTAGGCTCCGTTTCCCTGATTTTAAGCGTACGCTGAGTAGTTACAAATAAACCTCGATACACCAGCATTGTGTATTTCAGCTACTCAATAATTGGGAAACTTCAGTTTATAATGCAGGCGCTTAAAAACACCTGCTTATTGCATTTACACAAATCCATATTCAGACCTTGCAATCTGCAACCCATAGGCATAATATCGTATTAACCCTAGAGACAAATAAACCTTCTACGCAATATGAAATACAGCTATAAAAAAGGATTAAAACAAGCTACTTGTGTTTTTTCCAAGGCTAAATTATTTACCTGCACATACTGAACAAGGAATTAATCATGACTACCATAACAGACCCCGTAATCGACCAATGGTATAAAGATAATTTATTGTTTAAGGTCGTTGCCATTGAAGAGAGTGACGACAGCATCGAAGTGCAATATCATAATGGCGATATAACCGAATTTGATAACGACAGCTGGTATAACTCAACTTTTGACTTTGTAGAGGCTCCCGAAGACTGGAATGCGCCATTTGATGATCTTGAGCCAGATGATTTAGGCTATTCTAACTCGGACACCCGCCGTAGTGATATGGACGACACGCCACTCAAGGACTTTCTCGACTAACGCTGTACTCGGATAACAGATTTACAAGACAGATAAACCTGGCATCCGACTAAACCTCTTGTTAATACACAAACGTAAACATAGCTCCTTTCAACAAAGGAAAGCAATTGTTGCACCAGGAAAAAATTTGCATGAAAATGAGTTCTCGGGAGTTCCTAGACTGGGGCTCCAAAAGCATCACGCTGTTAGCCATGTCTGGCGCAGGAAAAACCACACTGGCAAACAAATTACCCCGAGACAAGTGGTTTCATTATTCGGGAGATTACCGCATCGGCACCAAATACTTAGGCGAACCAATACTGGATAATATCAAACAACAGGCCATGGAAGTCCCGTTTTTAAAGGATCTGTTACTTTCTGACTCAATTTATATTTGCAACAACGTCTCGGTAGATAATCTTGCACCTGTTTCCAGCTTTTTAGGAAAAATTGGTGACCGCAAGCTAGGTGGTCTGCCACTCGATGAATTTAAACGCAGACAGAAGTTACATCATAAAGCGGAAATAGCTGCAATGTATGATGTCAGTGAGTTTATCCATAAAGCGGAGAGTATTTACGGCTATAAGCATTTTATCAATGATGCGGGGGGAAGTGTTTGCGAGCTAGATGATGAAAAGGTATTAGAACACCTGGCAAAACACACACTGATTATCTATATCAAAACCTCGCCAGAATTAAACGCAACCATTATCGAGCGCTCTAAAACTTCACCCAAACCATTGTATTATCGCGAAGAGTTTTTAGACCAGCAATTGGCAGTATTTATGCGCGAAAATAATTATACTGACCCCGACACCATCCCCCCTGATGAGTTTGTCAACTGGGTTTTCCCCCGTTTATTTACATGCCGCTTGCCGCGCTATCAGGCAATTGCCGATGAATATGGTTATACTCTTGATGCCTGCGCTGTTGCGAGAGTTACGAATGAGACCGATTTTATTCAGCTTATTGCCGCTGCAATAGACCAGCAAACACCCTAGAAATGCCATGCCTTTAGTTGCTCACACACAATTACCTACATTCCAGCGCCTACAAGAAGAAGGCGAGGATATTCTTAACCCGGATCGCGCCACACATCAGCACATCCGCGAATTACATATCGGCTTTCTCAATATTATGCCGGATGCCGCACTAGAAGCGACCGAAAGACAGTTTTTTCGCCTGATTGGCGCATGTAATCAAATCGCCCAGTTCCATGTTCACCCGTTTACGATTAAAGGTTTGCCCAGAGATGCAGCAGCACAGGCACATATCGATCAATACTATGAAACCTTTGAGCAGCTTAAACTGGATGGCCTGGATGCACTCATTATCAGTGGCGCTAATGTTACTCATGAGCATCTACAAGATGAGGATTTCTGGCAGCCGTTAACCGAAGTATTTGAATGGGCCAAGCACAATGTGACCTCCATTCTTTGCTCCTGCCTTGCCACTCACGCCTTGATTCAGTTTTGCTATGGCATTGAACGCACCCGTTTACCGGGCAAGCGCTGGGGAGTTTATGCGCATAAAGTCATCGACCGCACGCATCCACTTATCGCTGAAATCAATACCCGGTTTGATGTACCACACTCACGCTTTAATGAAGTGTTTGCCTCAGACTTACAGCAACGGGGGGTTAAAATTCTGGTTGCCAGCCCCGAAGCAGGGGTTCATCTGGCTGTTAGCCCTGACGGCTTTCGTATCGTCTATTTTCAGGGACACCCTGAATATGATGCCATTAGCCTGATGAAGGAATATAAGCGCGAAGTCATGCGTTTTATTAATCAGGAAACTAACCTGTACCCGCCTTTTCCAGAGCACTATTTTAATACTGAAGTACAAGCTATTTTCAACACTTATGCCAGACATGTAAAAAATGCTCTAAAAAATAAGCACGCTATTTTGCCTTTCCCGGAACAGGAAATCGAGGAATTTTTAGACAACACCTGGCGCGACACAGCAAAAGCCGTGTTTAATAACTGGCTAGGAAAAGTCTATCAGATAACTAACCAAGATAGGCGCCTACCTTTTATGCCCGGGGTTAATCCCGATAATCCGCTAGATTTATAGCCTAGTGTGTAGCGTGCCGGCTCTAAATCTTTATTGTTTTTTACCATGAAAAGCATGAAGGACTTGAAGGTATGACTATTGCATCAAAGCTTTGTTGGTGTGTTTCAGATGACTAAACAATGCATACAGAATTTTTACAACAAGCTGTCGATTTAGCCAAAGAAAATGTTGCCACAAAAAAAGGTGGTCCCTTTGCTGCTATTATCTGTTTAGATCACAGGCGCGCCATGCTACCTCACGAAATTCCGGGACTCCTGTCGCCATAATTCGTTCACCTACGCAGCGGATGGGAGATGCCCTGAACGCCCTGCGTCCGCAACGACTACGCACAAAAGCCGCTTCGTCATTACTACCTCACTGGCTGGACGGCTATTCGGAATGCAATTCTTGCTCCTCTCGCGTGCTGCTAGCACACGTCGAATCAGCGAATTGCCCTGTCGCCTATCAGGGACTAAAAATCACCACTTCGCTAAGCTCCGTTTCCATGATTTTCAGCGAAAGATCATCTCTGCCTGCACCAACACCGTCACTTGCTGTAATGACCCTACCGCTCATGCAGAAATAGTTGCTATTCGTACAGCATGTAAGCAATTAAATACCTTTCAATTGGCTGACTGCATACTTTACAGTAGTTGCGAGCCTTGCCCTATGTGTCTTGGCGCGATTTACTGGGCAAGGCTTAAACAGGTTTTTTTGCCTGCAGTCACGTTGATGCTGCGCAGGCAGGTTTTGATGATAGTTTTATCTATGAGAAAATTTCCCTAGCACCTGAAAAACGAGAAATACCCATACACCATTTACAACTAAGCGAATCACTTAGCCCTTTTATTGCATGGCAGGCACTGGAAAATAAAATTCCTTATTGAACCTGCTCACTCTCTTCTACAATGGCACCTGTCTCAACTGCTTCTGCGCTCGCTGGCTTATCCCTGATTTTAATCAACCAGCCATCCTTAGATTTACATTCCACAGAATTATGTGCTCTAACATGAATCCGCGCATATTTCCCGGTTAAAGATGCATGCAACTTCGCCGAAACAGCATAAAAACTATTTTTATCAACGATAGTCAGCTCTAATGGCACATTTTTAGCCGTTGCCTTAATCGTCGTTGGATCAGCATACCCGGAAACCGTAAATGAAATTTCTGATTCAGGATCGACTTCTGATTTATGCGCAGGGACAAACGTTTTAAATTTTGGATCCTGGCACTTGCGCTCGGTATTTCCTGCATTATAAGCAAATGCAGAACCCGCAAAGCCAATACTGACAAATAAACAAGCTATTTTTAAAGATTTTTTTATCATTATTATGTCCTCTTTGTTTCAAGCAATAATGTAGGGCGGACTTCAGTCTACCAAAACGATGATTGTGCAATTATGCATTCTATCATTAATTTTTTAGCAAAATGAGTAATAATTAAGTTCGTGCAGCACCGTGTTGTTTTGAAGGATAAACGCGTTTTAAACGCCTGATTTAACAAAAATATTAAGTCACGTACCCCATGATACTACAATAGCTGCTGCACAAGCGGCGGAAAGAATCTATATAACTGATATCATAATATTTTTTTAATATAACAACCCCCAGGCACAGGTGTAGCGCTTGACTATATAAAAAAACAAACTAAACTTCTAAGCAATACTAATTGCTTGCACAGTCTTAGACACATATCCCCTTATGCATATAAAACACACATCCATATTAGCAGCTCTTCTTTTAGTCAGCTCAGTCAATGTCTTTGCCCTACAACTTAGGGGCGGGACTACTCCCTCTGTTCCATCTAATAGCTATCCTAATGCGAGAGATGATCATATTTCTGCAGTAGCTGGCGTTTATATAGTTGCTGAAGGCAATGTTATAAGCAATGATATTAATGGTACTATCGCTACGCTTGAGCAATCATGGGTTGGCCAGTATGGGCTAATTACCTCTTTCGACTCTGATGGCGAATATACCTACCAGCTTTTCGATAGTACAACTAATGCTAGCCGGCCCTCTAGTGGAGTAGGTATTGATAGCTTTACCTATACCCTTGCAAATGAATCTGGCCAGACAGATACTGCCCGGTTAATTATTGATGTCAATGCTGATCCCAACTTATCTGATGGATCTAGCGCCCCCATTGCCAGGAATGATACTAATACCATCAGTGTTCCCATTGAAAGAAGAAGTGCCTAAACAAAGCAGCCTATAACCTACCTGAAGGTAGCACCACTCGAATATTTCCATCTTTTTGATTTTAATCACGTATAACAGCAAATAGATACTCTGTAGGCACCGTAAAAAAACAACAAATAATTTCAAATAAAGCTTGCAATTACCGAAAGAAATTTTCTAAAAATTTCCGTTTTAATCACCTCATAAACGGATATCACCCATGCTTAAAGACCTACCACTCTCTGAACATATTCACCAACACTGCAATGAAAGTATGGAACGTGCCCTGTTAGCAGAGCGTCATCCTTTGTGGGCTCGTTCATGCCCAGAGTTGAAGGATATCGACTTTATTCGCCTTGGGTTATTACGCTGTATCAGTGTAGTCGATAGTGGTCGCCATTTCCTCCAAACCAATGAACATATTTATGGCCAGCTACTTCCCCACTCAACGTATTTTAAATCACTGAAGTCGCATAGACGAACAAGTATGCTTGAGGCATTTGAACAGCAGAGCTATCATCTTCACGCTGAAACACTTCTATCGCAAGGCATTGATTATCTTAAAGCATTCCCAGAACTTGACGAATACACCATAGAAGCAGCGGATGGACATTTTATTGATCATGCCTGCCATACTGAAAAAAACAGCAAGGGGAAAGTTTATGCGGCCGGGGGGATTTACGCGTTGAATCTCAGAAGTGGGTTGCTCAGATTTCTTTGTCTGGTGACAAACGGAACTCAGAGACATCAAGAAATACCTGTGTTACGAGATCATATTGAAAAGCAAAACAAGGGAAATAACAGCTCTCAGAAACATCTCTATGTCTACGATAAAGCCGTCACCGACTTTGTCTGGTGGGATCGGCAGAAACGACATGCTAATTACATGATTTCAATGCTAAAAGAAAATTCAATTGCGACTCTGGTTGAGTCTATCCCTTTTGACTCCCGCCATGAGATCAATACAGGGGTTGAAGCATACAGTGTGTACGAAAACAAGGGCATCAAATTTAACGTGGTGGATTACCGTGATCCAGAAACCGGAAAACTTCACCGGTTTGTGACAACCTTGCCAATGACTATTAACCCTGGAACCATTGCCATGCTGTATTTCAAGCGATGGACGATTGAAAAGACATTCAATAACACTAAAAGTAATTTCAAGGAAACTAAAGCTTGGTCTTCCAATACCCGCTCACTTGAAAATCAAATGCGCCTGACTGCAATGAGCTATAATTTAATGCGCGTGTTTGAAGAGATTTCAAAAACACAACAGCCAGAATTGATTCATCCATCGGATAAAAAATATAGCGAGGCTCTGGAGATAAGGCAGCAACAGGCTCAAAAACGAGATCGTTTTGTGAATCCATTATTTTTCCAGGCAAGAATATCTCGTATCAGCTCGTATACCATTCGGGCAGTTCAAAACGCAATAATAACAGGAATGTCTTTACAGTGCTTTATGAGCTCTCTTGTGGCGAGGTTAGTTTCACGGCCTCAATTGATAGGGGAACACTGATGACTAATACAGCAATTCCAAACCAGTTTGATACAGATAATAAACTCATCACATCAATAAGTGGAGACCTTACAACCAATGATAGCAATGGTAAGTATGTACAACTAAGCCGCTCCCCTGCAAGTGAGTATGGCATTTTAATATTGTCAGCAGATGGTACATATACATATTCTTTATATCAAACGTCACCTAGTGTTGTCGCCTTAAAAGCAGGTGAAGTTTCTATGGATATATTTGATTACCAATATTTTGCTCTTTCAGGTGAAAGTGCAACAGCAAAATTAACAATCACTATTATCGGCAATCCAGTGGATGGTAACGGTGATACTATATTTGACCAACCTGATGATGATTACGACAATGTCGATGTCGAATTTAATAACCGCTCTAACCAGGCAACCCCACTTAATTCAGGTAAAAATATACAAGGCCATTTATATGATTCAGAAGATAAGGACTGGTACGTTTTAACAAGTGCAGGCGATGAAATTATAACTCTCGAGGTTTGTCCTAAAGGCACAAACTGCTTTGGCAAAAAAGCTGGGTACTTTATGTGTTTGACCCTGACTGCCTAACTGACTTAAATGTGCAGGGAAGGGGAGAAAATGGGGTTTATACATTTAAACGTTGGCTCGATAAAACTGGCTCTTCTTTCGATGAAAGTGGAGAAAAAATTATATCTGGTACTGCTGGCATTTCTAACCACATGTACCTCTCTTACTGAAGTTTCTTAGAAATTCATCAAGCAACCATTCGCAATAAAACGGCTACCACCGAATTTACAGGGGAGCTGCTGTATTTGGGGCAAACCCTTTCAAAATACGGATCCAAAGCCGCTTCGGCAATGATGCGGCGGATATCTGAAAAGGCGAAACTGGCTCGCCCCTTCACTTTGTGCCGACGTTCCGGATCGGTTTTTAAACGATCCGCGTAAATCCACGTCAGCGTTGTTGCCATCATACAGAAGTTCAAATGGTTGGTCACTGCCTGCGTATTTCGACACTGACTTTTCTGACTCCCTATGTCTTGCTTGAGTTCTTTGAGCCCGGATTCGATTTTCCATCGCGCACCATAATACTCAATAATCTGTGTGACGGATAAACTTAGATCGGTCGCAAACAAAGCAATCCACTGTGTGCGACGAAACACCCAGACAACCTGAACGGGTCGTTTCAATGTTTTCAGCATGACAACGCGACTATAAGCCCTGACTTCACGCTGTTTTCCATAGAGATTCACGGTATACGATCGGGCCTTTTGTTGTACTGTTTTTGCCATGTCTGTGGCTGACCCCAGACGCTGCCCGTACTTTTTATTCCGCCCCCCGCTGAAAATCATGGAAACGGAGCTTAGCGAAGTGGTGATTTTTAGTCCCTGATAGGCGACAGGGCAATTCGCTGATTCGACGTGTGCTAGCAGCACGCGAGAGGAGCAAGAATTGCATTCCGAATAGCCGTCCAGCCAGTGAGGTAGTAATGACGAAGCGGCTTTTGTGCGTAGTCGTTGCGGACGCAGGGCGCTCAGTGCATCTCCCATCCGCTGCGTAGGTGAACGAATTATGGCGACAGGAGTCCCGGAATTTCGTGAGGTAGCATGGCGCGCCTGCTTGGTCTGGAAAGGAACGACATCACCTCTTATCGTGGCGGTTTCTTTTTTTGCCTGAATTGTTTTTAAGGGGAGATAAAATCGGAAATCTAAAAATAAGCACGCCCAGCGACCTTTGACCTGTTTCAGCAACCCTACCGATACAATGTTTTGTGCCCATGGATATTTGCTTTGATCGGGGAGTCGCTATTTTTGCGAAAGCTTGTTTTGGGCATCCCAGCCCAAGCAAGCAGCAAAAACTTAACGCGACCACTTATGCCTCCGGCGGCCCCGATTCGTCCTCGTCACCTCGTCCCGACCCAACAAGGGGTCGGAACATAGGCTCCAAATGACTTGACGCCGTGTCGGATGGCCTTTTATTTTGTCTCCACCTTCGCTAACGCTCAGACTCCGACAAAACAACGGCCCTACGGCTATCGCGGACTAAAAATCATCACTTCGCTTAGGCTACGTTTCCCTGATTTTCAGCGACAGGATCGTGTAAACAAACAGAGAGGCTCGTTCGCGGCCTAAAGTGGTTTTGGAAAAATGATCTTGAACAGGCGCGCCATGCTACCTCACGAAATTCCGGGACTCCTGTCGCCGTAATTCGTTCACCTACGCAGCGAACAGGAGATGCTTCAGCCGCCCTGCGTCCGCCACAGACTGAGCACAAAGCAGCTCAGTCATGGCTACCACAAATGGCTCTACGGCTATTCGGGATAAAATTTTAGCCTCCCTCGCGCGCTATCGCGCACTTCGGATTGGCAAATTTCCCTGCGCCTTCTGGAGACTATCAGCCCGTCCGGGGCTGACAGCGGCGGAAGTAAAGTATCGCGTAAAATGAACATGAATGAGGCCGGTTTGTTTGTATAATCAATGTGTTAGAAACTTTCATTATACACTAAAACTAGGCCTCGTTCACGATTAACCTGTTGTTTTTAAAAAGAATTCAAGGCTTTTAGTCAACGGAATGCCATTAATATTAGTAATATCTAATATTTCAGAAAAATAAGCATTAGCTGATATTCTTATGCTTTAAAAACTAGGAAACTTCAGCTCTCTTATAACTTAGGTTATTTTGAAGGCGCACTAATAGGTGTTGTCGATCCTTGTTTTGGTTCATTGAACTCCGTCAAGATTGGTGTACCGCCAACTTCAAAGCCAATAAACTATCTTATTGCCATTTCATCACCGCTTACAGGCGCGCCATGCTACCTCACGAAATTCCGGGACTCCTGTCGCCATAATTCGTTCACCTACGCAGCGGATGGGAGATGCCCTGAACGCCCTGCGTCCGCAACGACTACGCACAAAAGCCGCTTCGTCATTACTACCTCACTGGCTGGACGGCTATTCGGAATGCAATTCTTGCTCCTCTCGCGTGCTGCTAGCACACGTCGAATCAGCGAATTGCCCTGTCGCCTATCAGGGACTAAAAATGACCACTTCGCTAAGCTACGTTTCCATGATTTTCAGCGAAGGCAAAAACAATAAAGATACCCCAGTGAATGAAGACAAACCAAACAGCTGTGTTCAAGGGTCCATTATTTTGGTTAGAAACAAAATGGTACTCGTCCTGCAGCAGGCCATGGGGCTCCAACTAAAGATCAAGATGGCAATGAAGTACCTGGAAAACCAAAATCATATCCTACCAGTGAAGAACATATTGTGGCTTCTCCATACCAGAGACGACCAATATGCAATCAAAATTACCAACACCCTCTAAATACTGAGCAAGCAGCCAGAAATGCAGCTACTTTTGAAGCACTTACCGGTAAACTGCGTCTCCCTATTGTTCGCGTTGGTAAAAAGATGTATGAGGCGGAGTTAGATCCGCCAGCCCAACAAGCTCGTAGCTCAGAAGGTGGCATTAATTTTATCTTGACGGCTATAGAAGAGCTGAGTGTTGAAGACGTGGTAGACGCCTATCGCGCAACCTTTAACCCTGAAATTGGGGAGTCGCTATTTTTGCGAAAGCTTGTTTTGGGCATCCCAGCCCAAGCAAGCAGCAAAAACTTAACGCGACCACTTATGCCTCCGGCGGCCCCGATTCGTCCTCGTCACCTCGTCCCGACCCAACAAGGGGTCGGAACATAGGCTCCAAATGACTTGACGCCGTGTCGGATGGCCTTTTATTTTGTCTCCACCTTCGCTAACGCTCAGACTCCGACAAAATAACGGCCCTACGGCTATCGCGGACTAAAAATCATCACTTCGCTTAGGCTCCGTTTCCCTGATTTTCAGCGATGGCGAAGTCCTTATTCCTCGTGTAACTGACTCCAGCAGTGGCATCGGCTATTCTGTTATCCTGCAATATCATGCCGCTAGTAATGAAAATACGCAAGACTGGTTTGACGTGATCAGTATCGTAGAGATTAAATAAAACCACACTACACAACCCAATAAAGCACCGTAGGCCGGATTAGCTTATCTAGTGCTGCACTAGATAAGCGCAGATAACGTTATCCGGCACACACTAAAGCCCCCGCCGTGCAATAGATTTCACTCAGGATGGTGACTACTCATAGTCTACTTTCTTACATACCATCTTCTTTACGCCCTGTGCCAGATAACACTTTTTGCTACGCGACAAAAAATCTAATCTGGCCTACGTCTGGTAGTAAATAAAATATGCTCCGCCTAGTTACAACGAGATATGCTACAATAACCCTATTTGTCTAATCTTTAACTAATTGGGAGTTATGATTCGTGGTAACTGTTAATACTCGTCGTTCCGTCATGACCTTGTTTTCTTCACCAACTTGCGCAATGAGTCATTGCACAAGACTCGCCATGCATGAAAAAGGCGTCACTGCAGAAATTGAATATTTTGACCCTAGCGATCCACCAGAAAGCCTGTTAGAACTCAACCCGAACGGTACTTCGCCAACATTAGTCGAGCGTGATCTGGTCTTATACGATTCGCGCATTATTATGGAATATCTTGACGAGCGCTTTCCTCACCCGCCACTACATCAAATGGATCCGGTTTCCCGGGCTAATGCGCGCATGATTATCAAGCGCATCGACCAGGACTGGTATCATTTACTGGACGAGGTACTTAACTCGGGTGAGAAAAAATCTGCGCGTGCAAAAAAGATGCTTAAAGAAAGCCTGATTGCTGCAACGCCACTATTTGCAGCCAGCGATTTTTTTATGAGCGAAGATTTTTCTTTAATTGACTGTACACTAGCGCCTTTACTATGGCGATTACCACATATAGGCATCAACTTGTCTGAAAGTGAAGGCGCTATAGATGCTTATGCGCAACGCCTATTCAAGCGCGAAGCATTTGTGGCCAGCCTGAGCGAAGAAGAACAGGAAATGACTAAACCGCTCAGCAAACGATGACCTCGTTAAAGCCCTATCTTATCCGCTCCATATATGAGTGGATTGTTGATAATAATTTAACACCGCATTTACTAGTCGACGCATCCCACCCACACGCAGAACTGCCCAACGATTACATAGAAGATGGCAAAATTGCCCTTAATATGCGCCCCGAAGCAATTCAGGGCCTGGCATTAGAAAATACGAACATTGAATTTAATGCTCGATTTAATGGACAAGCCCTGCATATCATTGCCCCTGTCCCAGCCGTTTTGGCCATTTATGCGAAAGAAAACGGCAAAGGCATGGTATTTGACCCTGATGAAGAGGAGGATCATACTCCACCAGAAGCCCCTCCTCCGACCCGGCCACATCTACGAGTAGTAAAATAACTGCAAAAAAAGCCTGAGCTGCTAACAACTCAGGCTTTTTTTGGTCTGCAGGCAGGCAAAAAATCCTACTTACAGGCATCAAGAGTTAGCCGGCAAAATTCTCCGCCGCAAATTCCCAATTCACTAAGGCCCAAAAAGCTTCCAGATACTTAGGGCGCGCATTTCGGTAATCAATATAATACGCATGCTCCCAAACATCACAAGTCAATAAAGGCGTTTGCCCTTCTGTTAACGGGCAACCTGCATTGCTGGTACTGACTAGCTCCAGACTACCATCAGCATTTTTTACTAGCCACGCCCAACCAGAACCGAAAGTAGTTACCGCACATTTAGTAAACGCGTCTTTAAATTCAGCAAATGAACCAAAAGAATCATTGATTGCATCGGCTAAGGCACCCGTAGGCTCACCACCGCCATTAGGCGACAAGCTGTTCCAGTAAAAAGTATGATTCCATACCTGGGCTGCATTATTAAAAATACCACCAGAAGCTCGCATCACCAGGCTTTCCACAGAAGCTCCTTCGAATTCAGTCCCCGGCACCAGGTTATTTAAATTGGTCACATAAGTCTGATGATGCTTACCATAGTGAAACTCTAACGTTTCTTCTGAGATATGGGGTGCTAAAGCATCTTTTGCGTAAGGTAAAGCTGGCAATTCGTAAGCCATTGAACATTCTCCTAAAGAGTTATAAATAAAGTTGCCTCAGCATCAGACCAGTAGCCCGCTGTATTATAGCAAACCCCTTGATACCAATTGCTGAGCGCAAAGAGTATAAATTATTAATCTTGTAAATACCAAGTATTTAACTACGGTATTATAGCTCATTCACTTTGTCTATTTAACCTACAATTACATTATTCGCATATGCTATTTGTCTTTTTTATCGTGTTCAACTTTATAGCCATCGGTACGCACTTTAGTCTTACTATAGACAACATTTTTAGCATCATCCTCGGCGTTATCTGCTTCAGAATCCTCATCACTTTCCGGCGCATCAATAGAAGCAATAAAATCATTAAACCAGGGCTTGGTTTTAGCAATACTCATATCAGCATCGTTTTTGATCTCTTCTTCATCAGGCAGGTTGCCATACTCTAAAGCTCTCTCTATCGCCTTTTTACAAGCATCAAAATCATTATCTACCGCATGCAAACATGCGAAGTTATAACTGGCTACACCTTCTTGTATATCGTCTGCGATAGCAAATTTCTCTTTTGCCAAAGTATAACTTGCGGCTTTTTCAGAAGCATCCTGCAAAGCAGCCTGTTCCATTAAGGCAACGCCCCAGTCTAAAGCCGCACCTAAGTATTCAGGCTTTGCCACTAGACAATATGAGAACTTTGTACCTGCCTGCCGGTAAAGAGCCACAGCTTCCGCACCTTGTTTTAATCGCGCTTGATATAATAGTGCCATCCCCCAGTTATAGAGCGCATCATTAAAAGCAGAGTTTCCAGATGATATGCTCTCATATACAAGCATTGCTTCTGCTAACAGTTGCTCAGCTTGCGTAGCATCATCATTTGCGCGTGCTTTCTGTACTTTTTTATTAGCTGCCTTAACTTTTGATTTGCCAGTAATCGAATCAAATAAGCCCATGTTTTCCTCTATAATTTTATTATCTTAATTTCCACTGATTCTAGGCACTTAAAGCAATACTCGGCTTTTATGCCCAAACAACCAGACAATTTTTATCTAACTGCTTATAATAAAACGAACTGCATCCAAGCGCAATTTAGCCCCCTTAATATATCCATGAGATGCAACAGCCTTATCTTTTAAGGCACTTATTTCGTCTGGTTTTATCGCTGCGTTTACCTGGATCAACGCATCTAGGCGCTTTATTTCCTTGGCTAACACCTTAAGCATCTCTTCATTTGCCTGCGTAACAATATCCTGCATAATAGTTGCAGATTTTTGCTCGGCAATGGCAATCATGGCATTGATATTCTTATGTTCTGCACTGATAAACGCGCTAATTTGTTCAAGTTCTATTTTTTCATCCACCTCCACAAGCTCATCATGCTGAAATTGCATAGTCAAATCTTGTTGCTGTTGATCTATAAAAATACGTATCGGCGTCGCCGGCAAAAACCGGCTTAATTGCAATGGCAAAGGCGCACTACATTCAACCAGGAAAAGACACTCCAGAAAATACTGTCCGGCACTTAGCTCCTCATGTCTAACCACGCTTACTGCCGCACTACCAACACCACCGGATAATATTAAATCCATTGCCGACACTAGCATGGGGTGCTCCCAACTCAGATATTGCATATCTTCACGCGCTAACGCAATAGCTCTATCAATGGTTACCGTAACCCCGTCTTCCGGCACACCTGGAAAATGGCTGACGCGCTGCAACTGCCCTGCCTGCAAAATAGCACAGCTTTCTGAATGAAATTCTGACTCCACTCCAAAGCAATCAAATACATTTTCCATATATTCCCACAACACACGGGTTTGCATACTGTTTTCAATACCCGCTATGATGTCATCAGCAACATTTTTCTGGCAGGAATTAAGCTCTAACAGCACGTCTCTCGTCTGGTGCATTTGCGCTTCTATTTTGTTAAGCAGAACCTTTCCCGTAGTAACAAGCTGGTCTAACCCTTGCTGCTGTTCACTTAAGCAAACATCTTCTAATGCCTGCCTTTGCAAGCGATAGACTTCACTCGCTGCATTACTGTTTTGCTGAAATAACTTTAACCCTTCGCCATACCAAAGACACAGACTATGCTGCTTGCTTGCAATAATATAAGGTACGTGAATTTTAATAATATGTCGCTGACCTATGCGATCCAGGCGACCAATTCTTTGTTGCAGTAGGTCTGGGTTTGCGGGTAATTCCAATAAAATCAAATGCTGCACAAATTGAAAATTTCGCCCCTCGCTGCCAATTTCCGAGCATAGCAGAATTTGCACCTGCGCATCTTGATCCGCAAAATAGGCTGCAGCTCGATCACGTTCAATAATACTCATCCCCTCATGAAACACAGCTGCATTAATTGCATGTTTATCACGCAACTGCTTATGTAAGCTGAGTACTGTATCCGCATGTTTGCAAATCAGCAAAACCTGAAACCCTTGCAGCGCCTTTAACTGTTTCACTAACCATTGCAGGTAAATATGCTCGCTCTTCCCAGCTTGCTGTTGCAAGGGATAGGCATAAAATTCCCGCTGCGGAAAACCCTGCACCACCTGCCGCGAATTTCTAAATAAAATACGTCCAGTTCCGTGCCGGTCAATTAACTGATCTATCACTTCCTGCCTTAACCGCTTATCGTCCATCTTGCGCAAAAAATCAGCGCTTAATTTTTCATCGACCAGGCTGGTCAAGAGCTGCTTATCTGCAGTATCCAGAGCCAACTGATGCACTATTTTTTCTGCCAAACGTGCAATTGGCTCAAATTCCTGTTGTTCTACTAAAAACTGCGCAAGACTATAAAACCGATCAGCATCTAATAGCATTAATTGCGCAAAATGCGTTTCTTTGCCAAGTTGCTCAGGAGTTGCCGTTAATAAAATCAAGCCAGCAGAACTTTGTGCCAACTGCTCTACAAACAGGTAGGCATCACTGGCTCCCTGCTCTGACCACTGTAAATGATGCGCTTCATCTACCACTATAATATCCCAGCCAGCCTGAGCAGCCTGCTCTTTTCTCTGCGGGTTCTGATTAAAAAGGTCCAGGCTAGATAAAATTAACTGCTCGCTTAAAAAAGGGTTAGTATTCTCATACACCTCACAACGGGACTCATCAAAAAGGCTAAATTGCAAATTAAATCGTCGTAGCATCTCTACTAGCCACTGATGCAGCAGGCTTTCAGGGACCAGAACCATTATTCGCTCGGAAAGCCCCATATGCAGTCTATGCTGCAAAATCAAGCCCGCTTCAATAGTCTTTCCCAAACCTACTTCGTCAGCAAGCATCACCCTGACCGCATCTCGCTGAGCAACTTCATGAGCGATATAGAGCTGATGAGGGATTAATGCAGCACGCGCACCCAGCAGCCCTTTCACCTGACTTTTATGCAAGCGCTGCAAATGCTCCCAGGTTTGATAACGTAAGGTAAACCAGAGCCCAGCTTCGGCCTGACCGATGAATAATTTATCTTGCGGCTTATTAAATTGGATATGATGGCTCAAAGCCATTTCATCAATTAATACAGTATCACTCTGCTGAGTCAGCATCTGATAATGAACAATTCCTGCTCGCTCACCAACATCTGTTACTACGCCTTGCAGCCCATCTTCAGCTTCAATTTCATCACCCACAGAGAAGCGTACCCGGGTTAGAGGAGCATTGTCTTGCGCATAAACTCTACGCTCATCACTGGCTAAGTATAAAATAGTAACTCGATTAATCGCCACATTAGACACAATACCCAGACCCAGCTCCGGCTCTGACGCACTGATCCATCGCTGCCCGACGACAAAATCCTGCATAAGCTCTCCAAATGGTTAGTTTTAAACCTGCCTGGAAATCTTTCTAATATTGAACGCTTATGCCAGGCAGTATCAGTATTATATCGTGTTTAGTTATCTCGCCAAAGCACCCCCCCCTTAACCCCTCCTGCCCACTGATTTTAAATACTAGTACTGCAGCATACTTAATAGGCGGAAAAAGGGTCAATATGCCATTGAAATATTAACAACATTAAGCCTTATCTATCCATCAAAGCTAAAATAGCTGCTGCACTACCTTGTTAATCTCTCTACAAAAAGAATAATTACGGTATAATAAAATTTTCATTGTAGTCCCAATAAACAACAGCCCGCACTTACCTATGTATACCATCAGTGTTCCCCTATCAATTGAGGCCGTGAAACTAACCTCGCCACAAGAGAGCTCATAAAGCACTGTAAAGACATTCCTGTTATTATTGCGTTTTGAACTGCTCGAATGGTATACGAGCTGATACGAGATATTCTTGCCTGGAAAAATAATGATTTCACAAAACGATCTCGTTTTTGGGCCTGTTGCTGCCTAATCTCCAGAGCCTCGCTATATTTTTTATCCGATGGATGAATCAATTCTGGCTGTTGTGTTTTTGAAATCTCTTCAAACACTCGCATTAAATTATAGCTCATTGCAGTCAGGCGCATTTGATTTTCAAGTGAGCGGGTACTGGAAGACCAAGCTTTAGTTTCCTTGAAATTACTTTTAGTGTTATTGAATGTCTTTTCAATCGTCCATCGCTTGAAATACAGCATGGCAATGGTTCCAGGGTTAATAGTCATTGGCAAGGTTGTCACAAACCGGTGAAGTTTTCCGGTTTCTGGATCACGGTAATCCACCACGTTAAATTTGATGCCCTTGTTTTCGTACACACTGTATGCTTCAACCCCTGTATTGATCTCATGGCGGGAGTCAAAAGGGATAGACTCAACCAGAGTCGCAATTGAATTTTCTTTTAGCATTGAAATCATGTAATTAGCATCTCGTTTCTGCCGATCCCACCAGACAAAGTCGGTGACGGCTTTATCGTAGACATAGAGATGTTTCTGAGAGCTGTTATTTCCCTCGCTGAAAATCAGGGAAACGGAGCCTAAGCGAAGTGATGATTTTTAGTCCTCGATAGCCGTAGGGCCGTTATTTTGTCGGAGTCTGAGCGTTAGCGAAGGTGGAGACAAAATAAAAGGCCATCCGACACGGCGTCAAGTCATTTGGAGCCTATGTTCCGACCCCTTGTTGGGTCGGGACGAGGTGACGAGGACGAATCGGGGCCGCCGGAGGCATAAGTGGTCGCGTTAAGTTTTTGCTGCTTGCTTGGGCTGGGATGCCCAAAACAAGCTTTCGCAAAAATAGCGACTCCCCGTGTTTTGCTTTTCAATATGATCTCGTAACACAGGTATTTCTTGATGTCTCTGAGTTCCGTTTGTCACCAGACAAAGAAATCTGAGCAACCCACTTCTGAGATTCAACGCGTAAATCCCCCCGGCCGCATAAACCTTCCCCTTGCTGTTTTTTTCAGTATGGCAGGCATGATCAATAAAATGTCCATCCGCTGCTTCTATGGTGTATTCCTCAAGTTCCGGGAATGCTTTAAGATAATCAATGTCTTGCGATAGCAGTGTTTCAGAGTGAAGATGGTAGCTCTGCTGTTCAAATGCCTCAAGCATACTTGTTCGTCTATGCGACTTCAGTGATTTAAAATACGTTGAGCGGGGAAGCAGCTGGCCATAAATCTGTTCATTGGTTTGGAGGAAATTGCGACCACTATCGACTACACTGATACAGCGTAATAACCCAAGGCGAATAAAGTCGATATCCTTCAACTCTGGGCATGAACGAGCCCACAAAGGATGACGCTCTGCTAACAGGGCACGTTCCATACTTTCATTGCAGTGTTGGTGAATATGTTCAGAGAGTGGTAGGTCTTTAAGCATGGGTGATATCCGTTTATGAGGTGATTAAAACGGAAATTTTTAGAAAATTTTTTCGGCAATTGCAAGCTTTATTTGAAATTATTTGTTGTTTTTTTACGGTGCCTACAGAGTGTCTATTTGCTGTTATAAGTGATTAAAATCAAAAAGATGGAGATATTCGAGTGGTGCTACCTTCAGGTAGGTTATAGGCTGCTTTGTTTAGGTACTTCTTCTTTCAATGGGAACACTGATGATGTATACAAAGTTTTTCGGTCTCACAAAAAAGCCTTTTCGTTGATTCCTGACCCAAGCTTTCTCCATTTAAGTGCTAAACACAAAAAAGCGTTAACAACCTTACAATATGGTCTTGTTAGTCAGGCGGGCTTTACTGTGATTACGGGGAAAATTGGCTCTGGAAAAACCACCCTGGTACGTAGCTTGCTTGATGAACTACGCGCAGACTGCGAGGTGGGCTTAATCACCAATACCCATAGTGCATTCGGCGATCTATTAACCTGGGTTTTAGCTGCATTCAAAATTGAATCTACGGCTAGTAATAAAGCCGAGCGCTATCAAGCCTTTGTTAACTTTATTACCGAAAAAAGCGGCGCCAGCAAGCGCGTCGTTTTAATTGTAGACGAAGCCCAGAATATGGACATACAGACACGGGAAGAACTACGCCTGCTATCTAATATCAATGTTAACCAGGATATCATGCTGCAACTAGTGCTGGTGGGTCAGCCTGAGTTAGTTGAAAAATTAAATCGACCGGAACTGATACAGTTCTCGCAACGTATTTCCATTGAATATCATCTACAGCCATTAAGTTATCAGGAAACTGAGGAATATATCCATTACCGTTTAAAAGTTGCCGGCAGTGAAGAAATTATTTTTCACCCCTCTGCCTGTGCAGCTTTGTATTATTACTCTGGCGGAATCCCTCGACTAATCAATAACCTGGGTGACCTGGCGCTGGTTTTTGCTTTTGCTGCCGACAAAAAGAAAATTAACTGGAAAATTATTGTTGATGTTGTCAGCGAACGCACAACAGGCGGCATTAAGCGCTTTGAAGGCAAAGTCTGCCTAACCCCTAATATCATTGAGCGTGCCGCAGAAGCAGAAAAACTACGCCGCGCCTTACTTGAGGAAACTGGAGTTGACATATCCAGGGACTTATAAATCCCAAAGTAAAAATTGATGTTTTAAGTTAGCAAGCATAAAAAAAGGCGCCCGAAGACACCTTTTATCTACTCGCAACAACAAGCGTTGCTTATAGCTTTTCTTTAATACGTGCTGCTCGACCTGATAGCTCACGCAAATAGTATAACTTGGCTCTACGTACTGCACCACGACGTTTCACCTGAATATCTCCAACCAGCGGGCTATGTGTTTGAAAAACACGCTCTACACCAATACCATGAGAAATTTTTCTAACCGTAAACGCTGAATTTAACCCACGGTTACGCTTTGCAATCACAACACCTTCAAAAGCCTGCAATCTCTCACGAGTTCCTTCTTTTACTTTGACCTGCACAACAACTGTATCACCAGGGTTAAAAACCGACATATCTTTTTTCAGCTGCTCTGCTTCCAATTGACTAATAATATTACTCATTACTACACCTTTTTATACTTCAATTCAATTTTAAATTCTTCTAACAACGCCTGCTGCTGTGCTGTTAATTCTTTATCTAACAATAAACCTGGCCTTTTCAACCAGGTTTTCCCCAGCGACTGCTGTAACCGCCATTGTTCAATGGCCTTATGATTACCACTCAGCAAAATATCAGGCACTTTTTGTCCTGCGATTACTTCCGGTCGGGTATAGTGAGGGCAGTCCAACAGCCCGTCCACATGTGAGTCTTGCCGAGCAGACTCATCATCACCCAATACCCCAGGTAATAGTCTTGATACACCATCAATAACGACTAAAGCAGCTAACTCGCCGCCGCTAATAACAAAATCACCCAACGACCATTCTTCCTGACATTCGTTCTCAATAAAGCGCTCATCTATTCCTTCATAGCGCCCTGCTACCAGGATCAATTGATCCAATGCGACACAGTCATTCAGCATCTGCTGCGTAATAGGCTTGCCTTGCGGACTCAAGTAAACAACTTTAACAATCTCTTTACCCGCTGAATTTTTAGCACTTGCGATAGCATCCTTTAAGGGCTGGTACTTCATCACCATCCCAGGACCACCACCATAAGGCCGGTCATCCACTGTTCGATGCCTATCCGATGTATAATTCCTCGGATCCCACACCGACAAGCCAACCAATCCCTGTTTTATCGCACGTCCTGTCACTCCGTTCATCGCACTATCGAGCACCATTTGCGGAAATATTGTCAGCACATCAAAGCGCATTAAAAATCAGCATCCCAGTCTACCAGCATCTCGCCAGCGGCCAGATCAATATTGATAATAGTCTGTCCCTGTAAAAAAGGAATTAAGCGCTCCCGGTCACCCGAGACAACAACAACATCATTAGCACCTGTCTCAAGCATCTGTTCAACAGTCCCGAAATCCACACCATCGACCGTTTTAACTTGTAAACCGACTAAATCAGCCCAGTAATATTCACCATGCTTTGCTGCTGGCAATTGATGCGCATGAATCAGGATTTCCCAGCCATTTAATTCAGCCGCTTGATCTCGATCATCTACATCTTGCAGACGAGCCACGACTGTTTTTCCGTGCCGCCGACCATCAATCACTTGAACTTCTTTGCTTTCCTTGCCTTTGCGTAAAGTCCAGGGCGAATAGCTCAGTATATTTTCACGTACTTCAGTATATGAAAAGACCTTTATCCAGCCTCTGACCCCAAACAGACCCGAAACTTTCCCAATACTAACAAATTGCTCTGCCAAACCTATGCTGCAGCTGCTTGTTTTTTAGCGTCTTTTAATAATTTAGCAACGCGATCAGAAGGTTGTGCACCTTTTGACTGCCAATGCGCAATGCGCTCTTCATCAAGTCTTAATCTTTCTTCAGATCCTTTAGCTAAAGGATTAAAAAAACCTAAGCGCTCAATATAACGTCCATCACGGCTGTTTCTGCTATCTGTCACAACTACATGATAAAAAGGACGATTTTTTTGCCCACCTCTGGCAAGACGAATAACTACCATCTAACTTCCTCAAAAATTACATTTAACCAAATTTAATCCAACTATTCTACGCGTTTTAATTATTATGTGAAGAAAAATTCCAAAAAACATCGCAAGTAAATCGAATTTACATCCGCATTCCGCGCATATTGCCTTTAATTCCACGCACCATATTTGCCATATTACCTTTCTTGAAGCGCTTCATCATTTTCTGCATCATCTTAAATTGCTTCAAAACACGATTCACATCCTGCAATTCTTGCCCGCAACCCTTGGCAATACGTTTCTTACGATTACCCTTAATCAGATCAGGATAACGTTTTTCCTGCTTGGTCATAGAGCGAATCACCGCAATTTGTCGCGCTAATTGCTGATCATTTACTTGATCTTTCATGTCCTGCGGCACTTCATTCATGCCCGGAAATTTATCCATCATTGCCCCCATACCACCCATATTCTGCATCTGCTCTAATTGCTCTACAAAATCAGCCAGATCAAATCCTTTGCCCTTATGTAATTTTCTAGCTAGCTTATCGGCTTTCTTTTTATCGACCTTCTGCTCAATATCCTCAATCAGGCTGAGCATATCTCCCATACCCAGGATTCTTGAAGCCATCCGATCAGGATGAAATGGCTCCAGCGCATCTGTCGCCTCACCTACCCCGACAAACTTAATAGGCTTACCGGTAATATGCCGAATAGATAAAGCGGCTCCGCCACGCGCATCACCATCGGTCTTGGTCAAAACCACACCGGTTAATGGCAGTGCATCATCAAATGCCTTTGCGGTTTTCGCAGCATCCTGCCCGGTCATGCTATCGACCACAAATAAAGTTTCAACCGGATTAATCGCAGCATGTAATTGCTTAATCTCAGTCATCATTTCATCATCGATATGCAGACGACCTGCCGTATCGACAATCACGACATCCAGAAATTTCTTTTTAGCCTGCTCTATGGCATTTAGTGCAATATCGGCCGCACTTTTACTTACATCAGTATCAAAAAAAGTAAGCGACACATCACTAGCAAGCGTTTCCAGTTGCTTAATCGCGGCCGGGCGATAAATATCGGCACTGACTACCCCAACTGACTTCTTTTTTGTTTCTTGCAACCAGCGACCTAACTTGGCAACTGTCGTTGTTTTACCTGCCCCCTGCAGACCCGCCATAAGGATAACTGCAGGCGGATTAGCTTTTAAATCCAGCTCTTCATTGCGCTCGCCCATTACTTTTTCAAGCTCAGACTGCACAACTTTTATCAGCGCCTGTCCGGGTGACAGGCTAGTTTGAACTTCCTTGCCTAGAGCTGCTACTTTTACATTATCAATAAATGCAGTAACTACTGGAAGCGCAACATCGGCTTCCAGCAAAGCCATCCGCACTTCACGCATTGCATCTTTAATATTATCTTCTGTCAGCCGCCCCTGGCCGCGAAGATTTTTTAGGGTTTTACCTAAACGGTCGGTTAAATTATCAAACATAATCAGTACTAGATCTCACAAAAAGGCTGACGAAGATTTACTTATTGTCGCGCTTCGCATTACAGCATAAAATCACATTAACAGGATATTATCCTAAATATCTTTGCAATGGTAAACAACTAAACTTTTAACTTTCATGATTTGCTATGCAAATACTCCTAAAGCTCAACAAACACCTCTCGAATTTAGGCGACAATACTTAGTTCAGCCGGAATACCTCTTACCGTCTGAAAAGGACTCGCTAATGCTGATTCAAAACCACGCACTGCGAAAACCAGGTTTTCGTCGAAGCAATAAATTTCTGCTAATGCCAAAGCTCAGGCCTTCGCAAACTATATTGACTGAAGTTTCCCAATTATTGAGTAGCTGAAATACACAATGCTGGTGTATCGAGGTTTATTTTAGGTGGTTTTGCCATGTTTATAGCAAACCCCTACTTAATTCCCCTTAGGCAATAGCATTTGAAACGAATGAAAAGACTATTTTTTCATATAGTTGTAGCATAGTTTCAATTTTACCATAAATAATTATTGGGAATCTTCAGTCTACCTTAGTGTTGAGGTTAAAGATAAAGAAAATAATCAGATAGTTAATAACTATAGACATGTTCAGGATGCTGTTGTTACAGATGGTGGCAAATTAATTGGCCCAAAGGGCTCAGGCGCGCCATGCTACCTCACGAAATTCCGGGACTCCTGTCGCCGTAATTCGTTCACCTACGCAGCGAATAGGAGATGCTCCAGCCGCCCTGCGTCCGCCACAGACTGAGCACAAAGCAGCTCAGTCATGGCTACCACAAATGGCTCTACGGCTATTCGGGATAAAATTTTAGCCTCCCTCGCGCGCTATCGCGCACTTCGGATTGGCAAATTTCCCTGCGCCTTCTGGAGACTATCAGCCCGTCCGGGGCTGACAGCGGATGCCTTTGTCTGCCAGGATAGGGACGATTTGACTCGGTGGTAAATTGGCATACTCGTCCTCATTACACTCGATGTTCAAGTTTTTCCATCCCATTGCCATCAAACTCTTACCTTCCCCAGCAGAACAATACTTTAATGATGCTGTTGGCCCTAAGCGCCCTAAATCTCTGCCAATCATATGTTTTCCTGATGGCATCAGTTGAAACACATCCTTTATTAATTCACCTAACTCTTTCAGCTTATCACCAGGATCTGGAAACTCTAGCAATGACGTGATGAACTCAAGCAGTACATCCATTTGAGACTTGCGCTGTAAGCTTCCTACGGTATACGCAGGTAGTTTGCTTTCAATGCGGGCTATTTGCTCTGGGTGAAGGAGAAGGCAATGGTCAAACAAAAGACTCAGAATCAGGCCACGGCTTGATCCCTCTTCATCTAATTGTTTGGCCTCACGCCCCCATCCTTCATAAAGCTTCCAGTCCTCAAAGAAAACCTCAATCAGCCATCTCAACGTATAGGCTTGAATAATATCTTGTGTGCGCCAAGTCAGGTCTGTCGCCACTAAATAGCGATAGTCGTTTTCACCGTCATATTTTAAGGCAATGACAAAGCGTTTTTTACTGTGAGAACTCACCTTTAATCGTGCACTGCTGACAGTCACTTTAATCTCTTTGCCGCCACGTACACGTATTATCTGATCAATGCCTTTGTTAATCGAATTAAAGTAGCTCTCGACTGACCTTATTCTACCTCTATATTCAATATTTTGGTTTTTACGTAATTGGCTAATCACCTGCGAGCCTCCAGATTCTTTAGCGGCTTCGTCCATAAAGGCTTTTTCACCATACAGCGCATCAGCCAGTACGCCTTTAATTTTAATCAGGCTATGCGCAACTTTAAACTCTTTTAATAAGCCTAATGCAATCTCTGTTTTGGTCGGGTAGGCACTGTCACGTTCAGGCTTAATAGGCCGATCTTTTTTTGCTATACCGCTCTTTTTCAACCGTTTATCTTCTTTATCCCACTGCTTTAAGGCTGGACCCGGCATATAAAAGAAAAAACCGACAGGCACTGTAATGGATGAGGTAACTAGCAGCAATAATACTATCGTTTGTCCATTAACATACCCGCCGGAGCCTTTGTGTTTCTGCTTGTAAACCTTATAAATACGTTTTGTAGACTTAGATCGTGCTCGGTCTGATTCATCAAAGGCCAACACACCTTCAGTAATGCCATAACGTTTTAAAATTAAGACCACACTCACCCATAGCAACCAGTCCCAGGGTATACTTGCTTTACGAAACACCCAGGATAATGCGGCTACTTTGCAATCTCCAAGGCTTGCTCGCTCAAACTTAGCCCAGCAAACAGAGTTCATTAGCAGTATGCCCGTTAAACAAGTGCCCAACCAAGCGGCTTGAATCCGTGTCAAAGCGGCTCCGGGTTTTAGCTGATTGAGCGCATCATTTAAATCGTCAATATAGCTTTGGATAAAGGTGGCTGGGGCATTCATTAACATGGGCTTACACCGATAAAATTACAACAACCTCAGAATACCTGATTTTACCTTCTCAATATCAAAAACTTGAACATCGAGTTTTAGCGCTTCATCGAATTTACGCCGCGCATGTGCCATACACCCCACGAGGATACAATCATCTGATGCCAGTGCATGATAGCCTGCATAGCCATCTACTTGCAAGTGACCTGAAAAGGCCCGCAAGAAGCTTTCAGCATGCGCTCCTGCCCACGTTGACTGATAATCATGCAAAACGATCGGGTGCTCGGATTCATGCCCACCACTCTGATAGAGCCACATATAGGATTTTCGATTTCGTCTCTCGACCATCCCGAATCACATTTAAGGTTGTTTCATCGGCCTGGAGGATCTTCTGTAGAATCAGCAGAGCATGCAGTCGATCATAAAAGGGCTGGAGCAATTCAGCGGACTTTAATACCCAGTTAGATAGCGTGGCACGATAAAGGTCAACACTTAAGCGCTTGAAAATGGTTTCCTGCCGGTAAAGTGGCAGGCTATCCATGAACTTGGCGACAATAATGTAAGCTAATAAACTTGCCGAGGCAAAACTACGAGGAATGGGCTGTGCGGGTTTTGGTGCACTGATAATGCCATTTTCACAGGCGCGGCAGCCATACTTGATCTGTATATGTTCAATGACTTTGATCTGGGCAGGAATGATTTCTAACTGCTCTGACTTGTCTTCGCCAGCCTCATGCAATGCATGACCGCAGGCATAAACACGCTCTGCTTCAGGTAATTCATAACGGATAACTTCGCGCGGGATATCTCTGGATAATGGCTTGCGGCCTGGCTTTTTACGCTGATAGCTTAGGGTTTCTTCAGGGTCGGAATCATCCTGCTTTAAGCTATCAAGAATGGACTCTGCTTCATTAAACAACTCCATTTGACCCGGACATTTCTCACTGGAGGTGCCAAAACGCTTATGTTGCAACAGACGAAACTGCTCCTCATACCATGTCAGTTTTTCCTGTAATTGATCCACTGTCGACTGATAGTCCAGCACCATTTTGTGCAGTACATTCGTCTCGTCTGGCAGTGTTTCAGGAAGTGATCTCATGGTGTTTATTATACCACCAAACAGGGTTAAATAATCATTTAACTGGCTGTTTTATTAGATATTTTCAACGTAAAATAACGGCAACAAATCAATTGTTTATTAAGCCAGAAATAGCGGCATGAGCTTGCGCTTGCCGATAGGATAAACCCTCCAGTAACCAGTGTAATTCACGTAACCTGAATTCGTATAATAAGTGCATAACCCTCTGCAAGTATTGGCTAGACTAACACCTGTTGAATTAAGACAAGACATAGGTGTAAAGTAAACAGCTACCAAACAATTTACAGAGGCTACAAATGAGCTATACACACCTATAGACTTTCACTCGATGTTCAAGTTTTTGATATTGAGAAGGTAAAATCAGGTATTCTGAGGTTGTTGTAATTTTATCGGTGTAAGCCCATGTTAATGAATGCCCCAGCCACCTTTATCCAAAGCTATATTGACGATTTAAATGATGCGCTCAATCAGCTAAAACCCGGAGCCGCTTTGACACGGATTCAAGCCGCTTGGTTGGGCACTTGTTTAACGGGCATACTGCTAATGAACTCTGTTTGCTGGGCTAAGTTTGAGCGAGCAAGCCTTGGAGATTGCAAAGTAGCCGCATTATCCTGGGTGTTTCGTAAAGCAAGTATACCCTGGGACTGGTTGCTACGGGTGAGTGTGGTCTTAATTTTAAAACGTTATGGCATTACTGAAGGTGTGTTGGCCTTTGATGAATCAGACCGAGCACGATCTAAGTCTACAAAACGTATTTATAAGGTTTACAAGCAGAAACACAAAGGCTCCGGCGGGTATGTTAATGGACAAACGATAGTATTATTGCTGCTAGTTACCTCATCCATTACAGTGCCTGTCGGTTTTTTCTTTTATATGCCGGATCCAGCCTTAAAGCAGTGGGATAAAGAAGATAAACGGTTGAAAAAGAGCGGTATAGCAAAAAAAGATCGGCCTATTAAGCCTGAACGTGACAGTGCCTACCCGACCAAAACAGAGATTGCATTAGGCTTATTAAAAGAGTTTAAAGTTGCGCATAGCCTTATTAAAATTAAAGGCGTACTGGCTGATGCGCTGTATGGTGAAAAAGCCTTTATGGACGAAGCCGCTAAAGAATCTGGAGGCTCGCAGGTGATTAGCCAATTACGTAAAAACCAAAATATTGAATATAGAGGTAGAATAAGGTCAGTCGAGAGCTACTTTAATTCGATTAACAAAGGCATTGATCAGACTGCGTATACCGTAGGAAGCTTACAGCGCAAGTCTCAAATGGATGTACTGCTTGAGTTCATCACGTCATTGCTAGAGTTTCCAGATCCTGGTGATAAGCTGAAAGAGTTAGGTGAATTAATAAAGGATGTGTTTCAACTGATGCCATCAGGAAAACATATGATTGGCAGAGATTTAGGGCGCTTAGAGCCAACACCATCATTAAAGTATTGTTCTGCTGGGTGAAGGTAAGAGTTTGATGGCAATGGGATGGAAAAACTTGAACATCGAGTACCAGCATATTCTGGCGGACAAACAGGCGCGCCATGCTACCTCACGAAATCCCGGGACTCCTGTCGCCATAATTCGTTCACCTACGCAGCGGATGGGAGATGCCCTGAACGCCCTGCGTCCGCAACGACTACGCACAAAAGCCGCTTCGTCATTACTACCTCACTGGCTGGACGGCTATTCGGAATGCAATTCTTGCTCCTCTCGCGTGCTGCTAGCACACGTCGAATCAGCGAATTGCCCTGTCGCCTATCAGGGACTAAAAATCACCACTTCGCTAAGCTCCGTTTCCATGATTTTCAGCGAAGGCAGGGGGTGAACTATACAAGCATCTTCGGCATCAGAACAAAACCTATCGCAAGCGGTATGGGTCAGCCCATAATAGGACAGGAATCCCTAATAGAGTCGATATAGATGAGCGTCCTGAAGAGGTCAACAACCGTAAGCGTATAGGTGATTGGGAGGCAGATACAATCATTGGGAAAAATCACAAAGGGGCGATTGTAACGTTGGATGAGCGAGTCTCTAAATTACGGTTGGCCTTCCCTTTAGCGGGGAAAAAGGCTCAATATGTATTAGACGCAACTATTTTAATGCTTGATCCTATAAAAAGCTTTGTTAAAACAATTACTTTTGATAACGGGAAAGAGTTTACCCTGCATGAAAAAATAGCAGAAGCACTAGGTTGTGATACGTATTTTTCGACTCCATACAGCTCTTGGGAAAGAGGGCAAAATGAGAATGCTAATGGCTTATTAAGACAGTATTTCCCTAAAGTAATGGAGTTGATTGATGTTACGATAAAAGAGGTTTTTATAGCCGTTGATAAGCTAAATAGTCGCCCTAATAAAGTGTCTCAATTACAAAACACCTTATGAGGTATTTGAAGAGCTGACTGGGATAGATATGAAAAATTTATTGGGTTATGTACTTATGACTTGAATTCAGGTAAGGCTAATGATAACGGATGTTCGTTTAACTCGGTTGGCCACTGAAACTTCCCCTTATCCAGGCGCCGATAATAAAGCCAGAACCCATTACACTCCCAATAGAGTATTTTCAGTTTATCGCGAGAGCGGTTACAAAAGACAAAAATACTTCCGGCAAAGGGATCATGGCCAAACTGTTCCGAAACAATCAGTGACAGACCATTGATAGATTTACGCATATCAGTAACGCCGGTCGCCAAAAACACTTGATTAACAACAAGCCCGTTTATCATGAGATAGGCCTAACCAGTTTCAGAAGCGGCTTTAATGATGCAAGTTCTGTACTGACACAAATTTCCAGACTGAAGCCATTAGAATGAGTCACTTTGATAACTGATGAATCAGCAGGTACGCCTGATCCGTTCAACATGTCCTCTGCAACCAGTGTTACCGGAACCAATTGCTTGGCTTGTAACACTGGTGGAGCGAGCGAACTGAATTGCTTTTTGTAATAACTGAAGATATGCGGCTTGATATCATGGGCTTTGCAATACCCGACCTGAGTTAAACGACTGGCTTGCCATTGCGGTATATGATTTTGCATAGCCGCTTTATTTTGAGATGGACTCATAAATTCCTCCTGAGTTAATTGGAGGTATTAGTCTGCCATTTTTTATATTGGTTTAGAATGCGTACTTTAATTGACGCTTACGGAAATTAGGCAGCAACAGGCTCAAAAACGAGATCGTTTTGTGAATCCATTATTTTTCCAGGCAAGAATATCTCATATCAGCTCGTATACCATTCGGGCAGTTCAAAACGCAATAATAACAGGAATGTCTTTACAGTGCTTTATGAGCCCTCTTGTGGCGAGGTTAGTTTTACCGCCTCAATTGATAGGGGAACACTGATGTCTAATACAGCTTTTTTCCAATTGTTGATTTGTGTTGCATGAATACCATATTTCGCGGTAATTTCAGCTCTTGTCTTTTCCCCTTTTAGTACGTCTAATACCACTTTTACTTTGGTTTGCGTACTATGCTTCTTACGATTTATGGTCATTTCTTAATCCTCAGTTTTGAGGGCAAGATTCTATCTTAAATGCTGGTCTAGTTTTTGGGGATCATTATACTCAAAAACGAGATCGTTTTGTGAATCCATTATTTTCCAGGCAAGAATATCTCGTATCAGCTCGTATACCATTCGAGCAGTTCAAAACGCAATAATAACAGGAATGTCTTTACAGTGCTTTATGAGCTCTCTTGTGGCGAGGTTAGTTTCACGGCCTCAATTGATAGGGGAACACTGATGATGGACTTAGTGAACTGGCACATATCTATTTTATCGATTATAAAAATAACAGGATAGAGGGAATTGCCAGCAGGGTTAGCGATGCGGGTTTATCGACTGGTGTACCAGATGGATTAGCAGCAGGACCAGTACGCATTGTTGCCGAACTTAAAGACGGCGCGATAAGTAACGAACTAATCATGCCCAAAGTGCCTAATAAACCGACGGCAAGCCCAGAGAGTAGTACATTTGAATTTAGTGCCATCCTGACCCTTTCAGTTGAGGGTGAAGGCGACCTCTATTATCGACTTGATGAATATTATTCAAGCCCTGAATTTAGGTACACTGGCCCGACCACTCTCAAAATTGAAGACTCGGAATATGCAAATATTTATGTATATGCATTTGCCAGGGTTGTAGTGGATGGGATCAATTATGACTCAGAAGATGCTGAATATATATATTACCCATCAGATATAACTCCACCACCGCTCCCCGCTACTACGTGTCCAGTGACTTATGACCCGGCGCTTGATAATGACTCTACTGATCACTCGATCAAACTTAATCTTCGCGATAAGGATGGTGATGTTATGTTTGAGGACTATATTTATTGTGGGTACGACAATGATGGCCATCTTTTTATTGACGCGCCCTATATTGACAAGCAGTTAAATGGGCTAGAAAAATATTACTACGATTCCAGTCAGCTTAGAGAAGAAACGCCCTATATAGATGGAATCATGCATGGTACGCAAAAAAGATACTATGAGTCTGACCGGCTCAGGGGAGAAACTCCTTATGTAGGTGGCGATAAGCATGGTATAGAAAAAGGCTATCAGGCGCGCCATGCTACCTCACGAAATTCCGGGACTCCTGTCGCCATAATTCGTTCACCTACGCAGCGGATGGGAGATGCCCTGAACGCCCTGCGTCCGCAACGACTACGCACAAAAGCAGCTTCGTCATTACTACCTCACTGGCTGAACGGCTATTCGGAATGCAATTCTTGCTCCTCTCGCGTGCTGCTAGCACACGTCGAATCAGCGAATTGCCCTGTCGCCTATCAGGGACTAAAAATCACCACTTCGCTAAGCTCCGTTTCCATGATTTTCAGCGTATGAATCCGGTCAACTCGGAGAGGCAGTCCCTTATGTTAACGACAAAATACACGGAATTGTCAAAGAATACTATGAATCGGGACAGCTTAAAGCGGAAACTCCTGTAACGGATGGCTATTCCAACGGGCTTGCAATAGGCTATTACGAATCCGGGCAACTTGCTATAGAGCTCCCATATGTTAACGGTGAACGACATGGCATCATAAGAGAGTATTATGAATCAGGAGCCCTTATGAGAGAAATGCCTTATGTAAACGGCGACCAGGTTGGTACTATTCTGGGCTACTATGAAACCGGGCAACTTCAGTATGAACTCACTGAAGAAGGTGAAATAATGACTATGAAATCCTATGCTTTAGATGGAACGCTAATTGGGTGTAGCCTTTATAATAATGGCGTAGAGGTAGGTAATTGCATGCCTTAATAATCTTGATTCCTAATGTGAAAGCTCTGCCTTTTTACTTCGTGCAGTCACTGTTACGCATGTATTACACGACAAAACTCAGCTGTTAGAACTTAAGGCTTGAGCTAAAAACATCGACAACGTTTCCACTGGTGGAAATAAACGTTCTCTATGCTCCGGTAGCAACGAGTCCAGTTAGCTGAACCCACTTATTATTTACCCGATTGTAAAATGGCTTCTTAGCGGACTAAATTCCTCTCTACACACGGATTAGAGCATATAAAAAGCCCCGCTAACTTTCGTTAGCGGGGCTTTTTATAAAGCTAGGTTTAAATGGACTAGTTTACATCATGCCGCCCATACCACCCATTCCGCCCATGCCACCCATATCAGGCATTGCAGGAGCGCTTTCATCAGATGGTGCATCAGCAACCATCACTTCGGTGGTGATCATTAAGCTAGCAACAGACGCTGCATTTTGCAATGCTGCACGAGTTACTTTTGCTGGATCAAGAATACCCATTTCAATCATATCGCCGTACTCACCTGTGGCTGCGTTATAACCATAGTTACCTTCGCCATTTGCTACTTGGTTAAGCACTACAGAGGCTTCGTCACCCGCATTAGCAACAATTTGACGCAATGGCGCTGACATGGCGCGGCGTAGAATATCCACACCCACCTTTTGGTCATGGTTAGCACCTTCAACACCGTCTAATGCGCTTAGAGCACGGACCAGAGCAACACCACCACCGGCAACTACGCCTTCTTCAACCGCTGCACGTGTCGAATGTAATGCATCTTCTACGCGCGCTTTTTTCTCTTTCATTTCAACTTCAGTTGCTGCGCCGACTTTAATCACTGCAACACCGCCTGCTAGTTTAGCCAGACGCTCTTGTAGTTTTTCTTTGTCGTAATCAGACGTTGCTTCGTCAGCTTGTGCACGAATTTGTGCAACACGGCCTTTAATATTGTCTTCAGAACCTGCACCATCAACAATCACAGTATTTTCTTTGCTGATTTGAATTTTCTTAGCTGTACCCAGCTGGTCCATTTCAACTTTCTCTAGGGATAAGCCAATTTCTTCCGAGATAACTGTCGCATTGGTTAATACTGCAATATCTTCTAGCATTGCTTTACGACGATCACCAAAACCAGGTGCTTTTACAGCAGCCACTTTAACGATACCGCGCATATTGTTAAGAACCAAAGTACCTAATGCTTCGCCTTCTACATCTTCAGCAACAATTAGCAACGGACGACCTGCTTTCGCTACGCCTTCAAGTGTCGGTAGTAAATCGCGGATATTAGAGATTTTTTTGTCGAATAACAAGATGAACGGCTCATCTAATTCAACACTCATGCTATCCTGATTGTTGATGAAATAAGGAGACAGATAACCACGGTCAAACTGCATACCTTCAACAACGTCTAATTCATTGTCTAAACCAGAGCCTTCTTCAACTGTGATAACGCCTTCTTTACCCACTTTTTCCATTGCTTTTGCAATGATTTCACCCACAGACTCATCAGAGTTTGCAGAAATTGTACCTACTTGCGCAATTGCTTTATTATCAGTGCAAGGTGTAGCAGAAGCAATAATTGCTTCAACTGACTTGCTTACAGCTAAATCAATACCGCGCTTTAAGTCCATTGGGTTCATGCCCGCTGCAACTGACTTTAAGCCTTCATTAACAATCGATTGCGCTAATACGGTGGCCGTCGTTGTTCCGTCACCAGCAACATCAGATGTTTGCGAGGCAACTTCTTTCACCATTTGAGCGCCCATATTTTCGAATTTATCTGCTAATTCGATTTCTTTAGCAACCGACACACCATCTTTAGTGATTGTTGGTGCGCCAAAGCTTTTATCTAGTACTGCATTACGTCCTTTAGGACCCAAAGTCGCCTTTACTGCGTTTGCTAAAATATTTACGCCATTGACCATTAATGATCGCGCTTCATCTCCAAATTTTACTTCTTTTTCCGCCATGTTAACTCCTAAAATATTTGTATGTGCTTATATGAATTTCAAATGTATTCTGGCTTAGCCTAAAATACCCATGATGTCTTCTTCACGCATAACGATAACCTCTTCGCCATCAACTTTAACTTCTGAACCAGAATATTTGCCGAATAGCACTTTATCACCCACTTTTACTTCTAACGCACGAACTTCACCGTTATCTAGTTGCTTACCACTACCAACTGCCAATACTTCACCTTCACTCGGCTTTTCGGTAGCAGAACCAGGTAAAACAATACCCCCTGCCGATGTAGTTTCTTCTTCAACACGTTTAACAATCACACGATCGTGTAAAGGACGTATATTCATCAATATCTCCTGATAAAAAATAAAATTATAAAATAAAAGTTACTAGCACTCACCTAATATGAGTGCTAATAATAATCCGCTTTTGCAGCATGTCAAGTTTGTGGCATCATTTACAGATTACTTATCGAAAACTATCACATATGAACGACCAACAATTACTACGCTATAGCCGCCAGATCATGCTTCCCCAGGTTGATATAGCCGGGCAAGAGTTACTGCTTGACGCCCACATACTCATTATTGGCGCTGGAGGCCTCGGCTCTCCCGCAGCACTTTATCTTGCAGCAGCAGGCATAGGCACAATCACTATTTATGATGATGACCAAGTAGATTTATCCAATTTGCAAAGACAGATTGCTCATTACACAGACGATATTGGGGCTGATAAGGTCATTTCAACCCGGCAAACATTAAATAAAATAAATCCTGACACGCATGTCATTGCTGTTAAGCAGCGTCTGCAAGGAGGACAGTTAGAAAAAGAAGTATTGAAGGCCGATGTGATACTGGATTGCTCTGATAACTTCAGCACCCGGTTTGCAATTAACCAGGCTTGTGTAAAACATAAAAAACCACTGGTTTCCGGGGCAGCAATTCGCTTTGAAGGCCAGGTCAGTGTATTTGCAGCAAATAATGACAGCCCTTGTTACAACTGTCTATATGCAGAAAATGGAGAAGAATTACAGAATTGCGCAACCAATGGAGTAATTTCACCCATTACCGGCATTATTGGTAGTATTCAGGCCATGGAAGCAATGAAATTGATAATGAAAATAGGTGAGCCATTATCCGGCAGATTATTATTGCTAGATGGGTTATCCATGCAATGGAATGAAATGAAATTACGTAAAAATTTGCAGTGCCCTACCTGTAGCAATGAGCAAGCTAAGACCTTCTAGTGTTGCATACTCCTCATGCCCGCGTGGAAATTCATACAGGAATGTTCCACAACGCAGAGCACCACTGCTATTGAGTTAAGGGCTTATTAAATTAATAATCCATTAATTACTTTGTAGGCTGATGATATGGACTCCTCTCCCACCAACAGTGCCATAATGCACCTAAGAGTAATAACGGAGCAAAGAGGAGCCCGACATGAATAATAGCGTAATTGGATTGGATATAGCAAAAAATATTTTTCACATGTATACATTTGATGAAAAAAAATCACAACCTGTTAAGAAAAAGCTAAAACGAGCTGAGCTTTTAATATTTTTTGCAAATTATCCAGTGAGCTTAATTGGAATAGAAGCCTGTGGCGGAGCTCATCACTGGGCAAGAGAGTTAACTAAACAACTGAAGTTTCCCAATTATTGAGTAGCTGAAATACACAATGCTGGTGTATCGAGGTTTATTTTAGGTGGTTTTGCCATGTTTATAGCAAACCCCTACTTAATTCCCCTTAGGCAATAGCATTTGAAACGAATGAAAAGACTATTTTTTTCATATAGTTGCAGCATAGTTTCAATTTTACCATAAATAATTATTGGGAAACTTCAGCTAAACAAGGGCATGAAGTCATTTTTCTTAATGCCCGTTATGTAAAGGGTTTTGTTGTGGGGAACAAAAATGACTTTAATGATGCCGCTGCTATATTTGATGCGGTTACCCGTCCAAATAAGCGCACAGTGTCGATAAAAACGATTGAACAGCAAGACATTCAACTCGTTCATAGAATACGTGAAGGCCTTGTTGACAAACGTACTGCGCTGGTTAATCAAGTGCGAGGGCTACTCAGTGAAAGAGGCATTGTTATTCCTAAAGGTATAAAGAAAGTAAGAGTAGAATTACCGTTGATTTTAGAAGATAGCGACAATGATTTGACTGATTTAAGTCGGGAAATGTTTGCTGAGCAATATGAAAAACTAGTTGCACTAGATGAAGAGATTAAACAACAGGACAGACGTATTAGCCGGCTATGTAATAGCAATCAGTTAAGCCAGCGTTTTCTTGATGTGCCAGGTATTGGGGCAATAACAGCCACCATCATTGCCTCAGACATAGGGACAGGTAAAAGCTATCAGAGTAGCCGAGATTATGCAGCCAGCTTAGGGATTGTTCCGAGACAACATAGCAGTGGTGATAATCAGGTTTATTTAGGAATTAGTAAGCGAGGTAACCGCTATATTCGTACGATGTTAATTCATGGAGCACGATCGGTGTTAAAGCACTGTAGTGGTAAAAAAGACAAATTAAGCCTATGGCTACAAGCACTCATTGAGCGGCGTGGATTTAATAAAGCCGCCGTTGCGCTGGCCAATGAAAATGCCCGAATACTGTGGGCGATGGCGAGTCAGGATAAAGAATATGATGCAGCTCTGACATAGTTAGAGTGCATAAGCAGGGTTACCCACCCTTTGCCCACCGACTGCGAGCTAGGAGGGCTCTTCGTCTGTGGACAAAGCGTGGATAACCCTGAGATAACCGAGTAACCAAGATTGCGGAGGCAAGTTAACCAATATTGATGACAACAACAGGTCAGACCGATACTTTTACAGAACCCTTGCAACCCAGAGAGTCCATTGCGAGACCGTTAGGCTGGTAGGGGCAAAAAGTATGCGAATAGATTCATCAGGAGTTCTGAGGCAAAAAAGCCTCTGTTAGAGACCCAATATATGGCTGCAATCTTGTTCACTGTTATTAGCATCAATTATGTAAAACTTGGCTTGCAATAAACGAGGAGTCCATATAAGGGTTAGATTTTTTTGCGAAGCAATAAAAACGTAACCCAGCAAAGCCTAGTATATTCGTGAAAATGCAAGCTAAGGGAGGTGGAAATAAATAATCATCCAATCTTGTTGGTCTTTTTCCCACCCAATATCAGACGATTATTTCCAGCTCCCAAAAATCCGTTATTTTCCTCCGATCAGACCTTTTTTTAGTGCATGGATTGCTAGCCCAACCACTTCAAGTACCTTAGACTCACTATCTCCATGAGGCTCGGTATCACCAAAGGGCTCGCCACTTTTCATCGTGTACATATAAATAAAATATCCCAATGGAGCGAATGCGCATACTGCAACTACCCACATAAAAAAAGTAACTAAAAATATATCAACGATCATAGTATTTCCCCCCAATGTTTTTATTGTTACCAGGAGTTAATATAACCCTGTATTCGTCTGCATACAAGTGCAAATCTATCAAATACCTACACAGGCGCTTAATATTATGCAACAGACCATTATTCTGTATTTCTGACGACAATGTACATATTTACCAGACAGAAGCAAATGGCTTATAATAATTATGTTGTGCTACAAAACAGTTCATCGTATACTTTGATGTAGCTTACTTGATCAAGCTAGCATAAACATAAATAAGAATTAAATATAACTCCGGAGGATATAATATGAAATGGGAAACACCAGCATACACAGACCTACGTTTTGGTTTTGAAGTAACTATGTACATCTACAACCGTTAATCGTTCGGTTCTGATGAAAAAAGGCTCTTAATTAAAATTAAGAGCCTTTTTTTTGCCTATTTATTTGCTAACAGACTAAAACAATGAAAATAAGAGTTCTCGGTTCAGGCGCTGGCGGAGGCTTTCCACAATGGAACTGTAGTTGCCCGAATTGCAAAGCCGTCAGATCAAATTCCATTAAAGCAAGCAAACGCAACCAGTCCTCAATTGCCATTTCATCAGACGGTGATCACTGGGTGTTATTCAATGCCTCGCCTGATGTGCGCGCGCAATTAGAAAATTTCCCCGAAATTCACCCTAAAAATAAAGTACGAGGGACAGGTATCGAGGCAATTGTCATGATCGACTCGCAAATTGATCATGCTACGGGCCTACTTATTTTGCGCGAAGGCGATCCACTAAATATTTACTGCACGGAAATGGTCAAGCAGGATCTTAGTACTGGCTTCCCTATTTTTAATATTCTGCAGCACTTCTGCGGCGTGAATGACTTCCCTATCCCAGTCAATGGTGACTCATTTAGCATACCTAATATTAGCGATCTGGAATTCACTGCCCTGGCGCTTAAAAGCAAAGCACCTCCCTACTCACCCCACCGCGATGATCCTCACGAAGGTGATAATATAGGCATGGTAATACGTCAGATTTCAACCGGAAAAACGGTTTTTTACGCACCCGGCTTAGGTCTGATAGAACCCCACGTAGAAAAAGCAATGGCCACTGCTGACTGCGTATTAGTCGACGGCACCTTCTGGACAGACGATGAACTTGCCTCGGTCGGGCGGCCATTATTGGCCAGAAAAATTGGCCATTTACCGCAGTCAGGTGAAGGCGGCATGATCGGATTTTTAGATACTCTGCCAAAACCTCGTAAAATATTGATCCATATCAATAACACCAATCCAATTCTGGACGATAATTCTAAAGAGCGCGATATACTAAACCAGCATGATATAGAAGTATCGTTCGATAACATGAATATAGAGCTGTAAAAATGACTGAACAAACACCCTGGTCTCGAGAAGAATTTGAAGCGCAGTTACGTGGCATGGAAAAGTATTACCATATCCACCACCCCATGCATACCTTAATGAATGAAGGCAAGCTGACGCAGAAACAATTACAGGGCTGGGTAGCCAACCGGTTTTATTATCAGATTATGATCCCGATTAAAGACGCCAATATACTGGCTAACTGTCCGGATCGTGAAACTCGTGCCATCTGGACACAGCGCATCCTTGACCACGATGGGCAACCTGGCGAACCCGGCGGCATCGAAGCCTGGGTGCAACTGGGTATCGCGGTGGGTATGAGTCGCGAAGAAGTCATTTCTTTAGAACATGTATTACCAGGCGTAAAATTCGCCGTGGATGCCTATGTGAATTTTGCCCGCAACTCAAACTGGCATGAAGCCGCCAGCTCATCTTTAACCGAGTTATTTGCCCCTAAAATCCACCAGCAACGGCTAGATAACTGGCCTGAACTTTACCCGTGGATTACACAAGAAGGTTATATCTATTTTCGTAAACGTCTTTCAGAAGCGCGCCGTGATGTAGAACATGGCCTGGAGATCACTCTGGATTATTATAAAACACGCGAGCAACAAGAGCGCATGCTAGAGATTTTAAGATTCAAATTAAATGTTTTATGGTCTATGGCTGACGCTATCTATATAGCTTATATTAATGATATGCCTCCTTATTTTAATATTGAAAATAACTAAAATGTAGACTGGGTTAGATTATCGGGCATTGCGAGATAACGTAACCCGCCATTGACCGATATCCTGCATATTGTCGGGTTACGCTTCTTCACTACGTTCAAAAATCCACCCTGCCTACACTAAGCACATATGACCATAAACACTGCATTACCCATCAACTTCTCTCCCATGCACCGTCTGCAATGGGAAGAAGCCCAGCAAAAAGATGTTATACTCTACCCTGAAGGTATGGTTGAACTAAACCAGAGTTCGGCGGAAATTTTAAAACTCTGCGATGGTACACGAAATCTGGATCAGATTGTTGCCGATCTGGAGGAAAAGTTCTCCACCACCGATTTAAAAAATGATATTACGGGTTTCTTAGAGGTAGCACTCAATAATGGCTGGATTCAACAAAACTAACATCACCCCTCCCCGCTGGTTACTTGCAGAGCTAACCTATAAATGCCCACTGCAATGCCCCTACTGCTCTAATCCCCTGGATTACGCACACAATAGCAGTGAAATCAGCACCGATGACTGGAAGCGAGTGCTGTCTGAGGCGCGCAAAATGGGCGCAGTACAACTCGGCTTTTCTGGCGGAGAACCCTTAACCCGTCCAGACCTGCCCGAACTAGTTAAACATGCCCGAGAGCTGGGCTATTACACCAACCTGATCACCTCAGGCTACGGCCTAAATGAAGCTAAAATCATCCAGCTTAAACAAGCAGGGCTGGATCATATTCAGGTGAGCATTCAGGCCAGCAGCAAAGACCTGAATGACCATCTTGCCGGTACCGAGTCCTTTCAGCATAAAAAAGAAGCTGCCCGATTAGTTAAAAAACATAATTACCCAATGGTGTTATGTGTAGTTATTCATCGCAAAAACATTCATCAGATGGCCGAGATTCTAGCCATGGCCGAAGAGCTGGGCGCTGACTATCTAGAGCTTGCCAATACCCAGTATTACGGCTGGGCGCATGCCAACCGCGATTTGTTATTGCCTACCCGGGAGCAATTCGAAAAGGCAGAGAAAATTGCCCAAGATTTTAAAAAGAAAGTAGAAGGCAAGATGAAAATCTATTACGTCGTGCCTGATTTTTACGAAGACCGCCCGAAAGCCTGCATGAATGGCTGGGGAACCACCTTTCTAACCATAGCCCCGGATGGAGTTGCGCTACCTTGTCACTCAGCACGCGATTTACCCGGCATGGATTGTCCTAATATCAATGATTACAGCGTTACTGATATCTGGCACGAATCAAAAGCCTTTAATTTCTTCCGTGGCAATGAATGGATGCAAGAAACCTGCAGAAGTTGCGATGAGAAAGACAAAGATTTTGGTGGCTGTCGCTGTCAGGCCTATTTGCTGACGGGTGATATGTATAAAACTGACCCGGTATGTAGAAAATCACCTGACAGACAAGTTGTTCAGGACGCAATAGACGCAGCTAGGGACAGTGCTTTATCCACGGATGAAAAACCACTACTATTCCGCAATAGCAAGAATTCAAAGACCTTTTAGTCAAACGCATGACTCTACGCATCATACAAAACCATCAAGGTAAGTGTTTAAATTAAATAGACGCTTGCTCTAATTTAATGCAAGCCAACTAAAAAAGGAAACATTATGACTACAGAAGAACTTATTTCACAAATGACAGATTTAGGCATGGAATATGGCCCCAAAGTACTCGGGGCAATTGCTGTCTGGATTATCGGTTCATGGGTTATCAAGATTATAGGAAAGGGTGTCGCGAAAACATTAGACAACGGGGAGTCGCTATTTTTGCGAAAGCTTGTTTTGGGCATCCCAGCCCAAGCAAGCGGCAAAAACTTAACGCGACCACTAATGCCTTCGGCGCCCCAGACGTCCTGCGTACGTGCCACTTCGCCATTACCATCGTAAACTCGGTGCTGGCTTCGTAACACTCCCTCAAATGACTGGACGGCGTTTCGGAATGCCTTTTATTTTGTCTACACCTACGCTAGCGCTACGATTCCGACAAAACAACGGCCCTACGCCTTCTGGGGACTACCAGCCCTCGCTTTCGCTCTCCATGGCTGGCAGCGAAGGCCAGGCGCGCCATGCTACCTCACGAAATTCCGGGACTCCTGTCGCCATAATTCGTTCACCTACGCAGCGGATGGGAGATGCCCTGAACGCCCTGCGTCCGCAACGACTACGCACAAAAGCCGCTTCGTCATTACTACCTCACTGGCTGGACGGCTATTCGGAATGCAATTCTTGCTCCTCTCGCGTGCTGCTAGCACACGTCGAATCAGCGAATTGCCCTGTCGCCTATCAGGGACTAAAAATCATCACTTCGCTAAGCTCCGTTTCCATGATTTTCAGCGTCTGCGGACCCATCGCTAAAGCCGTTCTTACTCGGAATAGTGCGCATCTTACTGAAAGTCATGCTAATAATCAGCGTACTAGGTATGCTGGGCATACAAATGACCTCGTTCATTGCTATCTTAGCCCATCTTCGTCACTATTGATGATGTAGTTGTTATAAATCAATTGGTTGAAATTTTGAAAAGTAGCCAGTTGGCACTACAGATTTTGTGTTTTTGTATAAAACGTTGAATTTTTTAGAGTATTTTTGTCGCATGTAAATTACACTCAAATAATGATGGTTTTTTGACAAAAGTCAATGAATTTATCGACAAAAATAATATAAATAGCACTATAAAACTTTCAAAAAAAACACCATTGATTTTAAAGAGAATTTTTCGACAAAAAATCGCTCAAACCGATGAATCAATAGCTTAGAAAGATAAACAGGCGCGCCATGCTACCTCACGAAATTCCGGGACTCCTGTCGCCATAATTCGTTCACCTACGCAGCGGCCCTGAACGCCCTGCGTCCGCAACGACTACGCACAAAAGCCGCTTCGTCATTACTACCTCACTGGCTGGACGGCTATTCGGAATGCAATTCTTGCTCCTCTCGCGTGCTACTAGCACACGTCGAATCAGCGAATTGCCCTGTCGCCTATCAGGGACTAAAAATCACCACTTCGCTAAGCTCCGTTTCCATGATTTTCAGCGAGTGACGAAGATGGGTTAGGTGCGGCTGGTTTGGCAGTAGGTATGGCGTTATCCGGAACACTACAGAACTTTGCCGGCGGGGTCATGATCTTAATCTTCAAGCCATTTAAGATAGGCGATGTTATCGATGCTCAAGGGTTTATCGGTACTGTAAAGGAAATCCAGATATTCAACACTATTTTAAAAACACCTGATAATAAAACCATTATTATCCCTAATGGCGGTTTATCAACGTCTTCTATGACTAACTTTTCCACTGAAGCCCAGAGAAGAGTCGACTGGACTATAGGTGTGGGTTATGGCGATGATTTAGCCAAGGCAAATTATCAGGGAGTTGAGCGATGCCGATTCGAGAATCTTAAAAGACCCGGAAGTATTCATTGCAGTCTCCGAATTGGCGGACAGTTCAGTGAACTTTACGGTTAGAGCCTGGGTGAATGCTACTGATTTCTGGGGCGTATACTTTGATATGAATGAGAATGTTTACAACACTTTCAATAAAGCAGGCTTGAATATTCCTTATCCGCAGATGGATGTGCATTTGCACCAGCAGGCACAGCAATAGTTCTGCTGACAGGGTGGCTGATATTCTCCGCCACCCTGTCAAAATCTTGCCAGACAAAAGCATGTATTGTTAGCAGCTCCTGGCTCCATCTCTGCTGATAGCTATCAGTGCTACAAGCCTTCCCAGGGCGTATATAAGCCGTCAACATTTACCCCAAATAAATTCAGCACACGCCCTACCCCTTCATCGACCATGGTGGCAATAGAATTAGCCTTATTATAAAATGCCGGCATCGGTGGAAAGATGATTCCACCCATTTCAGTTACGCTGGCCATATTACGAATATGCGCTAGATTTAACGGCGTTTCACGCGGCATAATTACCACTCGGCGGCGTTCTTTTAAAGCCACATCTGCAGAACGGGAAATCAAGTTATCCCCAAAGCCATGCGCAATAGCTGCGAGTGTTTTCATAGAGCATGGGGCAACGACCACACCCTCGGTTTTAAATGAGCCACTGGCAATGCTTGCTGCAATATCATTAACGCCATGTGTTACATCCGCTAAAGCATAAAGCTCGCTACGTTTCATCTGCTGCTCATATTTTAAATTTAACAAACCCGCACTGGATATGAGCAGGTGTGACTCCCAGTCAGGCTGCTGGCGTAGCACCTGTAACATTCTAACCCCATAAATGGCTCCGGTTGCTCCAGTCATCGCGATCACCAGGCGTTTCTTTTGCTCACTCATAACGCTAACCTTACAGCCATTTGATCACTCGCATTAACCAACGCATCAACCATTTCTTCACCCTGAGCAATATGCCCGGCATGTTCCAGCACACGATATTCAGCATGGGGTAAAGCGCGGGATAAACTATATCCCGCCGCCATAGGACAAACAAAATCATGGCGTCCATGCACAATAATGCAGGGTATACCTTGTAATCGAGAACAATTTTCTAGGATCTGATTTTCCCGAATAAAATAATGATTACGCGCATAATTCAATTCCATTCTAACTTGCAACACCATTTCAGGAGTAACTTCTTGCACCTGCCCTGGTTTTTGATAATCCGCGCCTACGGCTACCTGGCTACTCCATTGCATCCATGCTGCTGTTATGCGTCGTACCTGTTCTTCATCATCAGACCATAGGCTGGAATACAGCAAATCAATATCCCCGTCTGGCAATGCATCCAGCAAACATTGATATTGCTCGGGATAAATACGACTAGCTCCCTCGCGCACAAACCAGTCTAGGTCTTGTTGCCGTGCCAAAAACACCCCGCGAATAATCACCCCTACCACTGCTGCTGTATGCTGCTGGGCGTATAGTAGCGCTAAAGCACTGCCCCAGGAGCCACTAAATAATAACCATTGCTTAATATATAGCTGTGTACGAATTCGCTCCATATCGTCTATTAAGTCCTGCGTGGTATTGTTTTCTAATTCGCCAAAGGGCAAAGACTGACCACTACCCCGCTGGTCGAACAAGATAATATGGTATAGCCCTGGATCAAAAAAACAGCGCTGTTCTGGTCGCGTACCTGAACAAGGGCCACCATGCAGAAAAACTACGGGAATGCCATTTGGGTTGCCCGATTGCTCTACATACACCTGATGCTGGCTATGCGTTGCAAGAAAAAAAGTATTAAACGGTTCTATTTCAGGAAAAAGTGGTTTCATTCAGTTCCTGCCGTGTACACACTTGATAGAGCATAGCTTTAGCCCGCTTTATAGATTGTGCAGCATTGTCTAATTTTATTACGCCTGGCGGGCTAAAGCCACGCCCTACCATTATCGTTTCAAAAATCGCTTAAAACTCCACCCCTTGCGTTGCCTTAATACCTTGAGCATAAGCATGTTTTATCTTAGTCATTTCAGTCACGGTATGGGCAACCGCAATTACTTCAGGTGCGGCATTACGCCCGGTTAAGACTAAATGCATCCAGGGTGGCTTTTCATTGCTGATAAAATCCGCAATTTCCTGTCCTGAAATCCAGTGATAGCCACAGCAATAATTAACCTCATCCAGTAAAACAAAATCATACTCTTCTGAGAGAATTTTCTGTTTACTAAACTCCCATATCTCCCGGCTGGTTTTAATATCCTGTTCCGGATTCTTGGTGTCCCAGGTAAAGCCATCGCCCAATACATGCCACTCGATATTATCAAAGCGCTCCGATGCTTTCTGCTCACCGGTCTGCCACTTACCTTTAATATATTGAATCACACAAACATTCATGCCCCAGCCAGCAGCACGAAATACCATGCCAAATGCACTAGACGACTTACCCTTACCCTCACCCGTATTAACCAGAACAATACCCTGTCGACGATCTCTTTGTTTCATTATATCCTGCTTGTTTCTTTGTAGAGCAGACTTCAGTCCGCTAATCACCATTATTTCTGACAAACTAGTACAGCCCCCCCCCCGAAGTAAGCAATAAAACAATAAGATTATTAGCTTATTTAAACAATCGCTTAATGATGTTTTAAAAATAAAGGGGTACTGTACTAGCGGACTGAAGTCCGCTCTACCAGTTTGCACTAAACCATTCCGCTATCACATCTGGCGCACTGGGAAAATACCAGTGTACATAAGATGCGCGTAAATTTTTATAACGTACTCCTTTATCACCCCGTTCTATATCAACGCACGGCTCAAACACCTGTTCTGTTTTACGCACTGAATGATGAAACTCATGCCCTCTTATCCCCGATGCTTCTTCACGATAACCTAAAGCAGCCAGTTTCGTTTGCATTATCGAGCGATAGGGTAATATATTTGCCATAGACCATTCCGTACCTGCATGATCAATTAAGGTTGCTCCCAACAACATTGCTCCCCCGCATTCAGCCAGCACAGGCCTACTTGTCTCAACAAATTGCTTAAGTGACTGCCAGGTTTTTGATTGCGCGAGTGATTCAGCGTACAACTCTGGATACCCACCAGGCAACCAGACTCCGTCGGCTTTGTCTGGAACTGGTTCACCCGCCATAGGCGAGAAATATAATACCTCTGCACCTTGCTGATATAAAAAATCTATATTGGCTGGATATATAAAGCAACAGGCTGCGTCCTGTGCCACTGCTATTTTCTTATTGACCAATAAACCTTGCACTGGCTTTTTAGGCAGGGTAAACGAAAGCCTGGAAAACAAGTCGGGCAAGTGAGCAACTTCAATATGCAGATAAGGCAAAAAATCGGGCACAGACACTTCACCTGGCTGCACTAAACCCAGGTGACGTTCGGGTAAACCAGGTGCAGATTTTTCCATCCAGGAGATCAGCGGAGGCAGTTGATGCTGTTGCAATGCATCACGCAATAACCTTGCATGATGTTGACTGCCTACCCGGTTAGCAATGACTCCGGCAATCGTCACCCCCATTTGCAATGCATAGCTGACAAAGCCACTGACCAAAGGAACAATCGAGCCACTCATGCCTTTAGCATCAACCACTAAAAACACATGCAATTGCAATTCTTTAGCCAGTTCAGCACTAGAACCACTACCACCCACTCCTGAACGGCCATCAAACAAGCCCATCACGCCTTCTATCAAGGCAATATCAACTGAGCCTGACTGCTCGGCAATTATCTGCTTAGAGTGTTGCGTACCGACCATACGCGTATCGAGATTATAAGATAAGCGACCTGTAACAGCTTGATGCCATAATGGATCCAGAAAATCAGGCCCCGACTTGAAAGATAGCACATCCAGCTGCCGGGATCTTAAATACTGCAATAAAGCCAGCATAATCGTAGTTTTGCCACAGCCGGACTGAGTACCAGCCAACAGCGCCAGAGCCGCACCTACGTCACTCGACGGCACGCTGCCTTGCTCAAGCGGCTGACTTAACATTGCATTTCCGTTCCTTTTATTCATCTATTGTTAATCAGCTTGTAAGTTTTCCAGTTTCAGCAAAATATTATCCGCCTGCAAAACATTAAAGTCGATAAATTAACTACCACGCTTATAAAACGTGGTTTAAATTCGACCTAAAAGGCCGTTCTCAGCAAAACCCCTATGGGGCCTTGCTGAAATAAGATCAAGTTGTTCCCAATATTTTAGTGGTTATTTATTTTCTTGGAACTTTACATACTTTCTTATCATTTCTGCATCCATACCTACGGTATCAACACAGTAACCAGCCGACCAAAAATGATTCCCCCAATACTTCTTTGTTCGCAAGCTCCGGAATTTCTGGAAAGCTTGAATTGCAGTTTTTCCTTTTACTCTTCCAACTAAATCTGATACTGAAACCTTGGGGGGTATTTTTACAACTGAAGTTTCCCAATAATTATTTATGGTAAAATTGAAACTATGCTACAACTATATGAAAAAATAGTCTTTTCATTCGTTTCAAATGCTATTGCCTAAGGGGAATTAAGTAGGGGTTTGCTATAAACATGGCAAAACCACCTAAAATAAACCTCGATACACCAGCATTGTGTATTTCAGCTACTCAATAATTGGGAAACTTCAGCTATTGAAACTTCTCCGCCCGTTTGATTAATTTCTCCAGGTTCTTTTCATTAGGGTTCCATGGGGTACCAGGGTGAATAATCACTGCAGTACATTTTTCAGCTGCTTTGACGATATCTTCAAATGTCCCTGCAGTCGGGTCTACGATGATGGCTTTTTTATCTTCATTGTATTTGAAAATTTTAGGATTGATTTCCACGCATTCATCACAAGTGGTGCAATCTGGTGTTTCTATCCAGACTGCCTCATGTCCGCCGGCTGCTGGTGCTTCTTCTTTAGCAGAGCTTGCTGCTGCTTGTGGCGCTGCACTGGCCTGTGTCGCACTGGCAGCTGCAGGAACTGGAACTTGCGGTGCATTTGCAGCCGGTGGTGCTGCTAAAACTGCAGCAAGTGCACTGATATCAGCATTTCCATCGGATGTGCCTTCGCCAACCATATTCATTAAGTTAGAGGCAATGCTAGAGGCCATTTCTGCTTTTGCCTGCGCAGCAATAGCATCGGTATCAATCACTATTTTATCTACGCCAGCCAAGCCTTTTAAGGTACGCCAGAAATTACGCCGCTCGATGGTAGCATGCACGATCTCAGGATCAACGACTACGCGAACCAGGGTATTGGACTCTGGATGCACCGCATGCACATAAGCGGTATTTTCTGCCATTTCATCATGACCTAAATCAATAAATTCATGCAGAGGCACCATATCATCGCTCCATTGTGACGGCGCGATAAATGTAAAATGCTTCTGGAAACGGCCTTCCGTCATGGCCCAGTCGGCAAAGGTTAAAGGCACGGTCATGGTGTCTTCGATACCGTATTCATCCACGAACTGAAGCTCGTAGCTAGTCCAGTCTTTATCCAGATCCGGGTTGCCTTTTAAGGACATACTTTTTTCCCAGGTATCATCTTCACGTGGGTCGTAAGTCATTAACGGGTATGCACGAGCTTCTACAGCCAGCCGGCTTTGCATATCCGCAGCATCATCAGCCACGCCGTGTTCCGGTTGGCAGACAGCATAGATATTAAAAATAGCCGGGCCGCGATAATTTAGGCCATCGATATAGCCTTCGATTAAGTGGTTCGGATGGGCAATAGAGCTTTGTAGCGTGTAGGTCGTTCTATGCGCCATCGAAATCAGGCTCATTTCTTTACGCCGCTCGGTTTTGCCTTTCCACTCTTTACCATACGGCGCCATATCAGATATTTGCCCGGTAAAGCCAGAGGTGCAGGCTTGTCCGCCAGTATTGGAATATACTTGCGTATCCAGAATTAATATTTTCAGTGGCATACCTGACATAATGCTGCGTGATAAATTCTGGAAACCTATATCGTACATCGCACCATCACCACCAATTGTGACCACAGGGGGACATAGCAGGTATTCTTCTTCGCTGAACTGATGCCAGTCAAAGTATTTAAAGAAATGCGCGCTTTCCTGCTTGTCATATTTGCCCGCAATTTCTAGCTCAGCCATGCGAATGGCTTTAAAGCCATCTGCCATTTTAACCATATGCCCTTCAAAAATACCCATTGCTAAAGACGGTGCATCCTGGAACAAGTTATTCGCCCAGGGAAAAGGATAGGGATTAAACGGAAATGTGGAACCCCAGACTGAAGAGCAGCCAGTGCTATTGGTAATGCCCATTTCTACACGGCCATTACCCGTGACGCCTTCTGTATATTGCCATTTTAAGTGCTTCAGTTTGGCGACGGTCTGAGATGCCCATTTTAACCATTTGGCATCAATTGGGTCGCTGGCTTTGCCTACGCTTAAAGAGCTACTGAGTTTGCTTAAGGTTAGATCGACATTTTTATTCGCATCGATCGCAGTTTCTACCGCTTCTATATCGCTAATATCCAGTTTCTCAGATAATTTCAGACGGATATGTTTTTCCATATCTGTAATTAACTGGTCAATTTTAGCCACTTGTTTTTTGGCACGTGGCTGCATCAATGCAGTTACCGTGCCGGTAAATAAATGCACAATGGTTTTTTCACCGCAACCCAGGCATGCGCCATCACCACAGTTCATTGACGCATAAGTGTGCTTATCCAGCAGCATAGTGGTCAATGCACCGGCTTTTTCATCCAGGTCATTAATACGCTTGTATTTAGGATTGGAAGTAGGCAGGTCGTTCCAGTATTCCCAGCCATTGCGTAGCGTTTGTATGCTTTCAACTGTTTGCGGGGCCGGTTCCAGGGCTTCGTCCGGGCAGACCTCGACACATTCCATGCAACCTTTACAGGTCATTGGATTAATAGTGATCGAGAATAGGCCGCCATTATTTGGTGTGCGCTTATTTGCTGCATCATGATAAGGTTTGGTAATAGCGAATTTAAAGTCGCCCATCGCCTCTTTAAACCATTCAAATTCCTGTTTAACTTCGGCCTGGTCGGTATCAGGGTATTCCTTGATAGTTTCGCCGATAGACTTGTTAAAGATTGGATCTAACACCGTACCTTCGGATTTATCCGCGGTTAAGGCATGGTATTTTTTCTCCACAGTACGAATCGCGCGACGTAAGTGCTTAACCGTTTTACCGGTTTTTTCGATACGTTTGATATTAGTTTCAAACACTTCGTTTACACTATTGATCAGGCCTGGAATGGCGCTGTCAGGGCAAGCGGTATAGCAATCACCACAAGCGGTACAATTTTCAGGTATCCATACCGGATGCTCGAAGCGCACCTGGGTCATGTCCCGGTATATGCCACTAGCTGCCGGAATTATGCTCATCGCCATAAATGGATCGGCCAGACTATCATTGGCGCGACCATTAATATAGTTGGTGCCTGTCTGTGCAAAAAAGCGATGAATGTCCGATAAAGGATCGTCGTTCGCAGGCTTTTGCAGTAACATCAATGGCGCTGTTTGTTCTTTTTTAACTGCCCAGGGAGCAACATCGCCCACTTTCATATCTTCTACAGCAAGGTGCCTGGTTTCGCTAAAGCCACGCTTTACAGTGCGGAAATTGTCTTCGACGACCTGCTCACCTTTACTGCCAAATTTGTTTTTGATGGTTTCATGAATAGCTTGCAGAATATCATCTTTGCTCTTGCCTGCATTTTCGGCAATAGGTGAAGACTCAAAAAAAGCACCCTGAAATGCGATGCCCTGCATACGGAATTGTAAGTCAGGGTGATCAGTTTCTTCGCGAGCAATTTTAAAACCATCTAGATAAGCGACCTTAATATTTTTATCTACGATATATTGCTGTGAGGCTCTGGGGAATGTGCGCCAGACTTCTTCGGCGGTTTCCAGGTCGCTTTGAATAATAAATACGCCATTTTCATTCAGCCCCGCCAACGGATTCGAGTAAGTGAATACATTGGGGTCAGGTGCGATAACCACATCCACATGGGTATATTCGCAGGTAATACGAATAGGCTCTGGTGCTGCAGATAAATAATAGGTGGTCGGCTGGCCTTTTTTCTCAGAGCCGTATTTTGGATTAGCCTTGATATTGTAATCCAGCAAATCAAATAAGGTCATCGCCAGATTTTTACCCGTGGTGATTGCTCCCCAGCCACCGACTGAATGCATACGTACTGTCAGTGAGTCTTTCGGCATAAGATTCGGATTTTCTGAACCTTTTAGCGCTAAATCACGTATCGCAGGGTATGCATCTAGAACGGCTTGTTGTTGTAATTCCTGTTTAGGTGAAAATGCCTGGCTACGTACAAAATCTATACCCAGGTAAAAGAACTTCTTGCGCTTGCCTTCGGGTAGCATATTTTCTATGGCAGCTATAATACCTTCAGGCTGCAGGTCACGACTACCCAGACCAAAACAGGCAGAGTAAAGCGGTGAGGTATCGGTGACTTTATTATAGGAAGCATATTCCGGGAATGGCGTTTCTTTGGCATGGCCATTTTCAAAGGCCTTGGCCATGGCATTACGGATTTCCGAAATCAGTGGTAAATCCTCGGATAAGGGCTGGTCGGTACGCTCCATTACGGTAATACCTTTACGTCCCTTGGCAACAGCAGAAATCAGGTCACCTGGAAATGGGCGGAAAAAGGTCATATTCACGACACCCACTTTTATATTGCGCTTTTCGCGCAAATAATCGGCAGTTGCCTGTGCGGTGTGAATTACGCTGCCCTGAGCAATAATCAGGTACTCCGCATCTTTGCAGCGATATTGGCCGATCCGGTGATAGCGTCTACCGGTGAGCTCATACCATTCGTCTATGCATTCATCTGCAAATTTCTGCACATGGTCAAAAAAGTACGGGCGCTGTCCGGCAACCGACTGCATGTATGAATCCTGATTCTGCACTACGCCTGACATCATCGGTTTATCAACATCCCAGGGTTCAGGGATTCTGCGCCGATTCTCGCCGTATAAAATACGTTGTGCTGGTGTTGGGCAGTTAATAATATCGTCAGGCAGTCCCAGGAATTCCTCGATTAATTCGCGCTCAGGTAACTGCAAGTCTTCGATTAAGTGTGAGGTTAAAAAGCCATCCTGAGCCACGGCAGCCGGATTTAGACTCAGCTCGGCAATTTTACGGCCAATAATATTCAGATCGGCAATTTCTTGATTATCTTTGGCAAAAATCTGGATAAAACCGGTATCGTCCATGCAATGATAGTCATCATGACCACAATGCACGTTTAATGTTGCTTTTGTAATGGCGCGACAGGCAATATTCAGAACATAAGGCAGGCGCTTGCCGACAGCAGTATATAAAGACTCATGCATATAGGCGATACCTTGCGATGAGCTAAAATTTGTCGCACGCAAGCCCGTCATCGACATACCTGCGGTAATTGCCGCAGCCGCATGTTCGCCTTCGGGCTCAACAAATATCAGTGGGCGCTCGGAAATATTAATATGGCCCTTGCTTTTTTGTTCTGCCCAGCCTTCACCCATATCAGTCGATGGGGTAATTGGAAAGGCACCAGCGGCATCGCTAGCTTCGCGCTCACACATAATGACTGCCGCATTACCATCCATTGCCATGCGTATGCCGGGGTATTTAAATTTTTTGTGTTTGTCTTTTTTGCCAAAAATAGCCATTTGGTTTCCTTCTGAAAATGGTATGCAGTCTTAGTGTGTAATCAGTCCCTGATTTGATAGTCCGCAAATATTGCTTCCTTGTAGAATGTGACTTTAGCCCGCATTTATTAAACTAGCGGGCTAAAGCCACGCTCTACGCCTGTGTTTGAGGTATTCGAATAGTGACGTTTTAATTTGTATGGGTTAACCCAGATATTATATTAATATTAGCTTGAATACGAAAATTTAACGTAATTATCCAACAGGCAGCGCAGTTTCACGCCGGGGCTTCATGCCTTCTTTACCCTTACTTCCATGAGTCGAGCCGAGTTTGCTATCTAGCCAGACGATTGCCCCTGTTGGGCAGCGCTCAATAGGTGTACGGTCTACATCAATATCCTGATATTTTGTATAATCAATCACCGCCAGATTATTTTTAATTTCTATCAGGCCTGGGGGCGCATCTACTACGCATTTTTCACAGGCAGTACAGGCCACTTCGCACTCTTGTTGCGCAGTATCGCCTTCATCTAGGCTTTTACAGGCAACATAAAGTTTCTGGCTGACCGCCATCAACGAAAACAAATCTTTTGGGCAAACAACAATACAATCATTGCAGGCGGTGCACTTATCTTCAATGACGATGGGCAAGCCGTGCTCATCCATATAAATCGCATCAAAGTCACAGACATCGGCACAATCACCCAGGCCTAAACAGCCCCAGCTACAGCCTTTACCACCCCCGGAAACCACCGATGCGGCCTGACAGGATTTTAAGCCTTCATATTTTGCGCGGGTGTAGGCAACATGTGAGCCGCCAGCGCATGCTAGCCGGGCAACCACTTTTTCATGGTCGCCCATACCCACGCCCAGATATGCTGCAATTTCAGCATTGCCTTCCGGAGAGTTAACGGTGCAGGCAGAAGGATTTTTTGTGCCTTCCACTACGGCCTCCGCAAATGGGCGACAGCCTGGTGTGCCACACGCGCCGCATTGGGCTTGCGGTAACATATCGTCAACCTCTTCGATGCGCGGGTCTTCGTAAACAAATAGTTTTTTATTGGCTATTGCCAGAATGATTGCAAGTACCGCACCGAGGGCAATCATAAATACTGCGGCAGTGACTATGGTTGAAATCATGTTTGTGGTATTTACTTAGGTAGTAAAGATTAGGTTATTAGACTGGTTTCAAGCCTTGTGCCAAGCAAAGAGCAACTCTTCGCGCTATTATACTTGTTAAGGGATATGCTGCTAGTGCAACACTAGTTTTGACAAAAAGGGTTGTTTTCATTCCATTTCAGTCCTTGGCGGAGATAAAAATTATTTATGAAACACTGATTTTACAACTAATTCATGCAACTCAATATATAGTTTCTCAGATAAATAATTTCCAAATTTGGAGCGCTTAAACTTAGGCGGTAACAACGAAATCTTCCCGCAATTTTTGCATAACACAAATCACTTTACTGGCATCATGCATATAAGTGTTAAAAGTTTGCACAACTGAATCATGAAGATCTTCAAAAGTTTTAAAATACTTCATATGAGTCGAATCGCGTTTCGTATTTTTCCATAATTTCTCAATCGGATTAAAATCCGGCGAGAACGCAGGGAGACGTTCTACTGTCAAACGATCTACATTAGCTAACTTAAATTCCTTAATAACACCGCTTCCATGATACGGGGCACCATCTTCAATTAGAATAATCTTGCCTTTATAATAAGCCAGCAATTGTGTTAAAAACTCAACATAGCTTTCACCATTAAAACGCCCAGATGTTTCAGCGTGTTGTAATATCATTGGCTTATAACTCTCGATTAAGACGTTGTCGGCAATAGAATATATCGCTTCCATAAAAAGCTTCTGTGTTGGATATTTCTCATTTTTTAAGCTTTTAAGAATAGCTAAAAATTCTTGAGGCAGCCCAGCCTCTTTTAAAAGTCTAAGTGACTTTGGTTTTATCTCATAAGCCAATGATTCTCGGTATTGAAAACTCCCTCCTTCGAGTTCGATCGTACCAAACATTTTCAACCCTTTTCGAATCCCTGATGTTTTCACTGTGGGTTGCTCTCCTATTGGAGCCCAGGTTCGTGCCAATGAACCCCACATAGCAAATGACACCTCATCACCGAATAAAACGACACTCTTTTCTTCTACCGCCTTTTCCATAATGGCAGGCAATGTTTCTTCCAGCCACGTTTTTCTTTCAAGCTCGTACTTTTCTTCTTCTTGGCGATCAGTCACAAAACGAGCTTTTTGATAACTGAAGCCCAGTTTTTTCATTAGGCTTGATAAATAGTTCAAGTTATAACGAACTTCAAATTTTAACCAAATAAGCTCGGCAATCATCGCAGTATTCCATATTCCACAATGAAATCCATTGTCTTCTGGGCCTTTCTTTATCAACTCAACCAATCTATTTTTCTGGTCTTTAGTTAACTTTGACTTCCGACCACGTCCTTGATAGTGTTGCCCTATTAACCAACCGACACCTTTATGCATGAATGTTTTCAGCCAATTTATAATGGTTTTTTCACAGACTCCCATTAGGCGTGCTATTTCTTTGATTCCCATGCATTCACTGAACCAGAGTAGAGCTTGAGTTAATCGATATAAACAAATATTACTTAGCTTGAGAGCTGTCGCCATATTTTTTTTTAGTCGGTCTACAATTGACTTTGAAAAAGTGAGGGATACCATTTTTGACTGTTTCCGTTAGTGTTGGGACGAAAATTATAAGCCAGTTTCCCCTCTGTCGTTTTTGTTTGTTCGAAAATTAATTTTCTGAAAGTCTATAGCTAATAATTATTAGCTTAGCTGATTAGGTCGTTAGTAAGCATTGCATTCTAGCATGGAAATAGCTGGATTAAACTAGTAATACTTGACTGTCAGCTTAAAACATGATGTTTTTTAAGTGATTTTCAGGCGCGCCATGCTACCTCACGAAATTCCGGGACTCCTGTCGCCATAATTCGTTCACCTACGCAGCGGATGGGAGATGCCCTGAACGCCCTGCGTCCGCAACGACTACGCACAAAAGCCGCTTCGTCATTACTACCTCACTGGCTGGACGGCTATTCGGAATGCAATTCTTGCTCCTCTCGCGTGCTGCTAGCACACGTCGAATCAGCGAATTGCCCTGTCGCCTATCAGGGACTAAAAATCACCACTTCGCTAAGCTACGTTTCCATGATTTTCAGCGAAAGTGTAGAGAAAGTTGTTAAGTACTCAATTTTTAGCGATAATGCTGGAAATTTAATAATAATGGTTAGTGCTTATGAATGAATCGATGACGCAAGGGGTTGAGCTGATGCTCACTGGTATGGGCATTGTTTTTCTTTTTCTTGTAATGTTGATTGCAGTAGTAAAATTAATAGCTTATTGTGTCGCGACTTTTGTTCCTGAAGAGAAAGCAGCGCCTGTTAGCACGTCACCCAGTCAGGTAGTTTCTCCAGGTGCAGTCTCGCCAAATATCACTGCGGCAATAACAGCAGCCGTGCATAAGCATAGAGCAAAGCATAAATAAATATTCTATTACTCGATGTTCAAGTTTTCAGCTATAACTGGGCTAAGAAAAGTAAATTTTTCCGGCTTTGTTTTATAAGTGATTGATTTACAATGATGTTGATGCTTTCTTTGTCAGTAAAATTATCAATAAAATCAATCAGTTAAAAAACTTGAACATCGAGTATTACTCATTAAAGGTAAAAAGATTGAACTATTACCCACAAGGTAAGAAGAATCTACGGCTGCAAAGGCAGAGGAAATAATTACATCATGACACAACCAAGCATGCCGGTAGGCATAACTGAAGTCGTCTTAAGAGACGCGCATCAATCGATTTTGGCAACGCGTTTACGTATTGAAGACATGTTGCCTATCTGTGAGAAATTAGATCAGGTTGGCTATTGGTCTATAGAATCCTGGGGGGGCGCAACTTTTGATGCATGTATTCGTTATCTCGGCGAAGATCCCTGGGAAAGACTACGTTTATTAAAAGCTGCAATGCCGAAGACACCGCAGCAGATGCTATTCCGCGGGCAAAATATACTGGGTTATCGGCACTATGCGGATGACGTAGTCGATAAATTTGTCGAACGCTGCGTCGTTAACGGGATTGATGTATTCCGTATTTTTGATGCGATGAATGATATGCGCAATATCGAGCATGCAGTCAAAGCGGTATTAAATACTGATGCACATGCCCAAGGGACTATTTCATATACCTTGAGCCCGGTACATACGACTGCTAAATGGATAGAGCAAGGCAGAAAAATTGAAGATATGGGTGCGCACTCTATTTGCATTAAAGATATGGCCGGTTTGCTAACGCCTTATGCCGCTTATGACTTAGTGTCACAGCTTAAAAGTGCGGTGGATATTCCTGTGCATTTACACTGCCATGCAACAACTGGGCTAAGTGTGGGTACTTTAATTAAGGCAATTGAAGCGGGTATTGATAATGTTGATACCGCGATTTCATCCCTAAGTATGACCTATGGACATAGTCCTACAGAGACAATTGTTGCCACCATGGCTGGACAAGAGCGTGATACCGGTCTGGATTTAGAAAAGCTGGAAGATATTGCCGCGTATTTCAGAAATGTACGCCTTAAATATGCCGAGCATGAAGGTAGCTTAAAAGGCGTAGATGGTCGAATTCTATTAGCTCAAGTACCAGGTGGTATGTTGACCAATATGGAAAGCCAGCTTAAACAGCAAGGTGCGGCAGATAAGTTTGATGAGGTACTGAAAGAAATTCCGCGTGTGCGTGAAGATTTAGGTTTTCTGCCTTTAGTAACACCCACTTCGCAAATAGTAGGCACCCAGGCGGTATTAAACGTCATGACCGGCGAGCGTTATAAATCAATTAGTAAGGAAACCGCAGGCGTACTAAAAGGCGAATACGGTAAAACGCCGGCACCGGTTAATGCAGAATTACAGGCGCTGGTCTTAGAAGAGGGTGGCGAAGTTATATCCTGTCGCCCCGCTGATTTAATCTCGCCAGAAATGGATGCCTTGATTGCCGAAGTGCAAGCAAAAGCAAAACAAGAAGGTGTGACTTTAGCAAAAAACGTTGAAGAAGATGCGCTGATTAATGGCCTGTTTGTACAGGTTGGCTGGAAATTTATTGCGAATCGCGGTAATCCTGACGCTTTTGAGCCAGCACCTAATCCGGAAGCCTTTGCAGCGAAAAATGCACCGAAAGCTGAAGTAGAACGTTATACCGTTGATGTTAATGGTCAGAGCTTTGATGTTGCTGTTGGCCCAGGCGGCGTTGGTCTGGCAATTTCCACGGCAGAGATGCCTCAGCCAGCAGGAGCAGGATCAACCCCGGTTGCTGAAGCTCCATCAGCAACCGGTGCTATAGTCGAATCCCCGCTAGCTGGAAATATCCTGAAAATAAATGTCAATATCGGTGCTGCAGTTGCAGAAGGCGATGTGATACTAATTATGGAAGCAATGAAAATGGAAACCGAAGTGCGCACCAAAGTTGCAGGTACCGTTAGCGCGATAAATATTAAAGAAGGCGATACTGTTTCTGTCGGTGATATTCTAGTTTCCTTATAGATTAGCTGCGCTTTAAAATCCCACCTTAAAAGCCCTTGTCAACCTGCGTTGATGAGGGCTTAATTCTTTTTACAACACACTACAAATAGAGACATTCTATGGAAAATCTCACTCGCCTGTGGCAAAGCACGGGGATTTATAATTTTGAGGAGCCACAACTAGTTATGATGCTGGTAGGCTTCTTATTGCTTTTTCTCGCCATAAAAAAAGATTTTGAGCCTTTATTATTAGTTCCTATTGGTTTCGGGGCGATTCTAAGTAATATTCCGGTCGCTGGAATTGCCGAGCCTGGCGGTATATTGTATTACCTATATGAAGGAATTAAATCTGGGGTTTTTCCCTTATTGATCTTTATGGGCGTTGGTGCGATGACTGACTTTGGTCCCATGCTGGCTAACCCTAAGACCTTATTATTAGGTGCTGCAGCACAATTTGGTATTTTTACGACCCTACTCGGTGCTTTAGCCCTTAATATGGTTCCGGGCATGGAGTTTTCCATGTCCGATGCTGCGGCCATTGCTATTATTGGTGGTGCTGATGGACCAACTGCAATTTACGTAGCCTCTAAATTAGCCCCTGATTTACTCGGCGCCATTGCCGTTGCGGCTTATTCATATATGGCACTAGTACCTTTGATTCAGCCACCTATCATGCGCGCACTGACAACACCAGAAGAACGTTGCATAGAAATGCAACAATTACGTTTTGTCAGTAATACCGAGAAGATTATCTTTCCACTGATGCTGATTACGCTATGTACTTTATTATTGCCTTCAGCGGCTCCCTTGGTAGGCATGTTTTGTCTGGGTAACTTGATGAATGTCTGCGGCGTAGTAGAGCGTTTAAGCAAAACTTCGCAAAATGAATTAATCAATATCGTCACTATTTTCTTAGGGCTAGCCGTAGGCTCAAAGATGAGTGCAGATAAATTTCTTCAGGAAACAACCTTAGGAATTCTAGTCTTAGGCGCGATTGCATTTTGTATAGGCACTGCATCTGGTGTCATCATGGCTAAAGTAATGAATAAATTTAGCGATACGCCTATTAATCCACTGATTGGAGCAGCAGGCGTTTCAGCCGTACCGATGGCCGCACGAGTGGCAAATAAAGTAGGTCTGGAAAATAACCCGCATAATTTCCTGTTAATGCATGCGATGGGACCTAATGTGGCCGGAGTTATTGGTTCTGCGGTTGCTGCCGGGGTGTTGCTAAGTTTAGTGAAGTAAGGTAACACGCAATAAATAACCTACCAATATTGCGCAGGATTTTTGTTCGCCTTCAAGGCGTAGGCACGGCGCATAGCAGGCTACGTAACTATTTCTACAACACAGAAGACGGACAAAAAGACAAGCAAGGTAGGTGGATTATTTGTTGCGAGTTACCTAAGTACCAAAGGTAAATTAATTTAACTAAAATAAGGAATCACCAGGCGCGCCATGCTACCTCACGAAATTCCGGGACTCCTGTCGCCATAATTCGTTCACCTACGCAGCGGATGGGAGATGCCCTGAACGCCCTGCGTCCGCAACGACTACGCACAAAAGCCGCTTCGTCATTACTACCTCACTGGCTGGACGGCTATTCGGAATGCAATTCTTGCTCCTCTCGCGTGCTGCTAGCACACGTCGAATCAGCGAATTGCCCTGTCGCCTATCAGGGACTAAAAATCACCACTTCGCTAAGCTCCGTTTCCATGATTTTCAGCGTTCGAGTGGTGCTACCTTCAGGTAGGTTATAGGCTGCTTTGTTTAGGTGCTTCTTCTTTTAATGGGCTGAAGTTTCCCAATTATTGAGTAGCTGAAATACACAATGCTGGTGTATCGAGGTTTATTTTAGGTGGTTTTGCCATGTTTATAGCAAACCCCTACTTAATTCCCCTTAGGCAATAGCATTTGAAACGAATGAAAAGACTATTTTTTTCATATAGTTGTAGCATAGTTTCAATTTTACCATAAATAGTTATTGGGAAACTTCAGATAATGGGAACACTGATGGTTTAAGTTGTCATAACTCAACATATGCTCACAACTACTTGTCCGATCTTTGAATAAGCAGTGCTTTAATCATCGACAGGTTTGGCAACTTGCCTTACCGATGATAATTGCCAATATTTCTACACCATTATTAGGCTTGGTCGATACTGCGGTGATGGGGCATCTGGATAATGCCAATTACCTTGGTGCCGTTGCACTTGCAGGGTTGATATTCAATTTCCTTTTCTGGGGCTTCGGCTTTTTGCGCATGGGCACGTCAGGTCTTAGCGCCCAAGCATTTGGCGCTGATGATCCGGTAGAGTTACGGGCTATTTTAGTACGGGCTATGATGCTTGCCTTGTGCATATCCTTGATTATATTAGCCTGCCAGCAGCCTATCGCTACGCTTAGCTTTCATCTGATTAATAGTCACGCAAATATTGAGCCCCTGCGGGGAGTCGCTATTTTTGCGAAAGCTTGTTTTGGGCATCCCAGCCCAAGCAAGCGGCAAAAACTTAACGCGACCACTTATGCCTCCGGCGGCCCCGATTCGTCCTCGTCACCTCGTCCCGACCCAACAAGGGGTCGGAACATAGGCTCCAAATGACTTGACGCCGTGTCGGATGGCCTTTTATTTTGTCTCCACCTTCGCTAACGCTCAGACTCCGACAAAACAACGGCCCTACGG